>NZ_AP042467.1:0-1265941 GCF_055392295.1 Methanothermus sociabilis | reverse complement strand
GCTCCAGCAAGTGTAGTTATATATGGAATTCCCAAATCTACAGCCATTCTACGCATTATATATCCATCATCCATAGATCGTTTACCATGAGGTGTATTAATAACTAAATCGATCTCTCCATTTAATAAAGCATCTTTGATATTTGGTGATTTTTCACTTACTTTATTTATAACTTTAACATTCTTTACAACATCTTTGATGGCTTCAGCAGTTCCTTTTGTTGCAATAATGTTAAATCCTAGTTTTTCAGCCTTTTTAACAATATCTTTTATTTTTCCTTTATCAGAATCCTTAACACTAATTAATATATTACCGCTTGTTGGGATTTTCATATCAGCCCCAAGTTGTGATTTATAATATGCCAATCCAAAATTTTTATCAATTCCCATAGTTTCCCCTGTGGATTTCATTTCTGGACCTAATCTTACGTCAGCCCCTGGCAATTTAACAAATGGAAAAACAGATTCTTTCACAGCCACATGTTTAAGTTTTCTATTTTTTAAGTTAAAATCAGATAATTTTTTACCAACCATTAGCATTGCCGCAATTTTAGCTAAAGAGATACCAATTGCTTTACTAACAAATGGAACTGTACGACTTGCACGTGGATTAGCTTCTAACACATATACTTTAGGTTTTCCATTTTCATTTTTAACAGCATATTGTATGTTTATCAATCCAACTACTTTTAACTCTAATGCTAGTTTTCTAGTATATTCTTCTATAGTTTCAATAGTTTCTTTACTTAAAGTTTGAGGAGGTATTACACAAGCAGAATCTCCTGAGTGGACTCCAGCTTCTTCTATATGCTCCATTATCCCAGCTATAAAGACATCCTCACCATCAGATAAAGCATCAACATCTACCTCAATAGCATCCTCAAGAAATTTATCTATTAATATTGGATGTCTTGGAGAAACCTTAACAGCTTCTTCTATATATTCTTTAAGTTCTTTATCATTATATACAATTTCCATTGCCCTTCCACCAAGAACATAGGAAGGTCTTACTAAAACAGGGTACCCTATTTTCTTTGCAATTTTCTTTGCTTCTTTAAATGATCTGGCAATTCCATAAGGCGGATGTGGTATACCTAACTTCTTTAAAACTTTAGTAAATCGCTCACGATCTTCTACTTTATCTATACTTTCATAAGGTGTACCTAATATTTTAACCCCTTCTTTTTCCAAATCTTCAGCTAAATTTATGGAACTTTGACCACCAAATTGTACAATAACACCATCAGGTTTTTCCTTCTCAATTATTTCTAAAACATCTTCTGCAGTAAGTGGTTCAAAATAAAGTTTGTCAGACACATCATAATCAGTACTAACAGTCTCTGGATTATTATTAACCATTATAGTTTCAAATCCTTCATTTTTAAGTGCTAAAGCTGCATGTACACAACAATAATCAAATTCTATTCCTTGTCCTATTCTTATAGGCCCTGATCCAATTATTAACACCTTATTTTTATCACTTACCTCTACTTCATCAACATCATCATAAGTACTGTAATAATATGGAGTTTTAGCTTCAAATTCTGCGGCACATGTATCAACAATTTTATATACAGGTCTTATGCCATATTTTCTTCTTAATTTCCTAATGTATCTTTCACTTACATTACATATCTCAGCTAATTTTTTATCAGAAAATCCCATCCTCTTTGCTTTGCGAAGAATCTTGGGATCTTTAATAGATTTTTTAGTTAATTTTTTTTCAAACTTAACTATGTTCAAAATTTTATACAAGAAAAATTTGTCAATTTTTGTAAGTTTGTGAATTTTTTCAATACTCCAACCTTTTTTTAATGCAGAATATATCTTAAATAATCTTTTATCGGTTGGATATTTCAAATCTTCTTCAGTTACATTTGTATCATAAAATCCTTCTTTTCCTATATCTAGAGATCTTATTGCTTTATGGAAAGATTCTTCAATTGTGCGTCCAATTGCCATTACTTCTCCTGTAGATTTCATTTGAACTCCTATTCTTCTGTCTATTTCTCTAAATTTGTCAAACGGCCACCTTGGTATTTTTGTTACAACATAATCCAAAGTAGGTTCAAAAGAAGCAGGAGTTTCTTTTGTAATATCATTTTGAATTTCATCTAATGTAAGTCCAATAGCAATTTTTGCAGCTATTTTTGCTATTGGATATCCAGTGGCTTTAGAAGCTAAAGCACTACTTCTACTAACTCTTGGGTTCACCTCTATTACTAAATAATCTCCAGTTTCAGGATTTAATGCAAATTGAATATTACATCCACCTTCTATACCTAATGCATCTATTATTTTTAATGCAGCACTACGTAGTTTTTGATTATCTTCATCGCTTAGAGTCTGGGCTGGAGCAACTACTATACTTTCACCTGTATGAATACCCATAGGATCTACATTCTCCATATTACATACAGTGATACATGTGCCCTTTCTATCTCTCATCACTTCATATTCAAACTCTTTCCATCCAATGACGGATTGATCTATTAAAACTTGATTTACGAGACTCATCTTAAGTCCATGAGAAACTACTTCTTCAAGCTCTTTTTTATTTTTAGCTACTCCACCGCCAGTTCCTCCAAGGGTGTATGCAGGACGTACTATAACTGGGAATCCTATTTCTTCAACGGCTTCAAATGCTTCTTCAACAGAATTTACAGCCCTATATTTAGGTACAGGTTCACCAATTTTTTTCATAAAATTAGCGAACATTTCACGATCTTCAACTCTTTGTATTGTTTCAATTGATGACCCTATAACTTTTATATCTTTAAGTGCCCCCATTTCTGATAGCTTTGTGGCAACATTTAACGCTGTTTGTCCGCCCATTGTTGGAAGTAAGGCATCAGGATTTTCTCTTTCTATTATTTTAGCAACAATTTTTGGTGTCAAAGGTTCTAAATATATTTTGTCAGCTATTTCCAAATCTGTCTGTATTGTAGCCGGATTTGAATTAACAAGGATTGTTTTTACACCCTCTTCACGTAAAGATTTACAAGCTTGTGATCCTGAATAATCAAATTCTGCTGCCTGCCCTATTTGTATAGGACCCGAGCCTATGACTAGTACACTATCAATATCTTTGTATTTTGGCATTATAACACCTCAATATTCATCCATAATCTTAATAAATTTGTCAAATAACCACCTAGTATCATATGGTCCAGGACCAGCCTCTGGATGATATTGGACACTCAATATCGGTAATTCTTTATGTTTAATGCCTTCTATAGTACCATCATTAAGATTAATTTGTGTTATTTCTATTGGGAGATCTGAAGATGAAATATCCACAGCAAAACCATGATTTTGTGAAGTTATATATACCTCTCCACTTTCAATGTCTTTTACAGGATGATTTGATCCTCTGTGTCCAAATTTCATTTTAAATATTTTAGCTCCAAAAGCTAAAGAAATTAGTTGATGACCTAAGCATATTCCAAAAATAGGTAATTTGTTTGACAATTTTTTAATTGTGTAAATGACATTCTTTACTCTTCTAGGATCTCCAGGACCGTTTGAGACTAAAACAGCGTCTGGATCATATTCTAATATTTCGGTCGGCGCGGCATGATAAGGAAGCAAAATTACTTGTGTTTTTCTTTCAACAAAAGATCTTATTATGTTTCTTTTGACACCACAATCTAAAATTACTAAAGTTCTATTTCCTTCACCAAAAAATTTAGGTTTTTTAGTTGATACTTCATCGACAAGATCTATTTCAGTAATATCAGGATATTCACGTACCATACTTAATAATTCTTTGTCTGAAATATCTTCTGTACTTATAGCTCCTTTTAAGCTTCCAATTTTTCTTATTTTAATTGTCAATGCTCTCGTATCGACTTCACATATTCCTGGAATTCCATAATCTTCCAAAAATTTTGATAAATTACTTTCACATGCATAATGAGAAGGTTGTTGACATAGTTCTCTAATGACTAAACCTTCTGCCTTTATACCATCAGATTGATACCATTCAGGATTTACACCATAATTTCCTATTAATGGATAAGTCATCATTAATATATGTCCTTTATATGATGGATCTGTAAGTGATTCCACGTAGCCTGTCATGGATGTACAAAATATTAATTCTCCAAATTTTGTTGTTTCACTACCAAAACCTTTTCCATGTATAACTGTACCATCTTCCAATACTAGTTTTGCTTCCATCATATCACTTCATTATAAATATTTTTTCATTACTAATGCGTCTTCTCCATCATCATAATATTTATGCACCACTCCTTCTTTTTTAAATCCCAAAGCCTTATAAAATTTTATAGCCACTTTGTTGCTTTTTCTAACTTCTAATGATACTTCTTTAACATTAAATTTTTTCAGAATTTTTATAGCAGAGTTTACAAGGCAGGTTCCTATACCTTGTCTCCGATATTTTTCATCCACAGCCAGTGAAATTATGTGACCTTCATTATTTTTTTGAATCCAAAATATTATATACCCTACTACATTATTATTTTTTTGAGCTACAAGAAAACCTGCGCCAATATCATACATCATTTTTAATACGCCAAGAGGATATGGATCTTTAAAGGATGCTTTTTCGATTTCAAATACTCTTTTTAAGTCTGAAGGGTTAAACTCTCTTATTATCATTCTATCAGTGGTAAAATGTGGGTTGATTTAGCAAAGTATATCATCCAACAATGTTCTGATAAAGACAAAGTTGTTGAAGTAGGTGTAGGAAAGTTTTTCAAAGTAGCTGACTATATAAAACTTAATTCCAATCTTCATATAATTTTAACTGATGTAAAACCAATGCGTAGTGATGTTGTAAAAGATGATATAACATCGCCTAATATCAAAATATATGAAAATGCTAAAATTATTTATTCCATAAGACCTCCAATAGAATTATATCCATATTTAATAAAAATTGCAGAAAAAACAAGCTCAAAGCTTATTATAAGGCCGTTAAGCACTGAAAGTTATAAGATTAACGGCATGAGGTTGATAAATTATGGAAAAGCTAGCTTCTATGAATACTCAAGAGATTTTAAAAAAATTTAAATCAAAGGAAACAGGGCTATCAGAACAGGAAGCTAAAAAAAGATTAAAAAAATTTGGAAAAAATGAATTGATTGAAAGAAAAGTAAGCCCATTCAGACAATTCATATCTCAATTTATGGAATATCCTATGGTTATATTGCTTGTAGCTAGTATAATATCATGGTTTGTTGGTGATATTTTAGATGCAACGGTAATACTGGCAGTTGTTTTTATAAATGCTGTAGTTGGATTTATACAGGAGTATAAAGCAGAAGCAGCGATGGAAAAACTAAAAAAATTAATTTCTCCTGAGGCGGTAGTAATAAGAAATGGCAAAAAAAGATACATACCATCTTCAGAATTAGTTCCTGGAGACATTGTAATAATCAGAGAAGGTGATACAGTTCCTGCAGATTTATGTATATTAGATGCATCAAATTTGACTATAGATGAATCAAGCATTACTGGAGAATCTGTGCCTGTAAAAAAAGCTGATAATCCTAAAAATGCAAAAAATACTAAAGATTTAATCGTGTACATGCAATCAAAGGTTGTATCTGGTTGGGGAAAAGGTGTGGTAATAGCAACTGGTATGAACACTGAAGTAGGTAAAATAGCTGAAGTAATTCAGGAAAAAGAAGAAAAAACACCATTACAAAAAAGAATAGCAAAATTAAGCAAAACATTAAGTGCTTTTGCACTTTCGGTTTGTGTCCTTGTTTTTATATTACAAACCCTAAAAGGATTGCCAATATTTAAAACATTTTTAACTGCTGTAGCACTTGCTGTAGCTGCTGTACCTGAAGGTTTACCTGCAGTTTTAACACTTACTTTAGCTTTAGGAATGCAAAAAATGGCGAAGAATAATGCTATAATAAGGAAATTACTCGCAGTTGAAACATTAGGTTCTTGTAATGTAATATGTACAGATAAAACTGGAACTTTGACAAAAAATGAAATGCGTGTAAGAGAAAGTTATTTACTTTCTGAAAATGCGTTTAAGGTTTGCACTCTTTGTAACAATGCAACAATTAATGAAAAAGCAATTGGCGATCCTACGGAGATAGCTCTACTACATTTTGCAAAAGAAAAAGGATACAAAAAAGAAGATTTAGAAAAGAAATATCCTAGAATTAAGGAAATACCTTTTGATAGCTCAAGAAAAATGATGAGTACCATACATAAAAAAGGTTCAAATTATTATGTTTTTACAAAAGGAGCTCCAGAAGTTGTATTAAAAAAATGCAAATATTTTGAATCAAATGGTAAAGTTCAAAAATTGGAAGAAGAAGACATAAAGGAATTTAAATATGTAATTAAAAAAATGGCAAATAAAGCATTAAGGGTTATGGCTTTAGCTTATAAAAAAACTACTGAATTAAATGGATTTGAGGAAGATTTAATATTTTTAGGATTTGTTGGAATGATGGATCCCCCAAGAAAAGAAGTATTTGAAGCTATAAAATTATGTAAAAAAGCAGGTATAGATATTGTAATGATAACTGGAGATCATAAAGATACAGCCTTTGCCATAGCCAAAGAACTGGGAATACTAAATGATAAGGATAAAATTTTAACAGGGGAAGAATTAGATAGAATGAGTGACAAAGAATTTGAATCAATAGTAGAGGATATTAAAGTTTATGCAAGAACTCTTCCAAGACAAAAATTAAGAATTGTCAAAGCTTTACAAAAGAAGGGTTATATAGTTGCAATGACTGGAGATGGTGTCAACGATGCTCCAGCACTCAAGAAAGCCTCAATAGGAGTTGCAATGGGGAGTGGGACAGACGTTGCTAAAGATACCGCGGACATGGTTCTTCAAGACGATAATTTCGCAACAATAGTTTTTGCTATAAAGGAAGGCAGGACAATATTCGCCAATATAAGAAGATTTGTAAAATTTCAATTATCAACTAACATTGGAGCTATATTATCAATTTTATCATCCTCTATTGCTGATTTACCTACTCCGTTCACACCTATACAGATATTATGGATTAACATAATAATGGATGGACCATTAGCTCAAGCATTGGGACTTGAACCTCCTGAAAAAGATATAATGGCAAAAAAACCTGTCAAAAGAGATATTCTATCATCTAAGTATTTAACTGAAATATTGTATGGTGGAGTTATTATGGCTATTGGAACTCTCCTAATTTATTACTTTTATTTAAACAAATTTCCTTCTAAGGCTGTTACCGTTGCATTCACAACTTTTGTTTTCTTTCAATTATTCAATGTGTTTAATTGCAAATCAAATGAGCCTGGTAATAAATTTTTGTTGATAGCATTGTTAGCATCAATTTTATTACAAATAATCATTGTTTATAATTCGTTTATGCAAAAAATATTTGGAACAACCTCACTACTTCCATTTGATTGGTTGTTTATCGTTTTAGTTTCTTCAACTATCTTAATCAACAAACTTTTGAGAAGGAAAAAATATGATATTAGTAATGAGTGGAACCGTTAATGGCAATAAAATAATAAAAAGGCTAAAAAATAAATTTAAAATTGTTGCAACGACGACTACAAATTATGGTGCCAATCTAGCAAAAAATTCTGGTGCAGATGAAGTAATAAGTAGGCCGCTAGACAAAGACGATTTAGTTGAATTAATTAATAAAAAAGATGTTAAAGTTTTAATTGATGCTACCCATCCCTTTGCTAAAGAAGCGACTAAAAATGCAATAGATGCATGTGAAAAAACAGGAATTAGATACATACGTTTTGAAAGGCCTTCTATTAATTATAAACATCCTAATGTAATATATGTAGATTCATTTGATGAGGCGGGTGAAATTGCAGCGAAAATTGATGGGAAAGTAATGCATTTAGCTGGCGTGTCTACATTGCCTAAAATTGTTAAATATTTAGATAATAATAAACTTGTAGTTAGAGTATTGCCATGGCCAGATTCTATCAAAAAATGTCTAAAATTGGGAATTCCTCCAAAAAACATTGTTGCAATGTATGGAGTATTCTCAAAAAAATTAAATATGGCATTAATAGAAGAATATGAAGCAGAAGCCATTATCACAAAAGACAGTGGTAAAGAAGGTGGATTAAAAAATAAAGTAGATGCTGCATTAGAACTCGATACCAAAGTTATAATAGTCAAAAGACCTGTAATAAAAAAGCTAAAAAATAAAGTGGTCTGCAAGAGTTTAGAAGAAATTGAAAGAATCTTAGCTAACGTATATAATTAGAATATTTTTACTTCCACTTTTTCATTTTTTTCTATAATTTCCACATTTTTAGGAATTTCTATATATCCATCAGACATTGCCAATGATGCTATAGCACCTGAATCTTTTAATATTGGAACTGCTTTATTGTTTTCTATACTGACTAAAGCAAATTCTAATCTTCCCCTAGTAGAATGAAATCTTTGTGAAATAGGCAACCTGACAATTTTTTCTTTCAATTTAAAAACTTTTGTTATTTTACAGAGGATAGGTGCTATTAACACTCTAAAAACAATTAATGCAGATACTGGATATCCTGGTAACCCTATTATGATTTTAGAATTTATCTTACCAATTATAGTTGGTTTACCGGGCTTCATCGCAATACCATGTAATATCACTTCCCCCATATCATCAATTACCTCTGCTACGATATCACCTTTTCCTGCAGATGTGCCTCCAGAAATTACAACTATGTCTGCAACCTTTAATCCTTTTAATATCATGTTTTTTATATCCTCATAATTATCCTTAACAATTCCAAGATTGATTGCTTTTGCACCACATTCTTCTATAGAAGCTGCTATACTATAACTATTAACATCAAAAATTTTTCCTTTTTTAAGATTTTCAGATAATTCTATTAACTCATTTCCTGTGGATATTACTGCAATTTTTGGCTTTGAATACACAGGTATTTCTTTAATCCCAACAGCACTCAAAGCCCCTATTTTATCTGGAGATAATATTGTATTTTTTTTGAGGAGTAATTCTCCTTTTTTGATATCAGATCCCTTTTTTGCGATATATTGGCCTGGATAAACGCTTTTATAAATTAATATATCGTTGTTTTTTTTCTCAGTGAATTCTACCATTACTACAGCATCAGATCCTGATGGTATTAACGCCCCCGTACTTATTCTAGCACAATGTCCTTCAGTAATTGTATTTTTTGGAATGTAACCAGCTTCAATATTTTCAATACATTTTAATTTAACTGGATTTTCTTCATTTGCACCAAATGTATCACTAGCTTTTACAGCGAATCCATCCCGTGTAGCTCTATCAAATGGTGGAAGATCAATAGGTGAATATACATTCTCTGCCAATACTCTCCCGTGAGCACGTTCTATGTTAATTTTTTCAATTTTAGTAGTGTAAAAATTTGTGAAAAGCTCCTCAACAATTTTTTTTGCCTTGTCTAATTCTACAGTCTGAAGATATTCAGATGTCACGATTTTTTCACCTTTACATTTAATTTTCTAACATTAAATCAGGTCAAATCAACTTTAAATAATTTTTTCAAGAAGCATCAATATGCTATTCTAACTATAATATTTTATGTAGAGGCAAATTAAGGCTAAAATAATTTTATGTAAAAAATACCGACGAAAATTTTAGATATAAGGACAAACATAAAAAATAAAAGATAAAATTATTTGTTAAATCAATGTGAGGGAGGAGTAATGTGTCGAGGAAAGGAAAAAATGAAGAAGTGAGACGTGTAAGAATACCTAAAAAAGGAGAAATGGCTGGTGTAGTTGAACAAATATTAGGTCATGGAAAACTTATGGTAAGGTGTGAAGATGGAAAAGTGCGATTGACAAGAATACCTGGGAAAATGAAAAAAAGAGTGTGGATAAGAGAAGGTGACATTGTACTTGTGAAGCCATGGGAGTTCCAGAAAGATGAAAGGGCAGATGTTGTATGGAGATATACAAGAACAGAAGCTAATTGGCTAGAAAGAAGAGGATATCTTAAGGATCTAGGATGATTTAAATGCCTAAGAAAATTGACAAAATTGATGAAGCATTGGAAAAAATCAGATCACGTAAAATATTAAAAGATAGTGAAGAAAGAAAGATAGCTAGTGAAGTATTTGATCAACAAACATTGCAAACATTGTATAAAATTGCTAACAAGGGATACATTGAGGTACTCAATGGAGTAATTAGTACAGGAAAAGAGGCAAACGTGTTTAAAGGTTTTGTCAATAGTGACATCGTTGCAGTTAAAATTTACAGGATTGCAACCTCTGATTTTAGAAAAATGGAGAATTATATTTTAGGAGACCCTAGATTTGATGTAAGGATGTCAAATAGGAGACAAATTGTATACACGTGGGTTAAAAAGGAATATTCCAATCTTAAAAGAGCATACAAAGCAAAAGTTAGAGTACCAAAACCCATCACCTCAAGAAATAATGTTTTAGTTATGGAATTTATTGGAGACAAATATGGAAATCCTGCACCCACACTTAGGGAATTACCTCCTGATGACCCTGATAAAACTTTTGAAAAAATTATATTATATTATAAAAGATTATATAATGATGCAAAACTTGTTCATGGTGATTTTTCAACATTTAATATATTAAATTTAGATGGTGAACCTGTTATAATTGATTTGTCACAAGCTGTTGTAGTTGATCATCCTTTATCAATGGAATTGCTAAATAGAGATATCCACAATATAGTTAATGACTTTAGAAAGCTAGGTGTCAAAACTTCTTTTGATGAAGTAAAAAATATGATTTTAGATTAGTGGAGGTAAGTTTGTGGTAACAGAAGAGTACATTAGGATTCCTAGGGAAAGAATAGGAGTGTTGATAGGCAAAAATGGAAGTACTAAAAAACACATTGAAAATTCTACACAAACAAAACTAGAAATTGATAGTGAAAGTGGAATGGTTACAATAATTCCTAAATCAGAAAGTATAGATCCTATGTATGTGTTAAAAGCTAGAGACATCGTTAGAGCTATAGGTAGGGGATTTAGTCCAGAAGTTGCTTTAAGATTACTTAATGAAGATGTCATGCTTGATGTGATCGATATATCTGATTATGTAGGTAGATCCAAAAAGGCCATAAGAAGACAAAAAGGTCGTATAATTGGAAAAGATGGGAAAACAAGACAAATAATTGAGAACATGACTGGAGCAAATATTTCAGTGTATGGAAAAACTGTGGCATTAATTGGAGACTTAGAAGAAATTAGAATAGCAAGAGAAGCTGTTGAAATGTTATTAGAGGGTGCAAAACACGGCACTGTTTATAGATTTTTAGAAAAGAAGCAACAAGAAATGAAAGTAAAAAGATTCAAAGAAACCTTTGGGATAAAATAATATTCAATAAATTAAAAGGGGGTTCATCTTGGAAAAACAAGCTTCTGATTTATTCAAAGAGTTCAAAGAACTCACGCCATCAGAATTTTTCCGTAAAAATAGACAAATGTTGGGTTTTTCTGGAAAAATAAGGTCTCTTACAATGGTATTTCATGAATTAATAACTAATAGTTTAGATGCTGCTGAAGAGGCAGGTATACTTCCAAACATAGAAATAGAATTGGAAAGGATTGATAAAGATTATTATGTATTACGTCATCAAGATAATGGTCCAGGAATCCCAGAAGATTATGTTCCAAAAGTGTTTTGCAAAATGTTTGCTGGATCAAAATTTAGGAATATACAATCAAGAGGCCAACAAGGATTAGGATGTAGTGGATGTGTTTTATTCTCACAAATGACAACTGGGAAGCCAGTGAGGGTTATATCAAAATATAAAGAAGATGGAGAAATTAAAGGCGTTGAAATGCTTTTACAATTAGATGAAAAGAAAAATGAAGGTGTTATTCTTGAGAAAAATGAAGTAGATCCTGATGGTACTGGTGTATTTGTTGAGTTACATTTAAAAGATGTAACTTATTCTAGGTCAGAGCAGGGAGCTTTTGAGTATATAAGAAGAACCATGATAGGAAATCCTCACGCTCAAATAACATTTAAAGATCCTAGAGGAAAAATTTACAAATTTAAACGAGCATCTACGAAAATTCCACCGCTACCAAAAGAAATTCCACCACATCCTAAAGGAATAACAGCCGATGATCTGTTGTATATGGCCAAACACAGTAATAGACGAAAAATTAAAACCTTTTTAATGGCTTCTTTATCTAGGATGTCTCAAAATAAAATTAAAGAACTTGAAAAACTTGTAAATGTTGATTTAGATAAAAGACCTAAAGATTTAAAATGGGATGAAGCCGAAGAAATTGTCAATGCTTTCAAAAAAATGGATTTCATGTCACCACCAACTTCTGGTTTAATACCTATTGGAGAATCACAAATAGAGAAAAGCATGAAGAAAATGTTAAATCCTGAGTTTGTTGCATCCACAACAAGAAAACCTGCAACATACAAAGGAGGAATACCATTTATAACGGAAGCTGCCATAGCATATGGTGGCAATGCGGGCAGAAAAGTAGGAGATCAAAGAAAATCTGAAATAATACGATTCGCAAATAGAGTTCCCTTAACTTTTGATCAAGGAAGTTGTGCAATAACTGAAGCCGTTAAGAGCATCGACTGGAAGAGATACGGTGTTAGGGATTTTGAAAATTCACCAATTTCAGTTTTTGTTAACATAGTTTCAACAAATGTTCCATATTTATCTACAGGTAAACAAAGTATAGCACCAGAACCTGAAATATTACATGAGGTTAGGCAGGCAGTTATGGACGTTGCTAGAAAACTTCGTAGATATTTAAGGTCTAAAGCAATTGCCAGAGAAGAATTACAAAAATATAGATTATTCAAGAAATACATACCTATAATAATTAAAGAGGCTGCAAAGCTTGCTGAAACTAGCACTCCAAATTATAACAATTTTTTAAAGAAAATAGTTGAGAAAAGAAACATTCCAGGTGAAATTAATGAAAAATAGGAAAGTAAAGACTTTAAAGAAGCTCAAAAATCTTGGCAAAAGAATAATTACAGATATTCAAAACAAGAAAATACCTAAAATAAAAGTACCTTCAAGAAGCACTTCTAATATTATTTATGATGATAATAAACGTCATTATGTTCTTGGCAACAAATATGGGGTTAGGTCATTGGGAAATGTTAAACAGTTAAGAAAAATTGGTCAGATGTTGTATGTTGCAAATTTCTGTAAAGAATTAATTAAAAAAGGTAAAACAGCTACGCTTAGGGAAATGTATTATGTATCAGAAGGATGGGATGTAGATTTTAATGATCAGCAAGAATCCAATAATATTAGTGAGGATTTAGAAATAGTACTTGGTGTAACAAGAGAAGATTTAGGTTTATTACCTGAAGAGGATGGGGCATCAGTATATGGTAAATTAACAGTTAGAGAAGGTGATATAGAAATAGATGCTATGAAGGCTGGTAAATCTGGATACACAATACCGCCGACAGTTGATGAAATAGAATTTGTTGACCACGATGTTGAAAGAGTAATAGCAGTAGAAACTATGGGTATGTATCATCGATTGGTCCAAGAAAAAGCTCACAAAAAGTTTGATTGTTTAATAGTTGGGTTGAAAGGACAAGCTGCAAGAGCAACAAGAAGATTTTTAAAAAGATTAAACGAAGAGTTGAAATTGCCTGTTTACATATGCAATGATGGAGATCCATGGGGATTTCACATAGCTATGGTCATAATTTCCGGTAGTGCAAAGTTAGCACATGTAAATCATGAGTTAGCTACTCCAAATGCTAAATTTTTAGGTGTAACTGCAACAGATATTATAAATTATGATTTACCTACAGATCCTCTAGAAGAAGTTGATATAATTAGACTAAAGGAATTATTAAGAGATCCACGATATAAAGATGAATTTTGGAGAAGAGAAATTAAAAAGATGTTAAAAATCAAGAAAAAAGCTGAACAACAGTCTTTTTCTAAATATGGGTTAGAATATGTAGTTGATACATATCTACCAGAAAAATTAGAGGAGTTGGAAGGATAGAAAAAAATCATAATTTTAGTTTAATTTTTCTTAGCGTAGTAAATTATATCTACTATGTTACATAAATTCTTAAATAGAAAACTTTATTAATAGGTGAGTCCGTTGGATAATTTTACTTTTCCTTTTACAGCTATAGTAGGCCAAGAGAAAATAAAGAAATCACTTATACTTAATGCTATAAATCCTAGTATTGGTGGAGTGCTGATAAAAGGAGATAAAGGTACAGGCAAAACTACAGCTGTTAGGGCACTGGCAGATCTTTTGCCATCAATAAAAGTTGTAAAAGGCTGTCCTTTCAATTGTGACCCTGATGACAAAACAAACATGTGTCCTCTTTGTAAATCAAGAGATAAAATAAAAGTTGAGAAAAAGAAAATGAAAGTTGTGGAGCTCCCACTGGGAGCTACAGAAGATAGAGTAGTAGGAACACTTGATATAAAAAAAGCGTTAAATGAAGGTATTAAAGCTTTAGAACCAGGATTATTAGCAGAAGCCAACAGAAATATACTTTATGTTGATGAAATAAACCTTTTAGATGATCATTTGGTTGATGTCCTGTTAGATGCAGCTGCATATGGAATAAATCGTGTTGAAAGAGAAGGGATATCAATTTCTCATCCTTCAAGATTTATTTTGGTTGGAACAATGAATCCAGCAGAAGGAGAGCTCAGACCCCAGCTTGCTGATAGGATTGGACTTCATATCACTGCCAAAAGTATTACTGACATTAAAGACAGAGTAAAAATCATGGAACGTAGAGAAAGATTTGAAAGAGATCCTATTGGATTTAGAGAAGAATTTAAGGACAAACAAGAAAAATTAAGAAAAAGAATCCTTAAAGCACGAAAGTTGTTAGACAAAGTTGAAATATCTCAAGAATTAATGGAATTAATAGCTAGAGTATGTTTAAATGCTGGTGTAGATGGTCACAGAGCAGACATAGCTATACTTAAAACATCTAAAACAATTGCAGCATATAATGGAAGAAAAGAAGTTAATATAGATGATATAAAAGAAGCAATTTCTCTTGTTTTAGAAGAAAGAATTTTAGGAAGAAAGCTTGGAAAAAATCAAATAAGTAAAGTAGTAGAAAGAGCAAAAGAAGAGATGAAAAAAGATAAAATTGAAACGAGTGCAAAAGCACGAGCAAAAGAACTCACAAAAGGAAGTGGTGAATTTTTTCTAGGAAGTAAATCAACATCTCACATTCAGGCTGTAGGTAAGAGAAATATTGAAGATAAAGACGTTAATATCGATTTAAAAAAAATTTTGAAATTTAAAGGTGATAAGAGAAGACGTAAGTATGGTAACAAAGTTGAATCTCAAACAGAAAGGGGAAAATATATAAAAAGTAGAATTCCATTGAAGAATCCAAAAGATATTGCAATAGATGCAACTATTAGGGCAGCGGCGATTAAATCAGAAGGTAAAATTAATGTTGAACCAGAAGATTTAAGAGAAAAAATAAGAAAACATGGATCAAAGGCATTAATAGTTTTAGTTGTGGACATAAGTGGATCAATGTCTTCAGAAGATAAAGCTGAGAAAGTTAAAGGAGTTTTAAAGAGAATAATGTTAGATGCTCAAAGACATAAAGATAAGTTAGCAATTATAGGGTTTAAAGGTAGAGAGGCTAGAGTTATTCTACCCAGTACAAGAAGGATATTTTCATTCAAAGATAAAATTGAAAATATTTCTGTAGGTGGAACTACTCCAATGGCTCATGGTCTCAAAAAAGCTATAGAAATTTTAAAAAGAGAAAAGAAAAAATCAAACGAATATGTACCAATACTTGTATTGCTAAGTGATGGCATGCCTAATATTGCCTTAAAAAATAGTCCTACACGTGACGTGCTCGAATTAGCAAAAGAGTTAAATAGGAGTGATATACATACCGTGATTATAAATTTTGAGAAAAGGATTATGCGGGGTAGAAACTTCAACTTTGAATTAGCACTAACTTCTGGTGGCAAATATTATGAGGTAGGAAATAGAAATATTGTAGAAACTGTTGGATCAATTATTAAACACGAAAGAAATTCATTATTTTACAATGATAAAAATATTTATTTATCATGAAGAAGAATGTAACAGAAAAAAATGTACAAGTTTGAGGCTAGGTAGAAAAGGTTTTGCAAAAATTGTAAAAACTATGAATCAAATACCTCGTGGCGCAATTGTATTAAATCCATTATCAAAAAAGGCACTATCTAGAGAAGACAAGCAGAGAATTATCAGACATGGTTTAGCAGCAATCGACTGTTCATGGAAAAATGTTAGAAAGTCCTCAGAAATATTTAAAGTCGGGAGATATCACAGGGCTTTGCCGTTTTTAGTTGCGGCGAATCCTATTGCATATGGTAGACCATTTGTCCTATCCACAGCTGAGGCAATAGCATCAACGCTTTATATAATAGGTTTAAAAGACATGGCAAAAGAGATAATGTCAAACTTTAAATGGGGTCCACATTTTTTACAACTCAATAAAGAGTTGTTAGATGCATATTCAAAAGCAAAAACAAGTAAAGAAGTTGTAAAAATCCAAAAAGAAGTGATGGAGGGCATAAAAAATGGCTAGATTTGAGGTGGCAGAAAAAAGACTTTTTAACGTCAAAATATGTCTTCGATGCAATGCAAGAAATGCACCTAAAGCAAAAAAATGTAGAAAATGTGGTTATAAGGGCTTAAGGTTTAAAGCAAAAGAACCTAGAGGATAAATTAATTATCTAGATAGATATGGAGCAGTTGGACCAATTTTTGCTATGTCCATTAAATATTGACCATATTCACTATTCTTTAATTTTTTTGCTCTCTCTATAAGTTGTTCTCGTGTTATCCAACCTTTATTATATGCAATTTCTTCTAAGCATGCTATATAAAAACCTTGCCTTCTTTGTATTGCCTCAACAAAATTACTAGCTTCTAATAATCCTTGAGGAGTTCCTGCATCCATCCATGCCATTCCTCTACCTAAAATTTCGACTTTTAATTCACCTCTTTTTAAATACTCTTGATTTACAGATGTTATTTCAAGCTCACCTCTCTCAGAAGGTTCTATATTTTTAGCTATATCAACCACTTTATTATCATAGAAATAAAGTCCTGGAACCACATAATTAGATTTTGGGTGCTTTGGTTTTTCTTCTATGGAAATTACATTTCCATCTTCGTCAAATTCTACAACACCAAAGGGTCTGGGATCTTTTACGTAATATCCAAAAATTACTGCACCTTTTTTAAATGATGTAGCTCTCTCCAGTACTTCACTAAATCTATGACCATAAAATATATTGTCACCTAAAACCAATGCTACCTTATCATTTCCAATAAAATCTTCTCCTACTATAAATGCATCTGCTAAACCTCTAGGTTCCTTTTGTTCTTTATATGTAAACCTAACTCCAAAATCACTTCCATCTCCTAAAAGATCTTTATAGAGAGGTAAATCTCTTGGAGTGGATATAATGAGGATATCTCTTATATTTGCCAGCATCAAAACAGAAATAGGATAATAAACCATTGGTTTATCATAGACTGGAAGTAATTGTTTTGATACAGCCGTTGTTATTGGACGTAATCGTGTTCCTTCCCCACCTGCGAGTACTATCCCCTTCATGTTCTAATCCTCCTTAAGTAATTTTTTAAGGCATCTTTGTAATGTCTTAACTTTTTAAATCCCTCAACTTCCCAATTATAATTTTTTAAAACAGAAAATTTAGGACGTTTGGCTGGACGCCCTGACTCTTCAGTTTTAATTGGTGTTAATTTGACATCCAAATTCATTTCTTTGAAAATTTGTTTAGCAAATTCATACCAAGAACAATGTCCACTGTTGGTTAGGTGATATATTCCATATCTAGGTTCTTTTATCAATTTTTTAATTGCTAATGATAAATCTAGGGTGTAGGTAGGAGATCCAACTTGATCATCGACCACTTTTATTTCATCTTTATTTTCAGCAAGTTGTAACATAGTATCTACAAAATTAGATCCATAAGGTCCATATAACCAAGAAGTACGTACAATATAAAATTTGTTTAACAAATCTCTTACATATACTTCTCCTAAGTATTTTGTTTTTCCATAGACATTTATTGGGTTTGGTTTATCATATTCATAATAAGGACTTCCTTTCTTACCATCAAAGACATAATCAGTTGAAATATACAGCAGAGAACTATTAGTTATATTACATGCAACAGCAACATTTCTAGTCCCTATTGAATTCACTTTATATGCAAGGTCTTTCTTATGTTCACTACCATCAACATCTGTAAATGCTGCAGTATGTATAACTACTTCTGGATTAAATTCTTTAATACCTTCAATAGTTTCATTTAAATTTCTTATGTCAAAGTCTTTACTGCTTACACCTTTTACTTCATATTCATCTTTAAGGACATTTATTAATTCTTTACCTAACATTCCTGTTGAACCTGTAACCAAAACTTTCATGAATACCATCTTCCCTTAAAAATTTTCTAAAGGGTGAAAAATATGAATTTTTCTCTTTTATTTAGGATGCTTATACTAGTTATAATCAGTGTTTTATTCACAAATTTCATTCTTGAAAATAACAAAATAAGAAATAGTATTATTTCTTTGATCACCCCATTAACAAAATTTTTAAGACTTCCATATCCTTGTGTGTTTTCTTTTGTTTTATGTTTTTTTAATTCAACTGCTGGAAAATCCGCATTGGCAAATTTTTATAAAAATAAAGAAATAAATGATATAGATGTAATTTTAACTATTGTAATGAGCACTTTTTCTACAGTACTTGGAGAATATTTATTAACAGCTCAGGCATTGATAACCATAGCCATCTTAGGATTAAAGCTTGGTATAATATATTTGTTTTTAAATTTATTTTCCTCATTTTTACAATTGCTTGCAGGAGTTGTTTACATCCATAAATATCAGAATACTAAAACAATAAATATTGAAGAAATACCATTAATCCAAAAACCAAAAGGAAACGCCATTAAGAGATCTATAAAGATTTTGAAAAAAACTATACCAACCATAATTGTAACATTTTTTCTTATAAATTTTTTACTTGAAATAGGCGGATATAAATATTTAAACATTCTTTTTAGTCCATTTTTAAAATTTTTTGGCATACCTGGAATGTCAGCTATTGTAATTATTGCACAACTCATCCATTTTTCTGCAGGATATACAACTGTCGCCACATTATTCTATAGTGGCACTTTAACCTTAAAACAAGCTCTTATAACACTTCTTTTGGGAAGCATGGCAGTTATAACATCTATATATCTAAAATATACATTTCCTATGTATATAGGGTTGTTTGGGAAATTTGGTATTAAGGTAGGAATTATCGATTATATGGCAAGTATATTTTCAAAATTTATCATGATATTTTTCTTAATGTTCTTACTGTAAAAATTTTTAAAGCTAAATTAAGTTAATTCTTATTTAGAAATAAAAAAGTTGTGATAATATGTTTGGACGTTATAGATTTGGAAGTATAGAATATGGAAATAAAGAATATAACCACGATATAATAGTGCATATAGATGGGAGTGTTAGTAAGAGAGAAAAGTCTCTCTCAAGGGAGAAATATGGAACTTCACATATACTTTCTGATAGAGAAATTGAAAAACTAGTTAATGAAAATCCTGATGTACTTGTTGTAGGATGTGGCGAAGTTGGTGCATTAAAGGTAAGCGATGAAGCAAAAAATTTAGTTAAAGAAAATGGGATAAAACTTGTGTCATTGCCTACTCCTGAAGCAATAAAGAAATTTAATAAATTGAAAAAAGAAGGTAAAAAAGTGAATGCACTAATCCACGTTACTTGTTGACTTTAAAGGTTCAACAATTTCAGAAATTTTCTTCTTGATATCAGACGCACGTTCAATAATAGTGCCAGTTACTATTATGTCTGCACCAGCTTTAATAACTCTTTCTACATCTTCACGAGTTTTAATACCTCCACCAACAATTATTTTCAAATTTGTGCTATCTCTAACTTTAGATATCATTTTAGTAGGTACATGATGTTTGGCTCCAGATCCAGCCTCTAAATAAACATATTTCATTCCTAATAATTCGGCAGCCATCGCATATGCAGCTGCAAGTTTATATTTTTTTCTAGGTATTGGTTTGGCATCTCCAACCCAACTTACAGTTCCACCAGGTTCTATAATCAAATATGCAACTGGTAATGCCTCAATACCATATTTTTTTACAGTTGGTGCACCTAAAGCTTGTGCACCAGTTATCCAATAAGGATTAGTAGAATTTAATAAACTCATGAAAAATATTGCATCAGCATATTTACTTATACCGGTTATGTTCCCTGGAAAAAGTATGATAGGAACATTTAGATTCATTTTTAATATTTTAACTGTTGTATCTAGATCTTCCTGATCACTAGTAGAACCTCCTACCATTATTCCATCGGTGCCTCCTTTTATCGCTAATTTTGCAATTTCAAGTGCTTTCTTTGGTTCTTGTTCCTCAGGGTCTATCAACGTTAAATGGATTTTACGTTTTGACAATATTTTTTCAAAATATTTTTCAACTTTCATCTTTATACCTCATTATAACTTCACAGGGTTTTCTTTCAGTGGTTTCCATTTTTTATCTTTATCTGAAATTATTAATTTATCTACTTCATCAATTGGCCATTCAATCCCAATGTCAGGGTCATTCCATATTATTCCTCCCTCATATTCAGGATAATAAAAATCAGTACACTTATAAGTTACAATTGCTGTATCGGAAAGTACTAAAAAGCCATGGGCAAAACCTTCAGGAATATAAAACATTTTTTTATTTTTACCTGACAATATTACTGATTCCCATTCTCCATATGTTTCAGAATTTTTTCTTAAATCTACTGCAACATCAAATATCTTACCTTTTATAACCCTCACGAGTTTTCCTTGTTGTCTACGATATTGGAAATGTAGACCACGTAACACGCCTTTTTTGGAAAACGATTGATTATCTTGAACAAACTTTGCATTTATATTTGCTTTCTTGAATTCTTTAGCATTATAAGTTTCCATAAAGTACCCTCTTTCATCTTCAAAAACTTTAGGTTTTATCACATATAGGCCAGGTATAGAAGTTTTTTTAAATTTAAACTTGCCCATAATCTCACCTCAAAAAATCTAAAAAATTTTTAATAACATATAAATTTCTTCCAAAAAAATTATACATTCTAAATCTAAAGATTTTTTGGTGGTGAGTAGATGAGTGTTATATTAGTTACTGGAGGAGCTGGGTTTATTGGAAGTAATTTTGTACGTTATATGGTGAATAAATATCCACAATATAAAATAATAAATCTAGATAAATTAACATATTCAGGTAATTTAGAAAATCTTAAAGATGTTGAAGATGCTCCTAATTATAGCTTTGTTAAAGGTTGCATAACTGATGGAAAGCTAATTCAAAAATTAATTGAAAAGTATGAATGTGATTATATTGTAAATTTTGCAGCTGAAAGTGTTGCTGAAGAAGAATTTGTGACTGTTCATTGGAATGGTGAAATACAAGTACTTAGCATGAAAAAATTATTCGAAAGATTGAAAGAAAGCAACAAAGTAATTTGGGATGGAAAACATGAAATCATTGATACATCAAATGAAAAAATAAAGGTATTATCTTTTTATAATAATTCTGGGACTTTCCTACCTCTTCGGAAAATTATTCGACATCCATATAGAGGAAAGATTCTAAAATTAAAACAAAAACAAGGAGAAGTTCTTGTAACACCAAATCACTCTGTATACAATACACATGGAAAGGTTGTAGCAGCGAAATCCAATCCCTCTCTATTATATGTAAGAGACATGAATTTCTCATGCAGAGATAAAAAGATAAAACATCCAAAAATATTAGGAATGTTTAATGATAAAAAATTAAAGTTTCTATGTAGATTACTTGCTGCTTATATTTCAAGTGGTTATCTCAAACAAAATTATGTCATTATCAATGACAATGACAAAAGCTGGTTAGAAATTTTATCTGACGATTTTAAAAATATTTTTGATGGAAACAGCTTAATAACAGAAAACAATGGTACTCTACAACTTAAGTTGAAAAATAAAGATTTTTATAAAATCTGTACAAAATTTTGTAATGATGGTGATAGTAAAAAAATTCCTAATTTTGTATTTAACATTGGAAAAGAGTATCAAGAAATATTTTGGAAAAGTTTAGTGAAAGGAATTAACAATGGAAAAGAAGAATTTTTGACAAGCTCAAGAAGATTAGCAGCTGAAGTTTGTTTATTGCTTTTATTAATAGGTAAAGAGTTTTATGTGGACTATAAAATGAATGCATATAATATCAAAGTAGGAAATTGTAAATTTAAAAGTAAAAAAATTACGGAAAAAAAATATGAAGGATTTGTATATGACTTAGAAGTTGAAGGATCTCATAATTTTGTTGCTGGTGTAGGAAACATAGTAGTTCATAACACACACGTTGACAGAAGCATAATGGAACCAGGTAGATTTGTTAAAACAAATGTATTAGGTACTCAAGTACTATTAGAATCTGCCCGCAAATATGGTATTGAAAAATTTATACAAATTTCAACAGATGAAGTATATGGAACTCTAGGCGATGAAGGATATTTCACAGAAGATTCGCCATTAAAACCAAACAGTCCATATGCAGCTAGTAAGGCAGGAGCTGACTTACTTGTTAGATCTTATCACAAAACTTATGGTTTACCTGTTAACATTGTTAGACCTTCAAACAATTATGGTCCTTATCAGTTCCCAGAAAAATTTATACCGTTAATGATTACCAATGCCCTTGAAAATAAACCATTACCTATCTATGGTGATGGATCAAATATCAGAGATTGGTTATATGTTAAAGATACATGTAGAGCTATTGATCTAATTTTACATAAAGGTAAAAATGGTGAAATTTACAACGTGAGTGCTAACAATGAAAAGAGGAATATAGAGGTAGTAAAATTAATATTAAAAAAATTAAATAAACCACAATCACTAATAAAGTTTGTTAAAGATAGGCCAGCCCATGATTATAGATATGCATTAGATTCTAGCAAAATTAAAAATGAATTAGGATGGAAGCCCGAATATTCATTTGAAGAAGGCCTTGAAAAAACTATAAAATGGTATATAGAAAACAAGGAATGGTGGAAACGAATAAAAACAGGAGAATATATGGAATATTATAAAAAATGGTATGGAAAAAGATTAAATTTAGATTAAATGATTGTAAATGCATCATCTATACTAACTCTAGGGGGTGGAGTTGGAGATTCATCAGGGTAACCAACTGGTATGAGTGCTATAGGTCTCAATGAATCTGGTAGCTTAAGCAATTTTTTAACATATTCTTCGTCAAAAGCACCTATCCAACAAGCTCCAAGACCTAATTCATGTATTTCAAGTAACATGTTTTGTATTGATGCAGCAGTGTCCATGAGACAGTAAAGTTCTCTTCCTCTTTCTCCATATCTTGAAGCAGACTTAATTAAATCTGCACATGCCACTATTACAATTGGGGCTTCCATTACAAATTCTTGCATATAAGCAGCTTTTGTAAGTTCATACTTTAATTTTGAATCCTTCACTATTATAAACTTCCTACTTTGGAGATTTCCTGCAGATGGTGCCCAAATTGCAGCTTCCATTATTTTTTTTATATACTCTTGGGGAATGTCTTTATCTTTAAAACTTCTTATACTTCTCCTTTCTTTTATTGCCTTAAGAACATGCATTAAATTTCCTCCACAAAAAGAAATTTTATGCAAACATGCGTTTAGGTTCTTTATTTTTCTTTTTGTAATGTTCTAATGCATATTTAATATGTTTATTTTCAATTTTCTTGTCGTTGTCTACAATAGCTTTATGCAATGCTGTTTTGAGAAGTTTTTCTTTGATATCCCTTCCAGACATTCCTTTAGATAATTCTGCTAACTTATTTGGTGATACTGTAACTGGTAAAGGCATGGTTTTTATATGTCTTTTGATCATTTCTTTTCTTTCTTCTTTTGATGGTAATGTAAATTCTATTTCTTCTTCAAATCTGCTTCTTATTGCGGGATCTAATAAGCTTGGGTTATTTGTTGCTGCTATTGTTACTACACCTTCATTTTCTTTTATTCCATCCATCTCTGTCAATAATGCGCTTACAACCTCAGAAACATCTCCTCTTAGTGATTGATATTTACGACTTAATCCTATGGCATCGATTTCATCAATAAATACTATTGAAGGTGAAGTTTCACATGCTAAATCATAAAGTTCGTGAATTTGTCGTGCACCATCGCCCACATGTTCCCCAATTAAACTTGTAGCTTTAACAAGGTAAAGAGGTACATTAACTTCATTTGATAGAGATTTTGCAAGCATAGTTTTACCAGTTCCAGGAGCCCCATAAAACAATATGTTCCTTGGTGCCCATCCACTAAATTTTTCAGGATTTTCTAGATATTTCATTATTACTTTACATTTCATTTTAGCACGTTCTTGTCCAACTACATCAGCAATTTTTAAATTACTTTCAACTTCTCTAAAAACTACGGAATGTTCTTCAGTATTTACTAATATTATTGTTGTATTTTTACCAATTTTTGAATTGTTTGGATGCACCTTCAATACTTTAAATGCATAATCAGGTAATAGTTTTTGATCAAAAAGATAAGAACCTTCTTTTACAATGAAGCCCTCCCATTGTTCTTTTGCATACAATTCAAATAATTTTTTATCTTTAACTTCTACTTTTGGCGTTTCTATTAAATTACAAATGAAAGGATATCCTGCCGGCTTCAATACTACTAATTTTGCTTCTTTGTTAGTAAGCATAGTTTTTTGTACGGATTTCTTATCTAAAGAATAATTATCAGATAAAGTTGTATTCATTTTCACTCCATCACCACGAGCTTTTTTCTAAAATTATTTATTAGTTTTCACCTTTATTAAACCTTCCTATCTTCTCTTTTATTTTAATGGCATCTTGATCTAATTTTGGAGTTTCACATATTATTGTAGCATTAAATCCATTTTCAACAAGAACTTTGATTAAAGGTTCTAGTGGAGGTCCGTATTTCTCTTCATTTAAAGAATGATGTTTCACTTCACCTTTCTCACTAAATTCCACTTTTGTGAAATGACAATGGAAATGTTTAACTCCTAACTCATTTTCCACAAAATTTAAAATATGGTAATAATCGTTTTCATCCTTTAATGAACCTCCTTCTCTTGCATGTATATGTGCAAAATCTATTGTGGGCTGAAAATTTTCAAAAGACTGACATATTTCTATTATTTCATTCAAACTCCCCAACTGTGATTTCTTTCCAGTCGTTTCCGGTGCAAAACAATAATTTTTTATATTTTTTTCTTTTACTTTACTTAATAACTTTTTTATAGAATTTTTACATAACTCCATAGCTTCAGATTTCGAAAACTTTCCATAATATCCTGGATGAAATACTATCCTATATGCATTCATCCATTCAGCAACTTTACTTGTAATGAATAACCTATTTATGGACCTCTGTATTACTCCTTTATCTGCAGAAGATAAATTTATATAGTAGGGAGCATGTATAGATACAAGGACATCATTCTTTTTGGCATTTTTTCCAATTAACAAAGAAGATTTTTTTCCAATTCTTACACCATATGTAGCTTGATATTCATATGCATCAAGCCCTAATTTTTTTAAATAATCAAATACGTCAACAGTCTTTCCTTTATAACCTATAGGGTTGCCAGCTGGTCCAACTCGAATCATGGTTCCTTATTATTGAAGTATGTTCATTGCTTTGTTAGTTTTATTTATAGATTTGTATTTATCCTCTTCCATCTCTAATATTGCTCTTACAGCATCTACATTTTCAGGTACTATATCTGATTCTTGATGAACTGCTTGCATGTAATAAATTTCATTGTCTACGACAGTTATTGATTCTCTCCAAACAGGAATTTCAAATAAATCGTTTCTGGATCTACCTAATTCCTTTGCATATTCCATTATCTCTGCAGTTGATGTCAAACCATCCTCAGCACTTATAAGTATAACTCTAGGCGTATCTTCAAATACATCTATTATATCATCCACAGTAGGAGTTTCTTCCACCTCTACCATAACGTTATGTTGATGCATTAAAGTAGTTGGTACTATAACAGCCATTGTATCTATATTTATGTCCAGGACTGTTTTAACATCTGGACCATGGTGAGATGGTAATTTAGGTGGATTGGGTATTATAGCGTTTATAGGTCCTTTAGATACTTGTGCAGGGTCTGCACCTCTCCTTACTATTACGGCTCTAACTTTTTTTATACCAAAAGAATCATGTAATGGTTTTAAAGTTCTGCATAAACCAGTGGTATTACAGGAAACAACTCGTGTGTAGTCTTTGCCATAAGATTCTTCATAATTGCTCAATGAATTGAATGATAAACCTATATCTTCATGTTTTTCTCCACCTTGAAATATAGCTTTTATTCCTTTTTCTTTATACATTTTTAAATTTTTGGCACCAATTCCTTCTGGAGTACAATCAATAACTATATCTGCTTCATCTAGCATGTCATCCACTGTTCCTGCAACTTCAATTCCTGCCTTTTCAAATAATTTTACCCTTTCAGGAATAGCAACATATAAATCATAACCCTTTTTTAGTGCCATCCTAGCTTCAAAATCTGGTCTTGTCTTACTTACTCCGATAACTTTCATATCATCTTGTTGTGCAATTGCATCTGCAACTCTTTTACCTACAGTTCCATACCCATTAATAGCTACAGCTTTCATAGCATTCCTCCAAAAAATAAATTTTTTATTTTTAAGATGTGTAATTAATTTTTTATGAACCTGAATTTAAAAATTTTGTCCTTAATATTTAATTTTTAGGTTAGATTACTTCATATATTTTTATTCTTTTATTTTCAAAAACTTTTGTAAAACCTTCGATTTTCATTTGTGAAAAAGCTCTTACACATATAGAATATCTGTAATTTTTATTTACAATCAATGCTTTATCATCTAAAATTACAAGCGAATATTTGCCATTTTTGTTTATTATTTTCTCAGATCCATTTTTAATTATGGAATATACATTTTTTAAATCCAATTTATTTTTGGATGTGATATTAACAAATGGAAGTGACAACAACATTTCATCAGTCATAACTAAAACAAAATTTCGTGGAGTAGTAGGGTGTGTACAATTCAAAATTTTTTTAGCTTTTTCATCAGGTATTCCTTCCTTTTTTAAAGTTACATATGCTGAACTTCTATTTAACGTTAATATTTTGTTAAGTATAGTAAATGAACGAGTTTTGTTGTGGGTATAATTATTTAATAATAAATATCCATTATCTCCACTTGTAGCCAACATTTTTAATATATTTTTTGATAAAAGAGTATTGTTTGTCGTAATTGCAACATTTATCCAGTAATCACGAGCAGTAGTTGGGACATCAGGACTTAAATTAGTATTAGAATACAAAATTTTCCTTATTGGCAATGTTTCAATATAACCTATTCTTCCATCAAACGAAACAGGTCTATCTGATTCACTGGCAAAAAAATGGCCATAACTCCAAGAAGTTATCACAACAGTATCATTATTAGTATTATTTTTTATCCATAAGGCCGCATTTTCAAAATAATCATCATACATCGGTTTATATCCTTTTGCATAATTAATAGAGAAATAAAATACTAAAACTAAAATGAACAAAATAGCAATTTTAAAAATTACAATAATTTTTCTTTTTGATTGGATTTTAAGATGATTTAGGATATTTTCATATTTTTTCCATGCAGCACCTACAAAAATGAATGAAGGTCCAAAAAGTAGTAAAAAAAATTTGACATGTTTCATTGTTAATAAAATAGAGGAAATTATCCAAGAATATAACATTATTCTTGTAAATTTTGGAAAAAGATCGTTTAAAGCTTTGGTGTAAATAATCCCAAAAATAAATACTAATAAAAAAATTAAAATAATAGTTTCTTGCATTGTTGCTGGACGCAATTCCATAACATCTTTGTAGCTATTGGGCCATGGATACCATATATTTGAGTTTGAAAAGAAATGTACATAAGTAATTGGCGTTGCAAATATTTCATAGAATGCAAGTTTATTGAAAGCTAATAAAAATAAAAAGAAAGTTACAAAAAATGGAAAAACTATTTCTTTTATTTTCTCTTTCTTATCACTACTAGATACTAAGTATATTGTCATTGACAAAACAACCAAATAAAAGAAATATATCCAACCATTCCAAGATAATGAGATTAAAAACATTAAAAAACCTGCAAATATTGAATAAATTAATTTTTTTTGTAATGATACACAATTTTCAATTTCAAAAAATATCCAATACAAAATAATTGGAAGTAAAGTATATAAAAGATTTACATTGAAAAAACCAAGACACGTTCTATAACAATATGTCGGATATGTCGCAATTAACATGCCAGTTATAAATCCACCAAAATCCCCACTTATTTTACGTGAAAATAGAAATCCAGCAACACTTGTCAGTGATCCAAAAAATGGTGGAAGCCAAATACAAAATTGCTTTAATGAAATTTTACAAACTTCAGAGAATAAAGAATAGAGTACTGCCGTAATGTAGTGTAGAAGCGGTGGATAATCTCTAGGTACTCCTGGAGGATAGTAAGAATGAATATCCCACTCTTTTCCATTTATTATTTTATCTCCAGGATATCCATGGTTAAGAATATTATTTACCAACCGATAATTGTAATATGAATCACTTTCCTGAAAATAAATTTTTGTAGGGTTATGGACTGTTAAATTGTAATTTGCAATTCTAATTGAAAAGGCTAAAAGAAAAATTATGATGGTGAGGGTTATGGTATTTAATTTTTTGTGCATAGTTCCACCAATAATAACATTCTAAAGAAAAGTTACTAAAACTAGTATTACTTCCTCTAGTCCCAATTCTATTTAAAATTTTTGATTTGTCTTAAAACCACAAATTATTTACTTATTATTAAAAAGAATTCACTATGTGTAAAATTGATTATGGGGGCAAAAAAAGTGAAATTTGGTATAGAGTTTGTACCACAAGAACCTTTAGACAAATTAATAAAGTTAGTAAAATTGGCAGAAGAAGTAGGTTTTGAGTATCTTTGGGTCACAGACCATTACAACAATAAAAATGTATATGAAACTTTAGCATTGATAGCAAAAGAAACATCAACAATAAAACTTGGGCCAGGTGTAACTAATCCTTATGTTAGGCATCCAGCAATAACTGCATCAGCAATTGCAACTTTAGATGAAATATCTGATGGTAGGGCAGTTTTAGGTATGGGTCCTGGTGACAAAAAAACTTTTGATGCTTTAGGTATAGAATGGACAAAGCCTGTTAGCACTATTAGGGAAGCCATTTCAACAATAAGAACACTTTTAGCAGGTGAAAAAACTGAAAAAGGAGCACAATTAACTGGTGTAAAACCTGTACAAGAAAAAATAGATATATATATGGGTGCCCAAGGTCCAATGATGCTTAAGACAGCTGGTGAAATAGCAGACGGAGTGTTAATTAATGCATCTAATCCAAAAGATTTTGAAGCTGCTATTCCTAATATAAAAGAAGGTGCAGAAAGTGCTGGTAGAAGTATTGAAGACATTGATGTAGCTGCATATACTTGTTGCTCAGTTGATGAAGACCCTGAAAAAGCTGCAGGAGCTGCAAAAATTGTGGTTGCATTCATAGCAGCTGGTTCACCACCACCAGTACTCGAAAGACATGGTATAGAAAAGGAAGCTGTAGATAAAATTGGTGAATTATTAGGAAAAGGTGACTTTGGCGGTGTGAGTAAAGCAGTTGATGAAAAAATGATGGAAGCTTTCTCTATTACAGGAACACCAGATGATATAGTATCTAAAATAAAAGATCTAGAAAAGATAGGAGTTACACAATTTGTGGCAGGGTCACCAATAGGACCTGAAAAAGAAAAATCAATAAAATTACTTGGAGAAGTTATAGAAAGTTATTAAATTTTTCCTTCTTTTTTCTTTTTAATTTTATTTTCGTAATTTATAATTATTTCATTTAATACTGTCCATGCTGTAAGTTCCTTAGGGTAGATAGATATTTTAGTACCCTCGATTTTTGACTTAAAATCGCCATGTGGAAAACCACCAACAATTACACACGGATCCTCATATTTTGATAATTTTTCTCCAACTTTTGCTGGACTAAGATATTTACCATTAGGATGCATTACAAACAATTTTGAAGGAGAAATCTCATTTATTAATTCTTTTAAGCTTTTATTCTCTAACTTTAGAAGATTTAACCCCTCAGGTATTTTTTTATTTTTAAATAATTTTTCCATTAACCCTACGAATCTATTATAATGTCTTGGAATCCTTGTTTCAGGTTTTACATATATAACTTCGTTATTTCTGGTATGAACATATATTCTCAGTTTATTTTCTTTATTAAGTATACTTTCGAGGGCATTAATTAAACAAAAATGCACTATATCTGGTCTACCCCTCCTATAATTTTCTTTTAGATTTTTCATTGCTTTATGATGATAGCTAGAATCTAATAATGTATATCTTACATCTTTTTTTCTTTTTTTGACAAATTTTTTGATTACAGGGTGATTCCATAATTTTTTAGGGATTAATTCAAGTTCACTATCAGCTAATATGACATTTAACAACTTGTATCACCTTAAATGAATGTATTTTATTATGCCGGACGATGCTGTAATTCTTTCTCCATATTTTTCTGCTTTCCAACGTTTTTTACATTTACATTTTATTTCTGGAACTGGAGATTGATCTAAATTTGATTGTATTATTAATTTTTTTAATTTTGAATCACACCTTCCACAATTATGTGGACCTCTTTTTGATCCCATACCTGCAGTATCCATTATTGCAGGTATTTCAATTGTTTCACGTACTTTATTTATAATTTCTACAAGACTCCAAATCCAAGGAGGTCTATATGCTCCCCATTTCCATAAATTTTCCATCAATGTACCTGCATGAACAGTAGCTGGACAAAAAGATATCCTATCAATTCCAACTTTTTCAGCATAAATGGCAGAATTTATAGAATCTTTTATTGAATCTTCTTCTGTCATTAAAATTGGTTTAACTAGAATATATGATTTTGTTTTTATGTTAAATTCTTTCTTTAAACTTTTTATTTTTCTTAGTGCATTCTCAAAGTCCTTTAATGTAAATCCCTTGTTTATTTTATAAATTCTTATTTCATCATTGGAGCTTTCCAACCCAATGCTAACTTCAAAAATTTTGTCTTGAAGTATTTCACAACATTCTTTAAGAATTTCTTTTTTAATATATTCTGGTCTAGATTCAACAGATATTTCACTAACATTCTCTAACTTTGATAATTTATGTAATATATAGTATCTAACACTCTCTGGTAATTCTTTAGAATTAAAAAAGCTTCCAGAAGTAAATATTTTTATTGCAATATTTTCTTCTTTTGGACAAGAAGAAATAACACCATCAAATAATTTTTTTAATTTTTCTTGATTCGGAGTTTTTAATAATGTGTCTTTAACATAACCACACATTGTGCATCCACCATATTTTGAAAGTGACCAACTACATCCTCTCGTTGGAAATACTATTGACATTGCTTTCCCCTTTCCTGAATAAAGCAAGTCTTCCTGTATCCAAAACCTACATAATTCTTCCATTGGTATTTCTTTTCTATTTTTCATATAATTTTCCCTAATTTTGGCTGTTAATTCTTGAATTTTCATATTTTTTTCTTACTCAGAGAAATTGTAAATACCTATTGTTCCTATTTTAGGAATTAAAGTGCTAAAAATAATAAAAGTTATATATTTCATTTGCCAACGAAAATTATGTGAGGTGAAAAAAATGAGCAAAAAAGTTGTAATTGGAATAATAGCAGCAATAATAATAATTGGCGCTATATTCTTAGCAACAGGGCAAAAAAAGAGCAGAATACAAATAGCAGGTTCAACGTCTGTACAACCAGTGGCAGAAAAATTAGCCCAAGCATATACAAAAAAACATCCAAACGTTAAGATCAATGTGCAGGGAGGAGGATCAAGTGTTGGAATAACACAGGCAAAGCAGGGAACTATAGATATTGGAACTAGCTCAAAGGATTTAAAACCTGATGAGAGGCAAGGTTTGAGTGTATACCTGATTGGTAGGGATGGAATTGCGATTATTGTCAATAAAAACAACCCTATCAATGATTTAAGTAAAAGTCAGATAAGAGATATATTCAGTGGTAAAATACGAAATTGGAAAGAAGTAGGAGGACCAGATGCAAAAATCAATGTTATTACAAGAGAAGCAGGTTCTGGAACCAGAAAATCATTTGAAGAAGTAGTGATGAAAAACGAAAAAATAAGAGGAGATGCAATAGTACAAAGTTCAACAGAGGCTGTAAAACAAGCTGTTAAAAATGATCCAAATGCAATAGGATATATATCTCTTGCACACCTTGATGAAAGTGTCAAAGGTATAAGTGTTGATGGAGTACCCCCCAGTGAAAAAACTGTAGCTGATGGAAGTTATCCAATAGCTAGACCATTCTTAATGTTAGTGAAAGGAGAACCAAAAGACATTGTGAAAGATTTCCTAAAATTTGTTCTAAGTCCCGAAGGACAAGCAATAATCAAATCAGAGAAAGTTGTTCCAGTAAATCAATGTTCTCCAACTATTGTACAGAAATATGACAACTCTAAACTTAGATAATCATTTTTAAGTACTATTTTTTTCTTTTTTTAAGCCATAAATTATTAATAGTAAAAATGGGAAGTAAATAAATATCAAAAAAACTTAATTGGAGGATATCCATGAAAGATGAAGAATTATTTGTTAAAAGAATATTACTTCTCACAGCTCTTTCCACAATAATAATACTTTTTTTAGTCATAATTTTCATTTTTAAGGAAAGTATACCTGTATTTACAGAATATGGTGTAATTAATTTTATTTTAGGTACTAAATGGAATCCAACAGGGACTCCTCCTCAATTTGGAATGATTCCACTTATAGTTGGTTCTCTAGCTTTAACACTCTTAACACTTCTCATAGCTACACCTTTTTCAGTATTATGTGCAATTTTTATTGCAGAATTAGCTCCCTCAACAATGAGAAAAATTTTAAAACCAGTGATTGAAACTTTAGCAGGCATTCCTTCAGTTGTATATGGTTTCTTTGGATTAATATTGTTAGTTCCATTTATTAGAACACATTTGGGTGGAACAGGATTTGGATTATTCACAGCTTCTCTGATTTTGACAATAATGATCATGCCTACAATTATCAGTATTTCTCATGATGCAATACGTTCTGTACCATTAGAATATAAAGAAGCATCATTGGCTTTAGGTGCAACACATTGGCAAACTATAAAAAATGTGATATTACCTGCCGCATTTCCTGGAATAGTGGTCGGAATAATATTAGGAATGGCACGAGCTATTGGAGAAACATTAGCTGTCATAATGGTAGCTGGTAATGTACCACAAATACCTCATTCAATCTTAGATCCAATAAGAGCTTTAACATCAAATATAGCTCTTGAGATGGGATATGCAACAGGACTACATTACAGTGCATTATTTGGTACAGCAGTTGTTTTATTTATCTTTACATTGATTTTACTACTTATAGCCAATTATTTCCAACACAAAACCAGAGTGAGAATTGGAGGAGGGTATCTATAAATGATCAAAAGAAGATTTGTATCCCCACAAATTGTCCAGAAAATCATGAATTCCATTTTATGGGCTTCAGGAATCCTTACAATAATTATTTTAATAATAATAATAGGTTACATACTCATTAATGGATTACCAGTTATAAATTTACAATTTTTAACGGAAAGTCCTATTGAGGCTGGAAGAGCTGGCGGCATTGCTCCAATGATAGTGTCCAGTATATATGTAACACTGACTGCAATCATAGTTGCAACGCCCTTAGGTGTGGGAGCAGCAATATATTTAGCAGAATATGCAGCAGAAACAAGTTTAATTAAAGTCATACGTTTTACAACTCAAACATTAGCTGCAATACCTTCAATAGTCTATGGTTTATTTGGCTTAGCATTTTTTGTCGTTTTTTGTGGTTTAGGATTTTCATTATTATCAGGAGGATTGGTATTAGCGTTGATGGCACTTCCTACAATATTATATACTGCAGAATCATCTATTAAAGCTGTACCAGAATCATATCGCGAAGCTAGTTTGGCTCTAGGGGCAACAAAGTGGCAAACGATTTACAAGGTTGTGTTACCAGCTGCTGCTCCAGGAATAGCTACAGGAGTTATTCTTGGAATGGCACGTGCATTAGAGGAAGCTGCTGCTGTAATGTTCGTTGTTGGATCTGCAACAGACATGCCATACACAATTTTTGACCCTGGTAGACCCTTACCACTTCATTTATATTTGCTTGCAGTAGAAGGTATTTCATTAAAAAATGCTTATGGAACCGCAGCGGTTTTAGTAATTCTTGTGTTATTAATAACTATAACAACGAATATTCTAATTGAAAAACATAGAGAAAAAATGATGGGGAGATAACATGTACAGGATAGAAACAGAGGACCTAAATGTTTATTTTGGAGAAGATCATATTTTAAAAGATATCAATATAAAAATAAAAGCAAACACAGTAACTGCAATTATTGGCCCATCTGGTTGTGGTAAATCTACATTTATAAGAACTTTAAATAGAATGAACGATGTTATTCCAAATTTTAGACATGAAGGAAAAGTTTATTTTGATGGAAAAGATATTTATGACCCTGACGTTGACGTTGTTGAATTACGAAAAAAAATAGGCATGGTTTTTCAAAAGCCAAATCCATTTCCTAAATCAATATATGAAAATGTAGCATATGGCTTAAGAATTCATGGAGTAACTGATGAAGAAATTATTAGAAAAAAAGTAGAGGAAAGTTTAAAAGCAGCTGCATTATGGGATGAAGTAAAGGATAGGTTAGATCAATCTGCATTTAGTTTGTCAGGTGGTCAGCAACAGAGATTATGTATTGCGAGGACACTTGCTGTTGAGCCAGAGGTTATAATGATGGACGAACCATGTTCAGCACTTGATCCTATTTCAACCACGAAAATTGAAGATTTGATACATAAGTTAAAAAAAGATTATACAATTATAATTGTGACACATAACTTACAGCAAGCTACAAGAGTTTCAGAATATGCTGCTTTCTTTCTTAATGGAGAATTAGTTGAATATGGTCCAACGGAAAAATTGTTTGTATCTCCTCAAGATAAAAGAACTGAAGCATATATTACGGGACGATTTGGATGAATTAATTTGTAAAAATTTGGAGGAGTAGTATGGCAGAAAAAAAGTATCCGCGTATTTCTTTTCGTGAAAAAATAAAAGATATAAAAAATAATGTAGAAAAAGCTTCTCAAAAAACATTAGATATATATAGAAATGCTATAAAAGTTTTACAAGGGAAAAATGAAAAAACTGCCGAAAAAATAATAGAAAGTAGCGAAAGAATGGATGATATATTGTATGGTGTTGAAAAAGCATGTATAAATTTGATAGCTACTGAACAACCGTTAGCAAGTGATTTACGTTTTATAGAATCTTGTATAAAAATAGGAACCCATTTAAAAAGAGTGGGTTATTTATCAGCAGATATTGCAGAGGCAGTAGCAGAAATGAAAGGAAAGGAAAAGAAAATACCAAAAAAAATAAGAGAAGACATATTACATATGGCTGATTACACTGAAATGATGTTATCTAAAGCTATTTACTCATTTTTAGATCAAAATTCTGAAATGGCTGAGGAATTAGACAAAGATGACGACAAAGTAGATGATTTATTTGATAAATCATTAGAACATATTGCAGAGAGTATAAGTAAAGTTAAAAATAAAGAATCAATATATTGTCTGTTAAGGTTAATATTAATAGCAAGATATTTGGAGAGGATTGCAGATCAAGCTGTAAGTATAGGTCACAGAACTGTGTTTATGGTGCGCGGAAAAAGAGCAGAGAGAGAAGAAAGTGCTTAATCTATAATAGCAGTTGCATGTCTTGCAGCCCAACATTGGATACAAACACCAACTGGTAAACCGGCTGTATGAGTGTCAGCATATTCTATCTTGACATCTAATGCAGTTGTATTGCCTCCAAGCCCCATTGGTCCGATCCCTGTTTTATTTATTATATTTAATAATTCTTCTTCCATTTTTTTAACAACGTTATCTTCATGTTTTTCACCAATTCTTCGTAAAAGTGATTTTTTGGCAAGTTTCATGGCATAATCTGCTGATCCTCCTATTCCAACTCCTACTATAATTGGCGGACAAGGTTTTCCATTTGCAGAAATAACAGTTTCTAAAACAAAATCCTTTATTTTATCTTGTTCATTTGGTGAAAGCATTTTTAATGCACTATTATTCTCAGATCCAAAGCCTTTTGGTAAAACTGTGATTTCTAAATAATCTTCATCAATTAATTCTAATTCTATCTCTGGAATTCTATATCCAACATTAGTCCCTGTATTTTTCCTTGTGAAAGGATTTACTACATTTGGCCTTAATGGAATTTCTTTTGTCGCTTTTTTAACACCATTTCTTATACTTTCATAAAGATTTTCAACTTCAACATTACCTAATTTGACATAAACTATAGGTAATCCGGTATCTTGACAAATAGGTATCTTTTTCTTCCTTGCTATTTCTATATTTTCAAGTATTGCTTTAAGATTATAACGTGCTATTTTATTATTTTCATTTTCATATGCACGTTTTAGCGCAGAAACAACGTCTTCCGGTAATGTAGTTACGGCTTTTTTAAATAATTTTACAACGGTTTCTTCAATCGTTTTTTGGGATATCATCTTCATCACTGAAATTTTCACGAAGACAACCTGTTGGACAAACTTTAACACATAAAGGCTCCTCAAAATCTATACATAAATCACATTTTTCTGCAAGGCCTCTTTCATCTAGAAATATTGCCCCAACTGGGCAGACATTAACACAGGAACCACAACCTATACATTTATCTCTATCAATTACTATTGCATCATTAATACTTTTTATTGCGTCACTTGGACAAATGTTTAGACATGGAGCATTCTTAGGATCACAATGTAAACAAAAAATAGGAACTTTATATATAACCCAAATTGCATTTTTGGGACATATTCTTTCACATTTTTTGCAATTTACACAAAGTTTGGGAACTGATATCAACTTCAATTATTTTGCCTCCGAAGATTCAAGATTTTCCTTAGCCTTAACTTCAAATTTTAAAACATCCAAAATTGTATAGCTCCCTACTTTTTTTATTTTATTTAAATATTCTTCTTTTTTACGTTTTATGAATTTTTCTACGTCTATCAATGTTAAAGCTTTAGTTGGACATGCTCGAACACAAGCTGGATAATCTAAATTATCACATAAATTACATTTGTGGGCTACATTGTTCTTTATGGATATTGCACCAAAAGGACATTCCAATGCACAGGAACCACAACCAATACACTTATCTGTGTCTACGTAATTTATTTTCATTGCTCCTGTTGGACAAGCTTCAACACATGGTGCATTCTTACAATGATGACATACTACAATTCTAAATTCTCCATCAATTTTTTTAACAGATATGTTTGGTGCATGTTGCACTTTCATACAAGCTCTCATACACATACTGCAACCTTTACAAAGTTCGGGCTTAATAACTATTCTCTTCAATTTATATCACATCCTTCTCATATCATATTCTTAACTTAGAACAAACTTCATCGATGTAATCTTGGATTTTTTGTATCTCTTCATCTGTTAAATGTTTAAATCTTCCCTGCATCTTCAAATATTCTTTAACCGGCCGTCTTTCCACTGGTCTGTAAGTTATCCTAAATTCACCATTTTCTATTTCATATAACAACCATGCTCCACTTTCCACTGCTAATCTTCCAACTTCTATAGTTTTTGAAGGTGGAAATCTCCAACCAGTTGTACATGGTTGATGCAAGTGAATATATGATGGCCCATCTATCTCCATAGCCTTTTTTACTTTTCTCATATAATCTTCAGGATAAGATATAGAAGCTGTAGCTACATAAGGTATCTCATGTGCTGCCATTATTAATGCCATATTCTTTTTTTGTTTATTTTCACCAAAACTTTTTTTTCCAGGTGGCGTTGTAGTAGTAGATGCCCCAAAAGGCGTTGCACCACTTCTTTGTATACCGGTGTTCATATAAGCTTCGTTATCATAACAAACGTAAATTATATTATGACCTCTTTCCATTGCTCCTGACAATGCCTGCATTCCAATATCAACTGTCCCACCGTCTCCTGCAAAAACTACAACATTAATGTCATCTTTACCTTTGGCCTTCAATGCACTTTCAACTCCTGCAGCTACTGCGGCTGCATTTTCAAATGCAACATGAATCCATGGTATTCTCCATGCTGTTTCAGGGTATGGGGATGTCATGACTTCTAAACAACCTGTAGGAGTAACAGCAATGGTATTTTTGCCTAATACTCTCAAAGCTAATTTGACACCAATGGCGGCACCGCAACCTGCACATCCTCTATGTCCTGGTGCCAACAATTCTTTTTCATTCATGTTTTCACCTCTTTAATCCTATCCATGTTACATCTTCTCTTGGATTCTTGGTTTTTTCAATTATTTCTTTAATATTATTTGGAGTAATATCTCTACCACCTAGTCCAGCTATAAATCCATATATTTCTTTATCAGAAAGTTTAGATTTGAGATCTGTGTATAGAGCACCTCCCATACTGAAAGTTACATTTTTATCAATTACTCCTATCTTATCAACATCGTTCAGAACCTTTTCTATTTCTTTCACTGGGAATGGCCTATAAACAATCACTTTAAGTAATCCTACTTTCTCGCCTTTTTCACGCATTTTATCTACAACTTCTTTAATTGTACCACACACAGAGCCCATTGCCACCAATACAATTTTTGCATCGTCACATCTGTATTCTTCTACAAAACCATATTCACGACCAAAAATTTTTTTAAATTCTTTATTAGCCTTGTGTATCACATTAAGCGATTTTTTCATTCCAACTTCAATCTGATATCTAGCTTCCATATAATAATTAGGATCTGCTACTGCACCAATAGTTACAGGATTGTCAGGGTCTAAAAATACTTCTGGTTTATAACTTGGCAAGAAATTATCAACATCTTTTTGTGATGGTACAGCGACTGGTTCCATTGTATGGGTTAAAATAAAGCCATCGAGACATACCATACTAGGAAGTAAAACATCTTTGTTTTCTGAAACTTTATATGCAATTAAAGTAAAATCAAGTGCTTCTTGAGCGTTTTCCACATAAAATTGTAGCCATCCACTATCTCTTTCTGCTATGCTATCCTGGTGATCGTTCCATATGTTGATAGGTGCTGAAAGAGATCTATTTGCATTTGCCAAAACAATAGGTGTACGAAGACCTGCAGCTATAAATAGGATTTCATGCATCAATGCTAAACCTTGTGAAGAAGTTGCTGTAAAGGTTCTAACTCCTGTGCTTGATGCCCCCACACACACACTAATTGCACTATGTTCAGATTCAACTTTTACATATTCTGCATCTAATTCTCCGTTTGCCACATATTCAGCAATGTGTTCTGCTATTGTTGTTTGTGGTGTTATTGGATACACAGAAATTACTTTTGGTTTTGCTAGCTTTACAGCTTCAGCTACAGCTTTATTTCCTGTCATTATTTCCATGTTTGTCCTCCTACTCCTTTACAGTTTTTATAGCATTTACAGGACATTCTTCTTCACATATTCCACATCCTTTACAATAATCATAGTTGATTTCATGATTTTCATCTATACAACCTTCAGGACAGAACAATATACATGTGTTACATTTTATACACTTCTTTTTATTCAAAATTGGTTTAAACACTCTCCAAGAACCTGTTTTATTTTTTATCGTGCTTCCTGGTTTATCAACTATCACTCCTATAAATTTCACAGAATCACCCTACAACGCTCTCATAGCCTTTTACAGCTGCTTTAGCATTTTTTTCTCCTATTTTATCTTTAAAACTATTTTTAATCGCTTTTATGAGGGAATCAAGTTTTATTATTTTTGTTGCACCTACAAATGCACCTAACATTGCAGTATTAACTATGGGGCTGCCAAGAGTTTCTAAAGCTATATTTGTAGCATCTACAGAATAAATTTTAACACCTTCTTTTTTAATTTCATTTTTAGAATTTATAACCACAACAGCAGGTTCATGTAAACCTTTAAATACATCTACACTTTCAACTAATTTATCATCTAAAACAATCACATAATTAGGCTTGTAAACTTGATATCTTATTCTTATGGGTTTATTATCAATTCTAACAAAAGCCAACACAGGTGCGCCTCTCCTCTCTACACCAAAAAACGGAAATGCCTGGGAATATTTACCATCGTAAAATGCAGCCTTTGCTAAAATTTCGGCAGCAGTGACAGCCCCCTGACCTCCTCGTCCATGGAATCTAATTTCGATCATCCTTCACCTCCAAAATTAGCCTCGTTATTACATTTTATTTAACAATTTTAAAATTTTAATTTTACATTATTTTAATGAACTATTGCTTATAAATTTAAATATTTCACAAAAAATATTTAAATTTGGACACAAATTAAATGTTTTGCAAATAAAAATTTATCATTCAAAAATTAAAAAAGGGAGGTAAAGCTTGCCATTAATTGCACAAAATCATTTTCAGTTAATTTTAGAAGTAGCCATCATACTTTATGCTGGGGCAATATTTCTCATTAATTTAACACCTATAACATTGTCAACAGTCTTCCTTGTAGCACTGTTTCTTGCAGTAGTTTTAACAATATTGTTTGGAATCGATGTACTCCTGATGATTTTATATTTTGGACAACATGAATTTACACATCCTTATGGTCCTATAGCACTTGCAGTTATAATTACAAGTTTAGCTGGTTTAAAAATAATGGATAGACTCAATATAGAAACTTCAAAACTTAGAGAACTCATTTATTTATTGATAATAGGTATTACAATTTTTGGTGGAATGATACATAGATCATTTCTTGTGCTTTGGTTTTTAGGATTGTTTATAGGAATGTTTATCATATCTAAATCATTTGGAGGAAAAAGTATAATAACTCCTCGTAAAGTATTAAGTTTTACAACTATTGCACTAGCCATGTTTATGCTCCTAGAATTGTTATCACGTATATTTAAAATGCCAATTTTAAGTCCTCTGCTTAGAATAGGAAGAATAGAAAATTATGCATTGCCTAGTGTGCAATTTGTACTTAAAAATATGGGTTTAATAGGTCATAATCCATCAACTTCCTATTGGGGAGAATTTTCCTCTGGATTTGCTGATGGTTATATTACATTACCTATTACATTAATAGTCAAATTTGGTTTACCTTATCCAATTTTTTATGGCGTTTTGGTCAATGAAAAAGATACAATAGATTATATGCTACCAGGTATCTTTGGATGGGGATATGACTTCGGATTTTTAGTATTAATTTTCTTCCTCCTATGGTTTGTCTCTGTTACATACTTAGGTCTAAGACTACTCAAAATTTATAAGAAAAAACGTGAGGGTGGAATAAAAAGATATCTTGGTAGAGAGATATTACTTATAGGTGTTTTAACGGCCTTTGTTTCACAAGGTCTTGTAGGAATTTTCTTAATAAATAGATCAATTAATGAATCAGCCCTTTTAACTTTCATATTTTTAAGTTCACTTATAGTAGGACAAGTTATAAAGGTTGATGAGAAATGAAAGTATTAATTATGCTTGGATGTCCTGAATATCCAATACAAACACCACTGACAATTTATACATCTTATTTATTAAAAATTAAAAATTGTAAGGTAAGCATTGCTGGAAATCCTGCAGCATTAAATTTAGTAAAAATTTCAGATCCTGAGAGAAGATATATAGATAAATTGTTAAACATTGATAGTCATGAAATTGAGAAAAATAAATGGGATTATTTAATAGGTTTTATTTCAAATGATGCATCTGCTACTTATTTTATAACTTTTAATGAAATATTAAATGTTGGATCTTTGTCTATTGTTTTTAATGAAGATAAAAAAGAATTAAAAGAATTGGTTGAAACAATAAAACATAATACAAACTCTAAAATAATAATTCAGGCAAGAGCCCGTCATAACCCCAAACCCTTAGTAAAAAAAATTGATGCATTCATGGACGAATGGATGGAGTAACATGTCTACATGTATAGAATTATATTTAAGAGAAGTAGAACATGAAATACATTTAAGAAATGCAAAATTTAAAGATTGTGCTGAATTTATCAAGAAAAAAGCTGCTAAGGTATTATGTGTCAATCCTGGTGAGAAAATTTTGGGAACAAGACTTATAGGTATACCACCTATTCCTATAGGCATAGATGAAAAAAATAAAAGAATAATGATACCTTATACAAAACCTTGTTATGGTACATTTGTTATTGAATTACCTGTTGATAGAAAGGAATTAGAAAATATTAAGAAAGTTGGGAGAAAATGTTAACAACTGTAGTTGGTAGTTATCCTCCATATCCGAGGGGTCCTACTTCATTAATCGAAAAGATACAGGACATTTTTGGCATGTACGATAAATATAAACCCGCTATTGAGTTAGCTGTTGTTGATCAAATAAAAGCAGGTATTGATATAATTTCAGATGGCCAAGTTAGAGGAAATATGATAGAAATATTTGCCAAAAAAATTCCTGGCATGGATTTTGTAAATGGTAGTGCAATAGTATACGGAAAAATACTGCCTCCAAAAAATCCTATAACTGTTGAGGATGTAAAATTTGCTATTAAACTTAAAAATAAAATCAAAAAAAATGTTAAAGTAAAAGGTATAATTACTGGCCCGTGTACTCTTGCCTATTCATCAAAAATAGAAGGTTTTTATAAATCAAAAGAAAATTTGATGTTTGATATTGCTGAAGCTCTAAAAGTAGAAGCAAAATTCTTAGAAAAGTTAGATATAGCAATGATTCAAATAGATGAACCAATTTTATCTACAGGAATTGTAAATATAAAAACTGCAAAAAAAGTTATAGAAACAATAACTGATGAAGTTTCTATACCGATTTCATTGCATGTTTGTGGATCAATTGTTGACATATTTGAGAAGTTATTAGAATTTAATGTGGACATAATTGATTGTGAATTTGCAGGCACAAAAGAAAATTTAAATATATTGGAAGATGTAGATTTAAAAGGAAAAAAGATAGGATTTGGGTGTGTAAATACAAAAACAAATAAAGTCGAAAGTGTAGAAGAAATTAAAAAAAGAATTTTAAAAGGTATAGAATTAATTGGTAAAGAGAACATGGTCATTGACCCTGATTGTGGATTAAGAAACCTAAAAAGAGAGTCTGCATTCAATAAATTAAAAAATATGGTGAGAGCTGCACATGCCATATCTAATTAAGGCAAAAAATATAAGCGATGCATGGGAGAAACTTGTCAGCCTTGTTATGGAAAAAGGACATAAAATTAAAGATGAACGTGGACAAATTACAAAGGAATTATTGAATATATTAACGATAGTTAAATACCCAATTAAGAATTATCCTTTCCCTATATCTACAAACAAAGAAATTTTATTGAGTATACCTAAAGATTATTATTGGAGAGGTGATAAACTTTCAAAATACACAGATCAATTTTTGAAAAAAGATAAAAAAGGATTTGTTTATACTTATGGTAATAGGTTAAGAGACCATTTTTCTGTAGATCAAATTAAAGCTATTATAAAACGTTTGAAAAAATGTAAGAAAAGTAGAAGAGCTACTGCAGTGACATGGGATCCTAAGATAGATTTTAAAAATGAGGAAGTTCCTTGTATGATTTCAATTGATTTTAAAATAAGAAATAACAAGCTACATACAACAGGTATCTGGAGAAGTCATGATATTTACCAAGCATGGTTGCCTAACGCCGCTGCACTGGCTATCTTGGCGAAATATATATCTGATAAATTAAATATTAAAGTTGGACCATTAGCAATTCATAGTATTTCTGCACACATTTATGAGTATTGTTTTGATGATGCAGAAAAGGTGAGAAAAAATGGTAAGCGTTAATTTAAGGGCAAAAAAAATTGTAGATGAGATGATAGAAAAATCCAAGGAACTAAAAATAAAAGTGAAAAAATTAGATAATGGATCAACAATTTTAGATTGTGGAGTTAATGCAGAAGGTAGTTTTAAAGCTGGTGAATTATATACTAAGGTGTGTCTTGGTGGATTAGCAGATGTTGGGATTTCAATACCTGGCGATTTATCAAAAAAGTTAGCATTACCGTCTGTTAAAATTAAAACTTCTTTCCCTGCAATATCAACCTTAGGTTCCCAAAAGGCAGGGTGGTCTATAAATGTTGGAGATTTCTCTGCCCTTGGGTCTGGCCCCGCTCGCGCATTGTCAAAAAAACCATTAGAAACCTATGAAAAAATTAAATATGAAGACGATGCAGATGTAGCTATACTTGCCCTTGAATCTGATAAGTTACCTGACACTGACGTTGTCGATGAAATTGCCAAAGAATGTAAAGTATCCCCAGAAAATGTTTATGTTTTGGTAGCTCCTACTTCTTCTTTAGTTGGGTCAATTCAAATTTCAGGAAGAGTGGTGGAGAATGGAACATATAAGATGTTGGAAGTTCTTGATTTTGACGTAAATAAAATAAAATATGCAGCAGGTATAGCTCCAATAGCTCCTATAACAAAAGATAGTGTGAAAGCAATGGGAAGAACAAATGATGCTGTAATGTTTGGTGGCAGAACTTATTATTATATTTATTCTGATGAAGGCGATGATTTAGAGAAATTAGCAAAAGAATTGCCTTCATCATCCTCTCCTTCATATGGTAAACCATTTTATGAGATATTCAAAGAAGCTGAGTTTGACTTTTACAAAATTGATAAGAATATATTTGCACCAGCAGAAGTTATTATTAATGATCTTCGTACAGGAGAAGTTTTCAGAGCCGGATATGTGAACGAAGAATTGCTTTTAAAGTCATTTGGAATTGACTAGTTTTTTTCTTTTTTGAAGGTGGAAACAATGAAAAAAGATATTTATTATTTCGATGAACCTGGAGAAAAGAACACGGATAAGCTCATAGATTTGGTAAAAAAGAGGGTCGAAGAGTTAAATATTAAAGATATAGTAGTTGCATCAATTAGTGGAAAAACTGCATTAAAGGTAGCAAAAAAGATTAAAGATGTAAGTATAGTTAGTATAACACATCATGCAGGATTTTCAGAAAAAGGAAAATTAGAAATAAATCCTAAATATGCAAATAAATTAAAAAAGATGGGTGTTAAAGTATATACAGCATCACATGCACTAAGTGGTGTAGGTAGAGGAATATCAAATAAATTTGGTGGAATTACTCCTGTTGAATTAATGGCAGAAACGCTTCGAATGATTTCACAGGGATTTAAAGTTTGTGTGGAAATAAGTATTATGGCTGCTGACGCCGGATTAATCCCTGTAGATAGAGAAATAGTTGCAATTGGGGGAACAGGGAGAGGTGCAGATACATCTCTTGTGCTGACACCAGCCCACATGAACAATGTTTTTGATTTAAGGATACATGAAATAATTGCAATGCCAAGACCCTAAAGATAAGTAAAAAATATATTACCTCTCAACTTACTTATGATATATATCATTATTATTTGTGAGGGAGAAATGTGAAACTTATTGAAGATGCATTAAAAAATGCAAAAAAAGAAGATATTGGGAAGCCTAACATCAGAAGTGAAAATTCTATAGATGAGGAACTTAAAAAAATAATGGAAGAGAGTAGATCAAGGATATATGTTGTTGGTACAGGCGGAGCTGGAAATAATACTGTTTCCAGACTAACAAAAATAGGTATTGAAGGTGCAAAAACCATTGCTGTTAACACTGATGCCCAAGATCTATATTATAGTGTCGCTGACAAGAAAATTTTAATTGGTAAAAATCTTTGTAGAGGTTTAGGAACTGGTGGAATTCCTGAACTAGGTGAAGAATGTGCAGAAGAAAGTGAAGATGAAATAGCAAGAGAACTTGAAAATGCAGATATGGTATTTGTGACTTGTGGGTTAGGTGGAGGAACTGGAACAGGTTCAGCTCCCGTAATATCCAAAATAGCAAAGAAATGTGGAGCATTGACAATTGCTGTAGTGACATTGCCATTTAGTGCAGAAGGAGTTATCAGGAGAAAAAATGCCGAAGAAGGTCTTAAAAAATTAAGAAATTCTGCTGACACTGTTATTGTGGTTCCAAACGACAAATTATTGGAAGTAGCACCTAATTTACCAATTAACAAAGCCTTTATGGTAGCTGATGAAATATTAAGTAGAGCTGTAAAAGGAATAACTGAACTAATAACTAAGCCAGGTCTCATAAGTTTAGATTTTGCTGATATAAAAAGTGTTATGCAAGGTTCTGGAATGGCAATGATTGGAATGGGTGAGTCTGAATCTGGTGAAGATAAAGCATTAGAATCTGTTCATGAAGCATTAAACAGTCCATTACTTGATTTAGATATATCAAACGCTAAAGGAGCATTAATTAATATTACTGGTAGCTCAGATTTATCATTACAAGAAGCTGAAAGGATTGTACAAGTAGTAGCAGATGAATTAGATCCAGAGGCTAATATAATATGGGGCGTACAAATTGAGGAAGAATTACAGAATACAATAAGAACTACTATTATAGTGTCTGGTGTGAAGTCTCCATACATGTTTAGTGAAGAAAAACCAAAAAGAGGTTTAGAAAAGAAAAAAGAATTTACAAAAAAACATTCACTAGAGAAGTTTGTTGATGATGTATTTTAAATAATACTAAAATTATTCCCTAGAATAGGTTCCCATTAGCTCTGCCTGATCAATTATATGATCTTTCATGGCTTCTACTACTTCTTCTTTTTTTGCACCTGGTTCTAATTTGAGTTCAGTATCTAATGCATATAATCTAAAGTAATATCGATGTGTACCTGATGGTGGGCAAGGACCTCCATATCCAAGTCTTCCCCAATCATTTACTCCATGTATAGCTCCATTTTCAAGTTTTTCCTTATTTTCAACGCCTTCTGGAAGTTCTTCAATTTCAGGAGGTATATTAAATAATACCCAATGTACCCAAGTTTTTCCTGGAGCATCTGGATCTTCACAAATTAAAACCAAAGTTTTAGTGTTTTCTGGTATATCTTCCCATTTGATAGGTGGTGAAATGTCCTGTCCATCACAAGTATATTTTTTAGGGATTTTCTCACCATTTTTAAATGCCTTGCTAAATATTTTCATATTTTTAAACCCTCAATTATTTTTCCTTTTAAAATATTATGTAGATTATTCCTACACTAAAAAATTTTCGAAACATAAAATTTTGTTTAAAAAAAGATATATTTAAAAATATATTAAAAAAATGTTTTGGGGGAAATTAAATGTTTACAGCCACCTTACTGGGAGTATTTAAATATGATGAAATACCTGATGAATATATAAAATTTGTAGAGTTAAAAGCAGCTTTAGAGAAAAAGAATAAAATTAAAAAAAATGAGAAAATTGCTATAGTCAATATTGCAGGCACCAAATGTTATCATGTTTTGTTTTTGGAATCTTACAACAATATAGATGAAATTAAAGAAGAGTTAAAAGAAATAGGTGCAAAATTGAATCACATTTCATCAAATATTTTGGAAGGACATCTATGAAAGCTGATATATTAGAACAAATATGGTTCACAATTCTTAAATTACATGCAGATTTAAAAAAAAGAGGTAAAGATCTTCCAAAATCCATAAATAAGGAGATGAGAGATACAAAATTTCTAATTAATCTATATAAATCTAGTCCTAACGATCCAAAAATTGTTAAGGAATTAAAGAATATAAATGAATCTTTAAATTATCTACAAGAAGTTTTATTAGATTTTGCAGGGGACATAAGTAAAGAATATCGCAATAAGTGGAAAGAGGAATTTAAAAAAGTCATAAGAGGCGAAAAGGTGTATAGACCTCCTAATATTAAATCTAGATTTATAACAGGGGCTCCTAGGGACATGATGGTTACAAGGGTAAATTTAAACACGGCAATATCAGAAGATAGAATACAGGAAATTGCGGAATACCATGGTTTGATAATAGAATTTGAAGAAGATAATATAATTGTTTTATATGGTGAAGCTGAAGATATTAAAAGAAGTTTAAAAGAAATAGCAACATTCTTTGGGGAATAAATATGAAAATTCTTGGAATTAGTGACCTTCACGGAAAATTATTAGAATTAAATAATTTAAATGAAGAAATAGATCTCATAATAGTTTCTGGAGACATAACTGATTTTGGACCAGTAGAGTTAGCAGAAAAAATATTAAACAAGTTAACAAGTTACAATGTTCCTGTGCTAGCATTGCCAGGTAACTGTGACTTACCAGAAACTGTGGATATCATAGAAAAGTCTGGTACAATCAATATTCACAACAACGCTATAGAAATTAAAGGTATAAAAATATGTGGATTTGGAGGATCAAATCCAACGCCTTTTGACACGCCTTTTGAATTTCAAGAGGAGGAAATATACAATAGCTTAAAAAATATTATTTCAAAGGATACGACAATTCTTGTTACACATGCGCCTCCTTACAACACAAAAGTTGATCAAATACAAAGTGGTGATAACGTTGGTAGTAAATCTATAAGAAAAATAATAGAAGAGTACCAACCTAAAGTTAATATATGTGCTCATATACATGAAGCTAGAGGTATTGACCAACTAGGAAACACAACAATAATCAACACAGGCCCTGCTTTCGAAGGCAAGGTTGCAGTTATAGATTTAGATGGAGAAGTAAACTGTAAATGGATCAAAATTAGGTGATAAATAATGATTCTAGTGGAAGGAAAAGTAGCTGGAAAAAAATACAGAGAACCATTTTCAAAGGGTGTATTGGCTAGATCACTGACGAGATCAGGGATGGATCCTACAGATGCTTACCTCCTTGCAGCAGAAGTAGAGTCTTATCTTAAAAAAGAAAAAAAGAAAATTGTAACTATTGATGAATTAGTAAAAATTGTATACAATAAATTAAAGGAAAAAGATGAAAAAATAGCTGAAAAATATATAAGATGGAGAAAAATAAGAGAATATAAGGAACCTTTAATTTTATTGATTGCAGGAGCTTCTGGTGTTGGAACATCATCAATAGCATTCGAAGTTGCAAATAGATTAGGAATAAGAAACATGATCAGCACCGACATGATACGAGAAGTCATGAGAAAGATGATATCTAAAGAATTAATACCTTCTCTTCATGAATCTACTTTTACAGCTTATAAATCTTTAAGGACACCTGCACCTGTAGAGTTTGATGAAGTTTTAGTTGGCTTTAGAGACCATGTAAACGTGGTGACCGTCGGCATTGAAGCTGTAATTGAAAGAGCACTTACCGAAGGTATAAGTATAGTCATAGAAGGTGCCCACCTTGTTCCTGGATTTATAAGGGAAGAACTAATTAATAAAAATAATGTAGCGATGTTTGTATTGACAGTTCCTGATGAAAAAATGCATAGAAGCAGATTTTATTCTCGTTGCAGACAAAAATGGGCAAGAAGACCTTTAGAGAGATATTTAAAATACTTCTGGGCTATAAGACGCATACATGATTATATTGAAATGCAAGCAAGAAAACATAATATCCCAATAATTGAAAATATTGATGTAGTTACAACTATTGACTCGATTGTCAAGTCCTTAACAGAAGATTTGGTGCATAAAGATGTGGGAAAATATAAAGGTTAAAGATGTGATGACAAAAAATGTTATAACTGTGGATCCCGAAGAAGACGTTGTTTTTGCTTTTGAAAAATTAATGAAAAATAAAATAAGTGCTTTACCTGTAGTAAAAAAAGGCAAATTGTTAGGTATAGTAACAGCAACAGATCTCGGCCATAATTTGATCTTAGATAAGTACAAATTAGGTACAAAAGTTAAGGAAATAATGGTTAAAGATGTTGTTTGCGTAAGTCCTAACGATACTTTAGCTGATGTTGTTAAAAAAATGTATGAACATGGTGATAAGGACGAAATAATTAACCAACTTGTTGTAAAAGAGAATGATGAAATTAAAGGTATAATATCTGATGGTGACATAATAAGGGCACTGAGATCTACATTAGAAGAGTAGAAATTGTCTTAAGAACCATGGCTAAAGTAAAACAACAAGGAATTGTTAAGAGCCAGATATGTATTACATCTTTAACAACGTCGATTTTAACACTTGAAACTCCATATGCTAATCCTACACCAATGATGGATCCTACAAGTGTCTGAGTAGGCGATATTGGGATCCCATTATACACAAAAAGTGCATATATAATAGCCGCTGAAATTTGGGCTGAAAATGATCTACTTGGTACCAATTCTGTTATTCGTCTACCAATTGTGTCACTAACTCTGTTACCTGCTATTAATATACCTACTATGAGCATAATGGCGCCAATTATTTTTATTTCTAATCCAGCTTGTCCAAATGTTATGTATAAAACACTAGTAGCAATTGAAATATCAATTGCACCAATACTTAGAGCTGTAGCACAAGAAGTTAATATTAAAAGATATTTAAATATCTTTTCTATTCTACTTCTTTTTTTCATTGTAGTTTTTGTAAATATTACAGTGTTAAGAGCTCTGTAAGTCAAGTATCCAGTAACCAAGCCAATTAGTGGAGAAACAATCCAACTTAACATAATTACCCACAATGTTTGTAAATTTAATTTATCTATACCAATACTTGCAACGCCAAAACCGGTTACTGCCCCAATAATTGCTTCAGAACCTGAAATTGGAATTTTTTTCCACAAAGTAAATGTTATCCAAAGTCCTGTAGTAAAGGTAATGATAGAAGCACCTTTAATGTCAAGCATGCCAGCAGGTATTATTCCTTTTCCTATGGTTTCAGTAACGGCTTTACTCAAAAATATAGCACCTAAAAACGCAAAAATAGAATTTAAAACCAATGCCCTTTTAATATTGATAGCACCACTACCAACTACCGTACCCACCGAATTTCCGATATCATTAGCTGAAATTGTAAATGCCATATAAAGACTTACAAATATTGCAATTATTGTAATTAGTTCCATACATTTAACTTTAAAAACCAACTATTAATATAAATTAATCGCTGAATGGGCAAAATCTATCTAATTTTAATAGATGTGCTATTCCTGCTATTGTAGTACCATAAAATATATAATTGGTTTTGTATTTTTTACATTTTTCATATATCTTGTTAAATGTATTATTTGCGATAGTAGACCCTGTTATGAGCACGACATCGCAACATTTTATAATTTCTGGGTTGTATTTAGCATCTAAAACTTTTATTCCATATTTCACACTTCCAACATTTTCAGGATTTAAATCAGTTACGAATATTTTATCAAATTCATTAGAAAATTCTCTTACAAAAGCAGGTTGAAATCCTATAATGCCAACTTTTTCAGGAGAAAAATTATCTTTTACATATTCTACAAATTTTTTGGCACATTTTTCAGGATAATTTGAAGTACAATGCCTAGTATTTTCTATAATTCCATAGTATCTCATAACAGCGTTTAAACATGCAATTTGACATGATATATTTTCATGTTTTAATATATCTTTTATTTTACCTTTAAACACTGTTGGTGAATTTGTAAAGCAATCACCAAAATTTCCTTTGAAATTCGCTCTCAAAAGTATTTCTTTTCCTTTAACCAGTGGATAATCTTTTATTTTTTTAGTATCTAAATTAGGATTAGCAACCTTAATCTCTATTTCTTCATCTAACAAATCTTTAGTAAAACTTTTCAAATATTTTTTTATTTTTTCTTTTATCTTCATTTTTCCAAAACCCTATACCTAACTTCACCTTCACAAACTCTACTGCTTATCATGCCAGCACTTTGGCTTATTTTTTCTAATATTGCCTTAGGTTTTAACACTTCAAGTCCTGCAAGAATGTCAATTCCATAATCAAATAATGTTTTATGAAGTGGTGTTGTTGGTCCCATAAGTACTACATAGCTATCTTCATTTACAAGTTTTAAATACCTATCAATAGTTTTGTTGATTATAGTTGAAGATGTAATAATGAGTACATCACTTTTTGGAATTAATTGTTCTGCAGCAAATTCAGGAAAAATATTATGCTTAGGGTTCACTAAAAAAGGATTTATTTCTAAAATCCAAAACTCTTTTGAAACTTCTTTAATTGCATCAACTTTTGGAAATCTACCAATCATAGTCACTTTTTTATTTTTTGAAATTTCTGGTAACAACTCTAACATGTTTATGTTTTTCTTACCTTTGGGTTTTATAGTAGAGTTTATAGCTGCAACTCCAATGCTAGCTTCAATTAAATTCCAAGATTTAACGTATTCTGCCAATTCTCTCGTATCTTTTTCTGTTAATTTACCCCAATCTTTTGTGTAATTTCCATGTATATTAAACATGCTAAAAGTGTTTGCAACTCCGCAATATTTACTCAATACAGCAGTCCAAGAGACTCCAACTCGAACATCTTCCACAGGATATTTTTTGGTTATCCTTATTAACTCTTCAATTATTTTCATCATGATATTTTATTCATACGAGTTGCTATGTATATACTTTTCGATTTTGAATTTTGCATAACATTTATTTCTTCAAAGAATTAGATTCATAAATTTTTGAAATAGGATATGAGCCTAATATTTTCATAAAATGCGTTTTTTTGGATACAGCGTCTAATACGTCGACAATTTTATTTTCTTTTCTATGACCTTCAAAATCTAAGAAAAAAATGTATCTTCCGAGCCCTAACTTTAAAGGTCTGGATTCTATTTTTGTTAAATTTATATTTCTTTTCGCAAATTCTTTTAAAACTTCATAAAGTCGTCCTGGTTTATCTTCAAGTGAAAAAACTATCGATGTTTTATCATCCCCTGTAAACTCATGATCCCTTTTAGCTACCACTATAAATCTTGTAAAATTATTTTTGTAATCTTGTATATTTTCTTGAATTACGTGTAAATTGTATAATTTTGCAGCCCTTTTAGGAGCTATTGCTGCATAATTTAATTTTCCTTTTATGAATTTAGCAGCTGCAGCAGTACTTTGAAAAGAGCGAATTTTTAATCCTAACTTTTCGATAAATTTACGACATTGAGCTAATGAATGAGGATGAGAACATATAACTTCTATATCACTAAGCTTTACTCCTTTATTTGTAATTAAGCAATGATTTATTGGTATAATTATTTCTCTATAAATACAGAGGTTATATTCAAAGGCCAAAAGATCTAAAGTTATACCTACACTCCCTTCTATCGAATTTTCTATTGGAACAACGCCTTTATCAATTTTATTTTTATCTACAGCGTCTAGTACTTCAACAATGGAATCAAAACTTAACAATTTACATTTTTCAAATTTTTTTAATTTTATAGCAGCTTCTTCTGTAAAAGTTCCTTTTGGACCTAAATATCCAATCTTCAATTAGTAAAGCCCTCCATTAAGGTAATGTTTAATTTTGTCTGTTGTTGATTGATATATTCTCCTTATTTTTGCTTTTCCATCTTTATAACTAACTAGTTTTGCAATTACACCTTGTTTACGTAAATGTCTTATCAATTTTTCGGCTTCAGCTTTTGTTTCTACGTCTATAATTACATCTTCATGTGCTACTCCATTTTCAGCAATTTTTTTTATCGTTTCAATCATTGGTAGAAGTATAGATTCTCCAATTCTTTTTGCTCTTTCACGCATTTCCTCTCTAGATTCCTTAAATTCATAGGATTGGAAACCTTCTCTAATAACTCTGCTAAATAAGAAATGCCTTCCAAAATCAAAAGGAAACGTAAATGCAAACTTTAGTTCTGAATGGTGAGCACGTCCACAAGTATATTTAATTGGAGGTATTTTCATTTCAGGGTCTTTAATCACTACACCTTCTCTATTTTCTTTTTCTAATTCTTTGATTATTTCTTCAATTTTTTTTGGAGCTTCTTCTACATCAAAGATTCCAAAAAGCCGTACACCAGGAAGATTATATTTTTTTAATAATTTATTTTTCTCATAAACTGAAAGTGCTTCATTACTTACTTTACGCCTTATATCAAAAATTCTAAAGCCTAACTTTCCCACTTCAGGATAATAATGGGGTACATAAGGATTATGTGTTCCAATCATTTCCCCACATACAATTAAGTCTGGAAAATCATTAAAAAAATCTTCAAGATTTAATAGTTCCATAACTTTATTTGTTGTAAAAGGACATATAAAGCCCCCACGTGTTAATGCCACAATTTTTTCTCCAACCTTTGCTATTCTAACATTGTAACCATTCATTTTTTCTTCAACAGCAACAAAATCCTTAAAATGTTTCTCTATAGTTGGAGAAAGAAGTAGTGTACGTCGTATTTTGGGAAAGCCTCTTATGATATCTACTTTTTTGTGAAAATAAATTACTGTTCCAGCTTCTAATTTTCCAACATCTTTTTTAAAATGTAAAGTGGGAAACCCAAGAGATTCATAAAATTTTATTTTTCCACTTTTTATTCCTTTTTCAATGCGTTCTATATCTAGATTAAATTTTTTTAACATTCTCTGTAATGATTTTTTAAATTCATTTCCACATTTTGGACAAACATAATGTACTTTTTTTAAACCACAGGTTTTATTCCAATCTATTTGCAACTTTGAATTACAAGATGGACATGTATCTAAATTTATTAATTAAACCCCCTCAATTTCGGTAATTACATCTAATATATCTGTTTTTGTTATTAAACCTTCTAACTCATCATTCATTACTGGAAAACCACCAAATCCATAAGAAATTAGCTTTTCAGTGACTTCTGAAATACTTAAATTTGCAGAAACTGTACGTACATTTTGAACCATTATATCTTGCACTAATAAGTTTCTGATTCTGCTTGATTTATATTTGTCTGGAACGATTTTTCTGTAAGCTATTATTGCTTTAGCTACATCTCTGGCAGTAATTATGCCAACTAAAATATCATCGTCCATTACTGGCAATCTTCCAATTCTTGTATCAACCATTATTCGTCTAGCATGTAATAAACTGTCAGTAGGCCCTATAGTTATTATTTCAGTGCTCATGGCGTCTTTCACTTTTAATTCTCGGTAAGGTTTACATTTACAAACGTCCAACAAATCAGTTTTGGTTATTATCCCAACTAACTCACCATTTTCAACGACAGGTAAATTACTTATCCTATTTTCTAACATTATGTCAGCAGCTTTACCTACCGTAATGTTTGGAGATACAGTTATAGGATCCTTTGTCATAGCTGTAGATACATAAATATGAGATGGTGGTAAATTTTCATATTTAGATGAAAGTAATTTACCTGCTATATCTTTTTCAGTCACAATCCCTACAAGTTTTTTGTTATTATCTACAACAAGCAAAGAAGATACCTTATTTTTCTCCATAGATTTAAGAGCTTCAGCAATATTTTTATTTTTGTTTATTGTAACAGGATTGGTGGACATTAAGTATTTTATTAGCATTAAAACCCCCTCAAAAACTCTATATAGCTCTAATTATATCTGTTTTTGTTACTATACCAACTAGCTTTCCATCATCATCAATCACTGGTAAAGATCCTATTTTATTTTTGATCATGATTTTTGCAGCTTTAGACAAGTCAAAATCTTGATTTATAGTAATAAGATCGTCTGTCATTATGTCACCTGCTGTGAGTGTAGAAATTAATCTAACACGTTTTTTCTTTTTATAAGGCCTTACACGTACAAAAAATATTTTTTCAGTGGCAACTCCAGTAGAAGGTTTATCTAATTTTGCAAATAATATATCAGTGGCAGTTATAATACCTATAGGTTCTTTGCCAGCTGTAACAACGACTCTACTTATATTGTTTTTATCTAACAATTTAGCAACATGTGATAATGTAGTATTTTCATTTACAGTTACAACATCTTTTGACATCAAATCGGCTACTTTATATCTCCCCTTAAATTTCTCACTATATATTCTTACAAGATCTGTTTTTGTAACGATGCCAAGAATTTTTCCATCTTCAACTACAGGAAGTGCACTTATATCTTTTCTTAACATTAAATCAGCTGCATCTTTAATATCTTCATTTGGAGAAACCGTCACAGGATTTTTTGTCATTATGCGTTTAACTAATATATTATCTATCGGTCTTCTTTTCCATGCAGGTCCGCCTATTTTTAACAAAGATGCAATATCTGTTTCACTCAATATTCCAACAAGTTCTTCATCCTCATTGATCACTGGTAGGTGACTTATATCATTCTTTAGCATCAAATTTCGTGCTCGTGAAATACTGTCATTTTCTCGAACTACTATTACCTCATCATTCATGATTTCTTCAATTTTCATCTGATCACCCTGAAAATTATGCTATTATTGTTCTTAACAAATCTCTTTCTGTAATTATTCCAAGCAATTGATCATCTTCAACCACTGGAAGTCCTCCAACATTGTTTTTATCCATCAACTCATACACTTTACCTAAATTATCAGTTATACTTACTTTAATAACATCTTTCTGCATTATTTCACTTACAGGTCTTGATAACACCTCAAATGCACTTGCTGAAGTTAAGCTATCAAAGGCTTTACTATTTCCTAAAAATTTTAAAATATCTGTAGATGTAACAATGCCTATAAGTTTTTCACTTTCAGGTTTGGGTGTTTTTCTTTTTTCTCCAACTATAGGTACCCTTCTAACACCATTTCTTACCATAATTTTAGAAACACTTTCAATTGGAGTACCAGGAGTTGTAGTTATTGGATTTTCAGTCATGTAATCTGCAACTGGTTCTTCATTAATGAGTCCTGCCATTAAAAATACAAAATCTCTTTCAGATACAATTCCTACAACTCTATTTTCATTATCTACAACAGGAAGAGCTCCAACATCATGTTTGAGCATTTTTTCAACAGCATCCTTTATGGAATCTTTGTTAGTTATATAATGAGCATCTTCTGTCATGATATCTTTTATTGAATCATTTACAGCGGCTAAAAAATTATCATTATATTTATTTTCAATTATTTTAAATTTTTCTCCTCCTCCTAAAAAATCTACAATATCTGTGGCCGTAATAATTCCAAGAAGCTCATTTTTTGGAGAAACTACTGGTAATCTTCTAACTTTATTTTTCACCATTATTTCAGATGCTTCTTTTACGCTAATTCCAGGCGGTACTGTTATAACATCCTTATTTGCAATACTCATTATGTCTCCTTCTTTATCTGAAAGTCTAGTATCAAATTCTACAGGTCCTCTATCCAGAGACTTACCAATATTTTCCAGAATTTTTTTTCTCATTATAACACCTCAAACCACTAAAAATTACAATTTATTTAAACATATGCCTTCAAAATATCCTTCCTAGTGACTATTCCAATAAGATCAGCTCTTCTTACAACATATGATTCGTTATTAATATATTCTGGATTTTCGACAACTGGTAGTCTTCCAATATCTTTTTCTATCATTAATTTCATTGCATCATAGACATCGTCTTCTTTGGTTACAGCAACTGGAGGAGTCTTCATGACTCTATACACTTCTATGTTTTTTCTAACATGTTTCTTTGATTCTCTATTTATCCTAACATATCCAGAATCAATTATATCTTTTCTGGTGATGATTCCAATCAATTTTCCATTTTTTAATACAGGTAAACCAGAATAACCTGATTCATTCATTTTGTCCCACACTTTGTAGATAGGATCTTCATAATCACAAACTACAGGATTTTCTGTAAAAATATCTTTTATTTTTTCTTTTTTAGGTCTTATTTTAGCATCTAAAAAACTTTGGAAAATATCAAAAACACTGACAATTCCAATTAATTCCATGCTTGTACTATCTTTAATTATGAGAGCATGTGTTTTTTTTGCAGAAACAAGACGCTTTACAGCGTCCATTACATCTGCATCTGGCGTTAACAAAACTGTAGGTTTTTCCATTAATCCTTTAACGGTTATGTTAGATCTAGTTGAAGTGATTCGGAGTACATCTCCTCTTGTAATAACTCCCTCTAATTTACCATTATTTACAACTGGAAAACATCTTACCCTCTCTTCCCTAAATAAAGATCTTACTTTTGTAGCTGCCATGTCTGGAGAAACAACGATAGGATTTGTTGTCATTATTTCTTTGATTTTCACTTTATTCACCCTTTAATTCTCTTTTACAATCCTCACATACAAATTTTCCATCAACCTCTTCTAAATATTCAGCATAAGTTCCACAAATTTCACATACACCTGGTATTGATTCTTCTCGTTCTTCTCTTTGTAAAAATTCATTTTCTTTCATTCTTGCATTCTCAACTAAAATTTCAGTTAATTCTGGTGCCACTACCATTATATCTGTTGATGTTATTATACCAACTAAGACACCATTCTTAACTACAGGAAGCCTTCTTATATTATTTTTTGCCATTAAGTGAGCAGCTTCACGTATTTCGCTCTCTGGTTCAATAGTTATCAAATTTTTTGTCATGATTTCACTGACTTTAACTTCACTAGCTTTTAAATCCTTTGCAACAACTTTCCTAATTATATCACTTTCAGTTACTAATCCTATAGGACCTGAGTTGTCCTTGATAATTATACTCCCAACACGCTTTTTAGACATTATTGCTGCAGCTTCTGCTACACTAATATTTGGTGGTGCTGTTATAACATTTGGTGTCATGGCATCGCGTACAGTTATTTTCGTCTCTATATCCAAACTAAGACCTCCTCACCGAAATTTTAGGATCTTGTGAATTTGAGGTATGATTCTCACATTAAAATCTTTACCTATTATCTCAGACATTTTAAGTAGGCGTTTTTGCTTACCAATCCAATTTTTTAAAGGGCTACTTGGCTGTAACACTATTTGAAGCCCTAACGGATTTACAATCCCATCTCTAATTTTTTTAACGACTTTTTTTAAACTTTTGACTTTTGTAGATGGTAAGACTACAATCTTACAATAAGTGTATACCTTTTTTGCCATTAATATGTTTATCGTTTCAATTTCTTTTTCTATGATTTCTTCACCCATAACAGTAATATATCTAGGTAATTTTATATCTACTGCTGCATAATCTATAAATTTCGATATTACTTTTGCATTGTCTGGTAGAGATCCATTTGTCTCCAACAAAGCATTAAATTCACATTTTTTTAAAAATTTTTTTATAAAATCAGCATAAAGTAAAGGCTCTCCACCTGTCAAACAAATAGAATGTAAATCAGGTGTTACCAAACTTTTTACTGATTTATAAAGCTCATCAACTAAAAATAATTTCCCATTCTTAGGATCTCTACTTTTCGGTGTATCACAATATATACAATCTAGATTACATCCAGCAAATCTTACAAATATTTGTCTTTTTCCAACTAATAATCCCTCTCCCTGAATACTTGAGAATATTTCATACACTGGTGCTTTCATTTTTTCACTTTCTTTTTAAATATTGCTCCTTGTCCAATACCTTCATTTACACACACTTCAATTTCTGAAATTTTGTATCCGTTTTTCTCTTCAATTTTTTTCAAAATAAGATTTGCAAAATATTTTGCTAACGATTCTGCAGTTGTTGATTTTATATCAAGCAAAACACAATCTTCTTTCGGAAGTTCATATTTTTTATTAGCAATCTGAAAAATTACAGAGTCATTCTTGATTTCAAGTTCCATCATGTCATTATTCTTTGGTATCAATACCTTATGATCAAGTTTTGAACATATTGAACGGACGATTTTTTTAATATCTTTGAAATCAATTACAAAACCAAACTTACCAGATTCTTTACCTTTGACTTTAACATCTACAATATACGAATGACCATGTAAGCGTCCACAAAATTCATGACCAGGTATTATATGCGCTGCTGAAAACCTTAAATTTGCATGAATACCATTTAATACAACTTCCATTTAATTCCCACATTACATTGTTTTTGTTTTTGTAATATCCTCTTCAATTTTTCTAATTTCTTCTATATACTTCTCAGCAACATTTTTAATCAATTTTTTGATGTCTTTATTATCTAAGTTACATTCTTTGAGACCTATTGTTTTTATGTTTTCTGGTGTACCTTCACTACTTAAATTTATGCCCAAATGTATTTTCATACTACTTATTGAAGCAGTGGCTATAGACACTGTAAGTTTAGAATCATTAATATAGAGATCATCGCCTTCTCTTCTTGTCTTGATACCCATCTTCAATAGTTCTTCTTTTAATATCATTATTAACATCCTTTGTCTATGGTAACATAATTTTATGTTACCAGGTTGGCTGTCAAAATGTTCAATAATAAAATGTGCCATTTCTCCTCCTTTTATTTCTCTCCCTTTATCTTCATAATCTACTATTTTTTCCTTTTTTATATTCATTGGACCTATCCACGTGACTATACTAGGTCCTTTTATATTTAATTCTTCCAGTGCCCAAAATGGTTTTAATTGACTACCATCATATTTTATCTTCTTTTTTAAGTGATAATGTTTCATCTAATCACGAACTAAAAGTTCTTCATGGTAAAATAATTCATGGAACTTTATATCACCTTTGATCAATTTTTTAATAGTATCTGGTATTTTATTAATGGCAATCCTAACTTGTTTTTTATCAGATCTATTCCTTATTGTAACTGTACCATCTTCTATAGATTGGTGGTCAACTGTAATTGCAAATGGAATTCCTATTTCATCTGCACGAGCATAACGCCTACCTATAGTTCCTGACTCATCATAATTAACGATTAAACCTTCTTTTTGTAAATCTTTCTTTATTTTAATTGCTAAATTTATCAATTCTTTTTTATTGAGTAATGGAAAGACTGCAACTGGTATTGGAGCTATATCTGCTGGAAAATCAAAGTAAGTTCTTTCATCATCTTCTACAAAGTTGTGTATCATTGTTGCATAAAAAATTCTATCTATACCAAAAGATGGTTCAATGACATGTGGAAGAACTTTTTTACCTTTTATATATTTCCTTTTTTCTTTTATTTCTATTTCATCTTCATATATTTCAAATTCTTCATTGTCGATCTTAATCTTAATTTTTCCTTCATTTTTAGACAATTCTTTTTTAATTTTTTCTGGTTCCATATTTTTTAGCTTTTTTAAAATTTTCTTGGCTTTTTCTTTAAATCTAGGACCTATTTTATCCATTCTAGGATGTATCTCAACTTTTTTAACCAATTTGGGTTTTTCATACTCAACAAATATTCTTAGATCTTCACCACTACTTTCCATGTGAGACTTAAGATCATAATTTGTTCTATCAGCTATTCCTACAACTTCTATCCATCCAAATTCTCCCATATATACTTCAGCATCCCAACAATCAGCGGCATAATGTGCCATTTCACTAGGTAGATGTTGTCTAAATCTTATCATTTCTTCAGGTATTCCTAAATCAGTTAGAAACTCTTTTGTTAGATAAAGGTGATAAGCTAACAATTCGCTAGATATAATATTTTCATCTACAGCTTCTTTTAATGAAATTTTCTCAGGTTTTTCACCGTTAAGTTGTTTTTCTGCAGAAAAAAGTTTTAATTTTTCATCTGCTACTTTATGAAATTTGGGATGTGTTTTGTTATCTGGTTCTACAAATATTTCTGCTTCAGCTTGAGTGAATTCACGAAGCCTTATAACACCTTGTCTAGGTGATATCTCATTTCTAAATGATTTACCAATCTGTACAACACCAAAAGGCAATTTATTTCTATAAAATCTCATTAATCTCTTAAAAAGAACAAAAATTCCTTGTGCAGTTTCAGGCCTCAAATATCCAACTTTTTTACCAGTTGGTCCTATCAATGTTTGAAACATTAAATTATAGCTCCATACATGTGATAGGTGTCCCCCACATTTAGGACATCTTATTTTTTTCTTAGAAATTATTTCTGTAAGTTTTTCATTGCTGAGACCTTCTACATCTTCACCTGTCTCATCTTTTATAAGGTGATCTGCTCTATAAATTTCTGAACAATCTTTACATTTTGTCATTGGATCATTAAAATGATCAACATGGCCTGATGCCTTTAAAACTTCTTTTGGCATGACATTTGGTGTCTCTACTTCATAAAATCCTTCTTTAATTGTATAGTATTCTCTCCATTTTTCAATTATTTTTCTTTTTAATAGAACTCCCAAAGGACCATAATCATAAAATCCTGAAAGTCCTTCATATATTTCAAATGAAGGCCATAAAAATCCTCTTCTTTTTGCGATTTCCATTACTTTATCCATGTTATCACCTAGTTTAAATTTTACCATGTTTTATCTCATAATCTTTTGATATTTTACTACTTTCAGGGCCATTCTGTCCCATGTACTTACTATCTCTCTCAGGATGTCCATATGGCCTTTTAGCAGGAGAGGTCATTGTTTCAAAAACTATTTGACAAATTCTTTGCTTTGGATATATTGCTATTGGCATCTTACCTATATTTGATATTTCCAATGTTATCTTTCCATGAAATCCAGGATCTATATAACCTGCTGTTACATGAACTGTCACGCCCAACCTTCCAATAGAAGAACGACCTTCAACTCTTCCTACTAGATGTTTTGGAAGTTTAATAGTTTCATAAGTACTTGCTAATGCAAATTCACCTGGATGAATGATAAAAGCTTCGCCATCTTCCAAATGAAATGTATCCATATATGATTCTAAATCACGTCCTTTTTTTGGATCTATATATGGTTTTCTAATAATTTTAAAACTTTTAAATTTATGACCAACCCTCAAATCTACAGATGCTGGCTGTATTTGATTTTTTGGGTCTTCCAATGGTTCTATAGATATAATACCCTTTTTCAAATATTTTTCGATGTCTCTATCACTTAGTATTGCCATTTTTTACCTCTTCCTTAATTTTTATTTTAGAAAGATCTTCAACAACATTAGGTATTCCTGAACTATTGCCTACTCCAACAACAAGAATATTACTATCTTTTTCATATCTTTCAATCATTTTATTAACAATTTTTATTGCTTTTTTACATCCTTCTAATATTTTTTTATTCATCTGACTTACAGCTTCTTCAAGACTCATTTTAATTATAACTGAACTCACATCTATGTCCTTTTCAGTGATTTTATTTTCTATTAACCATTTTTCAACGCCTGTTCCGCCAACTACGACCCCCACACCTTCAGCAACGCTTCCAGTTTTTTCTCCTTCTAATTTTACAGCAGCATCTATCATAATTAAATGATCAATATTATTTTTGTCAATTAATCTTGTTACTACTCTTCCAACTCTACCAATTCTTGCTCCAGGTCCTTTACTTCTTACTATAATCACATTTCTACCATCTATACTTTTTTTAGTATATACCATATCTCCCATTTCTTTCAAATCATCGTTACCATCCATCAGGGCTCCAGCAACAACTACCCCAGCACTGTCACCAACTGGTAATCCTTTTGAAAATGCTTTAACACCTTCAAATTGAGCTTCAAAAAAACGTCTTATTAGGTTGAGGTTCATTTGCAATGCTATTAATATTTGAAAATTCTTTGTTTTTTTAGCTAATTCAAGGTTATGTCTTATGATTTTTGCCGTTGATTTCAAACTTAAGGTAGATTTTAAAGCCATTATAAAATTAGATTTTTTTTCTTCGTCTAAATCCTCTAAGACCTTATCTGCAACCTCTTTAAATCTTTTCTCACTCATGTTTAATATTTTTTCAAATCTTTTCACAATTCCATGTGGGTCTAATCTAGATGGCTTTGCAACAAAGAATTCTAAAAATTTCTTTAATTCTTTTGAATGTTTCCTTTTACACATCTTTATTATTAATTTTTCGGCTTCCTCAACTTTCTTTTCCATTTCTTCTACATATCTAGATACGTTGCGTAGAAGCATCTGATTCATTACCATTGGAAAAATAATTAAGAAAATTAAAAGTAAGATTAAGCCAGTAGTGTTATCTCCAAATAACATTGTCTTTCCCACTATATATTTCTTTTTATGGATCTAAATATACCCATCAATACATGAAATTCTTTTTTAGTTAAAAATGATCTACCAATTATGTTTTTAAAAACTTTTATTGCATTTCTTTTTTTATGTATTGGCATGTCTAATTTTGATACAACTTCATTTATTTCTTTTTTTAACAATTCTTTTTCTTTGTAGGATGCAATTTCTTTCTCAATTTCACATGTATCTTCCATTTTTTTGAATAATTCATAAAAAATTACTGCGGCTGCATGGGACACATTCATAATAGGATATTCTTTACTTGTTGGAATTGTAAGGATAAGATCACACATTCTTAACTCATGGCTGTATAGTCCATGGTCTTCTCTTCCAAATAAAATAGCCGTATTTTTTTGTATATTTTCAGCCAAATATTCTGGCGTAACTGATATCCTCTCTATATTACGATCCCCTGCAACTACGCCACTTGTACCAACCAATAAATTAATATTTTCTTTTTCAAGCATTTTATTTAAAGATTCGTAGACTTTAGAATTCTTTATAATATCTTTAGCATGCACTGCATGATAATATGCTTCCTTACTTAATTTGCAGGGATTTATAAGGATTAATTTTTTCAATCCAAAATTTTTCATTGCTCTTGCCATAAAACCTATGTTTCCTGCGGTCTTTGGTTCAACAAATACGACAGTTATATTTTCTAACATCGTTACAAACCTTTTCTTAATAATTCTACTATGTTTAAAACTTTAATTTTTGTAGATTTTTTATTTGCTGCATCTTGCATATTTAATTGACAAAATGGACATATGGTTATAATTGCATCTGCATTTATTTTTTCTGCCATCTCTATTTTCTTTTTAGCCAGTTTTTGGGCTAATTCAGGTTTGCCTGATCTCACACCTCCACCTGCACCACAACACCTATCAGGTTCATCCATTTCAACAAAATCTAATCCAGGAATTTTATTTAAAATTTTTCGTGGCTCTTTACGAACGTTTTGTCCTCTAGCCAAATGACAAGGGTCATGATAGGTTACTCTCATTTTAATAGGTTTAAGGTTTAGATTTTTATCAACTAAAAATTCACTTATGTCTTTAACATTTAATTTAACACCAAACTTAGGATAGTCATTTTTTAGTGTTGATCCACACCCAGCACACAATGTTATTACAGTATCATATCCCTCAAATATTTCTCTGTTTTTCTCTACAAGTTCTTTTACAATATCAGTCTGTCCTGTACGTATTAATGGAGATCCACAACATACTTGTCCTTTAGGAACATCTATATCTAATCCAATATTTTCAAATATTTTTAGCAATGCTTCACCAACTTCTGGCATTCTATAATCAACTAAACACCCCGTAAAGAATGCTATATTGCTTTCCCCAAATTTTGAGACATTGTCTATAAATGATTTTCCAATGGAATCTACGGATCTTCCAGTTTTTTCCACACGTTTTCTAATAGATGTGTGTGGAGGCAATGGACCCATCTCTTCTTTATATGCAAGTTCTCTCAATTTTTCTATTGCATCTCCTGGAAGATTTAGTCCTTTAGGACACACTTCTTCGCATGCTCCACAAGTAGTACAATAATAAATTCCTTTTTTTATTCCTTGGGACACTCTATTATATTCATCTCTTGGATCAAATGCAAATTTAGCTATATAGTTCATATGATAGGGTCCTAAATATTTTGAAGTCTCTTTGATAACAGGACAAGCTGTTAAACATGAAAAACACTCGATACAACCTCTAACTTTCCTAGAATCCCAATACTTTTCTGGTTTTATGATTCTCAGATCTTTAGTCTTTTTTGAATGTAAATATAAATGCATTTCACGTGCTTTATTTTCCATTTCTTTCCTATCAACAATTAAATCTTTAATGACAGGTAAATCTAAAGGTTCTATAATGGCATTGTTTTCTACTTCATGTTTACAAGCTAAAACAGGTTTTCCGTTAACTTTTACAGCGCAAGATCCACATTGTCCAGCTTTACATGAACTTCTAAAGGCAATATTTGCCCCATATTTTGCATTTATTGTGTTTAATGCATCTAATACTGTCATTTTTTCCTTTTTACTTATTTCATATGTTTCATAATATGGTTTATTATCAACTTTGGGATCATATCTAAATACATGAATTTTCATATCTTTCCCTCAAAAAGTAGATTATCAAAAATTTAAAGAGTATATTATTTAAAAATTTAGTCTAAAAATATAATTAAGTTTTTAGGAGACATAAAAATGAACATCCAATTAAAAATTTTTCTGAAAATCATTGCCATTGCTACATTGATAATAATAGCATATTTCTGGAGGTCAAGAAGGATATCATTTCGTTTTGCTGCAATAAGTATAATAATTGTAGGAATTTTAGCTATTTTTACACTTTTAAAATTAAAAAAATAAAAATTTTATTGATGATGAAAGGGCGCGGGTGCTGACATTGCCTATGATGAAGAACTCACATTTCTGATGATGAAGGCGCCGTGGGCTGACAAAAATGATGAAGAGACTGAGCTCTGATTCTAATAATTAATTTCATATTTATCTTGCTAAATTTTTTAAAGGGGGTGAAAAGATGAAAATATGTTATATTATAGATTTTTTCATTCCTCATTATCAAGGTGGAGGAGAAAGAAGGCTTTATGAAATAGCAAAACGTCTTGTAAGAAGAGGTCATGAAGTTGATGTCCTATGTATGAAAATTAGCAATGTTCCTGAATATGAGAATATTGATGGAATAAATGTGTATCATTTAGGACCAACAATAAATAACCCTCCTTATAGGTCTCCATTAGATTTTTTAAGATTTATAATTTCTGTATTTAAATGGTTAACAACCCATAAATATGATGTTGTGGATGCTCAAGCATTCATCCCATTAATTCCTGCATCTTTAGCTTATATTTTGAAAATACAAAAAAATGTGATAGGTACCATTCATGATGTAGCAGAAGAAAAAAATAAGGAACAATGGATATATTATGGTAGCATTGCTAATTTTTTTGAAAAAATTTTATACAAACTGCCATTTAAGAAAATTATAACAGTGAGCAATGCTGTAAAAAGAATTTTAAATAGAAAATATGGTATTCCTAACAATAAAATTCATGTTGTCTATAATGGTGTTGATTTAAAATTAATAGATTCAGTAGAATGTAATGGCATTGATAAAAATTCAATAATATTTGTTGGAAGATTAATTCCACATAAACATGTTGATGAATTAATAAAAGCTGTTAAATTACTTGTAAATGAAATACCTGATGTAAAATTAAAAATAATAGGCGATGGAGTGGTATCAAAAAATTTGAAAAATTTAGTAAAAAAATTGAGCATAGAAGATAAAGTTAAATTTTTTGGGAAAATAGATGATTACAGCGACGTAATTAAAGAAATAAAAAAGTCAGAAGTTTTAGTTTTGCCTTCAACAAGAGAAGGTTTTGGAATGGTTCTTGTGGAAGCTAACGCATGTTATAAACCAGTGATAGCATATAAGTCAGGAGGCGTAACTGAAGTAATTGACGATGGCATCAATGGGTTTTTAGTCAATAAACAAAATATTTCTGAATTATGTGAAAAGCTAAAATTTTTATTGAAAAACAAAAAAATAGCTAAAAGAATGGGCAAAAATGGACGTAAAAAGGTTGAAAAAATGTTTACATGGGACCAAGTTGTAGAAAAAATTGAAAAAATTTATGTTGTAAATTCTTAAAAAATAAAAAATAAAAAAAGAATCTCTTAAAACCAAACATCAGCATATCCTTCTTCTTTCCCTGTATATCTAGCTATATACCTAAATTCTCCCCTTGGAGCTATGTATTTACTTATCTCCCTCATCTGTGGATTCAATCCCTCAATTTCATATTTTATTCTTAGATTTAATGGAATTCTATATCTTGATGGATTTTTGACAATCATTGTTCCAGATACTGCATATTTAAATGGATATTTACCTAACTCTATTGTTTTTGTTTCATTTGGCTTTAGAGTTATTGTTAATTCCCTATAGCTGACTTTAGTTCCATTAACTGGATTTGTGTAGATTGAGATGTAATATTTTATGGTTATTGTTGATTTTCCTAAGTTTGTTAGGGTTATTGTGAAGGTTTTATTTTGAACAAAACCTTGCACAATTTTTGAGAATACATTGTTACTGATGTCTGCATCTCTGATATTTGTTCCTATTAAATAACCTTCAGCACTGTATGGAATTTCAGCTTTTATTGTATGATTTCCTTCTGGAACAATTTTGTCCCATCTTACAATTTGTGATTCTCCTGCAGAAAGTGGATCTATAAATGTTTCATATACATCATTATCACAACTTATTTTTATTTTGAGTTTAGTTAATGGGTCTATTTTTTTGATATCTGCCTTTCCTAAATTTTTAACACGTACTTCTATTCCTGATGGCTTTGCTGCAATATCTTCAATTGCTAAATCGACAACTAATGGTTTATTGTCATAGTAGTATGGGATGTTACCAGTTCCATCTCCTGTATTATTTCCTGTGTAATTTGACCAATAATTGCCACCTTCAGTTGTATTCCAGATATTATCAACTAATTCTCCTTTTGGATCAGATATTGCAGTTTCGTAGTTAATAAAGTAATTTCCATATATTTTATTGTTCCTAGATGCTGGACCATAAGTACTTTCACTCACTGCTACTTTACAATTTTTGAATATATTATTGGTTATCTCATTGCCTATCATTCCATCTGTAAATAATCCTCCATCACAATTAACACCAATGTTGTCTTTGACAATGTTGTAATCTGATACATCTATGCAAATGGCACCTGACATTCCTCCTCCACCACTGCTGACATTTGCAATATAGTTCCTACAAATTTTGTTATTTGAGGGTCTGAATAGATATATACCTCCATAGGTTGCATTTATAATTCTATTATTTTCAATTATATTGTTTCCTTCGAATTTGTTAAATCCCCAAACGTAAATTCCTATTCCTCCACTATACATTATTGTATTGTTTTTAATAATGTTTCCTTTGGACTCACAAACGTTAATGCCATTCCATGTGTTATTTCTGATGATATTATTAGTTATAGTGTTGTTTGTAGAATTTACTAAGCAAATTCCATTTCCTCCATAGTATTCCCACCCACTGACAAAGGCATTTTGTATTGTATTGTTAGTTATTGTACAACCAGTAACATTTTCCATGTAAATTCCATTTTTTCCTCCAATAATTATAAATCCTTCAATCCACACATTGTTTGCTTTTATTGTTATCGTAGATTTTTCAGAACTTACAGCATTAATTATTGCACTTCCATTAGATTTCAAAGTTAGAGACTTATTTACTAGTATATTTTCTGTATAATTACCTGGACCAACGATTATTATATTGCCATCTGTTGTACTTGGATCATCAATAGCCTCCTGAATTTTAGTGAATGTTTTGCTCGTGTTTAGATTCTTTACTTCTGCAGCTCCTGCAATTCCACTCATTGAAATTACTATCAACAGTAACATCAGCAATGTAAATTTTCTCACTAATTTCACCTCCTTTGATATTAATTAATGTACATTAGAAATACAAAGTTTCTTTCATATATATACATTGTGTTTGAATAATTTTATTTTAACAAAAAAGTTAAATAAATTATTAAAAAGTGTGGAGGATAAACACTTGAAAGATAAAATAGAAATTATAAAAGGAGATATTACGGAAGTTGAAGCAGATGCAATCGTAAATCCTGCGAATTCATATGGAAAAATGGGTGGCGGTGTAGCATTAGCAATAAAAAATCGTGGAGGAAAAGAAATAGAAAAGGAAGCAATGTCTAAAGCCCCTATAGATATTGGCGATGCAATATCTACAACTGCTGGAAAATTAAAAGCAAGATATGTCATACATGCACCAACGATGAAAAAACCTTCCCAACCTACAGATATAGAAACTATAAAAAAGGCGACATCTGCTGCCTTAGAAGAAGCATTAAGATTAAAAGTATCATCTGTTGCTTTCCCCGGTATGGGTACTGGAGTTGGTGGTTTACCAAAAGAAAAAGCTGCTAAATCAATGATTGAAGTAATGAAAAAATTTTTAGAAAGAAAGGGGAAAAAGATTAAAATAATACTTGTAGCCTATGATGATGAATTGTACAATGCATTTAAAAAAGCTAAAGCTGAGTTAGTATAGCTTTCAACTATCCCTCTGTTAAAACAAATTTTCTTAGTTCTCGATCAGTTTCACCTATTATTTCTACTTTATTAGGTATTATTCCATTATTTTCAAGAACTTTTAGGATTTGTGAGGGCGTCACTGTATTATCAACGTCTACAATTACAGAATTTGATTCTGTAGAAACTTGTAAAGCACCTTCTTTTAACAATATTTCTTTTGTTTTTTCTATCTCTGAAGTTTCTATTCTATATGTCCTTATTTTACCTTCTGCAGTTATATCTATATTTTTCCTCTGTAGAGTTATTAACACATGTCTATTCAATGCTTCCTCAACTACTTCTTCATCAATATATTCTTTACCTAATCTTATTCTCACTGCTTGTGCTATTTCAGCTATATCTCTTGCATGAGCAAAAGTTGGTTCTAATCCTTCACCGCCTTCATCAGTTGGTTTATATGTTTTTGTGAATCTTTCTATTGCTTCATCTGTATATAATTCTCCTAATTTATCTAAATTGTTTTTGAATACTTTTGCGATTTCATCTGTTGATGGAGGACCTAAAAATACATGAATTGGTGCTCTCCTCAAGTGAGCTTCGTCCATTATACTTATGTCTAAATTTGTTGAAAAAACTGGTATGAAATGTGAATGAAAACTTACAGGTACTCCTCTTATATAGACAGTATCTATTTTGTTCTCCATAGGTGCTATAAGTCTATTAAGTATTACTTCATGGTCATCTCTTTGTCTTCCTAAATCATCTATTAATAAAACACCACCATTTGCTTTTATAATGGGTGAAGATTCATAAACACCCTTATTATGGTTGTAATTTGTATCTAATTTCTCTAAACTTAACTCAGCACCTGTAAACACAAAAGGTGCATATATTTTAACCCACCGAGGATCTTCTGGCTGTTCTTTACACAATACATGGAAATCAGGATCATATAATTCAACAACTTGTCCTCCAAACTCCACATATTTAGGTATTATTATTGGTGGGAGCAATTTAGACATTTTACTTGTAAGAAATGTTTTACCAGTACCTGGTGGTCCATAAATAAACACACCTCTACCAGATGTACATGAATCTACTAGTGCTTCTTTAGCATGTTCAGCTCCAACAACTCCTTTAAATGCTTCCTCTATAACTTCTTCTGGAATCTCAATTGGAAATCTACCCTTTAATTGAGCCTCCATCACTTTGTAATATCTATCATATGAAACAGGTGCCATCCCTATGTATGGATTTTCTTTCATTATTCTTTCGGCAAATTCTCTTCCTTTTTTAGTAATCGTATAATCAACACTTGAAAATAAAAACCCACCTTTAACTTGTGCACATAATTCTCTTCTCTCTAACTCATGCAAAACTTCTTCCAATATATCTAAATGTAATCCTGTTATCTCCTTTATTTTACTTGTTCTAATAGTACCATGCATTGAAATTATTTTTAAAACAAGATTTTCAACAAATGTGTCTGAAAGATCCAAACTATCAAGGTCTTTTGGCTGTTTTAAAATTTCAAATAATTCAACCATGAGTTCATCATGATAGTAATTATATTCCATATAATCACCAAATTTAGAAAATTCATAGAATCTCTTTTAATTCATCTAATTTTGAGATTACATATATTTTCTTATTTGTTTTATTTTCTAATTTTTTTAAATATTCTTTTTCTTTTTCAGATATATCACCTATTAACACTGCAGACATTCCAACTTTGACAGCGCCTAAAATATCTTCTTTAAGTTTATCCCCTACCATCACTGCTTCTTCAGCTTTTGATTTTATTCTTTTTAAGGCTTCCTTAAATATACCAGGTTCTGGTTTTTCTACTCCAACTTCTTCTGATGTAACTACCACATCGAAGAAATGATGAATACCTAATCTAATCAATTTTTCCCATTGTTTTATTGTTAATCCATTTGATATCACACCTATTTTATATCCTTTACATTTCAGATACAATAAAGTAGGTATTGTTTCTGGAAATGGTTTTAGATGTGCAAATTTAACATTGTGGTATGTTATAACAGCTAAAGCTATCAATAGCGGATCTTCTTTACCTAAGACTCTTTTAGTCAATAAATTGAAATGTTTTCCATAATTAGAACCTTTTTCTTTTATAATATCTCTGAGCAACTTATAGGCTTTAGAACGAGATAAAGGCAATCCTGCCTCTATCATAGCGTCTAATGCTGCCTTACGTGCTAATTCAGCAAATTCAGAAGTATTATAGAGTGTATCATCTATATCAAAAAATACTGTCTTATACATTTTCATCAAGACTATTTTTTATAGGAAAGAATCTAAACTTGCCTGCCTTTCACCATATATAATACTTTTTAAATCTTCATCAGAATATCCTAATGCTTTCATTATTCTTGAAACTGCTGGTAAAACTTGGTGCTCAATATAGTATTGAGGATCATAATCTTCTAGCGAAACATCTTCAATGGGTTCTGCTCTTTCACTGATTGGCCTTGATCCTTTAACTATTATATATCTGATGATTGCTCCGGGATCTATTCTTCTTCCTCTTCTTAAAGCTTTTTTTGCTGCAATCACATGAGGTCCTATTTGTTTATATTCATCCAATTTTTTTGTTATTTGTGTATGTATGACAAGATCTTCCAAATTTAAATTTCCTTCTTTTATGTCTTTAATCACTTTTCTTATAATTTTTTCAGCTTTTTTTGGAGATCCTTCCTTTAATATAGTATATAAAACTTTCTCTTGGGTTTTCTTAGCTATAGGTGCCCAATCACGCCTAACAAATTCTAAACCTTTAACGATGATCTTATCATCTTCTATTAATGCATATCTCTTTTTTGTTACAAAAAAACCTCTTTTGTAGTATCCCTCAAACTCTAATTCCATACTTTCAGGTAATTTTTTATTTATATGATCTAAAAATTCATTCACACGTTTTAATATTATTTCCTTTTCCAAAATCAACACTTCCAAAAAATTAAATTTGAGATATAGTTATTAGCCATTCTCTTTTTTCTCCTCAATTAAAACCCCATTTATAACGCCATCCTGACCTGGACGTGATGTTACTCTTACTTTACCAAGATCAGTTTCTACAATGGCACCTTTAGTTATTATGTTTCTTCTTACTAAATGTGGATTTGCAGGATTTTCAACAACACTTATTATTTTTGCTGGCTTAACTTCATTTGTTTTTGGGTCAGCCACATTTATCTTTTTGTCTGCAGCAACCTTCACTTTTTTATTTCCACCTCTTGTCCTTACAATTTTAATTTTTCTTTCACCAATTTTTGTCATGATGGGTTCTCTGCCTAATTCATGCTTCCTTTTTTTTCTGTGCATTTTTAATCTTCCACCAGTAGGTTTCCTTCTAGATCTACCTTGCCATATTGCCATGTTCAACACCTTTTTTTCCTAATTATAGGATTCATGATAAAATTTTAGATTTATCTATAACCTCAAAAATACGTGTCCTGATATCTTTACATGCTTTATCGATACTAATATTTAAATTTAACTTCAAAAAATAAAAAAATAAAGATTATGATATATGTAAACAATCCAAGAATAAAAAATTTTATGGCCTTATTCACATATTTTCTTTTCAATGTTATTTTCTCCTGAAATTTTTTAATTTCATTGTCTTCTTCATTGATTTGTAAAAACATTGACTTAATACTATAAATTTCAGATGAACTTAAAAAAATTAGAGGAAGTATGAGAAGAAATACAAAGTTTGAAAGCTTCATTAACTGTGTTATGCTTAAACTCATAATGCAAATTATTATACCCTCTATTAGTGCCATTGTAGTTGCTTTATTTTCTAAATTATTATATATTTCAACTAAATTTTTATATTGTGATTTCACTACTTCCACCTCATTAATTTTTAATTCTATTGGCAAGAAGTTTTTAGCGAAGCGTGGAGATGAGTTGAATATAATAGTTATTCAATAAATATAACTTTTAAGAAGCATGATTTGCCCAAACATTGGATGCTTGGGATAAATTTCTACACTTACTAATACAAGCTGGAAAAGCCCCGTATTCAGGAAAGTAAATCCAACGTCAAAAGGATAAGCTATGAAAATAAGTTAAGAGATTATATTAGCATGTAAGATTCTAAAGGATGGAAGAGACAACTCTGATAGCCTTTCAGGATTATTTCATATAAAGAGATAATTTTTCAAACAAGTCTTCTCTATAAAGAAGGGACTTTGTGGAGAAGTTCACTGCTCTACTTTGATTACATGTGCGACTGTTAAAGCAGAAATTATTATATAAGTAAGGAGCGCTGATTCATTGAAACTACGATTAACTACAAAAAGACCTACCATACTTTGAGAAATAAATGCTGATAGTGATCCTATAAGTAATGCCTCTCTGCCTAAATATCGTGTACTTCCTTCAGACCTTTTTTCTTTATATTTTTTTAATATTTTGGATGCTAAAATTGTTACAAATGCTACCCAGACAAGTAAAAACAGCAATGAGAAATAACCTCCATCAAAAGCAACTGCAAATATACCTGGAAGCATATAATCAATGTAATCTTTCTGATTTACGAGTATACCATAAAATATATGATATGGGAGCCTGAGAAAATGTATTAATGTCACTGGAAGTGTTATATATCCATCAGCGCCGCCAAGGCATTCGCTTCCCCAATGACAGGATCCTGGAACATGTCCCCAGAACCGAATATTTGGAAGTACCATTTGTAAACTAGGAATTATATTTTTTTCAACTCTTGATATTCTCACACTAGGACTAAGAACCTCCAAATTAAGTATTCTAGACAAAATTTCTAATACTGTAAATGAGGTAAGAGCAATTACCACAAAATAAGAAATAGTTTTAAATTTTATTTTAGTTTTTGTTTTATAACATTTTGAAATTAAATAATATCCAATGCCAACACCTAATAGCCACATTAACAAGAAAGATCTATGCATAATTCCCCCGGCAATCAATATTATGAAAAATAATAAAATATTGATCTTTGATAAAGATGGGGAAGTTACACCTCTTTCCCTTAAAATTTGTATTCCAGATGTGAGTGTTACCCAACCCAAAATTGAAAGTGGACCAAATGCATGTGTAAATTCTTGATGTGAAACAAATGGTAAAAATAAACATAATGTGTCTAAACTGAATATTAAAGAAAGAAACATTGTCAATAATAAACTTAGTGATAATGCCAATCTCAAGGACACATTTAAAAGATTAAATAAAAAAAGAATTCCTAAATGCACTAAAATTGCCACTTCTAATATAAATTGTAAATTATTTTGGGCGATAATCATTTGTTATCTCCCCATATTCTGCAAAGAGTTGAATATATTTTGAATTATGTTTACAAATTCCTGTAATAACTTGTATATTTGGTCTAATATTCCTGAGCCTTGTGTCCCAGCGATTTCATTTAATTTTTGTTTAAAATTTTGTAAAGTATTCTGTAATTTTTGTGACTCTGTAATTAAATTTGACATGTTATTTACTTGTGATTGTGAAATATTTATACCCATATTGTTTGCTACATTACGTATTATTGTTTTAACTTCTTCAGGATTTTGAATATTTTGTTCTCTAACTTGATTTTTAACTTCTTTAAATAATGCTGCTATTTTTTCACCACTTTGATTAGTTTCATTACTTATTTTATTTTGAAGATTCAATTCTTCGACAGATAATTTCTTAGCAGGTTCTGGTATTGGTACACCTACAGCCACTTCATAAGATTTTAATACACCTGCTAAAGCAGATTCACCAGTTGCTGGCACTGGGGATGTAACTACTACATAACCTTTATCAATTCCTGTGGATTCTAAAGCATTTGCATACATCTCTGGAGTAACAATATTTATTTTACTTTTATCTACTTCAACTTTTATTCCTTGGTTGTAACTTAAATCAACTAATGCACATGAATATATTTGACTTGGAGCATAAATTTTACCTGTTATATTTTTTGATACTTCATTAACCTCAGAAGCTGTTATAACACATATTTTAGCATCTTTGATATTTTTATTGATTTTTGATTGAAAATAACTCAAAACTTTACTTTTATAATATTTATTTGAGTTTGTTGCTTCTCCTAATGTCACTAGTAGATTGGACATTGCATACAATGGGCTTGATAAACAAAGCAATATCATTACAATAATTAAAATTTTTTTCATTTTCTCACCTTTTTCTTTTAGAATTTTTACAAATAACTTATTAGAAGAATTAAATTAAGTTTTTTGTTTTTTAAAATAAAAAATTAAAAAATAAGAAAATCATTTCTCCGGCCTTCTCAATAGATATCCTACTGCTATTAATGCAATCAATATTATAACAGCAATTATTCCTGCAAATGGAATTCCTGGCTTTCCAATTCCCTTAGACACTGGTGTAATCTCATATGCTTTACCTGCTGCTCCAGCAGCTTGAGCTGCTCCTCTTGCACCAATTTCACCACCAACTTTACCTGAAGGACCTGAAATCCCACTTATGGATTCATGTATTGGAATTCCTAATCCTGATATATATGGTATTATCCTTGTAAAAATCGAACTTCCAGTGATTACATGAGATATTAAAGTTGAAACATTTGTTGGACGAGTTACTTGAGTTGGATATGAAATTGGTAAAACGGAAATTAAATCTGATAATTGACGATTTGGTAGTTCCATGATAAATTTGAGTACATTGCCTGAAGATAAATATTTACTACCTTTTAAAATTACGCTTAATTCATCCCCAGTAATATATTTCTCTGTCTCTTTAGTTAGTATATATGGTGAGGCCACTCCTTTAGGATCTTTTCCTTTATACCAGTCTATATATGCTTTTAATGAATTTGTTCCTGGATAGAACTGTGGCCACTTAAATGTAATTATCACTGCCTTTCCAATGTTTAATTTTTCATTCCAGATAATGAGTATACCTTCCATGTTTCCTCCATTAATGGATGGAGATTGGGTATCATTGTCACTTAATCGTAAATTATAGTAGGTCCCAGCTCCTGGTGATACACCAAGTAGCAACAATATACCATCATCTTTACAATAATCCGTAGTAGTAATGTAAATATATTTTTCATCTTTCCCTCGTGGAAAATTCTGGAATATATAATTTGTTATTAAATAAGATGGGGAAACTCCTGGACAAATGTGGTTGTGGAATAGATAAACCATCAACATATCAAAAGGCGGTTCGTAGGACCATCCATTAGAAATTGTGACTACACTGTTCCAATTTTTGAATATTTTAGAAACTGATGGGTTGGTATAATTCCATCCAGGTCCAATGTCGTATATTGGACCTTTTGTATCATTAATTACAACTAATCCTTTCTCTGGATCATAGACAATTTGGATAGCAAAAAGTAGATTATCATCTTTGGTTATATTGAATTTAAATTTTCCAAAGCCGCCTATTTTGCCTAATATACTTGAATTGTATTTACCATCTTTTAATATAAATGTAAACCATATTGGACTCCATAGTGCACTGTGCACTGGTAACAAAGTTCTTCTACTCAACCTTGAACCAAGGATGTCATATATACCATCCCACATTGGGCTTGTATCTTGGCCATTTAATCGTGCATAACCAGCTGAAGTTAAAACTAAAAAGTTAAGATTGTCCTTTTCAACATTTATTCCACACTGTTTAAATATATCCACTGCCAACCTTGCAGCTTCTAATCCAATTGTTTTTAATTGATCATAAGTTAGATTACCTTTTTTCTGCATGAAGTTTTCTGGTGTTGCATTCACTAAATTTGTTTGATTTAAAATGTAACTCATGTCTAATCCATGTGCACTTTGAACTGTACGTCCACTAGTACCACCTGCAAGATAATTTACTTGTTCTTCTGTGAGATTGTCAAATGCATACAAAATTTTCACTAATGATTCTGGATTATTTATCAATTTTTTAACAAGCCATGAATTGAATTTAAGTTCGATAGGTGTATCTTCCTTAATATTTAGACCATAGATTTTTTTGAATTCTTCTGCAAGTTCTTTTACATCATATTTCATCACAATTAAAGTTCCTTTTTTGTTGTTTGAATCCCAACGTATAAATCCTACTATATTTGGATCATTGGTGGTATTGTAGCCTATGTATGCCCTCTTTCCTGGTGTTGCATCCATTGAATAAACAAAAACATCGTCATCTGATCCACCTGGGACACCAAGGACAATGTAACTAACTCCTTCTCCCATAGCCCCTCCTTTTGGAGGATAATATTTAAGCAATGTTTCTACCATTGCATATCCACATATTGTACCAGCACATAAATGTCCATGAAATGCAGCCTCTCTTAATATATCTGCTGAAACTCCTAATGCCCAAGCATTGGCAATACTTGCAATACTAAATGCAATATCTTTTCCTAAACTGTTACAAAGTTTGGAATATTCTTTCATACTCATATTTTCAGATATTGTGCCTATATAAACAGGTGAAAAACTAGCATTTCTGAAATAGGCCATAGTTATATTTTTACCTTTTTTAGTTATAAATGCAAAGTCCAATGTATCTAGTGCAGTTTTTCTCAGCAGAAGAATGTTTCCTCTACCAAAACTTACAGAATTCCCAAGTTCATTTAAAATACCTTCAATTGCATCTTCTGTTGTTTCATTTTTATATTTAACATGTCCAGCTGTTGTAATAACAAGTATGTTATCAGAATTTTTAAAATCTAAAAATTTACTAGCTCTTTTTGTTATTTCTCTGCCAATGATATAACTTTCCTTAGCATTCATATTTACTGACAACACTGCTTTACCACTTTGATCCACAACGAAATTTCTGGTTACAGGTTGATAACCAGGAGCTTTTATAGTGATTAAAAATGGTTTTTGAATATCACCTTGAAATCTCACAATCAAAGAAGTATTGTTTTCCATGTATTTATTAAAATTTAAACTCTCATTATCGGCTTTAATATCAATCGTTGGATTTACAGTTTCATTGTATTGCCATTTTAAATTTATTTTAACTTCACATGTTTTATTTTCAGCAAAAGCCCCTGAAATCAATAAAAACACTGCAAACAATGCAATCACTAAAAACTTCCTCAACTTTTCACCTCCTTTTTTGTTATTACTACATGAGGAATTATTGAGTAATACATTATATAAAATTTTTTATTATTTTTTGAATAGAATTAAAAAATGTTTTAAAACAAAGACTTGCTATTTTCATGGTAAAGTAAAAACACGCCAAGGAGCATTATAAGTCCACAAAAAGCCTTTATTGGCCCAAATTCTTCTGATAGGATAAAAGATGCAAAAAGTGCTCCAAAAAATGAAGATAATGGAAATATAGATCCAACTTTTGCTGACCCAATTGTCCTGATTGCAAAATAAACTAAAATGAATGCTAGACCAGTACTAAATATAGAAACATAGGTAAGAAATGGTATCATATTGACAGGTATTTTAAAATTTAGACCTAATAAAATAGCTACACATAAAAGTGATAATCCACCAATAGTACTTTTAACTGCTGATATCCAAATTAAATCTCTTTTTTTACTTAAAAATTTACTTAAAACTGTGTCAGTTCCCCAAAAAAAAGCTGAAGATATTATTAAAAAATTGCCAACTAAATTTCCACCAAAATTTTGGAAACTTCCTTGAGTAGCTATATAACCTGCACCTGTAAGTATTAATAACATACCAACTACGTCTTTAATTTTAAATATTTCATTAAGAATAAACGTACTCATAATTACTATGAATAAGACTTCAACATTTAAAAGTAAAGCTGCATTTACGGCACTGACAAATTTTAATCCAGTATAGTATAGAAATGGTGCAATCGAGGAACCGGATAAGGCTGTAATGATAAGTATTATATAATCTCTCCTAGATATATAATCTTCAGTATACATGCTCTTGTTTAAAAGCTTTAACAATGGTTCACCTATAGGAGAAAATTTTATTGAAAAAAGAAATGCACCAGCTATTATATACACTAATGCTCCTAACACTATTGGATGAACATATTTAACCATGATTTTGCTAAAGGCAGCTGATAATCCAAATAACACTGTTGCTAAGAGTGCACTAAGATATCCCCATTTTTCCATGTTATCACCTTATGGAGTGGTTAACTATGAAAAAGATAGCATTAAAGGTTGCATATATAGGTACTCATTTTTTTGGCTTTCAAAGGCAACCAGATCTCAGAACTGTCGAAGGAGAACTCATAAAAGCATTAGTTGAGACTGGAATTCTAGATGAATCAGGAGTGGCAAGATTCAGATCCGCTGGAAGGACAGACAAAGGAGTACATGCTTTGGGCAATGTTGTAACATTTTTCACTGACGAGGATGTTATAATAAATCAGATAAATAGTTGTTTACCTGATGATGTATATATACTTGGGAAGGCATCAGTACCTTATGGTTTCAAGACAAGGTATGCTTACAGGCGACACTATAGATATGTATTACCAAACGATGGTTTAAATATTGAGTTGATGAAAGAAGCAAGTAAAAAGTTTGAAGGAAGGCATGACTTCACAAATTTTTCTCGTAGGGTTGAAGAAAGAAATCCTATACGGTATATAGAAAAAGTGGACGTAGTTGATAAAGGAGAATATATTTGGGTCGATGTGATTGGAGAAAGTTTCTTATGGCAAATGGTTAGAAAAATGGTTAAAGTTTTATTTGATATAGGAAAAGAAGAATATGAACCTGAAAAAATAGATGAATTTTTAGATACAGAAGAAAAAGTTTACATAGAACCCATGCCCCCAGAAAATTTAATATTAATGAAAGTTATGTATAAGCCACCTGTGAAATTTGAACATGAAGAAAAAGCTTATTTAAAGTTCATGTCAAAACTTGAAGAAGAATTAACTAAATATAGATCTGCTTATTTTGTAAGGGAAACAATGTCAGAATTTGTTAAAGAAGAAATAGATAAAAGAAAAGAAAATTCATAAGGTGTCTTTTATGAAGTATTAATTGAATTAGGGGGTTATAAATTTAGTAGGTAATGAAAATGAAAAAGCAATAATAGTTGGCCTTGATCCTGGCCACACTGTAGGATTAGCAATCATTGATCTAAATTATGAGTTATTAACATTGAAAAGTATGAAAAACCCTTCTTTGAGCGATATAGTAAATGAGATCATTAAGCATGGTAAAACAATTATAGTTGGAACAGATGTTTGTCCTCCTCCTAAAATGGTCAAAAAATTAGCTACAATTCTTAATTCAAAAATATATGTTCCTCATAAATCATTGTCAAAAGAATTAAAAAATGAAATTGTTCAGAATTTTCTTTCTGAAAAGGAATATGAATTAGAACCTGAAAATTCACATGAAAGAGATGCTCTTGCTTCTGCTATTAAAACTTACAAACATTATGAAGGCAAACTAAGACAAATTGATAAAAAATTAGAAAGTTCGAAAATTAAAGAATCTATGAAGAATTATGTTAAAAGCATAGTTATTAGGGATGATAAACCTATTAGCGATGCCATAAAACTTGTTTCAAAGGAAAAATCCGAAAAGAAAGAAAAGAAGCAAAAAAAGAAACCAAAACCAAAAATAAAATCCAAGAGATTTTACAAATTAAGAAGATTGTTAAACATTTATAAAAGGAAAATAAGACATCAAAACAATTTAATTAAAAAATTAAAAAAAGAAAATAAGAAGTTAAAAAGGATATTAAGTGAAAAGTCAAAAGAAAATAAAAAATTAAAGGAAAAAATCAATAAACTTCATTATGAATATTCAAAAGGTTTACTTCTAAACAAGGAACTTTCTGCAAAAATAAAAATTATAAAGTCTTTACAAGAAAAATACAGAAGAGAGCTAGAATTAAGAAAAAAATTAGAAGAAAACTTAAAGTCATTGCACAAGTTAATCGATATAATTTACTCCAAAAATAAAGTTCCTGTGAAAATTATAGAATCATTTACTAAAGAAGGAATAAAAAAGGCATGTGAAAATTGGCATGTCACTGAGGACGATGTATTACTAATTCTTAAACCAGAACTTGGAGGAAGATCAACTGCTTTACTTTTATCAAATATAAAACCAAAGTGTATTATATTTGATGGTAAAATTTCTCCTAGTGCTAAAGAAGTTTTTGATGAAAGAAATATTCCTGTAATATCTATTTCAGAATTAAATTTAAAGTTTTCAAATGGATTTGCAATAGTTAATTTAGAAGAATTGAATAAGAGTATCAAAAGATGGAAAAAAAGACATGGGGAAAAAATGAGAGAAAAGCTAATAAAAATTATTAAGGAATACAGGAATAAAAGGAAAAGAAAACTTGAGTGATATAAATGAAGATAGCTATTGTCTTAGGAACTAGACCTGAAATAATAAAGATGGCACCAATAATCGATAAATTACAAAATGAAAGTATTTCTTTCACCTTAATACATACGGGACAACATTACGATTATGAGATGTCAGACCAGTTTTTTTTCGAGTTGGAATTACCATCTCCTGATTATAATATAGGTGTTGGGTCATGTTCTCATGGAAAAATGACAGGAAAAATGATTACTGGGATCGAAAAAACTTTAAAAAAAGAAGATCCAAACTTAGTTTTAGTTCAAGGTGATACAAATGCAACACTTGCAGGTGCTTTAGCAGCTTCGAAGATGCATATAGCTGTTGGGCATGTAGAAGCTGGTTTAAGATCTTTTGACAAATCAATGCCAGAAGAAATAAACAGGGTTATAACTGACATGTGTTCTACTATACACTATGCACCAACAGAAGAAGCAGCGTTAAATTTAATATTTGAAGGTTTAAATCCAAAAAATATATACATAACTGGAAACACTGTTGTAGATGCATGTATAAGAAATTTAAAAATTGCAAAAAAGAAAAAAAAGAATATTGCTAAAAAATTAAATTCAGGAAAAATAATAACAATAACTTTGCATAGGGCAGAAAATGTTGATAATAAAAATAGGCTTTATGATATTGTTAAAGCCTTAAAAGAATTAGATGAATTTAACATTGTGTTTCCTATTCATCCACGAACAAGAAAAAATTTAAAAAAATTTGGCTTGTATTCTGAACTTAAAAAATGTGAACATGTGCATATTTTGAAACCACTAGGATATCTTGATTTTTTATTACTTTTATCTGAGTCTTTTATCGTTCTCACTGATTCTGGAGGTGTTCAAGAAGAAGCTATAACTTTAAATGTTCCATGTCTTACATTAAGATACAATACAGAACGTATAGAGACTGTAGATGCTGGTGGCAATATATTGGTAGGAACCAGAAAAGACAAAATAATTAAATATGTTAGACTAATTGCTAATAATAAAAAATTTAGAGAAAAAATGAAAAATGCTACCAACCCATATGGTGATGGTAAGGCATCCGAAAGAATTATTGAGAGTATAATTAATGCATCTAAAGATGGAAAATTAAAAATATCTCCTAGTGAAAAATTCATGAAAATTCCAAAAAGAACTCTTAAATATGTCAAGGAAAACATGACTGTAGTAGAATTTGAAGAAACCTATGACGTCAATGTGCAGGTAGTATATGAAAATGGAAAACCAAAATTTCCATATCCTAATTTAAATCTTAAAAACAAACACGTTTTAATAACATCAATTTAAAACCAATATAGTTAATTTGCACTAGTGAGGCATGGTCATGTTGAAAAATAAACCTAAAATTGCAGTATTTGGATTAGGACATATTGGTCTTCCGGCAGCTGCTCTTTTTGCAGACAAAGGATTTGATGTAATTGGCGTTGATATAAATGAAGAAGTTGTAAAAAGCGTAAATGAAGGTAAATCTCATATTCTTGAGCCTGGACTTGATGAACTTGTGGAAAGAGTAGTTAAAAATGGAAAATTAACAGCGACTATGGATGGCGTTGAAGCAGCAAAGAAAGCAAAGATAATTATAATTGTTGTTCCAACTCCGGTGACTGAAAAAAATAGACCTGATTTAACTTACATTTCTTCAGCATGTAGAACTATTTCACGCGGTTTAAAAAAAGGAGATTTAGTTATAGTTGAAAGTACAGTTCCTCCAGGAACTTGTGACAATGTTGTTATACCTATTCTAGAAAAAAGTGGACTCAATGTTGTTAAAGATTTTGGAGTTGCTTATACACCAGAGAGAGCATTGCCGCATAATACACTTTATGAAATGACTCATAACGCAAGAGTTATAGGCGCCAGTGACAAAAAAACAGCTAAGAGAACTGCCAAACTTTACAAACATATTACATGTGGCAAAACCATTATTGTGAAGGATTTAGTTACAGCCGAAATGGTTAAATTAATGGAAAACACATATAGAGATGTTAATATAGCTCTAGCCAATGAATTCGCAATGATATGCGAATCTTTAGGTGTAGATGCAATTGATGCAATAAATGCTGCAAACTATCACCCAAGAGTTAATATTCATACACCAGGACCTGGTGTTGGTGGACATTGTTTATCAGTTGACCCTTACTTCATTGTCGATGTTGCTAAGAAAAAAGGAATAGATGCTAAACTAATTAGAACTGCTAGAGAGATTAATGAATACATGCCTTTCCATGTTTTCAAAATGATTAAAAGATCACTGAAAGAGAAAGGTAAAAATTTAAAAGGAAGTACTATTGGAATATTAGGCGTTGCATATAAGGGAAATGTTTCTGATACTCGAAGAACGCCATCAAAACCTTTAATAAATGAACTCATAAATTTTGGAGCTACTGTGCTTGCCCACGATCCTTATGTATCTGATGAAGAGATAGAAAAAATGGGTGCAAAGCCTGCCACATTAAATGAAGTGTTAAATTGTGATTGTATAGTACTTATGGCTGACCATGATGATTATCGTAAAATATCTCCAGAAATGATTCAAAATTCAATATTTATTTGTGCACGGCCCTTACTTAAGCCCAATGGTTTTCTGCGTAAAGGTATTTTATTTAGAGGGGTTGGTCGCATTTGATACTTGTATTTGAGTATGCAACTGCCCAAGGTCTCAATGATCCAGAACTATTAATTGAAGGAAAAGCAATGTTAGAAGCAATTCTTAAGGACCTTGATGGCTTAGATGCTTGTTATTTGATATCAGAAAATATAGGTGAAATAAGAAAATTCAAAACTATAAGGCCATTATTTTTAAAGAAAAATGAAAGTATTTATGATTGGCTTGAAAAAAATATTTCAAATTTTAATTCATGTTTTTTTGTGGCTCCAGAAAGTGACATGGAACTTTATAAATTAACAAAATTGATTGAAGATTCTGGAATAAAAATAATAGGATCTAATAGTGATGCAGTTTTGAAATGTTCAGATAAATGGCTCACATACAAATCTTTAAAAAATAAAGTTAATGTAATAGAAACATATAAAGTTAAAAATTATAAAAAAGAAAAAATAGATGGTAAATTGGTTTTAAAACCAAGAGATGGTGTATCTTGTCAAAATATAAAAATTTTGGATTCAATTGAAGAATTAAGCCTTAAAAAAATTGACAATGAAAAATACTTATTGCAAAAATTTATAGAAGGAAAACATGTAAGTGTTAGTCTATTATCCAATGGTAAAATTGCGGTGCCAATATCACTTAACAGACAATACATATCAATAAAAAACGGAAAAATGAGATATTTAGGTGGATTAGTCCCATATAAACATCCAAACGCTAAATCAATTATGAAAACAGCTAAGAATGCTGTTGAAAGCATAGATGGAATAAAAGGATATGTAGGTGTAGATTTAGTAGTTTCTGATAGAGTATATGTTGTTGAAATAAATTCAAGAGTAACTACACCATATATTGCCTTAAGAGAATTAGTTAATTTCAATCTTGGAGAAGCTATAATTAATTCTGTAGAAGGTATTTTACCTTCTGAAGTTAGTATCAACGCAAAGAGTTGTATTGAATTTAAAAAAGAAGACAAGGATTTAAAATTGGTGAGAATAGATGAAAATTGTGGGATTTGATATAGGAGGGGCCAACACAGATTTTGCATTAGTAGAATTCGAAAAGGATAAAATAAAAAGAATAGATGTAGATTTTGAATATCTGCCAGTGTGGAAAGAAAAAGAAAAGTTAAAAGATACTATCAAAGGATTTTTAGAGAAAGAAAGTAAAATAGATGGAATAGGAGTTACAATGACTGCAGAACTTAGCGATGCATACAAAAACAAAAAAGAAGGAGTTTTAGATATTTTAAACATAGTTGAAAATGTTTCAAATGCCCCTACAGGGTATATAAGCTTTTCTGGGATATTAACTCCAAACGAGGCAAAAAAGGATCCAATAAAAGTTGCCTCAGCTAATTGGGTTGCAACTGCAGAACTTGTAGGAAGAATTGTAGAAGATTGTATTCTTGTTGATATTGGAAGTACTACCACAGACATCATACCTATAAGAAATGGTTCTGAAGCTGCTAGAGGTAAATATGATATTGAAAGATTAAACACTGGAGAACTAGTATATACCGGCATGCTTAGGACTAATGTGGCAACTATTGTTGACAGGGTCCCTATTGATGATAAATGGTACCGTGTTTCATCTGAACTTTTTGCAATAACTGCAGATGTACATTTGATATTAGGTAACATAGATAAAAAAGATTATGTATGTGATACCCCAGATGGAAGAGGAAAAACAAAGAAAGATGCTATGAGGAGAATAGCAAAGGTTGTTTGTGCAGACATGGACATACTGAGTAAGAAAGACATACTATCAATATGCAAATATATAGCTGATAGACAAGTACTTCAGGTTTCAGATGCAATTAGTGAAGTTGTAAGCAGGGAAAGATTAAATTTAATTGTTACTACTGGTCTTGGAATGGAGCTTGCAGAAAAAGCATGTGATGTTTTAGGAATAGAAAATATAAGGTTAGACAAATTTTTCTCAGAAGAAGAGTGCACAGTGATGCCTGCAATAGGATCTGCAATAATGATGAGTAAACATCTCAATACCAAACATCCTTAATTTTTAAAATATAGGCTATAATATTTGTAAAAATATGGAGAATAATGGTTATTATTATTACAAATAATATTACCTCAGCTGGTGGTAAAGTGACAATAGATCCCAATAATAATGCACCGGCCACAAAGTCCAGCTGATCAAGAATTGGAGCAGGTTTGCCTCTCTCTATACCTAATCTTCTTTTAATGAAACTTCCAAATGCATCACCAAGCAATGCACCAAACCCTAGGAGAAATCCTAAAGTAGTTCTATGCATAACTTCTCCAACTAACAAACCTTCAACAAACCCTGTTAAAGTTCCAAAGAAAGTTCCAGCTAAAGTACCTTTCCATGTAACACCGTCTCCAATTAATCTTTTTTTATCAATAAAATGAACTCCAAAATCTAAAGGCAAACCTCCACCAAAGATAAGTGCAGTTACGTTAGCAATATATGCTGGTAATATAAAAAATATAGCATTAATTATCTCACCAATCAATTCCATATAATTCTCTCCAATTTTTATTTCCTTAAATTTATATTTGGCTCTATAAAAATCATAATCATGCAAAAGTGATAGAAGGTGAAAATGTGCTTAAAAAGAAAACAAAAAGTTTGTGTCCTAAATGTTTAAAAACTATTGATGCAGAAATATCTGAAGAAGATAATAGAATCATCATAACAAAGAAATGTCCAGAACACGGTACTTTTAAGAATACATATTGGAGTGATAGCAAATTATATGAAAAATTTGAGAAATATGAACATGTTGGGGATGGAATAAAAAATCCACAAACAAATGGAAAAAATTGTCCTCAAGATTGTGGACTTTGTCAAATGCATAAAAGCCACACAGTATTGGGGCTAATAGATGTAACTAACAGATGTAATCTAAGATGTCCTACTTGTTTTGCAAATGCTGCTACATCCGGATATCTATATGAACCATCTTATGAGGAAATAAGGAAAATGTTAAGACTTCTAAGAAATAATAAACCCGTCCCTACTCCTGCAATCCAGTATGCTGGAGGAGAACCAACAGTTAGAAAAGACATTTTAGAGTTAATAAAATTGGCTAGAGAAGAAGGATTTACACATGTCCAAATAGCTACAAATGGATTGAAATTAGGAAAAGATCCTTCATTCCCAAAAAAACTAAGAAATGCTGGTTTAAACACCGTTTATTTACAGTTTGATGGTGTTACTAGTGACCCATATATCACTTTGAGAGGAAAAGATCTCTTACCTATAAAATTAGATGCAATTGAAAATTGTAGGAAGGCTGGTTTAGGAATTGTATTAGTTCCAACATTAGTTAAGGGTGTTAATGATCATGAAATAGGCGATATTATTAAGTTTGCTATTGATAATCATGATGTAATTCGTGGTATTACATTTCAACCCGTCTCCTTTACAGGAAGAACTCATAGTAACGATGTTGAAGAAGGAAGGATAACTATACCTGACTTTATGAAATTAGTTGAAAAACAGACGGAAGGCATGATAACTGTCGATGACTTTTATCCTGCATCATCAGTAGTTCCAATATCAGAATTAATTGAAGCACTTGAAGGGGAAGCTCAAGTGAAATTCACATGTCATCAACATTGTGGAGCAGCAACATATATATTCATAGATGATGACGAGGTTGTACCTATAACAAGATTCATAAATGTGGATGAGTTCTTTGAATTAATGTACAAACTTAAAAAAGATATTGAAGGTAAAGGTGTTAGAGGAAAAGCTAAAGCAATTGGTAGACTAGCATTTAATTTAAGAAAAATAATGGAGATGTCCAAAGTACCAAAATCTATTGATATGAAAAAATTAATATTGTCAATTTTCAAAGAAAGATCATATGAAGCACTTGGAGATTTCCATTACAAAAGTTTATTAATATCATGCATGCATTTTATGGATCCATGGAATTTTGATATTGAACGTGTAAAAAGGTGTATAATACATTATGCAACTCCTGATGGTCGTATAATACCTTTCTGTAGTATGAATTCAATTCATAGAGAAATAATTGAGAAAAAATTTTCTAAGCCTTTGAAGAAGTGATATCATGGAAGTAAAAACACCTTCAAGGTTGCATATAACTTTAATAGATTTAAATGGAAAAATAGGAAGAATTGATGGTGGAATTGGAATTACATTGAAAAAACCATCTATTGTAATAAAAGGTGAACCTGCAGAGAGAAGTAAGATAGAATTTAGTGGTAAAGTTTATAGTGAAAAAGAATATATAAATAAAATAAAAATGGCTACGGAAAAAACTCTAGATTATTTTGATGAAAATACTAATTTTGAGTTTAATGTAAAAAAAACATATCCAGCACATGCAGGATTAGGATCAGGAACACAAACTGCACTGGCAACAGCAAAAATAATAAGTCATTATTTAGGTTATGAATGTGATGCAAGATCACTAGCAAAAATAGTTGGTCGTGGAGGAACATCTGGGATAGGAGTAGCAGCTTTTGAAAATGGTGGATTTATTGTAGATGGTGGACATAGTACATCAGAAAAAAAGGATTTTCTTCCATCTTCAGCTTCCAAGGCTTCTCCACCTCCAATTCTTGTAAATTACAATTTTCCAAAAGATTGGAAAATTATAGTTGCAATGCCATATAGTGGTAGGTCAATATCTGGAAACAAGGAAGTTAATATTTTTAAAAAATATTGTCCCATCCCATTAAGAGATGTTGAGAAAATATGTCACATAATACTCATGAAAATGTTGCCTGCATTGATTGAGAAAGATATAGAAGAGTTCGGAGATTGTATAAACAAAATTCAAAATTTAGGTTTCAAAAAAATAGAAAGAGAATTGCAAAGTAAATATGTAGACAAAATTATAGAAAATATGAAAAGCGCTGGTGCAGTATGTGCTGGTATGAGCTCATTTGGCCCAACCGTATATGGAATTACAGATAGTAATGCAAAAGACATTGCAAATGCAGCTAGAGAAGTGATAGGAGATGAAGGTGAGGTTATAATAACTAATGCACAAAACAAAGGAGCTGAAATTAAAAAATGATAATCAAAGGTAAAGTTTGGAAATTTGGTGACAATATCGATACAGATACAATAATCCCTGGAAGGTATTTAAGAACTTTTAATTTAGATGAGCTAGCATCTCATGCAATGGAACCAATAAGGCCTGAATTTCCAAAAAAAGTTAAAAAAGGTGACATAATAGTGGCTGGAAATAATTTTGGATGTGGATCATCTAGGGAACAGGCGGCAAAAGTACTTAAACATTTAGGCATTTCGGCCATCGTCGCTAAATCGTTTGCCAGAATATTTTTTAGAAATTCTATAAATATAGGACTACCAGCAATTATTTCAAATGTAAATGCTAGTGACGGTGATCTTTTAGAAATTAAATTGGAGGAAGGGATTATACATAATGTAACAACAGGGAAAGTGTTTAAAGCAAAGCCATATAATAAATTTATTCTTGATATTTTGAAAGCAGGAGGAATTATACAATATTTAAAGAGAAATCAACATTCTTTTTAAATGAGGAATGAGTATGAAATGTCCTAATTGTGGATCAAGAGATCTTGAGATTTTAAAGTCTGAAACAGAAATAAAGAAACATAAAGAAATTAAAAGAGCATTGTTTAGATGTAGGAAGTGTGACACAGTCTTTAGAGATGTTTTAGGACGTGAAATACCAATAAAAATAAATGTAATTGTAAGTAAATATGAAAAATCTTGGAAAGAAAAAATTTTTGTATTACCAAGTAAAAAATTTTCTGTTGGAGATATAATACAAACTGAAAGTGGAGCATCAAAAATAACATCTATTGAAAAAAGTGATGGTACCAGAGTTAAAAAATGTAAAGCACAGGATATAGATACTCTTTGGACTGTCACATTAGAAAAACCTGCAAGAATAGGATTATCAATTGACTTTGGTGGTGAAATATTATCTAAAAAATTAGAGGTTGATAGGAATCTTACTTTTGGGATAGGTGACACAATAAAAATAGGTAAACATGTAGTTAAGATAAGAGCTATAAGAACCAAAAAGAAAACAATAAGAACTGGTTCTGATAAAGCTAAGAATATAAAAAGATTATATACAGTTCCTCTAAAGCCAGATGCTCCATATAAATATGATCTAACTTCTTTGGTGATTAGTTGAAAAATGAGAAAGAAAGATTGATAAGAGAGCTTGTTGAGATGGGATATATAAAATCTGAGGCTGTTAGAAAAGCAATGGAAAAAGTACCTAGGGAAGAATTCTTACCACCTGATCAGAGGCGATATGCATATTTAGATCAGCCATTGCCAATTGGAGAAGGACAAACAGTCTCAGCACCACATATGGTTGCAATGATATGTGAAGTTCTTGATCTTAAGAAAGGGATGAAAGTTCTTGAGATTGGAGCAGGCTGTGGATACAATGCTGCTGTTGTGGCTGAAATTGTGGGGAAAGAAGGCCATGTTTATAGTATAGAACGCATAAAATCATTATACAATATGGCAAAAAATAATTTAAAGAGACTTGGGTATGATGACAGAGTGACAGTAATATTTGGAGATGGTACACTTGGCTACCCAGATGCAGCACCATATGATCGTATATATGTAACTGCTTCTGCTCCGCAAATACCTCCTCCTTTAAAAAAACAATTAAAGGTTGGAGGAAAATTATTAATACCTGTGGGGAGTAGTAGATTTTATCAAAATCTCATTTTAGTTGAAAAGATAAAAGAAAATAAATATGAAACGCATAATTTAGGGGGAGTTGCATTCGTACCCCTTATTGGTAAATATGGATGGAAAGAATAAATTCCAAAAAAATTTATTTATTTAAAATTTTAAAACTAAAATATAGAAATCTACTTTTTTGTCAAAAACATGATGATCAGGAACCATGAAAGTCTACATAGAAACCTATGGATGTACATATAATAAAGCAGATTCACAAATAATTGCAGGAATATTAGAAAAAGAAAACATTAAGGTAGTTGACAGTATAGATGAAGCAGATGTCATAATTTTAAACACATGTTATGTAAAACAGCCAACTGAACACAAAATTATTAACAGAATTAGAGAATTGCAAAATACTTACAAATCAAAAGAGTTAATAGTAGCTGGATGCATGGTTGAAATAGATCCTGAAAAATTAAAAAAAATAGCACCGGAATCTGCTTGGTTGGGACCTCACAAACTCCATAAAGCCCCAGAAGTTGTAAAATCCGTAATAAATGGTAACAAAAAGAAAGTATATGGCAAAGACTCAAAAATTAAGGTTGAGATGCCTAAAAAGAGATTTAATTCTCACGTCCATATCGTTCAAATTTGTGAAGGATGTCTAGGCAACTGTAGTTACTGTTGTACAAGGTTTGCAAGAGGTAGACTATATAGTTATCCTCTTGATTCTATTGTAAAAGATGTTAAAAAAGCAATAGAAGATGGTTGTGTGGAAATACAACTAACTGCACAAGATACTGCAGCATATGGCAGAGATATTGGATGTGACTTACCCACATTAATAAATAAAATAACATCCTTAGATGGAAAATTTAAGATCAGAGTCGGAATGATGCATCCTAAAAACGTTAAAAAAATTTTGGATGAATTGGTAGATGCCTATGATTCTGAAAAAATATACAAATTTTTACATTTACCTGTTCAAAGCGGTAGCGACAAAGTACTGAGGGACATGAACAGAGGTTATAAAGTCAAAGATTTCAAAAAGATTGTAAGAAAATTCAGAAAAAAAATTCCAGAAATTAGTATAGCAACAGATATCATTGTTGGATTTCCAACAGAAAGTAGAGAGGACTTTAAGAAGACATGCGAACTTTTGAATGAGATAAAACCCAACTTCATACATTCCTCAAGATATGCACATCGTCCCGGAGCAAAATCTTCAAAACTCGATGAATTGGACCATAATGAGGTTAAAGAACGATCAAGAATTATTGAGGAAATAAAAAATAAAATAATGAGGGAAGAAAATAAGAAGCTAGTAGGAACAGAGCAAAAAGTACTTATTGTTGAGAAAGGTAAAAAAGGCGGATATATTGGCAGAACAAGTTCATATATCCCAGTAATTGTCAATAGTGGAAAACCAGGAGAAATCATAAAAGTTAAAATAAAAGAAGCAACCTCTACATATTTAAAAGGAGATGCCGTGGGCCGGATTTGAACCGGCGACAACCGGATCTTCAGTCCGGCGTTCTCCCAGGCTGAACTACCACGGCAAGTGGGCCGGACGAGATTCGAACTCGCGACCACCTCCTCGTCAGGGAGGCATCCTAGGCCACTAGACCACCGGCCCATTTTATTTTTTTAGAAGTGGTTATATATAACTTTTTCCATTCTTAAATTGAGGTGTTACCATGAATATAATTGAAGCCGAGAATGTATCTTATAAATATCCTGACGGTACACTAGCATTAAAAAATGTGAATTTTTTTGCTAAGAAAAATAAAATCACTGCTATTTTAGGTCCAAATGGGGCTGGTAAAACAACTTTATTATTACATTTTAATGGAATACTTAAACCAATTTCTGGAAGGATTATAGTAGATGGCAAGCCAATTGATTATAGTAAGGAAGGTTTAATGGAAGTAAGACAGAAGGTAGGAATAGTTTTTCAAAATCCTGATGACCAGTTGTTTGCTCCAACTGTTGAAGAAGATGTGGCATTTGGACCCTTAAATTTAGGTTTAGATGAGGATGAAATTAAAAGAAGAGTACATGAAGCCTTATCTAAGGTTGGAATGAAAGGTTTTGAAAATAAAGCACCTCACCACCTTAGTGGAGGTCAGAAAAAAAGAGTGGCAATAGCTGGAGTTTTAGCTATGAAACCAAAAGTCATGATTTTGGATGAACCAACCGCTGGTTTAGATCCAAAAGGAGCATCACAAATTGTTAAATTAATCCATGAACTCAATGAATCTGGTACCACTATTATAATTTCAACACATGATGTTGATCTTGTACCATTACTTGCTGATTATGTATATATAATGAAAGATGGACAAATTATTGAAAAAGGAAAACCTAAAAAAACGTTTAGTGAAGTAGATGTTATCAGAAATAGTGATTTAAGACTTCCAAGAGTTGCTCACCTAATTGAAATCATGACAAAAAAAGATGGTTTGCCTTTTAGTAAACCATATCCATTAACAATCGGAGAAGCAAGAAGATATTTAATTAAATTTATACGTAAAATAAAATGTCAAAAGAAAAATTATTCTAATTAGGTGGAATATCATGAAAAAGGTGGGAATATGTGATACCACTTTTGCACGTTATGATATGGCATCAGCAGCAATAGATGAAATAAAAAAACATGCCACAAACGTAAAAATAATAAGATATACAGTTCCAGGTATTAAAGATCTTCCAGTCGCATGTAAAAAGTTAATTGAAGAAGAAGGCTGTGATATTGTTATGGCATTTGGAATGCCAGGACCAACTAAAATAGACAAAATGTGTGCTCATGAAGCTTCTTTAGGTCTCATACAAGCACAACTCATGACAAATACACATATTTTAGAAGTTTTTGTTCATGAAGATGAAGAAGTTGATCCTAAGGAATTAAAATTATTGGCAGAAAGACGGGCAAGAGAACATGCGCAAAATCTTATTAAAATGTTATTTAAACCAAAAAAAATGATAAGGGAAGCTGGAATGGGAAAAAGAGAAGGAAAACCAGATGTAGGTCCTTTATAGGGAGGTGAATTATATGGTTAAGGTTATAGGAATAGTTGGAAGTCCTAGACTTGAAGGTAATACAAAATTTTTAGTTGAAAAAGCATTAAAAGCTGCAGAAGAAGAAGGAGCTGAAACAGAACTTATACATTTAGCAAAATATGATATAAATCCATGCAAATCTTGTATGACTTGTAGAAAGGAAGGAAGATGTTCAATAGATGATGACATGGGTAAAATCTTAGATAAAATAAGAGAAAGTCAAGGAATAATTATTGGAAGCCCAGTTTACTTTGGAGACATATCTGCTCAAACAAAAATTTTCATGGATAGAACATTGCCTCTTCGTGCAAATGGGTTTGAAATGAGAGATAAAGTTGGAGGTGCAATAACAGTCGGTGGATCACGTAATGGAGGCCAAGAAACTTCATGCATGTCAATACATAATTTCTTCCTAATTCATGAAGCTATAGTTGTTGGCGATGCATCACCAACAGCTCACTATGGAGGCACAGGGGTTGGATTTGCCGTGGGAGATTGTAAAGATGATGGTGTAGGCATTGAAACTTCTGAAAACCTTGGGAGAAGAGTTGCTAGGGTTGCATTAAAGTTGCATCGTGGGGAAAAATGGTAGATAAAGTAATGGTAGTAGTTCCAGCATATAATGAAGAAAAACATATTGAAGAGGTAGTAACTGAATTATGCGAAAGAAATTATGAAGTGGTTGTTGTAAACGACGGATCTGAAGATAGGACAAGGGAAATATTGAAGAAGTTAAAATCAAAATATAGGGACAAGTTACATGTATATCACCACATAGTTAATGCTGGACTAGGAGTAGCATTGAAGACAGGAATAAAAGCTGCATTAAGAAAAAATGCTGACTACATAGTCACTTTTGATGCTGATGGTCAGCATGACCCTGATGATATTCAAAAACTTCTCAATGTATTGAAAAGGGACAAAGCAGATGTTGTAATTGGTAAACGAAATTTTTCAGAGATGCCATTCTCAAGAAGGATTGGAAATATCATACTTAACTTTATTACATTTCTTTTTTATGGATTACATGTAAATGATTCGCAATGTGGATTAAGAGCTTTTACAAGGAATGCAGCAGAAAAAATAGAAATCTATTCACGTGGTTATTCTGTTTCGTCTGACATAATTGGAGAAATAAAAAGGAAAAACCTTAAAATTGAAGAAGTGAATATTAAAACACTTTACACTGAATATAGCCTAAATAAAGGTACTAATCCCATAGAAGGAATTAAAATAGCTCTTAGAATAATGATAAACAGGTTTAGAAGGTAGAGGTGCATATGTTATGATATATGTAATTGCGTTTTTTATTGCAATCATTGGGATCATAATAACAATTAAAAAATTTAGAGAAGGAAAAATATCTTCTCCCCCTTTCATATTTTGGATTTTTGTATGGTCATTTTTATTGTTAGTATCTATATTTCCAAAATTTACAACCATACTTGCCAAAATTTTTGGAATTGGACGAGGACTTGACATTATTATAATAATAGCAATACTTGGTTGTTACTACTTACTTTTCAAAATATATTTAATGATAGAAGATTTAAAGACCGAAATATCAGAGATTATTCACAAATTAGCCTTAAATGAGGGTGAAGATGAAGATAGGGATCGTGACTGAGTATTTTCCAAGGAGTGAAAAGTTTGAGATTAGGGGTGGAGCAGAAGGTTGTGCATTTAATGAAGCACTATATTTATCTAAAAATCATGATGTAATTGTCTTAACTTCTAGAGAAAAAGGAATGCCTCCTTCATATAAAATCGGCAAAATAAAAGTTATTACTTGTGGTTTAGAAAGAAAATACACACAAAGTGGTTCTTTTTTTAAAAGAATAATTTTTATGATAGATGCATATCTAAAAAGTAGAAAATTTGATTTTGATATTGTAATTGGTTATAATTTTATTACACATTCTATTGCATGGTTAATATCAAAAAGTAAGGGCATACCTGTAGTAGCTCGCTATCATGATGTTTGGATAGGTGAATGGACAAAAAATATAGGTATAAGTGGTATTTTTGGGGAATTTTTAGAAAGATTTAATCTTTCACGAAACTTTGATGCAATATTTGCTGTATCAAACTATACAAAAAATAAATTGAAAAAATATGCTGATAGCAACAAAATTGAAGTTATACCAAATATCGTGGATATAAATGTACCCGAAGTGGATAAAAGTAATAATCCCACAATAGTATGTGTTTCAAGGCTTGTAAAATACAAAAGAGTTGAAGATCTCATAAGAGCTATACATATAATTAAAAAAGATATCCCAAATATTAGATGTAAGATTGTAGGAACAGGTCCTATGTTAAATTACTTAAAGGAATTGACAAAAAAACTTAATGTTGAAAAAAACATAGAATTTTGTGGATTTATCGAAAAACATGAAGATGTTCTAAAAATAATTAAATCTGCACATGTTTTTTGTATTCCTAGTATTGTAGAAGGATTTGGAATCGTAGTTATAGAAGCAATGGGTTGTCAAGTTCCATTTGTGGCAACAAAAATCCCTGCAATAGTTGAATCTACAGGCATGAAAGGAGGTTTATTCTTTAAGCCTACAGATTATGTGGACCTCGCTAACAAAATTAAAAAAATTTTAACAAATAAAAGACTTTACACAAAACTTAAAAAGGAATGTAAAGACAAATACAAGGAATATAGTAGAGACAACATTGGTAAAATTTTAGAAATGAAATTAAAAGAAATACTTTCAAAACCAAAAAAGTAAAAATTTTTATTTATAAAAAAACACTTTTTATAAAAAATAATCTTGTTAGTTTTAAGATTTGGAGGGTTGTAATTTGTTATTGTTAGTAAGTCCAATTAATACAAAAGAAGCGAAAGAAGCCATAGAAGGTGGCGCAGACATAATAGATGTAAAAAATCCTAAAGAAGGATCTTTAGGTGCGAATTTTCCTTGGGTTATAAAATCTATAAAAGAAATAATACCAAAAGATAAATTACTTAGCGCTACTGTAGGTGACATTGATTATAAACCAGGAACTGTGTCATTAGCTGTACTTGGTGCAGTAACATCAGGAGCTGACTATGTAAAAATAGGATTATATGGAACTAAAAATTATGAACAAGCACTAGAAGTTATGAAAAATGCTGTTAAAACTGTAGAATATAGTGAATCTGAAGCATTTGTTGTAGCAGCTGGTTATGGAGATGCTAAACGCGTAAATTCTGTAGATCCTATGGAAATTCCAAACATAGCTGCAGATGCGGATGCAGATGTTGCAATGTTAGATACAGCCATAAAGGATGGTAAATGCCTTTTAGATTTTTTAAATTTAAATGAACTTGCAGAATTTGTAGAAAATTCACACGATCATGGTCTCAAGTGTGCACTAGCTGGATCATTGAAAAAAGAACATGTAAAATTATTACATGAGATTGGATGTGATATTGTAGGCATAAGAGGCGCTGCTTGTATTGGCGGTGATCGTAACAAAGGTTACATCCATCGTTCTGCAGTTTCAGAACTTAAAAATATTATTAAAGGTTTTTAGGTGTCAAACATGTATCGTGAAAAACTAGAGAAAGCAAAAACTGCATATACATTCGATGATTTTCTGTTAGTTCCACAAGCCTCATGGGTAGAACCTAAAGATGTAGACACAAAAACCAGAGTTACAAGAAATTATGAAATAAATATACCTATACTCAGTTCTGCCATGGATACAGTAACAGAAGCTGAGATGGCAATCGCATTAGCCCGTGAGGGTGGTTTAGGGGTAATACATAGAAACATGAGTACAAAGGAACAAGTGGAAGAAATAAAAAAAGTTAAAAGATCTGGTGATATCACAATTAGAGATGTTATAACTGTAGATCCAGATGCTCCTATTTCTGAAGCTTATGAAATAATGAAGAGGGAAAACATAAGTGGATTACCTGTTGTTGTTGACGATAAATTAGTTGGAATAATAAGTAGGAGGGATATAAAACCTATTGTAAATTCAAAAGGCGACAAAAAAGTTAAAGAAGTGATGACATCTGATGTTGTGACAGTACCTGAATCAATTACTCCTGAAGAGGCACTGAACATAGCCTATGAAAATAAGGTTGAGAGACTACCTGTTGTAAAAGATGGAAAGCTAGTAGGTATAATAACTGTTAGAGACATTCTTGAGAGAAAAAAATATCCAAACGCATGTAGAGATGAGGAAGGTAGATTCCTTGTGGCAGCAGCTGTTGGACCATTTGATTTAGATAGAGCAAAGTCTCTTGATAAGGCCGGAGCTGACATTTTGGTGATTGATAGTGCACATGCACATAATATGAGGTTGGTAAAGTACTCTAAAATAATGAAAAAAAATATTGATGCTGATTTAGTGGTTGGTAATATAGCTACGCGTGAAGCAGCTGAAGATCTCATATCTCAAGAAGTAGATGGATTAAAAGTAGGAATAGGTCCAGGATCAATGTGTACAACTAGAATAGTTGCAGGAGTTGGAGTTCCTCAATTAAGTGCAATAGCTGAAGTTAGTGACGTTGCTGCTGAGTATGATATACCAGTAATTGCAGATGGTGGTATAAGATATTCAGGAGATATTGCAAAGGCTATTGCAGTTGGGGCAGATGCTGTCATGTTAGGTAACCTTTTGGCAGGTACTTCTGAGGCTCCAGGAGAAATTGTCATAATAAATGGGCGTAAATATAAACAATATAGAGGTATGGGATCTTTAGGTGCCATGACAGGTGGAATAGGAGCAGGAACTGATCGATATTTCCAAAATATAAATAAAAAAAGCCACATGAAACATACAAAATTGGTTCCTGAAGGAGTTGAAGGTGTGGTTCCATACAGAGGTAGTGTAAAAGAAGTTATATTTCAATTGGTTGGGGGATTGAAGGCATCTATGGGATACTGTGGTGCCAAAACAATAAAGGAAATGAAAGAAAAGGCAAAATTGGTGCGTATAACTCAAAGTGGAATAAAAGAAAGTCATCCTCACGATTTATTAATAACTAATGAAAGTCCAAACTATCCTACCTATTGAGGAAAGTTAAAATGATTAAATCTGCAATAGTTCTTTGTGGTGGTAAAAGTAGAAGAATGGGGCAAGATAAAGGATTATTAAAAATTAATGGTCGTCCTATGATATTGCACGTTATAAATTCTCTAAAAAATTTTGTGGATGAAATAATAGTTGTATTAAGAGATGAAAAGCAAAAAAATAAATATAAAAAAGTCCTTAATAATTTAAAATCTCTAAAAATTGTAACTGATGAGGTAAAAGATCAAGGACCATTAATGGGAATATTTACAGGATTAAAATATGTTAAGTCTGATTATTCATTGGTTGTTCCATGTGATTCGCCATTTATCAATGGAAAGTTCATAAAAAACATGCTTAATTTTTTATCTAAGGACTTAGGAGCTGAAGCTGTAGTTCCTAAACATGCAAATGGAAAAATAGAACCACTTCATGCTCTCTACCATAAGAGTGTAAGAAAAAAAATACATAAAAAAATAACAAAGAATGAAAGAAGTGTCACATCATTTGTTAAGGAGATCAATGCTATCTTTGTCTCTGCTGAAGAACTGGACCCATCATTGAAAAGTTTTAAAAATTTAAACACGCCATCACAAATATCATAGATGTATACGTTTTGGGTTCCGTCCAGTTTCTAAAATGAATTCATTCATAGTTTCAATTATTTGAATATATTCATGTTTTTTGAATTTAACTCCATTCAAAACAATATATTTGGGCAATGTACCGTTCTGATCCTTAAATTCTAGTATTTCATTGATGAACTCTCGATATTCCTCTATTCTCATACTTTCCATTTTATCAGCCGGTACCAATATCTGTTCTTTATTAGTAGCTAAATTATAACCTATATATAAATTTTCACATTGGCACAAAAAACTTAGGTAAGGTAATAATTTTCTGTGAGGTAGATATAGTGAAGAAAAAAATTAGTCAAAATATAGAGGAGTATTTAGAGACAATATATAGGCTGTGTCAGAAATATTCTTATGCAAAAACTTCATCGATTTCAAAAAATCTTGGCGTTGCTCCTGCCAGCGTGACCCAAATGTTAATAAAACTTAAAAGAGATAATTACGTTAAATATAATCCATATAAAGGAGCTAAATTAACAAACAAAGGTATAAAGGTTGCAGAAAATATTATTAGGAAACACCAACTATTAGAAAAATTTCTATATGAAATTCTTGGAATAGAGAAAAAATTTGTGCATGAATATGCATGTAAGATGGAACATAATCTACCTGATGAAGTGGAAAGAAAATTATGCCAGTTTTTGAAATTTCCAACCTGTTGTCCTCATGGAAGGGTAATTCCTGCATGTAACTTCAATTTCAAAACATGTGTTGAATGTACTAAATCTAAAAACTTTAATTATAGAGATTTAATTCTTGTCCCACTTGTTTATATGCAAGAAGGAAAAAGAGCGGTCATTTCATTTATCAGGGGTAATGAAAAATTTGTTAAAAATGTAATGGATTTGGGACTTAACATTGGAGATGAAATAAAAATAATTGAAAATAATCCAATTACAGGAATAATAGAAATAAAAACGTCTGAAAAAACTTTAGAAATTGAAAGAAAAGTAGCTGCAAATATTTTTTTAAATAGAAATAATAAAGAGAATCATGGATGAAAAAGTACTTTTAAATTTAAAAATAAATGGTGAAAGAATTAATCATAAAGTACTTGAAGGTCTAAGATATATTCACAAAACATGTTCTCAAAGAAAAGCTTCTGAGATATTAGGGATTTCTCCTCCTGCATTAAATAGATATATTCGAGAAACTGAAACCAAAATCGGAGAAAAATTAATTAAATCTAAAAATACTGGTTCTGAATTAACTAGTTTTGGCATGAAAATTTTAAAAATATATGATAGATATCTCAGCAGATTAAAAGATTTTGACAGAATTGTAGTGTGTGGAGGATATATTTCAAGCAACCTTATTGGGAAATTAGCTGAAAACCATGGCACAGATATTTTCATTTATGCAAGTAATGATTATGAAGCATTACAGATGGCAAGGAAATACATTCCAGATATTTTAACATTGGATGATCCACTATTAGCTTATAAAAATGACTTAAATTTTATTCCTATAGCTTATGATTATCTTTCTATAGTTTCAAAAAAGAAAATTAATAAGTTAGAAAAATTAGGAGAACTAAAATTTATTAATGTACCATATACTTCTCAGAGGTTTGGATTAGAAGTTTTGAAAGAGAAAAAAATAAAATGTAATATAGATGTTAAAATGAGGTCTCCTTATGATGCATTTTTCTTTGCAAAAGAAAAAGAAGATTTTTATACATTTTTGAATGCAAGTAAATTCCAGGGATCAAATTTATTGAAAAATGAAACTAGGCATGTGATAAGCATAATCCCAATAAAAGAAAAAAGAGAAATCAAAAGATTTATAGATTTCATTCTTGGAGAAGGACAGAAGATTGTAGAAAAGGAAGGATTTATAAGCATAAATAGGTGATATAATTGACAATCGATATTCTTGCGGTTGGACATACAGCATTTGATTATATTATGCAAGTGGAAGATTTTCCATCGCCAAATTCTTCAGTAAAGGTTGAAAAATTAGAAAATTTACATGGTGGTGCAGCTGCAAATGTTGCAGTTGCAGTTCAAAAATTAGGATTTAAATCAGGACTTGTGTCAGCAGTTGGAGAAGACTTTAAAAAAACAGAATATTATGAAAAATTAAAAAAGATGAATATAAATATGGAAGGAATAATAGAAATAGAAAATTATAAAACACCAAGAGCTTTTGTTGTTACGAACTCAAAAAACGATCAAATTAGTTATTTTTATTGGGGTGCGGCTGAAAAATTTGAAGATTTAGATCCGCCAAAAGAAGTTATAAAAAAAGCTAAAATTATTCATTTAGCAACTGGTAATCCAAAATTTAATATTCGTTGCGGTAAAATTGCAAAAAAATATAACAAAATAGTTTCTGCTGATCCTGGTCAAGACCTTTACTTATATTCATCAAAAAATTTGAAGGAAATGTTAAGTACTTGTGATATTCTCTTTGGTAATCATCATGAAATTAGGAAGATAAAGAAAAAAACTAATGAAAAAGATTTAAGAAAGTTAGGTCCTAAAATTGTAGTTGAAACTTATGGTAAAGAAGGTAGTATTATTCATTCAAAAAATATGATAAAAATAAAAGCTTTAGGTAGAAAAGTTGTTGATCCAACTGGAGCAGGAGATTCGTACAGAGCAGGATTTCTAGTATCATATCTGAAAGGAAATGACCTTGAAACTTGTGGAAAATTTGCAACAACAGTAGCATCGTTTGTAATAGAGTCTGAAGGTTCCCAAACCAACTTACCAACATTTGAAGATGTTAAATATCGTTATGAGAAGCATTGGGGCAAACTAAAATTTTTGGAGTGATATAATGACACAGATGGATGAAGCAAAAAAAGGTAAAGTAACAGAGGAAATGAAAAAAATAGCAAAAGATGAAAATGTGTCTGAGGAATTTGTTAGAAAATGTGTAGCTAAGGGTCTTATTGCAATTCCAAGCAATGTTAATCATGATGTAAAACCTGTAGGAATAGGTAAAGGTCTCAGAACTAAAGTTAATGCAACTATCGGAACATCAACAGATATAATTGATATAAATATGGAAAAAGAGAAAGCAAGAGTTGCAATGAAATATGGGGCAGATACATTAATGGAATTGTCAGTTGGCGGAAATTTAGATAAAATCAGAAGGGAAATTTTAAAAATAGCAGATATTCCTGTTGGTACGGTACCTGTCTACCAGGCAGCAATTGAAGCTATAAGAAAGCGTGGATCAGCGATATATATGGATGAAGATTTAATTTTTAAAACTATTGAAAAACAGGCAAAAGATGGCGCTGATTTCATGGCAATACATTGTAGTGTTAATAAAGAAACATTGAAAAGATTGAAAAGGCAAGGTAGGGCAGGAGGATTGGTTAGTAGAGGTGGAGCATTTATTTCTGCATGGATAGTGGAAAATGGTAAAGAAAATCCTTTATATGAGAATTTTGATTATGTTTTAGAAATTGCCAAAGAATATGATTTTGTAATTTCTTTAGCAAATGGAATGAGGTCTGGTGCTATTGCCGATGCTAACGATAGGGCACAAATGCAGGAACTTATAGTGCTAGGAGAACTTGTTGATAAAGCAAGAGAATTTGGTGTACAAACGATTGTAGAGGGTCCTGGTCATATTCCAATAAATGAAATAAAGGCAAATGTAATAATGCAGAAGAAATTATGTAGGGATGCCCCATATTATATGTTAGGTCCAGTTGTTACTGATATTGCACCTGGATATGATCATATAGTTTCATCGATTGGAGCTGCATTGTCAGCTGCAGCAGGTGCAGATTTTATATGTTATGTTACACCTGCAGAACATTTGGCATTGCCATATCCTGAAGATGTTAAACAAGGAGTCATAGCAACCAGAATTGGTGCATATGTTGGTGATATGGCTAAGGGAATCCACCATGGCGAACAAGATCTTAAAATGGCACATGCAAGAAAAAATTTAGATTGGGAAAAGCAATTTGAAATTGCAATGTGTCCTAAAGATGCAAAAAAAATAAGAAATGAAAGACCTCCAGCAGATCCTGAGACATGCACCATGTGTGGAAAATATTGTTCAGTTAAAATTATAAACAAATGGCTTGAGGAATGAAAGGGTGGTTCTTTGCAACACTGGATAGAAAGGATTGCATCAGATTTAAAAAAGAAAAACGTTAAAAAACATGTCATAGCAAGTGGAACTTCTATATCTGGGGCAATTCACATAGGAAACTCATGCGATGTTTTTATTGCTCATGCAATAACTAAAAATTTAAAAAAAGAAGGGATAGACGCTGAATTGGTATGGGTAGCCGACGATTATGATCCTCTTCGTAAAGTTCCTTATCCTTTACCTAAAGAATATAAGAAATATCTTGGAGTTCCATATTCAGAAATACCTTGCCCAGATGGCTGTTGCGAAAGTTTTGCAGAACATTTCAAAAAACCATTCTTGGATGCAATGAAAAAATTTAACATAGACATGAAGATATTTTCAGGAGCGGAAATGTATAAAACTGGCATTTATGAAGATTACATTCGTGAATCATTAAATAAGGCATCTGAGATAAGAAAAATATTCAATAAATATCGTGAAACTCCTCTCAGTGAAGATTGGTTGCCTTACAATCCTATTTGTGATAAATGTGGAAGAATAGGAACAACTGAAAGTTATAAATTCAAAGATGACATTGTTTACTACAGATGTAAATGTGGTTATGAAGGCGAAAGTGACATTAAAGAAGGAAGAGGAAAATTGACGTGGAGGGTTGAATGGGCTGCAAGATGGAAAATATTGAATGTGACTTGTGAACCATTTGGAAAGGATCATGCAGCAAGTGGCGGGTCATATGATGTAAGTAGCGAAATTTCTAAGGAAATTTTTGACTACCCTCCACCATATCCAGTACCATATGAATGGATAAGTTTCAAAGGTAGGGCAATGTCAAAGTCTAAAGGTATTTTCTTTACACCGAAGCAATGGTTAGAAATAGCTCCGCCAGAAACTCTTAATTACTTTATATTTAGGAGCAAACCAATGAAACATAGAGATTTTGATCCTGGATTCCCGTTCCTCAATTTAATGGAGCAGTTTGAAAGAGTTGAAAGAATATATTATGGTGAAGAGGAAGCTGCGTCTGAGCAAGAAGAAGAAAAGTTAAAGAAGATATATGAGGTGTCTGTAGATAAAATAGAGGATGAGATACCTTTCAGACCACCTTATAAATTTATGGTTGTAGCATGTCAGATAGCATCAGACATGGAAAAATTATACAATATTTTAAAAAGAAATTCACAATTACCTAAGAGGTTAGAAAATAAAGAATTTAATGAATTAAATGAAAAAGATAAAAAATATTTAGAGGAAAGAGTAAGACATGTTAGAAATTGGTTAGATAAATATGCACCAGAGTCAGTAAAGTTTGAAGTCCAAAAAGAACTTCCTAAAGTAAAACTTTCAGAAAAACAAATAAAATTTTTAAATGAATTAGCAAAGGTCATTGAATCTGAAGAGCTAAATGCTGTGGAATTACACAATAGAATATATGACATAATGAGAGAACATGGATTAAATGCTAAAGAAGCATTTCAGGCTATCTATAAAGTATTAATTGGCAAGAAAAGAGGTCCAAGAGCAGCTTCATTTATATTGTCACTAGACAAAAATTTTGTTGTTAAGAGGTTCCGTCTAGAAGCTTAAAGGTGAAAATATGGAAATTTTAGATCCACTTGCAGAAAGTGCAATGAAAACTGTTAAAATCAATGAAATATCGAATGTAAATACTGTTTCTTTGGTAGATAATACAAAACCAAATGCAGATATCATATTAAAGACAATAGAAAAATTTTTAGAAGTGAAAAAGACATTATGGGTTAGAAAACCTGCTGGTGCTCCTGCAAACGAAAAACAGATTAAAAACATGGAAAAGGGTGATCTTTGCATATTAGCAGTTGGTGATTGTGGGTCATGTACAACATGGCTGATTTTAGATGCAATAAAGTTAGAAAAAAGAGGAATACCAACAATATCAATTTGTTCAAGTAAATTTAAAAATTTTGCTGAAAATTTGGCTAAAGCTTATGGTGCAAAAAATTTAAGAATATTAGATATTCCACATCCTATAGCTGGGAAGAAGAAAGAAGAAATTAAAAAAGAAGTAAAAAAGATTATTCCAAAATTAAATAAATTAATTAGCCAACAAAAATAGGTTTATCTTTCATTTCTTCAAGATTTTGAATTATTCTTTCAACCTGAGAATAAGGAATTGCAACCATAACATCTTTATCATCTAGATTTTTCATATGTTTTCTTGATCCTATATCAGCAAAACCATATACAATTTTTCCTGTGAGGTATGGTAGGGCAGCCATAGCACTACAAATTGGACCTGCTCCAGCACCTTTTGCAGTTGAAATACCATCATATTCACTGGCATGTAATAATTTCATAGCCTGTGTTGCATTGCATATAACAATCACTACATCTGGCTTAAATTTTGCTTTATTTAATGGTGCAAACAAAATGTAAGAAAAAATACCATATTCAATTGCAATATTTTTATACCAGGATTTTTGCACAGCTTGGACACTTTTATGGACTCCTAGTTTAACAAGGAATTCTCCACTCCTAATTTCTTTTGGAAATTTTTTAGGATCTTTCATGCCTGTGTATTTTCCTCCTCCGAAACATTCCTCATCTTCAGATGTTGAATAAAATATCTCACCTTCTAATACTTTATCTATTTTTTCACAAAATCTAGATTTTTCTCCTCTTTTAATATTTTCTGGTTTTTTCGTTGACCAGGCTATTGCAACAGGAGTCTTTTTCAAATCCAAAAGTTCTGTAAATTTCTCAATTTCCATAAAATTACCTCAAAAAATAAAAAAGGAAGGAAAAAAATTATTTTCCAGTGACTTCTCCCGTTCCTCCTAATGCAGCCTCGATCTGTGCCATTATTTGTTGTGTTCTGAAATGTTTCTGATCCATTGCTCCAGATGGACATGCTGCTGCACATGTTCCGCATCCTTTACATAAAGCTACGGTTACATGTGCCTTTCCTTCTTTTAATTCAATTGCTCCAAATGGACACAACTCCACACAAACTCCACATCCACCACAAATATCTTCATTTACAGTGGCAACGATTGGCTCAATTAAAACTTCTCCTTTAGACATTGGAATGGCAGCTCTTGATGCTGCACCTGATGCCTGAGCTACAGCATCGGGAATATCTTTTGGACCTTGTGCAACACCTGCAAGATATATACCATCAGTGTGTGTATCAACTGGTCTTAATTTTGGATGTGCTTCCATAAAGAATCCGTCTGGAGACTTTGATAATCCTAATGTCTGTCTTAATTCTTCAATTCCTTCAGGTGGTACAAGTCCTACACAAAGTACAACTAGATCATATGTATATTCAGTTGTTTTTCCAAGTAGAGTATCTTCGGCTCTTATTGTTAAAGTTTTATCAGGGTTTTCTATTATTTCTGCTGGTCGTCCTCTAATGAATTTTATACCATATTTCTCTTGTGAACGTTTATAGAATTCTTCAAATCCTTTACCAAATGCTCGTATATCCATGTAATAACATGTAATTTCTGTATCTGGTTTTTTCTCTTTTATTAATTGTGCATTTTTCATTGCATACATACAACAAACTCTTGAACAATATGGATTACCAACTTTTTCATCCCTAGATCCTACACAATGAATGAATGCAACTCTCTTTGGTTTTTTGCCATCAGAAGGTCTTACAACTTTACCTTCAGTTGGACCTGATGCGTTTATCAATCTTTCAAGCTCAATACTTGTTATTACGTTGTCATACACTCCATATCCATACTCATATTTCTCGCTAGGATCATATGGATCATAACCGGTAGCAACTATTATTGTTCCTACTTCAAGTTCAATTTCTTCTGGTTTTTGATCATGCTTTATAGCGCCTCTTTCACAAACTTGGTCACACAGATTACACTCAATACAGTAGTCTTTGTTAATGGTTGCACAAAGAGGCACTGCTTGTGGGAATGGGATATATATAGCTTTGCTCATTCCCATTCCTTCATCAAAATAATTTGGAACTTCTATAGGACATACTTCTATGCAGGATCCACAACCCGTACATAAATCTTCATCTACATATCTTGGTTTCTTTTCAACTGTTACTTTAAAGTTACCTACGTAACCATCAACCTTCTTTACTTCTGCATAACTTATCAATTCTATATTTTCATGCTTTCCAACATCCACCATTTTAGGTGCTAAAATACAAATTGAACAATCCAAAGTTGGGAATGTCTTGTCTAACTGTGCCATTCTTCCTCCAATGGTAGGTTTCTTTTCAACTAAATATACTTTATATCCCATATCAGCTAAATCTAAAGCTGCTTGTATGCCTGCTACTCCACCACCTATGACCATCGCTTTTCTTGTGACTGGAACTTTCTCAAATTCAAGAGGTTCTAACAATCTTGCCTTTGCAACTGCCATTCTGACTAAATCTTTGGCTTTTTCTGTAGCAGCTTCTGGATCATCCATATGTACCCAAGAATCTTGTTCTCTTATATTTGCAAACTCAAATAGGAATGGATTCAATCCAGCTTCTTCTACACATCTTCTAAATGTAGGTTCATGAAGACGAGGTGAGCAAGCTGCAACCACAACCCTATTTACTCCTAATTCTTTAATATCTCTCTGTATCTCCTCTTGCCCTGGGTCAGAGCAGTAATACTTATAATCCCTAGCAACTACAACATTTGGAAGTGTTTCTGCATATTCTCGAACAGCTTTTACATCGATTACACCTGCAATATTTACACCACAATGGCAGATATATACACCAACTCTTGGTTCTTCTGATTTTTTCTCAGCCATAAAAATCACCAAATAATAGTTATTTTTGTGGATGATTATGACGTCATCATAAATAAAATTTTCCATTTTTTCTTAAGAATTAAATATATAAGTTTGGATCGATCGTTTAAAAGTGTTCATTTTAGTAAAAAAATTACAAAGGGGATTGTAATAAGGCTTAATAACGTTGTTGTAAAGACACAAATAGCAGTCAGTTCTGGATTAAGTCTATACCTAACAGATAATACAATACTTAACATTGCTGACGGCATTGCACTTTCAACAATCAAAACTTTTTTTTCTAATCCATATATTCCCAGAAGATTTGTCAGAAATGTGGCTAAAAGAGGTGAGAATAATAATCTTAATAAACTTACGAAAGTAATGTTACCTTTGTATTTATTTATCCTGTGAAATTTAAGTGACAAACCTAAAGATAACATTATAAGAGGAACTGTAGCATTGCCAAGATAATGTAATGTATCAAGTAATGGTGAATAAATTTTTAAATGTGTTAGATTTGCAATTACACCTAAAATCATTGCGATTAATGGTGGAAATGAAGTAACATGTTTAAAAACACTTCTTAAATTTATTTTTTCATTGCTAAATATCATGCCAAGTATTATTCCAAAAATTATGAAAGACAAAACAGATCCCATATCATAAAATATTGCTCTTAGTAGACCTGTAATCCCATAAACTCCTAAAACAATAGGATATCCTAAAAACCCAGAATTTACAAGTCCAGATGGTACTACGATACTCCACAGATCTTTTTTATTTTGACGCCGTAATTTACACCATAAAAAAGCAATACTCCCTGTAACAAATGTTATAAAAAGTGAGACTAAAGTTAAAGGTAATAAATTAAAAATATCAAACTTACTTTTATAAATTGAAATAAAAATCAATGAAGGTATTGCTAAGTTAACTACTATCTTGTTTAGAATTGTAGAATCTTCTGTTTTTAATAAATTTAAACGTCTTGCAAAATATCCAATACCAATGACTAAAATTATCGAAATTATTGTTTCAGTTGATCCCATAAATTCACCAAAAAAAGAAAAAAATTAATTAATCTACAATTCCTTCCTCAGTTATTTTGAATACACATTCACCTTCTGGAAGGTATGGACTATCAACAAGTCTTGCTATCCTTTTTCCGGCAGCTCCTTTTTTAAGCCATATCCTATATGTTGCTGCATGTCCTAACACATGCCCACCAATAGCCTTAGTTGGACTTCCGAAAAATGCATCAGGCCTTGCCTGGACTTGGTTAGTTACAAAAACAGCTATATTATATGTAGTAGCCAAATTTTGTAAAGTGTGTAAATGTTGGTTTAATTTTTGCTGTCTTGTAGCTAAAGCTTCTCTACCTACATACTCAGCTCTGAAATGGGATGTCAGGGAATCCACAATTACTAATCTTATATTTTTACCTTCTTGGATAAGATCATTTACTTTTTCAGCCATCAAAATTTGATGACTTGAATTGAATGCTCGCGCCACATAAATATTTTTCAATACTTTTTTAGTATCTAATTTAAAATGTTTGGCAATTTGCTCAATTCTTTCAGGCCTAAAAGTATTTTCAGTGTCAATAAACACGGCTTCTGCTTCTAATCCACCCTTTTCAATAGGTAATTGTACAGTTACTGCCAATTCATGAGCAAGCTGACTTTTACCTGATCCAAACTCGCCAAACACCTCAGTTATAGATTGCGTTTCTATTCCACCACCTATTAAATCATCTAATGCTTTACTACCTGTGGTAATCCTACCAACATTTTTTCGCCTTTCTACAACATCCAATGCTGTTTCAAAATCTATTTTTTCTATTTTTCTAGCGGCTGCAATTATTTTTTCTGCTATTCCTTCACCAATTTCAGCTTTCACTGCCAATTCTTTTGGAGTTGCAGTAGCTATTCTCATTATGTCTCCAAATCCAGCATCGCGTAATTTTTTGGCAGTTTTTTGACCCACGTTAGGTAAATTTTCTAACTCTGTCATTTTTATCTCCTTATATTATAGTTCCTTTTTAATTATTTTTCGGGGAATGAACGTGAGTTCTCCAGTATATTCATCTGCACTCACATATCCCAAAAGAGTTACGTCTATTCCTTCAAAACTTTTAATTCTATCTTCTAATGCATTTTCTTCTCCAACTTCGTTGATTATTTCGACAATTTCTTCAGTTTTCATCTCAATCAATTCTTCAGCCTCTCTCCTGAAAAATACCACACGTATTTCTCCAGTGTCATTGACAAGCTTAGCAGGTATCACTAGTAAATGTTCTGGTTCATCGATTGGTTCACCACAGAAATTACATACAGATTCTTCAGTTATATCTATACGTTCATGACAATTTGGACAACGGTAGGATATTGGTCTACTACCTGAAATTTCTACAATTTTCCCAGTTATTCTTACGTTCCTATCTCCAGGTTCTAAATCCTTAATATCTTTTTTTGGCCAATGTAAATCCACCAGTTCTTCAAGTTTTGGAATATCCTTTGCATCTTTCAATACTTTTATTTCTGATGACCTACCTACTCTTAATTCCAACCTTTCATTTCTTAAAACAACTCTTGGATTATAAATTTCAACTACATTTCCAATGTCGAGTGGTAGATTATATTTATCATCCCAAAGTGAAACTTCGATTGTACCTGTTTTATCTGCAACTTCCATTCTTCTAAACTTGATAATTGAACCATCTTCTCTTTGATTTTCAGCAATTTCGCCAATATCAATAATACGTCCAATAATTTTTATGTGCCTATCATCTCTTTCAAGATCTTTTATATTTTTTGTTACAAAAATCTTTTTCTCAAGTTCCTCAAGAGATGGAACTGCCGTATTTTCTTTTCGAATGACTCGAGATGTTTTTCCAACACTTAATTCAACACCATAACTTCCTATTCTAATACGCGCATTTTCTATTTGTAGTACATCACCTATATCTATCTTTTCAGAGGCTTTATCATCCCAAAATGAAGCTCTTATAATTCCAGTTTCATCAGCTATTTCCACAGATCTCACTATACCAATACCGTCATCTCTTTGAAATTCACGAGGTTCACTTACACTTATAACCCTACCTAGTACATCTACTTCTTCACCTTCTTCACTATCCATTTCTAATATTGTACCTATTTTCTTTGGTTTTAATTCATTTTTATATTCTTTTAAAAGATTTGATAATTCATTACTTATATTTTCAGGGTTAATTTCTATCCTAGTGTTCCAATTTGTATTTATACAATAGGAAGATGTAAAGTCATCAAATACAACATTTCCTCCAACTACTTTAATTACATCTCCTTTATTAATTTTTAATTTTGCATCTTCTCCCCAAAGTTTTACATATGTAGATCCAGTATCATCCTTTATTTTAATTGATTTTACAGCTCCTTTTGTTCCATCGGGTCTTTCAAATTTAACAATATCTTGGACTTTTGTAACCAATCCAATTACAGTTACATCACGTTCTTCACTATGGAGCTCTCCAATTTTATGTACTTTAGGTTTAAATTTGGGTACGTCATAATCACCTTTTTCTATTCTACTCAAACCACCATGACTTAAATAAATTTCATCATCTCGTTCTCTAACTTGAGCTCCAAGTATTTTCACAGCGTCTCCTTCTTTAAGTTTTAAATCATTGATTATATCTACGTCCCTATTCCAAAGTAAATATCTTATCTCACCACTATCATCTTTTAATTTTATTGCTGCCATTTTTCCTTCTTTACCATCCCGTTTATATGTCCTTATAGGAGATATATGTACTATACGTCCCATAACATTGACTTCTGATTGATCTCCAGTAATTTCACCGATTTTTATGAATTTTTCCTCATATTCAGGAAATTCTGGATATTCTTCTGCTTTTAATTTTTTTATTTCTGATCTTGGCTGTAAATGTACTTCTTTTCTACCACCAAACCCTCTTTTAGCTTCAACACCTTTTATTTCAATTATGTCTCCTTCATTTATTTTCTCAAGTAAAGGAATATTTTCTGTCCAAAATACAGCTCTAATTTCTCCTGTATCATCTGCTAATAATACGTTTGCTACCTTACCTTCTTTACCTCTTTGATCTACAAACTTCCTAGGATTTGATATTCTCATTACTCTACCTTTAACTGTCAAATTTTCAGCACCTTCTTCAATTTTAGATATTTTATCCATCGCAAATTCTTCTTTATCAGATAAATATTCGTTTTTTCCCTCTAAAAATTCACTTACTACCAATTCAGCTATTTCTTCGTCGTTACTATCTTTCATAAATCCAATATCTTCAAATTCTTTTTTCTTTTTTTCTATCAGTTCTAAAAATTCTTCTTCTGATATTTTGTCTTTAATTTTTTCGTATTTTTCTCTTAATTTTTTATTCAAAGTTTGGCCTCCTGCACATAACACTGGGACATAAATAACAAAAATCTATTGTGTAAATTACTGTGTAATGGACTGTCAATGGGATTTAAAAACTCTTAAATTTGTTTCCATCATGTCAGTCAATTATATTTTTTAAGTAGTCAAAGTTATAAATATATCTTTTATCTGTTAACATTGCTAAGGGGGTAGATTAAGTGGGTGAAAACGATTTAGAGATTGAAATAGAAAACATAGTAGCATCCGCAACATTAGGAAGACCTATAGATTTATCAAAAATTTCTAAAGCTCTTAAAAGTGTCAATTTCAATAGAAAACAATTTCCAGGACTAGTATATAAGCTTGATAAGCCAAAAACTGCAGCATTGATATTTGGATCTGGAAAACTTGTATGCACTGGTGCAAAATCAGTTGAAGATTCAATAAAGGCTATTAAAACAACTGTTAATAAAATAAGAGAAGTTGACCCTGACATCCCTGAAGATTATGAAATAAAAATACAAAACATAGTTGCCTCTGCTAATCTTTCTAAACCATTAAATTTAGATGAGATTGCGATGACATTGGAAAATACAGAATACGAACCTGAACAATTTCCAGGGTTAGTGTATCGACTTGATAAGCCAAAGGTTGTATTGCTTTTATTTGGATCTGGAAAAGTTGTTTGTACTGGGGCAAGAGACCCGAAAGATGCAAAATTAGGTGTTAAAAAAACTAAAGAACGTTTAAAAGAGTTAAACTTGATTTAACTGGTGATAGTTTGATAAAGATGGTAATTTTTGATCTTGATAATGTTCTTTTAGATTGTGAGAGTATAGATGAAATTGCCAAACTAAAAAATTTAAAGGAAGAAATAAGTGAAATCACGAAAAAAGCGATGGAAGGAGAATTAGATTTTGAAAGTTCTATAAAGAAAAGAGTTAAACTTCTTAAAGGTATTCCAATTAAAGATATCAAATCTCTTGCAAAAAAACTTCCATTAATGAACGGGGCAAAGGAAACAATTGAAGAGTTAAAAGCTAGAGGTTGTAAAGTAGTTACAATAACTGGTGGCTTTGATATTGTAGCAGAAGAAATAAAGAAAAAATTGGGAATTGACTATGTAGTGTCTAATAAATTACATGTGAAAAATGGTGTTTTAACAGGGAAAGTAAGTGGTCCTCTAGTAAAAGGATCAAAATATGATGTTTTATGTAAACTATTAAAAAAAGAAAATATTAGTTTTGATGAATGTATCGCTGTTGGAGATGGTGCCAACGACATACCTATTTTAGAGGCTGTTAAGGTAGGAATAGCTTTTAACGCAAAACCAATAGTTAAAAAAATTGCAGACGTCGTTATTAATGAGAAAGATCTTCGTAAAATAATTCCGATTGTAGATAATGTAAATAATAAAGACTTAGAAATTTTGGAGAAAGAATTAGATAAAGTAATCGATAAAAAAACAAAATACGAAAAAAAGAAAGCTATATTAATTAAAGAGAGGAATAAATTTAATTCAAAAGCTAGAAAATATAGGAAAATTAGAAATGAATTAAATAGAAAAGTTCAGGAAAATTTAAAATTGGCATTGGATTATAGAGAAAAAAGAGATAAAATCAACGAAAAAGTAAAAAAATATAAAAATTTAAGGTCAGAGTTCATAGAAAAATCTAAGAAATTAAAATGGGATCCAATTAACAGAGAAAAAAGGAAAATTATGGCAGAAATAAAACGAATTGAAAATAAAATAGAGACTGGAGTTCTAAGTATTCAAAAGGAAAACGAGCTAATTGAAAAGGTTGGTGAATTGGGAAAAAAATTAAAAAAAATTAGAAAAAATGAAAAAATTAAAGAAGAGGCACATAAGCTCAAAAACAAGGCTAAAGAATGTCATGAAAAGGTATTAACTCTAGCAAAAAAATCACAGGAATATCATGAAAAGATGTTAAAACATTTTAAAAAAGTTGATAAATTGAGAGAAAAGGCTGATGATGCTCATAAACGATTTGTAAAATACAAAAAAGAAGCAGATAAAAAACATGAAGAAATTGAGAAAATAATGTCTAAAATAAATAAAATAAATAAAAAAATTAGGAAACTTAAGGATGAGAGAGAAAGAATTATCAAAAGTTTCCAGAACAAGAAAGAATTTATAGAGAAAAGAAGAGCCAAAAAAATCTATCAAAAATTCAAAAGAGGGAAAAAACTTACTACTGATGAGTTGCTATTGATACAAAAGCATGATATTATATAGTTACTAGTGTGGTGAAGTGACTGTTTATGACTCTCGTAAATGAAGTTATAATTTGTGAAAAACCACAAGCAGCAGAGAAGATTGCTAATTCCTTATCTTCATCAACAAAAAAGAAAAAATACAAAAATGTACCATATTGGGAAATTAAAAAAACTGACAAAAAAATATTGGTAGTACCTGCTGTAGGACACTTATATACTTTAGCACCTTCAAATAAAAAGAAAGATTATTTTTTTGATTTAGAGTGGACACCTGTTTATTTAGTTGATAAAAAACGAAAATACATTAAAAATTATATTGATGCAATAAAAAAATTGGGTAAAAAAGCAGATAGATATATACATGCCTGTGATTATGATATAGAAGGAACTTTAATAGGTTACAATGTATTAAGGTATTGTATAGGCAAAAAATCTTTAAAAAAATCACTACGAATGAAATTTTCAACCTTAACAAAGAGAGATATAAGAAAAGCATATGAAAATCTCACATCTATAGATTATGGCCAGGTTAATGGAGGAATCACAAGACATTTTCTTGATTTTTTATTTGGTGTTAACATCTCTAGGGCATTGATGAACTCTATTCAGAATTCCACAAAAAAATTCGTCAAACTATCAGCTGGCAGGGTTCAAACCCCTACTCTCTCTATATTGGTGGATAGAGAAAGAGAAATCAAAAAATTTAAACCAAAAACATATTGGGTCATCGAAGCTAAAACTAAATTCTTTACGGCAAAATTTAAAGAACAAAAAATATTTGATAAAAATAAAGCATTAAAAATTGTTAAAGAATGTAAAAATAAAAATGCTATAGTAAAATCTGTGAAAATTACTAAAAAATACAGAAATCCCCCAGTTCCTTTTGACTTAACAACCTTGCAATCAGAAGCATATAGATTGTTTGGATTTAGCCCTAGAAAAACACAATCTCTGGCTCAAAATTTATATCTTGGTGGTTACATTTCATATCCTAGAACTTCTTCTCAGAAATTACCACCAAGTATTGATTATGAGAAAATATTTGAGGGATTATCTAAAAATCCCAAGTTCGAAAGATATATAAGTAAATTATCAAAGCCATTTAAACCGTATGAAGGTAAAAAAACTGATGAAGCTCATCCGGCAATCCATCCGACAGGTGTAATGCCAAAAAATTTGAATGAAGATGAATCAAAATTATATGAGTTGATAGTTCATAGATTTATTGCAGTTTTTGCTGATAAAGCCAAAATTGCAAATTTAAGAGGAGTATTATCCATAAATGATTATGAATTTATTTTTAATAAACAAAAAATAATTAAAGAAGGTTGGATGAGTTTTTATCCTTATACAAGTGTCAAAAATGAAGAATTTCCAGAAATTAAGGAAGGGGATAAATTAAAAATTGAAAAAATCATTAAAGAGGAGAAAAAAACCAAACCACCTGCTAGGTATACTGCAGCATCTTTAATTAAAGAAATGGAAGTTAGAGGTTTAGGTACGAAATCAACTAGGGCAGAAATAATATCTGCATTGTATGACAGGAAATATATAGAAGGTAGGAAGATTAAAGTTAAACCACTTGGAATAAAAATAATTAATATCTTAAAAAAATATTGTAAGAAAATTACTAGTGAAAAACTCACAAGAGAATTTGAAAAAAAGATAAAAAGAATAATAAAAGGAGAAATTAATAAAGAAAACGTGATTACTGAAGCTAAAAATGAAGTTAAAGATATATTAAATAGTATTGAAGATAAGCAAAAAGAAATAGGGGAAGAATTATATAATGCATATAAAAAATCAAAAATTATAGGTAAATGCAAATGTGGTGGAAATTTAATAATCAGGTATTCCCAAAAATACAAAAAAAGATTTGTAGGATGTTCAAATTACCCCGCATGTAAAGTTACTTATTCACTTCCAAAAAATGCAATAATTTTGGAAAGTAAATGTAAGAGATGTGGTTTACCCTTAATATCATATGGCAACCCCAGACGTGTAGCATGCTTAAATCCTAAATGTGGTAAAAAAATAGATGAAGAAAAAATAGTTGGGAAATGCCCTAAATGTGGAAATGATTTAATAATAAAATCAGGGAGATATGGTAAATTTGTAGGTTGTAAAGGATTCCCAAAATGTAAATATGTAAGACCTATTTGAGGTGGTCATAGTGAAGAAAAAAATGCTAAACACTATTAAACAAATAGCCATCATTGCTATCCTTTTTTCATTAGCATTTTATATAAGATCAGAGGCCGTAAACATTGGAGGCGTTCCTCCAGACCAAAAAAACTTCTACAAAGATCCATCTACAGGATTACCTTACTTTAGTGAAATAGATTCATACTACAACTTACGTTTAACAACTAATTTTTTAACAAAAGGAATGTTGGGAGATACTAAAGTAAATGGTAAAGATTGGGACCTACACTCCTACTATCCACCAGGTAGACCAGTTGATTATCCACCAATGATTGTCTATGTTACCTCTTTCCTTTATAAGTTTGTTAATATCTTCAAAAAAGTTTCATTGCCTGTGGTAGCATTTTGGACAGGTGCATTTATAGGATCTCTCGTTGTAATTCCTGCATATCTATTTGTAAGAAAAATAACTAATGATTGTGGTGGTATTACAGCAGCACTCTTAGTAGCATTTGCACCTGTGTATTTTGCACACACCTTCGCTGGACTGTTCCGTACGGCTATGTTTAACGTTTTGTTCCCAATATTAATTATGTGGTTTTTTGCTGAAAGTATAGTTGCAAAAACGTTTAAACGTAGGGTTATATTTGCTGTAGCCACGGCCATATCAATAATATTATTCTCACTTTCATGGGTTGGATATGTATTCTACCTAGCAGTTATTTTTGTGGTTGCACTTGTATACTTCGGACTGAGATACTTCATAGAGAGAGAAAAGGTAGAATATGTAAGCAAGCTAGATTGGATAAAAGGACAAAGAGAGTTATTAGCATTGTTGATTGTAGCTATCATTTGTGGTGGCATATTAACGATAAGTGGTGGTCCATCAGCGATACCTAATGCATTGTCTCAGTTAGTAGGTGCAGTACAAATGCAAGCATTGACTCAAACATCTTCATATCCTAACGTATATATTTCAGTTGCTGAGTTGCAAGTTCCTCCCTTTGTAATGCCCATACCTGGAAAACCAGGGTCTGTATTTTTACCTAATCAAATGTCAGCTGTTGGTCAAATAGGAGGACTTGGGGTATTTCTATTAGGTGTTGCAGGGATAATTGCTCTCTTATGGAAAGCTGGTTCTATATATAGGAGTGAATTTTCATTGACAAAAGATTTCCTTAAAACTACTCCAAAAATTAGAGCAGGTAAAACAAGTAAATTTAAGAAAAGAAAAAGAAGAATAAGTGAAGAAGTATCAAGAGATATTCAAATAGAACATTTATTTTATGCTGTGTTATTTACAATTTGGAGTATTATGGCAGGTTATGCAGTAACGAAGGGTATAAGATTTGCTGAACCATTTTCAATACCAATGTCACTTTCTGCAGGAATTTTTGTTGGTTTTGCTGCAGATTTCGTGAAAAAACATGTTCGTGCAGAACTTACAGCCTTAACACTTGCATTTATCTGTGGTATATTAGCCGCGTCGCCATTTGCACCAACAGTCCAAATGAAATTTTTAGCTGGAATTATTTCAGCTATTTTAGTTTATATTGTAAGGAAACATTCGTTAAGATCGGTTATAATTGCACTATTGATTGTAGGAGTCGCTGCAACTCCTTCAATATATGGAGCACAACAATTTGCATCTCAGATCGTCCCATCATCAAATACAGGAATGTACAATGCAACAAAATGGATTAAAGATCATACGACACCGGGAACCGTAATTATGTCCTGGTGGGACTTTGGGCACTTTTTCACTTATGAAGCAGATAGACCTGTAACATTTGATGGTGGTTCTCAGAACACGCCTAGAGCATATTGGATAGGTAAAGCGTTGCTAACTAACAATGAAACATTATCAGCCGGAATTTTAAGAATGTTGGCAAGTAGTGGTGATAAAGCATATTTAACATTGGATAATTACACACACGACACCGCAAAAACTGTTGAAATATTAGATAAAACATTGGGTGTTCCAAAATCAGAAGCTAGAAACATAATGATAAATGAATATAAGCTTACACCTCAACAAGCAGATACTATTTTACAATATACACATCCAGACAAGAAAAGACCATTTGTACTTGTATGTAGTTCAGATATGATACCCAAAGCAGCATGGTGGTCATATTTCGGAAGCTGGAACTTTGAAACAAAAAATGGTACTCATTATTTCTACCACATCTCACAACAAGTGTCTCCACCACAGAAAGAAAAGGATAAAACCGTGATATACACAATAAACGAAGTAATGCAAAATCAGATGATATGTACAAAAATTGAGAAAAAAGCTAATGAAATAAATGCAACAATTCTCATGGGTACAAAAGGTAATTTAAATGAAGTTAAACCACATAAGTTAGTAATAATTGAAGGAAATCGTGTTGTAAAGAATGAAATAGTTGATAAAGATAGTAATTACGGATTAGTCGTAATTGGCCAAGGAGGATCATATGTAACAATAGTTATGGATAAACAACTTGAAGATTCAGTCTTTACAAAATTATTCATACTTGGAGGTTTTAACCAGACAACATTTAAGTATCTACATTCAGAACCAGGAGTTTCAATATGGACTGCTCAGTGATAGAATGGATATAGAAAAAATGATAAAAGAACTAGAAGAAGAAATAAGAAGAACGCCCTATAATAAGGCGACTGCTCGACACATTGGAAGATTAAAGGCAAGAATTGCAAAATTAAGAGAAGAAGCCTCAAAAAAATCTGGGAAATCTAAAGGTAAAGGTTTTTTAATTAAAAAAACTGGTGATGCAACAGTTGTTTTAGTAGGATTTCCATCAGTTGGAAAATCTACATTATTGAATAAACTTACTAATGCCGAATCAAAAGTTGGGAATTATCAATTTACAACACTCAACATAGTTCCAGGAATGCTTGAATACAAAGGTGCAAAAATACAGATATTTGATATTCCAGGTATAATCAAAGGTGCTTCAGAAGGTAAAGGAAGAGGTAGAGAAGTACTTTCATCAGTTAGAGCCGCAGATTTAATTGTTGTAGTAATGGATGTGTTTAATTTAGATTACGACACTATTATAAATGAACTAAGGAATGTAGATATTAGACCTGGAGAAAAACCTCCTGATATACGCATCAAAAAGAAAGAAAGAGGCGGAATCAATATTTATTCAACAAATAAAGTTGATGAAGAAGTTGTCAGATCTATTTTACGTGAATATAATATCTACAGTGCTGATGTAATTATAAGAGAGAAGTTTGATGTAGATAGATTCATAGATGCAATAGCCGGAAATAGAACATACATACCTGTTTTAAAAGTTGTGAACAAAATAGATTTGGTGAATAAAGAATATCTTAAACATGTTAAATCTAAATTTCCAGATGCTATCCTAGTTTCAGCAAAAAATAATTTAAATATTGATAAACTCAAAGAAGAAATATTTAAAAATTTAAATCTTATACGTATCTACACAAAAAAACCTGGTAAGGACCCAAATTATAAAGAACCTTTAATTATGAGAAAGGGATGTACTATCGAAGATGTTTGTAAAAAATTACATAAAAGCTTTTTAGAGGATTTCAGATATGCAAGGGTATGGGGAAAATCTGCAAAATTCAATGGTCAGAAAGTAGGATTAGAACATGTTCTTGAGGATGGAGATATTGTTCAGATAATAAAAAAGGTGTAATTTATGGTGTTAAACGAAGTTACAATTTCTAAGGCTATTATAAGTAAATATATGGAAGAATTAATTGATAACACTAATCTAGATGTTGCAATTGCTGGTGGAGGACCTTCAGGGATAACAGCAGGTTATTATCTTGCTAAAGAAGGTTTCAAAGTAGCATTATTTGAAAAAAGAGTTTCTATAGGTGGCGGTGCATGGGGCGGCGGAATGATGTTTAATAAAATAGTAGTACAAGAAGAAGGTAAGAAAATATTAGATGAATTTGATGTAAACACTGAAAGATATGAAAATAATTATTATGTTGCAGATGCTATAGAGATGATAACAACGCTAGCTTCAAAGGCATGCAAATCAGGGCTCAAAATTTTTAATTTAATAAACATAGAGGACATTGTTATAAAAAATAAAAAAATTTCTGGAATAGTTGTTAATTGGACTGCAGCAGAAATGGCTAAAATTCATGTTGACCCACTTGTTATAAAATCTAAATTTGTAATAGATGCTACAGGACATGATTGTGAAGTTGTAAAGGCTGTAGAAAAAAAATTAGGTCCTGTATTAAATACAGAAACTGGTAGGATAGTTGGAGAAAAACCAATGTGGGCAGAAAAAGGTGAAAAAGCAGTCATAAAAAATACGGGTGAAGTATATCCTAACCTATATGTTGCCGGGATGGCTGCTAATTCTGTCTATGGATCTTATAGAATGGGACCGATTTTTGGTGGAATGTTACTATCAGGAAAAAAAGTTGCAGAATTAATTAGAGAAAGATTATTATGAAAATATTTTTGACAGGTACTCCAGGAGTTGGAAAGACAACTGTATCAAAACTCTTAGCAAAGAAATTATCTGCTAAAGTTATAAATATAAATGAATTAGTGAAAGAAAAAAGTTTGTATATAGGTTTAGATGAAAAAAGGAACAGCGTAATTGTGGACTTAAAAAAATTATGTAAAGAAATAAATAAAATAGCTTCAGATAAAAATATATGGATTGTCGAAGGCCATCTTTCTCATCTTTGTCATTCAGCTGACTTTGTAATTGTGTTAAGATTACATCCATCACATCTAAAAAAAAGATTGGAAAAAAGAGGATACAATAAATCCAAAATAATGGAAAATGTTGAAGCTGAAGCCCTTGGAGTTTGTACTCATGAGGCATTATCAATTCATGGATATAAAGTTCATGAAATTGATACAACTAATTTATTACCCAATGATGTTTGTAATTTAATAGTTGAGATAATTAATGGAAAGAAAATTTTTAAACCAGGTAAAATAGATTTTTTAGAGGATTTTGTTAGAGAAAAATTCAAGAATTCAAATGAGTACTAAGAGGTTCTAGTTTGAGAAGACCTAGATGGATGATCAGAATAGCATTAGAAAGAATCAATATTTTATTTAATCTCGCTGAAAGAGAATTTCATAAGCACCCAGAGAGATCTCATAGATATGTAGAAATAGCAAGAAATATAGCAATGAAATACAATATTAGAATACCTAGAATTTGGAAAAGAAGATTTTGCAAAAAATGCTATAAATTTTTAAAACCAGGTTATAATAGTAGGATAAGAGTTTCAGGAGGAAAAGTGAAAATTAAATGTCTTGAATGTGGGCATATAATGAGGTATCCATATATTAAAGAAAAAAAAAGAAAAAAGGAGAATGAAACTTGAAAGTTATAAAAAGAAAAAAAGAGTTAATGCGTAAATCACTTACAGCAGTGACTGTAAATATAGGGAAACGCGGAATTACAAATAATCTAATAAATGAAATTAAAAGGCAATTAAAGGCAAAAAAGGTGATTAAAATAAGATTTGCTAAAACTATATCTACAAGAAAAAATGAATATTTAGAAGAGATAATCAGAAAAACTGGTGCTTCATTAGTAGACTTGAGAGGTAATACGGCAGTATTATTTAAAAACAAAAACTAGGAGGTTGCAAATGACAACAGTTTATGATGTGCCTGCAGATTTACTTATAGAGGAAGTTGCAAAAGAATTAAAGAAAAAATCCGAAATAAAACCACCTGAATGGGCTAAGTTTGTAAAAACAGGTGTACACAAAGAGCGTCGTCCTGATAATCCTGATTGGTGGTACATAAGATTGGCATCTTTACTTAGACGCATATATTTGGATGGACCTGTAGGTGTTAATCGTTTAAGAACTTGGTATGGTGGAAGAAAGGATAGAGGTGCCAGGCCTGAGAGATTTAGGAGAGGCAGCGGAGCAATTGTAAGAAAAGGACTACAACAATTAGAAAAACTTGGATTTGTAGAAAAAACCGATGAAGGAAGGATTATCACACCTGAAGGTAGATCTTTCCTAGATAAATTATCACATAAAATCAAGAAAAAGATTCCTGAGCTTAGTAAATATTAAATTTATAAAAGGAGATGATATATTGACAGATATTGAAGAAATAAGACGTAGAAAATTGTTAGAATTACAACGTAAAGCAATGGCTGAAGAAAGGGAACAAGTATCAGAGGCTCAAAAGGAACAAATTCGAAGACAATTTGAGATTCAGAAGAGACATATATTGAGGAGAATATTAACACCACAAGCTAGAAGCAGATTAGCAAACTTAAGATTAGCAAGGCCTGAACTTGTAGAACAGTTAGAACTTCAGCTAATTCAGCTAGCTAGTGCAGGTCAGCTTCGTTCAAGAATAACTGATAAACAATTAAAAGAATTGTTAAGGAAGATTAGCAGTAAGAGAAGAAGAATAAGAATTAAAAGGATGTAGTGATGAAAGCATGTGTTTTATTCAGTGGTGGAAAAGATAGTTCATTAATGGCTACGATTCTCGATAGATTAGGTATGGATGTTGAACTTGTAACAGTTAATTTTGGAATTTATGATTCATGGAAAGCTGCTGCTGAATCTGCAAAGGCTTTAGACTTTGAACATAAAGTATTAAAATTAAATAAAAAAATCATTATTAAAGCTGTAGAAAAAATACTTGAGGATGGATTTCCAAATAATGGCATAAATTATTTACATAAAAAAGTTGTTGAAAAAGTTGCTAAAAAGTACCCTGTTGTTGCAGATGGTACAAGAAGGGATGATAGGGTCCCCAAATTAAATATCGATGAAATAAGAAGTCTTGAAGATAAAAATGATATAGAATATATAACTTTAAGAGGTATGGGGCATAAAACCATAAATAGGTTATCTGCCCGGTTGTTTAAATTAAGGAAAATAGATAGTAAACTTATGAAAACTTCAGATTATGAAGTGGAGATAAGATATCTAATAAAAAAAATAGGAGAAAAACCTGAATCATATTTTCCACCATCTCATTATCAAACACAAGTTATAGGCTGGAAGTGATAGCATGAGTAGAAACAAACATTTAGCAAAAAAAATAAGGTTATCTAAAGCCATGAGACAGAATAGACGTGTACCTGCGTGGGTAATGTTAAAAACAGGCAGAAGGAACATTAGAAATCCAAAAGAAAGACATTGGAGAAGAAATAAACTTAAAGTATAGGTGAGGATTATGGAGAGAGTTTATACAATACCTTTAAGAAAGGTAAAGAATGTACCACGGACCATCAGGGCACCAAGAGCAATTAGATTTATAAGAGAATTTATGAAGAGACATATGAAAGCAGAAGAAGTTAAAATAGATCGTTCCGTAAATGAAAAAGTCTGGGAAAGAGGAATTCAGAAAATACCTCCCAAAATAAAAGTTAAAGCCGTTAAAGATGAAGACGGCGTTGTTAAAGTTTCTTTGGCGGATTAAAACATGATAAAAAGAATTGAAATATCTGAAGGAAGCTTTATAGGCGCATACGTTTCAGTGACTGAAGACATAGCCTTAGTATCTACACACTTACCAAAATCTGTGAAAAGAGACATAAAAGAAGTTTTGGATGTAGAAGTATTTGAAATTACTATTGCTGGTAGTGAATTGGTTGGAGTATTATCAGTAGGTAATTCTAATGGCATATTAGTCCCAAACAATATAATGGATCAAGAAATGAAAATTTTAGAGGATATAGGTGTTAATGTAGGTATAGTTGAAGACAAACACACCGCTCTTGGAAATCTTATATTATCTAATGATTATGGTGCAATTATAAGTCCTTTATTTTCTCCAGAAGCTGTGAACACGATCAAAGACACATTAGACGTCAATGTCAAAGATCTGTTGTTAGGAACTTATACTATTGTAGGTTCAGTAGGAATTGCTACTAATAAAGGTGCATTATTACATCCTGATGTTAAAGAAAAAGAATTGGAGACAGTTGAAAAAGTTTTAAAAGTTCCAGCTGATCTTGGAACCGTCAATCATGGCATGATTTTTATAGGGTCATGCATGATTGCCAACTCTAAAGGAGTACTTGTTAGTAAGGAAACGACTGGACCTGAACTTGCAAGAATAGAGGAAGCATTAGGACTTATTGAGGGATGATTATGGATACAAAAACTTATAAAGTTCGTGGGAAATTTAAAATGGGTGAAGAAATGCAGCCATTTACAAAAGAAGTAAGAGCTCTCAGTAAAAAAGAAGTCTATGAAAAAATTTATTCTGAATTTGGTGGAAGACATGGAGTATCACGGCGTGAAATAATTATAGAAAAAATAGAGAAGATAAAGGATCCTGATGACATAGAAGATCCAGTGATCAGACAATTAGTTGAGAGGGTGATCTGATTGAAAGATAAAGAAAAATTAGAGGAAATATTGGCAGAACTTAAAGTATATCAAGAACAATCTGAAATTATAAAGCAACAAATAGATACTATCCGTAGTACTATAGCTGAGTTAGACATGTTAGATGAAACATTAGATGCTATAGATGGGAAAGAAGGCGCAGAAATATTTGTACCAATAGGTGCTGGATCATTTGCATTAGCAGAGTTAAAAGATACAAAAAATGTAATAATGAGTGTTGGTGCTGGAATAGCAATAAAAAAAAGTATTAAAGATGCTAAATCTACGTTAAAAAAACGAAGAAAAGAACTAGAAAAAAGTGTTGAAAGATTATCAAAAGATTTACAAAAAATCAATGAAGAAATATCAAAATTGTCTCCACAAGCACAAGAGTTATTAAAAAAGGTAAGAGGAAGTGAATAATTGTTTGAATCCTTAAAAAATAAATTAAATAAGGCTGTAAAAAAAATAACTAAATCTGTATCAAAAAAGGAAATTGAAAAGGGTAAAGTAGAGGAAAATAAATCAGGTATTTTTTCTTTTATAAAGGAGAAGACAATTTCTGAAGATGATATAGAAGACGTTTTGTGGGAGTTGCAACTAGAATTATTAGAGGGAGATGTAGCATTAGAAGTAGCTGAAAAAATAACAGAGTCTGTTAAAAAAGAATTAGTTGGTAAAAAAGTTAAAAGAAGCACTGATATTGATAAATACACAAGAAATGCTTTAAAAAATGCAATACTTGAGATCTTAAAAACAGATAGCAACGTTGAGGATTTATTAAAAATAAAGAAAAAACCATTTGTCATATTGTTTGTTGGTGTGAATGGAACAGGTAAAACAACTACTATTGCTAAACTAGCTAAATATTTCATGGAAAAAGGATTGGTACCTGTTATAGCAGCCGCAGATACATTTAGAGCTGGTGCAATTGAACAAATAACCAAACATGGAGAAAAACTTGGAGTAAAAGTTATAAAACACAAAAAAGGGTCAGACCCTGCAGCAGTGGCATATGACGCTGTAAATCATGCAAAATCTAAAAATAAAGATGTTGTGCTTATTGACACTGCTGGAAGAATGCAGACAAACATGAATCTAATGGAAGAAATGGCAAAAATAAAAAGGGTTGTAAATCCTGATTTTATAATTTTTGTTGGAGATGCACTTACAGGCAATGATGCCGTAGAACAAGCAAAAATGTTTGATGAAAAGATAGGCATTGATGGTGTAATTCTTACAAAAGCTGATGCAGACACCAGAGGCGGTGCTGCAATATCTATAAGTTATGTTATAGGCAAACCAATACTATTCTTAGGTATAGGTCAAAATTATGATGATTTAATCGAATTTAAACCAGAATGGGTAGTTAAACAATTATTCACTTAAAAACTTAATAAGTGTTGTACATAAATATCCACCATCCTCTACAAAACCTTCAACAATTTTTTCATTTTTCATGCTACAATTCACGACAGATATTATCTTTTTCTTTCTAGGATCTTCTTCAACAATTTTTTTCAATAAATTACCGTGCCGGGATGTTTTCATCACTACAACAGTATCAACATAACCTATAATTTTTTTTATTTTTTTATTTACATTTGGTAATATAAGCAAAGTTTCATCTTTTTCAGCTAATGGAAGGCATGCACTAGCAGCACAACTTGTAAATGAACATATACCTGGTATCATTTCCACTTGAAATTTTTTCTTAATTCTCCTACATATGTAAGTGAAAGTACTATAAAGAGATGGATCACCAATAGTTACAAATGCAACATCTTTACCTTCAGAAAGATGTTCAGAAATAATTTCCGCTGCATGATCCCAATATTTTTTTAGATTTTCTTTATTTTCAATCATAGGAAATACAGGTTCTATGACTTCATATTTGTCATTACGTTTTTTTAATATATTTTTAATTATTTTTAATGCAATACTTGGCCTATGAGGTGAAGATCTTGGAGCACATATTACTGGAACAGACTTAATTATTTTAACTGCTTTAACTGTCATGAGTTCTGGATCTCCTGGTCCCACACCTACTCCTATAAATTTTCCTTTCATTTATATCCACCCAAGATTTTTAAATATAAAATAAACAAAAAATTTTAACCATAGGACAAAATTTGTGTGTAACTATGATATCATTTATATGTTATGATGCAAGGCCTATACAAGTACTTAAAGAAATTTTCAAAGAAGAAAAGATAGATGGGTTAGTATTAACAGACAGAGAATGCGTTGACAAAATTAACACAATAAAAAAATCTGAAGTAATTTTTGTTTTTACTTCTAGTTTGCCGGATGAATGTATAAATGTTTTAAAAAATATAGATGCAAAAATTATTTCTTATCCATTAGAAGAATTAAACAACGTGGATAAAGAAGTGTTAATCAAGGCCAGAAAATACTATATTTATGGTGGCAAAGAAAATTTGAGAAACCTTGTTAAATTTCTCATAAATTTAAGTGGTAAAGAAATAAAATATGATGAGCCAAAGAAAACATTAATCTCTGGAATCTATCATCCAGAGTTAGGAGTTACGACATCTAAAAAGAAATATTTAGAAAAATACGTGGAAAAATATGGTAAAAGACCACTTGTTGGAATTATCTTTTGGAGAAATGAATGGTTATATGATGATCTAACGCAAATAAACATGCTTATTAAATATTTGGAAAATGAAGGATTGGGAGTAATACCTATCTTTACATATACAAAGGACCCTGTAACTGGCATTGGCATGGAAAAAATGGAAGTTATTAAAAAATTTTTATTTGAGAAAAATAGACCCATAGTTGATGCAATAATATCACTAATTTCTTTTGGTATTAAAGATTTTGATGTAAAGAAATTAAATGTTCCAATATTTTCACCACTAAGGTCTTGGTATCAAAGTATTGAAGAATGGAAAAACGAAAATGGTGTAGATTATTTAACACAGGTATATGGTGTTATCCTTCCAGAAACAAAAGGAGCTATTGAACCTATTTTTATTGGTGGAAGAAAGAATAAAGGACAAGGATATGAGCCCAATATTAAATATTTTGTTAAGAAGGTAAAAAATTGGATAAAGTTGAGGAAAAAACCAAGAAAAGATATAAAGATAGCCATAGTATTAATAAGTCCTCCATGCAAAGGTTTAGAGGGAAATATTGGAGTTGGAATGGGATTAGATGTTCCTGAGAGTGTAGTTAAAGTTTTAAGACATCTAAAAAAGAATGGATATAAAGTCAAAAATATTCCTGAAAATGGAGAAGAATTAATTAAAATGGTTTTAAATAAGCGGGCTATAAGTGAATTCAGATGGACAAGTGTTGAAGATATTGTTAGTAATGGTGGAGCTGTGGATTTTGTCGGTAAAGAATACATTAATTGGTTTAAAGAACTTCCAAAGCAACTAAGGAAGAAAATAATAAAAAATTGGGGAAGTCCTGATGAAGTACTTAAAAATAACAAAGGAGGAATGATCTACAACAATAAATTTGTTATTCCAGGTATAAAGTTTGGCAATGTGTTGCTTACTACACAGCCAAAATTTGGTTGTGAAGGCTCAAAATGTGATGGAAAAACATGCAAAATTTTACATGACCCCAATATTGTTCCACCACATCATTGGTGGGCTTTTTACAAATGGATATCAAAGAATTATGACATTTTAATTCACTTTGGAACTCATGGATCATTAGAATTTCGACCAGGTAAAGGTGTAGGTCTTTCTCCTGCTTGTGTTCCTGAGGCAAGTATTGGCGAAATTCCACATGTGTATGTTTACATAGTGTCTAATCCTATGGAAGGAGTAATAGCCAAAAGAAGAAGTTATGCTACTATAGTAGATCATTTACACCCGCCTATGAAATATTCTGAAAACTTAGAGGAACTTGATTCTTTGATCAAACAATATGTTAAGGCTAGAAATTTAGGTGACAAGAAAAGAAAAAGGATTATTTATGAAAATATATTAGATAAAGCAAAGAAAGAAAATATCAAAATAAAAAGCAAAGAAGAAAAGAAAGTTATTGAAGAATTACATGAATATCTTGAATTTATTAGAAACTCAGAAATTAATGTTGGATTACATATATTTGCGACTCCTCCTGAAGATCCAAAAATTCTCAGTGAATATGTTTTTACAGCTATGTCACATGATACTTCTCTTACCACATCTATAAATAAAGTATTATTAGAATCTTTAGGTTTTGATTATAATAACATCATTAATAAACCATTAGATTTTACAAATGGTGTTATGAACAAAGAAATTTCAGAGAAAGTTTGTGATATAGGTAAAAAATTACTGAAAGACATTATATCAAACAAAAAAATTGAAATTGTGAAAAAATTTAAAGAAGAAGGTTTTCAAGTTAAAAATGAAAAGAAAATTAGAAATTTATTGAATAAAGCTGCTGACTTATCTAATAGAATCAAAAAATGTAAAAAAGAAATTAAAGGACTTATAAAAGCATTGAATTTTGAATTTGTTGAACCAGGACCTTCAGGATCTTTGGCACGCGGTAAATATGAAATAATACCTACAGGCAGAAATTTCTATGCGGTAGATCCTACAGAAATTCCAACAAAAGCTGCATGGAAAATTGGCGTTAAAACAGCTGAAAAATTATTGAAATTTTATAAAAACAAATATGGAAAGTTCCCTGAAACTGTTGGTCAGGTTCTATGGAGTATAGATGGATATAAAGCCGATGGAGAACAGCTATCTCAAATATTATATTTATTGGGTGTAAAACCTAAATGGAAAAATGATAAAGTTGTTGGAGTTGAGGTAATACCTCTAAATAAATTGAAGAGACCAAGAATTGATGTTTTAGTGAGGATAAGTGGTATAACACGTGATACACTGCCAAATTACATAGAAATAATTGATGAAGCCGTGAAAAAGGTTATTAAAGCCAAAGAACCTCTTCATAAAAACTATGTTAAAAAACATTATATAGAAAATTTAAAGGAACTTTCAAGAATGGGTGTAAAAAGAGCTAAAGAATTTGCAAAATATAGAATATTTTCAACCCCGCCAGGAGCATATGGAGCTGGCGTAAATTATGCTGTTGAATCATCAGCCTGGAAAAACAAGGAAGAACTTGGAAAAATATGGATTAAATGGAGTGATCATGCCTATTCAAAAGATAGATTTGGTGTTAAAGCTCCAGAATCATTGACACTTAATTTAAGAAAAGTTGATGTAATAACAAGGAATCATGTAAGTGATGAACATGAGTTAACAAATTGCTGTGGATATTTCGCATTCCAGGGAGGATTTAAAGCAGCTGTAGATACATTGAGAGGAAAGAAAACAGAAACATTACAAGTTGATACGCGCGATATTTCAAACATAAAGGTTATCAATGTGAAAAAAGAAATAGAAAGAATAGTGAGGAGTAAATTATTGAATGATGAGTGGATCAAAAACATGAAAAAGCATGGGTATAGAGGAGCAAATGAATTTTCAAAAAAGATTCTTCATCTTTATGGCTGGCAGTCAACAACTGGATTAGTTGATGACTGGGTATTTGACAACATATTTAAAAAATATTCCAAAATGAAAGAATGGTTTAAAAAACATAATCCTTACGCATTAGAGGAGATTACAAGGAGATTATTAGAGGCTTATGAAAGAAAGTTGTGGAAAGCCGATAAAAAAACAATTAGAAGTTTAAAACATCTATATATGGAAATTGAAAGCACATTAGAAGATGAAGTTGGAAAAGGAGAAATACAAGGTGGAATAATTAATATTTATTCTATTAATGATGTTGATAATTGGAAGAATAATATGAAAAAGGTGGAAAAAGTATGGAATATTGTGAAAGGCAATTAAGTTTCCCATTTTCCGCTGTTGTTGGTCAAGAAGAAGCTAAGACAGCTCTTTTATGTGTTGCTGTAAATCCGTTGATAGGTGGTGTTTTACTAAAAGGTGATAAGGGAACAGGTAAATCTACGCTAGTTAGATCATTAACAAACATACTACCTGAGATTGAAGTAGTTGCAGATTGTGAATTTAGATGCAACCCAAACAATCCGTTTGAGATGTGTGATGATTGTTACGAACGCTTTTCATCCAATGAAAAATTACCGGTAGAAAAAAGAAAAATGAGCTTTGTTAACTTACCACTAAGTATAACTATAGATAGACTGATAGGTACTATAGACGTTACAAAGTTTTTAAAGGAAGGTAAGAAAGCTTTAAATCCTGGATTAATGGCGGAAGCAAATAGAGGTGTTCTATATATAGATGAAGTCAATTTACTTGATGATTATATTGCAGACTCTCTTTTAGATGCAGCTGCAATGGGATGGAACACAATAGAGAGGGAAGGAATTTCATTTAGACATCCTGCAAGATTTATATTAGTAGGAAGCATGAACCCAGAGGAAGGAGAATTAAGACCACAAATATTAGATAGATTTGGTCTGTGTGTTGAAATATCTGCACCTATGAATCCAGAGGAGAGAATTGAAATTGTTAGAAGGACTGAAGAATTCCAAAAAGATCCTGTAGAATTTTATGAAAAATACAAAAAAGAGGAAGAAGAGCTAACAAAAAAAATTGTCAAAGCAAGAGAATTATTACCAAAAGTTAAAGTTGATGAAGATCTTTTAGAATTACTTGCAGAAACAATAATTAAATTAGGAATAAAAACAAATAGGGCTGAGATAGCAACTATAAAGACAGCTAAGTCAATTTCTGCTCTTGACGGCAGAAAAAAAGTTTCTATGGAAGACATTGAAAAAGCAATGGAACTAACATTAAAACACAGACTAAAAGATAAGCCTTTCCAAAGAAGAAAAGAAGGTGGGAAATCTTTACCTAAGACAAAATTTTTTCGAAGCAGGATAAGAAGTAGTAAAAAACAGAAATTGAATAGAAGTTCTGATCGTGAAGATTTCGGTAGTAGGAGGTTTGATGACACTTTTTTTCCACCTCTAAAGACAGAAGTTCCAGAGATAGATTCTAAAAAAAAGATAAAATTCAGTGGTTCTGCGCATAGGTCTTCAAGAGACATTACAATGACAACTATAAATCAGCCAAAAGGGATACCAGTAGCTCATATACCCTTATCCTCAAATAAAGATGAATCTGCAAATGACATTGACTTATATAATTCCATAATACATGCAATGCTTAGGGAAAGAAAACTTCCAGTTAAATTTGAAAAAGATGATATCAGAATAAGAGTTAGACGTGTGAAGGCCCCTACCCTTTGGGTAATTATATTGGATTCTAGTGGAAGCATGGCTGTAAAGAAAAGAATAAGAATTGCTAAAGGTATTGCAGAAAAACTCATTGAAGATGGATACACAAAAAGATCTAAAATGGCATTTATACTCGCCAAAGGCTTTAAATCAGAAATAGTAGTACCTCCTACAAAAAATTATTGGCAAATTGTAGATGAAATTGAACGAGCCCCCACTGGTGGTAGAACACCATTATCTTCCGCATTACAACAACTTATTTCATTATCTAAAAGAGAAAAGATGAAAGAAGAATCATTAAAAGTAAAAGCATTTATGATAACAGATGGTAGAGCAAATGTTCCACTGACAGATGACATTGAAAAAGAAATGGTAAACTTAGCAAAAAACATTAAAAAAGAAGGTATTGAACTTTACATCTATGATACAAGCGTCTCAGGAATATATTTAGGAGTATCATGTATACCTATTTTAAAAGAGATATGTAATGCAAAAGTACAAAAAGTTTAATTCTCCAAAAAAGAAGTAAAATTTATATTACATTGGAACATAAGAAATGTAATGGTAATTGGTGAATATCTTCTTTTCATGACCTAAAAATTAAAAAATTCATAGTGCCCTGATAGTGTAGCCTGGATATCACGCGGGACTGCGGATCCCGTTACCCGGGTTCAAATCCCGGTCAGGGCACTGACCCTCTTTTCAATTTTTGGTGTTAGGCAGTATGTACTATTTTTATTATATCGCCGTTTTTTAATTTGTAATCATTTGAAATTTTTATTCCCTTTCTAGCATCGATAGCAAAACGAAAATTTTCTCCAATTTCTTCATGTATTTTATAAGCCAAATCAACTGGTGTAGATCCTTTTGGAAGCAAAATTGCATCTGGTAATACATTTCCTTGTGAATCACTCATTTTATTTTCATTTTCTACAGGATAAACAACTATCATCTTAAGAATTTCAAATACAGCTTTATTCAAAGCCTTTTGTACACCTGTACTTCCATATTTTTCTAATATATTCTTTTTGATATAGTTAAGTGCTGAAATTTGTTTTTTATTGAGTTTATCTTTATTTATTATTTTAAAATTGGAACTTCCCGGTGTATATTTTATAAGTCCTGCTTTAGCTGCTTTTCTAAGTGCTAATTCTGCTTCTGCTGAGGCAGGCACTACTCTTGAATATTTATTTTTAATTTTTTTTATGTTTTTTTCTGCGGTTGGGATATCTATCTTGTTGGCAACAATTAACATTGGTTTACAAATGTTTATCAAATATTTTAAAAACTTTAAAAGTTCTTCTTTTCCCCACTTATCAAATCTTGAGCCTACCATATTTTTGGCTTTAACAATGCCTTCAATAGATACTCCAATGCCAGAAAGTTGATCATACACAACTTCTTCAAATTTTAAATTCTCCAACAAAATTTTCCTAACAAGTTTATTCCAATTTTTACCTATAATTCCATAAACCCACATCAATATTTCTTTTTCAAGAAATTTTATATCTTCGAGAGGATCTTGAGTACCTGGTTCTACAATTTTACCTTCTTCATCTGTAGATCCAGATGCATCCACTATATGTATAAACATGTCTGCTTGTCTAAGGTCATCTAAAAATTTGTTACCTAGCCCGCGTCCTTTATATGCTCCAGGAACTAAGCCTGCAACATCGATCAATTCGATAGGTATGTATCTAATACCATTTTTGCATTTAGAATTTCTCGGATTACATTTTAAACCTAATTCCTTGCATGGGCATTGTGTAGTTACATATGCCACAGCACGATTTGGATCAATTGTTGTAAATGGGTATGAAGCCACTTCTACATCTGACAATGTAGCTGCACTGAAAAATGTAGATTTTCCTACATTAGGTTTCCCTGTTACAGCTATTTGTATCATTTTTTGACCTCCTGAAAAAGTTTAAGTAAAATAATTTCAATATTCAAAAAATTTTGTGTTTGAAGATAAAAATATAACATTAAAAATTTTGTTGGGGATAAAAATGCTTTATATTGTAGGAATTGGCCCAGGTTCAAAAGATTTTTTAACACCTATAGCTGAAGAAATTGCAAATACGGTTGATATATTAGTTGGTAGTAAAAGAGCATTAGATTTGTTTCCACAGGCAACAAGAAAAATTGTATTAAATGCCAAAAACATGAATAAAATGTTGGAATATTCTGTAAAACTAGCTCGTAATAATGATGTCTGTATATTATCAACTGGAGATCCTGGATTTTCAGGAGTTTTAAAGCCTGTTAAAAAATTATTGTCTAAATATAAAAATGTAGAACTGGAAGTTATTCCTGGTATAAGTTCTATACAGTTATGCGCTGCTAAACTCAAAATGCCATGGGATAATGTAAATCTATTAACTCTTCATGGAAGAAAAGATTATAAAAAGCTTCTTAAATTTTTAAACGATGACAAACCAATCATGGTTTTGCCCTCTAAAGACGTAAATGATTTAGCCAAATTTTTGTTGAATAATGGAATTAGTGGAGATAAAGAGATAATAATATGTGAGCGTCTTAGCTATCCAGATGAAAAAATTACGAAAATATCATTAAAAGAGGCTGCAGAAAGGAAATTTTCATATATGTGCGTTGTTGTGATAAATTACTCTGAATAGATTTAATGCTCCGGCCGGGATTTGAACCCGGGTCCTCAGCTCGAGAGGCTGAGATGCTTGGCCGGACTACACCACCGGAGCTTATTGACATCACTATTATTATTATTTAAAAAAATGTATATAAGTTTTTTTAAATTCTTTATTTTTATACTGAAAAAAATAAATAATTGAATTGAATCTATTAATTAAAATCCCTAAAAAATATGGGGGAACTACAGTTGGATAGACCTATTATCGTGTTAAATTTTAAAACATACAAAGAATCTACAGGAGAAAATGCCCTAAAACTAGCAAAAAAATGCGAACAAGTATCTGAGGAATATGGAGTAAAAATAATAGTTGCTCCACAACATATGGACCTAAGATATGTTTCAGAAAATGTTAACATTCCAGTAATAGCACAACATATTGATCCAATAGATGCTGGTGGACACACAGGCAGTGTCTTATTAGAATGTGCAAAAGAAGCAGGTGCTAAAGGTTCGTTGGTAAATCATTCAGAGAAAAGAATGAAATTGGCTGACATATCAAAAGTTGTAAAAAAATTATCAGAAAATGATATGATAAGCATTGTTTGTACAAATAATGTTGAAACTAGTGCAGCTGCAGCTGCATTATCTCCTGATTTTGTAGCAGTTGAACCTCCCGAATTAATAGGATCAGGCATCCCAGTGTCAAAAGCAAAACCAGAAGTTGTTGAAAACACAGTAGAAGCTGTTAAAACTGTGAACCCGGATGTTAGAGTGCTATGTGGTGCAGGAATATCGTCTGGTGAAGATGTAAAAAAGGCAGTAGAATTAGGAACCGAAGGTGTACTTTTAGCTTCTGGTGTAATTCTTGCAAAGGATCAAAAGAAAGCTTTAGAGGAACTTATAACTGAAATGTAGGAGGATGTATTTTTGTTCAAATTCTATACGATGGATGATTTTGATTATTCTGGGAGCAGAGTGCTTGTAAGAGTAGACATTAATTCTCCAGTAGATCCTCATACTGGACGTATACTTGATGATACGAGAATGAGACTACATTCAAAAACACTCAAAGAACTAGTAGATGAAAATGCAAAGGTAGCTATTTTAGCACATCAAAGTAGGCCAGGAAAAAGAGATTTCACAACAATGGAAGAGCATAGTAAAGTATTATCCAATATATTAGATATGCCTGTTACATATGTTGAGGATATATTTGGTTGTGCTGCACGAGAATCAATAAGAAATATGGAAAATGGAGATATCATCCTTTTAGAAAATGTACGTTTTTATTCAGAAGAAGTTTTAAAAAGAGATCCCAAAGTTCAGGCAGAAACACACCTTGTAAGAAAATTATCAAGTGTTGTTGATTATTATATAAATGATGCTTTTGCAGCTGCTCATAGATCACAACCATCATTAGTTGGATTTCCGCTTAAACTACCTTCTGCTGCAGGAAGATTAATGGAAAGAGAAGTTAAAACATTGTATAAAATAATTAAAAACGTTGAAAAGCCATGTGTTTATATTCTTGGAGGTGTTAAAATTGATGATTCAATAATGATAATGAAAAATATTTTAAAAAATGGTTCTGCTGATTATATTCTAACATCTGGTTTGGTGGCAAATGTATTTTTAGAGGCTTCTGGGATAGATATTAAAGAAAAGAACAGAAAAATATTGTATAGAAAAAATTATAAAAAATTTATAAAAATGGCAAAAAAACTTAAAGATAAATATGGGGAGAAGATACTTACCCCTGTTGATGTTGCCATAAATAAAAATGGAAAGAGAATTGATGTACCTATTGATGATATTCCTAACTTTCCAATATATGATATAGGCATGGAAACTATAAAAATATATGCAGAAAAAATAAGAGAGGCAAAAACAATTTTTGCTAATGGACCAGCGGGTGTTTTCGAAGAACAACAATTTAGTATAGGAACTGAAGATTTGTTAAATGCAATAGCATCATCCAACGCATTTTCAGTTATAGCAGGAGGTCATTTAGCAGCGGCTGCAGAAAAAATGGGTATTTCAAATAAAATAAATCATATTAGTAGTGGAGGCGGGGCTTGTATAGCATTTCTTTCTGGCGAAGAGCTCCCTGCAATTAAAGTTCTTGAAGAAGCTAGAAAAAGGAGCGATAAATATATATAGAACTTTTAGTAAAAAAGGAAAGGGGTGAAAAACATGCGCTCTAAAGCGTTAATTTTTATTCTTTGCATATTTGTAGTTGGCGCAATTGGTGCAGGATATTTCCTACAGGGACATAAATCACAAGTGGCTGTAGCAAAAAATAGTATGAATCAAAATAATATTACAAAAACAGAAAAAATTCAAAATACAACATCAAAAGATACTAACGCTAATAAAACTCATGTATCAACAGAAGATGCAAAAAATATAGCAAGTAAATACATAGAGGAACCTGGAGCATCCCCAGGATCTCCAAAAATTGTTTACATTGATGGAAAACCAGTTTATGTTGTTCCAGTGATCAAAAATGGAAAACAAGTTGGTGAAATATACATAGATGTAAAAACAGGTAAAAACCTTGGAGGAGCAGGCGGCGCTCCCTAGATTTTTTTGTTTATTATTTTTACTAGATTGAAAAAAGTTAAAAAATATATAAAATATAAAGTAAAGAAATAAAGAAAAATAATATAGATTACTAGATTATTACTATTTTGGAGGATATCTTTATGAATATTATTACTATAGCATGGGAGTTAGGAATTATATCTGTTCTTTTAATATTTGGTGCAAAAATAGGGTTAGCAATAGGATTTGCTGGGTTAAGACGTCGATATGCAGCAGGTATAATAATTGGTTATGGAGTAGGTCTTTATTTATTAATTTGGATTCTAGGGAAAGCAATAGGGAACATATATCCAACACTTAACAAATACATAGTTTATATAACTCTTCTGATGGCTGCAATTTTAATAGCAGCAGGCATTCATACATTACATGAATGGAAACAGAAAAAGAAAAATACCGCGCAGATGACATGTTTAGCAATGGTAGCACCATGTCCATGTTGTTTTGGTGCAGTATTAGCTGCAATAATATTAGCAGCTCCAATGGTGGGTGTTTCATCTTTACTATTAGGAAAGTATTCTGCAATACTTTTATCCGTGTTTATAGCAGTGTTTTATTTGTTTTCAAAAGTAATTGTAGATGCTTTGAATAAACCATATCCCATAATCTTAGGGAATTTTATGTTATTTGTTGGACTTTATTTCTTGATTGCAACTATTTTGATTCCGAATATTAGTGCCTTAGCAAGTAGTAAATTCTCTCCAGTAAATGTTCCTGCACCACATATTTTATTAAGTACTGCATTAGCACTCTTTGCCCTACTAATAGTGGGAGGGTATTATTACAAGAAAAAAAGCGTTTTTGTGAGGTGATAAATTGCCAGCAGTCCCAGGATCAGAAGCACTCCAAGGAATTATGCATGTAGTTTCACAAAGCCTCCTAATCCCAGCAATAGTAACATTGCTGGCATTTGTTGCTTATAGTGTAGTTGCACTTGGAGGATTGATTGCTGAATATGTTGGAAGGGTTAGAGTTGATGTAGATGAGATAAAGGAAGCCATATACAACATCTCAAATCCAGGGGATCCAAAGGAGATAATAGAGATAATAAATAATTCAAAGCTCCCAGAGAGGCAAAAAGAAATATTAACAGATATTGCAAACACAGAGGACTTAGATTCAAGGACAAGAGAAGCACTTGCAAGGAGATATGTTGAAGGAGAAGAATTGAAAGCCATGAAATCTGTTGAAATAACAGATTCAATAACAAGGCTTGGTCCACAGGTAGGACTCCTCGGAACTTTAATTCCAATAGGTCCTGGATTAGTTGCTTTGGGAGCCGGAGACATAACTCAGCTAGCAAATCACTTCTTAGTTGCTTTTGATGCAGCAATACTTGGACTTGCTTCAAGTGCAATCTCTTTCTTTGTATCAAAGGTTAGGAAAAGATGGTTTGAGGAATATCTGGTTAACTTGGAAACTCTGGCTGAGGCTATATTGGAGGTGATGGAGAATGTTGAGAAGGAGAGGGAGAAGGAGATTGAGCGATTATCACCATGAAGAAGATCCACTTAGTGGAGCAATAAATTTTGTTGATTGCATGTTTGTGCTTGCAATGGCATTCGCTGTATTCTTCATCATGGCATGGAACATGCAAAGCCTTGTTTTTGCAAAAATGAGTCTACAAGAAAAAAGAGAATTAATGGAAGCTGTAAAGAAAAGTATTGAAGTTAAACAGGGAAAAGAGCTGAATCAGACTCCTGAGGTATCTAAAGGTAGTGGACAGGGATATGCTGAACTGGGTACAGTATACAAAGATCCTAGAACTGGAAAGCTCATATTGGTTCAAAAATGATAGAAGTAATACCTGTCTTAGATATTAAAGATGGAATTGCAGTAGCTGGCAAATCTGGAAAAAGAGAAACATATACTCCATTAAAAACCATTTATTCAAGATCGCCGGATCCTATAGAGATTGCATTATCATTAAGAAGACAGGGAGCTAGACGAATATATATTGCAGATTTAAATGGAATAGAGAGAACTGGCAATAATCTAGAGATTGCAAAGAAGATAAATTATATTATTCCAACAATGCTTGATTTTGGTGTCAACGATTTTAAAACATTTAAATTTCTTTTAAATTTTTCAAGGCAAGTGATAGTAGCTACAGAAACTTTAGAAAGTTTTGAAGAACTAGAAAAAATTGTTTCAAAATTCCCTACAAGTAGAATTGTTGTTAGTGTAGACATTAAGGATGATAAATTATATTCAAAAAATTTAGATATTTCCCTGATTGATTTTAGAGATAAGCTTTTAGATCTTGGTATATCTTCCGAAATAATATTGTTAGATATTAGTAGAGTAGGTACAGAGAAGGGTATTAATGAAAATATTATAGAAATATTTAAAGATTTAAAGGATAAATTGATTTTAGGAGGAGGTATAACACTCAAGGATGTTCCAAAAATAAAAAATTTCGGAATAAAAAAAATATTAGTAGGCACAGCATTACATAAAGGTGAATTTCCGCTTTATATTTAGAGACCTAGAATTATTGGTAAAATTATAAATGGCAGTAATCCACCCACAAAAAATATAATTAATCCTAAAGAAGTGTACATCGGCTTATCATCCATAACTCCTGTACACATTAATAATATACCTATTAATCCTAATATAAATGGTATAACATGTGAATAAAACACTAAACCAATAGCTCCTTTCATTTTATCACCGCTAATATTTTTTAAGGATTTCATCAACATCCATTCTATCTAATATTGATGTTAGTTTTTTTGGTGTAGAGTAAGTTACAGGATGTTTAGGGACTGCTTTACATATGTCGGGACTTTCACAAGATATTTCATATGTCCCTATTTTTTCAGCTATCTTTCGTATTTCAGTTTTATCCATACCAATAAGTGGACTTAAAATTGGAATTTCAATTCCATAATGTGTTGTAAGTATGTTTGGCAATGTTTGTGATGCAACCTGGCCTAAACTACTTCCATCTACAATTGCATGTGCATTTTTCTTCTTTGCAATTTTTTCTGCAATTTTATACATTAAATGTCTACATACAATACATGTTGATTTTCCTGCAATTTTTTTAATTTTTTTAAGGACATCGCCATATTTTAGAATTAATAATTCGAATTCTCCACTAGAGTATGATTCTAAAACTTCTGAAATTTTTTTAACTTTTTTTATATTTCCATCTATTGTAAAAGGTCGTATATCAAAATGTAATGCAGTTACAGAACATCCTCTTTTCATCATAAGATATAAAGCCACAGGAGAATCAATACCTCCTGATAACAACCCTATTACTTTACCTTGGGTTCCAACAGGCAAGCCACCTGGTCCTTCCACAATTTCATGATATATATATGAGTTCTCATGTCTCACTTCAATGAAAATTTCAATGTCAGGATTGTCTAAATCTACCTTTGCACCAGTTTCTTTAACTACTACATCTCCAGCAAATTCTGCTAGATCCTGACTAGTAAATTCATGATTACCTACCCTACGTGGTCTTATTGCAAATGACATTTTTTTATTTATCCCTAATCTCCGTACATAATCTACTAATTTATTTTTTATTTCATTGAATTCTGCAGATGTTTTGATGGCTGGAGAAAACGATACGATTCCAAATATTCTTTTTAAAGATTTTAAAGCCTTTTTAAAATTTTTTGGATAAATAAATATTCTACCGTCTTCAATATAGATATCTGCATTTAAAGAAGATTTGATATTTTGAACCAATTTATTTTCAAATTTTTTTCGCACTTTTGGACTTTTTATACCAATTTCACCATATCTTGCAATTATAAGATCATAAGTAAAATTCTCCATTTTCTATCCTCTTTTTTAGTTCTAAAGACAATTTTTCTGCTCTCTTTATGTCAGATTGTCTACATGTAACTGGTATTTTAGCTGAATTAAATTCAACAACGCCAGTTTTCATCTCAATGGCCTTACAATGATGTGCACATACTGAACAGCCAAAACATTTTTTAAAGTCTATACCTTCTTTAGGTTTAAAGGCATCTGTAGGACAGATTTTTTCAATTTTACATTCTTTACACTTTAAACATTTATCTTTTTTATATTTAGGTCTTTTATCCACACCATTCCAAACATCAGCGTAAGTTATTTTTCCTATTTCTCTCCTATCATTGACATCTAATATTGGTAATGGTATTTTTGAATTTTTTATTAATACGTTGTTTAGAATTTTTTTGTTAAGTATGGGAATTGGAATTGCAATAGTATTAAAAATCTCTGGCCCACTGCCGGTTTTAAATCCACCTATATAGTAGCTTTCCATGTCTTTCATTTCTGCCATTATCATCAAGTTTGGTTTCTTAGAACTTCGTGTCCCCAACCCTAATATTATGGCTTCTGATCCATTTAAAAGTGCCTTAGAGCCAACATTTATTACATACATTTCAGGATCATTTTGCAATGGATTTAATTCACCACATCCTGAAAATGATAATTCTTTGAAAGGACCTCTCAATCCAGTAACACTAAATATTGTTTTTTTAATTCCTTTTTTAGAATTTAAAAATGCAGAATAGTTTTGAAATGCCATCCTTGTACCTAACATCTTTGATGTTTCCATATCTTCGATGTTTATTTCTGTTTCTATCTTTCTACCTTCAATCGTTTTTGCTTCAATCTGTATATTTTTTCCTTCGATAATATCTTTGAATAAAAATCCTCCACCATAATTATGATCATAAATGCTTTTAGATGTCCCATAAACAATTAAGTCAACAGAACCAAGATTTTCATTAGGACAAGGGCCTGGAAACCCTGGAACACCATTTAAATAAATTTCTTTTACTTTTCTAAAAGCACCTGGCTCAGAAATTTTAAAATGAAAAATTGCAGAAGTTCCTGACATTATTCCACAAGTACCAGTTGTTACTACATCTACATCTTCCACTGAAACTTTTGACATCTTTTTAATTTCAGAAGCTGTAAATACCTGAACATCTCCTTTTTCAATTTTTTCATTAATTTCCGATATGCTTTTCAACTTATCACTATTCATTTTGATTCTTTTTCAATAATTTTATAAACAAATTCCAGTATATTTCTAATGTTTTCTTTTATAGCACCTCTTGCTATGTTTTCTCTTCCGCCTCCGCCTCCTCCAAATTTTTCGGTTATCTTTTTCATGAATTCATTGGCTTTAATGCCTTTTTCTATAGATTTTTTGGATACCATAATCACTAGATTTTTGTTTTTATTTCCTAATAATACAAAATCTATTCCATCTTTTATAAACTCTGATGCAATTGTTTCTAATTCTTTCATACTTGCATCTAATTCTTCACAAACAACTTTTAAATCATTGATCTTTTTAATTTTTGATTTTATAGTTTTAATTTTTAATTTTGCGATTTCTTCTTTTAGTCTTTCTATTTCATTTTTAAATTGTTTCCATTCCTCAAAAAATCTTTTACAAGTTTTAGGTAGAATCTGTGGTTCAACTCTGAAGATTTGTGCACTTTTTAATAATAAATCTTCATAATGTTGTACAAAATCTACGGCAGAATCTCCAACAGAAAATTCTAATCTTTCAACACCGTCTTGGATCCTTTCTGTCCTATTAATTTTTATAAAACCTATGTCACCAGTATATTCTACATGAGTGCCTGCACATGCTTGTACATCAACTCCTGGAATTTCAACAACTCTTATTTTTGATCCAGGAATAACCCCACCCTGATATAATATAAAACCATATTTCTTTTCTGCAGCCTGTCTATCCATCCATTTAACATTTACTTTTATATTTTTCCTTACATATTCGTTAGCTAATTTTTCAATTTTTTTTATTTCATCCCTACTTAGGCGTTTATAATGGGATATGTCAAGACGAGAAGCTTTTATACCTTTTTTAGCTCCAGCCTGCCATACATGGTCGCCTAATATTTTTCTAGCAGAAGCTAACAATATATGTGTCGCTGTATGGTTTCTTGTTAATTTTACACGTCTTTCCCAATCAATAATTCCTTCTACATTTTTTCCAACTAAATTTTCAACATTATCTGTGTCTAATTCATGTAAAATAATATTATTAACTTTTGTAACGTTCTTTACATAAAATTTCTTTCCATTGACCACTAAATAGCCTCTATCACTTGGCTGTCCTCCTCCTTCAGGATAAAATAAAGTTTTATCCAATATAACAGAATTTTTATAACTGCCAATGATCTTTGCATTAAATCTTTTTTCTTTAGGTTTTTCATAAAAAAGAAGTTTTGTTTCAGGAAGGTCTAAATCTATCTTTTTACCTTTCTCTTTGGTTTTTTTACCTTCATGTTGCTCAGCAACAAGTGTATAGAAATTATCAGGCAACTCTACAGATATTCCTTCTTTTTTGCAAATTTCTCTAACAAGTTCTGGTGGTACGCCCTTTGAATCATAAAGTTTAATTAAAGTTTTTAAAGGAATTTTATTTTTATTTTTCCGTTTTAAATCATTTATAATTCTTTTGACAGTCTTTTTTCCTTTTGAGATAGTTTTTGAATATCTTTTTTCCTCTAATTCAACTACATTGAGAATATGGTCATAATGTTTTTCTATTTCAGGATAATGTTTAGATAAAATGTCTATTTGTATTTCCATGATTTTTTTAAGAGGCATATTTAAGTTTAGTTCATCCATCAGCCTTATAATTCGCCTTAAAACCAAACGAGCTAGGTAACCTTCTCCCATATTGGAAGGAATAACACCATCACTCAACATAAAAGTTAGGCAACGGGTGTGATCAGCAATGGCATATATATTTTCCATTGGACCAATTATATTATTTAACTTGTCAACGGAGATATTAAGTTTATTAGCAACCTTTTTTCTTAATTTCATTAAATCTGATTCCGTTTCTATGTCCATTAATCCTGCTATTCTTGCATTTTCTTTTAATAATCTTTTATCAACGCTTACACCAGTTATATCTTTTAATTTATCTATAAATTGTGGAAAAACCGCATCATAGGCAGTTGGAGTTCCTTGAGATACCCATGCAAATCTTTCTAATCCATAACCTGTGTCTACTATCTTTAAAGGAATATCTTCCAATTTACCATTTGTTTTAAACTGAATAAAAACTAGAGTTGCTAATTCTACACCATCTACACATACCTCATAACAAGGGCCAGCATTTCCTCCTCCTTCCCACCATGATTCAATAAAGGTTATCTTCTTAGGAGAAATACCAAGAGTCTGTAAAAACTCATAACAATATTTTATTGTTTCATTTTTCCAATATATAATCTTATCTTCTTTATTAAATGCATGATGACCTCCCATAGTAAAACATGTGAAATGCCTTCCAGTCCTACCTACATTATCTATATCATTTAAACGTATAGATGGTTGTGAAACAACTAATGGATTTGCTGGTGGGTCTACAATTCCTGACGTTACCCATGGCTGAAAGTTATAAATAGAAGCCCCAACAAGAAAAACGTCATCTCTCCACCGTTTAGCTACTACTGGATAACGAGGTATAATTTTATGTCCTTTTTTTTCGAAAAATTTTAAAAATAATTTCTCTAATTCATATAAATCATAATTTTTTTTTGTTGGAGGGTTATCTATAAACCTATATTCATCACAAGGAGCGTCACCACATGTTTCACGATATTCTAATGACCAAAAGTAATTGCCACAACTTTTGCATTTAAACCTTTTATAACCTAGTTTTTCTAATTCCATAAAAATCACGTTAAAAAATAAGAAAAATAAGGAGGAGTTTTTATCCAAATAATGCTCCTAATCCTGCAGCTGCTTCTTCTTCCTTCTCCTCTTCCTCTTCTTCCTCCTCTTTTTCTTCTTTCTCTTCTTCCTCTTCTTCTTTCTCTTCTTTTACTTCTCCTGCTGGTGCAGGAGCCACTGCTGCTTTTTCAATGGCTTCATCAATGTCAACTTCTTCTAATGCAGCCACCAATGCTTTTACTCTAGCTTCATCTACTTCAGCGCCTGCTGCTTCTAATACTTTCTTTACATTTTCTTCGTTAATTTCTTTTCCAATGCTGTGTAACAACATAGCTGCATATATATATTCCATGAGACATCACCCCTCTTTGTTTTATCCAAATAATGCTCCTAATCCTGCAGCTGCTTCTTCTTCCTCTTCTTTTTCTTCCTTCTCTTCCTCTTTTTCTTCTTTTTCTTTCTTTTTGGTTTTCTTTTTAGTGACTTTACCTTTACGTTTTATTCTTTTACTTAAATCCTCATCTAAAGCTTCGGCTTTTATTTTACTTATTGTTGATGCCAATGATACCATCTGATTATATGCTTTTGAAAGTAATAAAGGTATTGTCTTGGAAGTTATTATGCCAGCATTTACTGATAAGTTAAATGCTTTAGCAGCTGCATTCTGTAATATGTAAGGCATTGTTTCCTTTACATATATTGGAGCATTTACTGATAAGTTAAATGCATGCCTATATGCTTTTTGTATATCGGAAATTGTTTTCTCTTCATCAATACTTAAGATATCTGCTGTGTAAATATCTCCATCTTCATAAACAGCTATTAAATCTACTCCAATTTCTAATGGTTGAATATCTAACCTGTTTAATATTTCCGCGATTTTAGGTGGTATTTCTTCTCCAGCTTTTACAACTACCGTCTCATCTGTTATAACTATTTTACCACCTTCAATTTTAGCAGGAATTCCTGCTTGTTGTAATTCTCCTAATATTGGACCTGGATCAAGTCCGGTATTACACTTAGGCACTACTATATCATTAGGTGCTATCGCTCCAGGTTTAGCTGGTGCAGGAGTTTTGCTTTCATCAAGTAATTTATATAATTTAAATGGATTCATCTTTGTAAGTATGAGTGCTACCTGACCTTCCATATATTTACTTAAATCTTTAACACCATCTTTATTACTTTTTTCTAATGCAATTTTTATCAATGTCTTTTTAGATACTCTGATTACAGCTTCGCCTCTTAGTTTATTTCTTATCTGTTGTAGTTGTTTGGCTGGAATACCTACTAAATTAGCAATACCAATTACAGGATATTGATCAATTAAATTTTTAAGTTCTTCAACCTCTCTTATTTTCCATTCAGCTACATGGGCCATCTACATCACCTTTACTGTTGGTCCCATAGTTGTTTTAATATACACTGACCCTATTTGTGATTCTCCTTTTTCTAAATTACGTTTTATTGCATTAAGCACTGCTTTTACATTCTCAGCTAAATCCTCACTGTCCATATCTCTAGTTCCTACAACTGTATGCACTACTGGCTGATCTTTCACTCTGATTCTCACAGTATTTCTTAATCTTTTTATTATCGGCTCTATATCTACATTGGGTGGCACGGGTTTTGGCATTTTATTTCGTGGTCCAAGTACTGGTCCAAGGAATCTACCTACCCTTGGCATTAAATCTGCTTGTGCAAGGAAGAATTCATATTTTTTTGCAATTTTTTTCGCCTTTCTACGATTTTTTCCTAATTCTTCCAACATTTCTTTATCTATTACTAAATCTGCTCCAGCATTTTTAGCATTTATAGCTAATTCACCATCTGCTATAACGGCAATTTTAATTTTTTTTCCGCGACCCTTTGGCAAAACAACTTCTTCGTTAAATCTTTTCTCAGGATCACTCACGTCCACATCTTTAAGATTTACAATTAAATCCATAGATTCTTTAAAATTTCTTTTTTTACTTATCTTTTTTGCTTCTTTTATTGCATTTACGATGTTATCGTTATCCATCTTAATTCACCACTGGTAATATTACTCCTCAAAGAATTCATCATATTTTCCTTCGTCAATTTCTTTTTGGACCTCTCTAGGATCTTTACCTTCAACCGTTACTCCCATGCTTAAACATGTTCCTAATATTTCTTTTGCAGCAGCTTTATAATCTTTAGCTAATAATGAATCAAATTTCATTTTTGCTATTTTTATAACTTGTTTAATTGACAAGTCACCGACCTTTTCTGCTCCTGGATCTGAAGATCCTTTTTCAATATTTAATTCATTCATTATAAGTGCACTTGTTGGTGGTGTACCTACCTTAATTTCAAATTCTCTTGTTTCAGTGTCTATTATAACTTTCACAGGCACTTTCATTCCTTTAAAGTCAGCAGTCTTCTTATTTATCTCATCGACAACTTCTTTTATATTAACTCCATATGGGCCTAATGAAGGTCCAAGAGGAGGTCCTGGCGTTGCTTTTCCACCTTCTATTAAAACTTCGACTGTTTCTTTAGGCATCAGTCTGCCTCCTTCTGTACTATTCTAACTTGATCAGCCTTAACAGTTACTGGTATTGGCACAGCGGCCTCTATAAGTTCTAAAACTACTTCTTCCTTAGATTCATCAACTCTGATAACTTTTGCTCTTTCTCCTTTAAAAGGACCAGCAATAAGTTCCACTATACTACCTCTCTTAATTGATGTAACTATAGGTTCTGGTTTTAAAAATTTTTCTATTTCTTTAAACTTCACAGAACCTTCAACAATGCCTCTTAGGTGAGGCATTCGAAATATTGGGTTTCTCATGTCTAATTTTGAAGATGATTCAACTAATATATATCCTTTTAATGATTCTGACACTAAAATGGCTGAAATATCTATATCACTATTTTTTACTTTTTTAGTTAACATTCTTGCAACATTTTTTTCCTGTCCTGCTGAAGTCTTGAGAGCATATATTTTTGATTTCATTGACACAGCCTCTCTATATAAATTTTAACCACCCATGAGAGCAACAATCATATTTATAATAAAACCTATTACTCCTATTATTATTATTCCAAGTCCTGTTACTTTGGCGACACTTAAATATTCCTCTTTTCTAGGTTTTCTTGAGACATATAAAACTCTTTTTGCATCTTTGGTAAATTTTAAAACCACTTCTTTGATATTCATGAAATCACCTAAAAGAATCAAAAAAATAGCTATGATATTTTTTCTGTATAGTAATTTCTTTATATATAAATTTTTGGTTTTTTAGATATTTAACGTGCCTTAGTTTTAAAGACTTTGTTTAAGAGAAAATCATCTCTTTCTTTTGCAGTGAGTTTAGTTACATAAAGATTTCCATCTCCATCAATACATTGAACTATAAATTTTCCTCTGTCAGCAAAAATTCTTATACTCCAAGATTTACCTAGAGATTCTCCAAAAACGATGAAAGGTTTGTTACACGGAGTGTCAAGAACTAATTTAGGTTTAAAATCTTCTAAAATTTTTTTAGCATCCATTATTAACATCTCCAATCACAACATATTCAAATAAATATTTGGTAATTAAACAATATAAAGTTTTTAAAACCAAATTTAATTGTTTTATCCAATTATTTTATCCAAATTATTTAAAAAAATCAGTGCATGTGTTACTTTGTCTTCATACTCTCCAGGAGTAGTCGCATTTAAATTTACTTTTTTATATTTTATCCATAATTTCTCTGGTTCACAATATCCCCACTCTAGTATAACTATCGGTATTTTATTTTTTGCAATAGGCATTTCAACCCAATAACTTACGCATTCTTTATTTTCTGAACAATTTCCAAGTATTTTTATCCAATTGATATTTTTTGTAATATTTGTAGCTAAAGATTTCCCTTCTTTTGTAGGTGGATGAAGTATAAACCATTTTGGCCTTCCATAATAAGGCCATCCTTCCCATCCACTATGTATATCAAAAATAGCTGAATATCTTTCTTTTTTTATCATTGGCACTAAATATTTGTTTGCAGCTCTATTTCCAAAATCTCTTCCAGCTTTCCAATTTTTAGCATATTGATCAGGAACATGAATCCAATAAACATCTATTTCTCCTTTAAATTTTTGAGACGATGTATATTTTTTTATTGCATCATAAAATGCCTTATGGGCTTCCCATTCATATGGATGAATTCCAAGTATAAATGCAACTTTTGGCCCTTCTTTATCACTCTTAAATTTATAAACATCTATTTTCGTTTCTCCATAAATTTGCGTGTAATGTGTTGCCCCACTACTCTTCTCTCTAATGATGTGAGAACTTTTGTAGAAAAATAATAAAATTGCAAATAATAAAATTATGATAAAGATTTTCCATTTCATGTTTCAAAGTGAGGATATTTCTTTTGCGGAAATTGTCGGTATATTAGCTTTATTTAAAGCTTCTAATCCTTTATCAATGTCATCTATTCTTATTACTACAATTGCTTTTTCACCTTTTTTCTCTACAAATGCATATAAATATTCAACATTTATTTTGGCATCTTCAAGTATTTTTAATACGGAGTCAAGTCCACCAGGTTCATCTGGTACTTCAACAGCTATTACATCGTTTAATTTAGCAACAAAATTGTTTTTTTCAAGAACTTCTTTTGCCAATTTTGGTTTTGTAACTATCATCCTTAAAATTCCAAATTCTGAAGTATCTGCTATTGATAACGCTCTTATATTTATATTAGCTTTAGCTAATGCATGAACTGCTTTCCTTAATCTACCTCTTTTATTTTCCAAAAATACTGATACTTGCTTTAATGTCATGGTTAAAATGTTTTATATATTCTTTATATAAATTTCACTATGAAATCTAAAAGTATGTTGCAGCATAAAAAAGAAGCTCCTAAGAAGGTAACTTGCGCTGTTATAACATTAAGTGATAGTATAAAAAACAAAAAACAAGATAAGTCTGGTAAAATATTGATAAATGCTTTGAATGAAAAACATATTGTAAAAGAATACTATATAATCCCAGATGATTCAAAAATGTTAAAATCTTTAATAAAAAAATTAGCCAATGACGTTGATGTCATTTTTACAACTGGAGGAACAGGAATTAGTAATAGAGATATTACAATAGAAACTTTAAGGGAAATTTTTGAGAAAGAATTAGAAGGTTTTGGAGAAATATTTAGATATGAATCTTACAAACGATTGGGTAGTGGTGTAATACTTACACGTTCAACCGCTGGTATTTACAACAAAACTCTCATTTTTGCATTACCTGGTTCACCAAATGCTGTAAAACTTGGTGTAAACCTTATAATAGATGAATTAGGACATTTTGTCAAGCATGTGAGAGAATAATATTAATCCATAAGCTCATCAGCTGTTAAAATAACATCCAATTTGATGCCTTCTTTTTTAAATTTCTCTATTGCACCTTCACCACGATCTACAACAACTATTGCTCTTTCAACTTTAGCTCCTGCATCTTCAATAATCCTAATAGACCTCAATAATGAATTTCCTGTGGTTGTTACATCTTCAATCACTACAACTTTATCATTCTTACTTAGATCTCCTTCCACAAGTTTAGATGTTCCATATTTCTTTTTTTTCTTTCTTATAATAACAAATGGTATATTTGCCTTCAATGATACTGCAGTAATTATTGGAATCGCACCAACTGCTGGTCCAGCTATTTTTTGGATATCTAAATCTTTTATTTTCTTTACTATAATGTTTGTTAAAATTTTTAAAATTTTTGGATAAGTGATTGCTCCTTTTACATTTATATAATAGTTACTTTTTTTTCCAGAAGATAATGTGAAATTTCCAAATTTAACAACGTTTTTTTCTTTAAATAAATTTATTAACATGTCTTTATCATTTATATTTTTGATTCTTCTACCTGGTTTTTTGTAGCATATTCTACAAAGTCCTGCTGCAGGTATGTAACATTCCCCACATACAAGTCTCCCACACAACCTACAGGTATGAAGTATTCCTACATTTCCACAAATGTTGCAAATACCTTTTACTTCCACACAGAATCCCTCAAAAAAATTAAAAAATAAATGGGAAAAATTTTTATTTCAATGTTCCTTTTAACAATATCTTATCACCAATTTTATCAACCATTTCATATGGCACTATTGTCTCATTCTTAGATAACCCTAATCCTTCAGATATACTACCTTTCCCAAGTATCAATGCATCAACCGTATTTGTTTCAATATCTATTTCAACATCTTTAACTTTACCTATTACTGTCGCAGAATCATCTAGAACCTCTTTACCTATTATCTCTTCCACTACTCTCATATTATATTACCTCCCAAATAAAATATTTGTGTCGAAACTACATAAAAGAGATTTATAAAGATTATCATAATTAAATTTTTGGGAGAGTGTCCATTGTGGCTTGGAAATATGAAGTAGAATTTATGGAAAGAGAGGAACTTGAAGAATTACAGTTGAAAAGACTTGAAGAAACTTTAGTTAGAGCTTATGAAAATGTTCCATATTACAAAGATAAATTTGATAGTTTAGGGATAGAACCTGAAGATATTGAAACATTAGATGATCTAGAAAAATTACCTTTCACAACAAAAGAGGATCTTCGCAAGGCATATCCATTTGGAATGTTTGCAGTTCCAAAAAAGGAAATTGTTGAAATACATACAACATCTGGTACAACAGGTAAGCCAACAGTAGCTGGTTATACTGAGAAAGACATTGAAATATGGTCTGAAGTAATGGCAAGAGCATTATCTATGGCATCAGTCACAAGCAAAGACTTAATACAAAATGCATATGGATATGGATTGTTTACAGGTGGCTTAGGGGTTCACTATGGTGCCCAAAAGATAGGAGCAATGGTAATTCCAATATCTACAGGTAATACAAAACGACAAATTGAAGTTATGCGAGATTTTGGGACAACTGTGCTTACCTGTACACCATCCTATGCGTTATATTTAGCTGAGACTTTGAAAAAAGAAGGTTTAAGTTTAGATGATATAAACTTAAGAATTGGAATATTTGGAGCTGAAATGTGGACAGAAGAAATGAGAAAAAAAATTGAAAATCGTTTAGGTTTGACAGCACTTAATATATATGGTTTGACAGAAATTATAGGTCCAGGGGTTGCACAAGAATGCATGCAAAAAACAGGTCTTCATATATTTGAAGATCATTTTTATCCAGAAATAATAGATCCAAAAACTGGGAAAAGACTACCACCTGGAGAAAAAGGAGAATTGGTTATTACAACATTGACAAAAGAGGCAATGCCAATGATAAGATTTAGAACAAGAGATATAACTTCATTGTTTGATGATGAATGTAAATGTGGAAGGACATTGAGAAGAATAAGTAGAATAACTGGAAGAACTGATGACATGATAAAGGTAAGAGGTGTAATGGTATTCCCATCACAAATTGAGAAAGCACTTTTAAAGGTGGATGGCCTGGAACCTCATTATCAAATTGTGATAACTAGGCCCCATTATTTAGATGAAATGGAAATTCGCGTTGAAACATCTCCTGAATTGTTTTCAGATGAAGTTAAAGAAATGGAAAAAATTAAGAAAAAAATTGAAAAAGTTGTACATGAAGAGATAGGGTTACGAGTAAATGTAACATTAGTAGAACCAGGAACTTTACCAAGAAGTGAAGGTAAGGCCGTAAGAGTTATTGATAAGAGAAAATTCAATTCATAGAGAGGTGATAAATATGGCAAGGGTAAGGAGACGAAGAGCAAGAGACACATGGAAAGAGAAAAAATGGTATACTATTCTCAGTCCAAAATATTTTGGAGAAAAAGAAATAGGATTAACACCTGCTAGGTCTCCAGATTTAGTTGTTAACAGAACTGTAGAAGCAACTGTAAGAGAATTAACAGGTGATTTTTCAAAACAATACATGAAGTTAAAATTTAGAATAAACGATGTTACAGGAGATGTTGCAAAAACAAAATACATTGGACATGAAATGACAACTGACTATGTAAGAAGTTTAATTAGAAGGGGAACAAGTAGGGTCGATGCACCAGTGATTGTTAATACCAAAGATGGATACAAGATAAAAGTTTATACTTTAATAATAACAGCAAGACGTACTAAAACTTCACAACAAAGAGAAATTAGACGTATTGCACAAGAAAAAGTGTTAGAGTTAGCCGCTGAAAGAACACTAGAAGAGTTTATTAAAGATATGATAGATGGTAAAATATCTTCCGAAGTACAGGAAAGTGCTAAAGTCATATATCCAATTAGGAGAGTAGAAATTATAAAAACGAAGGTTTTAAGCGAACCTGAAGAAAAATAGGGAATTGTAATGTGGGATATATTCTTTTGTATTAGCATTGGCATCATAACATATATAAGAAAAGATTTAGACTTAGCAGGTTCTGTGTTAATGGTAGTTTTGGGACTCTTAATTCTGTTTGCTGCAGGATTTAATTGGCTTTTAATTTTATTTATTTTTTTAATTTTAGGAATAATTTCGACAAAATATCAAAAAGAATACAAGAAAAAATTAGGTATATATGAGAAGAAAAGATCTATGAAAAATGTTTTATCCAATGGAATCGTACCAGTTGCAATGGCAATACTTGGCAGATATGATAGGTTCGTAGGTGGATTTATAGGATCTATAGCAGCTGCTACTGCAGACACGATGGCAAGTGAAATAGGTATCATACAAAAACCAAGACTTATAACAAATTTGAAGAAAGTGCCTCCAGGTACTGATGGAGGAGTATCTATACTGGGCACTGTTATTGGAATTGTTGGAGCAGCAATAATAGGAATTTCTGCATATTTTCTTAATGTCTGTCCAAATATTTTATTGTCTTTAAAAGTAGCAATAATTTCTGGAATAATAGGGTCTTTCACAGATAGTTTTTTAGGAGCTACATTCGAAAGAAAAAATTATTTAACAAATGAAGAAGTTAATTTTCTTGCTACTTTAGTTGGTGCAATTACCGGAATAATGCTCATGTAATTTTTCCTTCTAAAGTGTAAAAAAGGTGTTGAAGAATGAAGTGCATAATATTAATAATTGATGGAATGGCAGATCGACCTACAAAAGAAAATGATTATAAAACACCGCTTCAAGCTGCAAAAACACCCAATATGGATAAAATTGCTGAAGAGGGAATAAATGGTATAATGGACCCAATATCACCAGGTATACGTGTAGGAAGTGATACAGCGCATCTTTCAATATTGGGTTATGATCCATATAAAGTTTATACAGGCAGGGGACCATTTGAGGCAGCTGGAGTAGGAGTTGATGTAAAACCAGGAGATATTGCATTTAGATGTAATTTTGCTACAGTAGATGAAAATTTTGTTGTATTAGATAGAAGAGCTGATAGAATAAGAGAAGGCACTGACAAATTAGCTGAAACTATCAATTCCATGAAATTAGAAGAAGATGTAGAGATAATATTTAAAGAATCAACTGGACATAGAGCAGTTTTAGTTTTACGTGGAGAAAATTTATCTGATAAAATTACTGATGCAGATCCAAAAGTTGAAAATAAACGCGTGAAAGATGTAAAACCATTGGATGATTCATTTGAAGCAAAATTTACAGCTTCAATACTAAACAAATTTGTTAAAAATTCTTATAAGTTGCTTGAGAAGCATCCAATAAATTTAAAACGAATAAAGGAAGGAAAAAAACCTGCTAATATAATATTGCCTAGGGGTGGAGGAAAGGTACCTTCATTAGAAAACTTTTGTGAAAAGTATAATCTTAAGGCCGCCTGTATTGCAGAGACTGGTCTTATTATGGGGATTGCCAGGTTAGCAGGTATGGATGTTATTGAAGTTCCTACAGCAACAGGAGGTACAGATACGGATTTAAATTCTATCGTAAAAACTATACTCAGTACTTTAGATAAATATGATTTTCTACTGGTTAATATTGATGGAGCTGATGAAGCTGGACATGATGGAAATTTTGAAGAGAAAAAAGAATTTATAGAGAGAATTGATGAAGTTGTAATTAGTAAAATTTTAAATTGTGAGGATATATGTTTGGTACTTACCGCAGACCACACAACTCCAGTTTCTGTAAAAGATCATACTGGAGATCCTGTTCCAATAGTTATAAGATGTCCTGGTGTAAGGATTGACGATGTCAAAAGATTTGATGAAATTTCTGCATCTAAAGGTGGTTTGGGCAGAATCAAAGGTTCAGATATAATGAACATAATTTTAGATTTAACCAATAGAAGTGAAAAGTTTGGGGCATGAGCATGTCATTATTTGGAACCTCTGGAATAAGAGGGAAGATTAGATCAAAAATCACGTCTGAATTAGCACTAAAGGTCGGAAAAGCAATTGCAACTTATGTTGGTGGAGGTAAAATTGTAATTGGACATGATCCAAGGACTTCAAGTGAAATGCTAGTTAGTGCTGTTGCAGCAGGCTTAATGGAATGTGGATCTAAAGTTATAAGAATTGGAATGGTACCTACACCAGCATTAGGATATGCTGTCAAAAAACTTAATGCAGATACTGGTGTCATGATAACTGCTTCCCATAACCCACCAGAATATAATGGCATAAAGGCCTGGAATGCCAATGGAATGGCTTATACACCTTCACAAGAAGATGAAATTGAAAGAATAATTCATGATAATGATTTTGATGAAAAAGAATGGGATAAAATTGGCAATATTAAAGATGCAAAGATAATAGAAGATTATAAAACTGATTTAATAAATTCTATAGATATAAAAAATGAGTTAAAAGTTGTAGTGGATGCTGGTTGTGGAGCTGCATCTTATGTAACTCCTTATGTCTTAAGAGAACTTGGATGTGAAGTAATTACTTTAAATTGTCAGCCAGATGGATTTTTCCCAGGTAGAAATCCAGAGCCTACAGAAGAAAATTTAAAAGATTTAATGGAGACTGTTAAGGCAGTTGGAGCAGATATTGGAATTGCACATGATGGGGACGCTGATAGAGCAGTTATAGTAACTGACGAAGGAAAAATTGCAGATTTTGATAAATTGTTAGCTTTAGTTTCCAAAAAATATGGAGGAACCATAGTTACAACAGTTGATGCATCATTGTGCATTGAAGAATGTATGGAAGAAATTGGTGGAAAGGTTATCAGAACCAAAGTTGGAGATGTAAATGTTGCTAATGAAATAATGAAGCATAATGCAAGCTTTGGTGGTGAACCATCTGGCACATGGATACATCCTACTTTTTCTCTTACTCCGGATGGTATTTTTTCTGCACTACGCGTTGTTGAAGTTATAGACAAAGAAGGGAATTTATCTGATTTACTAGCAGAGATTCCATCATATCCTAATATTAGAGACAAAATACAATGTCCTGACATGCATAAAAAAGAAGTCATGAAAATAATAGAACCAAAACTAAAGAATGAATTTCCAAAAGCTAAAATAGACAAAATCGATGGAATCAGAATAACTTTGAAAGATAAAAGTTGGATATTAGTTAGACCGTCTGGTACAGAACCTTACATCAGAATTAGAGCTGAAAGTAGGGACAAAAATAAATTAAAAAACATATATAATAAGGTTCATTCTATCGTAAAAAAAGCAATAAATACGGTGGTTTCATGCAAGCAATGATATTAACGGCTGGAGAAGGAACTAGAATGCGACCACTAACATTGACACGTCCTAAAACAATGTTGCCAATTTCTGGGAAACCAATACTTCAATATAATATTGAATCTATAAGGGACGCAGGGATCGACGAAATATTTTTAGTTGTAGGTTATAAAAAAAATGTAATAAAGAAGTATTTTGCGGATGGTAAAGAATTTGGTGTAAAATTATCATATTTGATTCAAGAAAAACAATTAGGTACTGCTCATGCTATTGGAAAAGGAAAAAATGTAATTGATGAGGAATTTATAGTTGTAAATGGTGATGTAATAACAGACCCAAATTTAATTAAAGAAGTTATCAATTATTATGAAAGAAATACGCCTGATACTCTTCTTCTTTTAACAAAAGTCAAAGATCCTAGTTCTTTTGGCATTGTAGAATTAGAAGATGACAAAGTTAAGAATATAATTGAAAAGCCAAAACCTGAAGAGGCACCAAGTGATCTTGCAAATGCAGGAATATATATTTTTAATCCTATAATTTTCAATTATATTGAAAAAACTCAGAAATCTCCACGTGGTGAATATGAGATAACTGACAGTATTATGATGGAAATCAAAGATGGGATAGATGTTAGGGGTTTTGTATCTAAAAAAAGATGGATAGATATAGGTAGACCATGGGAACTCCTCAATGCTAATGAGGAAATGATGAAAAATATTAAAACAAAAATTGAAGGTGAAGTCGAAGAGAATGTACATATTAAAGGTCCAGTAGTGATAGGCCGAGGTACAATTGTTAGATCTGGCACTTATATACAAGGACCTGTTTATATAGGAAAAAATTGTGATATTGGGCCAAATTGTTATATAAGAGCATATACTTGTATATATGATGGTGTAAGTATTGGGAATGCTGTAGAAATAAAGAATTCAATAATAATGGAAAATACAAATATTAATCATCTCTCTTATGTTGGAGATTCTATAATCGGTGCTAATTGTAATTTTGGAGCTGGAACTAATATTGCCAATCTTAAATTCAATGACAAACCTGTTAAAATGAATGTAAAAGGTGAAAGAGTATCTACTTCCCGTAGAAAATTAGGAGCTGTTTTTGGTGATAATGTAAAAACAGGCATAAATTCTGGATTTAATCCCGGGGTTAAGATAGGCATGGATTCAGTTATATGGCCTAATGCATTAATAGATGAAGACGTTGATTCTAATAAGGCAGTTATAGTACAACAAGAAAAGCAAATAGTTGACAATTTCTTAAAAAGTGATTCTTCATGGTCAAAAAAAGAAAAATAATAGAGAAAATAAATCCATACGTTCCTGGAAAATCTATAGAAGAAATAGCTAAAAAATATGGGTTGAAAAAAAACGATATTATAAAATTAGGGTCAAATGAAAATCCATTAGGACCTTCTCCAAAAGTTATTGATGCTATAAAACAAAATCTTCATGAGATTCATAGATATCCAGAATCAAATATAAATGATCTCAAAAAGGCCATTGCTTCATATTCAGGTGTATCAGAAAACGAGATTATAGTGGGTGGAGATGGAGCAGATGAGATAATTGATTTGCTTGGTAAAACTTTTATAGAGCCAGGAGATGAATTTATTGTGCCACTACCTTCTTACACATATTATGAATATGCTTTAAAACCTTATGGTGCAAAACTTGTACCTGCATCTTGGGATATTAAAAAAAATAAATTGAATGTAGACTCTGTCCTTGAAAAAATCACAAATAAAACAAAATTGATATTCTTGTGTTCTCCCAATAATCCAACTGGTGGCTTAATAGATAAAAAAGAAATAAAAAAAATTCTTGAGTCAACTTCAGCATTGGTCATTGTAGATGAAGCATATTTTGAGTTTGCAGGTATTAGCAATGTAGATTTGTTAGAAAAATATCCAAATATTTTAATTTTACGTACATTTTCTAAAGTTCTTGGCTTAGCAGGAATGCGCGTAGGTTATGGAATATCAAACCCTGAAATAATTAGTGACATGCATAAAGTTAAGCCAATATTTAGTCTTACGAGACTTTCCTACATAGCAGCTCTCACAGTTTTGAAAGATAAAAAATATATTCGAAACTCTATAAACTACATAATAAAGAGTAGAGAATACTTATATGAGGAGTTGTCTAAATTTAAAGAATTTAAGCCTTTAAAGTCTTATGCTAATTTTATATTAGTTGATATTAGAGATAGCGGAATGACTTCAACAGAAATTTGTGAAAAATTATTAAAAAGAGGTATAATTGTACGTGATTGTAGTTCATTTAGAGGTTTAGATGAATATTGGATTAGAATAACTGTTGGTAAGATCGAAGAAAATAAAAAACTTATAGATACTCTTAAAGAAATATTACATTAGGTGCAAGACAATGAAATTTGGAGGATCTTTAATTTCATCAATAGATTTTCCAGAGAAAATATCACTTGTAATCTTTTTTGCTGGATGCCCTTTGCGCTGTCCATATTGTCATAACCCAGAATTGTTAAAAAATGGAAAAGATATTGATGTTGAATCAATAAAGAGAAAAATTTCTTCTTCAAAAGATTTTATAGATGCTGTAGTTTTAAGTGGAGGTGAGCCTCTTTTTCAAGAAAAAGAAGTAGAAGAAATACTAAAACATGCATATTCTCTAGGTTTAAAAACAAAACTTGACACAAATGGTATATATCCCAAGAAATTAAATAGTATCATCAAGTATTTAGATTATGTAAGTTTGGATGTTAAAGCCCCTTTCACTAAATATAAAGAAATTATTGGCAAAAATGTAGGATCTGAAGTTAAAGAGAGCATGAAGATATTAAATAAATCAAAAGTGTATTTAGAATGTAGGACTACATATGTTCCTAAACTTATGACAAAAAATGACATAGTGAAGATCGCAAAAGAAATAGATTGTGACTTATATACCTTACAGCAGTTTAGAAATGAAACAGTTTTAGATCCATATCTAAAAAATATTGAACCTCCAAAGGTTGAGGAGTTAAAAAAAATAGCAAAAACTGTTAAAAACATTGTAAAAAAAGTAAAGATTAAAACAATTGAAGGAGAATACACAATTTAGTTTTTAATAAAAATGGAATAATTTATATAACGAAAAAACCGTATGATCCAACAAGGAGGTGTAGAGAAATGGTTAGACCTTACACCCGTAAAGAATATATCAAGCGTATACCTGCTCCAAAAATAAGACAATTTGACATGGGAGATCCAAATGGAGATTTCGAATTATCTTTAAGCCTTGTAGTTAAAAGACCTGCACAAATATCTCATAATGCTTTAGAAGCTGCTAGAGTCGCTGCAAATAGATATATACAAAGAAAAGCCGGAAGAACAGGATACCATTTGAAAATAAGAGTATATCCACACCATATTGTACGTGAAAATCCAATGGCTGTTGGTGCGGGGGCTGACAGAGTCCAAGATGGAATGAGAAAGGCTTTTGGAAAACCTGTAAGTTTGGAAGCAATAGTAAAGAAAAATCAAAAAGTTGCAACTATTCGAACTAATAAAAGGAATTTTAAAGATGCTAAAGAAGCTCTCAGAAGAGCTGCAATGAAATTGCCTGCCCCATGCAAGATAGTAGTTGATAAAGGCGCCGAACTTGTGAAAGGGGAGATATAATGACATACGTAGCATTTTTTGATGAAATTACAAAAGATGATTTAGAGTTAGCTGGAGGTAAAGGTGCAAATTTAGGTGAAATGTCAAAAGCCGGTATTCCCGTCCCACCAGGATTTATTGTTACTGCTGAAAGTTATCGTAAATTTATAGAAGAAACAGGTTTAGATAGTAAAATAAGAACTTTGTTGGAAGATGTTGATGTAAATAATACTGCAGAACTTCAAAAAGTATCTAAAGAGATAAAAGATAGTATAATGAGTGTTGAAATGCCTGAACATATTAAGACATTAATAATTGAATCTTATAATGCATTATGTCAACAAGTAGGTGAAGATGAGGTATATGTTGCCGTGAGATCTTCTGCTACTGCAGAAGATTTACCTGAAGCGTCTTTTGCTGGGCAACAGGAAACATATTTAAATGTAAAAGGTGCTAAGAACGTTGTACATAATGTTCAAAAATGTTGGGCATCTTTATTTGAAGCTAGAGCTATATTTTATCGAGAACAAAATAATATAGATCATTTTAAAGTTTCTATTGCGGTTGTAGTACAAAAAATGGTAGATGCTGAAAAATCTGGTGTAATGTTTACTGCGCATCCTTCAACTGGTGAAGATGTAATGGTAATAGAAGCATCTTGGGGACTTGGAGAAGGGGTTGTTTCAGGTGCTGTAATTCCTGACACTATTGTAGTTGATAAAAAAACTGGTGAGATATTAGACTACAAAGTATCTAAGAAAAAAGTAATGTTTGTTAGAGAAAATGGAGGAACTGTGAAAAAGAAGGTACCTAAAGAATTACAAAATGAAAGAGTGCTGGATGATAAAGAGATAGAAGAATTAATGAAGATTGGAAATAAAATACAAGAGCATTATGGATTTCCACAAGATATAGAATGGGCAATCGAAAATGGCAATGTTTACATTTTACAAAGCCGTCCTATAACTACATTGAAAAAAGAAAAACCAAAAGTTAAGGAAGAAGGTAAAAAAGTTAGAGAGATATTAGTTAAAGGTTTGGGTGCAAGTCCTGGACTAGCCTCTGGTAAAGTAAGAATTGTGAAGAGTATGGAACATTTGAATAAAGTGAAACATGGTGACATATTGGTCACTGAAATGACAACTCCTGACATGGTTCCTGTTATGAAAAAAGCAAGTGCAATTGTCACAGATGAAGGTGGAGTAACATGCCATGCAGCTATAGTTTCAAGGGAATTAGGGATTCCATGTGTTGTAGGTACTGGAAACGCTACTAAAACACTGAAAGATGGAGAAGAAGTAGTGGTTGATGGAAAAAAAGGTATTGTATACAAAGGAAAACTTAAAAAGGAAGAAGCTAAAGAAAAAGAAGTTGAAAAAGTTGTTACAAAAACACCGCCTATTACTGCCACTGAAGTAAAAGTAAATATAAGTATACCAGAAGCAGCTAAAAAAGCTGCTGCAACTGGTGCAGATGGTGTAGGACTCCTAAGAACAGAACATATGATACTATCGATGGGTGTCCATCCTAAAAAGTTTATAATGGAAGGGAAAGAAGAGGAACTCATTGAAGAATTAGCCAAAAACATATTGAAGGTTGTGGATGCGTTTTATCCAAAACCAGTATGGTACAGGACATTAGATGCACCAACAGATGAATTCAGAGAGTTGGAAGGTGGAGAAGACGAACCTTTTGAACACAACCCAATGCTTGGATGGAGAGGCATCAGAAGGGATTTAGATGAGCCAGAAATTTTAAAAGCTGAATTTAAAGCTATTAAAAAGCTATGTGAGCAAGGATATGACAACATCGGCGTCATGTTACCTCTTGTCCAACATCCTGATGAAGTAATTGCTGCTAAAAAAATTGCTAGAGAAGTTGGACTTGAACCACACAAAGATGTAGAATTTGGAATAATGGTGGAAACACCATCTGCAGCATTGATTATAGATGATTTCATTAAAGCAGGCATTGATTTTGTAAGTTTAGGGACAAACGACTTGACACAATACGTACTAGCAATTGATCGTAATAATGAACTTGTGTCACATCTATACAGTGAGGAACATCCGGCTGTAATGAAACTAGTAAAAAATGTAATTAAAAAATGTAAGAAGGCCGGTGTTAAAACAAGTATTTGTGGTCAGGCAGGAAGTACACCTCACATAGTAGAGAAATTGGTGGAATATGGGATAGACAGTGTATCTGCAAATATAGATTCAGTTGAAGAAATTAGAGATGTTGTTGCTAGACAAGAAAAGAAATTAGTATTAAAAGCTGCTAGAAAAATGCTTGAAAATGATGGAAAAAGGTCTCAGTGAAAAACAAGTGCTCAAAGAATTAAAAAATTATAAAAAATTAGATTGCAGTTATTCTTCAGGTAAAATATTAGGTTCAATGTGTACAGAGCCACATCCATTTGCAAAAAAAGTATATTATGAATTTTTAACAACCAACTTGGGAGATCCTGGATTATTTAGAGGAACCTCTATTTTAGAAAAAGAAACAATACAGATGCTCTCATCTCTATTAAATGCAGAAAAAGCATATGGTAATATAGTTACAGGAGGTACAGAAGCTAACTTAATGGCTATGAGGGCTGCAAGGAATATCAGTAACATTGAGAAACCAGAAATTATTGTGCCTGCATCAGCACATTTTTCGTTTAATAAAGCTTCTGAAATTTTAAATTTAAAATTAAAAATTGCAAAATTGGATGAAGAATATAAAGTTGATGTAGAATCTGTTAAAGACAAAATAACTTCAAACACTGTAGCTATTGTAGGTATAGCCGGTACTACAGAACTTGGAAAAGTTGATCCAATACCAGAACTCTCAAAATTATGTGAAGATGAAAATATATATTTACATGTTGATGCTGCATTTGGAGGTTTTGTAATACCTTTTTTGAAAGATATTGGCTACAAATTACCAGACTTTGATTTTAAGTTGGGAGGTGTATCTTCAATAACTATAGATCCCCACAAAATGGGATTAGTTCCAGTGCCTGCAGGTGGTATTTTATTTAGAAAAAAGGAATACATCGATGTTCAAAGTGTGTACACACCTTATTTAACTGAAGAACGACAATCTACAATTGTAGGTACGAGAACTGGCGCATCTGTAGCAGCTACTTGGGCAATGCTGAAATATATGGGTAGAGAAGGTTATAGAAAAGTTGTTAGGGAATGCATGGAAACAACAAAATTTCTTGCTAAAAAAATCTCTAAAATCGGCCTTGATTTAATTACAAAACCTGAGCTAAATATCGTGGCATTTGATCCTGGAGATACTTATGAAGTTGCAAAAAAACTAGAAAATCTTGGATGGTTAGTCTCCGTTTCTAAAAATTTAGATGCAATTAGGATTGTTGTAATGCCACATATAACTAAAGATCATGTGAAAAAATTTATTGAAGATTTGGAGGATGTTATTTGATAATAAACACACCTGTAAAGAAAAAAGACATCAAAAAATTAAAAGTTGGTGACAAAGTATCAATTTATGGATATATTTACACAGGAAGGGATGCAGCGCTTCCTAAGCTTGTCAAATATCTTAAAAATAAAAAGGAATTGTTTAATATTGAGGGATCTGTAATAATGCATACAGCTGTAACGCCTGCCGGTATAGGTCCAACAAGCAGTAACAAAAAAGAGATTGAAGAAAATATTCCGTATTTAGTAAAAAAAGGTGCTAGAATACACATAGGTAAAGGATACCTCAAAAAAGAAACTGTAGATGCAATAAATAGATATTGTGGTGCATTTGTTATTACACCTCCAATTTCTGCATATTTAACTGATAAAATAATATCAAAAGAAGTTGTTGCTTTTCCTGAAGAAGGGATGGAAGCCATATTTAAACTTAAAGTGGAGGGAATACCTGGAATTGTTGCAGTTGCTAATGGAAAGTCTTTATTTTAATTCTATAATCTTTTTACCTTTTTTAGATGGTATTATTTTTATTTTTGCATTTTTAAATTTCTTTTCTAATTCAGAACCTTCAAAAAACATGTGTAAAAAAACTGCAAGCGATGATACCTCTGAGTGAGGTTGATTTGTAACTGCTACATTCCAATCAGCAAGCTCAAAGACTTCTCCAGGTACTTTTGAACTACCAACTACAATTAGTTTATCTTTATCGTTTTTCAATTTGTCAATGACTTTTTGAACTGGCAACCCATACATTGTTAAATGAATTACTTCACCACCTTTTGATTTCCAATTTTTAATTACTTTTCTCCAATTTTTACAATATTCAATACTAAATGGTCCTCCCCATCTTTCAACAACGTCTTCAACATTTTTTATAAGTTTTTCATCCTTTTCGCCACTTAATATTATTTTTGATGCACCAAATGCCCTTGCAGCGAGGCATACATGGGTAGTTACTCTAGCATCTCTCTTTTTCCTATGACCTAATCTTAACACTGCTATCATGTAAGGCCCTCTAAATTCATAAACATTAAAGAAACCATTCTTGCAATTTCATTGGATGCTCCTAAGACATCGCCTGTGGCCCACCTAAAATAAATTCTACTATATATCCCTACTACTATGCCAGCAATTATTCCACCCACTACTCCTAAAATACCAGTATATCTCAATATAGCAAATGCTATTAATATAGTTAATGTTATTGACAAGAAAAATTTTCTTGCATTCATGTTTTTTATGAAATGACGTCCTGTTCCATTAATATATGGCCTAGAAATTGTACAGCAAGAAACTATACCTAATTTTGCACTCATTTCAGAAACAACTAGGCATTGAAAAATTTTACTAAACGGTATCGGATAAATTGATAAAATCGTCATTATCCCAATTAAAAAGAACAGTGAAATACCACCCACGCCAACTTTTAGATCTCTCATAACTTCTATTCTTTTTTCTGGAGTAGAATGAACCATCATTGCATCGCCTACGTCAATTAAACCATCTAAATGATGAAACCCTGTGAACCATAGGGTAAATGCATAAGTTATGGCTGCAGAAAGTAAAGGATGAAATAAAAATCTTGAAAAATATCCTACAACTCCAACAAATACTCCTATCATGCAACCTATCACTGGCCAAAACCATGTATAGACTGCTATATCACTAGCAGGTAAATGCACACCTGTAGGTATTTTTGTTGAAAATGATATTAAACCAAGAAGTCTTTTCATGGTTTCACCTATTCTTCAAATATTTTTGACATGCAACCTGCAATTAAACCAGCTACAACATCGTCCATTAATGGTGGTAATTTGGATATTATTCCTGGTTTTTCTTCATCATATCTTTTAAAATTAAAAATTGCTTTTGTTCCTGCAATTTGATTTGCTATAGCCATTCCAAAAACTTCATCTGTATATAAGTATGCAGGATCATCATCAATATTAAAACCTTCAATTCTGTAAAAATGGAAATCTTCTTCCACCCGCATAGCAGCCATAATTAATGTTACTACATTTATATCATCCAATGCCTTATTTATTTGATGTTTTAGTTTATTACGTAATTTTTCAGTAGTTTCAACGCCTACACAAAGTTCCATACCAGCATCTACCAATTTTTCAATACTTATTCCAAAATCTTTGAGATATTCATGTATTTTCTTCGTTTTAACTTTTCTTAAAACTTTTTTAAAGACATCCTCAGCTATATCTTCTAATTTTGAAAAGATTTTATCTGTAGTAATTTTCTGCATCTTAACCGGTGATATTATCAATATATTCCTAATTTCAAAATCCTTTTCCTTTAAAATATTTTTCAATGTTTCCACAGTTATTTTAAAACATTTTATCATCTCTCGCTTGTCTAAGGTTTTGTTTAGTATTAACATGACATCAAAAATAGGTTCTTCTTCATTGAAGAAAACTATAAAATTAAAATTTTTTGTAGTTTCTAAACAATAATTGTTAAAACCCCTTAAACACCCTTTTGTATTTTTATCTACGCTCAATTTACTTTTTCTTGTATAGATAACTTTCTTAACATTTTCAATGTCCATGTTTAAGTCACAGACTCCAATTGTTGAAAATCCTTTGTCTCTATATAAATATATCGTTCTTTTTGTTTTTTTGATCCATGGGATAGCATCTATATCTTTACACACTTTTATCACCGAAATAAATTTAGGTTTGAAAAATCCTCCAAAAAATATTTTTTATTAATAAAAGTGGAAATTTTATAATATTAATGTTGTTGGGTTTGGAGGATAATGAAATGTTAAAGGATGAAACTGTCAGAAGGTTAATATCTGATCTTAAAAGCAAAGATGAATATGTTAGGACCCAAGCAATGGAATTGCTTGAGGAAATTGGAAATGGTGCAGTTGCACATTTAATTGATGCACTATCAGATGAAAATAAGTATATAAGAGCAGGGGCAGCGCGAGTTCTTGGCAATATTGGGGATACCAAGGCTATAGAACCTCTAATAAATGCATTAAGAGACGAAAGCAAGATTGTGAGAAGAGAAGCAAGTACTGCATTATGTAAGATTGGGAAAAATGCTGGTAAAAAATTAGCAAAGTTATTAGATGATGAAGATTGGAGAGTTAGAGGAGCAGCTGCATGGATAATTGGTGAAATAAAATATAAACCTGCAGTTAAAAGATTGGTTGAATTGCTTGATGATAAAAGTGGATTTGTAAGAACAGGTGCTGCATGGGCCCTTATGAATATTGGAGGGAAGGAAGTTGAGGAAAATATGAAAAAAATAATGAAAAATGGATCTGAATTTGCTAAACGCATTGCAAAACATTATTTAAGTAAAAAATAGATTTTAAATTAATGAGTAATTTAAAACTCTAAAAACAATTACATCAACATTTTTAATCTCTTCTCTATGGAATTCATATATGCATGGAATTGGAAATGTATATTGAAAAACATGGGTCACTTTGCCTCCATGCTTTTCAAAATATTTTTTGATAAATGATCCACTGCCTTTTGCATGAAATGAATATATTACTTTAGATAATTCCAATGCCTTTTTTATGAATTTTTTGTCCATTCCTTTTTTAGCAGATTTTTGTATACCGAATGGTGGGTTTTGAATTAAGGTATCTACTTCACCCACAATTTGAAATATTTCTTTTTTTGAAATTTTTAATACATTTTTTTTCAAAAACAAAATATTTTTTAATTTAAGTTCTCTAGACAATGATTCTGCAGTTTTAATAACATCTTCGTCTATGTCTATACCTAATACTTTTTTTGCACCTAATAATGAAGATCCTATAGAAAATATCCCGGTACCACAACCTAAATCCACCACAACTTTTTTATTTATGTCCCCTAAAATTTTAGCATTCCATAATAAATCTGCAGCTATGTTGGCGGGGGTTAAATATTGTTCTAACTCTGGTTTTGGATTTGATGGTTGTGGAACTTTTTGGAGTATCATTTCAAGTTGTTTTTTACGGTATATTTCTACAGGAATGTTCTCTTTTCCTGACATGCTTTTCACACTAATCTTCTATTTAATGATTCTATCTTAACTAATAACGAGCTTGTTAAATTCCTCCTTATTATTTTTAGTTTTTTCGTAGGTTTTATATTTACAGTATTAAAATTAAAATTTAAAGCAATGTTCTAACATTAATTAGTAAATGTTAAATTTGACATCGAAAATTATAAATAAGAGCAACTATAACTTCCCTTTGTATAAATAAAGGATGTGTTAAAACGAAGTCTAAAGCTGTATTAATCCTCTCAACATTGCTAGTTCTGTTGGCAATTTCTCAAGCATATGGAGTTAAAGAAGTTTATCCTGAGAATGGCACTTTTAAAGATGTAATAAAATACTCTAATCCTGGAGAAACAATATTTCTGCATAATGGGACATATTATGCTTCAGGAATTGTGATAGATAAGAATTTAACTATTGCAGGTGAAGATAAGGATGGAGTTGTAATTGATGCTCAGAGGGAAGGCCCTATATTCATAATTTCCAGCGGTGCAAATGTAAGGTTGATAAATTTAACATTGACCAATGGAAAAGGAGAATATGGTGGTGCAATAGATAATAATGGATATTTAGAGGTTGAGAACTGTAAATTTAAGGATAATTATGCTAGTGAAGAAGGGGGAGCAATCTACAACAATGGCTACCTGGAAATATCAAATAGTGAGTTTATGGGCAATGGAGATGCAATTGCTAATCATTGTATTCTAAACATAACAAGAAGTACATTTAGTGACAATGAAGGAAGTGCAATCATTAATAAAAGAATAGCCTCTATTAAAGAAAGTATATTTAGGAATAATCTAGCATGTCTTGGAGGAGCAATCTACAATGAAGGTTACATGGATTTAACTAAATGTTTATTTACAGGGAACAGAGGAGTTAAATATGATGGTGGTGCCATTTATAATGAATACAATGGTAATTTAACAATTGATAAATGTAAGTTTGAGAATAATAGTGCTGGTTACTGGGGCGGCGCCATTCATAATGCCGGTAATTTAAAAATAACAAATTCTATATTTAATAAAAATATGGCAAATAAAAAAGGTGGCGCCATTGATAATGGTTGGCCTGGTAATCTAATAATAGACAATTGTATATTTGATAGTAATATTGCTACTGAAGATGGTGGCGCTATTGTCACTGATGGTGATTTAATAATTACAAATTCTATATTTAAGTACAATGAGGCTGGAAAAGATGGAGGAGCTATCTATATTCTTGCATTTTACACTATGGAGCATCTGTACCCTAGTGTCAGTGTAGATTATTCAAATGTTTTCTTTAATAATATACCAAATAATATACACTATGAATCATTCAATTACAATATAACCCTCACAAATTTAGGAGCATCGACAATAACCATAAAATATTACATCACAGTTTACACAAATCCTGTTAATGGAAAGAAAGTTGGCTATAAGGAAGTAACAATAACTCTAAAGCCAAAAGAAAGGAAAACAATAAATCTTGGTAAATATCCGGCAGGATATGCAGTATCTGGAACAATGATTGTTAAAAATCCATCAAAGAATGGAATTCTATTGAATCTTAGAATAAAATATGAAATTGAGCGCTTTAATCTACAAATGAGAGAGATAAATAAATATATAGCCCCAAAAAAGGAATTCAAGTACAAAGTTAGATATACAGGGAATGAAGATAGATTTATTGATATTTGGTGATTCTTTTTTATATTATCTTATTTTTTTTACAAACACAATTTTCGTTAAAAAAAATGAAAAGAAAATAGCAATCATAAAAAAAGATCTTATTTCTATCAGGATGAAATAAGAAAAGTATTTATATAGATGAAGTACAAAACTAACACTTGTTCTAAAAAATACACAACTCTCTCTTACTCCTTCTTTTTCCTCTCCAAAAATACTCTATAAATTAAGAAAACTATATATCAATCCATTACTTTTCTTCATGAATATACCTATGCGTTGAAGATTTAAGGATAAGGATAAGAAATATGGCTAGAAATCATGAGCTTGGAAAGAAGGTTCTAGATGGATAGTTAAGAAAGTAAATCCAAGAGAAACATCAAAAGGATTAATATATAAGGATAAACTAAGAAATTATATATTAGCATGTAGAATACTGTTGAGAGGATGTGACAGCCCTTATAGTCTCAGGTAAGTTTTCTTGATGAAGCAGAAAGCTCCATGAGGAGTACTCCATTATAGTTTTTGAGGTAGGAGGATGTATTCTCATGTTCGAAAAAGTACTTGTAGCAAACCGTGGAGAAATAGCCATACGGGTTATGAGAGCCTGTAGAGAATTAGATATTAACACTGTTGCTGTTTATTCTGATGCAGACAAAAAAGCTCTCTTCACTAATTATGCAGATGAAGCTTATCATATAGGCGGTTCTCATCCATCTCAAAGTTATTTAAATGTCGAAAAAATTGTTTCTGTAGCTGAAGAAGCAGGTGCAGACGCTATTCATCCAGGATACGGTTTTCTAGCTGAAAATCCTAAATTACCAAAAGAATGTGAAAAGCGTGGTATAAAATTTATTGGTCCATCTGCATCAATAATGAAAACTATGGGAGATAAAATAGCTGCAAAAAAATTAATGAGTAAAGTTGGGGTACCTACCATCCCTGGAACTGAGAAAGGTGTGAAAAGCGTAAAGAAAGCTTTAAAAATAGCAGATGAAATAGGGTATCCTGTGATAATAAAAGCTGCTGCAGGTGGTGGCGGGGTAGGAATGAGAACAGTATATGAAGAAGATGAAATGGAAAGAGCCATGGAGTCTGCTAAATCTCTTGCAAAATCTGTATTTGGAGATTCTAGAGTCTACATTGAAAAATATTTTGAGAAACCAAGACATATTGAATTTCAAGTACTTGCAGATGAACATGGGAATGCTATACATTTAGGAGATAGAGAATGCTCTATACAGAGAAGACATCAAAAATTGATAGAAGAAGCACCGTCCCCTATAGTAAATAAAGAATTAAGGGAAAAAATAGGATCTATGGTTGTCAATGCTACAAAAGAAATTGGATATACAAATGCAGGAACCTTTGAGTTTTTGTATGCAGATGGTAATTTTTATTTTCTTGAAATGAATACAAGAATACAAGTTGAACATCCAGTAACTGAAGCCGTTACAGGAATTGACATCGTAAAAGAACAAATAAAAATAGCTGCTGGAGAAGAATTGAATATAACACAAAAAGATGTTAAAATTAATGGTCATGCAATCGAATGCAGAATAAATGCAGAAGATCCTTTATCAGATTTTCAACCATGTCCTGGGAAAATAACAGGTTATAGGTCTCCTGGAGGAATTGGAGTAAGAGTTGATAGTGGAGTTTATATGGGTTATGAAATACCCAGTTTTTATGATTCAATGATATCAAAACTTATAGTGTGGGGTAGAAATCGAAAAGAAGCAATTGTTAGGATGAGAAGAGCATTAAGTGAATACATAATAATCGGTGTTAAAACAACAATACCCTTTCATAAAGCTATGATGGTAGATCCTTTATTTGTAAAAGGAGAATTACACACGCAATTTGTGGATCAACATAAAAAGAGAATTGAAGAGGAAATGAAAAAGATAATAGAGAAAGATCGTGAAAGAGTTTCTAGACAAGTTTCAACGTTTTTACCACCAAAAAAAGTGGCTGCTATTACAGCAGCAATTGGTAGCTATATTGCACATATTCAGAAGAAAGGTGAAAATAAATGAAAGAAAAGGTTTTAAATTTTTTATATGAAAAAAAAGAAGTTTCAAAGAAAGACATAGTTTCTGAATTAGGCATAGATGAAAAAGAATTTGACAAAATCATAGAAAAATTAAAAAATTATTTAAAAATACATAAAGATAAATATAAACTTAAAAATTCTCATAATTTACTTTTACCATCATTGATAAAATCTAAATTAAAAACAAATTACATTGGAAGAAATATTTATTATTTTGACATAGTTGATTCAACAAACCTCACAGCAAAAAAATTAGCTGAGAAAGGTGAAGAAGAAGGCACAATAGTACTAGCTCAGGTCCAAACCAGAGGAAGAGGAAGAGAAAACAAAGAATGGATATCTCCCAAAGGAGGAATTTGGACATCGATAATATTAAAACCAGACATTCCAGCTGTCAATGCTCCACAAATAACTTTAATGACTGCAGTTGCGGTTGCCAAAACTTTGAAAAAATTATTTAAAAATTTAGATGTTGGAATCAAATGGCCAAACGACGTGTTGATAGGTAATAAAAAAGTTTGTGGCATATTAACAGAATCATATTCTAGAAATGAATCTCTTGAATATGTCATTGTAGGAGTTGGAATAGACATAAATGTAGATATAAAATCTTTCCCTATAGAACTTCAAGAAGGTGCAACATCTATAAAAGAAGAATTAGGTAAAGAAGTACCTTTAGTAGATGTTTTATGTGAGTTTTTATATGAATTTGAAAAAGTATATGAAAAATTCAAAGCTGGAAAATTTCAAGAAATACTTAAGGAATGGAGAGCCTTATCTAAAACAATAGGAAGTTACGTAGAAATCAGGAAAAAATTTGGTAAGAGAATAAGAGGAGAAGCTGTTGGTGTAACAAAAGATGGTGCTTTAATTTTAGAACTAGATGATGGAAGACTTAAAAAAATTTTTTCTGGTGCATGTATACACTTAAGTTGAAATTGTAGTAATTTTTCCTAAACCATTTTCTATTTTTAACTCCTTTCCAAGAATTTTTTTAACAACGTAAACATTTGTGTGTGCATGTAATGTAAATTCAGCAGTCCTGACCTTGGAATTTTCTGTCAGTGAAATATAAGGTATTATTTGATCACCCATATATTTATCTAGAGGAGCTCCAGAATTTAAAAAATTCAATAATTCTTTAGCAGCTTCTTTGCCAACTATTTCAGCTCTTTTACCTCTTTCTCCTAATGAACTACTACCAATCCTTGTGTTTCCTTTTGCCCATAAAACAATGCCTGAACCTGGAGACAAAGATTCATTATCATGCCTTACATCTATATCTACATCTAAACCCGTTTTTTTGAGTATATTATAAGCAGACTTTGCTTGTCTATCTGCAACATGTTTTGGAAGGTTACTAGCATAAGATATTCCTTCTATAGATTCTATTTCACTTTCTATAAGTTTTAATGGCTTTAATTTTTTTATAGGTTTAATTTCTGCTATAACCTTTCCTCCACCTTTAGGATAATATCCTCTCCTTAAAAGAGATATTTTTCCTTTGTAACCCATTTTTTTCAATATAGGTAATGTAACATTAGAAATGTAATCTATAGGGGGGGCCCATTTTACATCAGTTCCCCCAGTGATGGTTATCTTAGTTTTTGATTCTGAAAATGCTGCAGGAATCATCAAAGCTTGTAATACTAACCCAATGCTTCCAGCCGTTCCAATATTAACATTTAAAGATCCTCCTTCTAATTCTTTTGGAGAAAAAATAATTGTGGTTGATCCTAATTTTAGTCCATCAACTTCTGCATTACATAATTTTGAAACAGCTTCGATTGCATTCAAATGTTGGTGTGATAAACCTTTTCTTGGACGATTTGCCCTAATATTGTCTATTCTTATTGTTTTTTTTGTTAATGCTGATAATGCTGTTGCTACCCTTACTAATGCACCGCCACCTTCGCCATATGATCCATCAATTTTGATCATTTTTGGCACCGTAAATTATTTCTTTGCATCTTTCAGGTGACTTGACAATATCTTTCAATTTTGAAAAGGCATCTAAAAAGATCGTCTTGAGTTCTTCTAACTTAATTCTCTCTGCATCCTTTGATGATAAATCTAATCTTATTGTAGTAGATGCACCTGGCATTCCTACTGCAGGGATTGTTATAATACCTGAACGAAGTAAAATCATTGAAAATAAAAATGCCAAATCCTTTGAACTTAAGTCAGTCTTTATTTTTTGTTTTAAATATTCAGGTTCGATTTTTATACCAGTGGGTGTTTCTTCAACTCCCTCAAAGTCTTTTTCAAGCAATTTCCTAAGTTTTCTTTTTCTTTTAATTGATTTTTTTAATAAATTTGGATTAAATTCTTCTAAAGCCCTTACCATTCCTGCCATTAATGGTGGTTGTGCTTCTAAACCTAACTGATGGGCAGTAGATTTAATTTTATTGATTAATTCTTTTTTACCTGACATTAAACCTCCACGAGGGCCATTCATTAATTTATCAGTGCTTGTTATAACTAAATCAGCTCCTAATTCAATTGCAGTTGGTTGTCCATACAATACTGTTCTCACTCTAGCTCCAGAAGCATCGTCAACAAACACAGGTATATCTCCAGACATTTTAACAATTTTTTCAAAATTTTCAGTTGGCATTACATCTAAATCCATAGTAGCTCCAGTTATAATAATCAAAGACGTATTATCTGGAAAATCTTTTACATCATAATATTCTAAGTATTTTGCTCCAGCTAATTTAACGCTTTTTGGTATTGATGGATGAGATGGTGGCCTGGGTAAGTAATGAACAACATATGTTCCAACCTTTGCAAAAGTTAATATCGTTGCTAATATACCGCTAGTGGTCCTGTTAAAAGCTAAAACTTTTTCTCCACCCAAGTGCTTTTTACCAAGTTCTTGTAATTTTTCTTCAAAAATTGCAGGTCCTACATATGTCTCCAAAATTTTTATATCTTCTTCTTTAATTGGATATCCGCCTGATAATCCTGTTAAGTCAAAAAGAGATTCTCTACCTTTCTTTTTGATCATTGATCTGATGATTCTAAGTGCATTTTCTCTTTTTTTGGTTTCATCAACCTGAGTTTTTACTATCCTCATCTTCATTTCCTTCTTTTTTACTTCTTAATATAATAGTATGGTCTGCTGCATTTTTTAAAGCAACGCTAAAGCCTGGTTCAGCACCAATTACTATAGTTTCTTTCCCATTTTCTTTTGCCTTGTTTATTATGGGTAGAAAATCAGCATCACGTGTCATTAATGCGATAATATCTATGTTAGGATTATATATTAATTCCATGGCCTCAATGGCCATATAAACATCAGTATCTCCAGCAACAACTATAGGTGAAAAACCTTGGTTTGAAATTGCCTCAATTAGTTTATCGGAAGCATATTGATTTAAAAGAACTTTCCCAACCTTTAAATTACCATACTCAGATAAAATTTCTTTAACTTGCTCTAAGTTCAACTTAAATTCTTTTCTAAGCATGTTAGGACCATCAACCAGTAATCCAATATTTCCTGCTCCTTCTTTTTTCTTTTTCCTCTTAATTGGAATATATTCCTTTAAACTAGATATTTTGTCAAGAGGTGGCATTACCAATCCTCCAAAAATTTAACTTTCATGTTTCAGCTATTATTGACCTTGCAGCTATTATTCCAGTTACTGCAGCTCCAACTATGCCTCTAGATACTCCAGCACCATCTCCCACGGCATATAATCCTTCTATTTTTGTTCTCATTTTAGAATCAGTCATGACTCTCATTGCATATAATTTAATTTCAGGTGCATAAAGTAATGTTGAATCAGATGCCACGCCTGGAACAACATTGTCAAGCATTTCTAATCCTTCTATTATATTTTTGATTATCCTATATGGATATGCCATGGCTATATCTCCAGGTGTTACATGTTTCAAAGTAGGATTTACATTACTCCTTTTTATTCTTTTCCATGTAGACCTTCTGCCTTTTCTCAGATCACCCAATCTTTGTATAAGAGGTTTTCCTCCACCGAGAGTAGTTGAAGTTCTTGCTATTGAAGATGCATAAGCTGATGTATTCTCTATAGGTTCTGTAAGTTTAACATTCACTAAAAATGCAAAATTAGTGTTCTCAGATTTTTTATGCTGCATTGAATGTCCATTTACACCTATAAAATTATCATAAACTTCTTCTACCACAAAACCTCTATTGCATACACAAAAAGTTCTTACAAAATCATCATAAGTTTTTGTTATTATATGAAATTTTGGATCCCAAGTAACTGAAGTTACAGGATCCATAACGATATGTGGTACTTCGACCCTAACACCTATATCAACAGGATTATGCTTAACAGGTATTCCTAGATTTTTTAATTCTTTTGAAAACCATCTCATGCCACCTCTACCAGGAGCTGCTATTAAATACTTACATTCTATCTCAAACTTTTTATTTCCTTTTCTTACTAATACACCTTTAACTTTATTTTTATCACAAATAATTTTTAACACTTCGGTTTCTAAAATAAATTTTACTCCTCTACTTTCTAAGTCATTTTTAATAGATTTAATGACTTTTTGTGTCCTATCAGACCCTATATGTCTTTGTACAATAGGTATAAATTTTATTCCATGAGCTGCAGCTTTTTTTGAAATTTCTAAAGCTTTATCTTCATTGGGGATATATAATTTTTTTGGAGCACCATGCTTTACAAAAAATTCATCCACTTCTCTTATGAGTTCCATAGCCTCTTTTTTTGATACAAATTCTGTCAAATTTCCACCAATATTAGGATCTAAATTTAGTTTTCCATCAGATAGTCCTCCAGCACCACCCATGCCACTCATTATATTGCATGGTGAACATCTTCTACATTTACCATCTTTTAATGCTAAACAAACCCTTTTATCAATGTCTTTTCCTTTATCAATGACAATTACATTAAAATAATCACTTAATTCATTAGCTGCAAGAAGTCCTGCAGGACCTGCACCAATTATTACAACATCGGTTTTCATAAACATATTATTTGTAAAAAAGAAAAATATAAAAGTATGGAATTATATCCGATAGGCATCGTAAAATCTCAATATAATAAAAGAAAAGAAGCCCCAAGACAAGGGAGACGTAGTGAAAATAAAAGCATTATAAAAATATTTAAAAAATATAGGGATGGATTAAAAGGCATCGAAAAATATAAATACCTTATCGTGCTTTATTGGATGGATAGAGGAAATAGAGATGTTTTGGTGGTTAAAAGAGGAGGAGTGTTTGCAACAAGGTCTCCAGACAGACCAAATCCAATTGGCATGTGTTTAGTTAAATTAGAAAAAGTGGAGGGAAATAAACTAATTGTTAAATGGTTAGATGCATTAAATGGATCACCAATAATAGACATAAAACCATACTTTAAAGATCTTGATTCGATTTAATTTTTTCTACGATTGCTTGATGCATTCTTTTTATAAATTCTCTTCTTTCATCATATTTTAGTACATCTAAATAACTTTGTGCAACAATGTTAAAGGCAAATGGAGATGGTATTTTGGTATTTATTTCTTTTATTTGTATATCACCATTATTTATCCATTTAACAACTTTTGTTGCATTTTTAACATCCATATAATCTTCTATGACTTCTCTTTTTGCTTCTTTTAAAATTGGAAAATCGGGGTCTAATCTTTTAATAAATTTCAACAATATCCTACTTTTGACTTGTTGTCTACCAACTGATTTTTCCCTACCTTTGTATCTTCTTAATATCATCAATGATCGCCCAGCACAATGTCTAAAACGATTTACCAATATTTCAGTTTTGTCAATGGCTTTCAATAATATATCTCTAAAATTACTTGGTTTTAATTTTTTGAGAGCCTTCATAACCCTTAATTTACCATCTGAGCGTAAATAAAATCCGTTGTCTAATATAGACATTGCTACATCCTTTTTATATTCTTTTGATACTAAATACGCAATTGCCCTCGATAAAGCTTCATTAACACGTCTACCAAATAAACTATGGAATATTACAAATTTTTTACCACCAAAACCTTCATAATATTCTATTAATAATTTTTTTGCATGCGGAATTTCTGCATAAAGATATTGTTCTTGGAAATAGCGATATATTGAATATGCAGCATTTTTATCTACATATAGAAATTTTTGTATGAAATTTAAGATTTCATCTTTAGTTTTTCCCATCCTAAATTTTGTTTCCATCATTGCCCTGAAATATTGAATTTTCATTGCTAAATCAAAAGACAATGGTAGTTGTTCTGAAAACCATGAAGGTATTGTGGGTAAAGCATCAGCAGGAGTTACATTAACAGTCATTCCTCTTGCATAATTGAATCTGTAAACTTTTCCTCCAAGTACAAAAGTGTCACCTTTATGTAACCTTTCCATAAATTCTTCTTCAATACGTCCAACAATTTTTCCTTTACATTTAACAACTACAGAACTAGTATCAGGAATTGTTCCAACATTTGTAGAATATAACATTCTTGCTAATTTTCCACGCCTACCAAATCTGTTTTCTTCATAATTTAACCAGATTTTTGCATATACATCTTTTTGTTCTAGATCAGAATACTCCCCTGCTAAATATTTTAAAACACGCATATAATCTTTTTTACTTAAATTTCTGTAACAATAACTATTTTTTATTACATGAAATGCATGATCAATATCCCATGGATGCTCAATGGCCATACCATAAATATGCTGAGCTAATACGTCAAGACAATTTTTAGGTATGTGTATTTTATCAATTTTACCTTCTAACGCATTCTTAAGCAATAATGAACATTCAACTAAATCATCCCTATCTACAACAAGTATTCTGCCTTTAGATTTTTCATGTAACTTATGTCCACTTCTTCCTATCCTTTGAAGTGCACGTGACACAGATTTTGGAGAAGTGACTAAAATAACAAGATCAATGTAACCTATATCAATACCTAATTCAAGGGATGTAGATGAAACTACAGCTTTTAATTCACCATTCTTAAGTTTTTCTTCAACTTTATGCCTAACTTCTCTAGAAAGGGAAGAATGGTGAGCCATTATATTTTCATCGGAATATTTTTCTGGAAATCTTTTTTTCAAATTATATACTATAGCCTCAGTTCCACTTCTTGTATTTGTAAAGATTAAAGTAGTTTTATGTTGACTTATCAATTCATCAAGCTTTTCATAGAGAGATTTGTTCACTTCTTCAGGGTCTGCAGCAACGATGTCTTTAACTGGTGATATAACTTCAATATCTAATTTTTTTCTATAATCCACATCCACGATTACACAATCTCTAGATCTTTCACCTTCATAACCAACTAAAAACTTAGCAATTTCTTTTAAAGGATTCACAGTGGCTGATAATCCTATACGTGTGAAATTCCCTGCTATTTGTTGAAGTCTTTCTAAAGAAAGAGATAAATGTACTCCTCTTTTATTTTCAGCTAAAGCATGTATTTCATCCACTATAACCCATTTAACTTCAGAAAGTTTATTTCGAAATTTAGGAGCTGTAAGTAATATTGCCAGGGTTTCAGGAGTAGTTATTAAAATATGTGGAGGATTTCTAAGCATTGCTGACCGTTTAGATTGTGGTGTATCACCAGTACGTACAGCTTTTCTTATATTTAAATCATGATTATCTTTTTTAGCAATTTTTTTAATTTCTTCTAAAGGTTTTTCAAGATTTTTTTCTATATCATTGTCTAAAGCTCTCAATGGAGAAATATATATACAATATACCTTATCTTTTAACTTTCCACGCTCTGATAACCTACATAATTCACTTATTACAGATAAAAATGCAGTTAAAGTTTTTCCAGATCCTGTGGGTGAAGAAACTAAAACATTTTTTCCCTTATGGATTTCTGGTACAGCTAATCTTTGTGACTGTGTAAATGTTTTAAATGTTTTTTTAAACCACTTACTTACCCAAGGGTGCAGTATATTATGAATTTCTGCATCTGAATATTTTCTTTCTTGTTTCACAATCATAGTTCATCTGCCTGTAATTTTATTATATCTTTAACTTTACCAAATTCAAATACTTCAAAATCTTCAACAACATAAACATTGCATTCATCTACATCAATTTTTTTGAGAAATGGTGATAAAAAATTACTTTGGAGAATATCAGATCCTTCTGTAACAAAATTAAATGAAGGCATTACAATGAGATTCCTATTTTTAAATTTGCATTTAAGAAAACATTTAACTTTCTCTACTCTTCCTCCATGTCTGAGACCTATACATGGATGTTCATGTCCTATTATAATATTTGGTGCTAATTTTTCTGGTATTTCATGGCCATGAACTATAAGGTAATCTTTTATTTTTATACTATCAACAATCTTCAGGTCTATATTTAAATACGGAAGTAATGGGTCATGATTTCCTTTAACCAAAACAATTTTCTTAAATTTATCTTTTGCATATTTTAGAAAATTTTCTAATTCTGTTGATTCTTGAAAACTTAACTTTCCAAATTCATGTTTCAAATCACCGTTTATGATAAGTTTTTTTGATTTTGTGATTTTTCTTATTCTTTCTATCCTGTCGATTATTAAATCTATTTGGAAGTTAGGTATAAACATCCCAGTATTACGCAAATATTCCTCATATCCCAAATGTAAATCTGCTATTACTATGTAATCATCAATTTTTAAACTGAGATCAACTATTTCAACTTTAGGAAGTATTTTCATAGTGATCTCCAAAATAGTCTAAATTAATCAAAAATTTAATGTTGTTTACTATGTTAAAGATAAAAAAATTAAAATATTTTTTGTATTTAAAAAAGTAAATTTAAAGTATGAAAAAGAAAGTTGTTTGTAAATTTAATAATGAAGATATAAAAGCTTTAAATGAAATTAAAAAATTTTATTATGAAAAATCTGGTCTTAAATTAACCTATTCAGAAATAATAAAAATTGCAATAAAGTCTTATGCGAAAAAATTAAAGGAAGAAAAGTAGGATGATGATGCAACCAACCACTGATTATCGAATGATGATTTCAAATTATCTGACTACATTCTAAAAGAAGGTGATTATATTGTTTAAAATTTTTAAAAGGAAAAAAAGAAAAAAGGAAATTTTAGAATTGGAACTTGAGGAACCTGTTGACTGTATTGCAGACTTTACATATAATTTTTATTGGCAACATAAAGGTAAGTATCTTAAACCAGAGGACACTATTCCTGGAACAGAGTATAGATATAAAGATGTTGTGGAGCACCTAAAAAAAGGAAACGATGTTAAAATTATTGGAGATGTTGGGCATAGATTATGTTCTAGTATGGGCGTTGATCTCAAATATTTTGGTGGAACAGGGGGAGCTATCGATGTTGGCAATGTAATAGTTGATGGAAATGTAGATACCAGAATGGGAATAAGCATGCTAAGAGGATCTATTTATGTAAAAGGAAAAGTTAAAGAGCCTATTGGAAACCTTGTTGAAGTTAAATCTGATATGAAAGGTTATAAAAAATTTAGATCAATTACAGATATTGTAACAAATGGATTAGGTGAAGATGAACTTATAGGCGCTGAATTAAAAGGAAATAGATTAACAATAAATGATGGACGCATAAGAGATACCATTGGTGCACGTTTAGATGTTGAAGCTGAAATAATACACAAAGGAGATGTGGATTTATCAACAGGAATATTGATGAAAAAAGGTGTGGTCATTGTTAAAGGAGATGCAGGTAAAAATACTGGTGCTCTTCTAAGTGGAGGAACTGTAATAATAGATGGTAACACAGGAGATTTCTCTGGTATAGACATGAAAGATGGAATATTAATAATAAATGGAGATGCAGGCAAATTTTTAGGAGCTCAAATGAAAGGTGGAAAAATATTTGTTAAAAGTGGAAAACCTTTGCCTAACATATCTAAAGCTAATTTAAATAACGAAGACAAAACAATACTTGCTAAATATGGATTTAAACCTTATAATTTCAAAAAATTTATTGTAAAAAAATAATCACTTAATTAAATTTTTTATAAAATATTCATGAATTGATGTATCAACTAATTCTGGATGAAATGCTAATGCTAAATTTTTTCCTTGTTTAACAGCGATTATTTTATCATCAAGCTTTGATAAAACTTCTACATCAGGTCCAACTTCAAGAACTATTGGTGCTCTTATAAATACTCCTGTAATTTCTTTACCTAAAATTTTTATTTTTTCCTCGAATGATTCTCTCTGTCTACCAAATGCATTTCTCTTAACCTTCATATCTATTATACCAAGTAATGGTTGTGGGTAATCTGTTTCCTTTGCCAGCAATATCATACCTGCGCATGTACCCATTACTGGTATCTTTTTCTTTAATATTGTCTCTTTTATACTGGTTTTTTCCATAAGTTTACCAATTACAGTACTTTCTCCACCAGGTATAATTAATCCATCACAAGATTCTACTTCTTCTTTGGTTTTGACTTTTACAACCTCTGCATCAATTTTTAAATTTTTAACAGCTTTCTTTGTCATTTCAAAATGCTCAGAAACATCGCCCTGAAGGGCTAATATACCTATCCTCATGATATCACCTAAAAAAATGGTTAGTTAAGATAAAGTCACATATTTTTTTATGGCTTCGGCCACGCCACTACCATATGGTTTTTTAGTCACATAATCAGCAATTTCTTTAAGTTCTTTATTTGCATTTGCTACTGCCACTTTAACACCTGCCACATCTAAAAATTCTAAGTCATTTTCACTGTCACCGATTGCAATTGTTTTTTCTAAATCTATACCAAGTTTTTTTGTGAGAATTTTTAAGGATGATCCCTTATCAACTTTGGGATCTGTGAGATGTATAGCAAATTTTGTATCATATACCTCAACATCAAAATCTTTTAATGCATCCTTAATTATTTTGACAGGAATTGTTCTTTTTATAGCTATTTCTGAGACCCTTAATTCAGAAAATTGTACTTTTTCAACATGGTATATAGATTTTAAATAATTATATGCTTTTTTAGCTTTTTTTATGTCACCAAGAACATTTACTTCATCATTGACATAAATTACTCCTCCATTTTCAGCTACTACACCTCCTGATAATCCTATTAATGTAGATGTAGCATATGCATAGCATAAAATATTTCCAGTTACAAGGGTTACTTTTATTCCTAGTTTTTCTGCATCTCTAAGGGCCTTTATTGCATCTATACAAAGTCTACGTTTTGTATCTGTAATTGTTCCATCAATATCTACAGCTATTGCTTCTATTTTCATTTTGATCCATACCTATAAGCTATATTACAAGTTCCTTCTCTTGATACCATACAGGCTCCTATAGGATTCATAGGAGTACAAACTTTTCTAAATAATGGACAATCTTCAGGTCTAGCAACCCCTCTAAGTATTTCACCACAAATACAACCACTTTTATCTTCCTTACTCTCAACCTCAATATCATATTTTTCTCTTGCATTATATTCAGAAAATTCTTTTTTTAATTCAAGTACAGAATTTGGAACTTTTGGAAATCCTCTCCAACTTTTTGTAACTACTTTAAAGACTTCTTTCATGACTTTTTGTGCCCTTATATTCCCTTCTCTTTTTACAACCCTTGAATATTCATTTTCTACTTCGGCCCTACCCTCATTTATTTGTTTAAGTATCATATACACAGCCATAAGTACGTCTAGTGGATTAAAACCTGCAATAACCTGTGGTATTTTATATTTTTCAGATATAGGTACATAAGGTTCCATACCGATGATTGTAGAAACATGACCAGGTTCTATAAGTCCATCTAATTTAACTTCACCCGAACTTATAAGAAAATCTAAAACAGGCGGTATTAAACGATGACAACACAAGATTGAAAAATTTTCAGGGGGCTCTGTAAGTATTTCTGAAGCTGTGGTAGGTGCAGTAGTTTCAAAACCTACAGCCATGAACACTACATCATTGTCAATATTTTTTGCAATTTCAACTGCATTATTTATACCATAAACAATTCTAACGTCAGCTCCTTCAGCTTTTGCGTCAGCAAGTGATCCTTTAGATCCTGGAACTCTAAACATGTCGCCAAAAGTTGTCACTGTTACTCCTTGCTTTGCAAGTTCTACACATTCATCAATTTCCTCAATTGGTACACAACAAACAGGGCAGCCAGGACCTGCAATAACTTCAACTTCATCAGGTAAAAGAGACCGTATCCCATACTGCATTATTGTATGTTCATGTGACCCACAAACATGCATTATTTTAACAGACCTTGATATTTCATTTATCATTGAAGTTATCTTCTTAGACAAATTTTCCATCCTATCACCTAAAATTTTTCCAATGATTTTTCCTGAATAAATTTTATTTTAAAAAATGAGAAAATTATTTTTGTTATTGTTTTTAATTTTCCACAACTTTAACTACAAATTTTTATTGGTTAAATAATTAAGTTTATTAAACAAAAAGATAAGTAATGCATGATCAAGGATCCACATTAATTTTTTTAACATTTATTTAAGACAATATTTTAATTTTTTGGAGGATAAAAAATGTATAGGGCGATATACAAAGGTATGTGCCCCAACTGTGGTAAAGAAATAGACGATTCACGATTAAACGCTAAAAATCCTTGTAAATCGTGTGTTGAAAAAAAATTGCAGTGTGAAGATTATCATGAATTATTAGAAAAAATTGAAGAATACTTAAAAGAGAATAATAATCTTTATGGTTGGAAAGAAATATATGAGCTACATAGAGACCTCAAAGATATAGAAAATCTTTTTGAAAAAGCCACTAATTCAAAATTTTGGAATATTCAAAAAACATGGTTTATTCGTTTAATAAAAGGCGAAAGTTTTCCTATAATAGCTCCAACCGGTGTAGGTAAGAGTATTTTTGGAATATTCGCATCACTATATTATGCATTAAAAAATAAAAAATCATACATAATTGTACCTACAACATCTTTAGTGTTACAAACTGTTGAAAAGATCAAAAAGTTCATGGAAAAAACACAAATAAAAGTAAATCTTGCATTTTATCATGGCAAATTAAAAGAAAAAGAAAAAATGAAAAATAAAATAGAAAATGATGATTTTGATATTCTGGTTACGACTTCACAATATTTAGCAATTAATTTTGACATTTTAAAGAATAAAAAATTTGATTTTATCTTTATAGATGATGTAGATGCATTTTTAAAATCTTCCAGGAATATAGATAGATCACTGATACTTCTAGGATTTTCAGAAGAAATAATTGAGAAAGGATGGGAACTAATAAAATTAAAAGAACGAGGACCTAAAAGAAATTCTGAACAAATAAAAAAAATTGAAAATAAAATAAAAGAATTTAAGGAAAAAAATAAAATTGGAAACTTGGTTGTTGCTTCTGCAACCATAAAGGTAAAAAATAAAAGAATAAAAATTTATAGAGAGTTACTTAATTTTGAAATTACGGGTGAAGTACCTACAATCAGGAACATGGTAGATAGCTATATCAAAACAGATGAAAAAATTGAAAAACATTTGGTAAAACTTTTAAATATTTTAGGAAATGGTGGAATAATATTTGTACCTACAGATCAGGGCATAGAAAAAGCAAAAAAAATAGAAAACTACTTAAAAAACAATGGATTCAAAGTAAAATTGGTATCATCAGCCGATAAAACAGGAATCAAAGAATTTAAAGAAGGCAAAATTGATTATTTAGTTGGTGTAGCAACATATTATGGAGTCCTTGTCAGAGGTTTAGATATCCCAGAAAGAGTAAGGTACACAATATTTACAGGTGTTCCAAAACATAGATTTGTTATAAATCTTGATTCTCCAAGACTATATTCTATTATAATTTTATTAAGAGTACTTATAGATGTTTTGAAAGGTAATTATAAAAGGAAGGCTGAATCTCTATACACAAAATTACAGAAAATTCCAAAATATAAGATAAAAGAAATAGAAAAAAAACTAGAAAATGGACATGCTGATTCTAGAATTACAAAAATTTATGATGATAGTGTAAAATTTGTGAGAAAAATATTTAAAAAGGAAGAAATCCGGAAAAAAATATTTTCAAACGAATTTTTAAGCATGGAAATCCAAAACAATAAACTTTGTATAAAATTCCCTGATTTAAGAACTTATATACAAGCTAGCGGGCGTGCATCAAGATTATTTGCTGGTGGAATTACTCACGGATTAAGTGTTGTGATAATTGATGATGAAAAGGTTTTTGAAGGTTTAAAAAGACAATATAAATGGCAATTCCAAAAACATGAGTTTAAGGCATTTGAAAAATTAAAACTAAAGAAGATATTAAATAAAATAGATGAAGATAGAAAAAAAGTTAAGGCAATTAAAAAACATGGTAAGTTTGAAATAAAAAATATAGTTAAATCTGCATTGTTTATTGTTGAGTCTCCAAATAAAGCAAGAACTATAGCAAACATGTTTGGAAATATAGGTAAAAGACGTATAGGTAGGTTAACTGTTTATGAGACCAATATAGGTAACCGTATTCTTATGATAGTTGCAACCGGTGGACATATATTCGATTTGGTGAATGATGAGGGATTTCATGGTATAAAAATAGAAAATGGCCACTTTATACCAATATATGATACTATAAAACGATGTAGAGAATGTGGCAATCAATTTGTGAATAATAATGGTTCTACATGTCCAAAATGTAAATCTAATGACATAATTGATACTTTTGAAAATATTTTGGTGATGAGAGAATTAGCACAAGAAGTGGATGAAGTACTTATAGGTACAGATCCAGATGTTGAAGGTGAAAAAATAGCATGGGATGTAATGAATGTTCTCTCCCCTTATACTTCTAATTTAAAACGTGTCGAGTTCCATGAGGTTACAAGATCTGCTATTTTAAAAGCCATAAAAGAAGCTTCAAAAATAAATATAAAAAGGGTTGAAGCCCAAATAGTTAGAAGAATAGAAGATAGATGGATAGGTTTTGAATTAAGTCAGAAGTTATGGGAAGAATTTGATAACACATATTTATCTGCTGGTAGGGTTCAAACACCTGTGTTAGGTTGGATTATAAAAAGGTATAATGACTTTAGAAAAAGTGAAACATATTTCACGAAACTAACTTTGGAAAATAGAATGGAAATAATACTTGAGGGTAAAAAAGAGGCAGATTATTTAGAAGTTAAAAAAGTAAATAAAGAGGAGAAAGATATTAATCCCAATCCACCGTATACAACTGATACATTACTCACGGATGCATCCAGAATACTAGGATTTCCAACAACAAAAACTATGAGGTTAGCACAGGATTTATTTGAAATGGGGTTTGTCACCTATATAAGGACAGATGCTACTTATGTGAGCGATGTTGGTAATATCATAGCAAGGGATTATATAAAAAATGAAATAGGGGAGAAGTATTTCAAAGCAAGAAAATGGGGTAAAGAAGGAGCACATGAGTGTATAAGACCAACAAGGCCAATTGACAGTGAGAAAATTATCCAATTAATAAGAAATAATGTTATCAGGACTACAAAAAAATTAACTTCTGATCATTTACGACTTTACAATTTAATATTTAAAAGATTTATGGCTTCACAAATGACACCAGTTAATTTACATTATCAGAAAATAGTTTTAGGTATCGACGATGAAGAAATAGAAATTGAAGGATATACAGATATTATAGATCCTGGATGGACAAAAATTGTAAGATTACCTATGAAAAAACTTCCTGAAGTTAAAGAAGGTCAGAAAATAAAGATTAAAGAAATAAAAACTTGGAAAGCACCAAAGATTTCTTTATTTACAGAAGGAGATGTAATTGAAAAAATGAAAAAATCAGGTATAGGTAGGCCATCTACATATTCCAAAATTGTTAATACTCTTTTAGATAGACGTTATGTAATAAAAACAAAATTAAAGAAAAAATTGTTGCCAACAAAGCTTGGAGTTAATGTATATAATTATTTAATACATACATATGAAAAGTTGGTTTCTGAAGAAAGAACTAGAGAGCTTGAAAAAGTAATGGACGAAATTGAAGAAGGCTCAAGAAATTATCAAGAAGTTCTTAATAGTATTTATGAAGAAATAAAGCAATTTGTCTAAAACATGTCAGAGACGCTGGCCTTCATCATCAATTCAGAAAAATTTTTCATCATCATTAATATCTATACTATAATCAAAATTTGAGATTTTTGTATAGAAAGTTCCAAAAAATATATATACATGCGTTTTTAAAAGAAAGATGTGAATAAAGTGTCCAGGGAGGTAGAGTGATGGCAGAAGAAATGACAGAGGAAGAAGTTGGAAACGTAGTATATGTCGGTAACAAACCTGTTATGAATTATGTACTTGCTGTGGTTACTCAAATGAACGGCGGTGCAGAAGTTGTATCTTTAAAAGCCCGTGGAAGAGCTATAAGTCGAGCTGTCGATGTAGCAGAAATCGTCAGAAACAGATTTATGCCAAATGTAGAAATTGAGGATATAAACATCTCTACTGAAGAAATTGTTGGAAACGATGGAACCACAACAAATGTGTCTGCAATTGAAATACGATTAAAAAATCCTAATCCAAAATAAAGGGGTTTCTCCCCTTTATATAAATTTTTTTTGAATAGCTTCTCTAAAATATTTTGGTACTATTTTTCGGTAGTCTTTAGCATTTAATATAGTATTTATAGAGCTATCTAGAATATAAGTTACACACCAATCATCTTTAGCTCTCATACCACGTCCATATTCTTGTACAAGAGTCATAACAGTTTTATATGCATACCAATTTGGATCTCTTTCAGCTCTTATTCGTACTTGCTTGTCACCTAAATATGGAAAAGGTATTTTATATATTACCTGAAATGTACAATTTTCATAAGGTAAGTCTACACCTTCACCCATAGAAGGACTCACTAATACGAGTGGTTCCTTACTTCTCTTAAATTTATATAAAATTTCTTCTCTATTCCTGTTATTGTGATATATTAATCTTGGATTATTTATATTCCTGATTATATACTTTTGAAATTCATAACTATTGGTATGTATTAATCCTTTTTCATCTTCATGTTTTTTCAAAATTTTTTTGAGAATGGGGATGGTCCTTGGCATGGTAATTTTTTTATATCGTTTTGACAATCTTCCTGCAAGTTTTAAAACTATAGGTCTTTTTTCTTTTTCAAAAGGAGATTCTTTTTTTAAATAATAACATTCTTTAGGATCGATACCAATATCTTTACAAAACTGATTGACATCTATGATTGTAGCACTCATAAAAAGATGTTTATTCCCTTTAAACAAAAGGTCAGAGGTATTTTCACTTACATAAATAGGCTTAAAAACAACTTTATTTTCATATATATCTATAATCCAATTGTCTGGATTTTTCCTAATGTTTTTGTTTAATATTTCTAATTTTTTTATGCGTTTTTCCATTCTAACAGTTTTTCTCAGTAGTTCGTCATTTTGATTATTTTTTATTTGTTTTTTTAATTTCTTCAGCCTCTTTTTATATTTCTCCAATATGTATGCTATATAATCAATCCATTTTTCCAAATTTTTGTAATTAGGTAATCTTTCACCTATATCCTTATAAAGAAGTTGATTATTTAATGTATAGCTTACATGCTTCATGACAATGTCTTCTATATTATGGGCCTCATCAAAAACCATTAAATATCTTTTATCAAAAAATCTTGTATAATTAAAAGCCATTATAGCATACTGATAATTTAAAATTGTTATATTGGATATATAACCAATATAAACTTGTTTTCTGTAATCACATATATCTTCATCCATATACATTTGAATTTTTTTGGCATCTGAAGTATTTAATTCAGATTTTAAATTATCAAGTTCCTTTTTATCTAAAGGATCATGGGGACAATTCAATTTTAATATTCTACAAGGTCCTTCATCACATGTTAAATTTTTATTGATCTTACACTTGAAATTGTTCCTTCCTTTGACTATTGGGAATCTAAAATCATGAAAATATTGTTTTTGCAGTTGTTTTGTCATCGTTAAAATATAAGCTGAATTATAGATTTTTGCAAGAGTAGCTGCAATACCTGATTTTCCAATACCTGTGCCAGCTTCTAATACAACATAATCATAACTTTCAAATGCTTCATATATTTTATCTATTAACTCTAGTTGCTCTTTTCTTGGTTTTTTGTATGGAAAATTTTCAATGATCTCTTTTGAAACCACATGACTCACCTAAAGGTCTAACTAACATATTGTAACTCTTTTAACTCCATTTATATCTAAAAATTTTCTAAATAATTTTCCTGGAATTGGTATTTCAGTAATTATTGTCAATTTCGGATTTCCTTCTATTTTAGGGTCCTCAGCATAAGCCTGTCTTATACTTATATTCTCAGATGCTAATATTTTAGCGGCCTCTGCAAGAATTCCTGGATTATCTGCATTTGCTTCAATTTCTATTAAACCTAAGTTTAAATCTTTAACAAGATTTTTTAATAAAAACCCTGCTGGAATTATATTTCTGAAAATTTTTGACAGCTCCTTATCATTTAATAATTCTTTAACAGTTGCTTTTACAGTTCTCCTATCTACATCAGTTGCTTTAGCAATGGCTGTGTAACTAATTTCAACATCTTTACAGTAAATTTTTTCATCCTCAGATATTCTCAATCCCAATTCAAGTAATTTTTTAGCTACTTTTTCTCTTTTTGGATTATCTTTAAATTTTTTACTAATTCTTCTCCACATTTATACCACCATGTATAATATTATACACATAAGATTTAAATATAACTTTATAGTATATAAATTTTCGGAGGTGTCGATATCAACGTAAAAGTAAAGAATCCAAAAATTATCAAATTAAAATACAGAGATCCCTTTAAGGTATTTGAGAGAATATATGAAGAATATGAAAATTGTTTTTTGTTAGAATCCAAAGGAGAAAGTGATTCAAGTTTATCAAGATACTCATTTATTGGATTTGATCCTAAATACATTATAAGATCTTACGGTAAGAGTGTAGAGATAGATGATGGTAGCATTGAAAAATTTAGGACAAATAATCCATTCAATGATATAAAAAAAATTTTAAAAAGTAATTTTAATGGCCACATATTTTCAGGGGGATTAGTTGGATATGTATCTTATCCTGCTGCAAGGTTTTTCCTACCACTTGACTTAAAAAGGGGTAGTTTCCCTGATTACGAATTTGGTCTTTTTTTGGATTCTATCATTTTTAACCATTTAAACAAAAAATGTTACTACGTTACAATAAATGATAATAGAATCGAAGAAGTGAAGAAAATAATAAATGAAGAACCAACACACGATAGATTTTCATTTAAAAATAAAGGAAAATTTTACTCAAAAAAAGAATTTGAGGACATGGTCAGAAAAGTTAAACATAAAATAAAAAAAGGTGAAATATTCCAAGGCGTCATTTCCAATGCTTACGAATATGAACTAAAAGGTAGCAAAATAGAATTTTATAAAATTTTAAGGAAGATAAATCCTTCACCATATATGTACCATTTGAAATTTAAAAAAAGAGAAATAATTGGATCTAGTCCTGAAATGCTCGTAAGAATCGAAAATAATAAAATAAAGACTTTTCCAATCGCAGGAACTAGACCAAGAGGAAGAAACTCAAAAGAAGATAAAAAATTGGAAAAAGAATTGTTGAACGATGAAAAAGAGTTAGCAGAACATTTGATGTTGGTAGATTTAGCTAGAAACGATGTTGGCATGGTTAGTGAAATAGGGACTGTGAAAGTTCCAGAATTCATGATTGTGAAGAAGTTTTCTCATGTTCAACATATTGTGTCTAAAGTCGTTGGTAAATTATCAAAAGACAAAACAGCTGTTGACGCATTTTTATCAATGTTTCCTGCAGGAACTGTTAGTGGTGCTCCAAAAATAAGAGCTATGGAAATAATAGAAGAAATTGAAAAGAAACCTAGAGATGTATATGCTGGAGCTGTAGGATACTTTTCATTGAATGGAAATGCAGATTTTGCAATAGCAATAAGAACCTTAATATCTCAAAATTCATATGGAAGAATACAGGCTGGAGCTGGAATAGTTCATGATTCTATACCAGAGAATGAATATTTAGAATGTGAAAACAAAGCTAGAGCATTAATAGATTCACTGCACTTGGTGGAAAATCATGATACTAATAATAGATAATTATGATTCCTTCACTTACAATCTTTACCAGAGAATCGGAGAAATTATCAAAGAAAGTGGTAAAAAAGTTAAAATACAAGTCATCCGAAACGATGAATTAGAAATAGACGAAATAAAAAATTTGAACCCAGAAAAAATTATAATTTCTCCAGGACCAGGGAATCCAACTAATAAAAGAGATTTTGGTATTTGTAGTGAGGTAATACAGAAATTCCATAAAAAAATACCTATTTTAGGAATTTGTTTAGGTCACCAAGGTATTTTTGTTGAATTTGGTGGGAAATTAAAATATTCAACCCCAGTACATGGGAAAATAAGCATGATAAAGCATAATGGTTCTGAAATATTCAAAGGTGTTAAAAATCCATTTAGAGCTACACGTTATCACTCAATAATATGTGACCCAAAAACAATTCCTGATTGTATTGAAGTTACAGCCATGTCAAAGGATGTAATAATGGGTATAAAACATAAAAAATATCCTGTCTTTGGTCTTCAATTTCATCCTGAGTCTATTGGTACTAAAGAAGGGAAAACAATACTTAAAAATTTCCTAATGGTGGATTAAATGTATAACAAAATTGTAAAACAAAGATTAAAAGATTTAAAAAATAGAATGAATAAAAAACCAATTAAAAAGTTAAAATATGAGTTAAAAGATGCTAAACCTCCTAAAGATTTTAAAAAATTTTTAAAAGGTAAATTTTCGTTAATATGTGAATACAAGAGAGCATCACCATCTAAAGGTCAAATTTCACGTAAAAGTTTAGAATATTGTGTGAAGGCATTTGAAAAGGGAGGATGTGACGCTATATCAATATTAACTGAAGAAAGATATTTTGATGGCAGTATTGAATATTTAAGAAAAGCATCCTCACTTGTTGACTTACCAATTTTAAGAAAAGATTTTATAATTGATGAATATCAAATTTATGAAGCAAGAGTTAATGGTGCTAGTTCTGTACTTTTGATAGCAGATCTCTATCCTGATTTGGCCTCAGGGATAGAATTGTGTAGGTCTCTAGGTATGGAACCTTTAGTAGAATGTAAAAATTCTAAAGAAATTGAGAGAGCATTGGATGCAGGTGCAGAGATTATTGGTATAAACAACAGAGATTTAAGAACTTTTGAAATTGATTTAGAACGTACAAAAAAATTGGCACCTTTTGTTAAAGATGCAATTTTAGTTTCTGAAAGTGGTGTAAGTTCTCCAGCAGATGTTAAAAAACTATATGAGTACGGAGCAGATGCTGTACTTGTTGGAACATATGTAATGTCATGTAAAAATATTGAAAATTGTGTAAAAAATTTAAAAAATATAGTTATGGAGGATTCTTGTGGAAGTTAAAATATGTGGAATAACAAGAGTCTCAGACCTTAAAGTAGCTGAAAAATATGGTGCTGATTATATAGGATTTATAAATGTCAAAAGGTCACCAAGATTTGTAAATATTGAAAAGATTAAACATTTACTTTCACATCTAAAAAATAAAAATAAAGCTGTGTTAGTTTTAGAACCAAAAACAGTTAAAGAGGTTATTGATAAATACAAGCAGACAGGTATTAAAAATATACAGTTACATTCTTTGTCACCAAAAGATATCGAGAATTTAAAAGAATATGATTTGAGGATAATAAGAGCTATAGGAATTTCAAATAACATTTCAAAAAAATTAAAAAATGAAATAATAAAATTTTCAAAATTGTGTGATGCTTTACTTCTGGATTATAAATTGAAAGGAAAAACAGGTGGAACAGGCATTGAAATTCCATTTAATTTAGCAAAAAAAGCATCTAAAATTGCTAAAAATGCCAATAAAAATTTAAAAGTTTATATAGCTGGTGGAATGTCGCCAAAAAAGGTTAAAAGCAAACAAAATATTTTTAAAATGTTTTTTGATGGTGTAGATTTCAATTCTTCTTTGGAATCTTCCCCAGGTATTAAAATTCATAAAAAGATAATAGAGGCAATAAACAGTGCGAAAAAATGCTAAAGGTGGTCAAATGATTCTCAATACAAAATTTGGGAAATATGGAGGAGTATTTGCACCTGAATTATTGATTCCAGCATTAGAGGAATTAGAAGAAGCATTTTTACGATATAAAGATAATAAAAAGTTCAATAAGGAACTTAATTATTATTTAAGAGAATATGCTGGGCGGCCAACTCCTCTCTACTATGCGGAAAATCTTTCAAAAAAATTAGGCTGTAAAATTTATTTAAAAAGAGAAGATTTACTACATACGGGTGCACATAAAATAAATAATACACTTGGGCAAGGATTACTTGCAAAATATATGGGTAAAAGCAGATTAATAGCTGAAACTGGTGCTGGACAACATGGAATAGCCACTGCAACTGTAGGTGCTCTCCTTGGAATGTCGGTGGATATATATATGGGTTCTGAAGACGTTGAAAGACAAAAATTAAATGTATTTAGGATGGAAGTAACAGGTGCAAGAGTTATACCTGTCGATTCTGGATCAAGAACATTAAAAGACGCAATAAATGAAGCGATGAGAGATTGGATTGCGAATGTTGAAGATACACATTATCTTATTGGGTCTTCTGTAGGACCCCACCCATATCCCACGATGGTTAAGCATTTCCAGAGTGTTATTGGTAAGGAATGTAAAGAACAAATACTTAAAAAAGAGGGAGAACTACCTGATGTGATTATTGCGTGTGTTGGTGGAGGTAGTAATTCTATTGGAATATTTGCTCCATTCATTGATGAAGATGTTGAACTTATTGGTGTTGAAGCTGGTGGAAAAGGTTTAAATACAGGAAAACATGGAGCTACTCTTTGTGCAGGTAAAGAAGGAATACTTCATGGTTCTCTATCTTATATATTACAGGATGAAGACGGACAGATAAAGGAGACATATTCCATAGCTCCTGGTTTAGATTATCCAGGAGTAGGACCAGAACACGCATATTTAAAGGATATTGGCAGAGTAAAATATGTATCAGTCAATGATGATGAAGCTTTAAGAGGTTTTAAACTTTTATCAAAATATGAAGGAATAATGCCAGCACTTGAAAGTGCACATGCAGTAGCTTTAGCTGAAAAATATGCAAAGAAGCCAGAGAACAAGGGCAAAACAATAGTCATAAACCTTTCTGGAAGAGGAGATAAAGACATGTTTATCGTAGCTAAAGCTTTGGGAGTGGAAAAATGAGACATGAAGATTATCCTGAGATGTTCGAAAGGTTAAAGAAAAAAAATGAAGGCGCACTGATGCCATTTATAGTTGCTGGATACCCTGATTTAAAAACTTCAATCAAAATTGCAAGAACTTTGGTTGAAAGCGGTGCAGATGCATTAGAGATAGGTTTTCCATTTTCTGATCCTATAGCAGATGGTGCTACAATACAGAATGCAAATGTACAAGCTTTAAAGAATAAAATGACTGTAGAAAAAGGATTTAAGCTTGTATCAAAAATTCGTAAGCATGTTAAAGTTCCAATAGGTTTATTGTTATATTATAATTTAGTTTATCAAAAAGGAATTTATAATTTTTATAAAAAAGCTAAAAATTGTGGTGTAAATGGAATATTAATAGCTGATTTGCCACCAGAAGAAGCTTCAGATGCTGTAAAAGCTGCTAGAAAATATAAACTACATCAAATATTTCTAATAGCTCAAACGACTAGTAATAAAAGATTAAAGATGATTTCTAAATATTCTTCTGGCTTTCATTATTTAGTATCTGTTATGGGAGTCACAGGAGCTAGGAAAAAAATAAAGAAGGAAACTATAGATTTAATTAAGCGCGTGAAATCAGTTAGTCCTCTCCCTGTCTTAGTTGGTTTTGGAATTTCAAAACCTTGGCATGTAAGAGAAGTAATTAATGCTGGTGCAGATGGAGCAATTGTTGGAAGTGCTTTAATTGATTTAATAGGTAAGAATATAGGAAATCCTGAATTGTTAAATATAATATCAAGATGGATTAAAGAAATGAAAAACGCAACAAGGAGTGCCATCCATGAGAAAGTACCTTAAGAAAATAGTTTCAAATAAATCTCTAACAGAAAGTGAGGCATATGAGTGCATGCTACAAATTTTGTCTGGAAAATCAGATGATATCTTAATAGCAGCATTTTTAGCTAGTTTAGCAACAAAAGGAGAATCTTCAAATGAAATATCAGGATTTGCAAAAGCCATGAGAGAACAATCCATACCTATAAAAATACCTAATAATTTAAAAGTCGTTGATAGTTGTGGAACAGGTGGAGATAGATTCAAAACATTTAATATAAGTACTGCAGCTGCTATAGTAGCCTCTGCAGCCGGTGTTCCAATTGCAAAACATGGTAATAGAAGTGTCACAAGTAAATGTGGCAGTGCTGATATATTAGAAGCTGCTGGAGTAAAACTAAACCTACCACCTGAAAAAGTGTCTAAATGTATCGAAAAAATAGGGATAGGATTTATTTTTGCTCAAGAATACCATCCTGCAATGAAAAATGTAATGCCAATAAGACAAAAACTAGGGATAAGAACCGTATTTAATATTTTAGGCCCACTTACATCTCCTGCAAGAGCCCCTATTCAACTTTTAGGAGTTTTTGATCCAAAATATGTAGAAAAAATTGCTAATGCATTGAAAAAATTAGGCTCAGAAAGATCAATGGTTATACATGGTTTTGATGAAAACGGAAATCCGGCTATAGATGAAATTTCTAATGCAGGCTTGACACTTGCGGCAATTTTAGATGATGGAAAAATTAAAATTAAAGAATTATATCCTGAAGATTTTGGTGTAGAAAGAAGAGAAATAAAATTAATAGAAGCTCCAAATAGTATTGATAAAAGTTTAAAAATATTTTATGATGTATTAAAAGGAAAAGATGACACTGAAAAAGAAAAAGCAAGATTAGAAGTTACGTTAATAAATACAAGTGCTTTACTTTATTTAGCAGGGACTGTAAAAGATTTTGAAGAGGGTACAGAAATTGCAAGAGAAATAGTTAAAGAAGGCAAAGCATTGAAAAAATTAAAAGAATTTGTAAAATTTACCAACGAAATTTAAAATGTTAGTGGGCCCGCTGGGATTTGAACCCAGGACCTCACGGTTATCAGCCGTGCGCTCTAACCAGGCTGAGCCACGGGCCCTCATTATCACATCTCACATTTCTCATATATATCTTTTTCTTTTTCTATAACCCATGCCATTTCCTTAACAGACTCCTCAAGTTTAATATTTTTTAATATATATAACTTACTTCCAAGCATTGAAGAACATATGATCATTGAAATTCTTAATATATTTATATGTTCCTTTAAAGTCTTTAATGTATCTTTTATCCTCATTTTTGTGTCTGTTTTCCTCTGTAACAATATTTGGCCAGGTTCTGATTCAACCAATATTATTAATTTTGGAACAATATAATTGATTGGTAATGAAATTATATAACCTATTGGCGATTGGTCAACTCCATGTAGGTCAATCATCGCTGCATCTATTTTCCTAATTCTAATAGCAGCTTCTTCCCATATTTTACGTTGTGTATCAATGTCCAAACTAAAAAGTTCTTTATCGTCCCCTGCTAATTTTTTTCTTTTTGCGATTTCTAACATTAGATCTCCATAATTTATATATGGTAGATTTATTTTTTTTGAAACTTTCTTACAGATAGTAGTTTTGCCAACTCCAGGTACTCCAACAACAGCCACATAAAAATTATTCTTTATTGACCATTTCATTGATGACATCGCTCATTAAATGGCCTGTGACTATTATTTCTGCTTTATCGACACCTTCAACATTTTCAACCATTTGTTTTGCATCCATTGCCATTTTTGCAGCGCTCATGCATGCAGGATTCGTAGGTTTTATTGTGACCTTTGCAATAGTTTTATTGTCTTTTATTATTTCTATATTCTCTATAAGCCCCATATCTACTATATTAATCCCCATGTGAGGGTCTGCAACTTTTGTTAATGCCTCTCTGACTCTATCCTTTAAATTTGACATGACATCACCAACTCTGTTTAAATTTTAATTTCTATTCAAAAAGATAAAAATTTATTGATACTTATTGCTTTTTTGTTTTTTTTGATTTATAATAAATTAACAATAAAATTATTATAACTTGGAAATTTATGTTGAACATAACATATATTTTTAAAGGATATATAATTTTAATTGAAAACTTTTTGAGTTTTTTTAGGAGGATTTTGAAATGCTCACATCTATACAAAAAGAAATTCTTCAAACATTAGTACAATTATATCATGATTCAAAAGGTAGATCCATTAAGGGTGAGGAAATAGCATCAAAATTAAATCGTAATCCTGGAACAATAAGGAATCAAATGCAAGCTTTACGTAGTTTAGGATTGGTTAAAGGAGTTCCTGGACCTAGGGGTGGTTATAAACCAACTATAAAAGCTTATTATGAATTAAATATTCCTGTAATTGAGAAGGGTGTAAAAGTACCAATTTACAAAAATGGTAGAGAAGTTGAGAACTTATCAGTGTTAAAAATTGAATTTACAAGTATACCACATCCTGGCGAATGTGAAGCTGTTATAAAAGTAATGGGAGATATAAAAAAATTAGAACTTGGAGATAAAATTAGAGTAGGACCAACACCTGTAAATAAATTAACAATAGATGGAATTGTTGTAGGCAGAGATGACTTAGACAATGTAATATTATTAGACACTGAGAGTATCAGAAGTATTCCAAAGAAAAAAGTTATTGAGGTAGGATCACAAAAATTAATAACATTAAAACCAGAAATGGATGTAAGAACTGCTGCAAAAATTTTATCAGAGAATAAAATAGATGGTGCTCCAGTTGTATCAAAAGGCAAGGTAGTAGGTATAGTAACATTGACAGACATTGTTAATTCGGTGGCAAAGAAAAAAGAAAAATGTAAAATCTCAGAAATAATGTCTAAAAGAGTTATAACAGTTGAAAAAGATACGAACATCTATGATGCAATAAATATAATGACTGAAAATAATATTGGAAGACTCATTATTGTAGATAATGGAAAACCTGTTGGCATTGTAACTCGAACTGATATATTAACATTGATAGCTGGTCTTAAGTCATAATGGAGGCAAGTACTTGCGAATTACACATATGAAAATTTTTCCTAAAATGAAAGTTTCTGATTTAATTAATGAAATGGGTAAGTCTCGTGTTCTAGGTGCCGGAAAGGTTTATAAAGCCGCAAAAATTTTGCGTAAGATGTTTAATGATAAAGACATGAATGTATTTTTAAGTTTAGCTGGTCCACTTGTTCCTGGAGGCATGAGACAAATAATAGCTGATCTTGTAAAACAAGGAAAAATAGATGTAATTATAAGTAGTGGTGCAAACCTGACTCACGATCTTCTTGAGGCATTTGGCGGTGCACACTATCGTGGTAAAGGTTTTGATGATAAAAAATTAAGAAAAAAAAGCATAGGGAGAATAGGTGATATATATACAAAATCAGATGATTTTGAAATTTTTGAAGAAAAAATAAACATTATATTCAAAAAAATAGCAAAAAAGAAAAAAATAATATCAATTAGAGAATTGTTGTATGAGATAGGGAAATATCTGGATGATAAAAATTCAATAATAAAAAATGCCACAGAAAAAAATGTTCCAATTTATTCTCCAGGTATAATTGACAGCATGATTGGACTTCAACTGTGGATGTTCACACAAGAAAATGAGTTACATCTAGATGCTGTGGCTGATATGCATCACCTTTCAGATGTTGTATTCAGTTCTAAAAAAATAGGAGCAATAATACTTGGTGGAGGACTTCCAAAACATTATACAATAGCTTCAACAATATTAAGAGGCGGTATAGATGCAGGAATACAAATAACAACTGATAGAGGTGAAGGAGGTAGTCTCAGCGGTGCACCATTAGAAGAAGCAATATCCTGGGGTAAAGCAAGGGCAAATGCAGATTTGGTTACAGTAGTTGGAGATGTAACGATAATATTTCCTCTATTGGTTGCTGCAGCAATTGACGAGGGTTAACATTGATGTTGATAGAAGCATTGATTTATCCTATAAGTGGTTTTTTAATGAAAATTTCTGATGATGCTTGGGACATGTATAGAAATTATGATGTGAGTATAATTGCTGGAATAATCTGTGGAATATTATTAGGAATTTTGGTCACTGTGAGCAGTGATGCAGCTCAAATTTTTTTTGGCATATTTCTGGGTACACTTCTCGCAGGTAAAGTAGATTCACCTCCACATTTTTTCACAGCCATAATATTTTTATTAGTTGTATTTATACTTGGCATGCCTTCATTAAGCATTTTCATGTTAATTTGTGCATTAGCAGCATATATGGATGAAATATGGCATGAAAATTCAGTGTATTTTAAAAACATTCTCATTAAAAAATTATTTGAATATAGATGTGTATTAAAAATAGTTGTAGGGATCCTGGCTTTCATCAATGTTTTCCAGCTTGAAACATTTTTTTACTTTTTATTATTTGAAATATCTTATGAAATAGCTAAATTTATATGATTAATTAATTTTTTTGTGGTTGTCATTGGATCTTTTGATTGGTAGATACTCCTACCCACTATAATTGCATCAGCAAATTTTAATGTTTTTTTTATTTCACCTCCCTGTACTCCTATCCCAGGAGATATTACAAATGCTTCATCTCCAAGAATTTTACGTATTTCTAATCCAATTTTTGGTTTTGTAGATGGTAAAACATAATTTTTTATTCCTAATTCTAATCCTATTTTAGCTATTTCTTTAGAGTTTTTTTCTAAAAACTGTCTTGATCCTGGATGTGACATGTCAACAACTAAAAATAATTCTTTATTCATTTTTTTTGCAATGTCTTTACACGCCTTCACACTATCTTTACCAACAAAACCATGGACAATTATAGCATCCGCACCTTTTTCAAAAGTTATTTTACATATTTTTTTATTTGTTGCTGGGATATCTGCCACCTTGAAATCTGCAATTACATTATAACCTAAATTTTTAAATTTGGATATACATTCTATACCTTCTGATAAAACTAATGGATATCCAATTTTTACAGTGTTAATTAAATTTGATATTTGATTTAAAATGTTATTTACTTCATCTAAATTATCCAAATCAGCTGCAAATATGAGTTTATTTTTTATTTTCAATTTTATCACCAAAATTTTTTGAATGATTACATTTAGCTAAGTTATAAATAATTGTTTTTTAGTAAAATAAATAATGTAGAATGATGAATCCTTTCTCTGAATTTTGTTATGATGAAGGAGGTGAAATCTGATTAATTTATTCTATGAGAAAAATGATGACAAATGTGTCTGATGGTTTTAGAATGATGAAGGCGTTCTACTCTGATTCAATTTGTAATAATATAATAAAATTTTTTAATGATGAGTAATTAACAATGTTTATATGTTCTTTTTTTAAAATTTTAAATTATGGAAAGCGAAATAATTGAATGCGACGTCTTAATTATAGGTTCCGGAGGAGCAGGGTGCAGAGCAGCCATAGAAGTATCAGAAAATGGTTTAGAACCATTAATAGTATCTAAAGGATTATCATTTAAATCAGGATGTACAGGAATGGCTGAAGGTGGTTACAACGCAGTATTAGGCACTGTAGATCCAGATGATAGTTTTGAAGCTCATTATATAGATACAATAAAAGGAGGAAGTTTTTTAAATGATTCTAAGCTTGTTGAAATACTTGTAAAAGAAGCTCCAAAACGTTTGATAGATCTTGAAAATTATGGTGCAATATTTGACCGTAAAGAATCAGGTGAAATTGACCAAAGACCATTTGGAGGACAAAGCTATAGAAGAACATGTTATCATGGAGATAGAACCGGATTAGAAATAATAACTGCATTAAAAGAAGAAATAATAAGACGTGAAATTCAAACAATGGATGAAATAATGATAACATCGTTAATAGTTGAAGATGGGGTTGCCAAAGGTGCGTTAGGATTAAATTTAAAAAATTCAGAGACTATTGCTTTTAAATCGAAATCTATAATTTTAGCTACCGGTGGAGCAGGAAATCTGTATCCAATAACTTCAAACCCTGTTCAAAAATGTGGTGATGGCTATGCACTCGCTTGGAATGCTGGAGCAGATTTATTAGACATGGAACAAGTTCAATTTCATCCAACAGGCATGGTTTATCCAGAATCTATGCGTGGAGTTCTTGTTACTGAAGCTGTAAGGGCTGAAGGAGGGATACTTCTCAATAAAAATGGTGAAAGATTTATGAAAAAATATGATCAAAGAATGGAGTTGGCAACAAGAGATGTTGTTTCAAGGGCCATCTATACTGAGATTATGGAAGGACGAGGTACAGAACATGGTGGGGTTTATCTCGATGTTACGCATCTTCCAGCAAAAGTCATTGAGGAAAAATTAGAAAGCATGTTTATTCAATTCAAAGATGTTGGTATAGATATTCGTGAGGAACCTATGGAGGTTGCTCCAACAGCACACCATTTTATGGGTGGAGTTAGAATCGATGAATGGTGTCGAACAAATATAAAAAATCTTTTTGCTGCAGGTGAAGTTGCTGGAGGAGTACATGGTGCCAACAGGCTTGGTGGAAATGCACTAGCTGAAACACAAGTCTTTGGTAAAAGAGCTGGTGAAGCAGCTGCAAAGAATGCAATAAAAAATGATACAAATCTAAATAAAACACAAATTGAGAAAGAAGAATACAAAATTAAATCAATGGTTAAAGATGGTAATATATCTCCAACTAAATTAAAAGAAAAATTACAGAAGACTATGTGGGAAAATGTTTCTATAATAAGAAATAAAGATGGTCTTAAATCAGCATTAAAAGATATAAATGAAATTCAAATTAAAATGGACGATGTTTATGTACCTGAAACTTCTGGTTTCAATAAATATTTACAAGAAGTAATTGAATTAAGAAATATGATTACAGTGGCTAAATTAGTGATAAAATCTGCACTCATAAGGAAAGAGAGCCGTGGTGCGCATTTTAGAGAAGATTATCCTCAAAGAAAAGATAATTGGCAAAAAAGTATTGTTATGAATAAAAACTATGGTGTTAAATTTATAAAGAGAAAATTTAAAAAATTTACCTAGAATCTAATGGGATGAAAAAAATGAGAACTGTGTATGGTCCTGTGCCTTCCTGGAGATTAGGAAGATCGTTAGGTGTAGATCCTATCTGCCAAAATGCATGTTCTTTTGATTGTATTTATTGTCAGATAGGACCTACAATCAAAAAAACATATAAAAGGGAAGTATTCGTAGATACTAAAAGAATTAAGAGAGATCTTAAGGAAATAATGCCTATTGATGCAGATATAGTAACTTTCTCTAGTTGTGGTGAACCAACGCTCGCAAAGAATCTTGATGAGATCCTTGAGGTCGTGAGAGATATTGTAGATCTGCCAGTTGCAATCTTAACAAATTCTTCCACTTTGCCAATATCAAAAGTTAGGAGAATATTAAGAAATTTTGACAAGGTGATTGCAAAGGTAGATGCTCCAAACGATAAAATATTTAATGAAATAAATAGACCCATTAAAGGTATCCATCTTGGAAATATAATATCTGGGATAAAAAAATTTAGAAAAATATATGATGGAGAATTAGAAATACAAACAATGTTTGTTGAAAAAAATAAACAATATTCCAAAGAATTAGCCGAATTAATAAAATCATTAGATCCAGACCTCGTTTATATAAATACACCTTTAAGGCCATCTCTTGTCGAACCATTATCAGAAAAAGAAATAAAAAGAATAACTAAAGATTTTGAAGATCTTAAGTTTCGTTCAGTTTATGAATATAGATATAGAGGAGATGTATCACCATTAGATAAAGAAGCATTGAGAAGACGGCCCGCCCAATGATGAATGATTACATTCTGAAAAAATGATGAACTCACGACGGTCTGAGAATAAAATTAAATCCATAAGATAAACAGCAAAATATATATATTAGTAGTTATACACAAAATTATTGGTAAAAAAGAAGATAAATTCCCTGAGCGGCGTTAGTCCAGCCTGGTTAAGACGCTGGCCTGCCACGCCAGTGACCCGGGTTCAAATCCCGGACGCCGCATGCGGTTGTGGTCTAGCCTGGTTAGGACGCGGGCCTTCCAAGCCCGCAGCCCGGGTTCAAATCCCGGCAACCGCACTATTTCTTGAATTATTTTTTTTACATAAATTTTATATTTTTTAATTACAATCTACTTTTTAGGATTAATTTTTTAAGAAGTGATAGATATGGTTGGAATAGTTGGTTATGGAGTTTATATACCAATTTACAGAATAAAGACATCAGAAATTGCTAGAGTATGGGGAGATGATCCAAAAGCAATATCTCGTGGATTATTGGTAGAAGAAAAGTCTGTACCTGGCATTGACGAAGATACGGCTACAATATCTGTTGAAGCTGCCAGAAATGCACTAAAAATGGCTAAAATAAATCCTAAAGATATTGGTGCAATATATGTCGGATCAGAATCACATCCTTATGCTGTTAAACCAACAGCAACAATTGTTGCAGAAGCCATTGGATCTACCCCAACATTGACTGCGGCGGATCTTGAATTTGCATGTAAGGCAGGTACTGCAGGCATACAATTATGTATGGGATTAGTTAAATCTGGAATTATAAAATATGGAGTTGCTATTGGAGCTGATACCGCACAAGGGGCTCCAGGCGATGCTTTAGAATATACAGCCGCAGCAGGCGGCGCTGCATATATCATCGGGAATGATGGCTGTTTAGCAAATATTATAGATACCTATAGTTATACAACAGATACGCCAGATTTTTATCGAAGAGAAGGCAGTCCGTATCCAAAACATGGAGGTAGATTTACTGGAGAACCAGCATATTTCAAACATATAATTTCTGCAGCTAAGGGTATAATGGAAAAAACAGGGACAAAACCATCTGATTATGATTATGCTGTCTTCCACCAGCCTAACGGTAAATTTTATCTTAAAGTAGCCAAAAAATTGGGTTTTGATCGAGAACAAGTTGAGACAGGACTTCTAGTTCCTAAAATAGGTAATACATATTCTGGATCTACATTGTTAGGCTTGGCAGCAATATTAGATGTTTCAAAACCTGGTGAAAGAATATTAGCTGTATCTTATGGATCTGGGGCTGGAAGTGATGCATTTATAATTGAAGTAACAGACAAAATAGAAGAAAAAAGAGAATTAACTCCTAAAGTAAAAGAATTTATAGAAAGGAAAGAATATATTGATTATGCTTTATATGCAAAATTTAAAAAGAAATTAAAAATATTTTGAGGTATTTTTATGAGAGATGTAGCAATTATTGGAGCATTTCAGACGAAGTTTGGTGAACTTTGGGATTCATCACTTAGAGATTTAGTAGTTGAAGCCGGAATAGGTGCACTAGAAGATGCCGACATTAGTGGAGCAGATATTGATGCATTATACATTGGAAACATGTCTTCAGGATTATTTATACAACAAGAACATGTAGCATCCTTAATTGCAGACTATGCAGGTTTAACACCGACACCATGTGTTAGAGTAGAAGCAGCTTGTGCATCTGGGGGATTAGCATTAAGAAATGCCATAATGTCTGTAGCATCTGGTTATCATGATATAGTGGTTGCTGCAGGTGTAGAAAAAATGACTGATGTAACAGACCCAACTTTAGCAATTTCAACAGCGTCTGATCAGGAATGGGAAGCTAGATCTGGTGTGACATTTCCTTCTTTGTATGCTATGATAGCCCGTAGACATATGCATGAATATGGTACCACAAGAGAGCAATTGGCATTAGTTTCAGTCATAAATCATAAACATGCATCAATGAACCCCAAGGCACAATTTCCATTTAAAGTAACTGTTGATCAAGTATTAAATTCCACAATGGTTGCAGATCCATTGAGACTTTTAGATTGTTCTCCAATATCTGATGGTGCAGCAGCTGTTGTTTTATGTCCAGCAGAAAAAGCTAAAGAATACACTGATACTCCAATATATGTAAAAGCATCTTCTCAGGCATCTGATACCATTGCTCTCCATGATAGAGATGATATAACTACTCTCAGGGCTACAGTGCATGCAGCTAAAAAAGCATACAAACAAGCTAAATTATCTCCAAATGACATTGATCTAGTTGAAGTACATGATTGTTTCAGTATAAGTGGTATTTTGGCACTTGAAGATTTAGGTTTTGTTGAAAAAGGAGAAGGTGGAGTTGCATTTGAAGAAGGTATAGTGGAACTTGATGGAGATGTGGCATTTAATCCATCTGGAGGTTTAAAAGCACGTGGTCATCCATTAGGTGCAACTGGCATAGCACAAGTTGTTGAAGCTGTGTATCAATTAAGAGGAGAAGCTGGTAAAAGACAAGTAGATGGTGCAGAAACAGCGTTAACACATAATATTGGAGGAACTGGAGGAACTGCAGTAGTACATATATTTACAAATAAAAAATAGAAAAAGGAAGTCAAAATTTACATACTGGGCATTTCTCCGCCCATTCCTTCAGGTCCTTCACCTTCACCTTCTTCTTCTGGAGATGCCGCAATTACATCATCAATTCTTAATATCATTTCTGCTGCTTCTGCTGCTGATTGTACTGCTTGCTTTTTAACTCTGTATGGCTCTATAACTCCTGCTTCTAACATGTCAACTACTTTTCCTTCGAACACATCTAGTCCCATAGTTGTTGATTCTTCATGTGCAGTTCTTAAATCTACTAATGCATCAATACTATCCATACCTGCATTCTCTGCCAATGTCTTTGGAATTATTTCTAATGCATCTGCAAATGCTTGAATTGCTAATTGCTCTCTTCCACTTACTGTTTCTGCATAATCTCTTAATCTCTTTGCAAGCTCAACTTCAGGAGCTCCTCCACCAGCGACTATTTTCTTATCTTCTATGACTGCAGACACAACGCCTATAGCATCTTCTATTGCTCTTTCAACTTCACTTACTACATGTTCAGTTGACCCTCTTGCTAATATTGTAACAGCTTTTGGTTCTTTGCAGTCTTCCACATATATCATTTCTTCTCCTGCTACTTTCTTTTCAATTACTCTGCCAGCTTCTCCTAAATCATCTGGTGATAAATCTTTAACATTTGTTACTATTGAACCACCGGTTGCTTTGGATAATTTTTCCATGTCTGATTTTTTAACTCTTCTAACTGCTAATACTCCTTCCTTAGCTAAATAGTGTTGTGCTAAATCATCAATGCCTTTTTGACAGAATACGACATTTGCACCTGTGTCCACTATTGTCTTTACCATCTCTTTTATCATTTCCTCTTCTTGCTCTACAAATTTTTGCATTTGTGATGGATCTGTAATTCTAATTTCAGCGTCCACTTCAGTTTCCTTAACTTCTAGTGGACAGTTTAATAAAGCAATTTTAGCATTTTTCACTTCTTTTGGCATTCCTGGGTGTACTCTTTCTTTATCTATGATAACTCCCTGTACAAGTTCTGAATCGTCGACTGATCCACCTTCTTTTTTCTCAATTTTTATATGATCTTTATCAACTTCTCCATTCTCTTCCACTTGTTTTACAGCTTTAACAACTAACTCTGCTAGTGGTTTTCTAGCTTTCTCTGAACCTTTTCCAGTCATTGCTGTCATTGCAACCTTTAACAATGTTTCTTCATCATCTGCAGTTATTGCAATATCATCTAATATCTCCTGAGCTTTTTTAGCTGCTTTTCTGTAACCCATTGATATTATTGTAGGATGTATATCCATATCTAGTAAATCTTCTGCTTTCTTGAGTAACTCTCCAGCTAAAACAACGGCTGTTGTTGTACCGTCTCCAACCTCATCCTCTTGAGTTTTAGCAACCTCAACGAGCATTTTTGCTGCAGGATGCTCAATATCCATTTCCTTTAAAATTGTTACACCGTCATTTGTGACAACTATGTCTCCTAGAGAATCAACAAGCATCTTGTCCATTCCTTTAGGTCCTAATGTTGTCCTTATGGTCTCTCCTAATACTTTTCCTGCTAAAATGTTCATTCTTTGTGCGTCTCTACCTATGTATCTTCTTGTATCTTCAGGTAAAATTAGCACTGGTTGTTGTAATTGTGCTCCTCTTTCTCCTACCATGACATCACCTCAAAATTTTCTTCACATTATCACTGGGTTTGTAATTATATAAATATTTTTCGGTTAAAAATATCAAATAAGAAACAAAATAGAAAGTCTAGTAATGATGAAATGCACCTCCCCTGACTACCAAAAGAATGATGAAGGCGGACTTAGCTGATTGAATGATGAATCCCACCGGATCTGATAATTAAATATTACATACTACTTGGTGCTTTTATTCCAAGAAGTTTTAAACAATTATTTATGGTTATCTTACACTTCTCTACAAGAACTAATCTATTTTTTTCATGTTCTGAACCTATTACTGGAACATGTTTATAAAATCTATTAAAAGCATTTGCAAGTTCTTGTGCATATTGTGCAGCCATGTGTATTTTCCTAGTTTTAGCAGCAGTTTCCACAATTTTTGGAAATTTAGATAAAATTCTTATCAAATCAATCTCTAAATCATTTAATGGCCACTTATCAATTTCATATTCTTTTTCTTTATATTTCGCTTTTTTGAGTAGTTTACATGCCCTGGCATGTGCATACTGAATTGATGCACAACCTTTTTCAAAATCTAATACATCCTCCCATTTAAATGTGAGATGTTTTTCTGGTGACAATTTTGCTATATAATATCTTATTGCACCTATACCCACAATTTCAGCTATTTTTTCCATTTCACTTTCGCTTATATCTTTTCTTCTCTTTTTTATTTCTTCTATTGCCCTTTTTTTACTTTCTTCTATTAATTCATCTACTGACACAAAAGTTCCTTTTCTTGTTGACATAGATCCATTTGGAAGTGTTATAAATTCATAGAATATTATTTCTGGTTGTTTAGACTTTAAAATTTTCATCACTGTTTTTACTTGTTCTGCAGTAAGTTTATGGTCTGAACCTAATACATCAATTACAATGTCAGCATTCTGAGATTTCATAAAATGATAAGCAATATCTCTGGTAGCATAAAGAGATGTTCCATCAGACCTTTTTAATATAAGTTCTTTTTCAATGCCAAATTTTTCTAAATTAAGACAAATTGCACCCTCTGATTCATAAAAATACTCTGTGTTTTTCAATTTTTCAATGATTTTTTCAATGCTACTGTCTCTCACAAAGTCACTTTCCCATACAAATTTGTCATGTTCGATGTTCAAATTTTTTAATGTTTCTTTAATTCCTTCTAAACATTTTTTCACTATATTCTTGAAAATTTTCCTGGTTTTTTTATCTCCTTCTTCATATTTCTTCATCAGTTTATTTACTTCATTTTCTATTTTTGGATCATTTTCAAGTGCTTTATTAGCTAGGTAATAAATTTTTCCAATTTCATGATCTTTTTTTACCTTTTCTTTTTTAAATTCTAAATTTAGTGCTCCCCAAACTACCATTGCAACTTGCCTTCCCATATCATTAACATAATAATGTGTCTCTACATCGTACCCTGCTGCCCTCATAATCCTAGCTAAAGAATCTCCAATTATGGCATTTCTCAAATGTCCCACATGTAATGGACCATTTGGATTGGCTGATGTATGTTCAAGTATTACCTTTTTATTTTTTGATTTTAAATTACCATAATTTTCATCAATTTTTTTTAGAAGTTTTGGTGCAAATGCGTCATAATCTATGAAAAAATTTATGTAAGGCCCTTTTGTTTCTACTTTTGAAATATATTTTGGAGTTTCCATGGCGTTTACAATGTTATTTGCAATATCTACAGGATTCATGCCTAAATCAGATGCTAGCTTAAAAGATAAATTTGTAGACAAATCCCCTAAATCTTTACTTGGAGGTTCTTCTAAATTTATGTCCACAACGGGATAATTTAAATCTTTTAAAGCATTTACAATGGAATTTTTTATTTTTTCTTCGATTTCCATGAACATGATCTCACATTCCCTTGAGCCATAATGTTATATAACCAATTTTTGGGATATACACAGGCTTGTCATTGAATTCTATAACTTTAGATACTACTTGGGATGGATAAACTGGTAATGGGTCTGGAGCTGGGTTATTGTCACCTTTTGTTATATAAAATTTTTCACCATCTTTTGTTACACCTACATAAATAATCCTGTGGATGACAGGTTCTGGGAACCAACTAGCTCTATAAACAATAATGTCACCTTTATGTAAATTTTCAGGATTAAATTCATGTATACCAAAGAAATCTGCCTTCTGAACTAATACTATGTCTCCCCTATAAAAAGTAGGTTCCATACTACCTGATACAACTACGTTCATATGCTGAGACAGAATAATTGCCACTATGATTAAACATACATATATTGCGTCTTCTACTGACTTTTTCAATTTCAACACCTTAAAATTGCACCTTTATCAGCAGATGTTGCGAATTTTTGATATCTTGCTAACCAACCTTTTACTTCTTTTTTAGGTTTAGTAATAGATTTAAGTCTTTTTAATATTTCTTCTTTTTTCAGTTTAACCTCAAGCCTACGATTTGGTATATCTATGCTTATGATATCACCATCTCTTATAGCAGCTATAGGTCCATTTTCAGCGGCTTCAGGTGAAACATGGCCTATACATGGCCCTCTTGTACCTCCAGAAAATCTTCCATCAGTAACAAGTGCAACACGTTTTAATCCACTTCCAACAATGGCAGAAGTTGGTCTTAACATTTCACGCATTCCTGGACCACCTTTAGGTCCCTCATATCTTATAACAACTACATCTCCTTCTTTTATTTTAAAATTGCGAATGGCCTTAACACATTCTTCTTCACTATCAAAAACTCTTGCAGGACCTTCATGTTTTAACATGTCTTTTTTTACAGCATTTTGTTTGACTACTGCACCATTTGGAGCTAAATTACCTTTTAATATTGCTATTCCACCTTCTTTATGTATAGGTTTTTCAATGGGTCTTATGACTTTCCTATCTTTCACTTTAAAATCTCTCAGGATTTCTCTCCAAGTTTTACCAGTACACGTAACAGTATCTAAATTTATTTTGTCTTTTAATGTTTTCATTATAGCAGGTACTCCACCTGCTCTATCTAAATCAATCATTCTATGCTTTCCAGCCGGTGAAATTGAAGTTATGTTAGGTATTTTTCTCCCTATCTCATCAAACGTGTCCAAAGTTATTTCCACATTAGATTCATTTGCTATCGCCAATAAATGTAAAACTGTATTTGTAGATCCCCCTAATGCAAGGTCAACAGCTATTGCATTTTCAAATGCACTTCTTGTCATTATGTCTCTAGGCTTCATATTATTTTTTACCATTTTTACAATTTTCTGACCAGATAATTTAGCTATATGCATTTTTTTTGAAGTTACGGCATGAGCTGTTGCACAACCTGGAAGACTCATGCCAAGGGCTTCAGTAACACAAGCCATAGTATTTGCTGTGAATAATCCTGCACATGAGCCAGGGCCAGGGCATGCAACTTCTTCTAATTTATATAATTCCTTTTTTTTCATTTTTTTAGAATTCACAGCTCCTATTCCTTCAAATACATCTATCAAATCTACAACTTTACCATTAAATTCTCCAGGTAACATAGGACCTCCTGTTATAACTATAGATGGTATGTTTAATCTTGCTGCAGCCATTAGCATTCCTGGTATTATTTTATCACATGAAGACAATAACACTAATCCATCAAAGCAATGAGCTTTAGCCATGCTTTCAATACTGTCAGCTATAAGTTCTCTAGATGCAAGAGAATATTTCATTCCTTCATGATTCATAGCTATACCATCACATATTGCTATTGTATTGAATTCAAAAGGCACTCCACCTGCTTGGCTAATTCCCAACTTAACAAATTTAGATAATTTTTTAAGGTGTATATGACCTGGTACTATTTCTGTAAAACTATTGGCAATTCCTATAAAGGGTTTATCAAAATCTGAATCTGTGACACCGCACGCCCTAAGCAATGCCCTATGTGGACTCCTTTCTACACCTTTTTTTATTTCGTCGCTTATCAATTTTAGACCTCCAGAAAATTATCTTCAATCATTATTAATGACAATTTTCATTTAAATTCTATCGGCGAGAAATCTCCATGCGAACGTGTGGAGGTGAGAGCTGAAAAGCATTTATAGTTATTCAATAATATATAACTTAAGAAGAAATATAGTTAAAAAATCATAATTTACTCAAATTTTTGGATGCCTTTCGGTAAATTCCTTCACTTATTAATACAAAGCTAAAAGCCAGTATTCGGAAGTAAATCCAAAAGAAACGTTAGAACGCTAAGCCATGAAAAATAAGATAGAGATTATTAAATATATCAATATGTGAATAAAAATGAGAGGGAGAGACAGCCTTAATAATCTGTCTGGATAATACCTCTGCCCAAGGCTATCTCCTACAAATTAGATAGCCTCAGACAAGTTTTCTCGATGAGGTAGAAACTTTGTGGAATACTTTACTTATCAAAACACGATTACAATATAATTATACCAAAGCTAAGGAGGATAAAAAATGGGTGAAACTAAAAAAATGATATGCTTAGTAGATGGTGAACATTATTTTCCTGTAGTTAAAGATTCTATTGAAATATTGGATGATCTTGAACATATAGATGTTGTAGCTGTAGTATTCATTGGGGGAACTGAAAAACTCCAAATTGAAGATCCTAAAGAATATTCTGAAAAATTAGGAAAACCAGTTTTCTTTGGGCCTGATCCAAAAAAAATACCATATGATGTAATAAAAAAATGTGTAAAAAAATATAATGCTGATATAGTTATGGATTTAAGTGATGAACCTGTTGTAGATTATACAAAAAGATTTAGAATAGCATCCATAGTTCTAAAAGAAGGCGCTGTATATCAGGGCGCTGATTTTAAATTTGAACCACTTACAGAATATGATGTGTTAGAAAAGCCATCGATTAAAATTATAGGAACTGGAAAAAGAATAGGAAAAACTGCGGTATCTGCATATGCTGCAAGAGTCATTCATAAACATAAATACAATCCATGTGTAGTTGCGATGGGTCGTGGAGGACCACGAGAACCTGAAATAGTAGAAGGAAATAAAATAGAAATAACAGCTGAATATTTATTAGAACAAGCTGATAAAGGTGTACATGCAGCATCAGATCATTGGGAAGATGCATTAATGAGTAGAATTCTTACAGTCGGATGTAGAAGATGTGGCGGTGGAATGCTTGGTGATACATTCATAACAAATGTGAAAAGAGGTGCTGAAATTGCCAATAAATTAGATTCTGACTTTGTTATAATGGAAGGTAGTGGAGCAGCAATACCTCCTGTTAAAACAAATAGGCAAATAGTTACAGTTGGTGCAAATCAGCCAATGATAAATATTAACAATTTCTTTGGACCATTTAGGATAGGATTAGCAGATCTTGTCATAATAACAATGTGTGAAGAACCTATGGCAACTACAGAAAAAATTAAAAAGGTAGAAAAATTTATAAAAGAAATAAATCCATCAGCAAATGTTATTCCTACTGTATTTAGACCTAAACCAGTGGGCAATGTTGAAGGTAAAAAAGTGTTATTTGCAACTACAGCACCAAAAGTTGTTGTAGGGAAATTAGTTAATTATCTAGAAAGTAAATATGGATGCGATGTGGTAGGTGTCACACCACATTTATCAAATCGTCCATTATTACGTAGAGATTTAAAAAAATATATAAACAAGGCAGATTTAATGTTGACGGAATTAAAGGCTGCAGCTGTTGACGTTGCAACTAGGGTAGCTATAGAAGCAGGTCTAAATGTTGTATATTGTGATAATATTCCTGTAGTTATAGATGAGAGTTATGGAAACATCGATGATGCAATTATTGAAGTTGTAGAAATGGCAATAGATGATTTTAAAAACAATAGGTGATATATTGAAAGTTTCTAATATTAAAAAAATGTTAAAATTTGCTGTGGAAGAAAAAAGAATAATAGAAGAACTTAATATTCCCAAAGAAAGTTTCTTACCTCTTATTTTTTCTATTCGTTTTGGTGGAGACTGGAGTGTCGTAAAAAATTCTGAAAGTTCTATAGCTGTGAAGGAAAAAGTGACTCGTTATGATGAAAATAAAAAAATAGGATATACTTTAGAAAAAATCTATTTATTCCTAAATCCAAAAATATTAAGTAAAGAAGGCACAGTTTATCGTCTAGAAAAATGTGGAAATGAAAAAGAAAGAAAATTAGTTAAAAGACCCTACAAAATTACTATAGACGGTAAAACAATAATAAAAGCTGAGTTAGATCCTATGAGTAATGAAATAAGAATAAAAAAATTAAGAGGTCCATTAACCTTTAAAGGCCCTGTAGCATATGGTATTTCTCATGAAATGGAGCATTTAAAACCATCTAAAGAAGAAGAAAAATATTTTTGGGAATTTAAGTGGAATTTGTTAACAGATGCAAAAAACAAAAGTTTTATATAGAAAGAGCTAGCATCCAAATAACATAAAGATATAACATCAAATTTTTTTAGATTTATTGAGAAATTATTAAAACAATTCACAAAAAAGGAAAGGTGATCTTTTGAGAGGACTAAATACACCCATATACATTTTACCTGCAAAAACAAAAAGATACATAGGTAGAGACGCACAAAGAATGAACATTTTAGCAGGAAAAGTATTAGGAGAGACCATAAGGACAACATTAGGACCTAAAGGAATGGACAAGATGCTTGTTGATTCTCTAGGAGACATAGTTGTCACAAATGACGGTGTAACAATTTTAAAGGAAATGGATATTGAGCATCCTGCAGCAAAAATGCTCGTTGAGGTTGCTAAAACTCAAGAGGATGAGGTTGGAGACGGTACAACAACAGCCGTTGTTTTAGCTGGAGAGTTACTCAAGAAAGCAGAAGATTTACTAGATATGGATATACATCCTACAATAATATCAATGGGTTACAGAAAAGCAGCTAAAAAAGCTCAGGAGATATTAGATGATATTGCAATAACTGCAGATGATGAAGAAACATTGTTAAAGGTTGCAATGACAGCAATGACTGGAAAAGGTTCAGAGAAAGCTAGAAAACCACTAGCAGAGTTAGTTGTTAAAGCTGTAAAACAAGTGGAAGAGAATGGAGAAGTTGATAAAGATTATATTCACATCCAAAGAATAGCTGGAGCATCAGTTGATGATTCCCAAATTGTAGACGGTCTTGCAATTGATAAAGGAAGGGTATCTCCATTGATGCCTAAAAAAATTGAAAATGCAAAAATAGCATTGTTAAAATATCCTTTAGAAGTTAAGGAGACAGAGATCGATGCAAAAATTAGAATTACAGATCCATCACAAATGCAAAAATTCATTGAACAAGAAGAGGAAATGATAAAAGAGATGGTTCAAAAAATAGTAGATGTTGGTGCAAATGTTGTATTCTGTCAAAAAGGCATTGATGATTTAGCACAACACTATTTAGCTAGAGAAGGAATATATGCACTCAAAAGAGTTAAAAATACAGATATGAAACGCTTAGAGAAAGCTACTGGTGGAAAAATAGTAATGGACATTCGAGATTTAACAGAAGATGATTTAGGCGAAGCAGAAGTTGTTTATGAAAAGAAAATATTTGATGAAATATTAACATTTGTTGAAGGTTGTAAAAATCCAAAAGCTGTTTCTATAATTCTTAGAGGTAGCACTAAACATGTAGTAAGTGAAGTTGAAAGAGCAGTGGAAGATGCTATAGGCGTTGTGTCTGCAGTCATAGAAGATAAGAAAATAGTCGCTGGTGGAGGAGCTCCTGAAGTTGAGCTTGCAAAGAGATTAAGAGATTATGCAGAAACAGTAAGTGGAAGAGAGCAATTAGCAATTCAAGCATTTGCAGATGCATTAGAAATAATTCCAAAGACATTGGCAGAGAATGCAGGTATGGATAGTATTGATGTACTAGTTGATTTGAGAGCTGCACATGAAGAATCAACAACTATGGGAATTGATGTTTTCAGTGGTGAAGTTATAGACATGCTTGAAATGGGCGTAATAGAACCATACAGAGTTAAAAAGCAAGCAGTACAATCAGCAGCGGAAGCAGCAGAAATGATATTAAGAATTGACGATGTAATTGCGGCAAGTGAAACATTTAAATCAAAGGGAGAAGAGGAATCTTCCTAATTTTATTTTTTCTTAATTAGTATTACATTTTAATTTTATTTTCATAATTATCATAATTAATATATATCAATTTTCAATAGAAATAAAAATGGTGGAAAGTATGAAAGAAAATTTTGAAGACATGATAATAGAACCACCAGAAGAAATTGTAAAAAGAGCACATGTAAAGGATTGGGAAAAAGAGATTGAAAAAGGAAAAGACATTGAAGAATATTGGAAGAAAAAGGCTAAAGATTTTAAATGGTTTAAAAAATGGGACATGATATTGGATGACAGCAATAAACCTTTCTATAAATGGTTTGTGAATGGTAAAACAAATATCACATATAATGCTGTAGACAGATGGATAAAAACTGGAAAAAGAAACAAAATTGCAATTATTTACACTAGTGAAAAAGAAAAAGAACGGAAACTAACGTATTATGAGTTATACACAGAAGTAAATAAAATGGCAAATGCCTTAAAAAGACTTGGTGTGAAAAAAGGCGATGTAGTTTGTTTATATCTACCAATGTGCCCTGAATTAGTTATATCGATGTTAGCTTGTGCAAAGATAGGTGCAATTCATACAGTAGTGTTTTCAGGATTAAGTGTAGGAGCATTAGAAGAAAGAATAAGAGAAACAAATGCAAAAGTAGTAATAACTGCTGATGCTACATTTAGACGAGGAAGGATTATAAAACTTAAAGATAATGTGGATGAAGCTGTAGCAAAATGTCCTAGTGTTGAAACCATAGTAGTTGTAAATCATGCTAATGTACCTGTAAAAATCTCAGAATTAACAGGTAGGGAATTTTTCTATGATAAATTAATAGAAGGTGAAGATTCAGAATGTCCTCCAGAAAAAATGGATGCAGAGGATCCATTGTTTATCCTCTATACTTCAGGAAGCACTGGTAAACCAAAGGGTGTTCTACATACAGTCGGTGGATATATGGTAGGTGTAAGCAGCACACTCAAAATGGTATTTGATATTCATGATGATGATCTCTATTTCTGTACAGCAGACATAGGATGGATAACAGGGCATAGTTATATAGTATATGGTCCTTTACTACTTGGAACAACAACTATAATATATGAAGGAGCACCTGATTATCCAGATCCTGCAATATGGTGGAGAATAATTGAAAAATACGGTGTAACAAAATTTTATACAGCTCCAACAGCATTGAGACATCTTCGAAGGTTTGGTGATAGGCATCCAAAAAAATACAATCTTTCTACTTTAAAAATTCTTGGCACTGTTGGAGAACCCATTGATCCTGAAACTTGGTTATGGTATTACAAAGTTATTGGTAATGAAAGATGTCCAATAATGGATACTTGGTGGCAAACAGAAACAGGAATGCACATGATATCTCCATTGCCAACTGCACCATTAAAACCAGGATCTGTAACAAAACCTCTTCCTGGCATTGATGCAGACATTGTAAATAAGAATGGCGATCCTGTGAAACCTGGAGAAAAAGGTTATGTTGTCATAAAAAAGCCTTGGCCAGCAATGATGAGAACCATTTATAAAGACGAAAAAAGGTATAGAGAATATTGGGAAACTATTCCAGGTTATTATTTGGCAACAGATGTGGGGAAAAAAGATAAAGATAGTTACTTCTGGATTTTAGGAAGGTCAGATGATGTTATAAATATTTCTGGACATAGAATTGGAACTGCAGAAGTCGAATCTGCGTTAATTTCACATCCTGACGTTGCAGAGGCTGCAGTAATTGGTAAACCTGATCCAATTAAGGGCAATGTCATCAAAGCATTTTTAGTTTTAAAAAATGGTAAGAAATTAGATGTCAATTTAATGGAAAAAATAAAAGAACATGTGAAACATGAAATTGGACCAATAGCAGTTATTGGCGAAATGGAACAAGTTGATAAATTACCTAAAACTAGAAGCGGTAAAGTCATGAGGAGGATATTAAGAGCTAAAGAGTTAGGTGAAGAGTTAGGAGATACATCTACATTAGAAGATTAAACTTTTAAATTTTTTTGTTTTAATTTTATTTTTAATGAAATAACTAGTCATGCTTTTTTCAACAGAATTTGTTGTATTTTGGAATATTGATGAAAAACAAACACGTTAAATAAAATTGTATTACTACACAGAACCTACAATAGTTCCAAACATTAATAACAATAATAATAATTAAATATTTTTTTATCACAAACAATAGATTTTGTTTTAAAATAATTTTTTTATTGAGGGAAATGAATTTAAAAGAATTTAAAAATTGCAAACTTTGTGAATGGAAATGTGGTGTAAATAGAATAAAAGGTGAAAGAGGCGTTTGTAGAAGCACATTACCAGAAATTGCATACACAAGCATTACGTATCTTTTAAAAACATATGCTATAACTTTCCTTGGATGCTCATTTAGATGTTTTTATTGTAATGCTTATAGAATTTCACAATATCCTGACACTGGTTGGATATATAGGGGTTATGTAGAACCTGAGAAATTAGGTAAGGAAATTTTAAGACAATTAGAAAGTAAAATAGCTAAAAAAATAGGAGTTTCTGGAATTAGTTTCACAGGTGGTGAACCCTCGATACATCTTCCATACATAGAGGAAGTCATAAAATATGTAACAGAAGAAAAAGAAAATTTAAGAATTGGTTTTGCAACGAATGGATTTGCAACTAAGAAAACTTTTAAAAAATTGGTAAAAATTGCATCTTTCATAAATTTTGAGATAAAAGCCTTTGACAACGACATACATCAAAACTTAACTGGCGCTCCTGTAGATCCTGTACTCAGAAATGCAGAATATCTTGCAAAAAATCATCCAGAAAAAATAAGAGTTTTTAGATCTGTTGTTATTCCTAAAATTACTGATTCACAAGTTTTAAAAATAGCAGAATTTATCAAAGACATTGATCCTTCATTAAATTATAAATTGATAGGATTTAGACCAAATTTTGTTTTGTATTATCATGCAGGTCCAAGTAAAAAACTTATGGAAAAATTGGTTAAAAAATGCAAAGAAATTGGTTTAAAAAATGTAAATTATTCAGGATACTATCCAAAGGAAATGAAAAACATAGACGAATATGTTAAAAAAATAGGATGTCCAATGCCTAGAAATTGTGGAAAATGTAAATTTAAACATGAATGTAAGGCTGTATTAATGGAACCTTGGTTATTTAAATAACTTTTTTAAACAAATAATTGATTTTTAATAAACTTTTTTTAAATTTATCATAATAAATTGAAAAATAGAAAACAATTTAATAATTAATGAACAAATAATTAATCAAAAGAAGAAGGAGGTGAAAAATATGGTAGAGAAAAAAGAACCAGCAGAAGGATGGCCAGTAGTTAGTGGAGATTATATTGTTGGAGATCCTGAAAGTCCTGTTGCAGCAGTAACATTAGCATCACATATAGAAGATATACCAATAGATGCAGGAGCTGCAATAGCTGGGCCTTGCAAGACAGAGAATTTAGGAATAGAGAAAGTAATAGCAAATATAATCTCAAATCCAAACATAAGATTCCTAGTTCTATGTGGTTCAGAGGTTCAAGGGCATATAACTGGACAAAGTATAAAAGCACTGCATAAGAATGGCGTTGATGATAAAAAGAAGATAATTGGTGCAAAGGGAGCAATACCTTACATAGAGAATTTACCAGAGGAAGCATTGGAGAGATTCCAGAAACAGGTTGAGATTGTTGATTTGATAGATGTTGAGGATGCTGATCAGATAAAGGAAAAGGTTAAGGAATGCATAGAGAAGGATCCAGGGGCTTTTGAAGAGGAAGAAGTTATTTTGAGATTATAAGTCTAGGAAGTCAATTTTAGAACTATGGGTGCAGAAATATTTTCAAAAATTGGATATAAATCATCATTAGGTTCTATTATTTTCTCTATTTTACCATAGATTTCATAATTAAGCAGTTTTTTGTCTCCAACATCTATGTAGTCCAGGTTATCTTCACAATATTTCCTAAGAACTTTAGACATTTTAAAACCAGAGTTAGTTTTGTACAAAATTAGGTCACCTTTTTTGATTACACGTGAGTTTCTCCGAAGAATAATCCAGCTACCAGCGAAATAATCAGAATTTTCATCAATTTTTACCAATGTTAAAAATTCTTTAGAAATCTTCTGGAATAAACGTGATTTTATTCTTTTAATATTTTCTTTAGAATAATTATTTATTAAAAATTCATTTAAAGCATTTTTAAAAGATTTATAAAGTCTTTGGTATATTTCCACTTCTCTACATTTAATAATATGGCTTGTTGTTTTCTGTGGACATTTCCAACAATACTTCTTCTCAAGAATGTTTAAAGATTTTTCATATGTTTTTTTAACAAATTTTTCAAAATTTTTAAAATTTTTTTGAAATTTCATTTTTTGTGCCGTATATATTGGTATAGGTAGAGTTGTGCATATCCAGCATATTTACCAAATTTTGATTGTCCAAATTCTCTTATATCTTTAGATACACCAAAAAGATTTTTGATTGCCCTTGTTATCCATATATCTACTGGAAATGCTTCATATCTCCTAAATCCATATAAAAGAATACAATCAGCTACCTTCGGACCTACACCAGGTAACTCAAGCAATGTTTCAAAAGCTTCATCATATTCCATCTTATTGACTTCATCAATAGATAAATTCTCATACAAAATTTTTGTAGTCTCAACAATATATTTATACCTATAACCAACTCCACAATACTTAAGTTTATCTTTATTTTCTAAGACTGTTTCTGGATCAGGAAAATAGTACATCTCCTCAGAAGATGGAAAAACATATTTTCTTCCTAATTTTTCTTTAATTCTCAATATTGAACGTGTCCATTTTGAGATTGAATTATTTGCAGACGTAATTGATGAAATTATGCATTCATATTTATTATGTGCAAGAAAAAGTCTTAATCCATTGTATTTTTCAACAATTCTTGAAAATATTGAATCATTTTGTGTAAAATTAAAATAAAATTTATCCAAATTAAATTCTAAATCAAATATATATTTTATAGTTTTTTTAATATCTTGGGGAGATACTTTTGTATCTGTCTCATATTTAACTTCTAAATGATTGTTTTTTTGTCTTACTTTTATCAAACATGGTTTATCCTCAATAAAAATTAACTCTTGATAATAATCATTTTTGTGTTTCCAAGGCGGTTGTGAAGTCTGGCCACTGAACATTGTTAATTTTAAGTCAAAATTAGGAACATTAAAACTAAATTTTCCACATTTTATTTTATTTATTTCCATACTATAACCTTACTTCCACACCCTTTTCCCACAAATATTTTTTTACATCAGATATGCTATATTCATTATAATGAAAAATGCTTGCAGCCAATGCAGCATCTGCGTTTCCAAGCTTAAACGCATCATAAATATGTTTAGGGTTTCCGACACCGCCTGAAGCAATGACAGGGATGTCCACTCTTTTTGTTATTTCTTTGATTAATGGAATATCATATCCTTCTTTTGTTCCATCTCTATCCATAGAAGTCAATAATATTTCGCCTGCTCCTCTCTCTTCACATTCCATTGCCCAGGCAATTGCATCTATACCAGTAAATTTACGTCCACCATATATACTACATTCATACCAACAATATCCTTTTTCTGTTTTAACAACGATTTTATCTGTTTCATTAGGATCATTTACATATCTGCGCTTAGCATCAATTGCAACTACGCAAGCTTGTGAACCAACGACTTTAGAAGCTTTATTAATTAATTCAGGATTTTTAATTGCAGCTGTATTTATGGAACATTTGTCAGCGCCTGCCTTAAGCATTTTTGTAAAATCGTTGACAGTTTTTATGCCACCACCTACACATATAGGAACAAAAACATTTTCTGCAACAGCCTCAATGACATGTGTCATGGTTTCTCTTCGTTCATGAGATGCGGTGATATCTAAAAAAACAATTTCATCAGCACCTTCCTCATAATATTTTTTTGCTAATTCAACAGGGTTACCAGCATACTTAATATTCTTAAATTCAACACCTTTAACAACTCGTCCTTGAGGAACTTGTAAATCACAATCTAAACAAGGTATAATACGTTTTGCAACCATCTAAAAAACCCCTCAAACATATTAATTAAAAAACACCAAAAATCATTTTTATTTTCTCTTACAACTCTTTTAAGTATAATCTCACCAAGCATCTTCTTTTCAGGAGCTTTTGGCAATGATTTTCCGGGAATTTTATGACCTAAATAGATAATATTGTCAGGAAAACCATCTTGAGATGCAAATATTTTTAAATTAGTGCCATTAATGTCATATGTTATAATGTCATGTTTATGTATTCCATAGGGATCTTTATGTGCAATGTCTATTGCATCAAATATCGGATCTCCCTTAAATTTACCTTTTACATAAAATTTTGGATTATTAGGAACTACCACAAATTCATTATTCTTAATTTTAAAAATATCAATTTTTGATTGTTTTGCCCTATAATCGTAAATTACAACTCCGACAGTATTATCAGGGGCTTTTATAAATAGATGTCCCCAACCATTAGATTTTAAAACTTCAAGTGCCTCTTTTAGGTATTTATGCTGTATCCCCTTGTCCATCATTGTTTCCGCAATTGTTCTCAATTCATCATTTATATCTGATGAATCTCTTCCACCTATCCCAACTATCCAACCATCTTCTGTAATTATCGAGTGATAAAATCGTCCATCATTAGTTTTATATTCAATGACTCTATTTTTACCAAAAACTTCTTCTTTTTCTATATAAATATTTGCTTTATATTTTGCATCCCTTCTATATGAAAATATATCTTCTGTATTGTTTACATGAAGCAATATTGATGAACATCCATCATCTAGTGATGCTTTAAACGTTGTTACATAAGAAGCTTTAACTTGTTTTACAGAATTCATATTTGATAAGTTTAAAACTCCAAGAACCAATGTTTCACCAATTTTTTTAATATCATTTGAATTTAACTTATCAAAGGTATTTTCACTACTCCATGGTGAAACCCCAAAAGGTTGACTCATGACCTGACACACTGGAACATTCTTTTTGTAGAAAGGATATGTGTCACTTGGATATGTGGTTTCTGTGACAATAACACCATGATTTAATTTTTCTGCAGAAGACTTTAATACATTTATTAAGTTTGGATCTCCATCAACAGGAGAAGGTAAATAACTATGTTTTATCAATCCAACATTTTCACCAGAACCAACACAGTTTAAATCTATTACTGCATCACAATTTTTAACGATGTCAGGATGTTTTTTAACAAAGTATTCAGAACCTTTGAACCATTGTTCTTCTCCACCAAATCCAATTATCAAAATAGATTTTTTTGGATTGCAGTCTTTTAAAATTCTTGCAACTTCAACTTGTATTCCCAATGCAGCTGCATCATCTGTAGCTCCTTCACAAAATCCTGGAGAATCAATATGTGATCCTATAATAATATACCTATTAGGATATTCTGAACCTTTAATTTCACCTATAACATTGTAAGTATATCCACCATCTAAGTTAACCTTTTCTTTAGATGTATTCAAACCATATTCTTTAAATTTACTTTTTAATAAATTTGCAGCTTCAAGTTCTGCCTTATTTCCGCCATATCTTGGACCTAACTTACATATTTTTGAAGTAAAATTCATTGCATTTTTTACATCAAATCTTCTTGCTTCTGCGACAGGATCTATTTTCTTTGATGTATTTTTTTGCAACTCTATTTTAGGATAAAAATATACTGAAATTCCTATTCCGAGAATTACAATAATTAATGCAATGCCTAGTAATAATTTTTTTGACATTGAAAAACCCCCAGATAATTTTTATTTCTTTAATAAAATTAATTATTTAATTTTTTCCTTTTTTAACATGGTTTAATATTATATCAGCAATTTTATCTCCAGCCCTTAAAATTTCTTTACTATATTTACTTGCGGCTTTTTTCATTGAATCTAATTTTGATAAAGCTTCTTCAACTTTCATTTCTATTTCATTCACATAACTTTCTATTACAGCGTCTGGGAAAACCTTTGCCATATTGTGTTCTCTACCATATTTAACTCCTTTCAATGCTACAGTTGGAATTTTACAAGCTATAGCTTCATGTACCATCACACCATCATCTGAAAGAATTGCTAAATCTACAATTTTATAAAGATCTTTCATCCAGTCAACATAGCCTAGATATATTGTGTTATTCAGATGCTTAAGGATGTCATTGCTTAGAGGATGCCCAGTTACTACAATGTTGTAGTCAGATAATAATTTAGATATTTTTTCAGCTGCTATAGCCATTTTTTCAAAAAGAGAAGAACCTGACGAAAATAATATAGTTTTTTTATTTTCTTTAAATCCACTAGGCATTCTTTTAATGGCTCTTTCATAACTACCTTTAATTATTTCTGGATCTATTGGTGAATATGACTTATAAAGATTTTTTCTTTTTTCAAAATAAAGGTTAGATTCTGGCAATGCTATACATGGATTTAATTTTGTGCATATCATGCCATCTAAGGGTGTTATGAGGATTCCTACCGCAGGAACTCTAGCTAATTTTGCAGCAGTACAACCTATAATTGCTCCACCTCCAATTACACCAACAACAACATCAGGATTAATTTTTTTTATCAAATGCCATGTTTCAGCAACCCCTTTTATGGATAGTAAAGCTGCCCTTATTATCCTCATTTTTGTAGCTGCATGTCCACCTGCTTGAGGAATAGTTACTTTATGCCATTTTATATTCATTTTTCGAAATAAGAACCCTGGAGCTTTATGGTCAAGTGCATATTCACATTTAACGCCTCTTTTTTCAAGTGATTTTGCAATATTTAATGCAGTGACTGTATCGCCACCAATTCCTCGTCCTGTGATTGTTATAAGTGCCTTCATTTAACCACCTTATTGTATAGTAGTCTTCTAAACCCTAAAAATATTAAAACTGGATTTTTAACTTTAATTTGTCTTTTACCTAGAATTAATCTCCTAATAAAATCTCCCAATCCACCTCCAGTCATCACATCCATAAAATAGTCACCAAATGTAGGATTTTTTATTCCTAATTTTTCCTCTAAATATTTCTCCAGATATTTCCTTCTTATAAATGCAATAAAAGCTGAAGTTAAAAATAAAAATATTAACACTGTTAGAGGTCCGCCAAGAAGATAAAAACATATCCCCAATGCCACAGCAAAAGAATGGTTTCCAATCTCTCCCATCATTATTTTACCTTTATAATCTAGTGGAGAATATGCCAACGTTACTACAAGTAAAAGTAGAGGCAAATAATAATTTTGTCCTTTAAAAATCATCATAATTAAAACAATTGATGCCATGGTGATTATTGTTGTACAAGCTTTTCCTGGTTGCATGTCAGCTATATTTAGAGGTTGAACCATGAAAGCTATTAAGAAACTTGCAATTCCAAAATAAGAATATCCTAGAATTGCAATGGTTAACATCCCTATTCCTCGTGATAGCTGTCCCCACTCAATTCCCAATTTATTGATTTTCACCCTTCCAATTATATCATCTAAAAATGCAGAAATGCCAATTATAAATATAAATAAATTATAAGGGTAGGGTGTGAAAAAAACTAAAGTTATAAAAGGCGCTGCTCCTACTCCTCTTGGAATTCCACCTCTAATTTTTTTAAAGAGATTTTTTGGTTTTAGCTTTCTTAACAAAAAATTGAGTAACAAAGTTAATATAGAAGTTAAGATAATAGCAAAGATTATTTTCAACATGCTATCACTTTACTTTAAATCTTAAATGAGCTGCCAATCCACCTATTGATTTCAATTGTTTACCACTTTCATGTTCACTACTTATTACTATGACTTCGCCTCGCATTTTTTCTACTTCTTTTACTAAGGATTCTATTTTTTCATCATGTAATAAGGTATCAAGAACTAAAAGCTTTTTTATAGCACCCAGATTTGCAGCTTCAATAACATGATCTTTTCCATAAACAACTAATGATGGAGACTTAGTTATTTTTTCTAGAATTTTATTTACTTCCCTTGTTTCTCGGGCAACCCTGTGTTTTTCGAGAACCTTTTCTACAGTGCCTTTTCTAAGTACTTCTTGGATACCTGTCCTTCCACCACTTCCAGCACTTTCAACAATAGATATTTTTGAAATTTTTGGATATTTATCTTTTAAATAGGCATAAAAATCATCTTTGGCAAAACCAGGACCAGCAATTATTATAGTTCCTACATCTTTAAACTTTTTTAAACTACTTATGATTTTTTCATAAAATTCAATTATTTTTTTATCCCTTGTTTTATCTTTTATTCTTTTTCCAGAGATATTGCCAGTGATGGGGCCATAATACTCAATACCATATTGTCTTAATAATCCCAACTCTGCAGAATTCTCTTCTATTAATAATATAATTGCATTTAACTCTTTTGAAGCATTTATAGCATCTTTTAGTCTATTTATAGCCCACTTAGGCCATTCTTCTTTTTTTATACATATTTTTTTGTTTAACTTTACTTCTAATGTGTGGTATGATCCAAGAGGTACTATATCTTCAGGACCTTTTTCTATCACACCAGTAACCCTCAATCTACCAGTATATTTATGGAATTTGACAGACTCCACTCTAACTGTAAGTCGAAATGTCTTTTTTATTCCTCTATCACTTCTAATTCTTTCACCACTTTTGTCTTGTATTCTTCTTGTTGTCACTGCAGAAACTAAGTCTCCTTTCTTTATAATATGTGAAAGATGCCATAAATCATCAAGTGTTTCAGGTATCAACTCTATAATATTCTTTTTTGTATCTTCATATGTAATTTTCATTTCTTCACCCAAAAATCTAATTTATTAATTGATATAAAAATAAAAAATATTAAATTTAAATTTTCGTGTTTAACTCTATCTGTGAGAAATCTCCTACAAAAGCGTAGGGAGAGTTGAAAACTATTTTATATTCAAAACCAATTAACGTGAGAATTTACTTAAAAATTTGGTGCTTGAGTAAATTTCTTCACTTACTAATACAAAGCTGAAAAGCTGTATTTAGGTAGTAAATCCAAAAGCATCGGAAGATTAAACTATGGAAATAAGTTGAAGGATTATATATCAGCGTACCGTTGAGGAATGAGTACTCTGACATCTGTTGAGAAAAAACATTTGGAATATTTTATAAGAAGATGGTCCTGGGTAAGTTTTATTGATGAAGCAAAAGTGAGGAATAGTTCACTTAAACAATATATCTAACAACAAAAAATTCTTTTTGTTATCATAACTTTACGAAATCCTGTGTTAACTATATATAACCTTTGAGAAATATATAAGGTTTGGTGGTCAGACTTGAAAAGAATAATGGATTTTTCTGAAGAACTGTTAGATATTCTTGTTTATCCAAGAGATACACTAAAAACTATGAAACAAAAAGGAAAAGATGATCATGGACTAATAATATATTTATTCATGTTTGCTTTTCTTGGTTTCATGTTTGGTGGAATATTATCAAGATTAACAGGCGTTGTTATTATATTTCAAATATTTTTTGCATTGGTGTTTTTAATTTTAGGATTTCTAATATTACTAATTTGGTCTTTAATTTCACATGCAGTAGCAGTTTTCTGTTTTGGAGGTAAAGGAAAATTTGATGATACTCTTAAATTTCTAGGTTTTTCAGCTGCTCCATATATATTAGGAATTTTTGCAATTACAATTATCATAGTTTTTAAAGCATTTTTTACATCTACAATACTCTTTGCCTTGATGTACCTTTGGTCTCTTTTTATAGCAACTGTTGCTATAGACACTGTACATAATATAGGTTTAGGAAAATCGTTTTTATCTGTATTTGGAGTACCTATACTTGTAATATCTATGATAACAATGTTTGTGGAGGCACTTTTATGGATTTAAAAAGAATTTTTAGTATTATAATTTTTGTAATATTTGTATCTGGTTTTTTAGTTGGGGCATTAGCTTTCATCAATAAAAAAGAAGATGAAAACATTACAAAAAATTTTAAATTGAAAGAAAGTGAATTTCCCGGAGTAAAATATGTTAATATTACTATTGAATCAAACACAAGTGGTGTAAAGCTATCATTTGAAAATTCAACAAATGAAATATGTAATTTTAATGTTGGACATAACATAAAAACAAATCCTGTTTTTAATTATACAATCTACGGTGATACCCTGAATGTAAAACTAAAGCTAAATAAAGGTTCTACTTCTGTTTTTCTTTCAAATAAATATATTTACAATATAACAATTAATGATAAAGTCGGAGGAGTTGAAATAACTCTTGGAAATAACTCAAAAATAGACATGCTTAATGTAAATATAAATTACTTTGGCGGAGGAAAACTTAAGATTCAAGATGTAGTATTTAAAAACATAAAATTAAATGTCAATACTGGTGGATTTAACATTTTAAACACTGGACTTCTCTACAATGGATCAATAAATACAAACGTTACAATTGGCGGCGTCTCTATGTTACTAAATTCGTTATCACCTATACGAATTATTTCAGATGTTGATTCTGGTGGAATATCTTTTAATGCTAACACTAAAAACGCTGTTATTTTGGAAAATACTACAAATCATTTAGAATTAGAGACAAAAAGTTACACACTTTCAAAAAATGGTGTTGAAGTTGTAAATAAAGTGGGTCTTGGAGGCATAAATATTGACATGATTTAATTCACAATGTTACTAACTCCAAGCGCTTTAGTTTATATTGTCTGAATTTATGGATCATTTCTTTTATCTCCTTACTTCTCCCTCTAACTATAAAAACTTCTAAACAATCTTTATTTCCGACGTGACTATGTATCTGTGTAGTTATTAATCCATTGTATTTATGTGCAACATCCGATATCTCTTTTTCAAATCTCCTATTATGAACTAGAAGCAGAACAACATTGATGATTTTATCTTGAAATTTATATTTACTTTCATCTATCATTTTTCGTACGGCAGCTCTTATGAATTCTGATCTCCCTGAAAACCCTAATTCTTCCCAAGTCCTATCAATTTTTTCTAAAAACTTTTTATTAACAGAAATGCTGATAATTTTCATCAAATTAATTTTGTTAATATATACTTTATAAAATTTTTTATAATTATTAATAACATGTCCAAAAATTTTTAGTAAAAATTAATATGTAATTTGTTTAATACTAATAATTGGGTGGAACAATGAGTGCAAGAAGATTGACATTGGCATCTATATTATTGATAATAACTTTGTTGATAATTGTTTTCACACCTGTAAAAAAAGAAACATCAAACAAAATAATAGTGGCAGCGACTATTCCTCCTGAAAAAGAATTTATAGAAAAAATAGCTGGCGATAAAGTTCAAGTTATTGTCATGGTTCCAAAAGGCGCTGATCCTCACACCTACGAACCTAATCCTGAGACATTGGAAAAACTTAAAAATGCTAAAGTGTACTTTGAAATAGGTTCTGGGATAGAATTTGAAAAAAAATGGATGGAGAATATAAAATCAATAAACCCTCATATATTAATTGTTAATTGTTCTGAAGGTATAAAACTATTACCAAGTAGCGAAGGCACTGATCCTCATGTTTGGAATTCTCCAAAAAATGCAATAAAAATTGTTGAAAATATTTATACTACCTTATCAAAAATTGATCCATCCAACAAAAATTATTATGAAAGAAATAAGGATAGATATGTTTCTGAATTAAAAAAATTAGATAATGAATTCTCGGAAACACTTTCGCATAGGAAAAATAAATATATACTAGTTTACCATCCTGCATGGGGATATTTATGTCACGATTATGGATTAAAGCAAATAGCTATTGAAAAAGAAGGAAAAGAACCTAATCCGGAAACTATTAAAGAAATAATAAATGAAGCGAAAAGATACCAAATAAAGACAATCTTTATTACACCATTAACAAACAAAGAAAATTCTAAAGTTATAGCAAAAGAAATTGGAGCTAAAATTATTGTTATAGACCCTTTAGCAGAAAATTATGTAGAAAATATGTACAAAGTTTTAGAGGCATTAAAACATGAATAATTCAACAGTAGTAGAGATGAAAAATGTGTATTATGAGATTAGTGGTAAAATCGTGCTAGAAAATATAAATTTAAAGGTAGAAAAAAATGATTTTTTAGCAATAATTGGACCTAATGGTGGTGGAAAAACAACTTTATTAAAATTAATAGTAGGACTAATAAAACCATGTAAAGGCGTTGTAAAAGTATTTGGCAAGCCACCTGAATTAGCAAGAAAAAATATTGGTTATATGCCTCAAATTACTCATTATAATTATGATTTCCCAATAACAGTTTTTGAAACTGTACTAATGGGTCGTTATCCTGGTCCTTTAAAAAGATATTCAGAAAAAGATATTAAAACTGTAGAAAAATGGCTTAAAAAATTAGGTATATGGAACTTAAGAGACAAAAATATAAACGATCTATCTGGTGGACAAATACAAAGAGTATTTTTAGCTAGAGCTCTTGTTAGGGAACCTAAATTATTGTTATTAGATGAACCAACAGCTAGTATTGATCCTGGAACGAGAAATTCGTTTTATAAGTTATTAAATAAAATAAATAGAAAAATGACGATAATACTCGTTTCTCATGATGTGGGTGTAGTTTCAAAACATGTTAAGAAAATTGCATGCCTCAACAGAAGGATTTTCGTACATGATGATCCTAAAGAAGTATTAAAAAGTATTGAAGAACTTTACAAGTGCCCTGTTAACATTGTTTTTCATGAAGTTCCTCATGAAATTTCCAAAAAACATTAGGCGGTATATAAGATGTTCAGTGTCATACAATGTCAATTTATGCAAAATGCAATAATTGGTGCATTTTTAGCTGGAATCGCATGTGGAATTATAGGAACTTATGTAGTTGTTAAAAGGATAGTTTTTATTGCTGGTGGAATATCACATGCAGCATTTGGAGGAATTGGGCTGGGTTATTTTTTAAATTTAAATCCAATATTAACTTCTTTACCTTTTACTTCAGTATTAGCAACAATGATGGGCATAATTGTTGAAAAAAGCGATGTTAGTGAAGATGTCGTAATTGGGATATTATGGGCAGTTGGAATGGCAATTGGAATATTATTTGTAAATTTAACACCCGGTTATGTATCAGGACTCTTTACATATCTTTTTGGAAATATTTTAATGATTAGTAAATCAGACTTAATTTTAATGACAATACTTGATACAATAATTTTAACAACTGTCTTTTTATTTAATAAAGAATTTACAGCTATATCTTTTGATGAAGAATATGCAGAAGCTTTGGGAGTTCCTACAACAATATTTTATTTATTTCTTTTGAACCTTGTGGCAATAAGCATAATAATGATTATAAAAGCTATGGGTATAATTTTAACGATAGCACTACTAACGATTCCTGCAGCAATAGGTAAGAAATATACTTCAAGAATAGAATCAATGATGAAAATAGCAGCCTTTATTGCAATAATTTCTTCACTTATCGGACTAGAACTATCATACTTACTTAACTTGTCTTCTGGAGCAACAATAGTTTTAGTATTAGCTATATTATTTATAATTACACATATTACTAAGGAAAAATAAATTTTAAAACATGGAACACCAAAAATTAAAAATCAGTAACAAAGAAATAGAGAAGATTGCAGAATTTATTTCAGATTCTGTGCAGGGTTATATAATGAAAAAAGTTCCTAAAAAAGAAATTCTTGATTTTCAAATAAATGTTGATGTTAAACATGGAAAAACATTAGATATCAATGTGGATGCAGAACTTTATTTAAATCCAATTTCAAGGCATGATCCAAAAACAATTATTGATAATGCAATAAAACATGTCTATAAAGAAATTGATAAATATGTTAGAAAATATGGATTTGAGGAGATTTAGGTGACATGTTATAAATATTGGGGTAAAATACTTGAAATTGCAGATACTATAAAAAAATATAATGGGAATGTACCTAAAGACGTTAGATTTTCAATTTTAAAATCTCTAGAGAAAATAGCACATGACAATACAATTAGTTTTGATGAAGCACAACATATATTTAAAAATAAATTCATGTCTAAGGCTTTAAATGTTATCTATAATTTTTACAACAAAATGAGTGTCCAAATGGAAATTGAGCATGCTGAAAAGGTTATTAATTCTGATGACCCTTGGAAAACATTGAAATCATTTTATTTTTATGATAGGTATGTGAAATTAGTACAAAATGAAGCAATGCTTGCAAAATACAATTCAGATGATAGAATTGTGTTTATAGGTGGAGGTCCTTTACCTCTAACACTTATTTTGACAAATAAGTTATTTTCGATGAAAGGTGTTAGTATAGAAATAGTTCCAAAATTAGCTGAAAAATCTAAAAAAGTTCTTGAGAAATTAGGTCTTAGCAATGAAATAAAAGTAGTATGTGGTGATGAAACTGCATTAAAAAATCTAAACTTTGACATCGTAATAATAGCTGCTCTTGCAGAACCTAAAAAAAGAGTTTTTAAAAATGTAAAAAAATATGTAAGTCCGAAAACAAGGATAATTTATAGGACATACACAGGCATGCGTGCAATTCTCTATTCACCAGTCAAGGAAGAATATACTAAAGGGTTTGTAAAAAAAGGCCTTATATTACCATCAGGAAAAGTTAATAATACTTCCGTATTAATACAATTGAAATAATCTGCCTAAAAGGTGTAAAAATATGGAAAACGAATTTTATGTTGATCCTAAATTTTTAAAATTTAAAGATAAAGAAGTTTTAATAATTCTTAAAAATAATGAAGAAATGAAAGGAAGAATAATTGCAATAGATAATTACTTTAATACAGTTATAGAGACAGAGGAAGGTATACAATTTATCAAAGGTAGTAAAGTGATGTTAATATCAAAACCAGATTAGAGATCAACTTCTATACCTAATATATTTCTTTTTCCATTGTAAACATCTCTTGCTATTTGAGCACTGCCTACACAACCTGAGGCTGCTGAAAGTCTTTTTACAGGTGCTAAATCATTTAATTTATCTTTTAAAGAATTATAGAATTCTTTGTAATCAACCATAGAACCTGTCAACACTATTCCATCTAGTTCATCAGATATTCCTGCTAATCCATGTATTTCCATTTCAATTGTCATCTTCATCGTTTCAATTGCTAATTTTGCTCTTTTATCGCCTTTTTTAAATCTTTTCCATAATTCATCTTTTGCAAGATATACTTTTGTATTTATTTTTGCTATTTTAATTGCACCAGCTTGCGAAAAACATTCATTGGCAGTTTTAATTCCACTATCGATTTTACGAATCATTTCAAGATCTAAAGGGCCATGAATTACACCCATAGCACCTAGACATGCATCTATTCCACCCTTTATCTCACCATCTTGTAATAATATACTGACAGTGTTAGAACTTATATCGCTGACAATCATGTTTTTCCAACCAGTCTCTAGATATGCATTATAACAAATACTAACTTTTTCTGCGCTTGCATGATGAGAATATGCAGCTTTAAATCTTTCATCTAAGCACGGGAGCCTTCGATGAATACCTGGTATCAATATTGCAGGTATCTTAGAATTTTTTATTTCATCAAATACTTTTGTTCCACCACCAGTTACTTTCCCTGCACCTTTAATTGATAATATGCCACGATTTTCAACTTTATCTAATGATTGAATTTTATTTATTCCATCACCCATAGCATATGTGACTGCCATTAATTTTATTTCATCTAAATCTACTCTTTTTGAAAGTTCTTCCAATGCCGAAATTTTACCTTTTGAAAGTAAATCTCTACGTAATTTAAAATATTTAAATTCATCAAAATTTAAAATAGCAAAAGAAATACCAGTTGTACCATGATCCATACCAACAAATACCATATTCCACCTACTTTTCTAATCCACAGAGTTTTCTAAGTTTTGATCCTACTTTTTCTATTTTTAATTCTTTTTCAATCTCTCTTAGTCGCTTGAGGACAGGTCTACCAACTTGATTTTCTAATGCCCACTCTCTTGCAAATTCACCTTTTTGTATTTCTTTGAGTATTTTCTTCATTTCATTGCGTACTTCTTGGGATATAACTCTTTCTCTTCTTGTTAAACCTCCATACTCTGCAGTATTACTTACGTTTTTCCACATTCCTGTCAATCCCTTTTCATATATTAAATCTATTATTAACTTGAGTTCATGGCATGTCTCAAAATAAGCTATTTCTGGTTGATAACCAGCCTCAACTAAAGTATCAAACGCTGCTTTTATAAGTTCAGTTACACCACCACATAATACAACCTGTTCACCAAACAAATCTGTTTCTGTTTCTTCTTTGAACGTCGTTCTTAATATACCTGCCCTAGCAAAGCCACATGCTTTACCCATTGCAAGTGCTTGATCTAACGCATCTCCTGTTACATCTACTTCAACGGCGACTAATGCTGGAATTCCAAATCCTTCTTTATAAGTACGTCGTACCATTGCTCCCGGTCCTTTAGGAGCTATCATTGTAACATTTACGTTCTTAGGAGGAATTATGTTTTTAAAATGAATATTATATCCATGAGAAAATGAAAGAGTGTTTCCATCTTCAAGTCCTGATTTTATGTATTTTTCATAAACTTTTGGTTGAACTTCATCAGGTATTAAAACATGAACAATGTCAGCCCTCTTGGAAGCATCTTCAATTGTTGTTACTTCCATACCATCATTTTTGGCGATATTCCATGACTTACCATCTTTTCTAACACCAACTATTACATTTAACCCACTATCACGCATATTTAATGCCTGTGCTCTACCTTGACTACCATATCCAATTACTGCAATAGTTTTATCCTCAAGTACTCCCATATCTATATCCTTTTCATGATAAATTTTCATGATGATCCCTCCTTTTATATAGTTTTTTTACCTCTTGAAATAGCAGTAGGGCCTGTTCTAGCCAATTCTTTTATACCAAAAGATTCTAATAAAGAAATTAATGCATTTATCTTTTCAGGATCCCCTGTGACTTCTACTGTCAATGTTTCAGGACTTACATCAACTATTCTACCTCTAAATATATTAGCATATTGTATTACTTCTGAACGTGAAGATTCATCAGGTGCATGTACTTTTATTAAACATAATTCTCTCATCACTGTAGTTTTTGGATCTAAATCTCTAACTTTTATAACGTCTACAAGCTTATTTAATTGTTTTGTGATTTGTTCTAATACTTTTTCATCTCCTTTAACTATTATAGTCATTCTTGCCAACTCTGGATTTTCAGATTCTCCCACGGTTATGCTTTCAATATTATAACCTCTTCTAGTAAATAAACCAGATATTCTTTGTAAAACTCCTGGTTTATGTTCTACCAACGCAGATATTGTATGAGTACGCATCTAAATCACGCCCTTACCTTTTTACTTTCTTTTTCACTAGTTTTTTTAAAATTTTCTTTTTCTCCGATTATTTCTGTTAATCCATGACCTGGTGGAACCATTGGTAATATTTCCTCGGGGTCGATTATGATATCTAATACAGTAGGTTCTCCTGACTTAATTGCATGTTTCACAGCTTCTTTAACTTCTCCAGGTTTTTCTACACGTTCAGCATTGATTTTAAAAGATTCTGCTAGCTCTACGAAATCTGGAACTTCACCTAAATAAGAATGAGATAACCTTCTATCATAAAACAATTTTTGCCATTGTGCAACCATACCTAAATATCTGTTGTCCATTATGCAAATAACCAATGGAATATCATATTCCCTTATAGTTGCTAAATCTTGACAAGTCATTAAAAATCCACCATCGCCACAAACAGCAACAACACTGTTTTCAGGTTTTGCTACCTTTGCACCTAAAGCTGCCGGAAATCCAAATCCCATTGTGCCTAATCCACCTGACGAAATAAATGTTCTTGGGCCTCTTGCATTAAAGAAGTGTGCCATCCACATTTGATTTTGACCAACATCTGCTGTTATTATAGTGTCTTTATTAATTGCTTCAGAAAGTTCTTTTACAACTCTTTGTGGCTTTAAAGGTATGGATTCAAAATCCATTTTAGGTTTATATTTTTCTTTATTTTGAATTATTTCATTTAACCATTTTTTAGTGGCTGGATTAACTTTTTTGTTTTTTAAACAATTTATTATTTGTCTTAAGACTGTTTTTGCATCGCCTACAATTGGAATATCTGCTTCTATATTTTTTGAAATTTCTGCAGGATCAATGTCTATGTGTATTATTTTAGCATTAGGTGCAAATTTATTTACATCGCCAGTTGTACGGTCTGAAAATCTACATCCTACTGCAATAATACAATCAGATTCATTTACAGCTAAATTTGCTACTTTTCTTCCGTGCATGCCTAACATTCCTATAGACATAGGGTCATCTTCAGGTATAGCTCCTTTACCTAGTAATGTCGTTGTAACTGGAGCATTAATAATTCTTGAAAGAGTTTTTATTTCTTCTGAAGCATTGGATATTATAACTCCCCCACCTGCCAGAATGATTGGCCTTTCAGATTTACATATAGCTTCGGCAGCTCTTTTCACTTGTAGTGGATGACCTTCTATTGTTGGGTTATAACCTGGTAATTCTAATCCCTTGTCCTGATATTTACTTAATTCTCCTTCTTGAATATCTTTTGGTAAATCTATTACAATTGGCCCTGGTCTACCTGTTGATGCTAACTTGAATGCAGAACGTATAATTGGAGGTATTTCATCAGGATGATTTGGCCTAAAACTGTGTTTAGTAATTGGCATTGTTATTCCTATTATATCAACTTCTTGAAATGCATCGTTACCTATCATGTTTGTTGGAACTTGTCCAGTAATAGCTATAATAGGTGAAGAATCCATATATGCTGTAGCTATACCTGTAACTAAATTTGTTGCACCAGGGCCTGAAGTGGCTATACATACTCCTACTTTACCTGAGGCACGAGCATAACCATCTGCTGCATGTGCCGCACATTGTTCATGCCTAACTAATATATGTTCCAACTCTGAATCAAATATTACATCATATAGAGGTAAAACTGCTCCGCCAGGGTATCCAAAAACAATTTTTGTACCCTGGTCAATCAATGATTTGACTAATGCTTCCCCTCCATTCATGCTGACACCTCTGTTTCATGCCTTATTAATCCTTAAGTTTATAATTATATATAAGGAGGTTATGTTCATGAAAGTACTAGTAGTTGGTGGTGGAGCACGAGAACATGTAATATGTGAATCGTTACATGGAGAAGCAGAGATTTATTCTGTTATGAGCAATTTAAATCCGGGGATAGCACGAATTTCAGAATATAAAATAATGGATGAAAACAATGTAGAAAAAATTAGAGACTTTGCTTTAAAAAATAACATAGACATTGCAGTCATCGGACCGGAATCTCCTCTAGAAAAAGGAATTGTTGATGAATTGATGAAGGCCGGGATAGATTGTGTTGGTCCTACCAAAGATGCTGCAAAAATAGAAACAAATAAGTTTTTCATGCGAAAATTATTTGACAAATATGATATAGAAGGTTCTGTATTTTACCGCGTATTTGATAATTACGAAGAAGTTTGTGAATTCCTTGATAATTTTGACAAAGATGTAGCTGTTAAACCAGTTGGGCTCACGGGTGGAAAAGGTGTAAAAGTTGTTGGAGAACATTTGAAAGACAATGAAGAAGCCAAGCAATATGCTAAACAAGTAATTGAAAATAAAATAGGAGGATATTCAAAAGTAATAATTGAAGAAAGATTGTTAGGTGAAGAATTCACGTTGCAAGCTTTTTGTGATGGTAAAAAATTGGTCCCAATGCCTGCAGTTCAAGATCATCCACATGCTTTTGAGGGAGATACTGGACCTATAACTGGAGGTATGGGTTCATACTCTGATAAAGATGGGTTGCTGCCATTTTTAAGACGTGATGAATATAACAAAGCTGTTAAAATAATGAAAAATACTTTAAAGGCTATAAACAAAGAAGTTGGGCCATATAAGGGTATACTATATGGGCAATTTATGTTATGTGCAGATGGTCCAAAAATTGTAGAATATAACGCTAGATTTGGTGATCCTGAAGCAATGAATGTTTTACCATTGCTCAAAGATAGTTTTTTAGAAATATGTGAGAGAATAGTAGATGGTAATTTGAAAAAAGCAGATTTTAGAAAAAAAGCAACTGTGTGTAAATATATAGTTCCAGAAGGATATCCAAAAACAAAATTTGCTGGTCATCCAATAAAGATAAATGAAAAGGAAATTTCAAAATTAGGTGTAAAATTGTATTATGCATCTGTAACTCAGAAAAATAATAAAATTTACATGACATCTTCTAGATCTTTAGGATTGGTAGCAGAAGGAGATAGTATATACAAGGCTGAAAGACTTTGTGAAAAAGCAACTAATTATGTTGAAGGTAAAGTTTACCATAGGAGAGATATTGGCACTCGTGAATTAATTGAAAAAAGAATTGAACATATGAATTCCCTAAGAAAAGAATAACATTTTTTTATTTTTTTGGAGGAGAAAACATGAAACATGTTTTATCTGTTTGTGATATTAAAGATGAAGTCGAAGAATTAATAGACATAGCTGAAAAGTTTAAAAATGGAAAAATAAAAGAAAAAGTTTTAAAAGATAAAGTCCTTGCAATGATTTTTGAAAAACCATCAACAAGGACTAGAGTTTCATTTGAGGTAGCAGTGTTACAATTAGGGGGCAATGCTCTTTATTTACCTTCTTCAGAATTACAATTAGGAAGAGGTGAATTAATAGCAGATACTGCAAAAGTTATGAGTAGATATGTAGATGGAATAATGATTAGAGCAAACAGACATAAAGATGTTATTGAGCTAGCCAAACATTCTACTATTCCTGTGATAAATGGTTTAACAGATGAGGAACATCCATGTCAGGCACTTGCAGACATGCAAACCATAAAAGAATATAAAGGTGGATTTAATATTAAATTGGCTTTTGTTGGAGATGGGAACAATGTTTGTAATTCTTTAATTCTGATATCTTCTATATTAGGCATTGATATTTCAGTAGCTTCACCTAAAGGTTATGAACCTTCAAATAAAATCGTAAATAAGGCATTAAAAATTGCTAAAAAAACAGGAGCAAAAATAAATATCACTTCAGATGCCATTGAAGCTGTCAAAGGCGCAGACGTTGTTTATACAGATGTGTGGATTAGCATGGGGCAAGAAAATGAACGTAAAACTAGATTGAAAGCATTTAAAAAATATCAGGTTAATAAGAAACTAATGAGTCATGCAAAGGAAGATGCAATATTTATGCACTGCCTTCCAGCAGTTAGAGGTGAAGAAACAACCAGTGATGTTATAGATGGTCCAAATTCTGTTGTCTGGGATCAAGCAGAAAATCGTCTTCATACACAAAAAGCAATTCTTTATAAAATATTTAAAGAACCATAAATAAAAATATTAAAATCAAGTTTATTTTGTTCTTAAATTTATTTTACAAAAGAAAAGTTCTTAATTTTTCTTAAAAATTTTCTACACCTTATAAAATTTGCGAAAGTTTTTTATGATACAAAATTTACCAAAAACTATATATAGGATATAGTCAATTAGCCATATTCCAGATCTTAAGTAAATACTGGAAAAAAACTAACAATTTTCATTTTACATTCTTGTGTATAGGGGGTGAAAAATTTATGAATGCTGATAACATCACATACATCATTGCTTTTTACATATTACTCACATTTCTTGCATGGCCTTTAGGTAAATACATGGCAAGAGTTTTTACAGGAAAAAAAACATTCATTACTCCCATTGTACGTCCTATAGAGAATTTTATTTACAAAATATGTAATATAGATGAGAAGAGAGAAATGAATTGGAAAGAATATGCCATTGCATTCACAATTTTCAATACAGTCATGTTGACAGCATTGTTTTTATTACAAGAAATTCAAGCATTTTTACCTCTTAATCCACAGGGGTTCCCACCAGTTAGATGGGATACTGCACTAAATACTGCAATTTCTTTTATGACCAATACTAATTGGCAGGCATATGCAGGAGAAAATACAATGAGTTACTTGACACAGATGATAGGGCTAACAGTGCATAATTTTCTTTCTGCAGCTGCAGGAATGGCACCACTTCTCGCATTTATAAGAGGTTTTATACGTAGTAATACTGATAAAATAGGTAATTTTTGGGTAGATGTTACAAGAATGACATTGTATGTTTTATTACCTTTATGCATTATTTTTGCACTGTTTTTAATTTCCCAAGGAGTAATTCAAACATTTAGTCCATATATTACAGCTAAAACTTTTGAAGGTGGTAAACAGATTATAGCTTTGGGCCCTGTAGCATCTCAAGAAGCAATTAAAATACTTGGAACTAACGGTGGAGGATTTTTCGGAACAAATTCTGCACATCCTTTTGAAAATCCAAATATATATACAAACTTTGCAGAAACCTTGTTATTTTCATTAATACCAGCAGCCCAAATTTTCATGTTTGGATACTTAATTAGAAATAGCAGGCAAGGGATTGCAATTTATGTTGCAGTAATGGTAATCATATCAATGGCTCTCGCATTAGCTTTATGGTCAGAATATAAGCTAAATCCATTATTAGAAAAAATTGGAGTTACAGGTGAAAATTTAGAAGGTAAAGAAGTACGTTTTGGTGTAACACCTTCAGTATTATTTGGAATACAAACAACTGGAATTGAATGTGGCGCTGTAAATCATATGCATGACAGTGACATGCCACTCACAGGAATGATGTACATGTTTCTCATGGGTGTAAGCAATATTTTTGGTGGATGTGGTGTAGGATTAGTTCTCATGCTTTACTATATAATATTAACTATGTTTATTGTAGGTTTAATGATAGGAAGAACTCCTGAATTCTTGAGAAAAAAATTAGGGATATTTGAAATGAAAATGGCTGTAATTGGAATAGTTGGAATAAATGTTAGTATGTTAACCCTTGCTGCAATTGCAGCAACAACTCCATATGGATTATCAAGTTTAGGTAATCCTTCAGCACATGGATTAAGTGAAATTTTATATGCATACTTTTCAGCACATGCCAACAATGGATCTGCTTTTGCAGGATTAAATAACGATACATTATTCTATAATATAACAACAGGCATTGGAATGTTAGTAGCCAGATATTTAAGTCTAATTCCTGGAATCGCAATAGGAAGTGCATTAGCAAAAAAAGGAAAAATACCTGCAACAGCAGTATCATTTCCAACAACAAACCCAGTTTTTGTCATAATGCTTATATCTGTGATAATAATTGTTGGTGCACTTACATTCTTCCCAATATTAACATTAGGACCTGGCCTTGAACATTTATTCCTCCAAGAAGGCAAGGTTTTCATGTGAGGAGGTGATTAGGACGGTAAAAACAAAATTACCTAAAGAGTCCTTGTTTCAAAAAGAATTAATGATGAGTGCTTTAAAGCAAGCGATTATTAATTTAAATCCACTTGTCATGATCAAAAATATTGTAATGTTTATTGTAGAAGTTGGGGCAATTATAACCACATTTTTAACAATACATGACATGCTTTTAGGTACAAATTTCTTATTTAACCTTCAAATCACATTATGGTTATGGTTTACAGTAATATTTGCAAATTTTGCTGAATCATTAGCTGAAATTCAAGGGAAGGCCAGGTCAGAATCATTGAAAAAAACTAGAGAGGTTTTAGCTAAAAAATTAGATGAAAACGGAAAAATAATAGAAATACCTGCGTCAAAACTTAAAAAAGGAGATATAGTTTTAGTCGAGGAAAAAGATATAATTCCAATGGATGGAGATATAATAGAGGGTAAAGCACTTATAGATGAATCACCTGTAACTGGCGAATCTACACCTGTTATTAGGGAATCTGGTGGAGATAGATGTGGAGTAGTTGGTGGAACTAAAGTACTTTCTGGAAAAATAAAAGTTAAAATAACTGTTGATCCTGAAGAGAGTTTCGTTAACAGAATGATAAAAATGGTAGAAAGTGCTGAAAGAGAAAAAACACCAAATGAAAAAGCTTTAGAAGTGTTACTTATAGGTCTAACAATCACGTTTATTGCTGTAGTTGGTACATTACCAGCATTTGCAAGTTACATGGGCGTTGCAACCACAATACCTGTTTTGATATCATTACTAGTGTGTCTTATGCCTACAACAATTGGAGCATTATTACCAGCAATAGGGATTGCGGGCATGAATAGGCTTTTAAAACATAATGTCATTGCTTTGAGTGGTAGAGCCATTGAAGCGGCAGGCGATGTAGATGTTATGTTACTCGACAAAACAGGGACAATAACACATGGAAGTAGAAAAGCAACAGAATTTATACCACTAAATAATGTAAGAAAAAGTGATTTAGTTTGGGCATCTTTATTAGCATCTTTGGCAGATGAAACACCAGAAGGGAAAAGCATAGTTGAATTAGCAAAAAAAGAACTAAATATAAGGCATGATATTAAAGTGCCGCCAACAGCCAAATTTATTCCATTTACACCGGAAACTAGAATGAGTGGTGTAAACATTGGTAATCGTAAAATAAGGAAGGGAGCTATAGATGCTGTAAAAGAGTTCGTTTTAAAAAATGGCGGCTACTTACCTGAAGATGAAATAGACAAGATCGTTAAAGAAATTTCATCTAGAGGTGAAACACCCATATTAGTGGCAGATGATCATAGAGCATTAGGTATCATAAGACTTGAAGATGTGATAAAGAAAGGTGTAAAAGATAAATTATCTTTAATGAAAAAAATGGGCATTAAAACCATAATGATAACAGGAGATAATCCAATAACTGCAAAAGCAATAGCAAAAAAAGTAGGTGTAGATGATTTCATTGCCAATGCTAAACCTGAAACCAAATTAAAAATTGTAGAAAAATATGAATCAAAAGAAGAAAGACACATAGTTGCAATGATAGGAGATGGAACAAATGATGCGCCAGCTCTTGCAAAAGCAGATGTAGCAATTGCAATGAGCTCAGGTACGTCCGCAGCAAAGGAAGCAGCTAACATGGTTGATTTAGATTCCACTCCATCAAAAATTATAAAAGTTGTAGAAGTAGGAAAAGAGATATTGATAACAAGAGGTGCAATGACAACATTCAGTGTGACAAACGACGTTGCAAAATATTTTGCAATTTTACCTGCCATATTTTCACATAAATACCCCGAACTAGCAGTTTTGAATATAATGGGTCTTACAACGCCTACAAGTGCGGTCTTGTCTGCTGTTATTTTCAATGCAATTATTATACCACTATTAATCCCTCTTGCCTTAAGAGGTGTAAGGTTGCGTCCAGGTTTATCACCTTCACAAATGCTTATACGTAACATACTGATATATGGTGTCGGTGGATTGATAGCACCATTTGTAGGAATCAAATTGATAGATATTCTACTAGTATCTCTTGGATTAGGAGGCTAAAAACATGAAAATCATGAATGAAATAAAAATAGGAATCCTACTTTACATTCTCTTTACATTAATTACAGGCATTGTTTATCCTTCAATAGTTACAGCAATTGGACAAGTACTATTTCCAAAACAATCACAAGGAAGTCTAATCATAAAAAATGGCACTGTTATAGGATCAGAACTGATAGCACAAAATTTTACAGGGCCTCAATATTTCCATCCAAGACCTTCAGCTTGTGATTACAATGTATGTAATTCAAGTGGAAGTAATCTTGGCCCCACGAATAAAAAACTTATTGACGAGGTTAAAGATAGGCTAAATAAGGTAAGAACTGAAAATTCTTTACCAAAAAACATGCCGATACCTTCAGACATTGTCACAACATCAGGTAGTGGTTTTGAGCCATACATATCTGTAGATTCAGCATTATTACAAGCACCTAGAGTTGCAAAAGCAAGAGGAATTTCTGAAGTTGAAGTTGTAAAACTTATATATAGATTTGCAGAAAAACCACTTGGAGCTGATAGAGAAGTTGTAAATATAATGAAATTAAACCTAGCTTTAGACGAATTATATGGTAAAAAACAAAAATAAAAAAATTTAGCTATTTTAGTTTTCTGAGAGGGGCTTTAGCACCACAAGCTTCACATTTTAACATCAGTACTCTGCCTTCCTTAATTATTCTTGTATCTGGTCTATTACATTCCGGACACATAACGTATTTGTCTATATATTCTTTTATTCGTCTATTAATTAGAGATATTGATATTTTACCCTGTAATATTGCCCTGTCGCCTTCTATATTTCCTGCAGTACCTAATTCTCTTAATAAATATTTTAGAAATTGTTGTGGATCTCTATTTAGGGAATTTGCAATTTTTTTGAAATTTGTAATAAAAGTTCTATTTCCTTGTATAACTACATGAGCTTTAGGTACCTTAAATCGTTTTGTTTCAAAAACTTCTGGTGGTAACTGATCTATGGCTCTATCAAGTAATTTTTCATAATCCATTTTTTAACCTCCTTTTTTATACAGTTCCGAAACCTCCATCTCTATCTTTATATATCATTCCTTTGTCTCTCAATGTCTTAAGTATTTCCTTAGTTTCATTTTCATCTATATTATATCTCTCATTCATCTCAGAGATTATCATAGATTCTGGAACTGATTCATATTCGTCTTCTAACTCTTTTATGAGTTCTAAAGCTGCATTATATTTATCTCTTTTTGATTTTGGAGTTCTACCTTCAACCTTGTCTATATCTATTTTACCTGTTTCTGGATCATATCCAAGTTGTTTTAAACATGCTTCGACAAGTCTTATTGCTCTTTTAGCATCTTCAACTTCAACTTTGTCTTTAAGTTTCATTCTGGCAGAAGCTTCTGCAAGTCTTACAATAGACTCTAATTGCCTTACTGTTATTGGAACTGGTGAATCTTCTTCCAACCCTTTAGAACGCATTGAAACATAGAAATCTTCTATAACTTCTCTAGCATCTTTTGTCAGTTTTGGCTTGATATATTTTCTTGCATATGCTATATATTTTCTTAATAACTCTGGATCAATTTCAGGCTTTATATCTCTAGCCTGGTGGATTTTAAGGACATGTTCTGCTAACCTACGATCTCTATCTTTATTTGGTAAATCTTCAATTACAAAAATTAAATCAAATCTAGACAATATTGTTGAAGGTAAATTAATTTGTTCAGATATAGATTTATACCTGTCGAATCTTCCAAATTTTGGGTTTGCAGCTGCCAAAACAGAACAACGTGAATTTAGGGTTGCCATTATCCCTGCTTTAGCAATGCTTATTGAATTATGTAATACTATACCATGTGAGACAAATAGATGATGTGGTTCAACAGTTATATCATAAACCCATTTTGAGTCAGAATTTTCAACGAACTTTACATTTTTAACTTTAATAAATCTTATATTTCTCTGCCTTTCATTATTTGATATTTTAACACCTTTTTCATCGTCTTCTATATCCTGAACAATTTCATTTTCTAAAATATTCTGATCCTGGTTATTCTTATTTCCTGAAGTCTCTATTAAATCATTAATTCTTCCAATGCGGAAATCATCTTTAATTATCTTAGCAAATTTTTTCATGTTTTCTTCCCCATCGATTATAACTTTATAAGTTCTTTCATCTTTTGAAATATAGGAATAAATTCCCATCATTAAAAGTAAATCTTGTAAATCTTCTGCCATTTTTATTGAAGGTGTGGAATAACCAACTCTACAGTTGTCTACAAAACCACTTCTTTTGAAATAAGCATTTAAAAATGCCTTTTTAACACTTTTAGAACTCATTAAAATCTTATTTGGAACTTTTACATGTGTAAATCTTTGAGATTGTGATTGCAGGGAAAGTTCAGGGAACTCAGTAATAAGATCATGATAAAATTCTTTGGAAGCAATTTTAACCGTAAAAGTTTTATGACCTTCTTTTTTCTTAGAAATGTTGTATTTAATTCCTAGTTTTTTTACTATGGTTTCAAATTCTTCAAGCAATTTTTTATTAGCATTGCTAAACACAATTTCATAAAAACCATCTTTATATGTGCATTCTCCTGAAAGTATGAATCCCAAAAATTTAGCAATATTTGGATCAATACTAGAATTTCCAGATATTTCATAATTATTTACACCTAAAACAACCATGCCTTCCTTAATTTCATCTGCACGTACAATTTTAATATCCTTGTCCCATACTACAAACGGATGCTCAGGTGTTACAGTGACATTCCTACCATTCTCAAATTTTATTTTCACAAACTTGTCAGGAGCTTTATGCCTGCTTATTTTATTAACGTTGGCTGGAATTATTTTTAAATTTTTCAAGTCATAAGCCATTACTTTAAGGTCAAGGTCATCTGTCATTAAAATCTCAGTATCCTTTCCATAAATGATCTTATTTTTATTTTTTTCCATAAGTTCATCTACAAAGTTTCCTATTTTCATCTTTCTTCCATTTGCAAGAAGAATTTCGAAATCTTTATGATAACTTTGCTGTTCAAGTGCTTCATGGATTGCGGAACGATCTTCTTCCCGCATTTTATCAAGTTCATCGATGCATACAACTCCTTTATCTCCCAAAACTAATGCTCCTGCCTCAAGTGACCATCCACCAAATTCATCACGTATAGCTGCCGCTGTCAATCCCACACCCGTTGTTCCTTTACCACTCGTGTATATGCCTCTTGGTGCAAGCTTTGATACATATTTTAACATTTGTGATTTACCAATTCCAGGATCTCCAATCATCAATACGTGAATATCTCCTCTAAGTCTTGTACCATCAGCAAGTTCCTTAGGAACACCACCAAAAAGTTGCAATGCTACTGCTTCTTTAATTTCTTCATGCCCATAGATCGATGGTAGAATAGAATTTATAATTTTTTTACGTATCTCTGAATCTTTTGCAAGTTCTTTTATTTTTTTCTCATCTTCTTCTGATATTTCGACTTCTTCAAATTCCTGCTCAATAAATTCGACATAATTACCGTAAATAAAGTTCTTAAACCTGTTTCTACCTTTATGCATTGTTTTTAAAATTCCTGTGATTCTAACCACATCGCCAGGACTTACAATGTCAACAAGATCATCCTCTAAAACAAGAGTAATTTGACGAGGTTGTTCTCCACCTGCTAACTGTTCTAAAGGTTCTTGTATTTTCAAAGTTTGTGTATCAACAAATTTTGAATTTTCCTTTTCAAGTCTAAATGACCTGCTACCACATTCTTCACATCTCGCTGGTTTAGTTATTTTATTGAATTCTTGAGGAACTTTTTTGACAGAATAACATTTTTCACATACAAATGTTCCTTCAGCTATACGTGGGCGTACTTCTTCAGTTTTTCTAACAATTCCTTCTACACACACTAATTTACCAATATATTCACTTTTTAAATCACGAAGATTTACTTGTGGAAAAACATTTTTGAATCTAACATGTATTTCTGGATTTTTTCCTGAAGGATCTAATTGTTTAATGGCTTCTTTTGCACAACTCATACATTCTTCAGGCTTTTCAATTAAATAATCAGCTAAATCTATATTAAACATCTCTAGATCTACATAGTCAACTACAATAGATTTTTCGTCTGGGTAATTCTCCAAAACTTCATATACTTCATCTTTATATTTTAATGAGAAAAATTCTTCAAATTTTTTTATTATTTCCTCGTTTTTCATTGTCATTTTCTTAGTTTTTGAATTTTATTTTCTTAAAATTATTCTTTCCCACCATTATTTTTCTTATTTTTAAATTTAAATTTTTTTCATAAATAAAATATTTTCTCAAAAAGATTAAAATCATAAATCACTGGTTAAAAAGATTTTATTATTTTATCCAAGACTATTTTCTGTTAAAATCACATTATAACATGACTAAAAAACAAAAACATTCTGCACAAGTTATGTGTAGAAAATATTCAAAAATTTTATTAAAAATTATTTTGAGAATAAAAAACATTAATTTATATTTAAAGATATCTATTTTGAGGTGGGAAAAAGAATGATAGAATTATCAAAACTCTATGGTTTAGATATATACACATCTCAAGGTAAATATGTAGGAAGAGTACAAGATGTAGTTATAAATTTAAAAAAAGGTAAAGTGTCTGTTATCATGGCAAATCCTAGAAGTCCTGAAAAAAAGACTGTTGGAATTAAAGATGTATTAAAAACAAGCATAAAAATTGTTCCTGATGAAAAAGAAACTTATGTAAATGATAATGAAATAATAAACATAGATTACGACAGAGTTAAAGCTGTAGGTGACATAATTATCATTTCTCCATCAGAAAAGACAGAAAAACCAAGAGTGATCTAAACATGAGATGTGGGATTATAGGATGTGGTGCAATTGCAAATACAATAGTTAACCTTGTCTTAAAACAAGATATCAAAAAAATAAAATTAAAATATTTTTATGACAGAAATTTTAGAAAAGCTAAGAAGCTAGCAAATTTAACAAATGGCACTGCCGTAAAAAAGGTAGAAGAAATGTTCAATGGAGTTGATTTGATAATTGAATCTGCTTCTCAGGAGGCAGTTAAAGAAATTGTGCCCAATATAATTAGTAGAGGTATAGATGTTTTGATTATGAGTGTGGGTGCACTATTAGATGAGAAAGTTAGAAGAAGATTGATAAAGGAATCTAGAGAATCAGGAGCTAATATATACATACCTTCCGGTGCAATAATTGGTTTAGATGGTGTAAAAGCCGCATCCTTAGGCAAGATAAAAGAAATAAAACTTATAACGAGAAAATCACCTACTTCGTTAGGTGTTAAGACCAAAAAAAAGGAGGTCGTGTTTAAAGGGAAATCCTCAGAAGCTGTTAAAAAATTTCCAGTGAATATTAACGTTGCCGCGGCATTAAGTCTAGCCTCTGGAATAGATGCGGATGTAAAGATAATTGCAGATCCTGAAGTTGAACACAATATCCATGAAGTCCATGTTAAAGGAGATTTTGGAGAGTTTAAATCTATAACAAAAAACACTGTGTGTGAATTAAATCCAAAAACAAGTGTTTTGGCAGCATATTCAGCAGTCACTTTACTAAAAATTTTAAGTGATAACATACGTGTTGGCACATGAAAAAATGTGAAATATTTTCAAAACTTAAAGCTCCTTGTACAGAAATTGTTTTAAGAATAGATGGGAGAAATTTCCATAGAATTAGTGAAGAACTTAAATTAGAGAAACCATATGATAAATCTCTAGCCAATGCTTTAGCTAAGGCAGGAATATCTTTGTGTAAAGAATTTGCTACAAGGTTTATTTATATTTTTTCTGATGAATTTAATGTATTACTTGGACATGTTCCATTTGCAGGAAGAATAGAAAAATTAGATTCTGTATTTGCAAGTTTTGTTTCTAGCTCTGTAACTATAAATTTAATAAAAGAAGGAAAAGAAATTAAAAAGCCAATATCCTTTGATTGTAGAGTAATCCCATTACCTAAAAATTTAATACATAAATATTTCATAGATAGACAAAAAGAAGCTTGGAGAAATTGTTTAAACAGTTATGCATATTGGACTTTAAGAAAGGAAATGGATAAAAAGAAAGCAAGTAAAAAACTTAAAGGAATGAAAGGTGCAGAAATCCATGACCTTCTTTTTGAACGAGGTATTAACATTTCAAAAGTTCCTACCTGGCATAGACGAGGTTTTGCAATATACAAAAAGAGTATAACGGTTGAGGGATATAACCCTGTTCTAAATAAAAAAGTAAAATCCAAACGTAAAAAAATATTCATAGATTGGGACTTGCCAAAATTCAATAAAAATTTTTTTAAGAGGTTTTTTTGATGATAAATAGGTTATTACGTTTCTTATTTGGTGATAAAAAAGAAATCATGGAAATACAGGTAAATAAAGAAGTAATAAATGAAATACTTAAGAATTCTAAGAATGCTCATCCAAGAGAGTTTGCAGCCCTACTCCAAGGAAAAATTGAAAATCAAATACTGAAAATAACAGGATTATTTATAATTCCTGGAAGTAGTTCTGAGGAAGGTGCCAATTTATGGACTTTCACTATACCTCCATTCCTAAAAATTTATGGCTCTGTTCATTCTCACCCAACTACTGACAACAGACCATCAAGGGCAGATCTGGAGTTTTTTTCTAAAAATGGGATATTCCATATGATAGTCGCATATCCCTATACTCCTGAAAGTATAGCAGGATACGATATGCATGGCAGGGAAATAATTTTTAAAATTGTTTGATTGATCAAGATAACTTCAATTAAAATCTAATATCCTTCATAAACCAAACATTTAAATAGTGAAAAATAGAAAGTAAGTGGAGATGAAGAGTCACATGTCTAGTATGGAAATCTCAGAATTTCCAAAAAGGACATGTGTCTCTGAATTAACATGTGGGGGTAGTGTCCCTCCCTGAATGCCTCTATATGAGGAAAAATGGGACGGTCTCTGCTTAGAAATGCGGAGATAAATGGAAATATAGAGGGATGTGAATACTTTGCCTAAGAGTAGATATAGTAGAGGTAGAAGATATTCTACACCCGTAAATGTGGGTGAAGAATATAACGTAAAAATAGAGGACCTTGGACGAAATGGAGATGGAATAGCCCGTATAGAGGGTTTTGTGATATTTGTCCCAGGTACTAAAGTTGGAGACGAAGTTAAAATAAAAATAAATGCTACAAGACGTAAATACGCCTTTGCTGAAGTAGTTGGGTAATTCCCTATTTTTTATTTTATTTTTTTAAAAAAAATAAAAATTGGGTTTAAATACCTTATTTTTCAGATTTCATTCTTATTTTCTTTGTATTTTCCCAAACACCATGTAAGTTACATCTAAGCAATGCCCTTAATGTATAGTCACCATGTCCTGGAGAAGGTGCCTTAACCACGAAAGTTACATCAGGCTTTGTAAATTGTGTAAACTCTGCCCTACCCAAAAAGACCGGACCAACAAACAATTCTATCCACTGTATAAAATGATCTTTTTCCATTGGATGTGGAGCATTTGTAGATATCCTTACATTGAAAAATTCATCAGGTTTTGTTGAATCTTTACATTCTATTAGTGGAACATGCTTCATCTCATATTCAGTTTTTTCTTTCATCCTATTTATTTTGTGGAACATTTAATCACCTTTCTTGTAACAGAACCACCAATCATAACATTCATAGGTTTCTTTTCTTTTTTCAGCATCTTTTATATTTGATGGAGGAGGTACTATCCTTTTATCACCAATAAGTTCATTTTTAGGCCAGTTTGCAGGCAACGCCACTTTTTCCTTTTCGATTGTTTTAAAACCCTTTATCATCCTAAGAATTTCATCTATGTTTCTCCCTAATTCTTGAGGATAATACAACATTGCTCTTATAACTGACTTATCATCTACAATAAATACTCCTCGTACAGTGTTTGAACCTTGTTTTGGGTGTATGAGGTTTAATTTTTTTGCAACTTCTCCTGTATCTGCTATTATTGGAAACTTTATTACTATGTTTAAATTTTCTTTGATCCACTCTATCCACTTAATATGGCTAAAGACTTGATCAACGCTTAAACCTATTAACCCACAATTTAATTTCTTAAATTCCTCATATTTATTTTGGAAAGCCACAAATTCTGTTGTACATACTGGTGTAAAATCTGCAGGATGGCTGAAAAGTATGAACCACTTACCATCAAAATAGTCTGGCAATTTTATTCTGCCATGGGTAGTATTAACATCTAAAGACGGGAATTTCTCACCTATTAACATCTTAACCACTTCTTTATTATTACATACACAAATATTTTTTTAATATCTTATTTAAATTTTATTTATTATCAAAAAACAAAAAATATATATAAAGAAAGAAAAAATTGGGAGGAAGATGATCAGAGTGGAAAAAAAAGAAATAGAAAGATTAAAAAAAATGGGGTATCATTTTGTAGGAAAAAATCAACATACTGCTGTAAAGACGTGTTTATGGACAAAAAAAAGTTTGTTAGATGAAGGAGTCTGCTACAAAGAGAAATTTTATGGTATAAGAAGCCATAGATGTTTACAAATGTCACCTAGTGTATTTTTCTGCCAACACAGATGTTTGTTTTGTTGGAGAGATTTAATTTCAAAATCATATAAATGGGAAGGATCTTACGACGATCCAAAGGAAATAGTGGATGGATGTATAGAAGCTCAAAGAGCACTATTATGTGGATTTTTTGGAAACGAAAAAGCAAATAAGAAAAAAGTTTTAGAGGCTCAAAATCCTAATAATGCTGCTATCTCACTCGTTGGAGAACCAACATTATATCCTTTAATAGATGAGTTAATAGAAGAATTTCATCGCAAAAATTTCACAACATTCTTAGTAACCAATGGACTTTTACCAGAAAGATTAGAGAATCTCAATGAGGAACCTACTCAACTTTATATTTCATTGGAAGCTCCCAATAAAGATAAATACATTAAAATTTGTCGTCCATTGGTTAAAGATGGCTGGGAAAAATTAAATAAATCTTTAGAAATCATGCCTACTTTTAACTGTAGGAAGGTCATAAGGATAACTGCAATAAAAGGAATTAACATGGATTATCCAGATAAATTCGCCGAATTAATTAAAATTGCAGAACCTGATTTTGTTGAGGTCAAGGCATATATGTATCTAGGTTATTCAAGAAAAAGATTAAAAATGGAAAACATGCCATTAGCCCAAGAAGTATTTGATTTTGCCAATGAAATATCTAAAGAAGTTGGAATGGAAATCGTTGACAAATCTGAAAGAAGTAGGGTAGCTTTGTTGGGTTAATAATTGAGTTACTAAACTAATTAATTTTAAGTTGATTTTTTGAGTAAATAAAATTTTTTATATTGAAATCTAAAATTTAGAAAACATGATAGCCATTAATGAAAAATTATGTAAAGGATGTGGCATATGTATCGAATTTTGTCCTCGTAATGTATTTGAAATGTCAAAAGAGATTAATGAAAAAGGAGTACATGTACCACTACCTAAAAGTCCTGAAAGGTGTACAAAATGCAATATATGTGTCTTAATGTGCCCTGATCAAGCTATTTCGGTGAATAAAAATGAGTAAAGAGTTATTTATTCAAGGAAATGAAAGTTTTGCAATTGGTGCCATTAAAGCAGGATGTAGATTTTTTGCAGGATATCCTATTACGCCTTCCACAGAAATAGCCGAAAAAATGGCAAAATTATTGCCAAAATATGGTGGGATATTTATACAGATGGAAGATGAAATAGGTGCTTTAGCTGCAGCGATTGGAGCAGTTTGGAGCGGCCTAAAAGCAATGACAGCAACCTCTGGTCCTGGATTTTCTTTGATGCAGGAACATATAGGTTATGCTGTAATGACAGAAACTCCAGTAGTCATCGTAGATGTTCAAAGAGGTTCACCATCTACAGGGCAGCCTACAATGGCCTCCCAAAGTGATATGATGCAAGCAAGATGGGGTTCACATGGTGATTATGAAATAATAGCTCTTTCACCTTCATCAGTTCAAGAATGTTTTGATTTTATGATTAAAGCTTTTAATTTTTCGGAAAAATATAGAGTACCCGTAATAATTCTTAGCGATGAAATAATAGGCCATATGCGTGAGAAAGTAGTAATACCTGAAAAAATAAACGTTGTAAAAAGGAAAAGACCCAAAGAAAAAACAGATTTTTTTAAAGCGCCGCCTGATGGAACCCCTCCAATGCCTCCTTTTGGGGAAAATTATCAAATACATGTAACCGGCCTTACACACAATGAAAAAGGATATCCTGATGCTTCAAATCCAGAAACACATGAAAAACTTGTTAAAAGACTCTGTAATAAAATATTGAAAAATAAAAATAAAATTATCCATATTAAAGAAGAATACTGTAATGATGCTGATTTAATAGTGATTTCATATGGAGCTCCTGTTAGATCAGTAATAAGTGCTGTTAAACTGGGAAGGAAAGAAGGTTATAAAGTTGGATATGTAAAATTAGACACGCCATGGCCATTTCCAGATGAAAAAATATCTGAATTAGCAGACACTGCAAAAAATATTCTTGTTGTTGAAATGAATCTTGGACAAATGTTTTATGAGGTTCAAAGAGCTGTGAAAGGTAAAGCAAATGTGTATTTACTTCCAAAAATTGGTGGTGAATTACATAAACCTGTGGAAATTCTTTCAGAGATTAGGAGGATTTTAAGATGAAAAATGCTTTTTTAAAATATTTAAGAGAAGACAGACTTCCACATATTTTTTGTTCAGGTTGCGGCAATGGAATTGTAATCAATACATTCCTAAAAGCTATGGAAATGGCCAAAATTGAATTTAAAAATACTGTACTTGTATCTGGAATTGGATGTTCATCAAGAATACCTGGTTATATAAAATGTGATTCTTTACATACAACTCACGGAAGGCCTATAGCATTTGCAACAGGGATTAAATTAGGAAATCCAAAGTTAAACGTAGTGGTATTTACTGGAGATGGAGATGCTGCAGCTATTGGTGGGAACCATCTCATCCATGGAGCAAGAAGAAATATTGACATGACTGTTATTTGCATCAATAACAGCATTTATGGAATGACTGGAGGTCAAGTAAGTCCTACATCTCCAAGAGGTAGTTATGGAACTACAGCTCCATATGGTGTAATTGAAAATCCATTTGATCTTGTGAAGTTAGTTAAATCCTCTGGTGCAAGTTATGTTGCAAGGTGGACAACTTATCATGTTTTACAATTAACAAAATCAATTAAAAGAGGTCTTAAAAATAAAGGCTTCTCCTTTATAGAAGTTGTTTCACAATGCCCAACTTATTATGGAAGAATGAATAACATGAAATCTGCGGTTGAAATGCTAAAATGGATGAAAAAAAACAGTATAAATATAAGAAAAGCAGAAAAAATGGATAAAGATGAACTTAAGGGTAAGATTATAGTTGGAGAATTTGTAAATCGAAAACTGAAAGAATTTTCTACTGAAATGTATAAACTCATTGAAAAGAAATATGGGAAAATAAACACAATAAAGTCAGCTTATGAGGGATCAGATTGAGAATAGAAGTAAGATTTGCAGGTTTTGGTGGTCAGGGTATAATTTTGGCTGGTATAGTACTTGGAAGAGCAGCTGCATTATATGACAATATGTATGCTGTACAAACACAATCCTATGGGCCAGAAGCCAGAGGTGGAGCATCTAGATCTGAAGTAGTTATTAGTGATAAAGAAATAGACTACCCAAAGGTACAAAATCCAGATATTTTTGTTGCAATGTCTAATGAAGCATTTTCAACATATATAAACGATTTAAAACCAAAAGGTATAGTAATAATTGATTCAGATCTTGTTAAACCCTCCAATATTAGAAATGATGTAAAATTATTCAAAATTCCAGCAACAAAGTTAGCCGAAAAAAAGATAGGATTACCCATCGTAGCCAATATGGTCATGGTAGGTGCACTTACATCCTTAACTAATATTGTAAGTAAAAAAGCTGCAAAAAAGGCTATAATTGATTCTGTACCACCAAACACGGAAGAAAAAAATATAAAAGCATTTAATGAGGGTATGAAGGTGGCAAAAAATGAAACTGTACGAGTACAACGCTAAAAAATTATTTAAAATGGAAGGAATACCAATACCAGAAGGTTACGTAGCAAAAAATCCTGATGAAGTTTATGAAGCATCTAAAAAAATAAATGCTCCAGTAGCTTTAAAAGCACAGGTTTTGGTTGGTGGAAGAGGTAAATCAGGCGGTATAAAATTTGCTTCATCACCAAAAAATGCCTATGATTTATCTAAATCATTATTTAATACCAAAATTAAAGGAGAAAAAGTAAAAAAGATTTTAATTGAAGAAAAAATAGATATAAAGGAAGAATTGTACATTAGTGTAATTATTGATCGTGCAGCTAAAAAACCTTTAATTATGGGTAGTGTTCATGGTGGCGTAGATGTTGAAGAAAAAGTAAGGGAGAATTCTATAGTAAAATATCATGTCAATCCTCTTGATAAATTCATGCCATATGAAGGTAGAGAAATAGCACGTAAAATGGGTCTAGAAAGTAATTTGATACCCAAGGTTGGAAATATCATATGGAAAACTTACAAACTATTTAAAAAATATGATGCTAAACTTGTGGAAATAAATCCATTGGCTATAACTCCAGACAACAAAGTTATAGCTCTAGATGCAAAAATTGATTTAGATTATGATGGAGTTTATAGACATCCTGAAATACAAAATTTAGAAGAATATAAAGAAAGAGAATTTGCATTCACAAAATTAGATGGAGATATTGCTGTTATTGGTAATGGAGCTGGTTTGACTTTAGCTGCTATGGACATAATAAGTTTATATGGGGGAAAACCAGCTACTTTTCTTGATATCGGAGGAGGTGCATCCTCAGAAGTCATTGAAAAAGCTTTAAATTTTGTTTCATCTCTTTCAAATGTTAAAGTAATTTTTGTTAATATATTAGGTGGGATAACAAGAGCAGATGAAGTTGCAAAAGGAATTGTAAAAGCATCAAATGAATTAGATAGAGATATACCAATTGTTATACGTCTTACAGGGACTAATCAAAGAAAAGGACATGAAATTTTAAAAAATGCTGGAATACCTTTTGAAACTTCTCTTGAAAAAGCTGCAAAGAAAGCTGTTGAAATTTCAAATAGTTTTAAATGAGTTATTTCTATCTTATGTAATGAGGTGTTTTGGAATGAGTACAGTTGGCGAAAAAATAAAAAAAATTCGAAAAGATAGAGGAATGAGCATTTCTGAACTTTCAAAAAGTGCAGGAGTTAATAAAAAACTTATAAAAGAAATTGAAGAAGGAAATATTCTGCCATCTTTATCACCATTAATTAAGATATCAAGAGCATTAGGTGTTAGACTTGGCACATTTTTAGATGATGAAATACAGGAAGGACCAATAATAGTAAGAAAAGGCAAAAGCTCAAAAGTAATGCATTTTTCTGGAGAAGAAGATAGAGTTGATAAATCACATTTAGAATTTCACTCATTAGGTATGGGGAAGGCAGATAGACATATGGAACCTTTTGTTATCTATGTTGATTTACCACCTAAGAATTTTAAATTATCATCGCACGAAGGTGAAGAATTTATTTATGTTTTAAATGGTGAAATAGAAGTAATTTATGGAAAAAATAAATATAGGTTATCCGAAGGTGACAGTATTTATTATGATTCAATAGTACCTCATCATGTACATTCTGCAGGCAATAAACCTGCTAAAATACTTGCAGTACTTTACACGCCTTTTTAAACATGTTACTTGACATTAGGTGACTGTTATGGTTTTTACCGAAAAAACAATACATGAATTTTTAGAAGAACAAGCCAAGAAATATCCTAACAAAGATTTCATAGTTTATCCCGATCGTAATTTAAGATTTACATATAAAGAATTTAATGAAAGAGTAGATCTTCTAGCAAAAGGATTGTTACATATAGGATTAAAAAAAGGAGACCATATAGGTATATGGGCTACAAATGTACCGGATTGGCTAACATTCTTCTTTGCGGCGTCTAAGATAGGAGGGGTTTTAGTAACTATTAACACTGCCTATAAAAAAGATGAATTAAAATATGTAATGAAACAATCTGATATGAAAGCAATTGCATTGATAGAAGGTTTTAGAGATGTTAATTATCTTAAAACCATATATGAGTTAGTTCCAGAACTCAAAAAATATGAAAGAGGAAAACTAAAAAGTAAAAACTTCCCAAAACTCAAACATGTAATATATATTGGTGCAGAAAAACACAGAGGCATGTATAATACACATGAATTAATGCTTTTAGGAAAACATGTTCCAGATGAAAAACTTGAAAAAGCTAAAAAGCAAGTGAAAAATGATGATGTTGTAAATATACAATATACATCAGGGACAACAGGATTCCCAAAAGGCGTCATGTTGACTCATAGGAACATACTTAATAATGGTTATTATATAGGTGAAAGACAAAAATTCACTGAAAAAGATAAATTGTGTCTTCCAGTGCCAATGTTTCATTGTTTTGGTATTGTCCTTGGTTTACTTGCAATTCTAACGCATGGTGGAACTTTAGTGATGCTTGAATATTTTGATCCTTTACTTGTTTTGGCTGCAGTGGAAAAAGAAAAATGTACTGCTCTTTATGGAGTTCCAACTATGTTCATTTCAGAATTATCACATCCTATGTTTGACATGTTTGATTTATCATCTCTTAGAACTGGAATCATGGCTGGAGCTCCCTGTCCGAAAGAATTGATGAAAAAAGTCATTGAAAAAATGCACATGAAAGAAATAACAATAGTATATGGATTAACTGAAGCTTCTCCAGGTATTACCCAAACAAGTGTTGATGATCCTATTGATAAAAGAGTTGAAACTGTTGGAAAACCTCTACCAGAAATAGAGGTTAAAATTGTAGATCCAAAGACAGGAAAAAAACTTGGACCTGGTGAAGTAGGAGAGATATGTTGTAGAGGATACAATGTAATGAAAGGATACTATAAGATGCCAAAGGAAACAAAGGAAGCTATAGATGAAGATGGATGGTTACATACTGGAGATCTTGCAATGATGGATAAAGACGGATATTACAGAATAGTTGGAAGGATTAAGGAGATGATAATAAGAGGTGGGGAAAATATCTACCCAAGAGAAATTGAGGAATTTCTCCATAAAATGCCTGGAATTAAAGATGTACAAATTGTAGGAGTACCTGACGAAAAATATGGAGAAGAAGTAGCTGCATTTGTAATAAAAGAAGATGGAGCTGACATAAGAGAAGAAGACGTAATAGATTATGCAAAAGAAAATATTGCACGATACAAAGCACCTAAATATGTTTTCTTTGTGGATAAATTTCCATTGACGGCTAGTGGCAAAGTTCAAAAATTTAAACTTCGTAAAATTGCAACAGAAATGCTAGAAAAGAGGAAAAACAATGATAATATTAAATAAAAGGAGGAGAAAAATAGAATTATTTCTCGTAAAAAAACCAAAAGAGAACGTCCCAATCGAACCAATTTTATATGGTCATTTAAAATTTAAAAGTACACCAGCAGGTCCACGTATAAAAAGATTTATAATTATAAATAAGAAAAGTAAACCTTACCCACCATCAAAGGCAATAAAATTACTTAGAAGCCATAAAGTTTTTTTAGCAAATAGTGATAAAAACCTAGAAAAGTTCCTGGATGATTTTAATATACAGTATAAAAAGTTGATTGTTTGTAATCATTGTTTAATTGAAAAGCGCGTGACAATTCTCACAGAAAAAAATAGTTACAAATACAATAACCAGGCAATTTGTAAGGAGTGTGCAGAAGACATAATAAAGATGGAGCTTAGGTATATAAGCGCAAATAAATCTCTTATTAAAAAATTAAAAAATATTCTTGAAAGGATAAAGGATGTAGAAAAAATATTAAAAATTTTTGAACCTTCCTTTGATCCTGTAGAAAATCCAGAATTTACATTAATTGATAAAATAGAATGTGGAAAAGATAAAGAATTAAAAGTTAGTGAATTAAATATACCAAAAAAATTTAAATTTGTATTAAATCATTTAAAAATTAGAAAACTTTTACCTGTACAATATTTAGCAATAAAAAATGGATTAATTGAAGGAAAAAATTTAATGGTTGTTTCTGCAACAGCCAGTGGTAAAACATTGATAGGTGAGCTTGTAGGTATCCCATCTGCATTAGAGGGAAAAAAATTTATTTACTTAACACCATTAGTTGCCCTTGCAAACCAAAAATACAGAGAATTTAAATCCAAATATTCAAGTTTAGGTCTTAAAACAGCGATAAAAGTTGGTAAAAATAGAATAAAAGCAAAGGGTGAACTTAAAATACATGAAGATGATATCAGGGATGCTGACATCGTCGTTGGAACATATGAAGGTATAGATTTTCTACTTAGATCCGGTAAATCAAAACATCTGGGTGATCCTGGAGTTATAGTTATAGACGAAATTCACATGCTTGAAGATAGGGAGAGAGGTCCGAGATTAAATGGAATGATTAAAAGATTCATGAAAATATTTCCTAATTCACAAATAATTGCCTTATCAGCAACTGTAGAAAATGCTGAAGAAATAGCAAAAAAATTTGGATTAAAATTAGTTAAATACGAAAAAAGACCAGTGCCATTAGAAAAACATCTTATACTTCTAAAAAATAATGAAGAAAAGAAAGAAATAATTGCTAAACTAATAAAAAAGGAGTATAATAATATTTCAAAAAAAGGATTTAGAGGTCAAACAATAGTTTTTACTAATTCTCGAATGAAAACAAAAATGATTACAAATTATTTAAGAAGTAAAGGAATAAAGGCTGCGGCTTATCATGCGGGTTTGCCTTATCATAAAAGGGAAAAAATTGAAAAAGAATTTGCATCACAAAATCTAGAAGCTGTTGTTACAACTGCAGCACTTTCTGCTGGCGTTGATTTTCCAGCATCCCAAGTAATATTTGAAACTTTATTGATGGGTAATAAATGGATAGAAAATAATGAATTTCAACAAATGCTTGGAAGAGCTGGAAGACCTTCCTATCATGATAGGGGCATTGTTTATATTTTGGCTGAAATTGGGATGAATTTCAATGGAGAAACTGAGGAATCTAAAGCTGTTGAACTTCTTGAAGGAAACCTAGATCCTGTTGATGTTGATTATACTGATGAAGATGTTTTAGAACATGTATTGGCAGATATAACTTCTGGATCGGTTAAGAAGCCTCAGGATCTTACAAACGATGCTTCGTGGCCAATAGATTCTAAAGAGGCTGTACAAATACTTGAAAAACATGGGTTGTTGAAAAAATTTAAACCGACCGAATATGGTTTTGCAGTGTCTAAGTCATTTTTAAAATTAAATGAAGCAAAATATATAGAAAAAAATATTGGAAAGAAAGATGCGGTTAAAATTGCAGTCACTATTAATCCATTTGAGAATGCATATCTTTCAAAACAATTGCATAAACAATTAATTCATAACCTAGGTGTGAAATTCTCAAGTAGATTATTTGCTGATTCAACATTAGACATATTATCAAAAGGTAAAAATATAGTTGATTTGGATAAAAATTTACAAAAGGCTGTTATTAGACTTCAAATGGATTTTATTTCATGTAAATGTAAATATAGGCCATTTTGTGGCTGTACTCAAAAGAAATTTTCAGAATATATTATTAACTTGCGTCTTAAGGGTAAGGATCCAATAGAGATTAGTAAGAGTATCATGTCAAAATATAAAATACAAACTTATTCTGGAGATATTTTCAATTGGTTAGATAATATTTTGAGGACTTTTGAAGGAATGAAAAGAATCGCTTCAGCTTTTAATATTAATGAAGAAGTTGAAAAATTAAACAAAATCATAAAGAAAATAGAAGAAGGATAGATGTGATCAAATTGAGAAAAATAAAAATTGGAGAATTAGTGTCTTGTTGTAAAGGTATAAAAGCTGTAATTGGCGCGATTATTAAAAATAAAAATTCTTTTAAAATCATAACATCGTATCATGTATTAAAAATTTGTGGATGTAAAGAAGGAAGCGAAGTATATATAAACAGATTTAAAGGTAAAGTACAAAAGATTTTCAAAAATTTGGACATCGCCTTGCTTAGTTTTAACATTCCTTCAGATTTTGTTTTAACGTCAGAAATTGGAAATCCAAAATTAGGTTCTGCATATATATTGAGAAGGGGACATAAAAAACCATGTAAAATTATAGATATTGGAAAAACATTTCATAAATTATCTTTTCCAGCAAGAAAATTACCAGTGCCTGGAGACAGTGGTTCACCAGTCATACAAGATGGTAAGGTTGTGGGTATATTGTCTTCAATATATTACACAAATGCTACAGCTATAGCATCTTCCCTAGAAAAATTTTTAGAAAGGAAGTAATGTGGTGGCCATGAGGATTGGATTTATTGGATTTGGAGAAGTAAGTTCTACTTTATCACAATTTTTTAAGGATAAGGTGGAAGTACAAACATGTGTTAAAGGTAGGAGTGAAAAAACTAAAAAAATTGCAAAAAAACTTGGAGTAAAGATATACAAAGATTATAAAGACCTTGTAAAAAATTCTGACATTGTTATTTCAGCCGTTACTCCATTTTCAGCTTTAGATGTGGCTAAAAAATATGGAAAATATGTAAAAGGTATATATGTAGATGTGAATAATGTATCACCTCTAACAAAACATAAAATTTTGAAATATATTGATGAGGAAAAATTTGTTGATTGTGCAATAATTGGAAGAATAAAACGTAAATTTAAAATGATTTGTTCAGGTAAAAATGCAAATAAACTTAAAATATTGGAAAAATTTGGAGTACCTATTGAAGTTATAGGTTCAAAGGTTGGGGAAGCCTCAACATTAAAAATGCTCAGAAGTTTATATACTAAAAGTCTTGCTGCAATATTATTAGAAGTTTTTTCGGTTGCTAATAAATTAGGACTTATCGATGAATTACTTGAAATATTAGAGGAGACAGAAGGGAAGAAATTTGTAGATTCATGTAAGTCAAGAGTGGTAGGATCATTTATTCACTCAAGGAGAAGATATGAAGAAATATGTGAAATAGAAAAATTTATATTATCTCATAATTTGAAACCAATAATGATCAAATGTACAAAAAATATGTTTAAACATATAGAAGATGTTGACAAAGATTATATCAAAAAATTTAAATAAGATTGAAAAATAAAATATAAAATGGCAGCGAGGCTAGGCCGGGGGGTTAGGGGTCCCCTGTAAGCGCAAATCCCCTATATGGCGCGGCCGAAGCCCAGGAGGCGGCAAGACCGCCAGACATCGGCCTGAGGGTTAAACAATGAAGCCTCGTCCCACAGGGCCACCGGTGGCGAGGGTCCAGCTGGAGGGCTGGACCTAATCGCCTTTGCTGCGGGAACGGGTCAGGCCCGGAAGGGAGCAGCCCTACCGCAGACGGATGGTGCTTGTGGGTCAACGGGGTGGAGTCTAACCCTCAGATCACCGGTGTCTGGTGGTCTTGTCCACTCCTGGGCGTGCCTCGCTGCCAAATGTCTTCAGTAGCCGGGGTGGCCCAGCCTGGTAGGGCGTCGGCCTGCTAAGCCGATGATCCGTTAAGGATCGCGCGGGTTCAAATCCCGTCCCCGGCGTGCAATATTTTCTAATTTTTTTGTATTGATAGTGTTGCTAGGTATGTAATGCCATGGTACCGGCGTGGATTCGGAGTGCCTATTTAGGCTCGATGAAGAATCGCACTCCAGCCATGGCAACAAAATTGGTGAGAGCCTGAGTGAATAACTCAGGCTTGATCATAGGTCCCACGGGTGCTGGTAAAGTCCCAAAGGAATCCCCCGCCAACTCCGTTTGATCCTGGCGGAGGCCACTGCTATGGGGGTCCGACTAAGCCATGCAAGTCGAACGGGCCTTGTGCCCGTGGCGAACGGCTCAGTAACACGTGGACAACCTACCCTGGGGTCCGGGATAACCCCGGGAAACTGGGGCTAATCCCGGATAGGCGAGGTCTCCTGGAATGGGGCCTCGCCGAAAGGTCTTTTGACCGCCCCAGGATGGGTCTGCGGCCGATTAGGTAGTTGGTAGGGTAACGGCCTACCAAGCCTACGATCGGTACGGGTTGTGAGAGCAAGAGCCCGGAGACGGGGCCTGAGACAAGGCCCCGGGCCCTACGGGGCGCAGCAGGCGCGAAAACTCCGCAATGCGCGAAAGCGCGACGGGGGGACCCCCAGTGCCACTCCGTAAGGAGTGGCTTTTCCGGAGTGTAAAAAGCTCCGGGAATAAGGGCTGGGCAAGACCGGTGCCAGCCGCCGCGGTAACACCGGCAGCCCGAGTGGTGGCCGCGTTTATTGGGCCTAAAGCGTCCGTAGCCGGTCCGGTAAGTCTCCGGTGAAAGCCCGCAGCTCAACTGCGGGAGTAGCCGGAGATACTGCCGGACTTGGGGCCGGGAGAGGCCGGAGGTACCCCCGGGGTAGGGGTGAAATCCTGTAATCCCGGGGGGACCACCTGTGGCGAAGGCGTCCGGCTGGAACGGGCCCGACGGTGAGGGACGAAAGCCAGGGGAGCGAACCGGATTAGATACCCGGGTAGTCCTGGCCGTAAACGATGCGGACTTGGTGTTGGGGCAACCTCGAGTTGCCCCAGTGCCGAAGGGAAGCCGTTAAGTCCGCCGCCTGGGGAGTACGGCCGCAAGGCTGAAACTTAAAGGAATTGGCGGGGGAGCACCACAACGCGTGGAGCCTGCGGTTTAATTGGATTCAACGCCGGACACCTCACCGGGGGCGACGGCAGGATGATGGCCAGGTTGATGACCTTGCCTGACGAGCCGAGAGGAGGTGCATGGCCGCCGTCAGCTCGTACCGTGAGGCGTCCTGTTAAGTCAGGCAACGAGCGAGACCCGCGCCCCTAGTTGCCAGCGGGTCCCGTAAGGGACGCCGGGCACACTAGGGGGACCGCCAGCGATAAGCTGGAGGAAGGTGCGGGCGACGGTAGGTCCGTATGCCCCGAAACCCCCGGGCTACACGCGGGCTACAATGGCCGGGACAATGGGTACCGACCCCGAAAGGGGGAGGTAATCCCATAAACCCGGCCGTAGTTCGGATCGAGGGCTGCAACTCGCCCTCGTGAAGCTGGAATGCGTAGTAATCGCGGGTCACTATCCCGCGGTGAATACGTCCCTGCTCCTTGCACACACCGCCCGTCACGCCACCCAAACGGGGTTCGGATGAGGCCATGGCCTCTGGCCATGGTCGAATCCGGGCCCCGTGAGGAGGGCGAAGTCGTAACAAGGTAGCCGTAGGGGAACCTGCGGCTGGATCACCTCCTTAAAATAATAATATTCCTTTGGGACACCAAAAGCACCCGTGGGACCTTTTTTTATTTTTGGGCCCATAGCTCAGCCTGGGAGAGCGCCGCCCTTGCAAGGCGGAGGCCCCGGGTTCAAATCCCGGTGGGTCCATGCAACTAGCCATCTTATGATGGCTAGTGAAGCTAGATGATCAAAGATGATTCTAGGTGCATAGGTAGTTCGTGGACACCAACTGTAGGGAACTGGTCCAAGGTTTAAGCCGCCCGGTGGATGGCTCGGCTTGGGCGCCGACGAAGGCCGTGGCAAGCTGCGATAAGCCCGGGTGAGGCGCATGCAGCCGTAGAGCCCGGGATCGCCGAATGGGACCTCCTGGCCCTCCGTAAGGAGGGTCACTCCGTAAGGAGGGGGAACCCCCCGAACTGAAACATCTTAGTAGGGGGAGGAAAAGAAAGCAAAAGCGATGCCGTGAGTAGGGGCGACCGAAAGCGGCACAGGACAAACCGAACCCTCTGTAGCGATACAGGGGGGATGTGGTGTTGCAGGATGGCAACATATGTTCCCTGCCTGGTGAAGCCGAAGTCCGGCTGGAATGCCGGCGCCGGAGAGGGTGAAAGCCCCGTAGGCGTAAGCCAGGCAGGGAACGTTGCCATCCTGAGTAGCGTCCCTTGGATATGGGGCGCGAATCTGGGAGGCATCGACTCCCAATCCTAAATACGTCCCAAGACCGATAGCGCACTAGTACCGTGAGGGAAAGCTGAAAAGAACCCCTGACGGGGAGTGAAAAGAGCCTGAAACCGGGCGGCGACAATCCGGCAGGGCGCGAAAGAGATGACCCACCCCAAAAGAAACCCCGGCGACGGGGGAGTATGAGGGGTGGTGATCGGCGTCCTGCCGTCCGTGTTGAAACACGGGCCAGGGAGTTCACGGCCGTGGCGAGGCTAAGGGGTTTACGCCCCGGAGTCGTAGGGAAACCGACATGCCCGCAGCACTTTATGTGCGAGGGGCGGGGTCCGAAAGGGCCCGGAGTCACGGCCGTGAGACCCGAAGCCGGCCGATCTAGCCCTGGGCAGGGTGAAGCCACTCTTACGAGTGGTGGAGGCCCGAAGGGGTGTTGTAGTGCAAAACGCTCCCCTGACCCGGGGCTAGGGGTGAAAGGCCAATCGAGGCCGGTGACAGCTGGTTCCACCCGAAATGGCTCGCAGGCCAGCCCGCCCGGAGGCAGGTGGCGGGGTAGAGCACTTACTGGGTGTGCAGGGGGAGAAATCCCTCGGCACCCTGTAAAACTCCGAACCCGCCACCGCCGTAGAAGGGCGGAGTCAGGGGCACGGGGTAAGCCTGTGTCCCGAGAGGGGAACAACCCAGACCGGGGTTAAGGCCCCTAAATGCCGGCTAAGTAGCGAAGGTGGTCCCCGGCCTCAGACAGTGAGGAGGTAGGCTTAGAAGCAGCCATCCTCTAAGGAGTGCGTAACAGCTCACTCACCGAGGCCGGGGGCGCCGAAAATGGACGGGGTTTAAGCCGGCTGCCGATACCCCGGAGCACCGCGAAATGCGGTGATCTGGTAGGGTGGCGTCCCGCCAGGGCAGAAGCGGGGGCGTGAGCTCCCGTGGACCTGGCGGGAATGAGAATCCTGGCGGTAGTAGCAGCAAAGTAAGGTGAGAATCCTTACCGCCGAAAGGGCTAGGGTTCCTGGGCAATGTTCGTCAGCCCAGGGTTAGTCGGTCCTAAGGCCAGCCGTAACCCGGCCTGGCCGAAAGGGAAACAGGTTAATATTCCTGTACGGCCCAGGTACGCGGCGACGCAAAGGCTGGCTCCTGACGCCTCGGGGTAGGCCAGGTGGGGCTGTCGCCCCATTTAAAGGCTGAAGCCTGGGGAGTCCCGTAATGGGGAGAACCAGGTGAAGGCCTGAACAGCCGTCCCTTAAGGGACGGTCTGGCCGATCCCCGGGGCCCTTGAAAAGGGAGCCAGCTATGGATCCTGGGCCACCGTACCGAGAACCGACACAGGTGCCCCTAGCTGAGAAGGCTAAGGCGTGTCAGGGTAACCGGGCTAAGGGAAATCGGCAAATTGGCCCCGTACCTTCGGAAGAAGGGGTGCCAGCCGCGAGAAGCGGCTGGTCGCAGTGACTAGGGGGGCCCGACTGTTTAATAAAAACATAGCTCCCAGCTAGCCCGTAAGGGTGAGTACTGGGAGTGACACCTGCCCAGTGCCGGCACGTGAAGCCCCGGTTCAACGGGGTGAAGCGCCGGTAAACGGCGGGGGTAACTATAACCCTCTTAAGGTAGCGAAATGCCTTGCCGGATAAGTACCGGCCTGCATGAATGGTTGAACGAGGCCCCCACTGTCCCTAGCCCGGACCTGGTGAACCCGCTTTCTGGTGCACATGCCAGATACCTCCGGTGGGAAGCGAAGACCCCGTAGAGCTTTACTGCAGCCTGCTGTTGGGGTCTGGTCATGGGTATGCAGCGTAGGCGGGAGGCTTCGAAGCCAGGTCGCCAGGCCTGGTGGAGCCGCCCATGAGACACCGCCTTCCCATGGCCGGGCCCCTAACCCCCGAAAGGGGGGACAGCAGTAGGTGGGCAGTTTGGCTGGGGCGGCACGCCCTTGAAAAGATATCAAGGGCGCCCAAAGGTCGGCTCAGGCGGGTCAGGAACCCGCCGTAGAGTGTAAGGGCAAAAGCCGGCCTGACTGCACCCCTAACAGTAGGGGGTGCAGGGGCGAAAGCCGGGCCTAGCGAACCTCCGTGCCTCCTCGATGGGGGCCGGAGATGACAGAAAAGCTACCTCGGGGATAACTGGGTGGTCGCGGGCAAGAGCCCACATCGACCCCGCGGCTTGCTACTTCGATGTCGGCTCTCCTCACCCTGGGCGTGCAGCAGCGCCCAAGGGTGGGGTTGTTCGCCCATTAAAGAGGAACGTGAGCTGGGTTTAGACCGTCGTGAGACAGGTTGGTTGCTATCTACCGGAGGTGTTGGCTGCCTGAGGGGAAGGTGGCCCTAGTACGAGAGGAACGGGCCGCCGGCGCCTCTGGTGTACCGGTCGTCCGACAGGGCGACGCCGGGCAGCTACGCGCCGGGTGATAAAGGCTGAAAGCATCTAAGCCTGAAGCACCCCCCGAAAATAGGCAGCCATAAGGGGGCGCCTAAAAGAGGCGTTTGATGGGGCGGAGGTGTAAGCCTCGAGGCGAAAGCCGAGAGGCTTAGCCTGCCGCTCCCAACACCCCGAAAACCTTGGACCAGTTCCCTACAGGTGATATCCACGAACTACCTATGCACCTAGAAGGGTACGGCGACCATAGCGGGGGGGCCACACCTGAACCCGTTCCGATCTCAGAAGTTAAGCCCCCCTGCGTTGGAGGTGGTACTGCAACGTTAGTTGCGGGAAGCCTCCAACGTCGCCGGCCCACTTCATTCTTATCTTTTCATCTTTTTCTCAATTCTATTCATTGCTTTTTCAATATTTTTTAAAGAAGTAGCATATGATATTCTCACATGTCCTGCTCCATATTTACCAAATGTTCTACCAGGTACAACTGCAACACCAGCATCAAGAGCATTTTTTGTGAAATTTAATTCATCTCCAACATATGGAAATACATAAAAAGCTCCTTCTGGTTTTTTACAATTAATACCAATTTCATTTAATCTTTCAACTATAAAATCTCTCCTCTTTCTAAATTTATCCACCATCTCTACAACATATTTCTGTGGACCCTTTAATGCTGAAAGTGCAGCAATTTGTGATATTGATGGTGCACATGCAACGTTGTATTGATGAATCTTCAATGCTTTGTTTATTATTTCTGGAGAAGCAACAAAATATCCAACACGCAATCCTGTCATTGCATATGTTTTAGAAAAGCTATTTACAATAAAAGCATTTTCTGTATACTTCCTAGGACTATAATGTTTTTTCTCATATATTATTTTCTCATAAACTTCATCTGAAATTATAAATATTTCATTATCTTCTGCAATTTCTGCAATCGCCTTTACATCATCTTTATCCATAACATTCCCTGTAGGATTAGATGGCGAATTAAGTATTATAAGTTTGGTATTATCTGTTATAAGATTTTCAACCACGTCTGGATTTACCCTAAAATTTTCTTCTGATTTTAAAGGTATTGAAACTGTTTTTCCACCAGCAAGTTTTACACATGCATCATAAGATAAAAATCCAGGATCTGGTACTAATACCTCATCTCCATTATCAACAAAAATATTTATAAGAATGTAGAGAGCCTCACTAGCTCCAGCAGTGACCATTATTGATTCTGCATCAGTATTTATTTTATTTTCTTTTTTTAATTTTCTTGCAATTGCTTCTCTTAATTCATAAATTCCCAAGTTAGGTGTATAATGTGTGAAATCTTCATCAAGAGCATCTTTTATTGCATCTTTAACATGTGGTGGTATTCCAAAATCAGGTTCTCCAATACCAAGATTTATAATGTCTTGTTTTTTTTCAGCTAAATCAAACATCTTCCTAACTTCTGATAACTTTACTTCTTCGATTCTTTTAGCAAACATTTTTTTTGACATCCATAACACACTCCTTCTTCACACCAAGGAGTTATCTCACCTTTTTTCATTTTGTAATATTCCTCCAAAATAAAATCGTCTCTCAGACCAACATCTATATTTTTCCAGGGCAATTCATCGTCTACATTCCAAGGCTTAGCTTTTTTCATCCATTCCCTGAATGATATTCTGGATTTTACAGATCTCTCCAATAATTCACCAACGTCTTTTCCTCCAATTGAAAGTACATATTGAATCAATGCCAATTTTGGATTTCCAAATTTAGCCCTATATCTCAACTTTTTTTTCATGAACCTTATTTTTTTATTTATATCTTCGAAATCGAATTTTACCCATTGAAATGGCGTGTGGGCCTTTGGTATTAATGGATTAACACTGAAATTGATCCTATATTTCCCTATACGAAGCAATTTTTGCATGAATTCAACAACTTCTTTAATATCTTCTCCTGGAACTCCCACTAAAAAATACATTTTTATTTTTAATCCAGCCTTTATAGAATTCTGAACAGCTTCAAAAACCTTTTCATCTGTTATTGTTTTATTTAAAATTTTTCTTACATTCCACGTAGATTCTGGAGCAAGTGTTATTGTTTTTGTTCCACTCTTAGCTAAAATTTTTATTAAAAAATTTGAAAGACTATCAATTCTAAGAGAAGGCATGCTAATTTTAAAATTTCTTTCAAATAAACTCTCACATAATTTTTCAATTTTTGAATAATCAGAAACTGAAGATCCTATTAAAGATATCTTATTTAAGTTAGTAACTTCCCTACCTCTCTCAGCTATCTTAATTAATTTCCCTAAAGAAGTTTCACGTCTTGGTCTATATATATAACCTGTCATGCAAAATCTACAACCACGTGTACATCCTCTTGAAACTCCTAGTAAAAACGAATGTCCTAGCGCAGGTATAAATCTTCTATCCTTAGTTTCAGGTACAATTTGATAGATAGGATGACATGCTTTGTCCATATTTTTTACAATTACTCTCCTCACAGGTTTATCTGGTATATATACACCTTCTATTTCTCCAAATACATCAATTTCTTTTCTTGGATTTTCCAATTCCAAATAAGTGTCAACTATTTTATTTAAAACCTCCTCTCCTTCACCTATAACAAATAAATCAATAAATTTTGACATTGGTAATGGGTTTGAAGTTAAACAAGGGCCTCCAGCTATAATAAGCGGATCGTTTTCATCCCTTTCTGATTTATCAAGCTTTATACCGCTGCTTTTTAGCATTTTAAGAACATTAAAATAATCTTCCTCATATTGCACAGTAAAACTTACAATATCAAAATCTTTAAGATAAGTGCCTGATTCTAGACTTTTTGAATAAGGATAAATAATTCTTTCGCACCAAACATCTTCTCTTGAATTTAAGAGATTGTATAATATATGAAATCCTAATGAAGACATTGCAACTTTATAGACATTAGGATAACAGATTGCAAATCTAACACTTACATTTTTTGGATTTTTTATGACTACATTGTGTTCACGGACTACCATTGGTTCTGTACCTCTTAATTTTTATTACAAAAAATTATCATGAACCATTAAAAAATATCAACAATAAAAATTTGTTGTTAGACTTTCTAAAAATTTCATATGTACGACTTTAAGATTTTTAGTTTGTCGCTAAACGATAATTTAGCGACATAAAAATTTTATATAAAGAACTAAACAATATTTATTTTTAATATTGATTGGAGGTATTTTCTATGGCAAAAGGAGTTGTTTATGTATTAGCTGCGTTAGTTATTTTATTTGGCTTGTTTTTTGTGGCGGGATTGTTTAGTTCTACACAAAGTGGAGGAGGAGAAGGTATACAAAAAATATTCGTTGACATTAGGGAAAGGATAGAAAACATAAATTATTAATATTCCAGGTGATAATCCAATTGATAATATTCCAATTAATAATACCCCCATCAACAACATTCCAAACCCTGAAGAACAAGGTGGCGGATAATTATCGTGGAGATGATAAATAATAATCTCTATTGATCCAAGGTATCATTGCTGTAAGTACACATTGTTCTGTGTTTTCAACTCTGTCTAGCAAGCCTTTGGATAGATAACTGATAGCTCCTTCTTTTTCTCCTAAATTTTTTATTCCTGTAAATTTCTCCATTATTTCACCAACTTCTTTACCTTCCATAACTTTTTTTATCACAAAAGGAGGATACTCAAATCCTGCACTAGCACCTAAAGTAACCTTTTCTCCATTATATATTGCACACCACTGAATATCCATAAAACCTGTTATTGTTTTTGGAACTTCAACTAAACCAGCTTCTATACCAACACTAAAATTATATTCTTGAGAATATGCATTTTTTGCTCTATTAATGGCTCCAGTTATAGTTTCTTCTATACCTATTGGCTGTGGAGATACACCGCTATTTACATCCTTAGAATCCACTACAACTTCTCTATCCTTAAAAATCTTTTTAAATATATTTTTTGTTGCCTGTATTTTTACAGGATTTTTAGATCCAACAACAACTTTTACCTTTTTTAACCTTCCTTCTTTATCAATTTCTCCTTTTCTGATTCTTGTTGATGAAATAGGTTTCCCATCTTCAGCTAAAACCATATCTATCACAATGATATCTAATTTTTTCATTCCTTTTATTTTTCTTATTTTGTTGATTTTGTGTGCTGTTGCTTCAGTTTCTCTACTTACAACGATTGCATCAATTTTTTCATCATATATAGTTGGTCCATACCTATCATTTAATTTTTTTAATTCATACCTACCTTTATATTTTGAAAGAAATTTTTTTAAATTTTTTACCCTTAAATTATAAGGATCCACGTCGCTTCCTTTTTTAGATGCAAATTCATCCGATGTTACTCCAATAAGTATTTTCTTCCCAATTTTAAATGCTGTTTGAAGCAACCGCTTATGACCTATATGGAGCTTATCAAAAGTACCTCCCACTGCAACATATCTATACATGTTTTCTCACACCAGTCTACACTTGATGATACTATAACTTTTAATTAAATTTTTATTTTAAATTTTTATGAGGAGGTAGTTTAATTTTGAGAGATGAATATGTTATAGGTGTTGACGGCGGGGGAACAAAAACAACTGTAGCACTAGCAAATTTAGATGGGAAAATTGTGAAAAAAATAAAAACAAAAGGTAGCAATATAAATAAATTAGGATTTAAAAGAGCCATTTCTAATTTAGAAGAAGCAATATCAAAAATATCAAGAAGTAAAAAAATTAATTATGGGTTTGTTGGATTGGCTGGTGGATTAGAAAGAAATAAAATAAAAAAGGAAAAAATAAAGAGATATCTTAGGAAAAAATTTGAATTTCCAATAGATGTTGAAGGTGATCAAATAATAGCATTTAGAGCAGGGACTGATAGAAAAGATGGAATCGTTGTAATTGCTGGAACTGGATCAATATCTATGGGATGGAAAAAAGGAAGAGAAGAAATTTCTGGAGGTTGGGATTGGCTATTTGGAGATCAGGGTTCTGGATTTTGGGTAGGTAGAAAGGTTTTGGAGGAAATAGCAAAAAGCTTAGATGGTAGAAGAAAAAATTTAAAATTAAAGAATTTTATTTTTAGAAAATTAAAAATAAAAAATGGTCAGGATTTATATCAAAAATTTTATAGTGAGGATTTTATTGAGAAGGTCGCATCACTTTCAAAATTTGTTGATCAGTTCTCACAAAAAGGAGATAATTTTTCCAAGTCTATTTTGATTAAGGCTGCTGAAGAAGTTTCAAAAATGGCTATAACAGTGATTAAAAAACTGAATTTTAAAAATGAAGAATTCCCGGTAGTACTCTCTGGCGGCATGTTTAATTCAAAAATTTTTTTAAGTGTCGTGAAAAGGAGAATTAAAGAAGAAGCAAAGGATGCAAAGTTCATATTATTAAAGAATGAACCTGTAGTGGGTGCTATTAAACTAGCCATAGAGAGATACAAATCATCTTAACTTATCTATTCCATATTTTATCATACTTTTCTTTCAGTTTTTTATTAGTTACTTTTGTATAGATCTCTGTTGTACTTAAACTTGAATGTCCAAGAAGTTTTTGTATATATCTGATGTTTAATCCCTTCTCTAATAAATGAGTTGCATAACTATGGCGCAAAACATGAGGGGTTACTCTTTTTTTAATTTTAGCTTTTTTTGCAGTTTTTTTAACGATCCTTTGTATTTGTCTAACTGATATGTCAATTAACTTTTCGTTTACACTGTTATTTTTAATATATTTCTCCAACAATGTTTTACATTCTTCATCAAAAAACACTACGCGCTCTTTATTACCTTTACCACGAACTTTTATACTTCTATCAGTAAAATCTATATCTTTTAACTTTAAATTAACTAATTCGGAAACACGCAATCCTGTTTTATACAGTAGCATTAGTATAACTTTATCTCTCAATTTTTCAGCTGCTTTAAACAATCGTTTTACTTCTTTTTCTGATATTGATTTAGGTATGCTTTTAGGAACTTTAGGTGTTTTTAGGTTATTAGGATCCATGTTTAAAGTTTTTAAAAGATTTCTAAAAACTACTGCAACTAGGTGTCTATATCTCTCAGATCTATTTTTTCTTTTAAGTAAAACCAGGTATCTCTTCATTTGTTTTATTAAATCACGTTTTTTATTAATTTCTTTATCTTCAATAAACCTTAGAAATGAATTTAAAATATAGCTGTAAGTTCTTATCGTACCATCAGAATAGTTCCTAATTTCCATATCTAAAATTAAATCATCTATAGCTTCTCTAATTTTTGATTTCATGAATACACCTTTTTAATATTTTTCTCAAAGGGAAAATTATAAATAAAGGTGTGAGGAATCTGGATTAGATATAACCTAATTCAAACAAGATAATATGGTGATATCATGAATGTATTCGATGGAATACTACTTGGAATTGTACAAGGATTAACAGAGTTTTTTCCTGTTAGTAGTAAAACACATGTAATTTTAGTCTCTTACTTCCTAGGTATACAAATGACGCTTGCTTTTGCTGTGGTAGTACATATAGGTAGTGTAATAGCTGAATTCTTTTATTTCAAAAATGATATAATAAGATTAACAAGGGCTTTCATTCAAAGTATTTTAGATGTATTTAAAGGCAGATTTAGAAAAGAATTTAGAGAAAATGAAGAAAAGAAATTAGCATGGTTGATATTAATTGGAGTAATTCCAGCAGGTATTCTTGGAACTACCTCCAAAAAATTTTTTGAAAAGTTGTTTAGTAACCCTAACTTACTTACCATAGGATTATTGTTAATATTTACTGGTCTACTTTTATATATTGGAGAGGAAGTAGGAAAAAGAATTAAGAATAAAAAAAGATCTGCAAAGGATATGGGTATTAAAGATGCTTTACTAATTGGCATAGCTCAGGCTTGTGCTTTAACCCCCGGAATATCACGTTCAGGATCAACAATATCTGTCGGACTAATTTTAGGTCTTAAAAGAGAATTGTCTGCCAGATATAGTTTCTTATTATCTATACCTGCAATATTAGGGGCATTAATTGTTGAACTTAAAGAAATAACTCTAGGATTTTGGTTGATGGGAGGTGCATACTTAGGTGGGCTTATAGCAACTGCAATTGCAGTATATGTTGCAGTTAGAACTATACTAAAAATTGCTCCAAAAAGAAGCTTTACAATATTTTCATATTATTGTTGGATTGTTGGGATATCAATATTATTGTACTACTTGGTGATAAAATGAAGAAATGTATTTGTGATCTTAATCTAGAGTTTGAGATGGATACTTTAGAGAAGATAAATATGGATTTTTGTGAGAAAAACTATACTGATGGTTTGCCAATAATTCCTCCAACAAGGGAACGTGTTGAAAGATTTTACAGACATACAAAGCGGAAACCCGAAGATTTATTGGCAGTATTGCCACCCAGGTATGGTAAAGCAACTGTAGAAAAAATTGCTATAAATGCTGTGATGGCAGGATGCCTACCTAATTATATGCCTATACTAGAAGCAATTATTATTGCAATGTCCAAAGATAAATTTAATTTACCTGCAATAAACGCAACTACACATCCTGTAGCGATATGTGCGATATTGAATGGACCAATTTGTGATAAACTTGGTTTCAATTCAGGTGTTGGATGTTTAGGCCCTGGAAGTATTGCAAATGCCACAGTAGGTCGTGCAATACGTTTATGTTTGATAAACATTGCTGGTGCAGTTCCTGGTATTGGAGATCATGCAACACATGGTTCACCAGCAAAATATAGTTATTGTTTTGCAGAAAATGAAAAAGAAAATCCCTGGGACCCTTTACATGTAGAAAGAGGATTTTCTAGAAAAGATAATACTGTGACTGTAATTGGCGTTGAGTCTCCACAAAATGTTAATGATCATAGAAGTGAAAAGGCTGAAGATTTGTTAGATACAATAATACATACTGCATCAACAGCAGGATGTAATAATAGTCATGTACCTGGTGAAATATTATTAATAATAGGTCCAGAACATGCAGAAATAATAAAAAAAGATGGATGGGAAAAAGAAGATATAAAAGAATATGTACATGAAAATGCATTAGTACCAGCAGAATTAGCTGACAGAGGTGGAAGAAAACTTGATAAAAAATGGTTAAAAAATGGGGAAGTTCCTATTACTCGTTCTCCTGATGATGTTATTGTAGTAGTGGCTGGCGGCCCTGGAAGACATAGTATGGTTGCGCATGGTTTTGGAGGTTCTTCAGAATCTGTCACTGTAAAGATAGATATGTAATTTATTCTTTTTTAATTCTCTTTTCTAGTTCTTTTATTTTTTCTTCTATCCACCTTTTTTCTTCTCTTAATGCTTCAAGTTCTCTTTTTATATCTTCTTCTTTGTAGAATTCTGGGTAATAACGTGGGTACAATTCTGATACATGGTAAATTCTTCCTCTTACATCTTCATAAAATGCGTGTGGGCCAAATCCACATCTGCAAGGACCTATGTACCTTAAACCCCTAAAGAATCTTCTGTACATATATTATCACCTCCTAATCTACTGCTATTAATCTTACACCACAGTCTGGACATTTTTCAGATCTGCATGGCTTTCCAGGAACTTTTGGAAACTCTTTACCACAAACTGGGCATTTACAAGCTCTTGGTGGACCAAATCTTCCACCACCAGCTCTTCCTCTTCCGTTTGGCATTTTAATCACGTTTTGAATATATATTCAAAAACATATATATAGTTTACTATTCATAAAAAATACTATTTTAATATTCAAAAAAAATTAGAAAAAGAAAATAAGTTTACTTCTTGGTTTTAGCCTTTTCTCGTCTTTTTTTTGATAATTCTATAGATTATCAATGCTAATATCAATGCTATAAGCCATAGAGGTATAACAAATATTCAGTGGATTATATCTTCCATAATTAATTTCTGTAATAACTTTTCCATCCATAGTAATTCTAAATGTTGTCTTATATCTTATAAAAACAAAAAAATTAAATGTTAAGAGATTCAAAAATTATTAAAAATTATAGGTGTTAAAGAATGTGCAGTACAGGTGGACCAACAATTGATGTAGATTTAGGTAAACTAAAAACAAAAAAATGTAAATGTTTAGATTGTGGAAATACCTTTAAAGGTGTAGGTAAAAAAATAGTATGTCCTTCTTGTCAATCTGAAAACGTAAAATGTTCAGAATAAATGAAGTTTAAATTAGGGTATTCCGAAATATTATTTTTGGAAGGTAGAGATGGCATTGTAGGTATAGCTAGGCCTACTTCTAAAAGAATATACATGGCTTTGCCAAATAATGAAGAAGTTGTAATATATCCTAGTAAAGAATATTTAATTGTATTTTCTGTTTTTGAAAATAGTGAGAAAGGAAAAAGAAGTATTAAATGCATGTATCACCTAATCAATGAATTGAAATCACCTCTAATAGTACTTCCACCAAACCATCCAATTTCAAAAAGATTAAAAATGGTTGTTTCAATTAATCCTCAAATACGCTTAAATTGTAATATAACTCCAGGTACGCATCCAAAACAAGATTTACTTTGTTCTACTGAGGAATTATCTGGTATAACAATAATAGGCAATGAAAATGGTGAGGTTGAAATTAGGGGAAATTTAAATAATGTAAAGATAAAAAAAGATAAATTATGACAATATATGAAATAATTGGAATAACAGTAATATTTGGCAGTATTGCTCTCTTAATACTTTTAATATTAAGTCTCATTTTAGGAAAAATTTTATTAAGAAAAAATAAGCTTTTATTTCCTAAATTACTTCTTTTTACTTTAGATGTTTTCTATGGTGCATTTAAAAAATTTGCTAAATTATGTGGAATAAATGAAGATATAATAGATCAAATAGGTGTTGAAGTAAGGAATAAAATCAATGAGAATAAATTTAAAAAAATAGATAACAAAGATAAATTGTTAATATTGCCTCATTGTTTAAGAGATCCAAAATGTAAGGCAAAATTATCAAAAAATGGTTTAGAGTGTAAAAATTGTGGTCATTGTGTAATTGGGTTAATAAAGAAAAAAGCAGAAGAAGTGGGATATAGAGTATTTATAGTCCCAGGATCATCATTTGCTAAAAGGATTCTCAAAGAAAATAAATGTAAAGCTGTTCTTGGAGTGGCATGTTACCGAGATCTTAATATAAGTATGATGAAAATATCTAATTTGCCGATAGTAACACAGGGAGTGCCTTTATTAAAAGATGGATGTTTTAAAACTGAAGTCGATGTCGATGAAATATTTAAAAAGATTGGAATCAGGGAAAAACTAGTGAAGTGCACCCAAAAAGGATGCAATCAAACCTATGAGAGTTCCAAGAGCTAAAACTTCAATACAGGTTTTTAACACATTTTCTTTAGCTACAACTCCAAGATAAATACCAAGAAGCCCCAATGATATCATACTTAACAAGAGTGTTACCATTGTAGCTACAATTCTATCATTTAATAACAAAAAAGGCAATGCTGGAACAAAGGCTCCGATAAAGCTTGAAAATCCATGAACAAACACACTCATATATATCCTATGTTTTGCTTGTTCATGTATTACAGTTCCATCTAATTTTCCTTTTTCCACCAGCATTTTTTTTTCAAGTTCTCTTAGTGTCCTTGTTTCAACAGCTCTTTCTCCTAAAAAAGATCCAAAGGCATTTGACATTGCTAATGCTATCCCACCACTTAACCCTGTTAATCCTATTACATAATTAGGCATATGGCTGACAGATCCTGAAATTCCACTGCTTGTTAAAACAATGCCCATAACTGCAAGTATTCCATCCAAAGTCCCCAATGCAATATAGCGACTCATCCCAAAAAATTCTTTTATAAACTTCATTTCTCACTTATCCTCTTCCAAGCTCTTTATGAGCTCTTGCAAGATGTCCGGCACCCAATGCAGCCATTAAAGATAATTCACCAGCTAAAACTACTCCAGCCATTATCTCAGCAAATTTCTGCACTTTGTTTGATCCTTTTACACCCATAATACTTAAACACTCTTGTGCTGTTTCTAAGCCAGTGCCTCCACCAACTGTTGCCAATGGTACGTCAGGCAATGTAACAGAGAAATATAAATCTCCATCTTCATTTTCTTCTGCAACTGTTATTCCTAAACTACCTTCAACAATTTGAGCTTCATCTTGACCTGTAGCTAAAAATAATGCACCTATCATGTTGGCATAATGAGCATTAAATCCCATACTTCCTGCAATCGCTGATCCTACAAAATTTTTAGCCATGTTAACTTCAACAATAGATTTTGGAGTTGTTTTTAATTTGTTTTTTACAATATCTCTTGGCACAGTAACTTCTGCTACAACACTTTTGCCTCGTCCTTCTATTAAATTTATTGCAGCTGGTTTTTTATCTGTGCATACATTTCCACTGAGTGATACAACATGAGCATTTGTTTCATTCTCCAAAATTTTTAAAGCTTCTTCGGTTGCAATTGTTACCATATTCATTCCCATACTATCCCCTGTTGTAAAAACAAATCTTGGAAAAACATAATTACCAACAATGAGAATTGGATCTATTTTTATTAGTTTTCCATGTCGTGTCGTTGATTCAGCAGCTGCCTTCAATCTATCAAAATTATCTTCAATCCACTTTTTTAACTTAACAGCCTCAACTACAGATTTTGTTTTGATTACAGGAGCCCTTGTCATTTTGTCTCCGATTATTCTTGTTTTTGCACCTCCAGACTCTGTTATTGCTGAACAACCTCTATTAATTGAAGCAACTAATGCCCCTTCAGATGTAGCTAATGGAACATAAAATTCTCCTTTTGCATATTCTCCATTTATCTTCAGTGGCCCTGCAACTCCTAGGGGTATTTGTACAGCCCCTATACTATTTTCAATGTTTTTTCTCAATGCATTTTCCATGTCAATGGTATATTTAGATACATGTTCTAATTTTGTCCCTGTAACTTCTTCTATAAATTTTCTTCTAACTTTGGTTGCTTTATCTGCTGATAAATACTTATCAACTTCATATAATTTAATTTCGCCTTTTAATAATTTTTTTAAAACCTCTTTTTCATTCATTTTCATCACATCTCTCTAATAATATCAACCACTTCGGAAGGTTTTTTTACAACATATGCACCTGCATCTTTCAATGCATTTATCTTACTTTCTGCAGTTCCTTTGCCTCCCTCAATTATCGCTCCAGCATGACCCATTCTCTTACCTGGAGGTGCTGTAAATCCTGCTATAAATGCAATAACAGGTTTTGACATCTTATTTATATATTTTGCGGCTCTTTCTTCTGCATCACCGCCAATTTCACCTATCAATAATACAACATCAGTGTCAGGATCTTTTTCAAACATTCTAAGTACATCGACAAAATCTAAGCCAGTTATTAAATCACCGCCAATTCCTAAACATGTGCTCTGTCCAAACCCAGCCTCTGTTATTTTACTTGCAAACTCATACATTAGAGTTCCACTACGTGACACAATGCCTACATTACCTTCTCTGAAAATATGATGTGGCATTATTCCTAGTTTACCTACACCTGGCGTGATTATACCAGGAGTGTTTGGTCCAATCACTATAGTATTCATTCTATTTGCATATTCAATAATTTCCATAGTATCATGAGAAACCATGTGCTCAGTTATAATTACTACTAGATCCAAGTGTTTTATTGCCTCAAATGCAGCATCCTTAGCAAATTGACTAGGAACAAAGATTATTGATGCATTTACATCCACATGTTCTTTTGCCTCTTCTATTGAATTATATACATCCACTCCCGCAACCTTTTTTCCACCTTTTCCTGGCGTTACACCAGCAACTATTTTTGTACCATATTCAAGCATTTGTTTTGTATGAAAAGATCCTTGTCTACCAGTAATACCTTGCACAAGGCATCTTACATTTTCATCAAGAATTATCAACCTGATTCCTCCTTTATTAAGGTTTGAGAACTTTAAATCTATGTTCAAATGGAACTGCTAAATCTATAACATTGCCATTCATAAAAGCAGTTATTGTAAAAATAACACTACCGGGGATAACATATGATGGCGAGGCTCTTTTAACTAAATAAACATTTTCATTGCCTATTGCCGCACCTATCATTGCTCCAGCTACGGTGCCAATATTTTTCATGTCCTCAATTGTTGCAACTACAACTGGATCATCAGTATTTCCAGATACATATCCTACTCCAGGTATGTTCTTTACATTTGAATTTATTTTTTGACTAACATCTGTTACTCCTTCCATGCCCTCAGCTGCAGATATTACAGAATTAGCAACTTTATTTACAATAGATTCTCCACCATAAGTATCAAATGAGACTATGATAGCATCATGGTATCTATCTTTACGTGCTTTTGCTTCGGCATATGATATTCCTTCACCAGCCTTTTTTGGGTCTGAAGAAATTCCGGCAATGTCACCAATATCCTCAGCATTTTCAATTAAAATCTTTACAATTTCCCTATTTACTTTTTTTACCAAGTTATCTTCAACAAATGCAGTTATAACAACGTCATCTCCAGTTATGTTAGTTAAAGCAGCTTTTTCAGCACCAATGTCCATCAATGTTGATACGTCCTTCTCTAAATTATAAATAAGTTGTTTACTACAATTTACATCGTTAATAGAAATATCTGCACCAATAGCTACAGCTTTCACTTATTGCCACCTTCCGTCTAAATAATCGATCCTCAAAAAACTATATATGTTGATGGATTTTATTATTTTAATTTTATGGGAAACAAAAAGTAAATGTGATAAAATGGATGGTAGTGACATCAGGCTTGAAAAATTAACAAAAGTTGCAAAGAAAAACATAAAGGATATTTTAAAAGAGCTAAACACGTCAAAAGATGGCTTAACAGGAAAAGAAGCTAGTAAAAGGTTAGAAAAATATGGTCCAAATGAATTACCTCGTGAAAAACCAGACCCTTGGTATAAACAATTATTGGATGCATTTATACATCCATTTATTATGGTTTTGATAATATTAGGTTTAGCATCTTTTGTCACTGATATTTTATTTGCACCTCCTGGCGAAGAAAATTGGAGGACTATAATTATAGTGGCAATAATGATAACTGTAAGTGTGTTACTCCGTTTTACACTGGAATATACATCAAATATTGAAGCTGAGAAATTAAGATCTTTAATTTACACTACTGCAACAGTTATTAGGGATGGTCGAAAAAAAGAGATAAAAATGGAAAAATTAGTCCCTGGAGATATTATATATTTATCTGCAGGAGACATGATCCCAGCAGATGTTAGAATTATCGAATCTAAAGATTTATTTATAAATGAAGCCACTATAACAGGTGAATCAGAACCTGTAGAAAAATGTCCTAAATTAAGTGAAGAAAAAATAAGAAAAAAGCATTTAAGCATTGGTGAATTAGATAACATATGTTTTATGGGTACTAATGTTATAAGCGGATATGCAACAGCAGTAGTTGTGTCAACAGGGAAAAATACTTACTTTGGTTCAATAACAAAATCTATAGTTGGTAAAAAGGTTACTACGACTTTTGAAAGAGATGTTGTAGATGTAACAAAACTTCTAATAAAATTCATGACAGTGATGGTTCCTCTAGTTTTCATTATAAATTTTTTTACAAAGCATGATTGGTTAGATTCATTGTTGTTTGCTTTAGCAGTTGGCGTTGGAATAACTCCTGAAATGCTGCCCATGGTTGTAACAGCAAACTTGGCTAAAAGTGCAATAAAAATGGCAAAACGTAAAACTATCGTCAAAAAATTGGATTCTATACAAAATTTTGGAAATATGGACGTACTTTGTACAGATAAAACCGGGACACTGACTTTAAATAAAATATTTGTAGAAAAACATGTGGATATTTCTGGAGAAGAAAATGAAAACGTTCTGAAATATGCATATTTAAACAGCTATTATCAAACAGGATTAAAAAGTGCATTGGATGATGCAATATTAAAATATGGCAGAGAAAGAAAATTTAATGGTTTAGAGAGTAAGTTTAAAAAATTAGATGAAATTCCTTTTGATTTTACAAGACGTAGAATTTCTGTATTACTTAAAGACAAAGAAGGCGATGGTGGAAATTTATTAGTTACAAAAGGTGCAGTAGAAGAATTACTTTCTATTTGCAAATGGGTTGAATATAATAATAGAATCGTAAAATTGACAAAAGAAATGGTTAGAAAAGCCTTAGAGATTGTTGAAGACTTAAATGAAGATGGTATGAGAGTTTTAGCTGTAGCTAAGAAAAATAAATTAAATAAAAAGACAATTACTTCAGAAGATGAACAAGATATGATACTTCTTGGTTTCATAGCTTTTTTAGATCCTCCAAAGGAATCTGCACTACCTGCAATAAAAGCATTGAAAAAACATGGAGTAGATGTAAAAATTCTCACTGGTGACAACGAAATTGTTACAAAGAAAATTTGTAAAGAGGTAAATCTTCCAATTAAGGGAATTTTACTAGGAGAAGAAATAGAAGACATGAGTTTTGATGAATTAGTTGAAGTTGTGGAAGATATAACAATTTTTGCAAAAGTTTCTCCTCAACAAAAATTGAAAATCATAAAAGCACTGAAAAAAAGAGGACATGTTGTTGGATATCTAGGCGATGGTGTTAATGATGTACCTTCATTAAGAGAGTCTGACGTAGGCATATCTGTAGATACTGGTGTAGACGCTGCAAAAGAAGTATCAGACATAGTATTGCTGGAAAAAAATCTTATGGTTTTGGAAAGAGCTATAATTGAAGGTCGAAAAAGTTTTGCAAATAGTAGTAAATATATAGTAATTACTGCAAGCTCAAATTTTGGAAATGTATTTTCTGTACTTGTAGCAAGCTCTTTTTTACCATTCATTCCAATGCTACCACTACAACTTCTATTACTTAACTTAATTTATGATTTATCAATGACATCAATGCCCTGGGACAATGTAGATGAAAAATACATAAAAAAACCTAGAAGATGGAGTGTACCTAAGATTAGTAATTTCATGGTATGGTTTGGCCCTATTAGTTCAATTTTTGACATAATTACGTATGTCGTAATGTTTTTCATTATTTGTCCATTTGTTGTAGGGAATAGTTATTTCCACTTACCCAGAACTTTGATGCATGAATTTATTTCAACATTTCAAACTGGTTGGTTTGTTGAAAGTCTATGGACACAAACTTTAGTTGTCCATACCCTTAGGACTGAAAAAGTTCCATTTTTACAAAGCATGCCAGGAAGACCATTACTATTTTTAAGTTTGACAGGAATTACTATAGGAACTTTAATACCATTTACAATTATAGGTAGGATGTTCTCTATGAATCCATTACCTTGGCTATATTTCCCATTTTTACTTATTGTTGTATTCTCCTATCTATTCTTAGCACAAAAAATAAAAAAGATATTTATAGAGAAATTTGGTTCTCTTTTATAAATTTTTTAACAAAATTTTTAAATGTATGTCATAAGAATATAATTTGTATCAAATGATTCAATTTTATTTTTTTATGGAGGCTGGCAAAGGATGAAAGAAGATAGATTGTTTTTTTCAGCAAAACACAGTGAAATAAAAAAAGGAAAGGTAACTGATGTATATTTTTTGAAAACTATGAAAATATTAAAACATCTTAATTTAGAAGATACTGAGGTTAAAGCAGAGGTATTTGCAGGGGAATCAGGGATATTTTGTGGATTAAAAGAGGTTCTAAATTTATTGGAAGATTCTAAATGTAAAATATATTCTTTGAAGGAAGGTGAAAAATTTTCAAAAAAAGAAGTAGTATTGAGAATCGAAGGAAATTATTCAGAATTTGGAATATATGAAACAGCAATTTTAGGAATATTGGCAAGTTCATCTGGTTGGGCAACAGCAGCTTATAAATGTAAACAAGCTGCAGGAGAAAAACCAGTTGTATGTTTTGGATCAAGACATGTGCATCCATCTGTAGCACCTGTTATGGAAAGGTCAGCTAAAGTGGGAGGTGTAGATGGAGTTAGTTGTGTTTTAGCTGCAGATATACTTGGAATAAAACCATTAGGTACAATACCACATGCAGCAATATTAATAGCAGGTAGTACTGAAAAAATAGCCACTGCTTATGATGAAGTCATGCCTGAGGATGAACCCAGAATAATATTAGTTGATACTTTTAAAGATGAGGCGCAAGAATCTTTAGATATTGCAAGAATATTAGGAAAAAAACTAGAAGGAGTCCGGTTGGATACACCTAAAGAACGTGGCGGTGTTACTCCCGATTTGGTACGAGAAGTTAGAAAAAGATTAGATCTTGAAGGATTTTCACATGTGAAAATATTTGTGTCTGGAGGATTAAACCCTGAAAAAATAAAGACACTTAGTGAAGCTGGAGCTGATGCATTTGGTGTTGGTTGGTATATTTCAGCTGCACCTCCAATTGAAATGACAATGGACATAAAGGAAGTTGAAGGGAAACCAATCGCTAAAAGAGGTAGAATACCAGGAATAACTGAAAATAAAAGATTAAAGAGAGTCAAATAAACAAATGGGAGGAAAATATGCGTCAAAAAAAAATAGAACTTCCAAGAGAAATTCACACAGGTCCTGGCGTTATTAAAAAAGTTGGTGATATTTGTAAAAATTTAAGATTTAAAGGTAAAGCAACAATAGTCACAGGTCCAAAAACAATTAAAATAGCAGGTAAAAAAGTTGCTGAAAGTTTAAAGGATAAAAACTTTGACGTTAATATCATAAAAGTAAAAAAAGCTACCAAAGATGTTGTAGAAAAGGTTAAAAATAAATTGGAAGGTACCTCTATTGCCTTAGGTGTAGGTGGAGGAAAGGTTATAGATGTTGTCAAAATGGCATCAAAATATGCAAACGTACATTTCATCAGCGTTCCAACAGCCGCCACTCATGATGGCATTGCTTCCCCAAGAGCATCTATAAAAAACGATAAAGGGAGCGTTTCACTTCCTGCACACGCTCCCATTGCAGTAATAGCAGACACAGACATAATAAGGAAAGCACCATATAGATTTCTTGCTGCAGGCTGTGGAGATGTTATATCTAATTATACCGCAGTTTTAGATTGGAAACTAGCGCATAGATTACTTTATGAACGCTATAGTGAATCTTCAGCTGCTTTATCTTTAATGTCTGCTAAAATGGTAATAAAATCAGCTGATTCTATAAAAAAAGGTCTGGAAGAAAGTGCTAGGATAGTTGTTAAAGCATTGATAAGTAGTGGTATTGCTATGAGCATTGCTGGCAGCAGTCGCCCTGCCAGCGGTTCTGAACACAAGTTTAGCCATGCATTGGATATTGTTGCTCCCAAACCAGCACTTCATGGTGAACAATGTGGAGTGGGCACAATAATGATGATGTATTTACATGGTAAAGATTGGAAATTTATAAGAGATACACTTAAAAAAATTAATGCACCTACAAATGCATATGAGCTTGGCATTGATCCAGAATATATTATAGAAGCATTAACAATGGCACATAAAATTAGGAAGGAAAGATATACTATTCTAGGTGATAGAGGATTAACAAGAGCAGCTGCAAAAAGATTGGCAGAAGTAACTGGAGTAATTTAAAAAATGAAGAGGAGATAGAATGGAAGGAAAAGAGAGATTAATAACACTAATAGGTAAAAAATTGGCAAAGAAAGGCAAAATTTTCAAATTTTGTGGTCCAAGCAAAGAATGTCAAAGATGTAGGTATAGAAGTGTCTGTATAAATCCTCTTGAAAAAGGTAGATTGTATATAATAAAAGATGTTAAAGATAGAACGCACAATTGCCCAATTCATGACGAAGGTAAAGTTAAAGTTGTTGAAGTAGAAAAAGCAAAGATAACTGCATTAATAGATTCAAAAAGAGCATTTGAAGGCTCGACGATAGTATATTCACCACAGGAATGTAATAACAAACATTGTAAATTAAGAAAATTTTGTTTTCCAGAAGGATTGTTTCCTGGAGATAGATGCACCATAGTAAAAGTTCTAGGAAAAGTTCATGAGTGCCAAGAAAATTACGATCTTACTAAGGTATTATTAAAAATAGATTAAAGGTTGGATTCCATGGACTCACGAACATTGCAAAAGAAATTAGTTGGGTATGAAGCTGCAAAAAGAATTAAAGATGGCCAAGTAGTTGGTCTTGGAACTGGCACAACAGTTAAATATTTTATTGAAAAATTAGGGGAAAAGATAAAGGAAAGGGAGTTAGATATACTTGGAATTCCAACTTCTTATCAATCATTTTTATTGGCAAAAAATTGTGGTATACCTTTAACAACATTGGAAGAACATGATGTAGACATTGCTATTGATGGTGCTGATGAAGTAGACAAAAAGCTTAATTTAATTAAAGGAAAAGGAGGTGCTCATACACAAGAAAAAATAGTAGATTATTCTGCCAAAAAATTTATTGTCATTGTAGATGAATCAAAAATTGTTGATGAGCTTGGTAAATCACCTGTTCCTGTTGAAGTAATTCCATCTTCACTACGTATGGTCTGTGAAAATATAAAGAAATTAGGTGGAAAACCATCGTTAAGATTTTATAAATATACTCCTTGGATCTCAGACAATGGTAATTTTATAATAGATGTTAAATTTGATTCTATTGGAGATCCATCAAGATTGGAGAAAGAATTAAATAATATTCCTGGTGTGGTTGAAAATGGAATATTTTCTAAGAATGTTGATGAGGTGTTAGTAGGTACTAAAAATGGAATTAAAGTTTTAAAATAAATTTATGGACTACTACCAAGTTTTAATAATGTAGAGTTTCTTGCAGCGTCGACAACGTCTGAAACATTCCCACCAACGGTTTTTGAAACTGTAACTGCAACATAACCAGCAATTAATACTAAAGCTAATGCTGCAGCAACAATAAGTAATATTTCCGCACTGCTCTGTCCACATTGGTCAAGTTTGATCATAACCATATTTTTCTTCTCCTTCTTAATTTATAAATCTATTTTTAAAAGTAATTTTATATATTTTTTTGGAATAACGTTAGAATTTAGGGTGTTATAGATGTTAAAATTAAAAGACATTATCTCTATTAGAGATTTAGAAAAAAAAGATATTAAACTTATACTTAAGGTCGCCAGAAAAATGGAAAGTATAGCACGTGGAGAGAAGACTTCAAACGTTCTTGAAGGTAAAGTTTTGGGCATGATGTTCTATGAACCATCGACTAGAACTCGTCTTTCATTTGAAGCTGCTATGAAGAGATTAGGAGGTAAAGTAATCGGATTTTCTGAAGTAAGGACAAGTTCAACGATGAAAGGTGAAAATTTGGCAGATACTGCCAGGACAGTGGCACAATATTCAGATGCTATAGTGATAAGACATGAATTAGAAGGTTCAGCACGCTATGTAGCAGATCTTGTTGAAGTTCCTGTGATAAATGCTGGTGATGGAGCTGGTCAACATCCCACTCAGACTCTCCTTGATTTATATACAATAAAAAGAACATTTGGAAAAATAAATGGGTTACATGTTGCAATTCTTGGTGATTTAAAATATGGAAGAACTGTGCATTCATTGGCACATGCCTTAGCAATGTTTAATGTTAAAATGAGCTTTGTTTCTCCACCTGAACTTAAGATGCCAGAAGATATCATAGAAGATCTTAAAAATTTTGAAGTTGAAATAAACGAAACTTCAAATTTGAATGAGGTTATTGATGATATAGATGTATTATATGTTACACGTATTCAAAAAGAAAGATTTCCAGATCCACAAGAATATTCAAGAATTAAAGGTGCCTATAACATAGATGCAAAAACTTTGGAAGGAAAAGATTTAATTGTTATGCATCCTCTTCCAAGGGTAGATGAAATTTCTTATGAAGTAGATAATCTACCTTGCGCAAAATATTTTAAACAAGCCTTCTATGGTGTACCTGTTAGGATGGCTATATTAAAATTATTAATTAAATAACCCATAAAGCATCTTCTAAAAGTGAAACATCACACTGTAGTTTTATTATATTGGTTCTGCCTCTTCCTCTACCTCTAGAAACCGTGTTTGTAGAAATTATACCTAATAATTCCAATTCATTTATAAAGTCAAATATTCTTCTGTATGATACAATATCTTTACCTCTTGAAAGTTTTTTATAAGTTTCATATAATTTTCCTGAAGTTATTTCTTCATTTCTTTTTGTTAAATAAAGTATTGCCTCTAAAACACGTTGCTGTTGAGCTGGGAGCGTTGAAACAATTTCTACAATTTTATTATGTTCGATGTATTCTTTTGCTTCTCTTACAAATTCACCTTTAACAATGTCAGAGCCTCTTTCATCTGCTATTTCACCTGCAGTTCTTAAAAGATCTAGGGCATATCTTGCATCACCTTCTTCTTTAGCTGCTAGTGCTGCACATAAAGGTATTACATCATCCTCTAATACATTTTTTTTGAAAGCCATGTCAGCCCTTTCTTCTAAAATATCAACTAATTGATTTGCACCATATGGTGGAAAAACGATCTCTCTGTCGCGTAAACTACTTTTTACTCTAGGTTTAATGAATCGTTTAAAATCAACGTAGTTACTGATAGATAAAATAGATACGTTATCAGTTCTTGTTAGTGTGTATAGAAGTCCGTCCCCATCTTTTCTAAGTAATATATCAATTTCATCAAGTATCACAATCAAAATAGGTTTCTCATCATAAACATTTCTACGCAATGTATCTTTAAAAACATTTATAACTTCTGCCTTTGTCCATCCCCTAAATGGTACATCTTTACCCATTAGTTGGCAAAGTCTTGCAAGAACTTGGTATTCTGTACTATAATCTGTACATCTGATATATTCAACTCTAACGTTAGGTTCAGCTATTTCTTTCAATTGTTTCATGACAAATTTTGCTACAGCGGTTTTTCCAGTGCCTGTTTTACCATAGATTGTTATGTTAGGTGGTGTAACTCCATCTAAAGCTTCTTTCCAATATTTTGCTATTGATTTTATTTGTTTTTCTCTATGTGGGAGCTTATCAGGTAAAAAACGATGATCTAAATATTTTTTGTTTTTAAATACACTTTTTCCGCCACTTAAATCATCAAAAATATTCATCAGAACCCAACCTAATAGAAACTACTCTACAGTAACAGATTTCGCAAGATTTCTAGGTTTATCAGGATCTATACCTCTTCCAACACTAGTGTAATATGCAAAAAGTTGTAGAGGAACTATGTATACTAATGGTGAAAGAAATTCATCTACACTAGGATCAATTGGTATGAATTCATCTGAAATTTCTTTTAAATCTTTGTTATTTTTAGATCCAAGTGCTATAACTTTTGATCCTCTTGCTTTTACTTCTTCTATATTTCCCAATGTTTTATCATAACTTTCTCCTGGAGGTGCTATTGAAACTACAGGAACATTTTCTTCTATTAATGCCAATGGACCATGCTTTAGTTCTCCTGCTGCATATCCTTCAGCATGAATATAACTTATTTCTTTAAGTTTAAGTGCTCCTTCAAGTGCTGTTGGGTATGAAAAACCTCTTCCTATGAAAAACACATCATGAGCATCTTTGTATTTCTCAGAAATTTTCTTTATTTTATTTTCTAATTTTATTGTATTTTTCACAATTTCAGGAATTTTTTTGAGGGAATCAATTATTTCATCTTTACCTGATAGTGAGGCTGCAAGCATGTAGATGCATGTCAATTGAGTTAAATATGTTTTTGTGGCAGCGACGCCTATTTCAGGTCCTGCACGTGTATAGATAACATATTCAGCTTCCCTTGTAGCCGTGCTTCCAACAACGTTAACAATAGCTAATGTTTTAGATTTATTTTTAGCCATCCTTATAGCACTGATCGTGTCTGCAGTTTCTCCTGACTGAGTTATGAAAATCACCAATGTATTTTTATCTAGGGTCTTGACAGAATATTTAAATTCTGAAGCTAAAATTACGTCTGTTGGAATACCTAACAATTTTTCAAATACATATTTACCTACTAAAGATGCATGGTATGAAGTTCCACATGCAACAAAACATATTCTCTTTATATTTTTTAGTTTTTTAGCAACTTTTTTGACTTCATTGAGTTCTCTAAGTGTTTCTCTGATTGCATTAGGTCCTTCATGAATTTCTTTTATTGTAAAGTGATCATATCCAGATTTTTCTGCCATTTCTGGTGTCCAGTCAACCTCTTTAATTTCTTTATTAATAATTTCTCCATCAAAATTTTTAATGACCACATCATCATTTGTTATAATTGCCATTTCTCTTTCATCCAAATAGATGAATTTATTTGTATATTCAAGGACTGCTGGCATGTCTGATGCTAAAAAAAGTCCATGATCACTTATTCCAACAACTAAAGGACTTTCATTTCGCATGCCTATTATTTTATCAGGTTCATGTACAGACATTATTAATAAAGCATATGAACCTTTAAGACGTTTTGCAGTTTTTCGGGCAGCTTCTTCTAAATTTTTACTTTCTTTTAAATATTTTTCTATAAGATGTGCAATAACTTCTGTATCAGTTTCTGATCTAAATTTATGACCTTCTTTTTTTAATTCTTTCTTTAGTTCATTAAAATTTTCTATAATACCATTATGTACAACAACTATTTCATTATTACAATCTGAGTGAGGATGTGCATTAAACTGTGTGGGAGGACCATGTGTAGCCCATCTAACATGCCCAATGCCCATTTTTCCAGGTAATTCTAAAAAGTTTAATCTTTTACTTACTTCATCAATTTTGCCACTGTCTTTTTTAATGTATATTTTGCTACCATTGAGCGTTGCCATGCCCACTGAGTCATAGCCTCTGTATTCCAATCTTTTTAAACAATTTAGAAGTACTGGAGCAGCTTCACTGTCTTTTAGTATACAGCCTGCAATACCACACATTTGATCACCTGTAAATTCTTTTAAAGTGAAGAAATAAACTTAATAGTTGAGACCAGACATAAACAATTTTTAATATATTCTCTTAAAAATTTTTCGCAAATAGTTTTTGAGGTGTAAATAAATGAAACTTGGGAAATTGTTGCATAGAGGCAAAGTAAAAGATGTATATGAAACTGATAATCCTTCCCATTTAATAATTAAATTTAGAGATGACATAACTGCTGGAGATGGTGCAAAAAAAGATAAAATACATAAAAAAGGATATTATTGTTCTATAATATCTGCAAAACTTTTTAAGGTTTTAGAGGAGAATGGAATAGATACTCATTTTATTAAGTTATTAAAACCAAGATATATGCTTGTTTCAAAACTTAAAATGATACCCTTAGAAGTTATAGTTAGAAATATAGCTACGGGGAGCATTGTAAAGCGTTATCCATTTAAAGAAGGGGAAAAATTTAAAAAACCCATAGTACAACTGGATTATAAAAGTGATGAATATGGAGATCCTATGTTAAATGATGATATAGCTGAAGCTTTAGGTATAGCAAATAAAAAAGAACTTAAAGAAATTAAACGTATAGCACTTAAAGCAAACGAAATTTTGAAAAAATTTTTAGATAAAAAGGGTTTCATACTTCCTGATATTAAATTTGAATTTGGAATAGATGAAAATGGAAAATTAGTACTAGGCGATGAAATTAGTCCTGACACTTGTAGGTTATGGGAAAAGAAAACTAAAGAATCTTTTGACAAAGACATATTTAGGAAGGGTAGATCAGGAGTTGGAAAAGCATACAAAAGAGTTGCAGAGATAATAGGTGACAAAATATGAAATATAGGGTAAAAATTAAAATAAAGCTAAAGAAGGGAATGTTAGATCCTGAAGCTTTGGCAATAAAAAAAGGATTGTCCCTCCTAGGTTACGATGTGGAAAATACAAGGACTGCAAATCTAATATATTTCGAAATGAATGGAAAAGATAAGAAAAGTGTAGTAGATAGTGTGGAAGATATGTGCAAAAGATTGTTATGTAATCCAGTTATTCATGATTATAAAATAGATGTGAAGCGGATATCATGAGGATTGGAATAATTAGATTCCCAGGATCTAATTGTGATAGAGATGTTTATCATGCAGTAAAACTTGCTGGTGGAAAGCCAGAGTATATACGATGGGACCAAAGAGATATATCTCATTTAGATGCTGCTATAATACCTGGTGGTTTTTCATATGGTGATTATTTAAGGGCAGGTGCTATAGCATCCGTAACTCCTGTAATAGATGGTATTAAAGAATTGGTAAAAGATGAAAAACCAGTTTTAGGAATTTGTAATGGTGCTCAAATACTTGCAGAAGCATCACTGGTACCGGGAGTTTTTACAATCAATAAAAATGTTAAATTTATTTGCAGATGGACAGAACTTAAGGTTAAGACAACAAGAACTCCTTTTACACACCTTTATTCTAAAAATGAAATAATTAAAATGCCAATTGCACATGCTGAGGGTAGATATTACGTTAAAGATGTTGATGAGCTTTATAAAAATGACCAAGTAGTTTTAAAATTTCATAAAGAAAATTTGAATGGCTCTATAGATTCAATAACTGGTGTATGTGATAAAAGTGGGTTAGTTTGTGCAATAATGCCTCATCCTGAAAGAGCATCGGAATCTATTTTAGGTTCAGAAGATGGGATTAAATTTTTTAGGGGTATTGTAGAGTGGTAAAAAAAATAAAAAGTAGGCGTTATGTTTTTCTTCTATCTGATAGTCCAAGGATTATCAGGATTAATCCAAGTAATAGATAAGTTAGAGGCACTCCAGTAACTGGTATCTTAATTTTCTTTTTACCTATCTTTTCTTTTCCTCTCTTTAAGAATTTGATCTTTGTTGGTTTTGGTGGTTTTAGAACATGTGGTTTTCCAGGTTTAAGTGGTTTTGTGGGCATAATCACTTTTAAGCTAGATTTTGCCTTGTTATTCTTTACATTGTAATCAATTCCACATGTCACATTGACAATGTTTATTATTGTACCTGTGGTAACTACTCGTACCCAAACTTTGATAACTACAGTTTCATTTACACCAATATGATCTAATTTCCATGTCAATGTCCTGGTATTAGGATCATAAATTCCTGCTGGTTCACTTCTTACAAACTCAAGTCCAGAAGGTAGCATATCTGTTACATTCACATCTGTTGCATTGTCTGGTCCATTGTTCTTGACTGTTATTGTGAATGTAACCATGTCTCCAAGTCTTGCAGTTGTTGCGCTTGCATTCTTCTCTATTGAGAGATCTGCTGCACTAAGAGATAACACAGCAGATGCAGAAGTCTTGTAAACTCTGTTATCGCTAACATTCGTATTATTCAAGGAATTATACGTAACATTCGCTGTGTTATTGACGGATTTTAATAATGTCGATGTCAAGGTGGTAACATTGAAAACAAAATCCAAAGAAACACCCGGGTCAATCTCTCCAGGATTTGGAATATATTCAACAGTGCCATTCAATAAATTATAACGGAAAGTAAAACCAGGAGGTGTAGATATTTCCTTAACAGTTAGCGTGTTAAAAACAACTGGGTCCAATACATCAGAAATATAAGTCCAATATGCTGGTGACAAACCATCATTTCTAACTTTTATTGTAATCGTAACTTCTTGTCCAGGAAAAACAACTGGAGGGGATATAACCTTAGTTACATTGAGAAGTGGCTGTACTACCGTAAAATTATAATCAAACGTTGTAGGCCCTCTTATGTTGTTTGACCAATTTGCCTCTACATGATTTGTTTTATTTAAACTTATGCTGTGAGGATTTGCACTATAATCATTGGTTACTGTTACATTTAAAAGAATCTTGAATGTATTGTTGCTAGGATCATTGTCAGCATAACATACACTAGTACCGTTAAATAGAAATGTAATATTGTTTCCTTGCTGATAGAATGTACAATTTGCAAGAACTCCATTAAATCCTGTTGTATCTATGTAATAATAATTTGCATAAGAAATTCCAGGAGGTAAAACATCTGTTATTGTAAGGTTATCTACATAACTTTCAGGTAAAGTGACATTGATACAAAACGTAGCATTTTCTCCAATTGTTAAATTACTAGCATTTGTACCAAAATCACTGCTATTTATTATCTCTTTTGATATTGACACTGGTGGTATATCTACTGTTGCATTGTCAATTATTGGATCACCGATATAATTAGGCCCATCTGGTATTGATGAATAATAAATAATTTTTGCAGTATTATTATATTCAGCAGAAGGTGTAACATTTTGTATTAATGTAGCTCTGTAGTGAATTGTGACAACACCTTCAGGATTAAACACAGTATCATTCCAGATAGGGAAAGCTGTAGGTATTTTAAATATTACTAAACCATCTGTTAAATTACCTGTGTAGTTTTGACCATAAATTAAAGTATTATTTTGGCTACACCAATTATATACTTCCACTATCGTTACATTAGTAAAAACTGATGGAATGATATCCTTTATAGTGACATTATATGCATCAGCATGTCCATAATTTTTTATCACTATTGCAAAATCAATAGTATCATTTGCATCAGCGGTTGTATTTTCTAACCATTGCCAGTTATGTGCAATATCAAATATTCCTTTAGCTAAAATTAAATATGGCTCCTGGGTGAGAACTTGAGTAATAGCATTTAATGATGAAGTATAAAGAGTAGAATTTGAAAATTGTATATAAGCTAAATTACTAAGATATAACTTATCTCCAAAAGATTCATTTGTTGCTGTAACTGTAAAAAGAATATGTATAACTCTTAACAGTTGATCTGTGCTGTTAATAGTACCATAGCTAAACTTCAATGCATTGTCACTGCTAAGAACTTCTAATGTAGGCAATCTACCAATAAATGCTGTCATATTATCTTCAGGTCCTAAGGTCCAATAACCTGGGTCAGGAAGTGTCTTATTTTGATAAGAAGTAATTTGTGTTGCATTGAAAAATGGTATTGGAAGATAATCATAAATTGTTAAATTTTCAACATTTGACGTTGGTACTATCAACTTTAATGAATAGGTTACATTATCGCCGGGTCTTACAGGATATGGAAATGATACAGATGTATTTCCATTTATTGCATATACACTTTTTTCAACTACTGGACCTTGAATTAATAAATCTGTTTTTGTATCATCCTTAACTAAATTACCACTATCTAATACACCACTACCTACAGCATAATTATGTATGATATCACCAGATTTTAAATTAGAAGTATTTACATAATTCGCTGGATTTTCCCAATAAGTATCAATTTTTGTTCTAAATGTTATACTTCCATATGTAGGTCCAGCATTATTACTAGTTTCATTTAAACCTCCCACTAAAACCCCGGAAAATCCTAAAGATATTAAGAGTTGTGTAACATTAAATATAACAGTCCAAGTACCATCATTATTATGAGTTACGTTGTAAGTTCCTGGTGAAAATTGCTGATTAGTTATGGTTATATTACCTATGGTTAGGTTTAGAAGAGGTGTAAAACTGTCGTCAAATGACTGACCATCGCTAATTGTATCATTTACTGTAAAATTAGAAATTCTAAAGAAATCAGAGATCTGAAAATTAATGTAATATTCTAAAGTATCACCTGGTTTTGGGTTGGTACCATTTAAATCTTGTACAATTTTTTGTATTGCCAATGATTTTAGGTAAACCAATGAGCTGGATGTAGACGTCACCACATAATTTCCATATAATGCTGTGGCAGTGCAATTGTTTTGAGATAATACTGGCGAACCTGTTGTTGGATCAAGTACATAATTTGAATTATTATCAAATTTTGGAGCATAAACTTCATATTCTATTATTTTGTCAATTCCTTGTTGTCCTGTTATTGAATCAAAATGAATTGTTAAAATACCTCCTGGTGTAGAATTTGATGGTTGACTTACAATTACTCCTCCACCAGCATCTAAAACCTTGACAAACTGTAAGTTGCCAGGTAATTCATCCTGGATTGTTACATTATTTAAAGTAATTCCATTTGCAACATCAACTGAAATTTTAAAATTAAAATGATAATTAGGCCCAGTTGCAGTTTCGTTTTCATGTAACTCAACAGTTTTATTAATTTTTAATGCAACTGCCTTTATAGTTCCTACTGACAAATCACCCCAAATTATAGGATCAATAGATGGATTCCAAAGTGGATCATTGCCGTAATAGAAGAAAGGCTGGGCTGTAATGTTAAAAAGTGAGCCAAGCGCTGCATTTGATGACAATTTTAAATTTACAGTCATATCTGCAACTGGCTGATTTGGAGTAAAGCTACCTAAAGGATAATATAATACTATCCATTTATAATCTTGAGGTGCCCAATAAGGCCTTTCCCAGGTTGTATCATAATGTACTGGATAACCTAAAAAAGTTGCATTAATAAATTCTATTTCCGGAGGCAAAAGAATTCCAACACATGGTTGAAAACCTGTGTTATTTCCAGTATTTTTAAATAATAAATGAATTTGGAAATTTTCACCTATGAAAACATCTCCAGGAGTAATAACAGTCATGTTAGGCCATGCTGAACCTAATGAAAAATCTATTTTCATCCAATTATTTGTAATATTTATGATTTTCCATGTTGTAGCATGGCCTAATTTCCAAGCTTCTAACCTGATAGTACTTGTATTTAAATTTTTTAATTCTAATTTATATTTACCTTGGTCATTTGTAACTGTAGAATTAATAACCAAACCATTTAGATATTTTGCACTTATATTCACATCTTTCAATAAATAACTTGAATTTTTACAATCCCTAACTTCGCCTTCAATGACTACATGTGACAATGTAACATTTTGAGCATGTGTACCTTTTATTGATATTAATAATGAAAAAACCGCGATAATCAATAATAATTTTTTCCAATGCATTATACCACCAAATGAAAAATATAACTGTGATAATTTGTTTTTTTTCTGATATATAAGTTTTACTCTTGAATCATTAAATAATTCTCTAAATTAAAGTTTACTAAAGATTTAAAGTTTTTTAATATAGCTAAATTTATTAACTTAAAAATTATGGTGATTTCATGGTTGTTTATTTAGTTGGAGCTGGTCCTGGAGATCCAAAACTTATAACATTAAAAGCATTGGAAATTCTAAAAAAGGCAGATGTTATCATCTATGACCGTTTAGTCAATAAAAAAATACTTAATTATGCAAAAAAAGATGCAAAACTAATTTACGTGGGTAAAAAATCTGGGAAACACTATAAAACACAAGAAGAGATAAATAGGATATTAGTGGAAGAAGGTAAGAAAAAAAAGGTTGTTGTAAGGCTTAAAGGCGGTGATCCTTTCGTATTTGGTAGAGGCGGTGAAGAAATACTTGAATTAAAGAAAGAAAATATTCCTTTTAAAATCATACCTGGCATAACCTCTGCCATAGGAGTACCTACATCCATAGGATTACCATTGACACATCGTAAAGTTTCAAGTTCTTTTACGGTTGTAACAGGCCATGAAGACCCTAAAAAAGATGAAAAACATGTTAAATGGGATTATAAAGCAGATACATTAGTTATACTTATGGGTGTTGGAAAATTAAAAGAAAACATGAAAAAATTAATGAAATATAGAGATCCAAAGACTCCAGTTTGTGTAATAGAGAAAGGATTAACTCCTAAACAAAGAATAATCCTAGGTACAATAGATAATATCTACAAAAAAGATAATATTAAACCTCCCGCAATAATAATAGTAGGTGAAGTTATTAAAATGTTTGAGGACATAATTTTGGAGGAATGGGATGGAGATGAAGAATAAAATTATTGCCGTCACTAGACCTAAAGATAGAGCTCAGGAAGCTGTTGATATTATTGAAAAGCATGGTGGCAAGGCATTAGTTGTGCCTACTTTAGAATTAAAAAAGCTTTGTACAGAATCACTCATGAAAATTTGTAAAATTGCTGATAAACTTGATTGGGTAATTTTCACTTCTCCTTTTGCAGTGGATGCACTTCTGGAATGTTGTCCTCAATTCCCTAAAAAATTAAATAAAAATGCAAAAATAGCGGTTATAGGTCCAAAAACAAAAAAAACAGTTATTGAAAAAGGCTTAAAAGTAGATGTTGAACCACCAGAATATGTTACTGAAAGTCTTATAGAAACTCTCAAAAATTATGATATGAAAGATAAAAACGTTGCTATACCGCGCACTAAAGCAGCAAGAAAAACATTGATTAAATCATTGGAAGAAATGGGAGCAAATGTTTATGTTGCAGAAGCTTATAAATCAACTCTACCTAAAGATGTTTCCAAGATAAAAAAGTTAATAAATAAAATAATAAACAATGAAATAGATGCAATAACTTTTACAAGTCCATTAACAGTTAAAAACTTATTTAAAGTTGCAGGAAATAAAAAAGATGAAGTCATAAAAGTTTTATCTAGTAAAAAGGTTTTAGCTGCTGCAATAGGACCCATAACAGCTAATACATTATTTGAATATGGGATAGTACCTATAATTCCTCATAAATATACAGTGCGTGAAATGATATTAGAAATATTTAGGGAATTCAGGAGGATGGAAGATTGAAGCCGTCATATGGCCAGCAAACATAGATTCTAAGAAGACACGTAAAGAAGGTCGTAAAATTCCAAAAAAAGACGCAGTAAAGGATCCAACAATTAAGGAAATGTATGAAGCTGCCAAAAAACTTGGTCTTGAACCAGAAATAGAAAAAAATAAATATTATCCAAGAAGCTGGTGGGAAAGAAAAGGTAGGTTGCGCATTAAAAAAACTAAAAGTAAAATAGAAATAATGAAAAAAATTAGTAGGTTGATTAAGGCGATGAGATGAAATCTGAGTTACTTCATAAATTTCTACATGCAAAAAAAGTTATTGAAGAAGCAGAAAATGTAAACATATACACACATATAGATTGTGATGGAATATGCGCAGGTGCAATATTATCTTATTTAATGGAAGAATTAGGCAAAGATTATGAAATAGAATTTATTAACATTGATGAAATTGATGGAGTGGACATGGATTCTGATCTCACGATTTTTTCTGATTTGGGCTCTGGGCAAGAATTAGAAGAAAAAGGTAAAATATTAATTCTAGATCATCATCCGCCGATTCGTAAGCCAAAAGATGATAAAAATTTTATAGAAATAAACCCCATGTTTTATGGAATAGATGGGTCAACAGAAATTTCTGGGGGAGGTTTAGCATATCTATTATCTAAAACTTTTAATTTAAAGGAATTGAGCTGGATTGGGGTATTATCTGCAATTGGAGATATGCAAAATAGCATTGGTCAGCTTAGAGGATTAAATAGGTACATATTGAATGATAGTATCAGTTTAAAGTTATTAAAAGTTTCTAAAGATCTTACAATATATGGTAGGCAAACTAGGCCTATACATATTGCATTATCTTATTTTAATGATGTTAAGCTGCCAATAACTAATAATAAGACAGAATGTATTTTATTACTTAAAAAATTGAAAATACCTCGTAAAGATGGTGAAAAGTGGAGGACTCTATCTGATCTTAATGGAGAAGAAAAGAAAAAACTTTTTATAGAACTAATAAAAATGCTTAATAAAGAGGTTCCACGAAAATATTCAAAATATCTTCCAAAACTTATTAGTGGAGAAGTATATGATTTTTTACCTGAAGAAAGATATTCATTGTTAAGAGATCTAACAGAATTTTCAACTGCCATAAATGCATGTAGTAGAAATAAAAAGTTTGATATAGCGCTTAAAATTTTAAAAGGTGAAAGAGGGAACACTTTAAAGAAATTGGAAAAGATATTAAGAGAACATAGAAGGTATTTAGCAAAGAGTGTTAAATCTGTGAGATATGCTATATCACAAGAAAAAAATTTACAATATTTCATAGATGATATAAAACCTGAGGCAATTGGTTCGGTTGCTAATTTGGCATTGTCTTATGGTGATTGGAGGAAACCAATACTTGGTCTTACATATGTAGATGAAAATTATGTAAAAGTGTCTTTACGTTGCTCTAGATTATTTTACTTTAAAAATATACATTTTGGTAAACTCATAAAGAAAATATCTGAAAAAGTTGGAGGAAATGGAGGAGGACATGCCGTAGCTTGTGGTGCATATATACCTCAAGATAGGGAAGCAGATTTCATAGATTTGTTTGATCAAATTTTAGATAACAAATTAGGAGTGCCTATATGAAAATTTTTAAAGGAAAAGGAGAATTAACACGTTTTCAAATACTTGCTGAAATAGCGAGAAGCCAACCACATTTGAGACAACGCGACATAGCAAAAAAGATTGGAATAACCGTACAAGCAGTGTCTGAAAATATTAAAAGTTTGGTTAAAGAAGGATATGTAGAATATGGCCATAGAAGATCTGAATATAGACTCACAAAAAAAGGACTTGAAAAATTAAGAAAATATGCAATGTCTATGAAAGAATATATAAATGATATACTTGATGTAATGAGAAAATATAAAACCATATGGCCAGCAATTGCAAAAGGAAAAATAAAAAAAGGAGATTATGTTGAATTATTTCTAGAAAATGGTGTTTTGTATGCAAAAAAGATAGATTCTCCAGCAAATGCGGCTGGTGCATATGCTAAAGCTATAACAAATGCTAATGATGGAGAAGATGTAGCTGTTATGGATATAAAAGGTACAATTAATGTTCCAAAAGGAGAAGTAACAATACTTGTTCTTCCCACTATGTTTGAAGGTGGATCAAAAGCTTGTGATTTTGAAAAAATAAAAAAAATTATTGAGGAAAAATCTTTTGATAGAGTTGGAATCATGGGGACGATAGCAAGGGCAGTTGCAAACAAATTAGGAATAAAATATGATTTTGAGTTTGCGGCACCAGAATGTGCGATACATGCTGCAAACAGAGGTTTAAGTAGTCTAATATTAGCAGTTGGCAGGATGAGCGAAAGAGTATTAGAAAAACTTGAAAAAGAAAACATTCCATATACTGTAGAGGACGTAAGGAAAAGTCGTTAATATTTTTGCGGCGTGATCAATAGAGGAACATTACAATTTTCTAACATGCTTTTTGTTGTACTTCCAAGTATTATTCTCTCAAATTTGCCTTTACTTTGCGATGCCAATACTACAATGTCAGCATTTACTTTATTGGCAATCTTAGGTAAATCTTCAATAGGATTGCCTAAAATTAGTATTTCATCCACAACTACATTTTTCTTACGACCAATCTTCTGAATTCTCTTTAGTGCATTTTTTCCTTCATCCTCCATCACATCATAAGGTTGCATGAGTCTTTCATCCATCACATATACTGCTATTACCTTTCCACCTACAGACTTAGCTAAATCTATACCTACTTTTGCAGCTTTTTCAGCATTCTCTGACCCATCAGTTGCAATCATTATTTTTTTAAATGTCATGAATAAACCTCACATGGTCTCCAATTACAAACTTCTTACCACCAACATGAAGTACGGGTTTAATTTTCTCAACATTTAGCAATTCATCTTTAATGCAGTTTTTCTTGACAGTCGCATTTACTACTTTTCCAACTATTAAACAATGATCTCCTATTTCTTCAATTTTAATAGCTTTACATTCCAGATGCCCAAACGATTCCTTTATTTTTGGAGGACTGACGACTTTTGATTTTATTTCTGTCAAATTAGTCTTCTCTAACTCATTTACATCTCTAGGAAATTTTTTAGCTGTGATCCACATCATCTCAATTATATCTTCATGTACAAGATTCATTACAAATTCTTTAGTTTCCTTTATATTTTTTGTTGTGTCATGCTCTGGAACTGAAGCGAATGCAACAATAGGTGGATCCATCGATATAGGCATTGTAAATGAGAATGGTGCTGCATTGACAATCCCATCTTTACTTATTGTTGTAACAATAACTGTAGGTCGTGGTGCTAAAAGTTTATATGCAAGATTTAAACTTATTTCTTTCACAACTAAACCTCCAAAGCCTTAACTTTCTCCAAATATTTTGCATGACTTCTCTTTATTAATTCATCACAAACTACTTCAGGATCATCATCCATCACTATTCTACCATCTTCCATCATAATGGCCCGAGTACTTAATTCCTTAACAAAGTCCATATGATGACTTACCATCAAAATCGTAGTATTAAATTTTTTGTTGATTCTTTTTAGGGAGTTTGAAACAGACCTTAAAGTTATGGGATCTAAATCTCCAAAAGGTTCATCTAAAATTACAACATCTGGTTTTGATGCTAAAACTAAAGCTAATGCTGCCCTAACCTGTTGACCTCCTGACAACTCATAAGATTTCATATCTAAAATATCTAAAGGTAATTTCAATGCCTTAAACACAGGTTTTGCATATTTTAAAACTTCCTTATATGGAAATTTTGGGAAAAGTTTCTCAAGAATATCTGGACTTAGACCTATTTTTTCAAGGAGATATTTAGCTTCATCTTCTGGCATGTCTGTTAGCTGATATATCATGTCAAGTACCTTATCACTTATACCTAGTTTTTCTGCTCTTTCTTTTGCTTCTGCAACTACATGTTCTCCCTTAACACCCAACCTTGCAGCAATTTGATCTCGAATAGTTGCATGATGTATCAATGCAAATTCTTGATGCATGAATCCCATTTTTCTTCTTATTCCCATCCTTTTAATTCCTAGTTTATGCATGTCTACCCATTCATCGTTTAATCTAAATTTAACATGTCCACTATCTGGAAATTCTAAACCACCTATAATTCTCAGAAGAACTGTTTTTCCAGCTCCACTTGGACCTATAATTGACACTATTTCACCTTTTTTAATGTCCAAATTTATGTCTTTCATCTGTAAAGTTAGACCGCCTCTAACAAGGAAATATCTTTTCTTAATGTCCTTAACTTCAATGATTTTTTTACCAATTTTAGGTGTAATATGAATTGCAGGTTCCATACCTTGCATAAATTTTTTTATTATCGTTTCAGGGTCTCCCTCATCTTTTATTTTTCCATTTTCAAGCCACACAACCCTATCTGCAAGATAATAATGAACCTCAGGTAAATGAGAAACTAAAACAACTGTTATTCCTAATTTTTCATTTACTCTCTTAATAGCATCTAATACTTCCTGTTTTGTTTTTGGACATGCCATAGTAGCTGGTTCATCGAGAAGTAATACTTTAGGTTTTTTTGCCAACTGCCTTGCAATTATGAGCCGTTGTTTTTCTCCACCACTTAAAACTGGAGCAAAATGTTCAGCCTTGTGTTTTAATCCCACAGCATCTAACAATTCTAAAGCTTCATCCTTAAATTCATCATATACTTCATCCATATTAACTGTAGTTTCATCACCAAATTTAGCTGCATATAACTTCCTAATAACATTCTCTATTGCAGTTTCTGACCATAATCCGAATGTTCTTTGCAAATGTATGGCTGTAATTCTCTTAAGTTTTGTACGTTCATGAACATTAGAATCATGTGAGACTTCAACATCATCAATTTTGACTTTTCCACTATCAAATGGTTCAACGCCACGAAGAATTCGTAAGAGTGTTGTTTTACCTGCTCCACTTTTTCCAATTATACCCAAAATTTCACCTTTTTTTACTTCTAAGTTAATATTTTTTAACGCTGTTATTCCATTTGGATATGTCTTTGAAAGATTCACTATTTTTATCAATTCCAACCCTCCAAAAATTTACATGAGGTGTTAAGTATGCGAGGATTAATGGTAGGAAGATTGCAGCCTGTGCACAAAGGTCATATACAAGTAATAAAAAAGATTTTAGAGGAAGTTGAAGAAATTATCATTTGTATTGGTAGTGCACAGCTAAGTCATACTTTAAAGAACCCATTCACAGCTGGTGAAAGGATTATGATGCTTACCAAAGCCTTGAATGAAAATAATATTCCTGCATCTAAATATTACATTATTCCAGTTCCAGATATTGCATGTAATTCTATATGGGTATCTTATGTAAAAATGTTGACACCTCCCTTTGACAAAGTATATAGTGGAAATCCACTAGTACAAAGATTATTTTTGGAGGAAGGATATGAAGTTTCTTCTCCTCCTCTTTACTATAGAGACGTATATTCAGGTACAGAGGTTAGAAGAAGGATGTTAGAGGGAAAAGATTGGGAATCGTTAGTTCCTAAGTCAGTTGTAAAGGTTATAAAAGAAATAAAAGGTGTTGAAAGGTTAAAACACCTATCAAAGAAAGAGGGGGCTAAATGCGATGTTTGTAAAGATTTCTGAAGCTGAAAAAAATACTTATTCTATAAATGATTTAATAAAAATTGCTAAGAATAGTCCTAATATAGAAAAATATGGCTGTCTTATCTATTATGATGGAATAGTTAGAGGAAATGGTGTTAAGGAGCTTATTGTGGAAACTAATGAAAAAAGTGAAGAATTATTGATTAAAGCCATTGAAGAAATCGAAGAAAAATATAATGTAGAGATAAATGCAATATTACATGTTGGCAAACTAAGAGTTAGTGACAGTATATTTATGGCTACTGTAGCAAGCAAACATAGGTATGAAGCATTTGATGCGATCAAAGAACTTATTGACGTCGTTAAAAATAAAATAGGCCTTACAAAAAAAGAGATATATAAATAAAATGAAATTTATTAGAGATTCTATCCATGGAAATTTAAAATTAGATGATTTTGAAATTAAGATAATTGATACATACCCTGTTCAAAGACTTAGAAGAGTGAAACAACTTGGTTTTTCTTACTTAGTATATCCTGGAGCAAATCATTCCCGTTTTGAACATTCAATAGGAACTTTGTATCTTGCATCTTCATTAGCTGAAAGTCTTAATTTAAGTAAAGAAGAAAAAGAAATTGTTCGTATAGCTGCCTTACTTCATGATATAGGCCATGGTCCATTTTCTCATGTTTCAGAAAATATATTAGGATATTCTCATGAGGATTTAACAGTGAAAGTAATTAAAAAATCAGTTATAGCAGACATTTTACGTGAAAAATTCCAAGTAAAAGAAATAACCGATGTAATTAAAGGTAAGGGCATTCTTGGGCAGATGCTATCCAGTGAATTAGATGTTGATAAAATGGATTATCTTCTTAGAGATTCCTATTACACGGGCGTTGCATATGGAATAATTGACATTGAAAGACTTATTTCGAGTATGAGGATTGAAAAAAATATAGTTCTTGATAAAAAAGGAGTTCAGGCTGCAGAATCAACATTGTTAGCACGATATTTCATGTATCCTACTGTTTACCAACATCATACAACAAGAATTGCAAATGCGATGTTTGGTAAAGCTTTAAAAAAGTTAGTATCTGATGGTATTATTGATCCTAAGAAAATATACAGGTATGATGATATTGATATTGTTGCAATTTGCAGAAAACAAAAGAATGGAATAGCAGAAGATATTATAGATAGATTAGATCGTAGAAATCTTTTAAAAATTGCATCTTCTATAAAATTAGCAAATTTATCAAAACCAGAGAAGGTTTTTGAAATAGATGATAGAAAGATTAGAAAAATTGAAGAAGAGATTGCAGAGGATATGAAGGTTGAAAATAGAGATTATGTGATAGTAAGCATGCCAGAATATCCACGTCTTGATGAAACAAAAATACAAGTTGTAGATGAGTATAATAACATAGCATATTTATCAGATGTTTCTACATTAGTGAAAGCATTAGAAAACGCCAAATTTGATCATGCAGAAATATGTTTATATGTTCCTAAGGAAGAGCTTAGTAAATTTAAAAAATTTGAATTAAACGATTATTTCAATTTAGAGTGATTTGAATGATAATTGTAGGTATTACAGGTGCCAGTGGGGTCATATATGCTGTAAAACTTTTAGAAGTGCTTAATAAGGTTGGTAAAGAAACAGGTTTAATAGTAAGTGAAATAGGAGAAAAAATTTTGAAATATGAACTTGGATTGTCTGTAAATGATTTAAAAGAAAAAAGTGATTATTATTTTGAATATAGAGATTTAACAGCTCCAATAAACAGTGGATCTTTTTTATTTGAATCAATGGTAATAATCCCATGTACAATGAAAACTTTATCAGCCATTGCACATGGATATACAGACAATGCATTAACACGTGCCGCAGACGTAGCATTGAAAGAAAAGCGTAAACTAATTCTTGTACCTCGTGAAACACCATTACGACTTGTTCATCTTGAGAATATGTTAAAAATTTGTAAGGAAGGAGGTATAATTCTTCCAGCAGCCCCAGCATTTTATCATAATCCAAAAACCATTGATGAGCTTATCAATTTCATTGTTGGGAAAATTTTAGATATTTTGGAAATAAAACATGATTTGTTTAAACGTTGGGAAGGTGTAATGCTTGATAAGTGATGAAGAGATATTGAAGAGTAAGGATGTACCAGGCCCAACAAAAGAAGAAATCAGATGTTTGGTTTTATGTAAGGCTCGAATTAAGAAAAATGATTATGTTGTGGAAGTTGGATGTGGTACTGGAGCCATAACCATAGAATTAGCAAAAAAGGCTGGTAGAATTGATGCCATAGACAAAAATATTAAAGCTATAAATCTAACTCGTAAAAACCTCAAAAAACAAGGTTTATTAGATAGAGTAAACATAATACATGGTGAAGCAACAGAAGTCTTAAAAAATTTAAAAAATTTTGATGTAATGATAGTAGGCGGAAGTGGAGGTAAATTACAGGAAATTTTGAATATTGGCAGTAAAAAACTTACAGAAAATGGTAGGATAGTTATAACTGCGATTCTTTTGGAGACTAAAGTTGAAGCTGTGCACACCTTACAAAATTTAGGCTTTAAAACAGAGATAATCGAAGTTAATATTTCCAAAGGTCGTATTTTAGATAGGGGAACCATGATGTTAGCCAATAATCCAATTTCCATAATAACAGGTTATTTACAATAAAATGGTGATGTAAAATGGAAAAAATAAAATTATCAGAGGGCGCAGGCGGAGAAATGATGCAAAAAATGATATCTGAGATAATACTATCTAATTTAGAAAATAAAAATGTTAATGGTGGTATAGGGCTCGATGAGTTAGATGACGGTGCCACTATTCCATTAGGAAAAAGTGAGATAGTTGTAACTACTGACAGCCATACAATAGATCCAATATTTTTTCCAGGTGGTGATATAGGTAAATTAGCTGTTTCAGGTACTGTGAATGATCTTGCTGTGATGGGTGCAAAACCTCTTGCCATAGCTAGTGCTCTAGTTATATCTGAAGGATTTCCAAAAAAAGATCTTAAGAGAATAATAAAATCAATGAATAAAACTTGTAAGGAAGTAGGAATTTCAATAATCACAGGAGACACTAAAGTTATTGAGAAAAATAAATTTGATGATATAATAATAACGACAACCGGCATCGGAATTGCAAAAAATGGTGAAATAAAACCAGATTCTGGATTAGAAGTAGGGGATAAGATTATATTAAGTGGAACTGTTGGCGATCATGGCATGGCAATAATGGCTCATCGTGAAGGATTTGGATTTGAAACAAATTTAAAATCTGATGTAGCACCTGTATGGGATGTGGTTGAAGCTGCTTTAAATGTTGGTGGAGTCAAAGCCATGAAAGATCCAACTCGTGGTGGATTAGCTAATGCATTGAATGAAATGGCATCCAAATCTGGAGTTGGAATGTTAATATATGAAAACAAAATACCTATAAAAGAAGAAGTTGTTGCAGCCTCAGAAATGTTAGGTATAGATCCATATGAAGTAGCAAATGAAGGAAAAGTAATTATAGGAGTTGAATCAGATTTAGCAGAGGATGTTTTGGAAGCTGTGAAAAAAACAAAACATGGTAAGGACGCTGAAATAATAGGAGAAGTAACAGACGACAAACATGTAATACTTAAGACTTCTGTGGGTGGAAAAAGAATATTGGAAACTCCTGTTGCTGATCCAGTACCAAGAGTTTGTTGAGGTTCAAAAATGTATAAAAAAAGATTTATTGCATTTGTAATTGATGCAGTATTTGTTACAATAATAGTATGGCTACTAGCTCTAATATTTTACCCATTGATTGTAGCATCCAAACTTTATCCCATATATAACTATTGGATTGTAGTATTGATAGCGATAACGCTAGCATACTTTACATATTTTGAAAAAAATTTTGGCAAAACTATTGGAAAAAATTTACAAAATTTAGAGGTTGTATCTAAAGAAAAAGATTTAACTTACAAACAAACATTGTTGCGAAACATTTCAAAGATTTTGTGGTTTCCAGTAATTTTTGACGTTATTATTGCTTGGATTGTTAAATCAAAATCAATAAGAATTTTAGATGAAATTTCAAAAACTGAAGTAAGGTGTATTGATGAAAGATCCTCTAATTGAATTATCAAATAATGGTAAGCTTTTAGTAGTTACTGATATTCATGGAAATTTAAAAGATTTTAATAAATATATTAAAATTTGGGAAAGTGGTGAGCACGAATATTTTGTATTTACAGGTGATCTAATCCATGCAATGGATTTAAAGGAAGATGGATCTGTCGAAATTATATACAAAGTTCGAGACTTACTTAAGAGCGAAAAAAATATATATCTTCTACTTGGTAATCATGAATGGTCTGTGATTACAGGAATTCCCATCTACAAAGGTGGTATAAATCTCACAATAATGTTTGAAAGATTATTGAAAAGTAAATTTGGAGATGGATGGAAAGAAATATTAGATGAGTTTAAAACATTTTTTAAGAAATTTCATTTAGCTGTTAGGACCTCTAACAAAGTATTTATTTCCCATGCAGGTCCTTCTAGATATATAGAAAGTATTGAAGATATTATGAAAGTTAAAGATTATGATGATCCCATCTTATATGAATTAATTTGGAATAGATATGGTGATTACTCACTTTCTGATATAGATAGATTTCTAGAGAAAGTTGGATGTAATGCAATGGTTGTAGGTCATACACCAGTCAATGGGGTTGAATTAATTGGCAAAAAACAAATGATATTATCCTCAAGTTTTTCATTGGGTAAAAAAGCATATCTATCTTTAAATTTAGAATCTGAGGTTAAAAATGCAATTGATCTTCTTAAATATGTAAAATTCATTAATTGAATTTTTGAGATCATAAATTTCCTCACTAACAAATCTAAAAACAAAAAATATTTATATATTGGAAAACGATAATAGACAATAGTTACAAAGTATAATATCCAAAAAGAATCTTCTATGGGAGGTAATCCGAAAGTGAGTAAAGGTCTAATACGGATAGTTTTAGATGTTCTTAAGCCCCATGAACCAGCCCTCCCTGTTTTTGCAAAACATCTCAGTAAGGTTGAAGGAGTAGAAGGCGTAAATATAAGCCTTATGGAAGTTGATAAAGACACAGAAACAATAAAAGTAACAATACAGGGAAATGATTTAAACTACAAAAAAATAACAAATGCAATAAGTGAATATGGTGCATCAATTCAAAGTGTAGACGAAGTAGTGGCAGGTAAAAGAATTATTGAAAGAGTCACAACTCCTCAGGATTAATCTTGATTTGTGAAGGTTTATGTCTTTTAAAATCTAGTGAAGACGTAACATTAGATAGGTATTTACAAGCTTCCTTTTTAGCAAATAATAATTCATCTCTAGTAGGCCTACGAACATTTAAAGTAACTGGCACATGACCAGTTATCCTATAGTGTAAATCCCACTTACTAAGAAATTTAGCTATATTTCTTATTTCATTGATTTCAACAATTCCAGGAATATACACAGTACATACTTCTACTCTAAAAGGTAGCCTATTTTTTCTTAGTCCTATGTATTCAATGCATTTCAAAATTTTTTTGTTTGATGAGCCTGTTAACTTTTTATGAATCTTGTTATCCAATGCTTTTAAATCAATATGAATTTCATCTGCCTCTAGTTTATGCAACATTTCACATAAATAATATCCGTTAGTTGAAATTATAACATAAAAATTATTCTCTTTTAATAATTTTACAAATTCGGGCAGGTCCTTTTCCAAAGTAGGTTCTCCACCTGCAATCATGATTTTATTTAATTTAAATTGCTTTCTTAATTTTTTAGTGATTTTTATTAATTTTTCTACATCTATATCTATCTCTCTAAAAGGTTTGAAAAAACAATATTTACATTTAAAATTACATCTAGCAACTAAAATTGTTATCTTGTCACTTACTGAAAAATGAGAAATTATCACTATAATCCCCAAAAAAGTTTTATTTGAAAAAATATTATTAATTCACTAATATAAACTATAATAGCATGATGAACATTTCGCTATCTGAATTTTGATGATGAAAAAGAAATACTGATTAATCTCTAATTTTAACAAAATTATGGTACAAATATGAAATTAGACAGTAGAGTCTCCAAATTACTGAAGAAGTATCTAGAAGGTTACAACGTCAAAGGTAAATTAATGAAATATTTAATTAAGACTAAAGATGGTTCATATACAGTTAAATCTAATTTTAATGAAACGATGCATACAATCCATGGTGCAATTACAGAATCATTTGAAAAATTTGTTAAACCTATTGAAGTATTAAAAAAAGAAAAACTCAAAGTTTTGGACATATGTTCAGGATTGGGTTATAATTCTGCTGCATTAATTCATAAAAAGAAAAATAATTTAAAAATAGACATGATTGAAATATCAAAAGAAGTATTATTGTTAGCAACGTTAATACCAAGTCCCATAGATTCTCACAAGCTTATTAAAACTGTATATAAAGAGAAACTTTATGAAGAGGGAGTATTGAAAAAAATTGACAACAAAACAAAAGACAAGAGAAAAAACATAAAAATTAATGTATTCTGTAATGATGCAAGAGATGTTATAAGAAATTTAAAATCTGATTATTATGATGTGGTATTTTTAGATGCTTATAGTCCTTTAAGATCTCCAGAATTATACACTGTTGAATTTTTCAATGAAGTTATTAGGGTTATGAATAAAAATAGTATTTTAACAACTTATACATCTGCTGCTCCAGTAAGATCTGGGATGATTGAAGTGGGATTTTATATAGGGGAAGGTCCTATATTTGGTAGAAAACGTGGAGGGACTATAGCATCCCCAAATCCTTCCCTCATAAAAAAACAACTTAATGTTGATGATGAAAGAATGATAGCCTTAAGTGATGTGGGAATACCATTTAGAGATCCAAATTTAAATGATCCTGCAGAAAAAATTTTAAAGAGAAGAAAAATTGAAAGAAAGAAGGCAAGACATAAGGAATATTTATCCTCCTCAGCTAGAACTCCATTGTATTTAGGGAAAGCTGAGGCAAATACAAGGGCTATTAAAAATGCACAGAAATTTGGGATTGAGATAAATAGTTATGAGGCCAAGTATATTGTATGTCCACAGTTTGATAAATGTATCTGTGGTTGTAATGAACCACGTCCAAAGAATTCTAGGGAAAGAATATTGATGATGCGTAAGCGCTTGAAAAAAATTAAAGAAACCATTCAATAGGTGACATTTATATGTTTGAAATAAAAAGAAAAGATGGACTTGGAAGAATTGGCATATTTACAGTGAAAAATAAAAAAGTTCAAACCCCTACCTTAATGCCAGTTATTCATCCAAAAAAACAAGAATTTGACATAAAAAAATTTAACAAAGAGATAGTCATTACTAACGCATATATAATCTACAGAGATGAAGAACTTAGAGAAGAAGCAATTAAAAAAGGTGTACATAAATTAATAGATTTTGATGGAGTTGTAATGACTGATTCAGGTTCTTTCCAACTTTCTAAATATGGAGATATTGATGTTAGTAATAAAGAAATAATTGAGTTCCAAGAAAAAATAGGTTCAGATATTGGAACTTCATTAGATATACCCACACCACCATATGTTAGTAGAAAAAGGGCAGAAGAAGAATTAGACATAACAATTAAAAGAGCTATAGAATCTTTAGATTATAGGAAAGATATGCTACTTAATGCTGTAGTACAAGGATCAACATATCCTGACCTTAGAGCCCGTTGTGCAAAGGAATTAAGTAAATATTCTTTTGATGTGCATCCAATAGGCGCTGTTGTTCCACTACTTGAATCTTATGATTACAGAACAATAGTAAATATAGTCATGTCTTCAGTTCAACATTTACCACGTTCTCGTCCTATACATCTTATGGGTGCTGGGCATCCAATGTTATTTGCATTGATGGTAGCTATGGGCTGTGATTTATTTGATTCAGCCGCTTATATGTTATATGCACAAGATGATAGATTTTTAAGTCCACATGGAACTTATAAACTCCAAGATTTACAAGAAATGCCATGCACATGTCCAATATGTCTAGAATATACGCCTGAGGAATTGAGGAGAATGGAAAAAGATGAAAGATATAAATTGATATCTCAACATAATCTTTATGTAAGTTTTAGTGAGATGAGAAGAGTTAGGCAGGCAATATATGATGGATCATTGATGGAACTTGTTGAAAAAAGATGTAGATCTCATCCAACACTTTTAGATGCTTATAGAGAACTTCTTAAATATAAAAAATTTATAGAAAAATATGATCCTGTAACAAAACCTTCAGCATTCTTTTACTTAGGCCCTGAAAGTTTAAGACGTGTGGAAATATATCGTCATTTTAAAAAAATTAAACAATTACCAAAAAGGAGTAGGGCAATATTGTTACCTTCTTATGGTAAACCATACAATAGAAATATTCCTAAGAAAATTAAAGGATTCTATCGTATAGGAAATTCTAGTAAACCTATAGAAGAATCCCAATTTTTTGTTGTGGATGTTCCATTTTGTATAATTCCTCTAGGCGTAGATGAATTATATCCTCTTGCTCAATGCGAAGTTCCAAAAAATTATGATTTAGAGATGAAAGAATTTTTAATTAAAAAAATTGAGGATTTGTTTGAAGAATATGAAGAAGTTCTTGTCAATGAACTTGTAAATGAAAGATTTGATCTTGGTTTATCAAATAAATACAGAGATGATATAGAAATAGAAACAAAAATTGAAGATCTAGAAATAGTAAAATTAATGGCTGATTATCAATTTGGTGAAGGAAGTGGAGAAGCCTTATTTAATGGAAATATTAGAGTGTTGAGAAGTAGAAAAACTGGGAGAATAAGGTATATTTATGAAGACGATGTTCTTTTAGCTACTATACGACCACCAGATGGGTTTATAATACTAACTTGGGATGGAGCAAAAAAATTACATGAAAATAGAGAATATCCATTAAATAGAGTCGTTGTTAATGAGGAAGCAGAACCATTCGTAAAAGCTGGTAGAAATGTATTTGCCAAATTTATTATAGATTGTGATAAAAAGATAAGAGCAAATGACGAAGTTTTAGTTGTTAATAAGGATGATGAATTAATCGCATTTGGTAAAGCTGTATTATCTAGCTATGAAATGATGGAGTTTGAGAGAGGAGTGGCTGTAAAAAATAGAAAGGAGTGGAGTGAATGATACCTGGTATGGATCCAAGACAGTTGAGACGTATGCAAAAAGTTATGAAGCAAATGGGAATGAAAATGGAAGAATTAAAAGGTGTTAATGAAGTTATTATTAAAATGAATGACAAAGAGCTTGTTATAAAGAATCCCAGTGTAACTTTGATGGATCTAATGGGTCAAAAGACATATCAAGTGACTGGTAAAGTTGAAGAAAGAAAAGTTGAGGAAAAAATACCTGAAGAAGATATTAAGCTTGTTATGGAACAAACAGGAGTTAGTAGGGATGAGGCTGAAAAAGCCTTAAAAGAAAGTAATGGTGACATCGCAGAAGCAATTATGAGGCTGAGTTAATTGATAATTGCCCACCTTTCAGATTTTCATGTGGGTGAATTCAAATTTAAGGAAAAATTATTAAAAAAAGCTCTGAACCAGGTTAAAAACATCCGCCCTGATGTAGTTATTGTAAGTGGAGATATAACAAACAATGGTTATTATCAGGAATTTATAGAAGCAAAAAAATATTTAGATGAAATTTCAGAGATTATACCTACTATAACTGTACCAGGAAATCATGATGCTAGACACGTAGGTTATGAAGTATTTGAAGAAGTTATTGGTCCAAGATCAGGTGTTCTTAAAAATAAGAATAAAAAGTTTGTTGTTATTGGACTTGACAGTAGTGAACCTGATTTAGATTGTGGAAAGATAGGAAGAGAACAGCAAAAATGGCTTGAAAAAGAATTGAAAAAAGCAAAAAATAAATTCAAAATTGTAGCCTTGCATCATCATATCATCCCCGTTCCAAAAACAGGACGAGAAAGAAATGTACTTCTTGACGCTGGTGATATTCTAGAATCTTTAGTTAAATACGATGTGGATCTTGTTGTTTGTGGACATAGACATGTACCATATTCATGGAATTTAGAAGGTTGTGTTTTTGCAACTGCAGGTACAGTTTCATCTCCATCACTTAGAGCAAAAAATCCAAATAGTTATAATGTGTATTTGGTGAATGAGAAAGAAATAAAAGTAAAATTATGTGAAGTAGAAGGAAAAATGAAAATATTAGGTAAATATAAAAGAAAAAATGGGTGATCCATTGAAAATGATTATAGATGCATCAAATATTGCCCACCATCAGAATAAGGCGATAATGAAAAGAATTATCGAAGCTATAAAGGCTGTAAAAAAACTTGGTTTTAAACCGATAGTCGTTGCTGACGCTTCTTTGAAACATAAGATTGATGATGAAGAGAAATATAAGGAATACATAAAAAGAGGGGTAATTAAGGAAGTACCTGCAGGTACAAATGCAGATCATTATATTTTAAAGTTGGCAGAAGAAGAAGATGCAAAAATATTGTCAAATGACAATTTTAGAGAGTTTAGAGATGAATTTAAAAATATTGATAGTAGAAGAGTTCCCTACACATTTGAAAATAATAAAATAGTAATTGGAAAGATTCCAAAAGTAAGGAAGGTCAAAGACATAATAAAAGAAATCACTTTAGATGCTTTAAACAAATTTAAAGACAAAGGTTTTGATTACTATAATGTAAGACATGGGAAAAAGCTTAGTGGCATAGCAGTAGCTAAAGAAGCTATAAGTAGAATTAAGGTTTATGAGGAAGGATTAGAGTCAAAAGTTGAAGAAGTGTTCATGAAAATTCCTGTCTTAAAAAATGTTCTAGAGATGGTTGAAAATATTGAAGAAGGAAACTATATAATATTTGTTCTTGTTAATCCACAAGATTATAAAAAAGTTGTTAAATATGCTGGCAACATAGCTGTAACTGTCAGAGATAATTTAGAATTAGAATATAGTCCACTTGTAGCTGTTAGAAATGATATTTTCATGCGGAAAAACCATTTTGAATTAAATGTGTTGCCTTCAGAAGATGTAATGGAAGAATCACCATACAATGTCAATATAACAGTTAATAATCATGATTATGCTTTGGTAAAAAGGAATTCCAGGAATATAGCAAGTACAATTGCCGCAAGAATTGGTAGTTGGAGATTTCCAATAGTTGCTGTGAGACCTAGTGTATTACTTGAAAATCCTGGTGAATTTGAGGTTACATTGGAAAAAGGAGGACAAAAGTAGATGGGTAGGATCCTACGCTTTATTTTAAGTTTTTTTATTGGAAAAAGGATTATTAGTATTGGGACTGATTATCGTCCAACTACAGAAGACGAAGAAAAATATGTTAAAATGATGAACGATACAAAAACTATGTTGATAGAACTTAAAAAGGCAAAAATTGATTCTAATAGCATATTTGAAAGTTTAGTTGAAGAACTAAATTTTGCTTTGCCTCAAAATGGTAGATTTGTTGAATTAAAAAAACCTGAGAAAGATATAAATGAACGTGCACTTTTAAGTGATATAATTGTTGGCAGTGATAGATATCTATATGTTGAACTTCCAGAAAAAGCTGATGTGAATGAATTTATTGATACAATCAAAAATGAAGGAGGAGAAATTGTAGAAAAAGGTCCTAATGAAATATTAGCAAGATTAATATCAAAAAATGAAGCAATAAAAATAGCAATAAAGCTTATAGCATTGGGCGGTGAGAAAAATTTAAATGTGCGGGCTGCCGTAGGAATGACCGCTGCAGCAGCTGTAGAAAGAGCTATAAAGTTAACTAATGAAGTCGGTGAAATACCAGGAGTGGCTTTTACAAAATTTGGTGGGGAATTTGCACTTCTCTTTCCATCAAAAATTTCAAAAATTGGTGAAACATATTCTACTCATGGCAATTATCTTTTTCTTGATGTAATAAATTCCACAAAATTTATTGAGAAATATGGTAGAGACTTTTTAAGTTTAGTGATGGAAAAAATAAAGAAAAGAATCGAAGAACGAGAAGGAAAAATAGAAGGTTATCGTAAAGGTGGCGATGATTTGGTTGCAAGTATGCCAACAAAAGATTTAGCATTACAAGCAATATTAGAAGCAATTTGGGAAAGTCAAGCAAACGATGTTAAAATAAGGGCTGGAGTAGGTAAAACTAGGAAAGAAGCTGGTGAAAATGCATATTTATCTGATGATGTAAAGTTTTGGCATCCAAGCTCTACAGTAGTTTTTAATCTTGCAAATGGTACTTACGCTTATTTTATTCCTTCAGATTTCACTAGAACTTTAATAAATTTTGCATTGAATAGGAAGGGAGAAGGAATTTTGATTTTTATTTTTGTCTTTTTAATGACTTTTATTGGATGGCAAATTGGAAGATGGGAATTAGGTGTTATAGCAATAATATTGTCATTGATTTATGCATTGATTACATGAACAGAAAAATTTATATATAAGAACTTTTTTATAATATCTTGTGAGTAAAGATATCCCGGCTTAGCTCAGTCTGGTAGAGCGGCGGACTGTAGATCCGCGGGTCGCCGGTTCAAATCCGGCAGCCGGGATTTTTATTAGTTTTGTTTAATAATTTTTGAAAGCCAAGGTTTTAGTTTTTCTTTAATATCTTTTTCTCTAAGTGCAAATTCTATAGAAGTTTTTAGCCAATCTATTTTATTTCCAATATCATATGTTTTCCCAGAAAACTTGTAAGCATATACTCTATCTAGCAATCTCATTGCATCTGTTAGTTGTATTTCACCACCAACTCCTGGACCTGTTTCTTTTATACAATCAAATATTTCTGGTTCAAGGATATATCTACCAATTATGGCCAGGTTTGACGGTGCTTCCTCAATTTTAGGTTTTTCAACCATGTCTTCAACCAAATAAATATTTTTTTTCAATTCTTTTCCCTTTATTATTCCATACCTACTTACTTTTTTTCTTGGAACCTCTTCAACAGCTACAATACTGGATTTGTATATCTTATACATCTCCATTAATTTTTTAATGCATGGTGTCTTAGAATATGTTATTGTATCTCCCAACAATACAGCAAATGTTTCTCCATCAACATGCTTACGCGCACAATATATAGCATCCCCTAATCCTTTTTGTTCTCTTTGTCTTACATAATAAATATCAGCTAATTCTGAAATTTCTTCAATTTCATTAAGCATCTCATTTTTATTATTCTTTTTTAAAAAATATTCTAATTCAAAAGATCTATCAAAATGATCTTCTATTGATCTTTTACCTTTACCAGTTATTATAAGTATATCATCAATTCCTGCTGCCACAGCCTCCTCTACAACATATTGAATAGCCGGTTTATCAAAAACAGGTAACATTTCCTTTGGCTGCGCTTTAGTAATTGGTAAAAGTCTAGTACCTAATCCCGCCGCAGGTATCACAGCTTTCATACTTATCACCTAATCAGCAAAATTTACAACAATGCTTTTTATTGGAATTTCCATTATTGTATATTTTACATCGCTTAATTTCCTGTTTATTTCTTTTCTAATATCATATGCCTTTTCTTTATCAACTACACAAGATACCAGTATAGCATTTTGTGCAACATCTTTAATAAATGATACAACAGATTTTGGATCTTCTTGAATTGTAAAACCTTCCCATTCCTGTGGAGATACTCCCCTATATTCAATTAAATAAAATCCTGTAACTCCTTCCTTAGAAAGTATATTTATTACACGTCCCAAATTTTCTATCTCAACAAAAATTTGTAAATGAACTTTCATGTGACTCACCTACTTCCATCCATTACATTACCACTTCACATAAGTTACTATATACTTATTTTCACAACTGACCTTAAATTTAGTTATGAATAAAAAATTTGGTTGAGAATATGGGAAAGAAAAAGGTTGTAGTTATTAAAGGAGATGGAATAGGGAAGGAAGTCATGGATGCCGCATTATCAGTGCTTTCCATGCTAGACCTCAACATAAAATTTATAGAAGCATATGCTGGTTATGAATGTTTTAGAAAATATGGAGATACTTTACCTGATGAAACCTTAAAAAAGGCAAAAAAATCCGATGCTATTTTATTTGGAGCTGTCACTACAGTTCCTGGACAAAAAAGTGCAATAATAACTTTAAGAAAAGAACTAGACCTCTTCGCAAATGTAAGACCAGTTAAATGCTATCCTGGAATAGAATGTATTAGGAAAGATATAGACTTAACAATAGTGAGAGAGAATACAGAGTGCCTATATTCTGGAATAGAGAGATATACAGATGAAGGAGCTGAAGCTGTTAGAGTTATAACTAGGAAAGCATGTGAAAGGATTTGTGAGTTTGCATTCAAAATTGCAAATGAAAAAGTTACTGCTGTACATAAAGCAAATGTCCTTAAGAAGACAGATGGGTTGTTTAGGGAAGTATTTTATGAGGTTGCTGAAAGATATCCAGAGATTGAAGCTGAGGATGTTTATGTTGATGCAATGGCCCTCTACCTAATAACAAAACCACAAGATTTTGATGTTTTGGTCACAACAAATCTATATGGGGACATACTTTCTGATGAGGCTGCTGGTTTAGTTGGTGGTCTTGGATTGGCACCATCTGCAAATATAGGTGAAAAAAATTCGCTTTTCGAACCTGTACATGGATCTGCTCCAGATATTGCAGGTAAAGGGATTGCAAATCCAACTGCAATGATCCTATCCTCAGTTATGATGTTGAGGCATCTTGGATTTGAGAGAGAAGGTGATTTGGTTGAGAATGCTTTGATTGAGGTCCTTAGGGAGGGAAAGGTAACTCCTGATCTTGGTGGAAATCTTAAGACTATGGAGATGGCTGAGGAAATAAAAAAGAAAATTATGGAACTATCATAGTTCCAATTCCTTCATCAGTAAATATCTCCAACAACAATGAATGTTTAATGCGTCCATCAATTATATGAGCTGAAGATACTCCAGAATTCAAAGCTTCAATACATGTCAACGCCTTTGGAACCATTCCTCCTCTTATAGTTCCATTTTTAATCAATTCTTGTAATTCTTCTACTGTAAGTTTTTTAATGAGTGTTTCTGGATCTTTAGGATCTTCCAATATCCCAGGCACGTCAGTTAAAATTATCAATTTTTCTGCATTTATTTTACTTGCAATTTCACCAGCTACTGTATCTGCATTTAAATTTAAAGTGTTAGCATTTCTATCTACGCCCACGGGGGATATAACAGGAATATAATCATTTTCTGTAAGTAAATTTATTATAGATGGTCTTATTTCTTCGATTTCACCAACTAAGCCAAGGTCTATTTTTCTTTTTTTACCACTCTTATCTGTAATTACTTGAGGAGCTTTTTTTCTTGCAATTAACAATTGGCCATCTTTTCCTGATAATCCTACGGCCTTGCCTCCATGGAAACATATAGTACCAACTATTGCAGTATTTATTTTTCCAACCAAGACCATTTTAACAATATCCATTGTTTCTTCATCAGTGATTCGTAATCCGTCTATAAATTTAGGTTTTTTACCCATTTTTTTCATAGCCCTAGATATCTCTGGACCTCCACCATGCACAACAACAGGCTCTATTCCTACATATTTAAGTAAAACAATGTCTCTTGCAGTTGAATTCATTATATCTTCATCTATCATTGCATGTCCACCGTATTTTATTAGCATTTTTTTCTTATGAAATTTCTTGATGTATGGCAATGCTTCAATAAGAACTTCTATTTTTTTTGCCATTTTATCACGTACTGTATTCTGAATTTATTTTAACATAATCATATGTTAAATCACAACCATATGCCTTTGCTGAGGAATTTCCAAACTTTAAATCCACAATAATTTTAATTTCTTTTTCATTCATTACTTTTCTTGCATAGGGTATTTTACTTTTTATTATTTCACCATTTTTAACAATGTTAACATCTGTAACAGATTTTAATCTTATATTTATTTTTTCTTCCTTAACATCGCAATTTGTTGATCCTATAGCCGCTATTATTCTACCTATATTTGGATCAGATCCAAAAACAGCTGTCTTAACAAGTGGGGAAGACACAATGGATTTGGCAATTTTCTTTGCATCTTCAGACGATTTTGCATTTTTAACTATAACTTCTATGAATTTTGTTGCACCTTCTCCATCCTTTGCTATCATCTTAGCTAACTCTTCACAAAGAAAATTTAAAGCTGTTTGAAACTTTTCATCAATTTCTCCAGATTCTCTAGTTGAAGAAATTAATACCATGTCATTAGTGCTTTGATCGCCATCAACAACCACCATATTAAAACTACGATCTACAGCAATCTTTAGAGACTCATATAATTCATCTGCGCTAGCATCTATATCTGTGGTTATAAAGGATAACATAGTAGCCATATTTGGAGATATCATACCAGCACCTTTAGCTACTCCACCAATTCTACATTTTTCACCATTTTTAAGCCTGAATTCAACAGCGAACTCTTTTGGAAATGTATCTGTTGTCATTATTGCTTTTGCAAATTTTCTTGAAGCTTTTGGAGAATTATTTAATTTTAAAGATGCTTTATTTATAAGAGGAATTATTTTTTCCATTGGCATTCTTAAACCAATTATACCTGTTGATGCAACTGCAACCTCATTTGGATCTAAATTTAGTTTCTCAGCAGTTATTTCCTGCATTTTTATAGCATCTTCCATGCCTTTTTTACCTGTAAAACAATTTGCATTGCCACTATTGGCAACTATTGCAGAAAGTTTCCCATCCCTTAATACTTTTTTTGTTAATCTAACAGGGGCTGCTTTTATTTTATTTTTTGTAAAAACCCCTGCAGCCTCACAATTTTTTGTTAATAAAATTCCAACACCATATTTTCCATTTTTACATCCTGATGCTTCAATGTTTTTGACTGTGCATACCCCACCATTTACCCTTTGCAATTTATCCCTTCCTATTTTTCTAAGCAGAAAGGATTTTCCATAACTTTAGTTAGATGAAATGGAAATGTTATATTGTATTGGTTTATTTTCATGGTTCCATAATTTTTGAAGTTTTCAGAAATTCCGATAACAATTCCAACTACTGAACCACAAATAAAGGCAATAACCGCTATAAAAAGAATTAAAATAACTAAATACCTAAGGTTACCCATATTTCCACATCCCCTTATAAATCATCATTATTTCTTATTTTATCTATATGGCGCGTACTACCTGGATCTTTACCATTATAGTGTGCCAAATAATATACAAACCACTCTAAAGGACAAACTAAAACAAATGGCGAAAGTAATTTATCTATGTCGCAATAATCCTTCATATCATATAATAATACGTCAGCACCTACTTTTTTACAGAATTCCAGTGCCTGAATTGTTAATTTATCGCCTGGAAAATCTGCATTTAATATTATTACTGGAATTCCATTCTCAATTCTTTCAACTAAGCTATGTTTAAATTCACCAGAATATAGAGGGCATGCATGTTTGTGGGCACCTTCCATTAACATTGTCATTGCCAATTTATATGCAAGACCATAATTTGGTCCACTGCCAATACAATAAAATATTTCTTTATCTTTGTATTTTTTAGCTAATATTTTGTTTTTTTCCTCACTCTCATCAATAATCTTCCTAAGAATTTTTGGCAGAGCTTCTAACTCCTTTATTATTTTTTTATTTTCTTTCATTCCAAACAATATATAATAAAGTGAGAAAAGTTGTGTTACATATGTTTTGGTTGCCACAATTGCACTTTCACGACCACATCTTGTTAATATGACATCATTGCACTCTTTAGCCATCGTACTATTTTTTTCGTTTGTTATTACCACATTTTCAATTCCTATTTTTTGTGATTTTCTGAGAGCAGCTATTGTATCTACAGTTTCCCCAGATTGTGAGGTAAAAATTACTCCTGCATTTTTATTTGAAATTTTTTTATGATAAAAAAACTCATATCCTGTAAATACTTCGATATTTGTGTCATAGAGCATTGACAATGCATCTCTGACAGAATAACAAGTTGACAAGGAACTACCACATCCAACAAGATATATTTTGTCAAAATCTTTAAATTTTTCAGAAATTTCCTTCATATGGGACTTTTCATGTTTTAAAGTATTTACAATAGATTTTGGTTGGTCTTGAAGTTCATTATACATCTTATATTTCATATCTTTTCACCAACATAAATTTTGGCAATTTTTACTGTTAACTTAGCTAAATTGATTGGATCAGTCCCAACAATATTTATCATTGGTTCTTTTCCCCAATCTCCTTTGTGATATATTAAATCTGGAATTTGGCCAATTTTGTCTATAGCTGCTTTGGCACCCCAAGATATCGTACTTCCTTCCTTTTCCTTAATTTTCTTTGGCTCCTCTCTTCTATCATAACTTGATATTGTTAAGTTTATATCCTTAGCTATTTTAATAATTTTTTTATCATATTTAATGTTTATAGCACTTCTTTTTTCAGGATCGTATTTTTGCAATGTCAAAATCAAATTTGCGAGATGTGAGGAGGCGCCAAATTTTGGATCTTCACATACTATAGCTTTATCCTTAAATTTTCTTATTCTTCCTGGAATCCCTGCTATATCTTCCTTATTTTTTGGATTTTTCTTTGACATTACAATATTTGTCCCTGTTTCAGGTATAAGAAAAGCAAAAGCTTTAGAGTATGTTAATATTTTTAATGCTTTTTTAAGCATGACAATTTCTTTCATATGAACCAATCCTAAAATTTATCAATACCGTTTTTTTATAAATAATAAAAAATATTTTTTGGTGAGAGAATTGAAGAAGATAAGTGAATTTAAAGGCATAAAAGGAAATCTTAATGCATTGAAAGAGGCAGTGGGGGGTTGTAAAAAAATTGCTTATGCTGGTGTTCCAGGAGTTTGTACACCATTTGCACAATTGTTTGCATATGCATTAAGGGATAAAGATAATATATTTATCCCCAATACTGATGTAAAAAAGGCAAGGAAATTAATTTTGACTTCTTATGGTGTAGAATTAGGTGAGAAGGTTGAAGCAAAAGCAGATGCTTTAGTGTTGCTTGGCGGTCTTGCAATGCCGAAAATTGGTGTAGATGTTGAAGAAGTTAAAAAGTTAATAAACAATGTTTTGACAGAGGAAGGTAAAATTATAGGGGCTTGTTTCATGGATGTATTTAGAAAAGCTGGCTGGCATAAAGAAATAAATTTTGATTGTATTATTGATGCTGTAATTAAAGGTTCGGTGCTTAAATAATGCAAAATTTAGGACTAAGTAAATTAAAAATGGAGCGGGGAGCACTTTATGAAACAATAATTACAACAGTAAATGAAGATGGAAGTGGTAATGCAGCGCCAATTGGTGTATTATGTAGAAATGAAAAAGAAATAACCTTATACCTCTATGAAGGCACACACACTCTCAATAATATATTAAGAGAAGGAAAATTTGCAGTTAACATTTTAGATGATCCATGCATTTTTGCATTGTCAACATTTACAGATTTAAAACTTAATTATTTTAAAAAATATAAAGGATACGTCGTTTTAAAAGATGCAGATGCATTTTTCACAAACGTTGTTTATAAAACAAGAAAAATAAATAAAAAAGATTCATTGGGAAAATCTACTCTATACTTAGTAAATGCAAAAGTTAAAGAAATTATCATGAAAAATTGCATTAAACCATTGAATCGCGCAACTTATGCAATAATTGAATCTTTAATATATTCAAGTAGGTTTAAAATTGCTGATAAAAAGACTAGAGAAAGGTATATAGAACGTATAAAAGAAATGAAAAAACTCGTTAAAAAAGTTGGAACAAAAAAAGATAAAGAGGTTATGAAGTATATAATGCAGCAAGTTACTCGATTTTAACACTAACTTTTTCCTTTACTTCTTTTTTAGGAATTTCTATTGTTAATACTCCATTTTCAAATTTTGCTTTAGCTTCTTTTGGTTTAACTTTTGCTGGTAATTTTACTTCCCTGTGAGCTTCTCCATATCTTCTCTCTTTTTTAAGGTAGTTTCCTTTTTCAACTTCTAATTCTTCCCTAACATTAGCACTAATTGTTACAGTATCTTCTGAAACCTTTACATCTAAATCTTCCTTTTTTACACCAGGAAGATCAGTTTTAACTATTATCTTGTCTTCAGCGTCAATAACGTCAACAGAAGGTTTAGCAGGTAAAAATTCTGTATATTCTGACAATCTTCTTTCAAACTCTTCATGCATCTTTTTCATTGTGTTTATCATGTCTTCCATCATTTTATCTATCATAAAGCCTCTCCTCCTGAAGAACTCTTCAGGTTTTCCAAATTTTTCTTTCCAATCTTTCATACAATTCCTCCAACTTAGCTATTAATTTTTTTAGTCCTTTTCCTTCTGTAGCAGATACTAAAATTGGATTTTCTACTTTGTTAATATATTTTTTCAAATATTTAAGATTTTCTACCAAATCTATTTTATTAAAAACAGAAATTATAGGAACATTAAAAACTTTCCTTAAATTTTTATATAATGCAAATTGTTTTTCTAATGGGTATCCACAAGTTTCAGAGGGATCAAAAATGAAAATCATAAGATCTGCAAGGTTTTCAAGAGCTACTAACGCTTGTAATTCTATTTCATTCATTTCATCTACAGGTCTATCCAACAATCCTGGAGTATCCACAACCTGTAGTTTTCCCCACCCAATTTTTCTATACCCTATCTGTATACCTTTCGTTGTGAAAGGATATTCAGCAACTTCAGGATTTGCTCCAGTAAGTTTTCTTAACAAAGTTGATTTACCTACATTTGGATAACCTGCAATTACAACAGTTACTGCATCAAAATCTATAGTAGGCATGTTTTTTAACCTATTTTTTGCAAAATCTAAAAAATCAAGATCATCTTTTATTTCTTTTATAACGGAAGATATTCTCCCATATATTTCCCTTCTTAATTTATATGCTTCTTTAGGACTTGAAAATTTTATACGCTTTGTGTATTCTCTTTTTAATTGTGATATTATTTTAATTGCTCGATTTATAGCACCTAGAGATTTCTTTAATTCATCAATGCCTACAGTAACATCAATATAATCTTGATAAAATTCTGGAAGTTCATCAATTATTGGTGTCTTATCCAAAATACGTTTAAGGGTAGAAATCATTACATCACATGCAGTTTGAATTTTAGTCTCTTCTATACGCCTATATTTCACATTTCTTGGTATTCTAAGCGTCCTTAATTTTTCTCCAGATTTCCTAGCTCTACTAAATGCTTTATCTAAAATTTCTTTGTAGGTAGGTATGTCCGGTATTATCACATTTATTTCTCCTCAAATATCTGTGCTTGAAACTTATATATCCGAGTTTCAGAATCAAACCAACAATCAGGTGGCAATCCTGCTTTCATGCATGCATTGCATAAAAATTCTTCTACATCCCAATTCTGTTCTACTGGAACTTGTGGTAGTAATAAACCCTTGTTAAAGCCTTTTTCAACAATTATACCATCCTTACCTATTTTTATTTTTTTGAGATATTCTTGTGGATTTTCTACTTCCACAAGTTTTGGTTTTGTTAAAACACTTACCTCAATAGATATCTCTTTTAATTCTGCAGGCTTAAGTGGTGGAAATCTTGGGTCAGATGTCGCAGAAGATATTGCAGAATCAATTGTTGCCTCTGCCAAAGGTTTTATTGGCTCTGGATATCCAATACAACCTCTCAACTCACCATTTTTTTTCAATGTTACAAATACTCCTCTCTTCTCTGTTAGTGATTTAGGAAGTTCTTTTGGAGGATCTATTTTTTTACCATTCTTTACATATTCTTCTATACTTTTTCTTGCTAATTTTATTAAAAATTCACCTTCTTCTTCAGATAACATTTTTTCCACCTATCAACACATTTTTAATTCTTATGTGTGGGCCCCCATCACCTACGGCTACTGTCTGTCCATATTTTCCACAAAAACCAGCATTAATTTTAAAATCTGAGCCAACAGCATCGACGTTTTTAAGAACTTCTAGTATATTACCAGACATCGATACATCTCTTAATGGAGTAGTTATCCTCCCATTTTCAATTTTAAATGATCTCTCAGCATTAAATTGGAATGTACCTCGAGTAGTATCTACTTGTCCTCCTCTTGAACCTTTTAGATATACTCCTTCTTTAACATCTTCAATTAATTCATCGAAGCTTTGATCTCGGGGCTTCAAATAAGTATTACTCATTCTAACAAGAGGTTCGTGGCCAAAAGCTGCTCTTGCATTTCCAGTAGGATTCATATTTAATTGATAAGCAGTCTCTCTGGAATTTATAAAGGATTTTAAAATACCATTTTTCATAATTGTTGTTGGAGATGCCTTCACACCTTCAGAATCATATACATAATATCCAAATCCATTAGTAGTTGGATCATCAATTATTGTAACTAATTCAGATCCTATTTTCTTCCCAATTTTGTTTTTTAAAATAGAATCATTTTTAAGGACAATGTCTGCTTCTGATGCATGTCCAACAGCTTCATGTATAAAAACTCCTGTGAGTTCACAATCTGTTACAATTGTAAATCTACCTGAAGGCGGTGATTCAGCAGATAACAGCTCTACAGCATTTTTTCCAACTTTTCTGCCAAGTTTTTCTAAATCAGCTTGTTTAATAATTTCAAATCCACCAACATTTCCAATTCTATCACTGCTAAATTGTAAGGTTTTACCATCAGATGCAACTGCATTGATAAATAATGCAACTTTAGATTCATTTTTACTAGCGTTTGCACCTTCAGAACTTAAGAATACATTTTTTACATTTACATCTACATAATTTACTGCAGTGCTTACAACCTTTTTAATATTTGCAGCTTTTTCAACCTCCACTACCATTTCCTTTTTTTCATCTATCGGTACATCAGAAGGATTTATTTTCATTGGTGATTTAAAATTGCCGACTATTGGATCACATTTTGCTAATGCAACACTGCCTGAACCAACTACCTTAACCATTCTTTTATACATATAATCTATATCATCAGTGCCCCTAAAAAATCCTATCTTCCACATTCCATTTTTAATTACTCTCACTCTTATACCACTTTCAATCCCTGATTTTATTTCTTGAATGTTTCCATCCTTCATAACAATGGAATTTGTAGATATTTGAGTTGCACTAACATCAACATATTCAACTTTTTTCTCTAACTCCAAAGTTAATTTTTCTAATTTTCCAATGTCCATCATACCCCTCAATGTGTAATTTATTTGTCAATGATTTTTTAGTCTATTTGTGTAGAGAATTATTATTTTCAATGAAAAAACTTAAATAATTTTTTCACTTCAAAATCACTAATACAGTTAAAAAAGAAGATTTTTCATTTTGATAAATTTATTTTACCAGATTTTTTAGTAAAAAAGAAAGGTGAAAAAATGTATGTTGTGATAATGGGTGGAGGTAGAGTAGGTTCAACACTTGCAGACCTTTTAACATCCGATGGACATGAAGTAACTGTTATAGAAAGAGACAAAGAGAGATGTAAGAAATTAGAATCTGAATTAAACATTCCAGTAATTTGTGGTAAAGGAACAGAAAGAAATATTTTAGAAAGTGCTGGCATTGAAAATGCTGATGTTTTTGTTGCAGCAACTGGTAGTGATGAAGCAAATCTTATGGGATGTATCCTTGCAAAAAAATACAATGTTCCAAAAACTATTGCACGAGTAAACAATCCAGAAAATGAAGATACATTCCGAGATGTAGGTATAGATCACGTTATAAGTCCTGAAAGAAGTGCAGCAGGATATCTTGAAAAATATATAACACGTCCAAAAGTAGTTGATCTCATTGTATTAGGTAGGGGTGAAGCAGAAATATTAGAACTAGTTGTAAAAAACAAAGAAGTTGTAGGAAAAAATGTAGAGGAGTTATCGCCAACAAAAGATTACATCATAGCTGCAATTTATAGTAACGATGAAATAAAAATTCCTCAACCTAATACAAAAATTAAAGAAAACGATAGATTATTGGTTTTAGCAAAATCAGATGCAATACAAGAAGTAACAAATTTATTTTCTGGATAATTACATAGAAGGGGATTACATTTGAAATCATTAGAAGAAATAAACCAAAAAATAAAAAATGGAGATGCAGTAGTAGTTACAGCATCTGAAATGGTTGAAATTGTAAGAGATGATGGCGCAAAAAAAGCTGCTAAAGAAATTGATGTAGTTACTACTGGAACTTTTGGTGCAATGTGTTCTTCAGGAGCATTTTTAAATTTAGGCCATGCAGAACCTCCAATAAAAATTAAAAGGGCTTATTTGAATGGAGTAGAGGCTTACGCTGGTATAGCTGCTGTAGATATTTATATAGGTGCTGCACAACCTAATATTGATCCTGAAAAAAAATTTGATTATGGTGGAGGCCACGTAATAGAGGACCTTATAAAAGGCAAAGAAGTTGAACTTGTGGCAGAAGGTTTTGGAACAGATTGTTATCCATTAAAAAAAATAGAGACTGCAATTTCTTTATCTGAAATAAACCAAGCAATAATGGTAAACCCAAGAAATTGTTACCAAAATTATGCTGCCGCAACTAATTCTAGCAATGAAACACTATATACCTATATGGGTACCTTACTTCCCAATTTCGGCAATGTAACCTACTCAAGCGCAGGTGAATTAAGTCCACTGCTCAATGATCCATATTTTGAATGTATAGGAATAGGAACAAAAGTATTTCTTGCAGGTGCTCAAGGATATGTTGTTGGAGAGGGAACACAACATAGAGTTGGCGTAGAAAGACACAAAGATATCCCAGTTTCTCCTGCAGGAACATTAATGCTAAAAGCGGACATGAAAGACATGGATCCTAAGTTTGTAAGAGGAGCTACTATACATAAGTATGGACCAACAATTTATTTAGGAGTTGGAATACCAATTCCTGTCTTAAATGAAAAAATTGCCTTAAGAACTGGAGTAAGTGATAAAGATATAAAGTGTAAGATAATTGACTATGGCGTGCCAAGTAGAGATAGACCTGTAGTTGCTGAAACAAATTATGAGGAATTAAAATCTGGAAAAGTAATTATAGATGATAAGGAAGTACCAACATCACCTTTATCATCTTATAAGATGGCGATGGAAGTTGCTGAAGAATTAAAAAAATTGATAGAAAAAGGAGAATTTACACTGTCAGAATATGTAAAACCTCTACCTAAAAAACCTAAGGAATTAAAACCACTGAAAATTAAAAAACCATTAATACTGGTTAAAGATGTTGAGACCAAGCCTGCCATTGTAGCTAGTATTTCAGAAAGTGTGGAAAGTGTGGCAAAGAAAATTGTGGAAAATAATATAAATCATGTTCCAATAGTTGACAAAAATAATAAACTTAGGGGAATAGTTACATCATGGGATATAGCAAATGCTGTTGCTGAAGGTACTAAAAAATTAGAAGAAATCATGACAAAAAGGGTAATAACTGCTAAAGAAAATGAGCCAATAGATGTCGCTGCACGTCGTATGGATAAATATAACATTTCAGGACTTCCAGTTGTCGATAAAGATAATAGAGTAATAGGAATAGTTACTGCTGAAGATATATCACGTATAATTGGTAGGGAAAAGAAATGAGAGTATGGTTATATTTTTCAAAAGAAATAATAAAAAAACCTGTTATATCCGACGCAATAAAAAAATATGACATAGATTTTAATATTTTGCATGCCCATATTACATCAAGTGGCGGTAAAATTTTAGCTGAAATATTAGGTAAAAGAAAAAAGGAAAGTATAGAATACCTAAAAAGTAGGGGAATAATTGTTGAGATTGCAAAGGACGTTGTGAGGAAAGACAAAGAAAAGTGTATTGATTGTGGAGCATGTGTTTCAATTTGTCCTGTTGGAGCTATAAGTATAAAAGATGACTGGACAGTTGAAATAGACGATGAAAAATGTGTTGGATGTGGATGTTGTGTGATAACCTGTCCAATGAAAGCTGTAAATTATTATCACAAAATTTTTGGAACTTTTTGAATTAATAGGGAGATAAAAATAAAAATGAACTAATATTTAGGCCTTCTCAATAGATATCCTGCTGCTATTAATGCAATCAATATTATAACTCCGATTATTCCTGCGAATGGCACTGATGATGGACTTCCAATTCCTTTAGATACTGGTGTAATCTCATATGCTTTTCCTGCTGCAGCACCTGTAATTCCTGCTTTACCTGCTGCTCCAGCAGCTTGAGCTGCTCCTCTTGTACCAATTTCACCACCAACTCTACCTGAAGGACCTGAAATTCCTGGTGAAACTCCCCTTGTTGTTGCAGTTCCAATTCCTACTCTTCCTAATGCAGTTGGAGCTCCTAGTTGTGATGGTGCTCCTGGAATGGATGTTGGAATTCCAGGTACTGAAGGTTGTGGTGTTGTTGGAGCTCCTGGAATTGATAACTTAACTCCAGTAGTTTCTGCAAATGCGGCTGCGAATTTTTGGAGGTATGATAGAGGTAAGTTAGATGTTTGAATTACCCAAAGATTAAAGTTTATATTTGCACATGTATGGTGACAACATACTGGTCCATATTTAACGGCTAAAGTTATATATTTATTAGCAAGGGCAACTTTTAATTCAGGTCTTAGAGATGCTAATGACCTTCTTTCCATTTCTAGAACCCATGCAATCATTGATTGTGTTGCAAATGCTTCATAATTTGTTTTAGGGTTTAAATTCATTATTAAGTTTTCTCCTAGTTTGTTCCATAATTCATTGCTTACTGAATTTGTTGTTACATGGATACCAACCGTGTATTCATATCTTTTTGCATATTCCATCCAACCACTAGGAGTTTTAAGCAATGATTCCATGTATTTTGGATTTAACACCTGTGATCTTATTTCTAATTCTACTTCTTCCTTTAGAGATCTTATTTGAGTAAATTTTAAATTCCTAATGTCTTGGAGCATGGTTTCTGGATTTCCACCTAAAGTCTTTGATGCCAATATTAATCCACCATACCAGTCATAATAGTCGTCTGTGTCAAAAAGTCTCCAAGTACTATCGATTGTTTGTGTTGCGATATCCATTTTCTTTAATAGATATTGGAATACGTCCTTATTTTGTTTCATTTGCATTACGCCATTAACAGATTTCCATGCATAAGAAACTCTAGAAAGATAAACATCTGCCAACTCTTTAGTTGTGTTCCATTTTCCTGTTTGTGGAACCAAATCACAAACACCAGTTCCTTCTAATACATAACCTCTTAAACCGAAAACTCTATCAAGAGAATTACATTCTTTATAATGTTTAGCAACATAATTTTCAACATCTTTAGCTTCGCTAGCTAGTTCAACAGCTTTATTCATCAGATCAATCCATGCTTGATTATATGTCACAGCAGTTGTAAAAACATCTATTCTTGGCCTAATTATTTTTTTACCATCAATTTCAATTGCAAATTCTGATGGATCCATTAAAACTACACCTTTAACGTCTCCATTTGGTGCCCAATCTGGTTTTACACCTAAAAGATACATAAATTCAGCTATTGCAAGTGCTTCAGTTCTTAGTAATTCTGTACCCCACATTACCATTCCAACTAATTCTGGGAATTTTCCATGTTCTTTATAATATTTTCTTAACATGTCATCAACAATTTTTTTTGCAGACTCCCATGCAGCTTTTGTTGGCATTTTTTTAACATCATAAGGATAAAAGTTTCTTCCAGTTGGTAAAACATCGCTCCTTGCAGGATCTCCTGCAAGTCCGGGAGGTACATAACCACCTGATAATGCATTTAGTAGGTTTTGCCATTCTTCATTGGCTCTAATTTTTGTTAAAGTTTCATTTATGAATTTTAAATCATCAGGTTTAATTTCTGGAGGTATATTGCCATTTATGATATTTCTTATCCATTCTTTCGCTTTTTCTTTAATTTTTTCGACTTTGTCTTCATATTTTGGATCATACATTATGTCGTAGTAGCTCTCTTTTATTTCTGGATACATCATTCTCTTTATATTTTCCATTAAGTCGCTTCTTGAAGATGCTATTGTATATAGTTCTTCAACAAGTTCATCTCCTTCCAGTATTTTTCCTAGGCTATGTAATCCTAAAGGTATAACATCATTCTCTATTTCATGCAGTTGAATATGTAATTCTCTAAGCCAATCTGTGAAATTACCTTCTTTTTTGAATCCTAATGAAGCAGCCTTCTCTATTATTTCTTTTTCTAATTCTGGTAATAGTTGTGAAGCACCTGCTTCTAATGCTGCATTATATCTATGTATTAGATCATGTAATTCAGAAAGATTTCCATATAAACCACTTTCTACCATAGCAGGCGTCATGTGATCAATTATTACTGCAAAACTTCTATCTTTAGCAACAAGACCTTCTCCTGGATTTGAAACTATGTATGGATAAATGTTTGGTAAGCATGTAAGTTGGAATGGATAATCAGAATCTATAACTCCTGTTGTTCTTCCAGGTAGCCACTCTAATGTTCCATGAGTACCAAGATGTATCATTGCATCGAAGTTTTCTTCCAACCATTTGTAGAATGCAACATATTGATGATGTGGTGGTAAATAAGGATCATGATAATCTTTAACTTCTTCCCAACCTCTACTTGGTTGTATTGCAATGAATATATTTCCAAGTTTTACGCCTGGAATTACTATGTATTTAGTGCCATTTCTTGTGACAGTCATTATATTTCCAGGAGGTTCTCCCCATTTTCCTGTTATATTCCTTTTCATTGGATCTGGTAATTGATTAAACCATTCTAAATATTTATTCAAGGGTATTAATTGATTATTTTCCATTAATCTTTTCCAATTTTTATCTACATACTTCTCAAGTGCAGGTTGAGCCCATGTACCTTTGTTTCCACCTTCAGCCACCATATTGTATAATTCTTCAGGTGTAGGTATTTCACTAACACTATAACCAAGTTCCTTTAGTCTTGTGAGTAGATCATGGATACTTTTGAACACGTCTAAGTAAGAAGCAACAAAATTATCTTTTCCTGGAGGATAATTGTAAATAATTATAGCTATTCTTTTGTCTTTATTTGGAATTTCTCTTAGTTTTGCCCATTTTATTGCATTGTCAACAATTTTCTTAATGCCAGTCTCAATTGGTATATATCTTCCACTTCTTTCATCTCTATAACTCACTGGCGTAGGACCAAATACACCTTCACGATATGGTAGTCCCATTTGCCATGTTAATTCAAACTGCGTTCCTAATGGATTTTCTAAACCATTATTTGTCCACAACTCCATTCCTTTAATTATAGGAATATTCATGTTTAAATATTCCTTTACAGCACCTTCTGGTAAATTATCATAGTTTAAAGACCAGCTTACTAAAGATATAACAGCAGATATTCCTCTTTTTATGAAACCAGTTCCATTAATGCCTTTAACCATCAATTCCAGTAGTTTACTAGCTGGTGGCTGTGTTTCAATCTGATATAAATCAAATGCAGGCCTACCTCTTTTTTCCAATTCTCTAATCAGCATGTCTATAGTAGGGTCTTTTTGACCACCTGGCCAATAACTTACAACCACTATAAAAGGCCCTTTAAGATTTGGTTTATTATTATTATACCAGTTCTCAAAATCTTCACAAAGTTTTGCAAAACCAGATGAAACAAGATACATATTTAATTTTGCTAGCCATTTTAAGTTACCAGAAATTGCTAACCCAGGATTCTCCTCTATCCATTGTTTTATTTGTTTAGGGCTAGGTTGTGTTAAATTATATCCTAACACTGTTCTTGTTCCAAGATCAGGATGATATAATCCCCAACTGCCTGCTGTACCTCCACCAGCAAATATGGGAACTTCATCGTGCTCTATTGGATTGTAAGTTGTTTCATTTAATAAATAACTTATGTATTTGACCATTCTATCATAATTAATCTTTGTAGCATTTCCAGATGCCAAAACATAATAACTGGCAAGATATGTATTTTCTAGTGAATTTTTACTACCCCCAATTATGTTGAAATACCTTTCTTCTCCCATTCCAGCATATGCAGCTATATGTCCTGTTTTATTAGCAGGACTATTACCAAGATATTGAATCCAAAAGTCTTTCTGACCGGTACCTGGTGTTTGCATGTATAAAAAAGCAAAATTTGCATGTTCTAAAATCCAACAATCTTTTTCAGCTCCAGGCATCCAAGGATCATAAAACATTAATCTCTTACTTAATTCTACTCCAAATGGTTTTGGACAACCTATTATTACAATATCTGGAATAAAAACATGATTTATTTCACAATCTTTATTTACAGTAAATATCGCTGGTTTATATGTTGAATATTCTATTTTTAGTATTAAGGGCGGAGTAGCATTTGCTGTTATTAAATATTTCCCATTGTTATCAGTTGTAGTTTTATTTAGGACAACATTGTCTTTTATTAAAGTTATATTAGCATCTTTGACAGGTATTGCATTTTCTAAAGTTACGTATGTGTCCGATGTTTCATTATAAATTTCCTTCACAGATCCTTTGACTTCTATTCCTAAAACTGGTGAAATATTAATGATGAAAGCTATAATCAATGTAAGTATTATTAAAAATGATTTTGCCTTCATTTTCTCACCATTTATCTATTTTCAAAACTATTTGAATATATCTTAAGAAAGTTATATATAAAGTTTTCTTGTATAAATTTAAACAAAACTTATTTGGAGGTGAAACTATTAAAAAAATAATGTTAATTATTGCTTTAATCTGTTTTTTAGGAACTTCTATAGCTCATGCAGAAGTTGTAAATCTAAATAACAACAAAACATTTACGTCAATTCAGTCTGCAATAGATGATTATGATACAAAAGATGGGCATATTATTTTTGTTAAGCCTGGAGAATATTGTGAAAACATTGTTATTAACAAATCTATAACATTGGAAGGCGATGGGAAAGCAAAAATAATATCTAAGGATCCATCAATTCCCACTATTTACATAAATACAGATAATATAACAATAGAAGGTTTCATTATTAATACGAATGGTATTTATGCCATAATGGCGTTAAATGCAAGTAATTGTGTAATACGGAACAACATAATTTATACATCTGCTGAGGAACCAGGAAATGGTATATGTATCAATGGAACCACAAGGGATTGGAAAATAGAAAATAATACCATCATTGGAGGAATATTTACTTATGGATTTTCAAAAAATTACAAGATAATTGGAAATAATATTATGAAATGTAAATATGCGGGAATACATTTAGGAACATTAGGTGGATCCACTGATTCTTGTGAAATATCTGAAAATATAATTAGATCATGTAAATGTGGAATTGCCCTTGATTGTGCAAATAACTGTATTATCCAAAAAAATGTTGTTCTCTTATGTAGCTTCAATGGTATATATCTCGGTGCAACAGGAGGGGCAAGAAACTGTACTATTTCTGATAATTATATAGCTGGGTGCAATAAAGGAATATCACTCAAAACCGGCTGTACAAACAATATAATTTGCTTAAATACTATTACAAATTGTGAATATGGGCTCTCCATCCAGGGAATAAAAAATTATGTATACAAAAATTATTTCTTAAATAATTCGATTGCTGTAGATGGTGAGTTATTAAATAACTATTGGAACACTACTAACGAAGGTAATTACTGGTTAGATTATTTTGGGAACGATAGCGATGGAGATGGAATTGGAGATATCCCCTACACATATAATAAAGTTAATTTAGATTACAAACCATTAATTGTTGATTTAACAATTGAAGATATTGAAATATGTGATGGAAAAATAAAGGCAATGGTCAAAAACAATGGAAAGGCCGACATGAAAAAAATAGATCCTAACGCCAAAGTTTTGATTAAAATTACACACAACAATGAAACATATGTAGGTGAAATAGGACCTTTGTCTCCTTCTGAAGTTCAATCCATCATATGGCAAAGGGATGTAAATCCTGGATCAGAGATAGTTGTAGAAATTCCTACTCAAAACCAATATTTAATAGGTACAAGCATTAAAGATGCAAATATAAATAACAATATAGTAAGAAAAATTGTAGGCTTAGAATTTAAACTAAGCAATTTGACAGTTACTCCAGAACATGGCACTGTACCACTGACAATATTTGTGAATGCAGCAGTGAATAATCCTTCTAACGTAGATAGTAACTATACAGCAATTTTATATATAAATAAACAAGCTGTGGCAAATAAAATTGTTTTCGTGCCAGCACATACTACTATAAACATAAACTTCACTTACACCTTAACACAACCAGGAACCTACAACGTTACAATAGGAAACTTAACACCAGTTACAGTGAATGTAAGTCAAGCATCAATCCAAAACAAAACCTTCACAATAACCCTAACAAACTTAGGAAAATCAACAATAACCATAAAATATTACATCTCAATCTACACAAATCCAGTTAATGGAACTAAAGTCAGCTATAGAGAATTAACAATAACTCTAAAGCCAAATGAAACAAAAACAATAGAGTTAGGTAAATATCCATTTAAATATGCAGTATCTGGAACAATGATTGTCAAAAATCCATCAAGATATAGAATTCCATTAAATCTAAGAATAAAATATGAAATTGAGGGATTGAATCCACAGATGAGGGAGATAAGTAAATACATGGCTCCAAGGGGAGAATTTAGGTATATAGCTAGATATACAGGGAAAGAAGAAGGATATGCTGATGTTTGGTGATATTTCTACGACTTCATCAGGTGTATTAAAATGAAATTTCCATACACTCGGATGAGAAGGTTAAGAAAAAATTCTAAAATAAGGTCTCTAGTGAAAGAGACTACTTTATCCAAAGATGATTTGATATATCCTGTTTTTGTAAAAGAAGGTATAAAAACCAAGGAAAAAATTCCTAAAATGCCAGGACAATATAGGTACTCTGTCGATGAATTAATAGATGAGGCTAAAAAGCTAGAAGAAAAAGGATTAAAAGCTATATTAGTTTTTGGAATTCCGAAAAAAAAAGATAAATATGGATCCAGCGCTTATGACCCAAATGGCATTGTCCAAAAATCTGTAAAATTATTAAAAGAAGAGACAGACTTAGTAGTAATAACCGATGTATGTCTTTGTCAATATACTGAACATGGACATTGCGGAATAGTTAAAAACAAAAAAATAGTAAACGATGAAACTCTCAAATATTTATCTAAAGTAGCTTTATCACATGCTGAAGCTGGTGCAGATGTTGTTGCACCATCAGACATGATGGATGGTCGTGTAAAGGCTATAAGGGAAGAATTAGAAAAAAATGGTTTTGATGATGTAATAATAATGTCATATTCAGCAAAATACGCGTCATCTTTTTATGAACCATTCAGATCAGCAGTATATTCATCTCCAGCATTTGGAGATAGAAGTACTTACCAAATGGATCCACCGAACTCTTTAGAAGCTCTAAGGGAAGTCAAATTAGATATTGATGAAGGCGCCGACATCGTAATGGTAAAACCTGCTTTACCTTATCTTGATATTATTAGACTTGTTAAAGATACTTTTGGAGTACCTACTGCCGCATATAATGTAAGTGGTGAATATTCAATGATAAAAGCCGCTATAGATGCAAATTATCTTTCTAATAAAGTTATAATAGAAACATTGCTTTCCATAAAACGTGCAGGTGCAGATTTAATAATCACACATTTTGCTCCTGAAATTGTGGAGGAAATATAAGCTATGAATGCTAATTATGTTTCAAAATCAGCGCAAATAGCATCAATATTAGAAGTTAGTGGATATCCAAAGCCTGGAAATGTTCATAGAACTAAAGATTTTGATGACATGTGTTTTGAAGATTTTCTTATAAGTGGTATTGTAATTGGGGATGTAATGTATGAAGCTGCCAAAAGAAGTAAAAAATGTAGGGATTTAAAATCTATAGAGCTTGGATATTTAATATATAAAGCTGTCAAAGAAACAAAAAAATGGGTAAATAACAATACAAATTTAGGAATAATAATGTTATTAACACCTCTATCAGCTGCTGCTGGAATGTCAAAAAGATTTGGTGAAATTAGGGAAAATGTTGATAAAATTATGCGTAATACAACACCTAAAGATTCTGTATATTTATATAGAGCAATACGTATGGCAAACGCAGGTGGTATGGGAAATCATGAAATTGATGTAACCGATAAATCATCTGAAAGTAAATTATTGAAAAATAATTTGAATATGTTTGATGTTTTAAAAATTTCCTCATCTTGGGATAATATAGCGAATGAATTAACTAATGCAATGCCAATAACATTTGATATAGGTTTCCCAACTTTTAAAAAAAATTTAAAATATGGAATAAATATTGCCACTGTCCAAACATTTTTAGTTATTTTATCTAAATTTCCAGATACTTTAATTAGAAGAAAATATGGACATAAAACTGCTGTAAAAGTATCTGAAGCTGCTAAAGATATATTAGATGTTGGTGGCATGTTAAGCAATGAGGGATACAAAAAAATAAAACATTTGGATAAGAAATTAAGAGAAAAAAATCTAAACCCAGGCACTACTGCAGATTTAACAGCTGCATCTATAATGGTCACACTACTAGATATGTATGACAAAACTTCTAATTCTCCAAAATGTATATTGAAGGAGGGCGCAAATGGTTTACAAAACAGATGAATTGCACATTTATGAAAAAAAAGTATTAAAGGCATTTGAATCATTAGGTTTTTCATTAAAGCCAGAAAAAATTGCAAAAAAACAAAAAATGAATATAAAGGCTGTAATGAGTGCTGCTGGATCTTTAGAATCAAAAAATCTTGTAAAAATACATAGAAAAACTGATTATTTAATAAGATTAAATGATGAAGGATTAAAATATGCTAAAGAAGGCTTACCTGAAAGACGCCTGCTCAATTATTTATTGGAAAAAAAAAGTATAAAAATGAAAGATCTTTTTAGAGAATCTCCTTTCGAAAAAAAAGATATAAATATAGGTATTGGATGGTTAAAAAAGAAAAATTGTATTAAAATAAAAAAAGGCGTACTTGAAGTAACAAAAAAATGTGAAAAATTTATAGATAAAGATTTTGAAGATGAAAAATTGTTAAAAGAGTTATTGAAAAAGGAGGAAATATGGTATTCTTCACTTACCAAAGACCTCAAAAAAGGGTATGAATTGTTAAAAAATAGAGGACTTCTCGATATAAAAGAAAAAACAACACATGTTTTAGAAATAACAGAAGAAGGTAAAAAATTATTGGACGAAGGATTAGAAATAATTGAAGAAGCTACACAAGTAACACACGAAGATTTGAAAAGTGGCAGGTGGAAAAGACTTAAGTATAGACCTTATGACATTTTCGTTGAATATCCAAAAATTTATCCGGGTAAAACACATCCACTACGTGACATAATAGAAGAGATAAGAAAAATATTTATTAGCATGGGATTTAAAGAATCAAGAGGTCCTATCGTTGAATCAGCTTTTTGGAATTTTGATAGTTTATTCCAACCTCAAGACCATGCTGCAAGAGAGATGCAGGATACATTTTATTTAAAAAATCCTAAAATATGTGATCTCCCAGATGAAAAATTGGTTAAAAAGGTTAAAGATGTTCATGAGCATGGTGGATCAACAGGTTCTGAAGGTTGGGGCTATAAATGGGACATATCTATAGCAAAAAAACCTGTTTTAAGAACACATACAACATGTATATCTGCAAGATTTTTATTTGAGAACAAACCTCCAGTAAAAATGTTTTCAATTGGTAGAGTTTTTAGAAGAGAAACTATAACTTATAAGCATTTGCCAGAATTTCATCAGGTGGAAGGGATTATAGCATCAAAGGATGTTACATTTAGAGATCTCCTTGGAACATTAAGGGAATTTTATAAAAAATTAGGTTTTGAAGTGAGATTTAGACCTGCTTATTTCCCATACACTTATCTTTCAACTGAATGTGAAATTTATTTACCAGAGAAAGGCTCTTGGATAGAACTTGGTGGAGCAGGCATGTTTCGTCCAGAAGTTCTTGAACCATTAGGTATTAAGACACCAGTGGCTGCATTTGGATTGGGAATTGAAAGATTAGCAATGATAAAATTAGGTATAGATGATATCAGAATGTTATATAGAAGCAATATAGAATGGCTAAGGAAAAATCCTCTTGTAAAGGGAATTAAATTATCATAAAAAAATAAAAATACTAAGTAATTATTTCAATAACTTGACAGGTAGTAGTATTGAAACACCTAGAAAATCGTTTTTTCTTATCTCACCACTTTTCGCTGCTACAAAGGTTGCATGGTCTGCAGAACGTTCCATAGTGATTGGAAGTGGAACTTCCTCACCCACGGCAATAATATGCCCTAATGGATGGACACCATATCCACAAATCCATATAATATGGTTCTTTGGAATTGTAATTTTTTTAATTTTTAAAGACTTTACATCTCCACTTTTAACTTCTATGTTTTCATTGGCAACTATTGCCCTCATTAAACCATAATGACTGTCAATTCTAAAATCTTTGTCAGCATGTACTTTCTTCTCAAATTCCTTCACTATTTCACGAAAACGTGTCATTAATTTGACCATTATTCACTCTCCATAGACCTCTTAATCATTTTTAATCTTACAAAATTCTCTCTTTCCATTTCTTCTAACCGCATTTCAATATATTTTATTGTGTTTTTAAGTTTAGGTATTATTATATGTTCCAATGCATTTACTCTTCTTTTTGTTGATTCTATTTCACCAGCTAAAAGTCTAATAGATTTTTCAACTTCCCCTAACTCAATTATCTTAGGAATCAATTTTTCAAATTTTTTTGCAACCTCATCTATTTTTGCTGAGGTATCAAACAAACCATAACCTCTCTCAACCATGCTTCTTTCTTTTGATTCAGCATCCACTAAAGGTACTACAACACCCATAATACTACGTGAATCTATATCAACACTAACTGATTCTTGTACAGCCATCGCTGCTTTTTTTACTTTTGCATCTCCAGTATGAATATATGCCTCCATTAAATCCTTAAATGCATCTTGCAATTCTTCTTCAATTTCTTTCCTCATCCCTTTTATTCTGTCAAGTAAATTGAAGAATTCCATTATTAATGCATTTCTTTTCTCTTTTAAAAGATTGTGACCCTTAACAGCTAGTTTTTCTCTTTGTTTAAGTTTTAGGAGTTCCATTCTGGTTGGATTAATACCTTCCATAATTTCCTGTGGCATTTTATCCCCCTAAAAAAATAAAAAATATTATTTAGGCAGGTATTTTTCGATGTATTCGTCTGACACTCTCTTAAGTTCTGAAGTAGGTAATATACTTAGTAAGTCCCATGCTAGGTCAAGTGTTTCATCAATTGATCTATCTTCGTCTCTACCTTGTGACACAAATCTCTTCTCAAATTCATCTGCAAATTCTAAGAATTTCCTGTCACGGTCTGTTAAAGCTTCTTCACCAACTACTGCAACTAAGTCTCTTAAATCACGACCTTCAGCATAAGCAGAATATAATTGGTCAGAAACATCGGCATGGTCTTCTCTTGTTCTACCTGGTCCAATTCCACCACTCATTAATCTTGATAGTGATGGTAACACGTCTACTGGAGGATAAATTCCTTTACGATGGAGTTCTCGACTTAAAACTATTTGGCCTTCTGTTATATAACCTGTGAGGTCTGGAATTGGATGTGTTATATCATCCTGAGGCATCACCAATATTGGCATTTGAGTAATAGATCCTTTTTTTCCATGGACACGTCCAGCTCTTTCATATATACTAGCTAAATCTGTGTACATGTAACCAGGATAACCTCTTCTACCTGGCACTTCTTCTCTTGCAGCTGAAATCTCTCTTAATGCTTCACAATAATTAGTCATGTCTGTTAGTATTACTAATACATGCATATCATATTCAAATGCAAAATATTCTGCTGTTGTTAAAGCCATTCTAGGAGTCATTATTCTTTCTATCGCTGGATCATCTGCAAGATTCATAAATACTGTAACACGTTCTAATGCCCCAGTTCTTTCAAATTCTTTCATAAAGAAGTTTGCTTCTTCATGTGTAATTCCCATAGCTGTAAATATAACTGCAAACTCACTTTCCTCTGTTAAAACTTTTGCCTGTCTTGCAATCTGTGCTGCCAACTCGTTGTGTGGAAGACCAGATCCTGAAAAAATTGGTAGCTTTTGACCTCTAACTAATGTATTCATTCCATCAATTGTAGATATTCCCGTTTGTATAAATTCTGCTGGATATTTTCTTGCAGAAGGGTTCATAGGACTTCCAGTAATATCTAATTCTTCCTCAGGAATTACTTCAGGACCACCATCTATTGGTTTCCCTGTTCCATCAAAAATACGTCCCATCATGTCCATAGATACGCCCAATTTTGCAGTCTCACCAGTGAATCTGACCTTGGTTGTTTGTGTATTTAAATCCCCAGTTCCCTCAAATACTTGCACTACTGCTCTATTCCTATAAATCTCCAATACCTGGCCCTTCCTAGTTTCTCCACCAGGAGTCTCTATCTCTACTATTTCACCATATGCTGCATCTTCTACTCCTTCAACTATTAGAAGAGGACCAGATACTTCACTTACACTAGTATATTCCCGAGTTTTAATATCAGCACTCATTTTAGCACCTCTTCGCATTGTTTAATAATTTTATCTTGTATTTCTTTGACTTTTTCTTCAAATTCATCTGGAGGTATGTATTTCATTCTTGCAATATCTTCTTTGACAGGGAGTTGTGTTAATTTATCAATAGGTGCTCCTTTTTTCAATGCCTTCTTAGTTTCTCTATGGAATAATAGTATTGTTTCTAACATCTTAAATTGCTTTTCAGGTGGACAATAAGTATCTATCTCATGGTATGCATTTTGTTGGAGGAAATCTTCTCGTATCATTCTAGCTGTCTCTAATGTCAATCTTTCTATATCAGGCAATGCATCTGGACCAACTAGTTGTACGATTTCTTGCAATTCTGCTTCTTTCTGTAATAATGCCATCGCTTCATCTCTCACAGCTTTCCAATCTTTTCCAATTTTCTTTTTCCACCAATCTTTTACACTATCCACATATAATGAATAACTTTGTAGCCAATCTATAGCTGGGAAATGTCTTCTATCAGCTAATGAAGAATCTAATGCCCAAAATACTTTACATATTCTCAAAGTATTCTGTGTCACAGGTTCTGAGAAATCTCCACCAGGTGGAGACACTGCACCAATAACAGAAACTGATGCAACTTTATCCTCACTTCCAAGTGTGATAACTCTACCAGCCCTTTCATAAAATTGTGCTAATCTTGAAGCTAAATAAGCAGGATAACCTTCTTCACCAGGCATTTCCTCTAGCCTGCCTGATATTTCCCTCATGGCCTCTGCCCATCTTGATGTTGAATCTGCCATCAATGCTACATCATATCCCATATCTCTGAAGTATTCTGCAATAGTTATACCTGTGTAAACACAAGCTTCCCTAGCTGCTACTGGCATGTTAGATGTATTTGCTATAAGAACAGTTCTTTCCATTAATGGTCTTCCTGTTCTTGGGTCCTCTAACTTTGGAAACTCCTCTAGAACTTCAGTCATTTCATTTCCTCTTTCTCCACACCCAACATATATCACTATGTCAGCATCTGCCCATTTTGCTAATTGTTGTTGTGTAACGGTATTATGTAGAAGTATTGCACCAAATCCTCCAAAGAAGTTTTCTATTCCTGGAATAGAAATATCATAGACATCAAATGGGCCTGTAATCTCCCTTATTTCAACTATTTGATCAGCAAATATTTCGTTTGGATAGTTTGTTTCTCCACAAGAACTAATTGCCACACTTACTACTTCATCACCATACTCTACAGATGTTAACAATGAATTATCCAGATGTAAGAATATGCCATCATGAGAAATTTCGTGATAAATACCAGCTCTTGTTAAAAGATATGAAAGTTGAACCTTCAAATCTTTATCTTCAATTGATAATACATTATTGGATGCAGATGCATTTATATAACCATCAATGAATCTGGCAATGCATTTATTTTTAGATTTTAAAATAATTTTTGGTATTTTAGATTCTAGAATTTCAAGTGTTTTAACAAACTTTACTATTAATTTATTTTCAATTATAGCTTTATTTTCTAATATCTTACATTCAACTCCGAATAATTTGAGTGATAATTCAGAAAATCTCTCTAAAATATCCTTATTTCCATTTTCAATCTTAAGTATTAACTTGTTTTCATCTAATTGTCCTGCCGCAAATAATAATCCTAAGAATTCTGCTAATTCTGGTGACATCTTATCTGGTAGTTTTTTAATTTCCTTTTCATTGAATTTTGATAAATCAATTTTCTCATCTTCATTATTTATGTCAATTTTTCTTGCAGCAACGATGTAATCGCCTTCATTTAAATCTTTTGCCATTGTTTCAACAATTTCACCATTTTCATTTATTTTGAATAATCTATGGATAGGTGTAACTTTCACTTCTCTTCCACTTTTTGTTTTTATATGAATTAATGAATCGCTTTTTCCTTTGTAGAATATGTCAGTTTTAGTCTTAATTATCTTTGATCCATCAAATGAATAAACAGTTATGGGTTTATCTAATTTTATTATTTCTTCGTGCTCATTCTCTTCTATTACTTTTCCATTTTCTAATGATTTTTTATATAATTCTTCCATTGTAATTAATGAACCGTCTCCTAATAAAATTGGAGTATCACCAGACACACATTTTCCACTACCAAATGGGCCTGGTATTGCTGCTGTACCTCCTTTAGCAATTGGGAAAAACGTATCTTGTACCCTTTGTCCTGTTATTAATGGAACATCAGGATCTAATTTCTTTTTATATGGCCTGCTCTTCCTTACAGGCCATTTTTGCATCATCTTTAATTCTTCTACACTGTCATCAGTTTTTATTTCTGCAATTTTTTCATCAACTTTAAACTTACCTTCCTCTATATTTTCAATAGATCCTGAAATATTTGGAGGAACCATTATTTTATGAACAATGGACTTTGTTTCCTGTACTTCACCTATTATGTCTCCACCTACCACTTCATCGCCAACATCGACAGTTGGTTTAAACTTCCATTTCTTCTCTCTGGGCAATGAAGGTACATCGACACCTCTTCTTATAAATTCACCGGTCATCGCTTTTATTTTATCCAATGGGCGCTGAATTCCATCAAAAATTTCTCCAAGAACTCCAGGACCTAATTCAACAGATAAAGGTCCTCCAGTAGTTTCAACTTTTTCGCCAGGTTTTAACCCTGTTGTATCTTCATAAACTTGTATTGTTGCTTTATCTCCTTCTAACTCTATAATTTCGCCTATTAGTTTTTCTTCTCCAACTCTAACCATCTCATACATTTGTGATCCTTTCATTCCTTCAGCAACGACTACAGGACCAGATACTCTGATGATTCTCTTTTCGCCTGTCATTTTATCATCTCAACCCCAATTACTTTTTTTACAAGTTCTCTCATCGGATCAACAGTTTTCTTAGAAGGACCAGTTTTGTCAGGTATCTCTATTATTATTGGTAGAGGTTCTTCTGAGATTTTATTTATTTCAGATCTCAATTTATCAGCAATGTTTTCTGTTATTATGATTATATCCTTTTCCTTTATCAAATTTTCAAATGTTTTTTTTGCTTCTTCTTTGTTTGTTATAATGTAACCATCCTTTATACCTCCAAATTTAAATCCAACAACAGTGTCTTCGTCACCCATTACTGCAATTTTAGATGCCATCTTTACCCCTCAATTTATTAACATTTTTTTAATCCTTGATTCAGGTATTCCTTCTCGCTTAGCACGTGCTATTATTTTTAAATTTTTAATTTCCTTTTCTTTCAAAATTAAGTATGCTAAGATAGGAGCAACAGTCAATGACTCTCTTGTCAAAAATTTACGACCCATTTTGTAAAGATAATTTTCTAATGCTTCCTCAAATACAGATATGGACTTTGTTTTTTCATATTTAGGCAAAGCGTCAGATAATATAGGTTCATAATCAAATCCACGCAAGCTAGCAATAACTTCTCTTATGTTTTCTGCTTCCATTAAATCCCTTAGCTTCCATTCACTAATTTGTCTACCTGCTGGTAGTAAATATGGTTCTATATCCTCATATTTTAGTTTATCTACTTTTGCTCGCAATACTAACATTATATTGCTGATATCCACATAGCTACCGAAATAATGTTCAAGTATTTCTCTATTTTTAGTCTTTACAGATTTTATTGCTTTAATAATATTTCTTAAATAGTAATTATCTAACGCTGCTTCGAATGGCAATAATATTCCTTTTTCTTTATATGCTGTTAAAGCATCTTCTAAAATATCTGAATATTCAGTTCCTTCAAGACCATACACAACTTCTTCAACATTTTCTACTTCAACTAATTTTTCTAATTCATCAAATAATTCTCCAACAGGTATCAACATATCAACAATTTCCTCAACTTCTAATCCAGCATCTTTGGCTATTAACAATGATTTTATGTTCTCAATGTCCCATCTCTTTAACAATGCTTTAAACACTTCTTTAACATCTTCAGGAACAATTTTAGCTACAAATTCATAAACTTCTGCTAAATGAACATCTATGGCTTTTTCAATAGGATATCTCTCCACATATTTAGAATAATCAGGTATTCCTCTAAGATAATTCCTCATGTCTTCAATATTTTTTAATTCTGTAATTTCATCTAACTGTCTAGGTGTAATTAAGCGACCTATTCTTGCTCTTACTCTCGCAACTGGATAGGCATATGGAATCATTGTTGATACAGGTCTAAATGTTATTATCATTGCTACTGTCCCAGCAACTGCTATTCCAATAAATAAATAAAAAATTATTGGATCTCCTATCGCTTCTGCCATTATATCTGCTCCTATTTAAATAAAATATCTGCTACTTCAGGACGTAATACTTTCTTTAATCTTGATAATCTGGCTTCTAATGTATTATTAACTTCTATGCTTCCATCCTTAGTTCTTACTATTACTCCCCCAATAGTGTTTATTTCTTCACCTAATTCTAGTTTCACATTCTTGCCAATCTTTTCTGAAACTTTATTACTAATATCTTCTATTTGATCTTTTATAAATTCTGTATCTCTGCTGTTTAAATGTAGTTGTAATTCTCCACCGCCAATTTCTGTTATTGATCTTTCTATTAAATTGATTAGAGCCTGTTTATATTTTTCTGAATGTTTGGATGCCATTTCTTTTAATTTATTTTCAGCAATTTTAAATGACTTCTCTATTAATTTTTCTCTTGTTTTTAGCTCTGATCTTCTAGCTTTTATTTTGGCATTGGAAATTATCTGTCTGTATTTCATTCTACCTTCTTTTTTAAGCCTTCTTAATGTTTCCTCCTTTACTTTTTTGGCTTTTTCTTTTCCTTCTTTTATTATTTTATCTTTTTTCTTCTCTGCATCTTTTATTATCTCTTCTGCTCTGCTTTCAGCTTCTGATAATATTGTTGAAACTATTTTTTTAACCCCAGCTGCCATTGTGTCATCCGCCCATCATTCCTGAAAACATTATCAACATTATAGCAATAATGAATCCAAAGATTGTGTGAGTTTCTGGTAGAGCTGTAAATAGGAGGCTTTTACCAAATGATCCAGGATCCTCAACTATTGCTCCAACTGAGGATGATCCAACTACTCCCTGTCCTACTCCAGCTCCTAAACCTGCAAAACCTATTGCCAGACCAGCACCTACAGATATTAGTCCTGTCGCAACGTCAACTGTTTTTCCTCCGCCCATCATTCCTGAAAACATTATCAACATTATAGCAATAATGAATCCAAAGATTGTGTGAGTTTCTGGTAGAGCTGTAAATAGGAGGCTTTTACCAAATGATCCAGGATCCTCAACTATTGCTCCAACTGAGGATGATCCAACTACTCCCTGTCCTACTCCAGCTCCTAAACCTGCAAAACCTATTGCCAGACCAGCACCTACCGCAGTAAGTGCAGTACCTAATGTTAGTGCGGGCATGAATATACACCTCCAATTATTTCTTTAATTTTGTAAATATCCTCTTTGCACTAAATGGTATAAATTCTCTACCTTCACCTTCATAAAATTGTTCGAAGAATTCCACATAGTGCAAACGAAGGGAATGTATAAATGATACTAGAGCATGAAGCATTGCAAATGCTAGATGTCCTGAAACAAATATCAATGCCATTATTATGTAGTTGAATATAGTTGGCCCTTGTGACATCTGAACTAAAATATTCACTGCCATTCCACAACTACTACCTGCAATACACAAAGCTGTCAATCTTGAATATGAAAGCCATCTTCCTAAAAATGTAAATGTTTCCATGAGACCAATCAATCCTACTTCATACACTATAAGCCCTAATGCAATAACAAACAATCCAATTCCTGAGTACATAGCTAAACTAAATTTCATGCTAATTCCTAGATATACTATACCAGCAGCTATGATTAACAAGAGCCATGATATTTGATCAAAAAGAGCAATCTTCCATTTACCTCTCTTTATGTTATTAACAGCTCCTGTAACCAATCCCAAAATTAATTGAGCAAGTCCTACTCCAAGCGCTAAAATGAGAAGATTTTGAGGATTTTTAAGTGGTTCAAGGTTATGCATTACAGTTGGTAATTCCATATGTAAAAATCTTGGTAGAAAGTCTCCAAAAAATTCTCCTGTCAACAATCCCCAAACAAGTGCCCATACTCCACAAACTATTAAAATTATACCAAAATCTTTCATGGTTTTATTAACTTTCCCTAAACCTCTATAAAGTATATGCCCTGTCAGTAAAACCAATGCACCTGTAAAAACTCCAGAAGCACAGAACCCATAGAAAAATGGAAATATGATCGCCATGAAAATTGTAGGGTCATATTCATGATAATTTGGTGGAGAATATATTTTTAACAATGGTTCAAATGGTTTTGCAAAAGAAGGATTATCAAGTAATATTGGTGCATCTTTACTTCCCTTAGAATGTTCAATAACACAGTGATTGTCTGTAGCATCCTGAATTATCTTCATGGCTTTATTTAGTTTCTTTTTGGGTACCCATGCTTCCATCAATACTGTATTTGATGTTTCCCCAAAATTACTGAATATTTCATTTCTTTCTTTTTCAATCTCTAATAATTCTCTTAAAACTAATAAATCATTTTCCCATTCTCTTTTTATTTCTCTAATTTTTGAAATTAATTCTTTTTTCTCTTTTTTTATTTCTTTTAACCTCTCATTAACTTCTTTTACAATTTCTTTTGGTTTCCCTTCCAATTTTTCTATATCAAATTTTTCAAATTCTAATTTTCTTAAAAGCCTAAACACGTCATTATGATAATTCTTATTCACAATTACAAAAATTATTTTTTCTTTCTCATTTCCTGTAGCAGAAAATACAACTTCTTCAGTTATATCTTTTATTTCTTTTTTGAATTTTTCAAAATTCTCTGCAGGTAATTTTCCAACAATGACAGACACATGTTTGAATCTACTAATCTCTGAAAAGTCAACGTCAAAATCTATTAACATCTTTGACAATGATAAAACATCTTTAAGTTCGTCTTCTTCAGAATCTAATTCATCTAACTTTTTTTCAATGTTTTTTGTTTTTGATTCAACTTCATTTAGAACTTTTTCAGCTTTACTAATAATTTCCCTTGTACTTAAATCTTTTACCTCTCTTTTTTTTGGTATAGGTGGATTTATTATGTTTTTTAATGTATCCATCATTCCTCTTTTTGGTTCTGCAATTTTGAAAAAATCAAGAATTCCAGAAACTCTCATTAATAAGGAAGATACTTTAGATGCTTCTGGAGTTGCTTCACCAGCTTTCATAATTCTTCTCCATTGTACATCACGCTCAATTCTCTCTGAAACATCTTCTATTTGAACTATCCCTTCTTCGTGTAAGGCACGAATCATTGGTTTTGCATATTCTTTAAGAGTGATGATGTACAATTTCCTCATTCTTGCTGGTAATAACATAATCCTCACATCGCTAATATTCTCTCTATAATAAGGTTTGCAGCATCTTCAATTTTTTTATTTGCCTGGCGTTTTATTTCTTCAATTTTTTCTTTAGATTTATTGCGTATTTTTAATGCTTCCCTTTTTGCCTTGTTTTCCATCTCAATAATTAATCTTTTACCTTCTTCTTCTCCTTCCATCTTAGCTTTATCTATAATTTCTGAAACTTCCAATTTAGCATTGTTTATAATTTCCTCTGCCTTTTTCTTTGAATCGTTGATTAATTTTTCTGCATCGTTTTCAGCTTTACCAATCTCCCTAATAGCATCAGAAATTTGTACCATAATATCACCAATAAAATTAAAATTGATTTTACTTTAGTTTTTCTTTCACTGCATCTACTCTCTCTTCTAAACTTTTATCAACATCTCTCCTATCATCTATTGTCACTGTAGTATATACTCTGTCAGCCCCTTTATTAATTACTGCTTCATGAGCAGCCTTAACAACCTCAAATAATTCTTCCAAATCTTTAACTTCAACTTGTGTTCCCATCGATGATACTTTATATTTAATATTTTTTTCTTTAATCTTTGATACTGCAGCAGCTATATACTCACTCAAACTAGTTGAATTTGTTCCTACTGGGACCACACTAATCTCAGCAATTATCATAATTTTGACTTATATAAAAGATCTTAAAAATTTTACTATTAAGGGGGCTGAAAAAATATTTAATAATGAATTAATGAAAAAGATCAGGAGAGTTGTAAAAAATTATAAATTAATTGAAAATGGCGATGTAATATCTGTTGCATTATCTGGAGGAAAAGACAGCTTACTCACTCTCTATGCTTTAAAAAATTTACAAAATGAAATTAACTTCAAATTAAACGCAATTTTTATTGATGAAGGAATAAAAAACTATAGGAAAAATGCTTTAAAATATTTAAGAAAACATGTGAAAAAACTAGAAGTTGAATTGATAAAAAAAAGTTTTAAAGAAGAGTTTGGATTTAAAGTTGATGAAATTAAAGATTATTTTGATACTCCATGCATTCCATGTGGCATCTTTAGAAGATATTTGTTAAATAAAACTGCATATGAGGTTGGTGCATCAAAACTTGCAACTGGCCATAATCTTGACGATGAAATACAATCATTTTTAATGAGTTTAGTTAGAGGTGATACTTTCAGATTTTACAAATTTGGACCTAAGCTAGATAGAATACATCCAAAACTTATACCTAGAATAAAACCTCTTTGGGAAGTTTCAGAGAAAGAGGTTATTGATTGGGTAGTTAAAAACGATATTGAAGTTCAAATGGAAAGATGTCCATACTCAAAATATTCTTTTAGATTTAAACTTATGAATTTTTTAAATGAAATAGAAAAAATTGAACCAGGAACTAAAGAAAATATAATGAAATCATTTAAAAAAACATTTTTAAGCCTAAAGAAAAAAGATGTCAAAGTTGTGGAATGTAAAGAATGTTTTTGGCCTTCATCCAATGAATTATGTAAAGTTTGTGAATTAAAAAAATATTTGAGAAATATTACTCAACAATTTTAGTTATTGAACCTATACCTTTAGTTCTTCCTTCTCTAAATACTAGTTTTTGACCTCTTTCCACATGATAAGGTCTATATTTAAACCTCATACGGACTTTACCTTTGTCACCTGCTGATAAATATTCTTTATCTAGAGGTTTCAACTTAGTTGTTTCTGCTATTGTTTCTATGTGTGTAACACTCTCATAACCAGATTTAATAGTTGTTGGATGTACTAACACAGAAACTTCTGCTTCAAATTCTCTAACTGCCCTAACTTTATATTTAGGATCTGCAAGTATCATGCCTCTTTCAATTTCATTGGAAGATATATTTCTGAGTGCAATACCTACAACATGTCCGGTTTCTGCACATCCTAGTTGATAATGATGCATCTCTATTGATTTAACATTTACTTTTTTAAATTCTCCATCAATTGTAGGACCTAAAACTAAATTATCACCTTTTTTGACTTTTCCTTGACGTACAGTACCACTTACAACGGTTCCCACACCTTTTATTGTATATATTTTGTCAATATACATTAAAAATGGTTTTTTGTCATCTACAGGTTTTTTAGGAATTTTTAAATTCATAAATAATTCATCTAATAAATCTAGACCTTCTCCAGTGACTGAAGAAACAGCAAGAATAGGTACTATATGCTCATTCATCTTATCTACTATAGAATAAATATCTGAACGGTTTCTAATCTGAAATGGAATTCTTCCAACTAATTTAAGTAGTTCACCAATTCTTTCTCTTACTTCCTCAACTTTATTTTTATCAACTAAGTCTGTTTTTGTTATCACTATAATTACAGGTAAATCCATTGCCAAAATTATACCTAAATGTTCTTTAGTTATATGTGTTGGTCCTTCATCAGCTGAAACTGTTATCATGCCATAATTTAATTTTTGACCGACAATTCCTCTAATAGTTGTCCTAAGCCATGGTTCATGCCCTACAGTATCCACAAAAGAAACAATTCTATCACATTCTTCAATTATTCTTGATTTTTCTTTTTTATTGAGAGGATTATTAACTCTAACTGGCTTATTATCTTTAAATCCATAAACTGCAAATGATAAATCAGCTGATAATCCTCTTTCTATCTCATGTTTTTGTACATCTAAAAAAATTCTTGTTTTTCCAGATCCATCATCTAGAGTGCCACTTGTTAAAGTACCAAGAAGTGTACTTTTACCATGGTCTACATGACCTGCTACTCCAACTAAAAGATGTTCTTTTTTAAAATTTGATTTTTTAGATATCATTACTTTTGCTATTTTACCATTCTTTCCCTTATATTTTTCAACTTTATCTATACTAGCATCAATTTCTTTTGCAAGGTTTTTAAGCACATATAAACTATTTTTTAAATCTGACTGAGATAATCCTACTAATTCTCCATCGTCACTGACTCCTAAGAAATAAGTTGCTTTTCCATTTCCTTTCTCTATCCTGTACTTCATCTGTGAAACTAATTTATTCTTTCGTTCACCTATGAGATGATAATTGGGCATAAGTATTTCTTTAAATTCTATATTTTTTCTCTCACCTTTTTTTATAAACGATATCAAATCTCTATTCATTTTCCCCATATTTATCAGCAGTCATTAAAACTGCTTTACCATATTTTTCTTCTTGTAATTTTCTAACAATTTCAGATGCTTCTTCAAATGAGTTAACTTTTCCGAGTATCCTTCTACTTTTAACCTTTATGAGTCTTCCACATACACATCTCTTCACACTGTTACTCTCATGAACATAAAGAGCTCTACCACAATCACATCTAAAAATCAGATACATCCTTTCACCACTAAAATTTTTAGTAAAAGAAATGTTATGAACAGTAGTGATAGTAGGAATATCTTATTGATTGGATTTCTATCTTTAATTTTAGTATTTAACAGCTTATATATAGGAGGTATTTTTTCTGGATTTTTAAGATAATCTTCAATTCCTTTTTTATGTCCAGCGCCAACTACTGCCACTATTTTCTCACTATCAATATTTAATAGTCTATAGGCCATATATGCATCCCTTTCATCCACAATTACTTTATATGCATTAGGTGCTATTCGCTTAAATTCTTTCATTATTTTCTTTAAAACATCTTTCTTTTTGAGATCCTCAATATCAATATCCTTCATTTTAAAAGAAGATAAAAAAATATTAAAAATAAGCTTTAATTTTTCAAACAAAGACATTGCATTCATAGCCCTACTCAATGTTATCTCAATATCTCTATCTATCAAAACAACTTTGGCACCGATTTTTTCAGCAGTTTTTATTGCAGCTATCATATCAGATCCTGGTTTTATACCTATATCTTCGCCAGCTTTGTTTTGTAGATATGTTAAGATCACTCCAGCAATAATAACACTTAAACTACCAGTTTTTAATCCATTTTTTATTATATCTAAAATAGAAGTGTTTTGATTTTCATCTCTTGTTAGGCGCATATACCTACGATAATCTAATTCAACTGCAACGACCTCAGGATTTTCCTCAATTATTGTATTTTTTACGTCTTCCACACTTCTCTCTGAAACATGTGCCGTACCTATTATCTTAATATTCATGGTTTACCACAGGGAACTTTCTGGTAACAATTTGACAAGTGTATAATTATACATTTTTGATGGTATAATTTCTGAAATTTCATGGAGTATATATTTATCAACCTCTACATAACCAATTTTTTCATGATATTCATCATAATCAAGTTTAACTCTAACACCATCAAGTTGTAGAGTTACCGGAGTGGGTGAATATACTTCCTTAACTTCTGGTACTTGATACTCAATTTCTTTTTTAACGACTATTGGTGGAACTAAGGGAGGATCCAATGATATTTCTTCCCTTTTTTTATCTAATAAATTTTCAACGACTTTTACTAATTTCCTTAATGCTCTTATGTTTTCACCTCTTTTTAACCTCCTAGGTATTCTTCCAAAACCAGATACATATGCATCTGCGCCTGGAAGATTTTCGATTTTAGGAGCCCCAGTAACAACCACAGGGACATCTATATCTGAAAATAAATGTGTTTTATTCTCTATACATTCTTTAAAACTACCCATTGCAAATATTGCCAAATCATGCTCATTTATAAGAGCTTTTTCATCTTCTGATATGCGTGATATTGTTTTTCCAGCACCGCGTGCTAAGCCTATCATATTTGTTTTTGCACCATGTCTACGCAAATATTCTGCAATATCACATGCAGAATGTGGTAAATGATGTCTTGCAAGCGTTGGTGATACCACAGCTATCTCTGAACCAACCATTGGTGCCGGTCTAATTTTTCCTAATAACTCTTTAGCTTTCTCTTCAACTTTTTTTACATCTTTTATAGGCACAGCTAATGTAAGAATCAAATCCATCTGAATAACATTTTCTTGTAGAACAAAACCTCCCAAATCTTCTACTAATTCTTTGATTTCTTCACTTTTATGTACTCCACCTTTATAGATCAATGTTTCATACATAATTTCTTCTCCAAGAGATTATACCTAACTTTAGCTCTTTCTATCGGATCTTTTGGTACATTCTCATGGGATGGAACCTTAACTTTACTCACATTCTCTTCTTTAATTTTATCTTCCATATAATCAGGGTAAATAATAAAGTCAGGATTCTTATTAACAATTTTATATCCCATGTCTTTGACAATGTCTTTTAAAAAGTTAGAATAAACTTTTACTTTTATTTTTCGATTTTTCCTTCTTTGAACCTTACGATAATTTTCATCTGCCCAACGAAAATTTATTTTTATTTTTTTATTTTTACCACCAAGCAAATCCCTAACCTTTGAAATACTTTTTTCAATTTGGTCAAATGTATTTAATTTTAATTTTATAGCCTTTTTCTTTGTATTTGTCTCATACAACACCACTGCAATATCTGCATCAGTTTCATCAGGATTTTTTGAAACTATATAATTTTTTATACCTGCTAATTTTAAAATTTTTTCACACATGGGCGTTGTAACAATCTTCATTTCAATCCCCTAAAAAATTTATGAGGTTGGTATTTTTGAAAGTTACGTTGAGCTTAGAAAAATCAAAAAGTAACGACCTGGCAATAATGGTAGATGTACTAAGGGCTAGCACTACAATTGTAGCAGCATTGGATAATTTTAAAAAAATATTACCTGTTTCAGATAAAAATTTGGCTTTAAAATTATCCAAAAAAATGAATTGCTTGATAGCTGGAGAACGTAATGGGAAAAAAATCAGAGAATTTGATATTGGTAACTCACCAATTGATATACAGAAAAAAAGTGGTGAAATATTAATTTTAACAACAACAAATGGCACAAGAGTATTAAATCAGATAAAATGTAGGACATTAATAGGGTCATTTATAAATGCTAAATCTGTAGCAAATGTTGCTTTGAAACTTGCTAACGAACATATAGATATCGTAATGGCTGGTGTAAAAGGTAATTTTGCATTAGAAGACTTTTTAGGTGCTGGAGAGATAATAAAATATATGAAAAATGTTGAGTTAAGTGAATATGCAAAATCTGCATTATTGGCAAGCATGAATAAAGATGAAGTAGATAAAGCTGTAAAAGATTCATTGTCAGCTAAAAAATTGAAAAAGTTAGGTTTGTATAAAGATGTTGAATTTTGCTTAAAAAGGAACATCAGCAATAATGTACCTTATTACAATGGGAAATATATTGTAAATCTGAAAGACTTAAGAAATCTGGGTTCTATTACTCAGAGTCCTGACCGTTCATCATCCTAATATCAGAAGTGATGGCCATCATCATTCTTTTAAATTTTTTATTTTAGAAATAGAAATAATTATTTGTATGACAAAAAAATGGTATTTAATAGCATTAGTTGTAGGAATAGTAATTTTGTTTCTGGCAGGTCAGAAAATCTTAGAAGAAAAGCAGACAGCTACAATGGAAAAAAGACCTGCTGCAGTTGCAATTGTTCTATTTCAGGGATTTAATAGTCAAGAGTATGATGCAGTGAAAAAGATAAGTAACAATGTCACTATTGTTGCAGCTGACAAAGATATAGGAACGAAATATGATGTGTATATTGGTGATATAAAAGACATGGATAAATTTATTTCAAAATATAAGGCTATAGTTTTAGTCGGTGGACCAGGAGTATATCAAAGAGTAACAGGTAAAATACAAGACCCAAACATGGAGATGGTCATAAAATTCGTTAAAATTGCTAATTCTAAAGGTAAAATAATTGGTGCTATTTGTGCATCTCCTGCTATTTTAGCTAAGGCAGGAATACTTAAAAACAAAAAAGCTACAGTATATCCAAGCGATGATTTAATAAGAATATTAAAAGAAAATGGTGTTAACTATACAAAGTCTGCAGTTGTTGTGGAAGGGAATATAATTACTGCAAGTGATCCTACTGCTGCTCAAGATTTTGCAGTTGCCATTGCTAAAAAACTGTAAAAATTAAGAGGACTCATAAAGATGCCAAAGTAATATTAGTATTGCAGGAATGCCTTGTTCGGTTGCAAATGTCATATGAGGTGTCAGATCCAATACATAATCAGCTAAATCAAACAAACCTCTTGGGATACCTTCCCTAGAACCTATAAATACAATAATTTCTTTTGAAAATTTTAAATCTTTTTTTAATTTATTTTTTACATTGGAAACTATATCTCCTAGAGGATCTGTTATTATTATTGTTCTATTTTTCCTTCTTTTATCTCTTATCACTTGGTATAAATCCCACAGACTTACAGGAATCTTCCTAACATCCCACGGATATGCATCCTTCTGTATTAAGTATCTAGATCTTTGACCTTTTTTAACACCACGAATAAATTCCATAAGTTCATAAGCATCCATTTTTTCTTTTGGAGATATTATGAGTTCCTTAATTTCAAAAGCCTGAGCTGCCCTTCCAATTTTTTCACCCATCTTCCTGCATACTTTGTAATCACCCCAATATGGAAGTTGCACTATAGTAATTTTTTTTAAAAGAGATCTTGCATCTGGTTTTTCAGGTGTATATTTCTTCCACTTTTCTCTTTCAATAACAGAGATATAAGCCTTATCACCTATAATTTCTACCAACACTTTTTTGTCAGGTAAAGTAAGATTTACATCTGCACCTGTTAATTCTTCTATTTTTCTGCCAAGTTTTATGTTGACATCCATACTTGTAAATTCATGTTTTCCTCTTCTTGTAGTTTCAACAGAAAAGGTTTCAGTCTCATTTATATGTTTAGAAATATTTTTTGCTGTTGATAATATCTCATCTAATTTTGCAGGGACTTCAAACATTACAGGGATAACTCTTTCAACCTCTGGAATTTCTTTTAATTGCTTTTCACAATTTTCTTTAGTTTTAACTAACACTAACCCTGCATATCCCATAGGTGTTATCCATACATCAGCATCTTTTATTTTTTCTTTGATGTAATTGGCTGCAGTACCTTCTAAGCCTCTTGGTGTAGTTATGAGGAACTTCATTGTATCTCTCCGTCACATGGTTTTTAAGAAAAGTATTTTAAATAGTTAAGCATATTTTTTACTTTCTTGTAAATAGTAATTGAGGGCAAGAATGAGAAGAAATAACATGGTGTCGCAATGTATTCAATGATACTAATCTTTATTATATTTTTGTTTTTGGTTGTAAAAAGATACAAGCCAAGGGTGTCGGCAGTTATACCTGCTTATAATGAAGAGGAGACTGTTGCAGATGTTGTCAATGCTGTAAAAAAATCAAAATATGTAGATGAAATTATAGTTGTGGATGATGGTTCTACAGACAAAACTTATGAAAAAGCTTTAAATGCAGGTGCAAAAGTAATAAAACATGAGAAAAATAAGGGTAAAGGTGCAGCATTGAAAACAGGGTTTAAAGAGTCATCAGGGGACATAATTTTATTTTTAGATGCTGACCTAAAAAATATAAATCCAAAAAAAGTTGATAGGATTGTAGAACCAATAATTAGGGGAGAAGCAGATATAACTAAGAGTAAATTTAAGCGCAAAGCTGGAAGGGTTACCGAACTCACAGCTAAACCATTATTAAATTTTTTCTTCCCAGAATTAAATTTTAAACAGCCGTTAAGTGGCCAATTTGCAGCTAAAAGATCAGTGCTTGAAAAAGTAAAATTTGAGGAAGATTATGGTGTTGACATAGGTATAATATTAGATGCAGATGCACATGGATTCAGAATAAAAGAGGTTGATATTGGAACTCTAAACCATAAAATGTCTGATTTGTCAGATCTCAATTTAATGGCTAATGAAGTAGTTAGAACAATAGTAAATAGGGCTGTAGAGTATGGAAGAGTTGCAATGATGGACACCATAGGTAATTCAATAAGGATGTGTGTACTTGGACTTTCATTAACATCATTTGGAATTTTTAGTATTTTCTTTACAAGGATTATACCTTTATATGTAGGTATAGCTCTTAGTATTCTTGGATTTATTGTTGCAATGTATTATTTAGTAATTCTTTTGATGAAATCTTGTAAAATAATTCTTACATCAAAGAACCCTATCAGTACTATTAAATCTTTCATATATATGCATTTCCCAGTTTTAGTTTCGGCATTAATTTTGTTTGCCATTCTTTCTGCTCTTTTTGGATCCATACATGTGGAAAAAGATAAAATATCAATTCAGCCTGTTTCAGGTAATTTAGTCATATGGAAAAAGGCACATGAAAATCGTACTATAGCTATAAAAGGACCATATACAATTGACAGTGCGTTAGAAAATGAGAGTAACATCATTAGAATGCCTGCTGATGCTATAGATACGCTTGGAATAAATTATGGAGACAAAATTTATATTTACAATCTTTCTTATGAAGTTAGAGAACCATTACCTGGTGAAAACAATGTAATTAGAATGCCTCAAGAAATCAGATCTGTTTTAAATGTAAATATTGGCGATGTTATTCAAGACAATAATTTAAGAAAAATCTTTAAAAACGTATATGTTTTGAGAAATATATATACTAGTGAAGGATTAACTGTAAAAGAAGGAGTTTTAATCCAAACCCAAAGTAATGAATCTAAGTCAGTAAATATATATTTTGACAATAAATTCCTAGTTTCTACTTCTGGAATTATGAAAGAAGGATATTACTCAGTATATGTAAATGGGATAAAAGTTGATACAATTTATTTCGATGGCAATGCACCAGCCAATTATACAATTTATTGGAATGGCCACATTATAAATATCTATATTAAGGAAAATGGGCAAAGCGATATGATGTTTGCAAATTCTTTACGTGGAAGATTTTTAGATTTCAATATTACCAACAGCAGTTCATTGTGAAAAAAATAAAAAAGGTAATTTAAAATTCTAGCTTGAAGTTGGTTCTAATTCTGGTATAACCTCTTTTACAATTTTTATTCGCTTGTTCTTTTTTATTTTTTTGAATTTTGTTTTTTTAACTAGTTTGCAAGGTGTATGTTTGACAACGCCTTTGTATGTTGCATTTCCACTGACTATCATATACTTTATTATCATATTTTTGTTTAGAATTATTGGAGCTGTATATATTGCACTTTTGTTTGTTGGGTTTTTACCATTCAATGTGTAATAAACAGTTACATTTGCTGGAAATGTTAAAGTTATATTATCACCGTCAAATGAGATTGCTGGGAATATAGTTTGATTTTTTGCTTTTTTAGTTATCTCATGCTTAATTATACCATATTTTGTTTTATTTGTTGCATTGTCAACAATCATATATTTTATCTGCATTGATTTATTCAATATTATAGGTTCTGTATATTGTGTGCTGTTCTCTGTAGGTATACCTTTCGTTGTATAGAACATTGTAGCTGCAGCACTAGCATTTATTCCAATAAATAACGCTAAAAATATACTAAGAATTGCTACCAATTTTTTCATAATATTCTCCCTCCAAAATTTTTAATTTAAAAAATGTCTTTATAAATATTTTTCGTTAATATTCTTAATCAAAATTTTTATTTTGCTTAACCGTAAATTTTATATAGGAGTTATTAACTAAATAAAAAATAGCGGGGTGGGGTAGCCTGGTGAACCCGCGGGGCTCATAACCCCGAGATCCCTGGTTCAAATCCAGGCCCCGCTATTACTTCTTCTTCTTATTGATGTGTGGGAGTGGTAAGCCGGAGGGCAGCTACGGCCTTTTATGGCTGAGGAAACTCCCCCCATCACCCTAAACCCCGGTGCCGCAAGGCATCGGCCGAGAGGCCGGACCCTGGCGCAGAAACGACACGTCTCCCGATGGATGATAATGAGGCCCCAATTAAAGGGGTTGATTGACATCGGGAGGATCGGTGAAACGGCCAATCCGGGGGATGCAAGGGTGAAAATCTGCCAATGATATGAGGCAGAGATTGCCCGCTTAGATGAATGCTGCCTAAACAGAAGGGGGGTTACTCCCGGCATGCCACTCCCACACATCTGATAAAATTTATCTACTAATTCTAACAAAACTTTTTAATGTGATGAAAATTATAGATGCTGAAAAAATATTGGAGTTAATAGGAAATAAAACTAGACGTAAAATTATAGAGTTAATAGGTAAGGAACCTTGTTTTGTCAGTCAAATCTCGCAGGAGTTAAATGTAGGACAGAAAGCTATAATAGAACACCTGAAGGTATTAGAAGAAGCTGGCATTGTAGAATCTACATTTAAGAGAGTTCAGAGAGGAAGACCTAGAAAATATTACAAGATACGTGACAACATAGCTATAAAGGTTGTAATAAGTAAAGAAGATTTTCGGGTGGAAGTAAGTAGTGATACAGAAGATGAAGAGATGATGAGGTTAAAATACTTAGAAAAAAAAGCAAAAAATGGAAATATAGAAGCAATAAATGAAATTAAACAATTATTAGAAAGATATGAAACTTTGAGAACTGAAGCTTTGAGAATCCTTAACGACATTATAAACAGGAAATAAAGGCCTGACCTAAAGATATTGATCCATCACCAGGACAAGAATTTTCATGTTGAACAAATTTATATCCTTGATTTTCTACATATTCTTTCACAGTTTTTGTTATAGCCTCATTTATAAAGACTCCTCCGGAACCGCCTATTATATCCACTTTTGCTTTTTCTGCAGATAAAACAGATAATTCTGCCAATCCTTCAGCTAAAGCTTTTTGAGCTGCAAATGCAATATCACGACGCTTTTCACCTTTTTTAAGCAACTCTATAACATCTCTTAACATCAAAGAAGTATCCAAAACATATCTATTATTAGTTTTATATATTTCTTTTGTAATTTCTAATCCATCATTTCCATAGTAAGCTGCAGATTCCAGTTTCATTGCACATTCTCCTTCATATGTCCTTCGACTACAAATATGGAGTGCTACAGCAATCGAATCCAAAATTCGTCCAGTACTGGTTGTTATATTTACATTAAAGTCTTTGTTTAATTGTTTAATAACTATCTCAATTTCTTTCTTTCCATGTGGGAAATATTTTTTATAATCATCCATAATATCTACTAGTTCCTCGTCATCATAAACGTTTTTAAGTATTGAAAGTAGCATTCTTGCTGGATAATAAGTACAGAGGTCTCCACCAGGCATCTTTTGAGGAATTAAACTTGCCATCCTCTTAAAATTCTTGCCTTTGAAATGTAATATTTCGCCACCCCAAACAGTACCATCGCTACCATAACCTACTCCATCTGCAGTTATACATATATATTCATCCACATTTGCATCAAAGGCAAGAGAAGCAGCATGGGCATGATGATGCTGAACTTTTAACAATTTACAAGAATATTTTTGGGACAATTCTTGAGCTAGTTTAGTTGTAAGGAATTGTGGATGTAAATCACAAGCCACAACATCTAAAGAATCTATTTTGATCATAGATAGGAATCTATTTATTGCACTCTTAAGAAATTTTAAAACATCATAATTGTTGACATTTCCAATATGTTGGGAAACATAACATTTTCCATTTTTAACTAATGCGAAAGTTACGTCAAGTTCTGGTCCAAGTGCCAAAATATTTTTATTTTCACAATATTTTGAAAAATCATATGGTTCTGGTGCATATCCTCTAGAACGTCTTAAGAATGCTTTCTTACCACCTCTAAACCTTATCACCGAATCATCACAACGATTAATTATTTTACGATCATGAAGTAAGAAATAATCTGCTATTCCATTGAGTTTTTTAATAATATCTCTGTTTTTTATTAACATTGGCATGCCTGGTTTATTTGCTGAAGTCATTACATAAGCTTCTTTTTTAAGATATTTGAATAAAATATGGTGGAGACCAGAGTAAGGTAACATAACCCCAATAGTATGAAGACCTGGAGACACAGAATTTGCAATTGCACAATCTTCTTTTTTCTTTAACACCACAATTGGTCTACTTTTTGACAATAAGGTTTCCTTTTCATTCTCATTTACTATTGCAAATTTTTTTATTGTATCTATGTCTTTACTCATGCATGCAAACGGTTGTGATGGTCTATTTAATCTCTTCCTTAATTTTTTTACCACATCTTCATCTGTAGCATCACAGGCTATATGGGCTCCACCAATACCTTTAATTGCAACAATATAACCTTCATCTAGGAGTTTGGCAGTTTCTTTAATTGGATCATCGACGTCTAATCCCCATAAAAAAACTTTGGGACCACAGGTTGGACAACAAGTAGTTTCTGCATGATATCTTCTATCTTCAGGATCTTCATATTCCTTCAAACATTTATCACATAAGGGAAATTCATCCATGCTTGTTCTTTCTCTATCATATGGTAATGATTTTATTATTGTAAATCTTGGGCCACAATTTGTGCAACTTGTAAAAGGATAGTTGTACCTTCTATCCTTTGGATTATCTATTTCTTCCAAACAATCTTTACAAGTTGCAATGTCTGCGGGAATTATAGATGAACCATAAAATTTTTTAGAGCTTTTAACAATTTTGAAATCATCGAACTTAAGAGGTGCATCATAATATTTGACATCTATATTAAATATTTTGCATAAAGGAGGTTTCTCTTCTTCAATAGATTTTAAAAAATTTTTTATATTTGATTTTTTTCCAGCCACCACTATTTCAACAACATTTCCTAAATTTTTTACATAACCTTTTAATTTATGATGTTTTGCAAGCCTATATATAGTTGGTCTAAATCCAACACCCTGAACAATTCCTTCAACAATGATTTGAGCATGTTGCATTGTGACCCCTCTGAAACTTTATATACATAAAAATGATTTAAGTGATTTACTATGAGAGAAATACTTAAAAAATTAGCAGACGGCAAAATATCTATAAAAGAAGCAGAAAAACTTATAAAATCGTTCCAAATAAAAGAAATAGAAGATTTAGCTAAATTTGATTTAGGTAGGGAGGTAAGAACAGGTATTCCAGAAGTGGTATTGTCAATTGGGAAAAGTCCTGAAAAAATTGCCAAAATAATAAAAGCATGTGGAAATAAAGGATTGATCATAACACGACTCAATGAATCAAAATACAAAAAAATCGTTACAAAATTACCTAAAAATTGTGAAGTAAGGTATTATAAAGAAGGAAGAGTTATGATAGTTGGAAAACATGAAAAAGTGGTAGAAGGTCATGTAGGTATAATTACTGGTGGCACTGCCGATATACCTGTTGCTGAAGAAGCAAAAATAATACTTGAAGAGATGGGTTGTAAAGTGTCTATGGTGTATGATGTAGGGATAGCAGGCATACATAGATTATTTAGATATTTGAGAAAATTAATAAAGAAAAATGTACAACTTTTAATAGTCGTAGCTGGTATGGAAGGCGCATTACCATCTGTTGTCGCAGGTTTAGTTGATTTACCTGTGATCGCTGTCCCAACATCTGTTGGATATGGTGCAGGTGGAAAAGGCATTGCAGCTCTGCTTTCTATGCTCCAATCTTGTGTACCTGGCGTAGTTGTTGTTAATATTGATAATGGTTTTGGAGCTGCGGCTTTTGCATTAAAAATATTAAAACAAATAAATTCACCTTCTTCTCCTTAAAAATTCTTTAGAAAGTTCTTCAAGTTTTATACCTTTATACACAAGTAATACTAACACATGAAAAATCAAATCAGCAGCTTCTTCCACAATGTTTTCATTGTTTTTAGATGCTATTATTAATTCTGCACATTCTTCACCAATTTTCTCTAATATTTTATCTTCAGCAGCCTTACCATTATCTTGCATTAAGCGTGAACTATAAGAATCAATAGGGTTATCACGCCTATCTTCAAGCACTTTATATACTTCATTTAGTATCTTCATCTTTTCGCCTCTTAACAGTAGTTATCGTTGTTAAAGGATGTTGTACTTCATCAATTACTTCTATGTCGTCTATTGAATAAATTTTATTTTTATCAGCGCTTTTTTCAATGCCAAGCTTTATATCCTTATCTAGGTGTATTACATATGCATCTATCTCTTTATATCCTAACCTATGAGCTGCAACTACTCTATGGTGACCATCTACAATTACGTAATGATCGCCAGTTTTAACAGCTATTATAGGTTCAGCAAGACCTCTTTTAAGTTCATAAGTTCTTCCTTTTAATTCATCTGCATATATTTTACCTTGTGTAGGCCTCAATTTTTTTAAAGGTATTCTTTTTCTTTTAACTTCAGTTTTGACATTGTAAATTTGTTTTAATGTATTTCTAAAATAGCTAACTTTTGTTGGGGTGGATCTTTCAATATGTGATCTTATTATATCTGTGTTGGTTATTATACCCACAACCTTTCCTTCTCCATTTACAACAGGTAAACGTGATACACCCTCTCTAAACATTACTCTTGCTGCATCATGAATTGTCATGTTCTCTCGAGTTACCACAACATCGGTGGACATTATTTCTTTAACTTTTTTTGCTGAAGGATTAGTAATTAAATCAAAAGATGTAACCATTCCTACAAGTTTGCCGTCATCTGTAACAGGAAAACCATCGTGCTGGGTTTTTTTCATTAATTCTACCAACTCAGACGTGGGTGTTTCAGGAGTTACACATATAACTTTCCGAGTCATATAATCTTTAACTAATGCTTTATCAGCCATTGACTCACTTCCTTTCCCATACAAAATTTTTGCATTGAACTTTAACTATACGATGATATGGAATAGCAACATCATTCTTCAATATTATAAATCCTCTATCGATGTTTTTTATTTCTGAACCTTTTATTGTCTTTAAATTTCCTGGGGAACCTCTATGTATATAAGTAATTTTGCAATTAGAGAGATCATATTTTGGATGCCACTTAAGCATGTTAATAATATTTTGTGCCATATTTATTTTGACTCTTCAACCTTACTTTTTAATATTTGCATTGTTCGTTGAGGATCGACCTTTCCTTTTGTAAGTTTCATGACTTGTCCAAGTAAGAAATTTAAGGCTGCTTTTTTACCATTATGATAATCATTTACAGCTTTTGGATTGTCTTTAATAGCTTTTTCAACAGCTTTCAATATTTTTTCTTCATCTTCAATTACGCCTAAAAGACCTAATTCTTTTGCTATTTCTTTTGGAGATTTTTTATTAAATGGTAGATGCTCAATTATTTTTTTGCCTGCTTTTACAGTTATTTCTTTGTTCTGTATCATTTTTAACAATTCTATAAGTTGTTTTGGTGTGATACCACTCTCAGCAAAAGTTATATTATTATATGAAAGAACTCTCTTCAACTCTTCTCTCATCCATTGTGCTGCAAATTTTGGATTAATTTCCTTTGCAACTTCTTCAAATGCATTTGCCAACGCAAGTTCTGAAGTAAGTACGTGTGCATCCTCTTTTGATATTTTATATTGCTCTACAAATCTTTTAACTTTCATTGATGGTGTTTCAGGCAAACTCTGTTTTATTTTCTCAATATACTTTTCATCAAATTTCATTGGGGGTAAATCTGGATCTGGTATATATCTGTAATCTTCAGCTTCTTCTTTCATTCTCATAGGCACTGTTATCATTTGAGATTCTAAAAATGCTCTTGTTTCTCTAGCAACTTCCATGCCTCTCTCTAAAAGATTTTTTTGTCTCATAATTTCAAATTTTAAAGCTTTGTATGCACCTTTTATTGAATTTATATTTTTTATCTCTACTCTTCTACCACCTTCCAATGAAACATTTACATCTGCACGCATAGTTCCTTCTCCTCTGGCATCCCCACTGTATTCTAAAACTCTCATAAGTTCTTTAAGGAATTCCCTAGCTTCCTCTGGAGAATTTATATCAGGCTCTGTAACTACCTCTATTAGAGGAATTCCAGAACGATTAAAATCAACTACTCCTAAATCAGGCTTATATTGCCCAGGATCTTCTTCAAGATGTACTTCTCTAATTCTAATACCATTTAGTTCTCCATCATATCCAATAGGTGTTGAAGTCCTCTGATATCCAGAAGGTAAATCTGGATAATCATAATGTTTACGCATGAAATATATAGTTCCCTTGTTTATTTTGCATCCAAGCATTAAAGCTATCTTTAATGCACTTTCTATAGCTTTTTCATTTGGTGCGGAAGGTTTTGCTCCTGGTTGGTTTAAACAAACTGGACAAACGTTTGTATTAGGATCTGCGTCTTGATAATTTGTTGGACAACTGCAAAAAAGTTTTGATTTTGTTTTTAGTTGGATGTGTATTTCAAATCCACATTTCATCTTAATGTTAATTCCTCCTGGCTTTTGATAAACATCTCATTATATATCTATCAACAAAAGGTTTAATTTTATTATCACAACTACCTTTAGTGAGACGACTTATATCTGTGAAAGTTCCTTTAAGTTTTCTACCGCACCACTTTACTTCTTCTTCAACTCTCTTCCCATATCTATTTCCAAACATTGAAAATAATGGAAACTTTGTCAATCCATTAGCACCTGCGAGTATCAATGGTCCTATGTTAGCCAGGTTATCAATCCAAGTTCCACAAATAATTTTTAATTTTGGAAAAGTAATTCTTGTTGCAGCTACAGTGCCTGCATAATAAAGGGATGCTGGTTGTGGAGTATTCTCAAATATAGTGCCTTTGTGGGGATTTAGGGAATAAAATGTAATTCTATCAATTTTATAATTTTCTATTATTTCAAAAAGATATTTCAAATCTTCAACTTTTTCACCTATGCCAAGTATTATGGTTATTCCTTTTTTAAATCCAAGTTCATCAGCTTTTTCTAACATTTGAAGAATTTTTTCTTGTGGCTTGCTTGGACATACTTTTTTGTGGAGTTCTGGATTAGCAGTCTCTAATGCACCAGTTATTCCTTCTACTTCTTCACCATATTTATCAAGATCAGTTGTAATTCCAATATTTAACCAAACAGGTTTTCCAGTAATTTCATATATTTTTTCAGCTATTTCTTTAATTTCTTCAGTTGTAAATGCGCCATAACCTCCAGCCAGGAATTCAATATTCCAACCTATTCTCTTACATATTTCTGCTTCAGCTAATATTGAATATATATTTCTTCTAGCTTTTTTAGGATCTTTAATTCTTTTCTTTTGAGTACTCATATAACAAAATGCACAATCGCCTCTCTCACACCACCAAGAAAGAAAAATTGCTCTTTCTAAAGTTATTATATTTCCATGTTTTTTCAATGTAATTTCATTGGCTTTGTCAAGTAGTTCAAGTATCCTAAAGTTTTTTATTTTATCAATGACATTCATTATTACACCATGTAATTTTTTGGTGAGAAAATTGAAATGTCCGAATTGTGGTAATAAAATAAGTAGGAATGCTAAATATTGCCCATATTGTGGTATATATCTTAAAACTGATTCATCGTTTGAATGGAGTACTATTTTCATAGGAGGACTAATTTTTGTAATTGTTGAGAGAATTACAAAAGATTTACTTCCTTTTCCCACTTTTATATCATTAATAGTTGTTATATTATATTTATCATCTAAGAAAAGAAAAACATCATTTATAATTCTACTTACATTAACAATATTAATGGCTCTTTCAATAAAAATGTTATTAACTTAAGAGGGAGAGGGCATGGAGATAAAGAAAATTAATATTGACGTTCCTGAAGAAACGAATGTAATAATAGGGCAAAGTCATTTTATAAAAACTGTGGAAGATTTATATGAAGCAATTGTAAATACAGTTCCTCAGGCTAAATTTGGGATAGCATTTGCAGAGGCCTCTGGAGATAGATTAATAAGACATGTGGGAAATGACGAAGAGTTAGAAAAGATAGCAATAAAAAACATGGAAAAAATTGGTGCAGGACATTCCTTCATTATTTACTTAAAAAACGCTTATCCCATAAATATACTTCAAAGATTAAAAACAGTGCCTGAAGTAGTAAATATTTTATGTGCTACTGCAAACCCTGTACAAGTATTAATAGTTGAGACAGATCAAGGTCGTAGTATAATAGGAGTTGTTGATGGATATACTCCAGTTGGAGTTGAAAAAGAAAAAGATATAAAAAAGCGAAAGAAATTTCTTAGAGATATTGGATACAAATTTTAAATTAGTTTTCCAAGTTTAACTAAGGCCTTTGGAGAAACCTTTATTAATTTTTTAACAAGTTCACGTGTACTTACTTTATCAAATTCTATATCTTTAAATGCTTCAGCAATGGAATCTAACTCCTCATCACTTAAAGATAATAAATAATTTTTAACTTTTAAATATTTATCTATTTCTTCTCCGATTTCTTTTTTACACAACTCTTCATACTTCTTTAACATTTTTTCAGAATTATCATCTTTATCTATAGCTTCTGCAGCAACTTTTCCTGCAAGCATTCCGCCTACCATCCCTGTTACAAGACCTCCCCCAGTTAAGGGGTTAACCTGTCCGGCAGCATCTCCAACAACCATTAAACCATCAGCAACCAAATTTTTATGCATTCCTGCAACTGGAACTCCACCAACATTAAATTCTACAGGTTGAGCATTTTTGGTGGCAGAATTTTCCTTAACAAAACTTAAAAGATGTTCATATGCACTTTTCTTAGTTTTTGTATTTAAAACTCCAAGCCCAACATTTGCTACGTCATCAGATTTTGGAAATATCCAGGCATAGCCTCCAGGTGCCACATTACCAAAATAAAATTCTATACAACTACTGTCATCTATATCTACATTAACCATTTCAAATTGAGCAGCTGAAATCATGTCTTTGACTTTTGTGTGAGTTTTTAAACCAAACCATCTAGCAACTCTAGATTCTGGACCATCAGCTGCAATAACTATTTTTGTTTTTATATCTATTTTTTCATCCATGCAATAGGCATGAACTATTATATCATCATTTTTTTTATCAATGCCTCTAGCAATTGTTTTAACTTTTATTTTAGCACCGGATCTAGCAGCCTCCATTGCCAAATATTTATCAAAAATTTTCCTTTCTAATATATATCCTGCCTCTGGAAATTTAACTTTGTCAGCTGTAAGCCACACACTTGTATTATTGGGGGATACTAATCTTACACCTGTTATTTCATTTGTAATCCAAGCTTTTTTTGGTTTTATATTCACTCTTTTTAAACCTTCAGCAGAAATTCCTTCTGCACATCTTTTTGGTGTACCTATCTCTGACATTTTATCTATTAAAATAACTTCAGCACCATTCTCTGCAGCATTTCTTGCAGCTATAGATCCAGCTGGACCAGCTCCTACAACTAAAACATCAGTTTTTAACATGAGATCACCTTGACAATGCATTTATAGGACATACTTTTATGCAAAATTCACATTCATTACATTTTTTCTTGTCAAATCTTAAAGAGGACTCACAAACTTCTATGGCATTATTGGGACAAACACCAGCACATTCCCCACAATACATACACCACTCACAAACTTTCATATATTCACCTCAATTTCATTTTAATTCCTTTAAAACTGACTGTCTCATAACATCGATTGGTGCTTCCATTCCAGTCCATATTTTAAATGCCTCTGCACCTTGGTATACCAACATTTCAACGCCAGAAATTGTTTTTGCCCCTGCTTTTTCTGCTTCTTTTAGTAAAGTTGTTTTAATTGGGTTGTAAACAAGATCATTCACAATTAAATTCTCATGCATCATTTCAGCTTTTACTAATGGTTCCTGATTAACGTTTGGATACATCCCAACTGGTGTTGCATCAATTAATATATCAGTATCTTTGATTTCTTTTTCAATTAATTCAAGGCTGCCACTGTTTGTTTTAACACCTGTTTTTTTATTTATATCTTTTGCCAGCTCTTCAGCCTTTTCTACAGTCCTATTTAATATACATATATTTTTAGCCCCTTCTAATGCTAATTGGAATGCTACAGCTCTTGCAGCTCCTCCTGCACCCAGTATTAATATTTTTTTATTTTTTATTTCTGTTACTTCTTTTAGAGCCATTACTGCACCTTTACCGTCAGTATTAAATCCTTTAATACCATCATCTTCAAATTTTATTGTATTTATCGCACCAATAAGTTTTGCAGCGTCATCAATCCAATCTAGATATTTTATCACATTTCTCTTGTGAGGTATCGTTACATTTAAACCTTTTATATTTAATGCTTTACTTCCTTTTATTGCATCTTTTAAATTTTCCTTTTTCACATGAAATGGTACATATACATAATCTAAACCGTAATATTCAAATGCTGCATTGTGCATGACTGGAGAAAGACTGTGTTCCACAGGATCACCTATTACACCAACGACCTTAGTTTTCCCTGTTATCATTTTTCATCACCATCCGTAAATTTTTATAATTAAATTCGTTAATACTGATTAATTAAATGAAAGTTAAAAAAAGACACTTTCTTAAGAAGAAGGAAATAAAAAAAATTAAAGATAAGCTAGATGAATACTCAGAAATAATTTCAGAAGATTCAAATGTCGAGATAGCATATACCACTGAATTTCCATTAATTTTGGTGAATAAAGAGCCTTTTGCAATATTATACAATAAAAAAATTATCCCTACTCTTAAGGCAATAATTAAAACAAATATCAAACCTAAAAAGAAAGTAACTGTTGATATGGGGGCTATAAAGTATATATCAAATGGTGCAGACGTAATGTGTCCCGGAATAGTTAAAGCTGATTCTAAGATAAAAAAAGGAGACATTACAGTAGTAATAGATGAAAAACATGGGAAACCACTAGCTATTGGGTTTGCATTGATTGATGGCGATGAAATGACAAAAAGGGAGCGTGGTAGGGCCGTAAAAAACATACATTATGTAGGAGATAAGGTATGGAATCTAGATTTATAAAAGCTGAAAGGGATACAAAGCTGAAGCTAAATTATGATGCAGGGAATATCATATCACCTAAAGTACATAGTGTAGGTGTATTGGCACTTGGTTCATATCTTGAAAATCATGGCCCTGTATTACCAATAGATACAGATATCAAAATAGCTTCATATTTAGCTTTAAATGCAAGTATAAAAACAGGAGCTAAATTTATTGGCACTGTTTATCCAGCAACAGAATATCCATATGTAAAGCATGGTATACACGTATCAGTGAAAGATTTGATTGAAAATATTGTTTCTATCATGAAATTAGCAAACAAATATATTGGGATAGATAAATCTGTCATTGTAAATGCACATGGAGGAAATTTACCACTCAAAAAACATATAAATGTAATAGAGAGAGAAACAGGTATGAAAATCGTAATGAACAATAAAATTGTGGAGATAGAAGGTCCTCATGCAGGTAGTGGAGAAACTTCACTAGGCTATGTCATAGGAATAGCAGATGTAGAAAGAATGAATGAAATTGATTTTAAAAAATATCCAGAAATTGGCATGGTTGGTTTAAAATCTGCTAGAAAATTAAATAAAAAAATAGATGAGGGAGCTAAAATTGTAGAGAAAGAAGGAGTAAAAATAAATCCTAAACTTGGAAGAAAATTATTAAATATTGCTTTAAATGATATTATAAATGATATAAAACACCTGATTAGCATGGATAAAAATGAAACTAAGTAAAAATGCATTAGAAGTTTTAAAAAGGAGATATTTACGGCGGAACGAAAAAGGGGAAGTAATAGAGACTCCTAAAGAAATGTTTAGAAGAGTAGCTCACCATGTAGCTAAAGCTGACACCATATATGGTGAAAAAGATATTTCAGAAACTGAAGAAAAATTTTATAATATAATGAAAAATTTTGAATTTTTACCTAATTCACCAACGCTTATGAATGCTGGAACGGCAATAGGTCAATTATCTGCTTGTTTTGTATTGCCTGTTGGAGATTCTATTGAAGAAATATTTGATGCATTGAAATACATGGCATTAATTCATAAATCTGGAGGCGGTGTAGGATTTTCTTTTTCTAAATTAAGACCAAAGGGAGATGTAGTTGCATCTACTGGGGGAGTAGCTTCAGGACCTGTATCTTTTATGAGAATATTTGATGTAGCAACAGATGTTATAAAACAAGGTGGTAGAAGACGCGGGGCAAACATGGGTGTACTTCGATATGATCATCCTGATATTGAAGAGTTTATAGAATCAAAAAAAGTAGAAGGAAAATTTTCTAATTTTAACATTTCCGTGGCAGCAGATGAAAAATTCATGGACGCTGTAATAAAAAACAAAGAATACGAATTAATAAATCCAAGGAATAAAAAAGTTGTAAAAAAAGTTAAAGCAAGAAATATTTTTAGGAAGATAGTGAAAATGGCTTGGTCCCATGGAGATCCTGGAATGATATTTCTGGACCATATAAATAAACATAATCCAACACCACATTTGGGAAAAATAGAAGCTACGAACCCTTGTGTCACTGCAGATACTTGGGTTATGACATCAAAAGGCCCTAGAAAAGTTAAAAATCTAATAAATACCAAATTTATAGCTGTTGTAAATGGAAAAGAATATATATCTGAAACTGGATTTTTCCCAACAGGTGTTAAACCTGTTTATAAAATTATTACAAAAGAAGGATTTGAACTACGTGCAACTGAGGATCATATGGTTTTAAAAAAGAATAAAAATGGGTTTGAATGGGTAAGAGTTCATGAATTAAAACCTGGTGACAAACTAGTTATGAACAACCACAGAGGTTATAATTGGAAAGGAATATCAAAAAATATTTCATGTTTAGATGAAGAAGCTGAAATAGCATCGAAAAAATCTTATTTAGAATTTATCAATAAGCTAGATTATGATGATCTCAACTATGAAAAATTGAAGATATTACAACGTATGTTACTTAGATTAGGAGTGTTTTCAAAAATTAAAAAAGAAAAATTAATTATAGAAGATGATAATATAGAATTTACATCAACTGTTAAAAAAATAGAATTTGATGGAATTGAAACTGTGTATGATACGCAAATACCTGGAATAAATGCTTTTGATGCAAATGGTTTTTATGTGCATAATTGTGGCGAACAACCATTATTACCATATGAATCCTGTAATTTAGGATCTATAAATCTTACTAAAATTGTAAAAAATAAAAAAATAGATTGGAAAAAACTTAGAAGAATTACAAGGATTGCAATTCATTTTTTAGACAATGTAATTGATGTAAATAAATATCCAACTAAAGAAATTGAAAAAATGACAAAAAAGACACGTAAAGTTGGTTTAGGGGTTATGGGATTTGCAGACATGCTTATAAAATTAGGAATTCCATACGATTCTCCAAAAGCTCTTCAAATTGCAGAAAAACTCATGAATTTTATAAGTAAGGAAGCTAGAAAAAAATCTGTAGAACTTGGTGAAGAAAGAGGATCATTTCCCTCATTTAAAGGTAGTAAGTGGGAAAAAGAAGGGTATGAACACATGAGAAATGCAACTACAACTACAATTGCACCTACAGGAACCTTAAGTATAATAGCAAACGTTAGTAGTAGTATAGAACCAATATTTGCAATAGCATTTATAAGAGAAGTCATGGAAGGCACTGTACTTCTTGAAATTCATCCATTATTTGAAAAAATTGCAAAAGAAAGAGGCTTTTATTCATTGGATTTAATGAAAAAAATTGCAAAGAAAGGATCTATACAGGATTTTGATGAAATACCAGAGGATATTAGGCGTTTATTTGTTACAAGTCATGATATTGATCCAATTTGGCATGTTAAAATGCAGGCAGCATTTCAAAAGTATGTGGATAATGCAGTATCAAAGACTGTTAATCTCCCCAAAGATGCTAAGCCAAAAGACGTTGAAAGAGTTTTCTTGACTGCCTACAAATTAGGATGTAAAGGTATAACCGTTTATAGATACGGTAGTAAACGAGAACAGGTGCTAAAATTAAATGCAGATCGATATATAGTGGCAAAATCAGAATATGCAGGTGCATGTACAGATACAACTTGTCCAAGTTAAATAGAAGAAGTGATAAGTATGAAGAATCTTGCAATTACGGTTAAAACAGTTGATCGGCCAGGAGTCTTGAATAAAATAACTGAAATACTAGTGAAAAATGGTATAAATATCACATATGCAAACATTCATGTATTAAAAAACAAACATGGGAAAATATATTTAGAATTGGAAAACGTTACAGATCCTGATAAACTTATAAATGAGCTTAAGGAATCTGAAGTTGTTTTAGATGTTACAAAGCATCGCTCGTTGGATGAAATTTATGGAAAAAGAGTTATAGTAATTGGTGGTGGAGCTCAAGTAGCTCAGGTTGCAGCAGGTGCAATCAGTGAAGCTGACAGACATAATATCCGTGGAGAAAGAATAAGTGTTGATACAATACCTTTGGTTGGTGAAGAGGAATTAGCTGAAGCAGTTCTAGCTGTAGGTAGACTTCCCCGCGTAGCTGCGCTTGTCTTAGCAGGGTCATTGATGGGTGGTAAAATAACTAAAGCTGTTGAAAAGATTAAAAAAGAACATGGAATAATTGTTATAACACTTAGCATGCCAGGAAGCGTTACAAAAAAAGCCGATCTTGTTGTAACAGATCCTATTCAGGCAGGCGTGATGGCAGTAATGGCAGTAGCCGATACAGCAAGTTTTGATATTAAAAGAGTTGAAGGTAAGAAATTTTAACTCTATTACTGGGAAGTATCTATGTAAAGAGAGTTGAAAAGTATTTATAATAAATTTCTTCACTTACTAATAAAAGCTGAAAAAGCTGTATTTGGGAAAGTTAATCCACGTCAGGATTAAACTATGGAAATAAGTTAGAGGATTATATATCAGCGTGTAGGATTCTAAAATAGGAGGAACAGTCCTGATATTCTATCTAAGAGAGAAAAAAAACTTTACTCAAGACTATTTCATATAGAGATATACCTCAAGTAAGTTTTCCCTATGAAGCAGGAAACTTCGTAAGGAGTAGCTTATAGGAATAAACTATCCACAAAATTAACAATATTATAGATAATCCTTTTTTAAATCTTTTTTTACTTAAAGGATATAAGAATTTAATGCCATGGGGCGTAAATCCATCAAGAATTATGTGGCTTAAGTAACCAATACTTAATGGCAAGAATATATCCATAAAGGTAAGATTTAAACATGATTTTTCAAATAAAAAAAGGTACAAAGCAAAAAATGGTAGAAACCTTAATTTAAAGACAATTGCTACTAAAAATAATAAAACTAAAATATTTGCAATTTTATGTTGGAAAAAATTCTGGACATAAAAAATAAAAATTGTTAAAAGTGTAGGGATAAAGATTGTACCAAATAGGGAATGACTAATGCCTCTATGTTTAGAAAAATAGAAAAATAAACCTAAAGATAATAAAGAACAGCTAATAAAAATTAATTTTTTATAAAAATAAGATAATGTCAAAAACAACAATCCTACTATTATTATGGATATTGTTTTTTTCTTTTTCACGACATGATCTAAGTCAGGTAACATGCTACCTATTATAGCGAAAAATGGAGTTATGGGAGAATTTATAAAAGGCAATATCATTATAAAAGAGAAAATCACATGTTTTTTATATGATGGCAACCAAATCCTCCTTAATTATATTAAAATAACTGAGGACAATTATCATTTGGAGGAAAGACCTTCTTATACTTTTTTCATCAGCCTTTCCTTTCTTACTCACAACTTCACATGTTACAGCTGGAAGATAACGCAAATTACATTCATCTTCTAATGCACCACGATATTTCTCTCCAGCTTTCTCATGACATATTAATTTAGCTGAAATTTTTTGAGCTATAAAAGATCCTAAAATAAAACTATCCATACAAGGATTTTTAGAGCAGAACACGCTTTCTTCTCCAGGGTTTCCTCCTATCTCGGTTGAATGGAAGTCTGCTAAAGCATCTGCATGTGAAAGTGCAAAATTGAGAACATGATTTGTTATTGTACCCTCACAGTGGGAAAGTCTATTTAAATCCTTACCTCTTAAATTTCTAACATTTTCCATTGTTGATTTTGGAGCTACAAATGGTATTACATAAACGGTGCCATCCAATTTACAATTTTTTAAGAATTCAATTAATCTAACAGCTGCTAGTTGTGGAGGGAGTTCATCTCCATGGACTCCGGCAGTTACCATTACTTTGGGACTTCCACTACCTAATTTAACAACAGGTGTTCCTTTTTTGGCATAATATACTAATTTCTCATTTTTGAGAAACTTATTTATGTATGGATTTCTTGTTATATCACCACCACTATCCTTACAAATTATGTGTATTTTTGGAGTCATTATTTCCTCTCCAAAAAATTATATATGATTACTTGTAAGTGAAAAAATAGGTGATAAAGTTGAATAAAGCTGTTCTTGCATTTAGTGGAGGACTTGATACTACAGTATGTATAAAATTGTTAGAAGAGAAATATAATATGAATGTTATAACTGCGTGCGTAGATGTGGGACAAGATAAAGAAGATATTAAACAGGCCGAAACTATAGCAAAAAAATATAGTTACAAACACTACACTATAGATGCTAAAGATGAGTTTGTTGAAGAGTATGTTTACAGAGCTATAAAGGCAAATGCTATTTATGAAGGTTATCCACTTAGTACAGCGTTAGCTAGGCCATTAATAGCAAAAAAGGTTGTTGAAATAGCAGAAAAAGAAAAAGCTGATGTAATTGCTCATGGATGTACAGGCAAAGGAAATGACCAATTCAGATTCGAATCTACAATAAGAGCAATTTCAGATTGTAAAATAGTTGCTCCAATACGTGATCTAAATTTAACAAGAGAAGAAGAGATTAAATATGCTAAAGAACATGGGATCGAAATACCTTCAGGAAAAAAATACAGTATTGACGAGAATATATGGGGTAGATCAATTGAAGGAAATATTTTAGAAAATCCAGATGTAGAGCCACCTGAAGATGTATTTATGTGGACGAATTCTATCCACGATGCACCTGAAGAACCTGAAAATGTGGAGATAGAATTTGATTCAGGAGTTCCAGTTTCTATAAATCAAAAAAACTTGGAACCTGTAGAAATCGTTAAAAAAGCTAATGAAATAGCAGGTAGACATGGAATAGGTAGAATTGACATTGTAGAGGATAGAATAATTGGAATTAAAAGTAGAGAAATATATGAAGCACCTGCAGCATCTTTACTTATTACTGCACATAAATCATTGGAGCAACTTACTTTAACTCGTGAGGAATTAAAATTTTGTAACATAATATCTGAAAAATATGCTGAGCTTATATACAATGGTTTATGGCATGAACCTCTGAGAGAAGATTTAGATAAGATGATAGACCATATGCAAAGAAGAGTTACAGGGTCAGTAACATTAAAACTTCATAAAGGAAGTATTAGGGTCGTTGCTAGGGATTCTCCATATGCTCTCTATAGAAAAGAAATGGTATCGTTTGATGAAAAGGCCATAGATCAAAGAGAAATTGCAGGTATGGTAAAAAATTATGGTATACAGGCCCTAATATATAATAAGATGTTTAGGTGATTTTTTGTCAATTACAACAATTCTTTTTGCTATTATAGTGATAGCAATAGGTTTAGCATTCCTAAAATTTTTATTAAGTATTGGAAGAATAGTCCTCAGATTAGCATTGCAAATTTTAACAGGTTTGGTGTTACTTCACTTAGTTAATTTTCTACCTTTTGTACATATCCCAATTAATATATTAACAGTATTAGTTGCAGGATTTGGAGGTATAACCGGCGTTGGAGTGCTAATTCTACTTCGTATACTTGGGCTACTTTAATTTCATGGCCTTTGGAATAAATTTTAACATCTTAGTTGCTGTAAAATTATACCCATATGTTTCACTGGCTAGATCTCCTGCTTTTCCATTTATAAATGCTCCTAAACATGCTGCATCAAAAGGTCTTAATTTTTGCGATATAAGCGAAGCAACAATGCCTGATAAAACATCTCCCGTTCCACCAACGGTCATGCCGGGATTTCCAGTTTTATTTAACCGTATTTTTCCATTTTGAGCTATAATATCTATTTTGCCTTTGAGCAATATCACGCCATTTATTTTTTTAGAGGCCGAAGTAACATATTTTATCTTTGACTTTAAATCTTTACCACTAATTTTGAACAGTCTCTTAAATTCTCCTAGATGCGGTGTCAAAACAATGTTTTCAAAATCTTTGATATCTTCTATTTCTACAAGTTTTAATGCATCAGCATCTATAACTATAGGAGTTGTATCATCAATCTCTCTTATTAAAAACTTAAATGCTTTACGAGTTTTAGGATTTTCTTCCAAACCAGGGCCAATTACAATACTATCTGATTTTTCTACGAGTTCCATGTCTATTTTATCTACATAATCACTATCTATCTCTTTAACAATTAAATCAGGACTATATGATTTTATAACTGGAGCTGCAGTCTTTGGGCATAAAATTGTTACAAGATCACATCCTGCCTGTAATGCTGCCAACCCTGACAATGCAGGAGCACCACTATATACAGGACTACCACCAATAATTAAAACTTTACCATTTTCTCCTTTATGTGATTCAGGATTCCTTTTGATTCTAATTAAGTCTCCAGGACCTACAAATACTTCAGCTTCTTTTGGAATTCCTATGTCACATACTATTATTTTTCCAGCAGTTTTAGTGTCTAATCCTTTTTTTATTTTGTGGAAAGTTATTGTATAATCAGCTTTAACAGCTATATCACTTATTTTTCCTGTTGTAGGATCTAAACCACTAGGAACATCTACCGCTACCACCACAGCATTAGAATCATTTATTAGCTTTATAGCAGATCTTATAGGTTCTCGAATTTTTCCTTTAATTCCTGTTCCCAACATTGCATCCACAATTATGCCATCTACACTACTAGGAAGATAAGAAGAATCTAAAACAACATTAACATTCAAATTGTCAGAATACGTCATATTATTTATTATTTCCCAATTTTTGATTGTTTCTTTAGACCTTATTCTTTGAGGATGTGTCATTAAAAAGACTTCAACTTTAAATCCTCTATTAACTAAGTGTCTAGCTGCCACTAATCCATCCCCACCATTGCCTCCAGAACCACAAAATATAGATATTTTTTCATTTTCTGTTTCAGCAATACTAACAATTTTTTCTGCCAAGCATCTTCCAGCATTTTCCATCAATAAAAGTCGAGGAATTCCCAAATACTCTGCATTCCTATCAATTATTTCTGTCTTCATATTTTTCCCTTTTAATAACTCATTGATTAACCATATAATTTTAAAACTTTTTTATGGGCCGCATATTCAATTTCGTCATTTAATTCCTCTAAAGAAGAAATATTATATTTTCTCTCAAGTGCTTTTAAAATTAAATAATCTGTTAAATGAGGATTTTTTGGTAGTAATGGTCCATGAAGATATGTACCTATGCAATTTCTATATACCATTCCTTCTTTTCCATCTTCTCCATTGTTACCATAACCAACTCTTACAAATCCAAATGGTTCATAATCACTATATGTCCTGCCTCCATGATTTTCAAAACCAACAATGGTCTTTGGTTTTAATCCTAAATTATTTTCGATTATTATATTTCCAATTAGTCTGTCTTTCCCACTTATAGTTTCATATTTAAATATACCAAGACCTGGCAGCTCATTTCCTTCGCTATCTATGTATTTTTTCCCTAACAACTGATATCCACCACATATCGCCAATATTACAGCATCATCTTTTATAATTCTTTTAAATTCTTGTCTGTAATTTAGAAAATCTTTATATACAATCCTTTGTCCTCTGTCTGATCCCCCACCAATGAAAAATATATCTATTTCATCAAAATCGTATTTATCATGAATTGTGAAGGGAATGATCTCAATATCTATATTACGCCATTCACACCTCCTTTTTATTGTAATTACATTTCCTCTATCTCCATAAAGATTCAAAACATCTGGATACATATGTAATAATTTCAATTTCATTTTTTCACCAACTCTAATACAATGTCCCTACTTTCAAAAACTGCTGTATATGTTGGTATTATATAGACTCTCTTAACTTTTGTCATGATTCCTTTCTTAATAGCACTTTTCATATTATCATCAATCTCTATAAGATCTGTTGGGACATTTGCATACTTGATTCTAAGTGCAATGTCTTCTGCTCTTATTCCAGAACATATTATTGAATTTATATTTTTTATTTTTTTAAGCTCACTAAAATCAGCGTCCCAGATCCATGATACATCTTCACCATCTGCTGGATTATCATTTAAAATGAAAACCAAGGTTTTTTTATTTTCATCTTGTTTTATTGTTCTTATTACTTCAGTTAATCCAATTGGATTTTTTGCAAGTGCTATTTTAATAATTTTATTTTTATATGCAATTTCTTCCATTCTACCTAATCTATATGTAAAGTTGCTGATTCTTTCCTTAATTATATTTGGATCTAGTCCTAGTTCACAACAAGTTGCAAATGCAGCGCAACAATTATACAAATTATATATTCCTTCATACCTGAAAGAGATGTCTTTAGTAATCTTACCATTGTATCTTACATCAAATGTAAATTTTCCATCAAATTTAACATTGTCAACTAGGTATTTTCTTTCTGGATTTTTAAATCCACAGTTATTACACTTATATTCGCCTAGATGTCCATAATTAAAGAATTTATAATCCATTTTTGCACCGCATTTTGGACAATACCATGTTTCAACAACTTTTCCCTTCTCACTACTAAATTTGTTTTTATTTACACCATAGAAAATTTTTTCATGTTCTAAATCATTAAATTGAGCAACTAAGGGATCGTCAGCATTCAACACTAATTTAAGATTCTTTTTCTTTTTTAAAACATTTTTTACTAATGCCACTGTATTTTCAATTTCTCCATATCTATCTAGCTGGTCCCTAAAAAAATTAGTTACAACGACAAAATCAGGGTTTATATAATTTAAGACATCATCCAAAGACCCTTCATCTATTTCAAACACACCCCAATCATATTTATCCTTAAAATCTGCTATAAAAGCACTGGCAACACCCTGCGCCATATTTGCTCCTCTTAAATTTGAAAGCACATTCTTAAATTTTCCTTTAAGAATATATGAAATCAAATTATTTGTAGTTGTTTTACCATTTGTACCTGTTATGATTATTTTCTTTTTGCATCTTTTATCTATAACCTTCAATAAATTTGGATAAATTTTTAATGCTATGTTTCCAGGCAATGCTGTAGCACTTCTACCTAAAAGTCTTAAACCAAATCTTACAATTTTTCCTAAGATAATAGCTAATCGGAATCTCATTTCATTTATCCTACCCTAGTAACTTTAATTAATGATTCAACTGGCACTCCATCAACTTCTTTGAGATTTTTCTTGTCAATTAACACTACAACTGCAACTGGTTTTGCCCCTTGCTCCTTTACAACTTTTACAGCTTCCTTAACAGTCCTACCACTTGTTATAACATCGTCCACAATGATTACCTTTTTATTATATATGCTTGCGAAATTACTGCTGATTGTACCATCTACATCCTTTTCTTTCCTTAATTTAGCAGGGTGAAAAACTGAAAATGATAATTCCTTATTCATTAATGTTGCCATCAATGTTGCTATTGGTACCCCACTAACAGCTATTCCCACTATACCTTCCACATCATACTTAGATGCTATATCTGCCATGATAGCTGATACATATTTTAGTCTTGATGCACTTTCACTCAAACATCTCCAATCAATGGCAATGTCTGTTGGAGCTTTTCTACTAACTTTTTCTTCAGCCTTTAATATCAGCCATCTTGCTGTGTCTCTGGAGATATTTAATTCATCCGCTATTTCTCCAGTTGTAAATCCTCTAGCTCGAAGTTCTTGAGCTTTTTTTATAAGTTCTTTATTCATTTTTTCCACCTTCTAATCTTACAGGATATCCTTTTTTTGCAGATTTTATAGCATTTAACACAACTTTAAGTGCATACAATCCACTTTCACCATTTACAGGAGGTTCTTTATCTTCCAACACAGAATTTACAAATGATCTTAATTCATTTTTTAAAGGTTCTTCTTTATTTATACTTATGTTTTGTGCGAATTTACCATGTACTTTAAGATTTTGAGTAATATAATCAACAGATATAATCCCATCTGTACCTGTTATTGATAATTTTCTTTTTTTGTAAGGAGTTAGCCAATTAACTTCTAGTAAACCAACTATATTTTCCTGAAATTTTACCATGATTTCAGCATGATCTTCAAATTCACATTTATTTAAAATACTTCCCATGTATGCATATACTTCCACAACTTTCTTTTCAAAAAGATAATGCATGATATCTATGTCATGAATTGCGAGATCTATAGTCACCCCAACGTCTTTGATTCGTGGCGGAAATGGTCCAACCCTTTTTGTGGATGCTGTAACAATGTCACCAATGGTTCCACTTTCTACAACTTCTTTTGCTTTTTGTACAGCTGGATTAAAACGTTCTACATGTCCGACACTTAACTTAACATTCTTTTTTCTTGCAAATTTAATCATTTCTTTGGCTTCTTCAACTGTAAATGCAATTGGTTTTTCAACTAAAACATGTTTTCCATGTTCTATAGCATCCATTGTAACTTTATAGTGATAAGTGGTTGGTACACACACACTTACAGCGTCTATTTCAGGCATTTCGAGGACTTTCATATAATCTGTGAATCCTTTTGTATTATATCTTTTTGTGACCCTTTTGAGAGCAGTCTTTGATATATCTGCCACTGCTAAAAGATTTGCATTTTTTAATTGGGAATAGACTCTTGCATGATTGTAACCCATAGCTCCTACTCCTATAACTCCAACATTTAATTTTTTCAGATGTAACCCTCCATTTTTTTTGCAGCTTTTTTTCCTAATTTTGTAGCTTCATGAAGTTTCCCATCTAGCTCAATTTTTGAAAGCAGTTTGCCTTTCTTAGACAGTAAAATTGCATAAAGATTTAAATTTTTGCCTTTGGATCTGGCCACAACACCTATAGGCCATTGGCATCCAACGCCAAGTTCTTTTAGTACTGTTCTTTCAGCAGTTACTTCATAAAATGCTCTATGATTATTTAATTTTTTTAATACAGAGATATATTTACTATCAGACCTCGTTTCTATAGCTATTGCTCCTTGTCCTGCAGAGGGAGTAAAATATTTCACAGAAAATCTTTTTTTAATATATTTTTCAAGATTTAAACGCTTTAGTGCGGCTTCAGCCATTATTGTAGCATCGTATTCTCCATCTTCGACTTTTTTAATTCTAGTCTCAATGTTTCCTCTCAAAGGTTTTATTTTAAATTTTTTTCCATGGTAACGACAAAATGCTTTTCTTCTTAAACTACTTGTACCTAAAATACATTCTTCAGATAATTCATCCCAACTATATTTAGAAACTAAAACTTCGTTTGGTGAATCTCTATGTGGGATAGCTACTATCTCTAAATCCTCATGTAATTCTGTTGGTACATCTTTCAAACTATGGACTGCCAAATCAACTTCTTCATTTAGCACTGCCTTGTCAATTTCTTTTGTAAAAACTCCTCTTTGACCTATTTTATGTAACTGAGAATCCTTGATTTTATCCCCTGTTGTTTTTATAATTTTGATTTTTACTTCCTCATTAACCAATTTTGAAAGTTGATTAACAACATAATATGTTTGTTTGAGTGCTAATGGACTACCTCTGGTACCAACTATCATTTTTTATCACTTCATCTTTTGCTTAAATCTGAATATTTTGACCTGTACACAAACACAATATTTTTAAAACCTCTTTCTATAAATGATTTTAGCAATTTATTAGGATTGTCAGCATATTCCACTTTCCTTTTTATTTTTTTTAATAAGCTTTTTCCAACCTCATCTACTAATGCTACATTAACATCTCTATTATTATCAATTATTTTAGCAACTCTTTCCTCATTGAGTTCTTCACAGGTGGCACCATATTGACCACCGATGATCACTACAGAATTTTTTAGATTTTTGGCAATTTCCAGTGAATTTTCAATAGTTTTAGTGTTTATACCTGGATTTATTTCCTCTATTATTCTACAACCATTTTTTCTTTTTATGGAACTTCTTCCTTTTAAGCCTCTAAAATTATACAATCCTTTTTTTATGTATTTTGTTTTAACGCCTAAAGACAATGCAGCAGATATAGCTGCTAAAACATTTAACAAATAATGAGATGTTGGTGCAAATGTTTCTATACGTATATTTCCACAAAATTCTCCCTTTAAAGTTTTTAATCCATCTACATTTACTTTAAATGAGGTTTTTTCAAAATCATATTTTATGGATGAAGTCCAAACATTTACATCATCATGATAATTTATAGAGAAAGTATTTGCTTCCCCTATGTATTCCTTATAAAATTTTTTTAGTGTTTTGTAATCACAGCAAGTTATTTTACTCCTAAATATTTGTTTTTTAGCTTCACTAGCTTTTCTTTTTCCTCCAGCTATCGGATAATCCTCAACTATATTTGTTAATACACCAACATCTGCTAATCCTGTACCTCCAAGTGATACTTCAAATATACAAACTCCAAATTTGTCTTTTCCCAATTTAATAGCCTTGATTATATTTGCTGGAGTTATGCTCACGTCTTTTTTTAAAACTTTATCTTTTAAAAAAATACCAATACTGCTCAATATTAATGGGTTTTTATGAGATAAAATTTCTTTTAACATCCATACTACCGATGTCTTGCCCTTAACACCAGTAACTTCAATTATTGGTATGTCTCTTTTATTTTTCCAATCCTGCAAAATAAAATTTACAGCCTCATGATGTGTAAAATCAGGAGTTATATTTAGAGGGCAATGAACTGGTGCAATTATTTTAATATTTTTTCTTTTAGGGACAGCATCTACAAATTTAAAATACTTACTTAAGAATTTCTTTTTTTCTTTAGGAACAGTATTGTAGATGTCCCAAACAAAAACATTGTCAAAATATTTTTTTAATTCTTTGGCTAAGGTAATACCACCATGCGTGAGATCTACAACAAGGACATCCATAAAAACACCATTAAAATATTAAAGAAAGGCAATGCCACCTTCAGTTAATTTTTCTCTGATTCTTCTGTAAAAACCTTTTTTTAATCTTACAAAATAAGCAGGGGATTTATATTTTTTAAGTGTTAATTCTTCCATATAAGTTATTTTATCTTCTGCTTGACCATCAACAACCACTATTGCATCTTTTCCTTTCTTTAAAAGCTTAATTTTTATTTTACTATTATCTGGAACTACTAGAGGTCTTGCACTTAATTTAAATGGACATATTGGGACTATTATAAATGCATCCACATTTGGATCTACAATAGGACCTCCAGCAGACATTGAATATGCCGTAGATCCACTAGGTGTAGAAACAATCATTCCATCTGCTCTTAAATTTTCAACCACTTCATCATCCACTAAAACTTCAAAATGAAGCATTTTTGCAGGCTTACTAGTTATTACAACAACCTCATTAAGTGCTGGAGGTAATTTTTTTCCACAAACTTCCAATCTGCTTCTCTCCTCAATAAAATATTTACCTGAAATCACTTTTTCTAAAGCTTCAAATGCGTTTTGATGATCTATTTCTGTTAAAAATCCAATAGTACCCATATTTATACCAAAAATAGGTATGTTTTTGGCAATCCCTTGCGTTCTAAGTATTGTACCATCGCCACCTATAGTAACAATCATGTCTGCTTCCATTTTTTCTAAGTCACATTTTATGTCTTTTTTGTTAATAATATCAGCTAGTGATGATTCCACTGAAACTTGAATACCTTTCTTTTCTAAAAACTCTACAATTTTTTTTGCTAGTTTGATGGATTTTTGCATGTCTAATCTTGCAACAAGTCCAATATGCATTAAAGTTCCTCCAAAACTTCTATAATTTTTGAATGTAAAGCATTGTTTCCTGCAGCAACTAAAGATGTCCTTTCTCTTACATTCAATGGGCCATTTATAACATTGCCTTGATGGTCTGTAACTATCCCTCCAGCTTCGTCTACAATAAGTTTTGCAGCAGCAATGTCCACAATTCTTAACCTTCCTCTTATATCTATAAATGCATCATATACGCCATTAGCAACATAACTTAATTCTAAAGCTACTGCACCCAATATTCTCATCCTTCTTATCTTGCTACATAAATTATCCAGATCTTTAAATCTAGTTCCATAAATAAAAGCACCAACAGATGCTTCATTCAAAAATTTATTTGATGATGGAGATATTTCATTTCCGTTTAAAGATGCACCTCCATCTTTTATGGCTGTATAGGTATCTCTTGTTGTAAAATTCCTTACAACTCCAATAACAACATCATTAAGTACAGGATCTCTATTTTGCGGATGTTCAGCTACAGCTATCGATATGCCATAAAAAGGAATGTTTTTTATAGCATTAGTTGTTCCATCAAGAGGATCAACAACAAAAGTTATTTTTTTGTTTCTACTTACAACTTTCTTATTTATATCAAAACTTCCAGATTCTTCAGTTACTAATCCAACAGGTTCTCCAACTTCTTTTAACACATTTATAACTTCATCTTCAGCTATTAAATCTATCAATTTTGTTGGAGTACCATCAGCACCCATTTTAACTATCTTTCCAGCTTCTTCAGTACCAATTAATGGTGATATTGCTCTTTCTACGCGTCTAGCCATTTCCAATGATACTTTTTTCCATTTTCTAATTTCTGATTCATCCATTCAGACACCTTTCTATTCTATATAAACTACCGCAGCAACCACTGCACCACATTTTTTAACTCTATGATTTATCTCCTCCACAATTAATTCTTCTATTTTTTTATTCCTTTTTTTCATCATGTTTTTAACAGTTGATACACATCTTTCCCTAACTTTTTCAGGACTTACATTTACGCCACTGTGTTCAGCTATACATCCAAAATCTTTTGACATTGCAACAGCTACACTAGCAGAAATTAAATCATCTTTTCTTTCCGAAATCTTTTTCGCTAATACACATTTAACCATTGATCCTACTTCAAATTTAGGTAATGGAATTATTTTTGCACCTGGCGGAACTATACTAGAAACTTCTATCAAATTTACATTTCCAATACCAGCATCTAATAAGGCATTATCAAATGCATTTAACTTTGTGGGGCCTTCACTTTTACCAGAAGTTATAGCAATATTCAAGTTACCACCTCACAAATTTTTTATATTGTTTGTATGTAAAGATTTATGAGGTTTCAATATAAGGAGGGATAATCATGGCAAAAAAAGTAGTTGAAGTTAGAACATTGAAAAAAGGTAAGTATGTGGTAATAGATGGTGAACCTTCAAAGATTGTAGGAGTAACAACTTCTTCACCAGGTAAGCATGGATCTGCAAAGATGCGTATAGAAGCAATTGGCATTTTTGATGGACAAAAAAGAAGTATTGTAAAACCTGTGGATAGTAAAATAGAAGTACCTGTGATTAATAAGAAGGTGGGCCAAGTTTTAGCAATTATGGGTGATACTGTACAATTGATGGACTTAGAAACATATGACACATTTGAAGTTCCTATACCTGAGGAGTTAAAAGATAAATTAACTGAAGGTGCAGAAGTTGAATATTTAGAAGCAATGGGTAAAACAAAACTTTTAAGAGTTAAATAATATGGGTCTAAAATTTGCATATTCTAAGGACCCTTCCTCCCTTAAATACCTTTCTAATAAAAAAGTTTTTGGATTGTTAGGAGTACCTTTTGATAGCACATCCACATATAAGCCAGGGTCAAGATTTGGACCATTGATGATTCGTCAAGCATCCTACAATTTTGAAAACTATAGTTTACACTATAGAAAAAAACTAGATGTTCCTATCATTGATTTAGGTGATATTGAGGTAATTCTAGGTGACTTTAAAAATACTTGTCGTAATATTTCTGAAAAAGTTCAAGAAGTTTTAAAAAAAGGAATGATTCCTATTGTCCTTGGTGGAGAACATAGCATAACATATGGTGTTGTGAAAACATTTGATCTAAGTGATGTAACTATTCTACACTTTGATGCACATATGGATATGGCAAATACTTATGCTGGTAAAAAGTTTTCGCATGCAACAGTCATGCGACGAATATATGAATTACATCCGAAGAAAATTGTCCAAATTGGTGTAAGATCTTGTACAAAAGAAGAACATGAATTTGTTCTTAATGAAAATATCAAATACTATACATCAAGAGACATAATTGAAAAATTTAACATGGTTTTAAATGAAATAAATAAATTAGATGGACCATTCTATGTAACAGTGGATATAGATGTATTAGATCCTGGTTATGCTCCAGGTGTTGGAAATCCAACGCCTGTAGGTATCACTCCCTACCATATGGAAAAATTCATTGAAAAAATAGCTAGAAAAAAAATTATTGGCATTGACATTGTTGAAGTTGCAACAGATAGAATAGGCGACCCCGCAGCGATGAATGCAGCAAAAATTTTGTATGATTTTTTATTTGCAATAAAAATATAAAAGGAAAAAGAAAAATATTATTTCTTAAATCTTCGAACTGCTAGTTCAATGTCCTCTGCTTTTATTGTTTTCCTTCCGGCGTGTCTTGCTAGTTTTATAGCTTCTGAAGCAATGTCTCTACCCATTTCTTCTAAAATTTTTGCTAGAGTTATTCTTGCATCATCACTGACTCTTTCGGCACCTGCATCTTTTATAATTCTACCAATTGGTGCTATTGGTAATTCCATACTTACCACCTCTTTATTCTTACGAAAGAATATTATCAAATTTATCCTATATAAATTTATTGTTTGCATCGTCGATGTTTTATTTTGATGGTGGTTGTGAAATTCTTATTAACCATAAAAAGTTTATATTGTGCTTTGATAGCCATATAAATGGATAATATAGATATTGTATCAAAGGCGTTTTTTTATAGAATAAAATTTTCTATTTATCCAATAATCTTTTTTAGTAAATTAAAATCTGGTTCTACTTCTAAAGGCTTTTTACAAGCATTTATAGCAATTTTTGGATCTTTTAGAAGATGCCCTGTCAATACGCATACAACTCTTTCTCCATGATCTAAATAGCCATCATCTATTAATTTGATTAGTCCTGCAATACTTGCAGCTGATGCTGGCTCAACACCTATACCTTCTTTTTTTGCTAATAGTCTTTGAGCCTTAAGTATTTCTTCATCACTGACGCTTAGGGCAGTTCCATTGGATTCATATATTGCTCTCAAAGCTTTAGGATAATTAACTGGAGAACCTATCCTTATAGCTGTTGCAACTGTTTCAGGATTTTTTACAGGCTTTATATCAAGTTTTTGTTTCTTTACAGCTTCAACTATTGGTGAAGCTCCTTCAGCCTGTATTCCAATCATGCATGGTTTCTCATCTATGAAATCAGATTCATAAAATTCCTTTATTCCTTTCCATATCGCTGAAATGTTTCCTGCATTTCCAACAGGTAAGATGATGTGGTCTGGAGATTCCCAATTCAGTTCTTCCAATATTTCAAATGCGATTGTCTTTTGTCCTTCTAATCTAAAAGGATTTACAGAATTTAGTAGATATAAATATCCACCAAGAGCAAACTTTGTGACAATCTCTAATGCCTTATCAAAATTATCCTTAATTGATAACACCTGGGCTCCATGAAACATGGCTTGAGCTAATTTTCCCAAAGCAACTTTCCCTGCTGGTAAAAATACTATACATCTAAGACCAGCTCTTGCTGCATATGCAGCTAAAGATGCGGAAGTATTACCAGTTGAGGCACATCCAACTGTGTCAACATTAAATTCAAGAGCTTTTGTAACTCCTACACTCATACCTCTATCTTTAAAACTACCTGTTGGGTTTGAACCCTCTACCTTAACATATAAATCAACTTTAAGATCTTTTGACAAATTATTACATTTTATAAATGGAGTACCTCCTTCATTAAGTGATACTTTTTTAGATTCATCTACAGGTAAAAATTCTTTGTATCTCCACATATTCCACTTTCTGCCTTCAAATATTTTCTTTGATACCTCTGTTTCCATCAAGACTTCTAGTACTGACCCGCATTCATTACAAGTGTATATGATTTCATCTGCAGGGTATTCTTTTCCGCATACTACACATCTCATAATCATATTATTCCCTTCAAATATTCGTAAATTAAAAGCGTTGCATTGGCCTCAATTAAGGCTGCAATAAATAAAAGTACAACTGAGATTCCAAAAAGCAATAATGACTCTTCAAATTCTTCATAATTTAATTTAAAATAATAACTAATCTTTTCTATCTTACTTCCATACCATTCTCCAAAAAGTAAATCAGAGATATAGTTAAAAATAAAAGAAGTTAGTCTAAACCCTGCTGCCCCTGCTATAATTATTGCAGGTACTTCAAATACCCCATGAGGAAGTACTAAAATTATGAAATCCATTAATGGATATTTACTAGCGGTATATCCAATAAATAATCCATTAAAAATTAAAGAAACCACTGTAACTATAGCAATTATTCCACCTAAATATAATACTATCGCTATTTGTAAATTATGTAAAAATATAGACAAAACCGTTAGTTTTAATTCTCCTTTTACTATTTCTTTCTTAAATTCTTTAAGCACATATCCTAAATATGGATCTAAAGTTCCTGAAAAAATATATCCGATGAAAAGAGGAATAAAAAATAATAATGCTGAAATAATTAACAATGATTCATTATTTCTATACAGTGCTTCTAAAGTGCTTTCATAACCTTCCTTACGTACCATTAGACTCCTCCAAAACTCTTGCAGCTTTTTCCACCATTTTTTCTCTCTTTTTTCCAATATCAATAATCAATTTTTTCATATGTTCAGCTACTATTTTTTTACATTCACCACAAATTATTTCACCATTTTTACATTTTTCATAAATATCTTTTACTTTTTTATCATCTTCAACATGATAAATTAAGATCTCATATACAACACAATCTTTTGGAGATCCTCCGTATTTTCTTTGATCTTCGAGTGTTTCTCTTCCTCCAGTTTTTGCTTGCATAATTTTATTTTCAACAACTTTAGGAGGATCTGTTAAAAATATAGCATCGTTTGGTTTACTACTTGACATTTTGCCTCCTGTTATACCACTCATAAATTTATGGTAAGTTGATGAAGGCAAGATAAATGAATATTCTTTTTTAAATCTACTTGCTAAATCCCTGGAGAGTCTTATGTGAGGGTCTTGATCAGGTCCAACAGGGACCAAAACTGGTTTTGGACCTCCAAATTCATCTAGTTGTGGATGAAGGATATCTGCAGCTTGAATAATCGGTATATATGTCTGTGCGATACTTGTTGACTCATCAAATCCATATATAGCCCTTAATTCGCTGAAATTAACTTTTTTACTCAATATATATGCTAGATCTTCAACTACCAAATTTTCAGATTGTAAATAAACATTTATTGAATCTTTGGTTATATCTAATCCTAATGCAAGATAATTTGCCAAATATTCCTCTATTGCTATTTTTTTAGATTCTTCAAAACTTTTATTTCTAGTAGAATATGCTTCCATATCAGCTATAGGTATAAATATTTCCGCACCCTTTTTTTCGTACCATATTAATTGGTCTATTATCATTTTATGTCCTATATGCATTTTGCCACTTGGCATCATCCCAGTTACGATTGCAAAATCTTCTTTATTTTTCATTGCTTTTAATATCTTATTATAATCTCTTTGCCCGAAAATTACACCTCTTCTCATTAACCAATGAGGATCTTTTATTTCACCTATAACTTCTTTAAAAGGCCTTACACCAAACTTTTCAATGATTTTATGATTTAGACTTTCTGAGCTCCATGGGTCAATCAAATAGACACCTCAAGGTCTTATCCATTCAATTTTGTAATAGCTGATATCTTCTTCTTCATCTACTACTGCCATAATTAATTTTTTTCTCACACTATGTGCAACTCTTACTTGGCTTACAATATCTTTAACATTAAATATGTCATCTTCTGTCACTACTCTAACAAGATATTTGGAATGTCCTTTACCAGGTGCTTTACCACGTTCATATAAACGAAATTCAGAACCATATTTAAGTCCAGTTTTGACTATATATCCTCTATTCCTTAAATCTCTAAACACTAAATATTTCTGATATAAATTATGTCTCCTCAAAATATTTTTCATTTCTTCTAGAGAAATCTTCTCATTACCTCTATACACATTAATCCTTTTATTTTCTAACAAATAAGTAGCTTCTATTAATGATAATTTGAAAGTATTTCCATCTAGAATTCCATAATGACTTTTGTTATGAAGTCTGAGGGCACGGGGATTCACATCTGATACAACACTGTCTCTAATTAATTGACATCGCATGATAACACCTGGAAGTTATGTAATGTAACAATGTTAGTTATTAGTTAATAGAAGGTTTCGTGTCTTTTTCTAAGATCTTCTTCCTTTTTACCGAGAATTGTCATAAGTTCTGCAATAACACCATCTAAAAATAGCTGTGCTGTATCTTCAAATAGAGTTCCTAAAGGCATTAAGTCACCATATTCTCCTTTTAGAGATTCAGATGTGTAATCTTTCCAAGCTTTTTTACTTTTTGTAGGTATAACTACCTTAATATCTGCTATTCTCCACAATGTTGAATTTTGCGTTGAAGTAATACCTATCACACAGGCTCCTATTTTTTTAGAAGTTTCGGCTGCTATTGTAACTGTTTTTGTTTCACCAGAACCTGAAATTGCAATTAAACAATCTTTATCTCTGATTGCCGGTGTTGTAACTTCACCAACCACATGAACATTAAATCCAAGATGCATTAATCTCATTGCAAAAGCTTTTCCAACTAATTCTGATCTGCCAGTACCTACAACAAATATTCTATCTGAATTTCTTATTTCTTTGATCATCTTCTTAATTTCTTTTTCATTTATCTTTTCAATTGCGTTTATGGCATTTTTTACAATTTCTTTGACAGTTTTCATTACTATTTCCATTTTTTCAAACCTGTTATTCTTATTCCTGCATTATTAATGTTATTTCTGATGTTAAGAGTTATTAATAGAGGTGTTATTTTTTCAATTATTTTTGAATTTTCTAATGGGCCACAATCTATTGCTCTTACTCCAGGTATTTTTTCAGCAAGTTCCATAACAATTTTTTTTGCATTTTCATCATCGCCAGCTACTAAACAATCGCATTCAACATCATTCTCTATGTCTTGTAAACTGTGGGCACTTATATTATTGAATGCTGTTACTATTTTAACATTTTTATCTTTAAGTACTCTAGATGTTCTTTCGGCTGCTGAACCATCCCATAATTCAACGTATTTACCACCGGACCCTCCTATTGAAGATTCTAATGGCACTGTAGCATCCACAAGTATTTTACCATCAAGAACATCTTTTATATTTTCTATAGTTGTTAGCTGTGCATGAAGTGGAACTGTTAATATCACTATATCAGCTTCTTTTGCTGCTTCTTTATTTTCCATTCCTTCTATATCTGCATTCTCCACAATATTAAGGATTTTTGAACAAGCTTTTTTAGCCCTTTCTCGACTTCTTGACCCAATGATTATTTTTTCTCCAGCCTTTGCCAGCCTTAGTGCCAGTCCAAAACCTTGATCACCGGTTCCACCAATAATTGCAATTTTCATCTCTATCACTTATAAAATCTTTTTTGCTTTCAAATATTCTATACTTTTTAATAATTCTTCCTTTGTTTTTATTTCTATTGTAATTGTATCAGAATAATTTTTCAATTTCTTTTTAAACAACTTTGTGAAATTTATATTTCCCTCTCCCAAAGCATCATGCGTATCATAAGAACCATCATTATCTGAAATATGTATATGGATAACAGAGTCATCAATTTTCAATTTTTCTACATCTAAACCCATAGTATTAGCGTGGCCAACATCCAAAGTTGTATAGATTCCTAAATCATTAACAATCTTATATACTTCATTTAGATCCTTACATAAACATTCTTCAAGATTAGGCATGTTTTCTAAACATATCTTTACACCTAAATTTTCAGCATGGTCCCTAATTTCTCTCAATGCATCTATATTGTATTTCTCTATTTTATTTATGAATTTTTTTCCAAGTACAGGAACAATTCCTGGATGTATTACTATTTTTTCAGAATTTATTTTTGATGCTAATGTTATCGAAGATTTTATTTCTTCTATAGATGCTCTTCTCATGGCATGATTATGTGAGGCTATATTTATATCAGATATTGGTGCATGTATCACTACATCTAAAAAATATGATTCAAAAATTTCATAATTTAAATCATCAAAAGGATATTCATTTATTATTTCACAATAATCCATACCTAAATTTTCAACAAAATCCAAAATTTTTTCTATAGGAGAAGGATACAAAGCTAAAGTAGAAACTCCAAATTTCATAATTAACACCTAATCTCTTGGTTTTGCTGTGATAGGTAAATTAGTTTCTATAGCCTTCTCTATAACCTTTGCTAAATCTATATCTCTTCTAACCTTTATTGTACCTCTTTTACCCACTGTAGCTGTAAACAAGTACTCATTATCAACAAATATATCATAAGACTTGCCAACATCTTCAGTTCCAAAGTTCAATACTATATGATTATCATTGACATCTACTGTAATTTCTTTTTCTTTCTTTTTCTCTACCAGTGGTTCAACGCTTATACTTATACCCAGCTTTTCCTCTATTTTTTCGATGGTTCTTCCTTTTTTACCAATTATTTGAGGTATGTATTTTTCATTGACCCAAACTTTAGCTCTGTTATCAGATTCCATTTTTACTTTAACATCTACATGAGGAAAACGCTTTTTAAACTCTCTTTCAATTTCTTTCTCAGCTAATGTTCTAACAGGTGCTTTCTTAGGTGCGGAAATTTTTGATACATCCATAACAACAGTTTGTTCACCATATGTATATATCTCATACACCAATTCATTTGTTTCAAAATCTCTTACCTCTATTACAGGTCTTGCCAAATCTTCTTCAGTCATGCCTGTTGGAACTTTAACTGTTAATGAAATATCATAAACGGTTTCTACTTTTCCATCTTTTATGAATATCGTGGTGTCAATAATTGAAGGTATCATTCCAAGTTCTACACGACCAATAACTCTCTGAATGGCATCAATAGGCCTTGTAGCATGTACAACTCCAATCATTCCTACTCCTGCAAGTCTCATATCTGCAAATATCTTAAAATCTTTGGTTTTTCGCATCTCATCATAAATTGTAAAGTCTGGTCTCACTAAAAGTAATATATCTGCAGTTTTCTGCATGTCTCTTTCTAGTGGAGCATATTGAGTAATTTCATCGCTAACTTGTAAATCACGTGGAGATTCCATCGTTTTAACAACAGAATTCATTTCTTCTTTATAAAATTCTGCTATTGCTTGAGCAAACGTACTCTTACCCGCACCAGGTGGACCTGCAATTAATATACCCCTTGCAACATCCTTTAAACGTTTTATAAGTTTGTTTGGTAACTTATAATCCTCTAAAGAAACTTTTGCAACAGGTCTTACAGCCGTAATTTCATAAGCCTCAGAGAATGGAGGACGTGCTATAGAAATTCTATATTCTCTAAACTGGACAACTGTAGCCCCCTCTCTTTCAATTTCAATAAAGCTTTTTAAATCACTTTTTGCAGCTTCAATTATCTCTCTAGCCATTTTAGATAATTCTGACCTATTTAGAGGTTTTGACCCAATTTTAACAAGTTTTATATTACCTATTTTACCTTTTTTTGCCATAGGAACAACGTTTTCTTTAAGATGAACTGACATTGTGTTTTCATCAAAATATTTCATTATCTCCAACTTTTTATAATCTAGAACCTGTGGTTTAATGTAAATAACTTCTAGACCTTGTGCTTCAGCAACTTTTGCCTGAACTCTGTCACTAGTTACAAGAATTCCATTGTGTTTTTTTGCTATATCACGAATCATGGCATCTATTTCTCCACCTCTTGACAAAGTAATTTCCTCTAATGATGGTCTTTTTCCAGCAAACGTTAGAGAAATTTCACCTTTTTTATGTAATTTCTGAAGATTTTTAAGTTCCTCGAGACCATTAAATCCACTTTCTCTACCTCTATTTGCTTGGTATTCTAGTTCTGATACTACAGCTGCGGGAACTATTACTTTAGATCCTTTAAATTTCTTTTTTTGCACTATTTCTGTAATTCGTCCATCAACGATAACACTAGTATCAGGCACTATTCTCATTCTTTGTACCTCCATAGACTTCTTTAGGATCGAACAATTGTTTCTCCACACTTTTCATTTTCATATTATTCATATCTATTTTACGATAAAAACAAGAGTAATGTCCTGTATGACATGCTCCTCCCTTCTGTTCTACTTTGAGTAACACGGCATCTCTATCACAATCTACATACATCTCTCTAACTTTTTGTATATTGCCAGATGTTTCTCCCTTCATCCATACTTTTTTTCTAGAGGTACTCCAGTAATGAGCTTTTTTTGTTTTCAGTGTTTTCTCAAATGCTTCTTTGTTCATGTATGCGGTCATTAAAACCTTATTTGTTTTAAAATCCTGAGCTATTGCAATTACTAATTTTTCACCATTTATTTCATGTCTAAAATTCAAAATTTTTTGAGCCCCCTTCTTAAATAATCAGATAAGTCATCAATTTGAACTTCTTTTTGTTCACCACTTTCCATGTCTTTAACAGTTACTCTTTTTTGTTTTAATTCTTTTTTACCAACAATTATTGTGTATTTAACTCCCAAATGATCTGCATATGAAAGTAATTTTCCTAATTTGCGTCGGGACAAGTCTACATCTGCTGATATTCCGGATTTTCTAATTTTTTGTGCAATTTTGAAAGCTGCTTCTCTTGTTTCATCTGATACTGGAGCTACGAAAACATCTGCGAAAGAAAATTTTTCTGTTTTATTTCCAACTGCCTCAACTAATCTATCAAACCCAAATGCAAAACCTGTTGATTCTACTTTTTCACCGCCAAATAATTCAATTAGATTGTATGTTCCTCCACCACATATCTGAGTTTTTGAAATATATATTTCAAATACTATACCTGTATAATAGTCAAGACCTCTTGCAATGCCTGGATCCATAAGGTAATTTTTCACGCCAAAAACTTCCAATAAACTTTCTAAATTTTTTAATTCTTGTATAGCCTCGACAGATCTCCTGTACCCCACAATATCTAAAATTTCATCTAATATTTTAGAATCCCCTCTCATTTCAATTAATGAAAATAAAAGTTCTTGAAGTTCACTAGGAAATGATATCTCATTTAAATATCTAGATAACTCCTCTTTATCTCCTTTATCAATCAAAGTCATTATATGATCCTGCTTTTCACCTTTAACACCATTTTCTTCAAGCATTCCTCTTACTATGCCCATATGTCCTATATGTATTTTAAAATTCTTAAGTCCAAGTTCCTTAAGACAATCATATGCCAAGGCAATCGTTTCAGCCTCTGCTTCAGGTGATTTTCCACCTATCAATTCGCATCCAAACTGCCAAAACTGCCTAAATCTTCCTGCTTGAGGTCTTTCATAACGGAAACAACTACCAAAATAATACATTTTTATTGGTTTTGGAAATCTTTGTAATTTATTTACATAAAGACGTGCTATAGGCGCTGTTAATTCAGGCCTTAGTGCTAAATTTCTACCACCTTTATCTTTAAAGTGGTACATTTGTTCTTTTATTTCTTCTCCAGATTTAATTGTGAAAAGTTTTAAATGCTCAAAAATTGGTGTCTTAATTTCACGATACCCATATCTTTCAAACACATTGCGTAATTTCATTTCTACATTTTTTCTTAATTCCATGTCTTCAAATAGAAAGTCCCTAGTCCCTCTAGGTTTTCTTAATTCCATGCATGTCCCCCATCATCTATAATACTTTAGATATTCTTGAATCATTTTTGGAAAAGATGTAGCATCAAGAAATCTTAACCCTAATCTTTCCCCCCATGATTTAATTCCTGTATCAGCTGCTACAACACCTGCATCTAACTCTTTAGCCAATAAAAGTACATCCAAATCTGGAGCACTATCAAGTGTCCCCTTTCTTAACGCTGATCTATATTTTTTTCTAAATTCTCTTATTGCTTCTCCAATTGTATTAACCTCTATTTTTTGTCTTTCATGTCCTCTTGATTTCATGACTAGAGATTCTGTTGCAGCTTCCCAAATCATCTCCTCAGCAATTTTCATGCCTTTATTAATTCTTTCTCTCATGTCTCTCACATATTCATAGAATATTTGAGAAGGTATTTTGGTTTCATAACGATTAGGCGTTTTTTTGACAATCCATGTATCTAATCTTGTTTTAATTTCTTCTGGACAATCATATAGGGATATATAATCTATTAATTCTTTATATGTAACTGGAGGCATGTGACAACTTATATTAAGCTTTGTTCTAGCTTTAGCAATTAAATCTACCATATTTTCTATTGTTTTAGTTAAATCACCATCGCCAAGTTTATTTCTCAATTCAACATCTGTAAATGCACTAGTATCTAATACAAATCGTTGTTTTATTAACAAACGATCACCATGAATTTTTTATTTTATCAAACTATAAATTTATTAATTTTGGGTTATAAATTTCTGTTGGATAACACACAACATTTAGGGAAAACAATTTTGTAAAATTAGTTGAGTTAATTTTTCATAACCAAAATTATTTATCTGACAGTTTAAAGTCATTGATTTAAGTCAAACTTAGAGAGTTATAAGTTATAACTTATAAGTTATAAGTGAAACTCATTTTTATAAAAGTTTTGAGAGATCTTCTAAAAATTTTTTGTAGTAAAGGCTTTAATTTACAATCTACCTCACCGTAAAATTTATTAATAAGATTTATATCATAATTTTACTGACTGATATTTCATATAGTCCCGTGGGGTAGTGGTAATCCTGCCGGGCTTTGGACCCGGTGACGGCGGTTCGACTCCGCCCGGGACTATTACTTTTTTTGAAAATTAATTTTAATTATCATGAGGAGTTCTAGAAAACATGGGATCTAATTTATTAGAAGAATTAAGTAAGAATGATATATTGATTACTCCAGAGGCTTATGAAAAACTCAAAGATCTAGATAATAGTGATAAAGAAATAATTTCTAAACTGAAAGATTATGTTGAAAGAAATTTAGAATTTCCATTGATAACTAATGAAATTGTAGAAGAGGTATTTATAGAGAAAAAACCTCAAGTTCCTAAAATAAAAATTAAGAAAAAGAGAAGCAAACTGGAGATAATAAAGAATATTGAAAGTCTAAATTCTGATGGAGATATCAAAAATTTACTTAATTATTTTCACAATAGATATGAAAAGTTGAGAGGGTTACTAGAAAAAAGACTTGGTAAAATTGTAGACATAAAAGATATTGGTGACAATGAAGTAAAAATAGCTGGAATTGTAAATGAAGTTAGGACAACCAAAAAAAATCATAAAATTATTGAACTGGAAGATAAAACTGGTAAATGTATAGTATTTGTAAATAAAGATGGGGATTTGTTTAAAAAAACTGAAAATATAGTGCAAGATGAAGTAATAGGCGTCATAGGCAAAAAAAATGGAAGATTTGTCACTGCTTCAGAGATTATACAACCAGGAATTCCCAGAATCGAAGAAAAAAATTCAAATTGTACAATACTCTTTCTTTCGGATTTACACATAGGTAGTTCTAAATTTCTTGAAAATTCCTTTGAAAAACTAATATCATGGATAAATGAAGGGGGAAATATAGCTGGAGAAATTGAATATATTATAATTGCTGGAGACATTGTTGACGGTGTAGGTATATATCCGGGGCAAGAAAAAGAACTGGCAATAAAAGATATCGAAGGACAATATGAGGAAGCTGCACGCTTATTAGGAGAGATAAGGAAGGATATAAAAATAATAATAGCTCCTGGAAACCACGATGCCTCAAGAATTGCAGAACCTCAACAACCCCTAGAAAAAGAATATGCTAAAGCCTTATATGATCTACCAAATGCAGAATTTGTTAGCAATCCTTCTATTATATGTATTGATGGGTTAAAAATTATGATATATCATGGTAGAAGTTTTGACGATATGGCAATATCAGCTAATTTTTCACATGATAAACCTGCTGAAATAATGGTAGAATTACTTGAAAAAAGACATTTGGCACCAATATATGGACTTAGAACTCCAATAGCTCCAGAACCAGAAGATCATCTTGTGATTGATACTATTCCAGATATTTTCCATGCTGGACATGTACATATAAATGACTATAAAAAATATAAAGGTATACATTTAATAAATTCAGGTACTTTTCAGGAACAGACAGAATTCCAGAAAATACATAATATAAGACCAACTCCTGGTCAAGTGCCAGTTTTACACAACTCAAAAATTAAAGTACTTTCTGTTGAAAAACTTCCTGCAACATAAAGCAAAAATATATTTGCTAATTAATTATTAGCTTAAAAATTATTATAGCCTAGATTATCTTTGAAAAGTGTTAAAGGTGATAAGCTTGTCAGTTTTAAGGACAGTGTTCTTAGCGATAATATTCATAATTTTTTTCGAATTAGGGATAATCGTATCTTACACCTTTGTTACTTCCCAAACTCCAGATATAAATAATTTAATAAATATGCAACTGAACATGCTAAAGCCTCTTCATGGAATAAAAGAAAAAATAGCCAATGTATTACGTGGACCTCCTGAAAATTATGTTGTAGAAAACAAAATTGAACTCATTAATGCACTACGAAGTGCTGCAAAGGTAGATGGAATAGATACAAATACAATGATTGTTGTAGGATATGGAGCCAAAATAGGAAAAAATGTAGATTTAAATATTACCGCCACAGGTTTTAAGGAAAACATGACTAATGTAGGTGGAGAAATAATAATTAAACCTGGTGAAAAATTCCTAATTAAAGCTTCTGCAAAAGGCAAGGTTATTGAAGACAAGAAAGTTCGAATAGATGTTGCCACTCTTAAAATAATTTCCATAACAAAATTATCGTCATAGATAGGTGATATTGTTGATAAGAATTGTTGGTATAGGGCCTAGTAGGGAAGATATAACTTTGCGTGCTTTGAAAGCTTTAAAAAAATCTGATGTAGTTATAGGATATAAAAAATATATTGAAATGATAAAGGATTTAGTTAAAGGTAAAGAAGTGATAGTTAAAGGAATGGGTGATGAAATAGAGAGGGCTGAATTAGCAATACAAAAACATTATGAAGGTAAAGATGTAGCACTTATTAGTTCTGGTGATCCTGGTGTATATGGAATGGCAAACGTCCTTTTTCAATTAATAGGAAAATATTCAGACCTTGAAATAGAAGTAATTCCAGGTGTTACAGCTGCAACTTATGCTGCATCTAAGGTTGGTGCACCTCTACATGATTTTGCTGTAATAAGTCTTAGTGACATACTTACACCCGTATATGAAATAAAAGAAAAAATTAAACATGCAGCTAAATCCCACATGATTATAGTTCTTTACAATCCTTCAAGCAAAAAAAGAAAAAAATTGTTTTTTGAAGTTTGTGATTTGCTTCTCAAATATTTAAAACCAGATACACCAGTAGGAATTGTTAGAAATGAAAAAAAGAAAATTACTAAGCTTGAAAATTTAAAAAATGAAAAAATAGACATGTCAACAACTGTAATTATTGGAAATAAACTAACATACATAGAAAATAATTACATGATAACTCCTAGAGGCTATGTTATTAAACAACCAATTAATGAATTGGCACGTGATTACTACAAAAGATACCTTGAAGGAAAAATTCAGAAAGGTCCTAATCTAGAATGTGAATATTATCCATGTCATTTCCCATACCAAAATTGTATGTTTTGTTTCTGTCCTTTTTATCCCTGTGGTGACCAATCAACTGGTGGATATTGGATTAAAAAAAAGAAAGTATGGAGTTGTGAAAATTGTTTCTGGATCCACAAAGATGAAGTTGTTGAATGTATCCATAAAAAGATTAGAAAAATTGTTAAAAAACCTGAAGACTTTGAAAAGAAGAAAAAAGAATTATTAAAGTTAAGAAGAGAATGCTTGTTAAAGCATTCTTAACTACTAATAGAGGAAAGATAACATGAAAACAATCATTTGGGAAGATAACAAACTCCTACTTTTAGATCAAAGAAAGTTGCCTGACGAGGTTACCTATTTTGAATGTAAAAATCATAAAGATGTCGTTTATGCAATAAAAAATATGGTTGTTAGAGGTGCTCCAGCTATTGGTGTTGCAGCTGCATTTGGAGTTGCATTAGCACAAATAAATGGAGAAGATATAAATAAGGCCGCCAAAGAAATAAAAAATACTCGCCCAACAGCTATAAATTTGTTTTGGGCTGTAGATAGGGTTGTAAATTCTGATTCTCCTATAGATGAAGCCCTGAAAATTTATAAAGAAGATGTGGAGACAAACAAAAAAATTGGGAAACACGGTTCTAAATTAATAGAAGATGGAGATGTTATTTTAACACATTGTAATGCTGGAGCACTTGCATGTGTAGATTATGGTACAGCATTAGGGGTTATTAGGGCTGCAAAAGAAGAAGGAAAAAATATTGAGGTTATATGTACTGAGACACGCCCACTAGGTCAAGGAGCTAGATTAAGTACTTGGGAAATGCAGCAAGAGGGAATTAATGTAAAACTTATTGTAGATAGTGCAGCTGGATATTTAATGCAAAAGAAGTATATAGATAAAGTTATAATTGGTGCAGACAGAGTTGCCAAAGGAGGGGTAATCAACAAAATTGGTTCTTTAATGATTGCCCTTTCAGCCAACAGATATAATGTTCCATTTTATGTTGCAGCACCCACAAGTACCTTTGATGAAGAATCAAATGTAAATGAAATTGAAATTGAAGAAAGGGATCCTAAAGAAGTTCTATATTATGGAAAATGTAGGATTGCACCAAAAAATGTAGATGTTATCAATCCTGCCTTTGACATTGTCCCCAGTGATCTCATAACCAAAATAATCACAGAGAAAGGATTGGTTGACCCTCTATAATATCTTTGCATCTATTGCTATATGCCATACTCCTGGGCTTTTTGATTTTACCTTTCTTTTATTGAGAATTTTGACGTTCGGTGCATATTCTTTAATCCTATTAATAGGAGTATCAAAATTTTTTGAAAATTCATAATAATGTATTACTCCACCTTTTTTTAAAAATTTCAATGCCACATCTAAAAATTCGTGAGCTTTAGCAGGTAAATTCATAATTATACGATCATATTTTATCTTCAAATCCTCAAGGACTTCCCTAGTATCTCCTTGAATTGGAATTATCTCATAAGCTTTGTTTAATTTTATATTTTTCTTAAGATAATGGATTGCATCAGGATTTATATCTATTGCATATATTTTTTTTGCTTTCTTTTTTCTTGCAATAGCAAGAGAAAAAGGACCGACACCTGCAAAAGCATCTACTACAACTTCACCATCTTTAACTTGACTAGCAACTCTTTCCCTTTCTGTTGCTAATCTCGGACTAAAATAAACTTTCTTTACATCCAGCATTATTCTTGTGCCATATTCTTGATGTATGGTTTCCGATATTTTTTCTCCGGCAAGATGTTCAAGATCTCTTATTCTCTTAATTCCTTTTATTTTACTTTTTTTCATGTAAACAGCTTTTCTTTTTGTAAATTCTAACACTGCCTTACCAATTAATTTTTTATATTTTTCTAATTCTTCAGGAACCTCAATAATGACAATATCACCTATTATGTCAAAAGATTTTTTTATTTTTTTAATTTCTTCTTTTTTGAGCTTACCCTCTAATAAATCAATGAAAGATCTTGGCTCTTTTTTTATTTTCTCAAACTCAATATCAACTATTTCATAATTTAAATTTCCTGGTATCTTTTTTATAGGTATATATACAAAATTGTCATCTCTCTTTATTTTGTAATCCTTAGATATCAATGATTTTTTACGTAATTTTTTTATCACTTTTTGAGCGTCTTTTTTATGCACTTTAATTCCAAACATGCTAATAATGACTCCATGGTGTCATTCCTAAATGTTTATCTTTACCTCCTGGAATTCCATATGCATCTGCACGACATTGACTACATGCTCTAAAAACAGGTATTATTTTTTCAGCTTCTTTTCTAGCCTTTTCTAACTCTTCACAAGTAGGTCTTCTATAATTTGACATTTTACCTAAGGGTATGAGTGGAATTATATTCATCATTGAAGCTCCTTTTTTCTTAACAGTTTTAGCAATTTTGACAATCTCTTTATCATTTAGCCCAGGAATAAGCACAGTATTGACCTTCACACATATTTTATCAGATACTTTCTCTATTCCTTCAAGTTGATTTTTTAATAATATTTTAAAAGCTTTTTCTCCAGTATATTTCTTCCCATGATAAAAAACATATGAATATATCTTTTTTCCAATTTTGGGATCAATGGCATTTATAGTTACAGTGATTGTATTGATTCCTAATTTTTTTAATTCCTCACTCTTTTCAGGTAGTAGCAATCCATTTGTACTCAAACATTTTATAAGATTAGGAAACTTTTTTTTAGCCTTTTTAAAAAATTCGAAGGTTTCTGGATTTGCTAGTGGATCTCCAGGACCAGCAACGCCTATTACAGATATTTTCATTTTTTTAGTAACTTTTTCTACATGTTTTATGGCTTCATCAACTGTCATTATCCTAGACGTTACACCAGGTCTAATCTTACATTTACTTTTTTCTCTTACACAAAAATTGCAATGGATGTTACATTTGGGAGCTATTGGGAGATGAATCCTCCCAACCTTATCATGCAATTTTTCATTAAAACAAGGATGTACTTTAGTAAAATGAGCAAATCTAGTTTGACGCGGTGTCATGTTTATCTCCTCATCTCCTCAATCATGGCTTTTCCTTTCTTTATCCATTCTTCTTTAAGCGTTGTATCACTACAAACCATTCCTATTAACTCGTCAGTAGATATATTTTCAATAACTCTAAATCCTTCAGGTATTATTCTAAAAATTGCATCATAAATTTTCATTCTCAATATTTCAGCAGGGTCTCGGACTATAAATTTTTTAGGATCAATTTCTGCATCTTCAATTATTATCTCAAATCTGCTTGGCTGACTGACTTTCTCATCCATGCCTAATTCTCGTAATTTTCTTAATAAATCTGGTAAGTATGTTTCATTTTCAACATTTATGTAAAGATTAGGGCCCTTGTATTCCCAACTACATATATCATCAAGATACACAGGTCCTGGTGTCTTCTCAGGTTCTACTATTATAATAAAAACAGGTTCTCTGGGATCCATGAATATCCTCAAATTTCTTATGGCATGAATTAATTGTAAATCTTGAATTGTCTGTCTAACAATGAGATCATATGCCTCAACACCTTTTTTATCATAACATTCAATCTTAATCATTAAATGTATGCCCTCCAAAAATATTTGAGATTTTTATGTGAATTATTCTCTAAAAAACTTTTTGTTTTATTAGTGAAGTTATGATAAAATTTTATATTATTGAGACAAAATATTATATTGCATTACAATACTACCTACAAAATTTTTTGAATATAATTTATGAAGCCTTAGGGCTCAATTTTTTATAAAAAATTTAATTTTATTATTATTTCAAAATCCCGAAGGGGATGGTAGGTATTAGCAAAAGGGACTTAGAAAAAAAATTAGAAAAATTAGAAAAGGATTTTAAGGAAGGTAAAATTTCTGAAGATGTTTATAGGAATCTCAAAAATAAGTACACTAGTGATTTGAAGGCTTTAAAGATTCTAGATCGTTTAGAACAAATGAAAAGTCCTAAGAAAGAAAAACCAAAAGTTGAAAAAAGAAAAAAAGAGCTTAAGGAAAGCTACTTGGATTACAAAGATAAAGGAAGTAAAATAAAAAGTTCAATATTAGTTACAATCTTACTTGCATTTGCAATAGGAAGTGCATTTGGTTTATATGTTTTAAAATTTTCACCACATACACCGGTTGTATTTGTAAATGAAACAGCCTTTCCACAAAGTATTAGTAATGCAACAAATGTCACACAGAATTTCACTGCCAATGAAACCCAGGGATATGTAAGCTATCAACATCCAACTATTAGTTACCAGCCTGCAAGTTATCAACAGCCTACTCCATCTGAAAGCCATCCAACTCCAAGTCAAAATATTAGTGGATAGGAGGGAAACAGTTGAGAAAAATTGTATTATTCATATTACTACTTTCCATTGTCTTTATACTTGGTTATGCATATACATTAAACACAGATAGAAATGTCTTTTCAAAAGATAATATATCTTTTGAATATCCAAAAGATTGGGTAGTTGCAACACCAAAAAATCCTGATGTCATATGTGCAGTTGCAGATCCAAAATCTGTGAATAGTTCTGGCTTTGCAACCGTATCAGTTGTTATACAAAAAAAGAAATTAAATAAGAGTTTATACGATACTTATCAGGAGACTTACACAGCACTTTTCAGTGATCCGAGGTATCAAAAAATATCAGAGAGTAACGTAACTTTCAACGGCTATCAGGCAATAGAATGCATATACCTGGTCAGTGACGGACAAGAAAAAATCCAGAGAGCTGTATGGATACCTCATGGAGACGAAGCTTATATAGTTTTGTGTACAGCCCCTCCAAATAAATTTAAAGAAGAAAAACTAAATTTTGACATTGTTATTAGTACATTTAAAATCTCTTAGATTTCTTAAATTTGAAAAATTATAGGAGGTGATTATATAATGGGATTACCAATATGTGATGTATGTTTGAAAAGTGGGATTTTGTGTCAAGGTTGTGAAGAAAAACTTAGGAAAGGAGAGGTGAGCAAACTAGAGTATGAAATATCAAAGATTCTCTATAGGATCGGCAAAGGAAAAATTGGATTTAAAAAAGCAATAGACATGGGAGATGTAGTAGTCATAATTACAAAAAAAGATGAAGTTGGAAAATTAATTGGTAAAGGTGGTAAAATCGTTAAAAGAATAGCAAGAGCTATTGGAAAAAAGGTTAGAGTTGTTGGTGAAAATAAAGATTTAAGATCTGTAGCAGAGGATGTTTTAGCTCCTGCAACAATTTCTGGCATAAATATTGTTTACACTGTTGATGGAAAGAAAAAATTTAAAATAAGGGTTGCAAAAGAAGATAGCTCTAGGATTCCGGGAGATCTAAATAATTTAAATGAAATAATACAAAAATTAACTGGTAAAAAAACTACAATAGTTGTTGATGAAGCATGAGCATGATAGTTTTGTGTGTTACTGGAAGTATAGCTGCAATAGAATCTGTTAAATTAGCTAGGGAGCTGAAAAGGCAAGGTTTTGATGTTAAGTGCTTTATGAGCGACGATGCATGCAAAATTATACATCCTTATGCAATGGAATTTGCAACCAAAAAGAAGGTTGTACTTGAGCTAACAGGTAAGGTAGAACATGTTAAGTATGCTGAAGCAGAGGCTATAGTTGTTGCCCCTGCTACTGCAAATATTATATCTAAATTTGCATGTAAGATAGCTGATAATCCCATTAATACATTATTATTAGCTGCTTGTGGTGCTAATACACCTATAATTTTTGTTCCAGCGATGAATGAACATATGTATAAGGCAATAAAAGACAAAATAGAAGAAATTGATAAAAAATATGAAAATGTAACTTTTGTAGATCCAAAAATTGAGGATGGGAAAGCAAAATTCCCAGATATTGAAGATATTGTTTTGAATGTATTTAGAAAAATATCTCCAAGAATTCTAGAGGGTAAAAGAGTACTTATAACAGCTGGAGGTACTTATGAACCTATAGATCCCATACGTGGTATATCTAATTTAAGCTCTGGAAAGATGGGTGTAGAGCTTGCTAAGGAAGCTTTTATACAAGGTGCAGATGTAACCTTATTGATTGGAAGAATTGAAGAAATAATACCCAAATCTATAAATAAAATTAAAGCATTGTCAACAGAGGAGATGTTAGATAAGATAAAGGATATTGTAAGAGATTACGATGTATTTATCTCTGTTGGAGCAATATCTGATTTTAAACCTTATAAATATTATGAGAAGAAAATCTCATCTTCAAAACCTATTGAATTAAAACTCATACCAAATCCCAAAGTAATAAATGAAGTAAAAAAAATAAATCCAAATATTTATCTTGTTGGTTTTAAAGCCGAATACAATGTTACAAAAGAAGAATTGATAAATTCAGCGAAAAAATTAAAAAGAGAATCCAATGCAGACATGGTTGTTGCCAATGATGTTTCAAAAAATGGATTTGGATCATCGAAAATTGAAGCAACAATAATAAATAAGGATATAGAGGAATTTCCACTGATGGAAAAAAGTAAATTAGCAAAAATTATCATTGAAAAAATTGGGAAGGAATTAAATGAAGTGTAAATTTTGTAACAAAGAAGCTGAAGTAACTATAAGATATCCACGTATGCATCTTTGTGAAAATCATTTCAAAGAATATTGTGAAAATAGAGTTAAAAATGTAATAGATAAACATAGATTAATAGAAAAGGATGAAAAATTGTTAGTTGCAGTTAGTGGTGGTAAAGATTCCTTAGTGTTAGCATACATACTAAACAAACTGGGATATGAATTTGAAGGTCTACATATAGATTTAGGAATAGAGGATTATTCCGAAATGTGTAAAAAATCCTCCAAGAAAATATTTAGTGAAATTGGTTTACCATTACATATTGTAAAAATAAAAAAATTGCTTGGAAGAGGTATTGGTGAAGTAAAAACAAGGAGACCTGTTTGTTCATATTGTGGTCTAACAAAGAGATATATTATGAATAAATTTGCATATGATAATGGATTTACTGCTGTAGCTACTGGACATAACTTAGATGATGAAAGTGCCTTTGTTTTTTCAAATATTTTACATTGGAATATTGATTATCTATCAAAACAAGGTCCATTACTTGAAGCAGAAGATAAGTTTGTTAAAAAAATTAAGCCTCTGTATGAGTTACGTGATAAAGAAATATCATTATATGCATCTTTTGCTAAAATTGAGCATGTAACTAAAAAATGTAAATATGCAAGAGGAGCTACATCAATCAAATACAAAAAATTTTTAGATATTTTGGAAAAAGATAATCCAGGAATAAAGTTAAATTTTATTCGTGGATTTTTAAGAAATAGAAAAATCTTTAAGAAAAAAGACTTTGAATTAAGAGAATGTGAAATATGTGGAATGCCTTCACAAGGCAAAAGATGTGCATTTTGTAGATTTTGGAGATTAAAAGAACCTCTCATGTTTCAATAGATTTATATGTCTTTATGATAGTGTGAGTTGTACAGAGAATTAATGGACCTAAAATAAATCCTGCTATCCCCCAAATCATTGGGCCACCAATAAAACCTACTAAAAATAACATCGGATGAATCTCTGCATACTTACCTCCTAATTCTGTCCTCAAATAAACATCTAAAAATCCTAAACTTTTCCCAAAAACTATTATTGCAACCCCTCTAATAACATTGCCATGAATTATATCATATATTCCAAGAGAAAGATAGACAGGCCAAGGTCCTATAACTGGTATAACTGTTGTAAACATTGTTATAACGCCTAGAATAGCAGGAAATGGATATCCAAGTATATAATATGCCATAGTAGCAAATATACCTACTATTAATGCAGCAAGAAAATGTCCATAAAATATTGCTCTTATGGTAACTTCAATTTCTCTAAGCATTTTATTGAAGAGTTTTACTTTATTTTTAGGTAATATTGAACGTATATATTGTATCAATTTTGTTCCATCTCGTGCCAAATAAAATGTTGACATAATAAACACAAGTAGATGTATTGACAAAGTTGGTAGGGAACGTACCAGCTCTAATAGATAAACAAATACAAATTCTACAACCCTATGGGTTAAATCTGTTATTATATCTGTAGGTACTTTAAATGGTATGTATTTCATTATGCTGTGAACATTTACAACTTTAATAAGAGAAGGTAAAGCATTTAGAAGCGAATAAAAAAGAAATAATAAAACAAATAATATTGGCAAAACTATAGTTATCATTCCAATCGTTATGGAGAGTGATTTATATTTAACCTTTTTCTCAAATTTTTTTGAAATCAAATTTGTTCCATAAGCAAAAACAGCGCTTAAAATTAAAGTCGTGAATAAAGGATAAAGTACAATGAATGATAAGATAACTAGAATTATAGTTAAAAATGGAACCGATGTCATTACTTTACCCAAATCAGCTTTCACAATCAATCCTCCGCATTTTTATCAAAATTTTTTTGGAATTCCTTTAGAATTTCTTTTGTAGACTCCAAACTCTTCTATCATTTTTAACTCATAATCCCAAAAAACAGGGCCTTCAACACATACTCTCCAACCAGTTTTATCAACACAACATTGGCCACAAATTCCACAGCCACACTTCATATATCTTTCCAATGAAAATTGTGTGGGAATATCTAATATTTCAAATAATTTTTTCATCATTAATTCAGGACCACATACAACAGCCATATCATATTGATTTTCATTGAGTTTATTAGAAATAAATTCTGTTACTAAACCTTTAAATCCATAACTACCATCTTCAGTACATGGAAATATTTTTGCACCAGATTTTTTAATTCTTTTTAAAAATAATAATTCATCTTTAGTTTTTGCAGCCACAACAGCATCTACCTTGACATCTCTTTTTCTTGCTTCTTCAATTAAAGGTACAATCGGTGCCATTCCAATTCCGCCGCCGATTGCAAGTATTTTTTCACCGATTATTTTGAAACTGCGGCCATATGGTCCTCTCAAGCCAAGCATGTCACCTGGAGTTAATTTATGTACTTCAGATGTAAATTCTCCTACTTTTTTTATTGAAATACCTATTTTTCTCTCCACATGATCTATGAAAGAAACAGACATAGGTTTTTCATCTTTAAAATTCCATACCATCATAAACTGCCCAGGTTGTGGCATTTTTCCATTCCATTTAAAAATAAAGGTTTTTACGTCTTTAGATTCCCTTATCACTTCATCTATTTTCAATACTTTAGGTGTATGCATAACTTACCTCCAAAAAAGATTTCTTGTAAGATAATGTTAAACATTCATAATATATGGAAGATACGTAAGTGTGTGAAAAGTTATCAAGATCTTAAAGCATTTTGGTTGAATTTTAATGGAGCTTTTGTGGAAACCAAAAAACTTGATAGGAGAAAACAGATTTCCACTCTATCAGGGATGAAAAAATAGGAAAAGTATTTATATAGATGAAGTACAAAACTAACACTTGTTCTAAAAAAATATACACAACTCTTCTTTTACTTCCTCTTTCTCTCTCAAAAAAATACCCTATAAATTAATAAAACTATATATTAATCCATTACTTTTTTCATGAATATACCTATAAGTTCAGGCTTTATCCAAGTGAAGAACAAGAAGATAAGCTATTGGAAACTTTAGAGATTTGTAGGTGTTTATAATTATTTTCTAACATAAAGTCTATATTATGTAGAGTATTGTTGAAGAGTGGAGTAGCTCTGACTGCCTATTTAGGAGAATGCTCTACTTAGGACTATACTTTTTTGATGAAGCTGGAAGTTCCACAGGAGGTAACTCAATGATAATAATCCCTGCAGTAGATATTAAAGAAGGAAAGTGTGTACAGTTGGTACAAGGGAAACCTGGAAGTGAACAAGTGGTAATAGACGATCCAGTGTATGTATCTAAAATGTGGGAAAAGAAAGGTGCAAAATTGTTACATATTGTAGATTTAGATGGAGCATTTGGAACTGGAAATAATTTAAAAATTGTGAAAAAAATATTGAACACAGTTTCCATTCCAATTCAATTTGGTGGTGGTATTAGAACAAAAAAATATGCCGAAAAATTATTGAATTTGGGAATAAAAAGAATAATATTAGGAACTATAGCCATTAAAAAACCTAAAATTGTGGAAAAACTTGTAAATATTTATGGTAGTGAAAGAATAATGGTGGCTCTAGACAGTAAAAGTTCTAAAGTCGTTGTTGAAGGTTGGACCAAAACCACAACCAAAAATCCAATAGAACTTGCCAAATTATTCCAAAAAATAGGTGTTGGAAGTATACTATATACAAATGTAGATGTAGAAGGTTTGATGAGTGGTATAGAAACAAAAATCGTTAAAAAATTGGTTAAATCTGTAAATATTCCAATAGTATATTCAGGAGGAGTTAGCTCAATAGAAGATATTAAAAAATTAAAAAATATTGGTGTTTATGGCGTTGTAATTGGTTCTGCACTATATAAAGGTAAAATAAACTTAAAGGAGGTTCTAGAATACGAAAAATAGTAATGGCCACAGGCACTTTTGATATAATACATCCTGGGCATGGTTTTTATTTAAAAAAAGCAAAAGAATTAGGTGGTAAAAATTCAAAACTTGTGGTTATAGTTGCAAGAGATTCAACAGTTAAAGCAAGAAAAAGAAAACCTGTAATAAATGAAAAACAAAGATTAGAAGTTGTTAAAATGTTAAAACCTGTAGATGAAGCATATTTAGGATGTGAAGGTGATATTTTCAAAACCGTAGAAAAAATAAAACCTGATATAATTGCTTTGGGCCCTGATCAAGATTTTGATGAAAAAGAACTCCAAAAAGAATTAAAAAAAAGGAATATTGATTGTAAAATTGTTAGAATTAAAGAATATAAGAAGTCACCACTTGATAGCACTTGTAAAATTATTAAAAAGATTAAACAGATGAAATTCGATGATATTGAAAAATGTTAGTATGGTGATCTGAATGGCTGAAGTAGCTATTGTTGGTGCTAGTGGATACACTGGTGGCGAATTACTTAGATTTCTTATAAAACATCCTAATATCGAAATAGTTGCTGCTACATCAAGAAAGCATGATGGAGTTCCTATCCACAAAATCCATCCACACTTACAAAACACAGGATTAAAATTTAAAAACATTGATCCTGAAGATATTGACGCTGACTTAGTTTTCACTGCAACTCCTCATGGTGCATCAATGAAAATTGTTCCCAAGATATTAGAGAGAGGAATAAGGGTAATAGATCTAAGTGGAGATTATAGGTTTGACAATGTTGAAGTATATGAAAAATGGTATGGTATAAAACATGAACACCCTCTGGACGCTGTCTATGGATTACCTGAATTATATAGAGATGAAATAAAAAAGGCAGATTTGGTTGCTAATCCAGGATGTTTTCCTACTGGAGCTATACTTGCATGTTTGCCTTTAGTCCATAAAAATTTAACCAAAATGATAGTTATAGATTCTAAAACAGGTGTAAGCGGCGCAGGTATTAATCCAAGCCATATGACACATTTTCCAGAGTGCAGTGATAATATAATTCCATATCAAATTACAACACATAGACATACACCTGAAATAGAACAAGAATTGAAGAAAATTTCAGATGTACAAGTATCTTTTACACCACATCTTATACCTATCATACGTGGAATATTAACTACCGTACATGCTTTTTTAGAAGAAAATATTGATGTTGAAAAAATTGAAAAAATTTATAAGGAATATTATTCCAATGAACCATTTGTGATAGTTATAGACGAGACACCCGAACCTAGTGCAGTAAGAGGATCAAATTATTGTCATATTGGTGGCTTTGGTATAGATAAAAATAATAGATTAGTAGTAATTTCTGTAATAGATAATCTTGTTAAAGGTGCCTCAGGTCAGGCGATACAAAATATGAATCTAATGCTAGGATTTGATGAGACTGAAGGTCTTGACAATCTTGGTTTACATCCATAATTGGAGAGTTTGAGGATGAAAATAAATCCTATAGTTATATATTATTCAAGAACTGGAAATACTGAAATTGTAGCAAAAACAATAGCTAAAGAAACTAAAGCTGAACTTGTTAAAATTGAGGATCTTAAAAATAGGCGAGGATTCTTTGGAATTTTTTTAGCTATAGTAGATGCACTACTAAAGAAAAAAACAGATATAACCCCAAGATCTATAGATTTAGATAAGTATGATGTAGTATATATTGGTTCTCCAGTGTGGGCAAGAAATCCTGCGCCTGCTATTTTAACATTTATTGATAATTCTGATTTTTCAAACAAAAATGTTGTAATTTTTGTCACTATGGCAGCTCATGGCGGTGACAATGCAATCAAAACAATGAAAGAGAAAATATATTCAAAAAATGGGAAAGTTATTGGAGCATTTAGTATAAAAACTAGAGATAAAAATAAAGAAGAGATTAAGGAAGAAACAATAAAAAAATTGGGTGAAATTAATGTTTAAAAAATTAATGAAATCTTACAAACTCCTAATATTAATCCCTGTTACAATTACATTACTTTCAATTTTTATTATTGCTGTAAATGGGATTGAGAAAGGCATAGACATTAAAGGAGGATCAATGGTTGAATTAAAATTAGAGAAACCTATGAATGAGTTGGAATTGAAATCGCTATTTATTAAGAGTCTTAACACTTCAGATGTGACTGTATTGTTTACATCTCCAACAAAGGTTACAGTAGAAGTTGGAAAAGAAATAGATGTTGGAAAATTGTCAGAAGATTTGAAAGGAAAAGCTACAATTATAGGATGTAGGTCAGTAGGACCAGTACTTAGTAAAGAAGCATTGGCTCAAATATATTGGGCATTGGCTTTTGCATTTCTATTTATGTCTATAGCTGTATTTATAGCGTTTAGAGATGTGGTCCCATCCATAGCAGTTATTTTAGCTGCAGTTTGTGACATTATAGTAGCACTGGGTGGGATGTCAATACTTAGGATCCCACTTTCTGTTGCCTCTGTAGGTGCAATTTTGATGTTAATTGGTTATAGTGTAGATACAGATATTCTTTTAACTACAAGAGTTTTAAAAAGAAAAAGAGGTAGTATTACATCAAGAGCTATAAATGCAATGAAGACTGGTATTACTATGTCCATAACTGCAATAGTTTCTATGGCATGCCTCTACATAGTGACTATGGTCATAATGCCACAGGCTAAAACACTTAGCAATATAGCCGCTGTTTTAATTATTGGAATTTTCGCTGACATCCTTTGTACTTGGTTTATGAATCTTGGAATAATTAGATGGTATTTGGAGGCTAAAAGATGAATTTTACAAAATTTATTAAAGAACCAAGAGTTTTACTTTTGATAATCCTCACAATATTAAGTATAATTTCTATTACAGTCCTGGGAATCCAACAGGGATTAGATCTCAAAGGTGGATCTCTTGTACAATTACAACTAGAGAAGCCTGTAGATAAGGACACTATGAACACTGTTGTTTCAATACTTGATAAAAGGTTGAATGTTTTTGGTATTAAGGATGTTAAGGTTCGGCCAAGTGGGAATCAATATGTACTTGTAGAAATTGCAGGTGTTCAACCTGAAAAAGTTACTAAGATAATTGGAACCCCTGGAAAATTTGAAGCTAAGATAGGAAATGAAGTTGTTTTCACTGGTGCAGACATTGTAAGTGTACAGCCACCTATTGTAACAGGTAATAAATGGCAAGTACCATTCAGGTTGTCACCAGATGCTGCCAAAAGATTTGCAGATATTGCTAAAGGTAAAGCAGGACAACCAGTTAAGATGTATTTAGATGATAGATTAATTACATCTCCAGAAATATCTCCTGATGTGGCTGCTGGAAAACCTGTTACAGAGGTTGAAGTTAGTGGATATGCTCCAAATAAAGAATATGCCGAAGCTGAAGCTAAAGAAGTTGAAACAATATTGAAGGCAGGTACACTACCTGTAAAAGTAAAAATAGTAGGTATAGATAATATATCACCCGAACTTGGTAAAGAATTTTCAAAAGGCGCTGTAATAGCTGGAGCATTGGCAATAATAGCGGTTTCAATTTTCATAACTATAAGGTATAGGAACATTAAATTAGCACTTCCAATAATTTTGACTTCATTATCAGAAGTCATATTAGTTCTTGGAGTAGCTTCTGTGATAAGATGGAATATAGATTTACCAGCAATTGCCGGTATCCTTGCTGTAATAGGTACTGGGGTGGATGATCAAATAATAATTACAGATGAAGTTATTGGAAAATTAGGAGCAAAATCAGTGTATGGATTGAGACATAGGATTAGAAATGCATTTTTCATAATATTTGCTTCAGCTGGAACTTTTATAGCTGCAATGTTTCCACTAGCATATGTAGGACTTACTAGAGGATATACTGGTGTGGGAGTGCTGAGTGGATTTGCATTCACAACAGTCATAGGAGTGTTAATAGGAGTATTTATAACTAGACCTGTATTTGCAAAATATATAGAGTATGCATTTCTCAAAAAATAGAGGCAGGAATCTAATATGAGAAAAATCAGGGAATTAAAAGTAAAACCAATAAAGAATGGCACTGTAATTGATCACATACCTGCCGGTAGAGCATTGCAAGTACTTAAAATACTTAAAATACCAGAAGGTAAAAACAAAGTAACCATTGGAATAAACATGGAATCATCTCGGATGGGAATAAAAGACATTGTAAAAATTGAAAATCGCGAATTACATTCTGAAGAAGTTGATCAAATAGCATTGATAGCTCCAAAAGCAACGATAAATATTATAAGAGATTATGAAGTTGTTAAAAAAGAAAAAGTGCAATTGAGGGATGAAATAGAAGGTCTAATTAAATGTCCAAACCCAAATTGTATATCAAATGCTGATGAACCAATAAAAACAAAATTTTACGTTGTTGACAAAGAACCAGTAACTCTTAGATGTTATTATTGTGAAAGATTAATAAAAGAAGAAGAAATAAAATTTTTATTCTAAATTTTTTATAAAAAGCTTTATATTGTTTATTTTGCTTTTTTCCATTTTAAGACTTTTTATCATCCCTGTAATCGTACTGGCGATAATTTTCTGTACAAATGGATTTAAAGGAACTGGAACATCGTCTACAATTAACATAGCATCTTTTGGCTGACTTTTACATTCTACATCCTCACCTTTAATTTTTGCAATAGCAAACTCCTCACATGTGTCAAATCCACACTTACCACAATTTAAGTTAAGCAACAATCCATAACTTCTTTCCTCTATTAAATCCAACAGTTCTTCAATTTCAAAATTTTCATCAACAGTAGCTATTGTAAATTTATTCTTAACTTCTGGAGATGTGGAAATATTTGCAAATTTTCCTGTCTTAAAACCCTCAATAACCAAAAAATCTGGATTTTGAATAAATGAAATCAAATATATTAAATATTCTAGCTTTAATTCTTTATCCAACAATATAAATGTTTCCTTACCTAACCCAGCTACAATTTCAGCACCACTTTCTCTATATTTGCCAGTGTCTTTATCACGAAAATCAAAATACACATGCGCATGTTTTAATCCTGCAACTTTATAACCTCTACTCCTTAGCCCTTCAATTATTTTTCTTACCAACGTTGTTTTACCAGTATCTTTCTTACCTATTACTGATATTATCTTCATTTTTCTCTCCCCAAAAATACTCTATAAATTAAGAAAATATATATCAATCCATACTTTCATGAATATACTTTATGTGTTGAAGATTTAACAATAGAGAATATGGTTAAAAATCATAAGCTTGGAAAGAAGGTTCTAGATGGATAGTTAAGAAAGTAAATTCAAGAGAAACATCAAAAGGATTAAAAATAAATTAAGAAATTATATATCAGCATGTAGAATATTGTTGAGGAGTTGGGACAGCCCTGACAGCCTGTTTAAAAGAATACTCTACTTAGGACTATCTCTGTAGGGATATAGTTTGGGCAAGTTTTTTCTATGAATCAGAAGCTCGTAGGGAGTAGCTTAAAATAGACTAAATAGTATGAGAAAGCATTGTCAAGTCTATCTTACTCTTTACGAATCTTTTTTATTGTTTCAAGTATTTGTCTAATTGTATGTTCATTGCTTTTTGTTTCAGGGAAGGGTGATGATGTGAATGCTCTATGATAGATTGGAACATTGTCAAATCTATAAAATGTGCCACTTGATTCCATCGCATCTATTACACCAGGAATTATAACATCTGCTACCAATGTTGTAGGACAAGGAGATATATCTATACATATTACTGGAATTTCTTTCATATATTCAACGCACTCATATGGAAGATGAGCTGCGAGATCTGAACAAATTACAAAGAGTGCATCAACTTCTTTTCTTCGTAATAAGTCGACTATTGTTGTTTCACCTGGATTATAACGGGGATAACCTCTTGTAAAATCAACTCCAAATGGAAAACCATATTCCCATGATGCTAATTGGTTAAATCCAGCGACATTACAATGTCCTCTAATAGCACCAATAGTAAATTTAGTATGTTCATTAAGCGCTGCTACAAGCTTAAGAACCATTTCAAGATTTCTGTGTTTACCTTCAGATGATGCAAGCCCTAAACCACCATAAATAGCTCCAAACTGTGCATTCATCATTATATTTGCAACTTTTTTGATGGTTTCCACTGGTATCCCTGTAACTTCTTCAACAAAGGGATGAGGTTCATGTCCTCTTACTACTGTCAGTATTGCAGAAAACAGTTCATAATCAGAATTTGGTTTCAACTGTAAATGTATATCTGAAGCTTTAGCTGTAGCTGTCCTACGAGGATCTACTGTAATTATAGTACGATCATGTCTCCCTCTTTCTCTAAAGAATCCTCTCATAAATGTACTATAACGAGACATATGCCTTGGCATTGAATCCATAGGATTAGCGCCCCAGTAAATAATAACATCTGCTCTATTTTTTATTTCTCCGGCAGTGGCAGCGCTTATGCCTGCTTCCTGTATTCCCATTAATGTTGGACCATGACAGATAGTTGCGTTTGAATCTACAACTGCATTAATATATTCTCCAAGCTCAAGACCAGCAGCCATAGCTTCTATAGACATTTCACTTCCTAAAAATAAAACAGGTCTTTTCGCTTCAGATAAAATTTCAGCGGCTTTTTTTATAGCTTCATTCCATTTAACAGTCTTGAATTTACCATTAGAAGTTTTTAATTGGGGAGATCTAATCCTATGCGGACTTACAATTTCTTTAAATTTTGCAGCTCCCTCTCTACAGGCATTTCTAGTTTTTATTGAAGTACCATCATACATTACAACTATATCGTCACAGGCCCCACCACAAACAGGACATGTTATATTTTTATATACTTTCAATTATTTACCCCCCATGGACTCTATAACTTCTTCAGCGCTTAATATTTTGTCAGATGATGAAGCTTTTCTTACATATACTAAAACACCTTTATACATAGGTGACCCTGTTGATTCTGTGTACGAAGGAGTTAGTACGTTTGCCCATATACTTCTAGGTATAAATATTGTTCCCTCACGAATATCAGGGTCTGCAACAGCTTTTAGCACTACTTTCCTATTTTCACATTCTACAACTACTTTTTTAGGATTCCCAATAAGTGCAAGATCTGAAGGATTAATATAACAACGCGCACATTCCTCTATATAATCAGAAGTTAATTTTTTACCCCCTTTGATGATTTCTCCTTGTTTAATAGTACTACCACTGTTATATATCACTGCAAGACCTTTTTCTGTCAATTTTTGTTTTCTAGGAACACTGCCTGTTACAATATGCATATTTTTATTTTTATTGATCATAAGTTTACCATTATGTATTTTTTCTGATAAATCTCCTTCAAACACCATAAAAAGTAAATTATCAATTTTTAACGTCTCTATATGTTTAAATCCAGGGAGTAAACTATCTATTTTTCCTTTTATCTGAATTTTTCCACCAACCATTTCTGCGCCAGGTGCCCTTCCAGCATTGCCATCTACAATTATTTCTCCGCCTTTCATCTGAATGCCACAGAAATTTCCTACATTGCCTTTTATATGGATGATTCCGTCCACCATGCCTCCACCAACATTGTTTCCAGCGTTTCCGTTTATTATTATCTTTCCGCCTTTCATGCCGCGCCAATTTCCACGATATGCACATCCAATATAATCTCCAGCATTTCCATTTATTTCTATAATACCTCCCTGCATCTCCATACCTATCCATGATGACGCATTGCCATTTACTTTTATTTTTCCTCCTTTCATTTCACTTCCAAGCTGAAGTCCTACATTTCCATTAATAATTATTTGTCCTTCTTTCATTTTCGCGCCAATGTATTTAACTCTACTAACATCGCCATCGATCTGAATTATATCATCTGCTAGAGAATTTTTGCTTATTTCAAATAAGTCACCTAACGGTCTTTTTCTATTTCCTTCATAAACTTCAAGTTTTTTAATTTCTTTTAAATTAAGTTCAGTGAATAAATCAGGGCGTATAACATCTGCTTCTAAAGGCATATGAAAAAATCTTTTTGGTTTTAATAAAAATCCCATTTTTATCCCTCTTTCTTTTTATTATGACATTGAGGACAAACATAATATTCATTTCTGGCTATATATGGTTCTTTACATATTTTACATATTTTAACAACTTTTTTTGTATTTTTAGGAACTTTAACATCTTTATATTCCCAAGAATATATTTTCGCACCTGCTTTTATTAATTCAGGAATTACTTTTTCTGCTGGCACCTTTTCTGTATTAAAATACCACTTATGAATAATTGGATAATCACGTGTTTTATTTGGATCAAGGATTATTCTTACACCTTTAACAGTTTCACCAGGTGCACCTTTCTTGTTGATAGTTACAGCCATCTTTCCAGTATCATATATAGATAACTTTCCATTTCCTATCGTAGATTTGCAAATAGCTTGGAAAGCATCGGGTAAACAATTGCTTGTTTCACAGGTGACATATATGTCTTCATCTTCTTTAAAATTAAGGAGTTTTTTAGCTATCATATACATCTGGGTGCCTATAATACTTCCTGGGCTTGCAAATCCAGTGAATTTTTCTATTTTGCGTATATATTTGAGAAAAGGTTTTGTGTCTATTTCGATGTTCATAGTAACCTATACGATAGTCATTCTAATTAAGTATTTTCACTTTATTTTTTATCGTAATGTTTATAAATAGATTTCGTTAATAAAAATTGAATCAATAATAACTTGAATAATGCCTTACATTAAGTTCTCTCTTACCATAGATTATGAAGGAGAAAAAGAAAGAAAAAAAGAGTAGCACATATATACTATTCAGGGATTATGAGATATCTAAGCAGTAATTAGACAAAAATGAGGTGCTGAAGGTATTCATATCAAGAATGAATTGTCCAGCAGCCTACTGGTCATGTATTTCGCACTCAAAGATGAATTCTCGGAGTGTAGTGTGTGATGTTCTGTGGACGGAACCTCGACCGAAGTTCACTCTTTTGATACCATTATCTCAGTTGCTTTTGTTATCGCCTTGACTTCATCGCCGATTTTGAGTTCAAGTTCGTCTAGCGCATCTTTTGTTATTAAAGCAGTCATAACCGTTGGCGTTGTTATCTCAATTTGTACCAAAGCAACGACCTGTCCTTTTTCTATCCTTTTTACTACGCCTTTAAGCCTATTCTGTGCGCTTATTTTCATATACAGACCTCCAAAACTCTTTATTTCTTAATACTAAATGACCTTTACATTTGTTTCTCACCATATATAAATGTCTTGATGTATTTATTCTGTGATTTAGATAATTTTCGTATCATTCATGTTCTTTTTCTGTCATATAGTGTATTGATAATAGAGTGAGAATCTTACACATAATTCGGGGGATTTATTTACCCATTTTTTTAAAGAGAAGTTCTGAATTTTGAAAGTTACCATGACAGAAGAGGCTTCAAATATTTTCCCAATGAGGTTTTAGGAGAGAGAAAACTAAATAAAAAGATATATATAGTCGAAGTAAAAAATAATATTTGTTTTGAATACAAACTAAAAATAAAGAGGACGTGTTAAAACGAAGTCTAAAACTGTATTGATCTTCTCAACATTGCTAGTTCTGTTGGCAATCTCTCAAGCATATGGAGTTAAAGAAGTTTATCCAGGGAATAGCACTCTTAAAGATGTAATAGAAAAATTTAATTCCGGAGAAACAATATTTATGCATAATGGGACATATTATGCTTCAGGAATTGTGATAGATAAGAATTTAACTATTGTAGGTGAATATAAGGATGGAGTTGTAATTGATGCTCAGAGGGAAGGCCCTATATTCTACATTGATGCAGGTGCAAATGTAAGATTAATAAATTTAACATTGACCAATGGAAATGGAACAGAAGGTGGTGCAATAGATAATAATGGATATTTAGTGGTTAAGAACTGTAAATTTAAGAATAATTATGCTAGTGAAGATGGAGGAGCAATCTACAATTATGGTGATGTAAATTCACCCACTAGGGAAGGATATCTAGAGGTTGAGAACTGTAGTTTTGAAAATAACTATGCTAGTAAATGTGGCGGTGCTATTTCTAATTCTGTTAATCTTACAGTATACAACAGTATATTTAGGAATAATTTAGCAGATTATGGAGGAGCAATTGATAATGGAATGGATTCCCCTACAAATTTAACTAAATGCTTATTTGTAGAGAACAGGGCTAAATATAAAGGCGGTGCCATTGGTAATGCTGGTGGTTTAACAATTGATAAATGTAAGTTTGAGAATAATAGTGCTGGTTACTGCGGAGGTGCCATTGACAATGTCGGTGGTTCAATAATAATAGACAATTGTATATTTGATAGCAATGTTGCTACTAGGGGTGGTGCTATTATCACAGATGAAGGTGATTTAATTACAAATACTATATTTAAGTACAATGAAGCTAAATTAGGCGGTGCTATTTATGTTTCAGCATATCGTGAATACCCTAATATCAGTGTAGATAATTCAAATGTTTTCTTTAATAATATACCAGATAATATACACTATGAATCATTAGATTATAATATAACCCTAACAAACTTAGGAAAATCAAAAATAACCATAAAATATTACATCACAGTCTACACAAATCCTGATGATGGGAAAAAAGTTAGCTATAAGGAATTAACAATAACTCTAAAGCCAAATGAAACAAAAACAGTAAATCTTGGTAAATATCTGAGAGGATATGCAGTATCCGGAACAATGATTGTTAAAAATCCATCAAGATATAGAATTCCATTAAATCTAAGAATAAAATATGAAATTGAGGGCTTTAATCCACAGATGAGGGAGATAAGTAAATACATAGCTCCGAGGGGAGAATTTAGGTATATAGCTAGATATGGATTGGATTTTACAGACCAAGGGTGTGAACATGGATTTATTGATATTTGGTGATTCTTTTTTTATATATCACTTAATTTTTTTCAAGGCAAAAACCTCATAAAAAGAGATCTTATTTCTATCAGGGATGAAAAAATAAGAAAAAGTATTTATATAGATGAAATATAAAATTAATACTTGTTCTAAAGAAATATACACAACTCTCTTTTCTACTCTTTCTTTCTCCAACGCAATAATTCCTAAAGGAAAACTATATATTAATCCATTACTTTTTTCATGAATATACTTATATAAATCCAGACTTTATCCAAGTAAAAAACAAAAAAATAAACTATTGGAAAGTTTAGAGATTTGTAGGCATGTTTATAATTATTTTCTAACATGTAAGAATAAACTAAGGGATTATATATCAGCATGTAGAATATATAGAATACTGTTGAGAGTATGGGGTAGCCTTGATAGCCTGTTTAAAAGAATACTCTACTCAAAACTATCTCCTGTAGGGATATAGTTTGGGCAAGTTTTCTCTATGAAGCAGGAAGCTCCGTAGGGAGTAGCTCAAGTAGATTCTGCAGGGTAGTCCTCTGTTATGAGTGATGAAAAGAGGGTTAGCTGAGCTAAAGCCATGATGAACTTTTTTACTGAGAATTTAAACACATTTTACTAGCTCATTAGGAGATTAAAATGATTAAAGATAGGTTTGGAAGACCTATAAAGTCTTTAAGAATATCTGTAACACGTAGGTGTAACCTTAACTGTATATATTGTCATAAGGAAGGTACTTTGCCCACCAATTATGAAATGTCCAAAGAAGAAATTTATAGGATATGTAAGGTGGCTAAGGAATTTGATATAAATAAAGTAAAGATTACTGGTGGAGAACCTTTAATAAGAAAAGATATAGTTGAAATTATTTCTGCCTTAAACTCTCTTAATTTTAAAGATATTTCAATGACAACTAATGGAGTATATCTTAAAAATTATGCATATAAGTTAAAAAAAGCAGGTCTTGACAGAATAAATGTAAGTCTTGATTCATTGAAAAATCATATATACAAATCTATAACTGGAAAAGATTTTTTGGACAAAGTTAAAGAGGGGATATCAAAAGCAATTGAAGCAGGTTTACACCCTGTAAAGATCAACATGCTAATTCTTAAAGACATAAATGAAAATGAAGTTTGGGATTTATTTGAATTTTGTAAAGAGCATGGAGCAATTTTACAAATAATAGAATTGGTTAAGATAGATGATAATTCGGATTATTTTGAGAAATATTATAAAAGCTTAGATTCCATTGAAGAGGAGATACGTAAAAAAGCAGAAAAAGTCATGAAAAGGAAATTTATGCATGGACGTAAGAAATACTTTATTGACGGTAGTGAAATTGAAATTGTTAGACCAATGGATAATTCTGTTTTTTGTGCAAATTGCACTAGGTTGAGAATAACACCTGATGCAAAAATAAAGCCATGTCTTTTAAGAAATGACAATTTAGTTGATTTAAAACCAGCTTTGAAGTGTAAATCTAACTATATGTTAAAAAAATTATTTATAGAAGCTATACATAGGAGGTCACCATACTTTGGAAAATACAAATATGTTGTATAGAGAAGTATCTGCATTAAGGTTTAAAGATAATTCCAAGAAGAGAATAAAGGAAGTTGTTCCATATGATGTAGAATTTTTATTAAAAATAAATGAAGAAATTAAAAAATATCGTATAACACCAAAATCTTTGAAAGCATTCACAATTGGTTACCTTTTTGGAAATGGGATTGTTAAATCCCTAAAAAATATACATGAATTGAAGATTGATGGAAAAACTATAATAGTTAAGGTTGATAAAGATTCCTTACCTTTATCTCCAGTGAAATCTAAGCTTAAAATTTCAACAGAGGATGTTTTTGAATCTTTTAAATCCTTGGAAAAAAATGCTAAAATATGGAAAATAACTGGAGGCACGCACATAGCTGGGTTAATATCGGATGGAAATAAAATATTTGAGGAAGATATAAGTCGTCATGCAGCTATAGATAAAGTACTTGGCCATGGTATATTAAAAAATTTAAATTTTTCTGAAAGTTTTGTTGTTTATAGTGGTCGGGTATCTGATTCCTTAATTTTAAAACTTACGAGATTAGGAATACCTATAGTAATTTCAAATGCAGCTCCTATGTATTCTGCACTGTCTTTAGCTAAAGACTACAACATAACCATTGTTGGTTTTGTTAGAGATAGAAGGTTTAATGTTTATACCTGTCCTCACCGTATTTCACTCTAAAACATTGTGTTTTTTTCTTAAATCTTCTTCAGTTTTACTCATCCTGGTCATTAATTCTGCAACAACGCCATCAAGGAACACCAGGCACGAAATCTCAAATATTGTCCCTAATGGTGCCATTGATATATGTTGCCCTTTTATTTGTCTAGTTAGATAATCTTTTTCCTTATCTATTTTTGTCCTGCCTTTAATAATAATTGTTAAATCTGATAGTTTTCCTAAAGTTGAATTTGGGTAAGATGTAATTGATATAATTTTTGATCCTCTCTTTTTAGCAATCTTAGCTGCATTTACAACATAGATTGTTTCTCCAGACCCTGATATAGCTATTAAACTGTCTCCTTTCCTTATTGCTGGAGTAATTGTTTCACCCACAACATAAACACTTATTCCTAAATGCATAAGCCTCATTGCAAATGCCTTAGCAACCAATCCAGATCGTCCTGCTCCAATTACAAAAACATTTTCTGAGTTTAATATTAATTCCACCATTTTTTCAGCAGCTGAATAATCTATCTCAGATTGAATTTTTTTGACACTGTTGATAATTTCATTAATAGCTTCTTTGATTATCACAAATATCTCCACCATCCAAACTTTTTCATTGCTTACACACTACAGCCCTATTTTTCTTTTTTGAATAATATTTTTTTCAATAAAAGCAAATTTCTTTGCACTCTAATGTTTCCAATGATAGTTAGTAATACTTACATAAAATTATTTATTCATGAAAAAATAGAGATTTGTGTGGAGGTAGAAGTATGATTGTTGATGATCTTAAAGATATAATACTTGGATATCGGAAAGTTAAAGGAAAAACACAAGAAGAACTAGCTGAAGAATTGGGAGTTCCAAAGGATGTTATCTCAGCAATTGAATGTGGTACATTTAAGCATTTAAATCCATCTTTGAAGAAGAAAATAGATGAATTACTTAAAGGATATGATAAAAGCGAATTAGCAGCTATTGGGCGAGGTTATAGATTACAAGACAACTTAGGCCCAGACTTTAAATATTATTTAGAAGGATTAAGTAAAAAGGAAGGTATAAAGACTGAAGAACTTAAAAAAATGCCAGAATTAGAACTTTACAAATTTATAGGGAAGACACCATACGATTATGTGGAACTTATATTTGAAGGCGCTAAATCAGCAACTTAAAACCCATTATTCCCTATGTTCAACTAAAAATGCAATGTGGTCTCTTTCATATGGTTCTAGTCTAATACTCTCTAGGATTCTATACCCTGCTTCTTTTAATTTTTGTTTTTCTTCTTTGAAAATCTCTTTTGGATCTCTAGCAGTGTCAATACTCCTAGCTTTTATTGCTATAAATCCTTGTCCAGAATTTTTTAAGAATAGCCGCATATTTTCAATGAAAATATTTGTTTGGTCAGGTTGTGCAACATCACAATAAACTAAATCAACTTTCTCTATAAAAGGTAAATATCTTTCTGGTTTCCTTGCATCCTCAAGTAATGGTGCCATATTTTCTCTTTTTTCACAAACCTTAATTAAATCCCGGACCATTCTTGTTGAAATTTCAACACAATATAACATTCCATCCCTGCAAATATCAGAGATATGTGATGCAGTAGTTCCTGAAGATGCCCCTAAATATAAAACTCTTGAATCTTGAGTAAGTGTTAATTTTTTGAGTCCATTTAGTATTGCAGCAGCCAATTTAGATCTATAAGGATCCCACACCCTATATTCCTTCCCACCAATTTTTAACAATTTTTCACCATACACTCTAAATCCAGGAGTTAAATTTAAAGTTAAAAGTTTTTTCTTATAGAAACGAAAATTTGGCAGCTCTATCATCTTTTTCGTCTCCTTCTTTTGGATTTAGAATATTTTTTCATTATTTTTTTAACTTTTCTATCAAGCTCTGCTTTAATGTTTGGATCATGTTTTCCTGTAAATAAATCCTTCCTAGCTGCCAGGGAAATTGCAGAAGCTAAAGTTCTAGCAATTTTTCCCCTAATATGGTATCTAGCTCTCCATATATATGGATGTTGATATATAAGTCCGTGTTTTGGAGGTTTATCTCCTCTTCTTAAATGTCTAAATAAAGCTTTTTCAGCGCCTAGTACTTGCACTGTTGAGGAAGGTAATGATGCTAATCTTTCTAAACTTCCCACATGTGCAATTAATTTTGCACCAAGTAATGATCCAGCCACATCTCTTAAATTTGGTGCAATGTCCTTCATCTTCTTATCTATGTATCTTCTCAATTTTTTTCTGATATTTTGTAGTTGTTCTACCTTTTCTGCAAAATCTACTATGATATTTACATCTTTACCTTTAAAGTCAGCGCCTATAGTATCTTTTATTTTAAGTTTTTTCATTATTTTTTCTCTTTTCTTAAATTTTGTTATTAGCCTCACATATTCTTCATGATTCCTTATTTTATCCATTTCAGGAAAATGTATGCTATACCATTCTCTCAATCTTTCTATTAATTTATTCAATGTTTCTTCAACATCTTGCAAAGCATTGACAGCCTGTACTAATGTTACATCTTTTTTTACGCTCTTTTTAATTTTTTCCCGTGTTAATTTAAGTAAAACATCGTGCACGTCTTTTTTATATTTTTTACCTATTTCCTTTAAAATTTCTGGAAGATTTTCTCTTACATATTCTCCACCTTTATGTGGACATTCAACTACAACATTTCCAAAATCTTCATATTTTGGATGATACCTCTCAACAAAAATTTCAGATGCTTTTTTAGATAATCTCTCTATTATATTTGATTCTTCTTTTAAAAATTCTCCTTCCTGATATTCCAATATTTTTTTGATATTATTTCCTCTAAATGGTTCAAAATCAATAATATTGAAATTCTCATCTAAAGCTATAAAACCTGCAATACATGTGACAAGATAACATTTCATCTTACTCAATTGTTGAAACCCCCTATCAAATTTATTTGTGCCGAGTACAAAATTTTTTATATTCTAATATTAGTATAAGGATAATTCTTAAAAACTTAATTTTAATTTTCTTTCAAAGAAAATTTGTTAAATTTATTTGTAAAAAGTTTGTGAGGAATAACCCATGAATGTAGAAACAGAAATTTGTGGATTGAAGTTAAGAAATCCTACAATGCTTGCAGCAGGAATTTTAGGAATGACAGCCTCGTCATTAAATAGAATTTATGACCATGGAGCTGGTGCGGTTGTAACAAAATCTTTTACAAAAAATCCAAAAAAAGGTTACAAAAACCCAGTTATAGTTGAGGTAGATTGTGGAATATTAAATGCAATTGGATTGTCTAATCCAGGAGTTAAAATTTTTAAAGAAGAATTAAAGAAGGTGAAAAAAGAAATACCTATAATTGCATCTATTGCAGGGTCATCTCCAAAAGAATTTGCTGAAGTTTCAAAGGAAGTATCTGATTTGGTTGATATGATAGAAATAAATGTTTCATGTCCACATGCAGGAGAAGGATATGGATCATTTATAGGTCAGGATCCTAAAGTTACATATGAAGTTGTTAAAGCTGTTAAAAAGGCTGTTAATTTACCTGTAAGTGTAAAATTAACTGCTAATGTTGCTGATATTGTTGAGATAGCTATTAATGCTAAAAAAGGCGGGTGTGACGCCTTAACATTGATAAACTCTGTAGGACCTGGGATGAAAATTGATATTAAAACTGCCAAACCTGTTTTATCCAATCGTTTTGGAGGATTGTCAGGTCCTGCCATAAAACCAATAGCTATACGTTGTGTATATGAAATTTATGAAAATATGGACATGCCTATAATTGGTGTAGGTGGAATTACAACATACAAAGATGTTATTGAATTTTTATATGCTGGGGCTAGAGCTGTACAAATAGGAACAGGAATTCTCTATAAAGGGGTGAATATTTTTCAAGACATTGTTTATGGGCTTAAAAAATTCATGAAAGAAAATAATTTTAAGTCTGTGGATGAAATGGTTGGATTGGCACATAGATAAATTATTCGGAATTTCTACTTTATAAAGGGAAAGAGATTTCCACTCTATCAGGCATGAAAAAATAGGAAAAGTATTTATATAGATGAAGTACAAAACTAACACTTGTTCTAAAAAATATACAAACTCTCTTTTCTACTCTTTCTTTCTCCAACGCAATAATTCCTAAAGGAAAACTATATATTAATCCATTACTTTTTTCATGAATATACTTATATAAATCCAGACTTCATCCAAGTAAAAAACAAAAAAATAAGCTATTGGAAAGTTTAGAGATTTGTAGGCATGTTTATAATTATTTTTTTATAATTATTTTCCAAAGAATAAGTCTATATGTAGAGTATTGTTGAAGAGTGGAGTAGCTCTGACTGCCTATTTAGAAAAATGCTCTACTTAGGATTATACTTTTTTGATGAAGCTGGAAGCTCTATAGGAGGTAGCTCAAAAAGTCCAATGGAAAAATAAATTCATATCTTTTTTTAGGGCGTTTCATTCCATATCTATCCCTTAAAAATTCTTCTTTATCATTATAAATTTTTATTGTCCTTTTATCCATGTTTATAACTAAGTATTTCTTTATTGTGGCCCTCTCACTATTTTTTTCTATACCTGAGACATAAAAATAAACTGGAAGAGCAAAAACAACTACTGCAATTAAAATCAATAGAGCTGCACATGCTCCCAAACCATATTTAGCCTCCAATACACGAAGTATAGCAAAACAGAGGAAAGTCACTAACATAAAATAAATTAAAAATTGTATCACAACAACACGCCCCATAAAATCTGAAATACTATAACTTGAAAAGAGTGGAATGTCTACACGATCATAACAGGTATATAGATTAAATATATACCTATCTATCTCTTTTCCCTCTGAATCTTCATAAACAACATATACTTTCTCTTTGCATTTTTGATATATATAGATGAGAACTAAGATTGGAGATACTATTAGTATAAATATAAACGCAGTAATTTGAAATATTAATCCTAAAATGACCAACATCCATTGTATGATCAAAATTGTAAAAAGTATATCCTTTGCCCTTTCTTTAGGATCTATCTCTAAAATACCAGGTAGTAAAAAAATTACTAGGATAATTCCTACAAATATAAATAAAATTAATATTGTAATTATTTCTTTCATGGGCATAAAATATCTATGGCTAGGACGTAAAGAACCTATAATAAATAATAACAATACAAACAAAATTTTTGAAACTATTTTACCAAGTTTATTAGAATAAAATTTCATAACTTTCCATCTTATTGGACTTATTTTTATGGTTTTCATGAGGAGGTGTCCTCCAACTCTCTCACCTTATATCCATCTCCTAAGAATTCCTCCTAATAAATCTCAAAAAGACTTAAAAGTTTTGTAAATTATTCTCCACACCTTACAAACTGGTGGTCCAATGATTGGTTCAGGATATGGTTCAATCCATTGTTCACAATATGCCTCCACAGCAGATATTCCTATATTTTCAGCCCAAGGTTTCCAACTTGTGGCAATAAATCCTACTTTTTTTTCAAATTTTAGATGTAGAACTGATATAACTTCAACTCCCTCTGATTTGAACATTGAGTTTAAATCTTTTATAAATTGTGGTACTTCTTTTTCTTCTAAATTTCTATCAATTATTCCCAAATAGACTTTGATTCCCTCATTCTCTAGTTTATACTTAAGAACATCGACAGTAAGACCATAAGAAGTATAGTACGTTGTTCTTTCTACAACCCCTGATAAAGTCAAAGTCTTTGCGATTTGACCAAGGTTTCCTGTCGGAATTCCTGAGAATATTAAATCTAAGAACCAATAAGTGGCACTTTCTGGATCTTTCCAAGGTTCCTTTAATAAAGCATCGGCAAATGCTCCTGCAACTATTAACCCTACACCTACAGGAAGATTTGCAAAAATTACGCCAGCGCCTATTTGAATTAAAATACCACAGGCGATTTCTGCCCAAAACTTTGGTTCACAAATTGTTATTAATTTCGTTCTATGACCTACGTCATCTATTATTTTTCTTATCTTTGAACTTGTATTTGTAAGCTCTTTTGCAAGATCATAGGCTAACATTGCTTGTTGGAAATAGAAACAATATAACCCACAGACTCTTATAGGTAATGGTTTTAACAACAAGTCTCTGATAATACCTGTTTGATTATCAAACACTACAAAACTTTTATAGTCATAGAAGTCAGTTATAATTGCAAACGTATTATTATCAGTATAAATGTAAGTAGTAGTGGAATTATCAAAAATTGCTCTTGCAACATTAATGATAGGTGCTTCTTGTTCTGTTATGTTTATGTCAAATAAGGAACTATGTATTAACACTTCAAGATAATTAATAATTCCGGTTCTTGCAGCATTAAATCTTCTAATATTATCAAAATCTCCTTTGGCCTCAATGCCAAGATTATGATCTGATGCCAAAGTAAAGGATGAGATGTGTCCAGGAATATCACAGGAAAGTACTACAGCTGGTTTTACTCTTGTCCAAGTGACATTAACATCTTTAGCAATTTCTTCTGCTCTATAATCATGACAATAGAAAAAGCACAAACCCTCTAGAAATTGTCCGTAACATGCCATGAGGGGACCGTATAAACCCTTATACTTATAATTTTTTTCATAGTATTTTATATGTTTTTTCAATATGTCATCTTTAACTTTTTCTTTAACAATAGTATAAGTCATGGCAGCACAATATTCTGAATCTTCAAGTACTTCTTTTAATGTTAATTCTATTTTATCACCTAAATACTTATTTGTTTTTAATTTACATATCTTACCATCTTTAGTTTTATAAATATAACACTTTTGATCTTTACTATAAGATAATATAAATTTAGATCCATAGTTTTCAACTGTTATGATTGTAATATTTTGTTGTTCATTTGAATAAATATGATTTCTAACTGCTGGACCTATGAAAGAAATATTAAGATTTCGGTAACAACCATTACAAAATATTGCTGGTATAATAGTTATACGATTCTCCTCATACTGGCTGAATGGATTAGTAAGTCCATATTCAGTAAAATGATAAATCTTCAGAGGTTCATCAACTTCCATTGTAATAAATAGAAACTTGTCTAGCATGGAATAAATTATAGATTTCAATAACCTTTCCTCATTATCATTTGTACTGATAGTATGAATAGTGTAATCTATTTTATCGTAATCAATGTAATAATTATTTAAATAGTCTGGAAGCAGATCAATTAGTGCACAATATGTTTTATACAATATATTTTTTATAATTTTGATATCAGTGTTTTCATTAATAAGTTGTGAAAATGTGTCATTGTTAAATAACACAGCTATAGGGACTAATTTATCATTAATTACAAAAGATACTACTCCCACACATAACCAACAGCATTTAGGAAATAAATTAATAAATACAGGAGCGATTACAGTAACTCCTACATATTTATAATCAGAATCTAGTGGGACTTTAAATGTATCATTTAATAATTTTCCTCTTATTATATCTTCAATATTAGATGATAATGAAATATTTAAATATTTTTCAGCGTTTGATTGAACAACGAATTGGTCAGTTGGATTTTTAATTCCTATTATTGTTCCGACCCATTGGTATGCATTTGGTATATTATAACTTACCTTTTCTTTTGTTTTTGTGTTCTTATAACAAAGTCTTTCTAACATTATTTTATAAATTCCAGGCTCTTTAACATAGAACTTACCAACAATTCTCTGTCCTGGATTTAAGGTAAGATCATCAAATAAAAGTGTTTTAGAAGTATCTAGTGATCCTGTTATTGTATTTTTACTTTTTATTCCACGTGTATTTTTACTATTAACAGATTCTGGCTTAATTTTTATTCTTAAATTTAAAATATAATTAGATGGATTAACAATGTCAAACATAATAGTTTTTGGGGCAATCACAACACTATTACAAATATTTGTTCCAATGATTGGTATTAACTCTAACAACGCTTTATCTGTAGGTATTTCTTCTACTGTATAATTATAGTAACCCATCTGGCGGTTTATATTTCTAAAGTAAATTTCATTAAACCAAGAATCAACATATCCATTTCTACCTGTAAATCTAGAAACATATTTGAATCCTGACTTGGCATTCTTATTTAAAATTATTGTTTGTGGATTTAATCCTTCAATACAATATTTAAGCTCCAAAATCAATTTTTTTATTCTCTTATTATCAATAAGTATCGTTGTACTTACAGCATATATTTCAGGATATTTACCTAACTCTATTGTTTTTGTTTCATTTGGCTTTAGAGTTATTGTTAATTCCTTGTAGTATACTTTAGTTCCATTAACTGGATTTGTGTAAACTGATATGTAGTATTTGAATGTTATTGCTGATGTTCCTGTATTCTTTAATATTATTGAGAATGTCTTATTCTGGACTACAGGAGTTGGTGTTGGTACAACTGGTGTTGTTACATTCACTGTAACTGGTGTTAGGTTTCCTATTGTAACGTTGTAGGTTCCAGCTTGTGTTAAGGTGTAAGATAGGCTTACAGTTGTTGAGTTTCCTGGACCTAGTGTTACTGTTTGATTTGCAACTGCTGAACCATTAATGTAGAGTACTGCTGTGTAGTTTCCAGCTGTTCCTCCAGTGTTTGTAACTTTTGCTGTTGCAGTTATTGTTAGTGGTGCAACTCCAGATGTTGGAGTGACTGTCAAGTTGCTTAGTGTGAAGTTTGCTGGTGTTGTTACAGTTACTGTAACTGGTGGTAAGACATCTGTTACATTTGTTCCTATTGTAACGTTGTAGGTTCCTAATTCCTTATCCTGAATAGAAGGCTGGATAGAAATAGGATTTAATATTATTGTGTTCTCTGGAATTTGTGGAAGTATTGGTACAGACAATTGCCCCTTTTGAGGAATCTCAACCTTAACTTTAGTTTCTGGAAAGTTTCCAATGGTTACATTATATGTTCCTGGCTTATCTAAAGTATATATGAAGGTTATATTTTTGCATTCGCCTGCTCCGACTTTAACTTCTTTTACATCAACAACATTATTATTTATTTTTAGTTCAGCCCTATAAATTCCCTCTTTATTTCCATGATTACTTACACAACATGACACATTTATTTTTAGAGGAGCATTTCCAGATGTTGGAACTACTGAAAAATTACTCACAATTATTATTTCTGTATTTAATGGAATATATGGAATCTCTGGAGCATTCTCTAATAATTTATCTATTAATTCATTAGGTGATCCTGTGCTTGTTTCTATATCTGTAGGTAATTCTGTTGCTACCAATACTGTCGTATTATTAGATCCATATGTGGGTACAGGATACCAAAGTAAATCTGGTCTATAAGCTGTTGCCAAACCACCAAGAATGAAAGATGGACAACTAAAACCTTGAGACCATTCATAACTTCTCTTAATATTCTTTTCTTCCTCTGTTAATGGAATTACTTTCTCAGGTTCTAAAATTGTAACTTTAAACTTATCATAATTGTTAATCAAGTTCCTATCCATACAGTCATTATAATATCCTGACTCATAATCCTCCTGAAGTATAGAAGTTACATCTTCATCATTCAATAAGTTTTCCCAGGGGAAAGGTATATAATACCACCAATCATCTATGTAAACATAGCCAATAACAGTGAAATTACTTATAATTTGATCTTCATTGAAATTAACAGCTTTAATAGTAACTTCTGCTACTTTTTCTTCATTTGATTTTACGCGACCAACATCCCACACATATACATACCATCGCAGCGTAAAATCATCATAAAATTTTCCAGCGTTTCCAGCGGTTGCATTTATGCCTAAACCCACATAATCTGGATATGTAACTAACATTGCTAAAACTTTATCGGCATCATCAGGACCATTATTTCTGACCTTAACTAATATTTTAATATAATCTCCCCAATGCACACAAGTTGAATTTGGAATAAGTGAAATTGATAAATCTACATTAACAGGTTTTGAAACTATTAAGAGAGGCTCACTTTCTATATAATTATTATAATCATTTGTAACTGCTACTGTAGCATTATATTCTCCAATAAAATCAACAATCCCTTCTATATTTGCAACTACAGTTTCACCTGGATTTAAATCACCAATCTTCCATTCAGGAGTGTATTGATCAAGAATATCTATGTTTCCTTTTGTTATAGTTGCATTAAAACTTTTACTATCTATTCCAAGACCAGATAAATCAGCTGTTAAATTTTTTATAACTTCAGAACCATTGTTTTTAATATAAATAGTGTATTTGATGTTATCTTTAAAATAAGTCGAATTTTTGTTAGCTGTTAAGTTTATAGAAACATTTAAATTTGCAAAACTAGGAGAAATCAAAATTAGAAAAAGTATTAAAGGTATTATGGTTCTTAAAATCTTTGGAATCATAATACCCCTTCTTGTCTTATTATTATTCTTAATTTTCACTACTATTATATATACATTACTCTTCATCAACATGTCTGTAAACATATCTTAAGGCTATAGCACGAGCATCAAATAATAGTAGTATAGGCATGACAATAATAGAAGAAATTATAGACCCAATAACTGGTATTTGTAATAAAAATAATGAAAATAAATACAAGAAAATCTGTACAATAAGAACAACAACATACCAGGCTAAATAACTATCCCATCCAATTTCAGATATAATATTAAATATCTCACTAAAATTAAAAGCAGCTCCAAGACTGCCATAGTACGCTAGATTAGCGCGCCCCATTTTTTCAAAAATGCCAAAAATAGGTATTAACATCATTCCTAATATAACAGTAGGATTTTTAAGTATTAAAGAACGGATGTACAACTGTGCTCCAGGCATTGTTGCTAAATAAGGATTTTGATTTATTAATGTCATAACTGTTGAAACACATCCATAAACTATTAAAATTATTGGTATTATAAAATAACATAAATCCATTATGAACAATTTTAATCCATTTAATAGTAATTCTCCCCAATTATCAAAAGGTGGGAGTGTTTCTTCACCTTCTATCGAAACTTTAATGGCCCTAATGCAATACCCTAGTCCAACAAAAAGTGGAATTATAAGTATTGATAATATACCCAATATCCCAAGAAATATTGTCCTTGTAAATCTCGAAAATGGATATCTTATTGAGTCTGATATTATTTCAAAGAGCATTGATAGCACCTTTAATAATTATATAACAATATTTTGTTATTACCTCTATTTAAATTTTATTATTCACACCTCTCACTTTTTCAACATAAATTAATGGATATTTTAACTTGTCTATGTATTTCATCCTAATTACAGCTTCAACATCCTTTACCCTAGAAATAATTTTAACATCCAACATTTCTTCTGTAAGTGTTGTATAATTGAATTTACTTTCCATTTCTTCCACTTTTTTTTCATTAATCTTTACTTTAACATCTTTTATTGCAGGCTGTAATTTTATTGAGCTTTCTATTGCATCTTTAATCAATTCTAAATTCTTTTTACTTATAGGCACGCCGATAAATTGATGAAAAAGTGCCCCCATGCTTATTGCACCTTCAAAAATAGCTCTTTCCCTATTACTTAAATTTTTAAAATATTTTTCAATTTCTTTTTTCTCAGCCATGACAATGCCTCCAATATTTAACAAAGAGAGGTAAATTTCAAGTGTAACAGCTAAAATTAGGAAAGTAGTTATAAGTTATAACTTATAAGTTATAAGTGGAAAAATTCAAGGGAGCAATTCAAGCCCTTCCTTTTCAGCCAGTTTTCTAGCTTTATATATTTCCTCTGAAGTAGGATATCTAGCTATCTCTGGATATTTATTTGCCTTATAAACCGGCCTATATTGTCCCATAATATTTACTACAGCCTTCTCCATATTCTCAGCTATCCATTCGATTATTGGTTCTGTACAACATTCAACATGTCCTGGAAGTACTAAATGTCTTATGATTACATCTCCAGACTTCTCAGCCAATAAATGATTACGTGTTATCACTTCCCAATAATTATCAACATTTGCTAACTTTTTTGCACAATCATCATTGCCAAACTTAAAATCTGTGAGATACAAATCCACAAATCCATCAAGAAGCTTCATAGATTCAACAGTTAAATACATATTACTATTCCAGATCACAGGAATATTTTCTCTACAATATTTCATGACTTTTAGTATGTAATTAAGATTTGGAGTTGGATCCCCACCAACAAAATTTACATTTTTAGAACCAAGCTGTCTTTTTCTATCTATTATTTTTGCTAATTTTTTTGGAGATATAACCACGCCTGCTTCTGGAAATTGAGATATATCCCAATTTTGACAGAAAACACATCTAAATGTACAACCTGAGAAAAATATTGTGTGGCTTGGAATTAATGGCTGTTCCTCTCCAATATGCATAAATTCCGATGCTACTCTAGGTTCTTTTACTCCACAAAAACCTGTTTCTTTTGTACGATCAACCTTACACCTTCTTTCACAAAAACAGCAAGACCTAAACAATTTTTCCGCAATTAATATTTTCAGATCTAACAATGAAAATTTTACTTCCTCATCTGTTCTGCCAGTTTTTAATTTTTTCAATGCATTTTCATGTATCTCCCATAACTTAGACAATGTTTCATTTCCTTCAATATCAACACTAATTTTCTTAATAACCTTGAATCTAGCTAATTTTTCATTCTTACTAATTCTATGATACTCTTCTAACATAATAAAAATTATATAAATTAAAAATTAAAATTTTTTTGTTAAAGTCAAAGGAGATGTAAAATTAGACTTATTTTTATGGTTTTCATGAGGAGGTGTCCTCCAACTCTCTCACCTTATATCCATCCCCTAAGAATTCCTCCTTGCTATCATAGATCTTTATGATTCTCTTATCTCTGTTTATAACTAGATATTCTTCCCTGAGATCATGACGATATGCCTTAGCTTTCTTTTCATAATAAGGCATCAGGAAACGGTATAGTATTTCCCCAAACACTACACTACCTATAATTATAAAAATAAACGATTTCTCTAATTTATCAGGGCCAAATATGGGAAATAAACTGGCAATAATCATACCGAAACCAATAAGAGGGAACATAAAGCATTCTGAATGAATAATATCTCCAAGTTCTGTATTTTCTGGGAGTCCTTTTTCATCTTTATTTAATTTCTTTTTATCTTCATCTGCTCCTTCTCTCACTTTCCTCAATGATTTTCCAACATCCTCAAAAAATGCTTTAAGAGGATAATCAACATATTTATCTGTTATCTCACCTTCTGCATTTTCATACATAACGTATCTTTTCTTCTTTAAATGTTCAGAGGCTAATTTGATGTGTAGGAGTGGTAAAAATAGTAGAAAGATGGAGAAGAGCAAGGCAGGTAAAACGAAATTATAAATAAGTAACATTCCCAGTGAAAATATCATTATTAAGAACCCCGTGTAAAAAATGTTCTCAGAATAAGTAATCTTTCTTTTAGGGTCTATTTCTATAACAAAGCCTACTAATATAATTAGGAAAACAATGATTACTAAAATAAAAACTATTTTAAATAAAAAATGTTCAAGAGCTTTATCTTCTGGTGTTATATGCTTTTTCCTAGTTATACCACGTAAACCGCAGAGGATGAAAAATATCAATAACCATAAGATTGCAGACAACCCTGAACTTACTTTATAATAAATTTCCATGACTTTCCATCTTATTGGACTTATTTTTATGGTTTTCATGGTTTTTCCCTTGAAGTATTATTCCCTGAAAATATAATACCTCCTCATGTTTTTATTATTATTCTATCTAAGTTTATATTATATATATACAAAAATCCTGATCATAAATTATTAAAATTTATATTTTTTTGAATTTTTTACAAACAGAATTTTTAAAAAAAATAAAAAGAAGATTGAAATTGATTTTGTGAAAAACCAGATTTCCACTCTATCAGGGATTGAGAGAAAACAGAAAAAGTATTTATATAGATGAAGTATAAAACTAGCACTTGTTCTAAAAAATATACACAACTCTCTCTTACTCCTTCTTTCTCTCCAATGCAATAATTCCTAAAAAAAAGAAAACTATATATACTCTCTCATGCTACTTTTCTTCATGTCACATATCTATGCATATAAATTTAGACTTTATCCAAGTAAAGAACAAGAAGATAAGCTATTGGAAACTTTAGAGATTTGTAGGCATGTTTATAATTATTTTCTAAGTGAAATTAATAATTCTGAGGAGTATATATCATATTATGACATGTGTAAACAGCTGACTAGATTAAAGAAAGTATATGCAAAAGTTTTACAGCTTGTGCTTTATCAGCTTCATTCCAACTTAAAAGCTTTAGCCAAACTTAAGAAAAATGGTAAGAAGGTCGGAAGACTACGGTATAAAGGAAAGTGGTTTAAATCTTTTATTTATAATCAATCTGGTTTCAAGATAATAAAAACTGGAAAAAGACTAGATAGGCTATATCTATCAAAGATTGGAGAAATTCCAATTAGGATAAACAGAGAAATTGAGGGGAAGATAAAACAAATCATAATAAAGCGTTACAATTCTGGCAAGTGGTTTGCTTTAGTTTGTGTTGAAAAAGAAGAAATTCAAAATAATAAAACAGGTAAAGCAATAGGAATTGATGTTGGAATAAAGCATTTCCTAACAGACATTGAAGGAAGACAAATAGAAAATCCAAGATTCTATGAAAAGACCTTAAAGAGAATAAAGATTGAACAGAGAAAACTATCAAGGAAAAAGAAAGGTTCTAAGAATTATAAAAAGCAAAAAAAGAGGCTTGCAAGATGTTATGAAAAGTTAAGAAACCAGAGGGATGATTTCCTACACAAATTATCCAGATTCTATGTAAGCAACTATGACGTGATCTGCGTTGAAGATTTAAGGATAAGAAATATGGTTAGGAATCATAAGCTTGCAAAAAGTATTTTAGATGCTTCCTGGGGTAAATTCCTTCAAATGCTATCTTACAAGGCTGAAAGGGCCGGTAAGATTGTTAAGAAGGTAAATCCAAGAGGAACATCGAAAGGATTAACCTATAAGAATAAACTAAGAGATTATATATCAGCGTGTAGAATATTGTTGAGGGGATGGGGTAGCCCTGATAGCCTGCCTGAGAGAAAACCTCTACTCAGAACTATCTCCTGTAGGGATATAGTCTCTGGGCAAGTTTTCTCTATGAAGTAGGAAGCTCCGTAGGGGGTAGCTCAAAAACGAATGAAAAAGGTTACTTAGCATTTGATATACTCATCACTTCACTTTTATTTCTATTTGTAGTGATTTTATTAGTACAATTAATAAATAATGAAATCGACAATGCTAATAACGAAAATAAAGTATATGCAATGAGATCTTTAACAGATAACATATCTAATTCCATAATTTTGTCCTATAGTGGAGGTAATGGACATAAAGTATATCTTTCACTACCAAAATCCATTTGCAATTGCCAATATAATATTTACATAAAGGAAGATGGAGTATACTGTGTTTGCGGGAATTTAAAATGTAAAAGTACTATTTTTGTGCCTGTAGATAATGTAGAATTGTATGCAAATAAAGAATATCTCTTTGAGAATGAGAATAACAAAGTTAGGGTTGTGATGCAATGAGTTCTGTGATTATTGAATATTCATTTATAGCCGTAGTTTTGTTGATTTTCTCATATTCACTTTTTTCTGTGGTGCAGCGTGAACATGAATTATCAGTTGCTTTATGCGCCGCAAGATCTGGTGCAAACCTTGCAACAACAATGAACAATTATGCAGTATATCCTACAATTTCATTTGATAATTATACTGAATTTAAACCAGAATTATTATCTCCGTCTGCAACCAAAATAATTAAAATAGAATATAAATTTAAAGGTTATAATGAAAGATATAAGAAATTTGAAATTGAACTACAAGTTTATGCGCATGTAAATAGATTGTTTAATAATCATTCTCTCCGATCGCTGGGAGACAGGATAAACTACAATGTTAGAAAATCCATATGTGAAGTGTTTGGAACTGGGGATAAATATGAATATTATGATCCAGCATTCTCTCAAAATTTTGTCTTCATAACTCCTGAAGTTAAATGGGTCTAATGTTTTGGCAATGATGAGGAACTATTCTGATAAGTGATGAATTCAGCCTTGTCTGAGCCATCTCTAAGAATTTTTATTTTTCTAGAAATAAAAAAATAGCAATCAAAAAACAGGTTTCCACCCTATCAGGGATGAAAAAAATAGGAAAAGTATTTATATAGATGAAGTATAAAACTAACACTTGTTTTAAAAAATATACACAACTCTCTCTTACTCTTTCTTTCTCTCCAACGCAATAATTCCTAAAAAAAAGAAAACTATATATACTCTCTCATGCTACTTTTCTTCATGCAAGGTGACTTCCCATACAATTACAAAGCTGAAAGAGCTAGTAAGACATGTTTAGGAGAATACTCTACTCAGGACTATCCCCTGTAGGGATATAGTCTCTGGGCAAGTTTTCTCTATGAAGCAAGAAACTCTATGAGGAGTAGCTCAAACATAGTAATTGGAAAGTTAATCTTGACGAAAAACGAAAAAAACTTGCCTATTAAATCAGTATTTTTAGGGTTGAAATCGGGTGTAAAATATATTTACATTTATTATTACATAATAAAAAATTTATATTAAAAAATTAAAGAGGACGTGTCTAAAAATGAAGTCTAAAGCTGTATTGATCCTCTCAACATTGCTAGTTCTGTTGGCAATCTCTCAAGCATATGGAGTTAAAAATGTTTATCCTGAGAATGGCACACTTGAATATGCAATAAAATACTCTAATCCTGGAGAGACAATATTTTTGCATAAAGGAACGTATTATGTTTCAGGGATTACAATAGACAAGGCTTTAACCATTAAGGGTGAAGACAGGGATGGAGTTGTAATAATTGCTGACCCCCAAGGAAAAGGCCGTATATTCACAATTAACAATAGTGCAATTGTAAATTTAATAAATTTAACATTGAAGAGTTATAGTGGTGTAATAAACAACACTAGTAATTTAACAAATGAGAGTTCCAGTGGTGCGATGAACAATACCACAATGAATAATACAGGTAATCTAACAAATGAGAGTTATGGTGGTGTAATAAACAATACAGGCATTCTAACAATTGATAACTGTATTTTTGAGGATAATTATACTAGTGAAAAAGGAGGGACAATCTGCAATTATGGCAATTTGACCATAGTAAACAGTGAGTTTAGGAACATTTATGCATTATTAGGCAATTCAACTATAACTGGATGGCGTGGAGCTGCAATTACTAATTATGGCAATTTAAACATAACAAACAGTACATTAAGAAGTACATATGGTAGCAACAGAGGGAACGCGATATATAATTCTCATGAAGGTTCGTTATACATGGAAAACTGTAGAATCCTAAATTATAAAGCTGGCAATCATCCTGGAGGGGCAATCATTAATGAAGGGACCGCATCTATTAAAGGAAGTGTATTTTGGAATAATATAGCATATCATGGGGGAGCAATCTATAATAATGGTAGTATGAATTTAACTGAATGTTTATTTGCATGGAATGCGGTTAGATACACAGGTGGTGCCATCGACAATGCTGGTAATTTAACAATTGATAAATGTGGGTTTGAGAATAATAGTGCTGGTTACTGGGGTGGTGCCATTTACAATGCCGGTAATTTAAAAATAACAAATTCTATATTTAATAAAAACACTGCAAACGGAGAAGGTGGTGCTATCTATAATGATGGTACTCTAACAATAGACAACTGTACGTTTAGTAACAATAATGCTACCGACTATGGCGGTGCTATCTATTCTTCAAACAATTTAACAGTTACAAATTCTACATTTGAGTACAATGTAGCTGGAAAGAATGGAAACCACATTTACAATGCTTCAAATTGGACAAATTATAATAATAAATTTAATCCAGATGGTTTTGACACCCTTAATACATCAGATTACAATATAACCCTCACAAATTTAGGAATATCGACAATAACCATAAAATATTACATCACAGTTTACACAAATCCAGTTAATGGAACTAAAGTCAGTTATAGAGAATTAACAATAACTCTAAATCCATATGAAACAAAAACAATAGAGTTAGGTAAATATCCAATAGGGTATGCAGTGTCTACAACAATGGTTGTTAAAAATCCATTAAGATATATACTTCCGTTGGATCTAAGAATAAAATATGAAATTGAAGGATTAAACCCACAGATAAGGGAAATAAGTAAATACATAGCTTCAGGAGGAGAATTTAACTATATAGCTAGATATACAGGGAAAAAAGAAGGATTTATTGATATTTGGTGATCCTTTTTTATTTTATTTAGATATTCTTTTAATTGCTTTTTTGTTAAATCATCTACTTAACTCAAATTTTTACTCCTTATTTTGAGTCGTTAATCTTTATAAATAAATATATTTTTGTTAGTTGCTGATGGGAAGTATTAAATATAGTAATTGGAAAGTTAATCTAGGCGAAAAACGAGAAAAGGTTGCTTGTTCAAATCAGACTATTTTAAGGGTTTGAAACCCTCCTTTGGAATCTCGTCAGGTACTTCAAACCCTGGTTCAAATCAGACTATTTTAAGGGTTTGAAACGCTTGCATATATAAAATGCACAGATCTTGACGATGCTAGAGCATTTCCGTTTGAAATAATAAACTCCTCTTTATTTTTTTATTCGCCGTTTGTTTTAGGCATGCCTAAATCCTGTTTCTTCAATCAGGATGTTATAGATAAATGTTACGTATTCATGTTATAATAATAAATATAAAGTAATAAGAGAATATAGATCATCATTCAAAAACTAAGGAGTAAATTAATGAGGCTCAAAATAGAAGTTAAATCAGATATAAAACCATTAAAAGTGCCTTTTAACTATAATCATATTATAACTGCAATTATTTACAAAAAAATAAATGATATCGAGCTTGCACGCAAACTTCATAACAGTAATGGATTTAAATTTTTCACGTTTTCTGAATTAAAAATACCAAAAAGAGAAATATTTAAAAATTTTATTCTCTCTAAAGATGGTAAGTTCTATTTTTATATATCATCACCAAACATGGATCTCATAAAGAATCTTATTGATGGATTTATAGAACACCCTAAATTGAATTTTTTAGGAAAAGATGTTTATGTAGAGCATGTAAAGCTTTTAAAACCACCAATTATTAAGAAGAGGATGGTGTTCAAAACACTTTCTCCTATAATCGTAAGAACAATGAGAGAGAATAAAGGAACACTCAAACAATGGGACTTAAATCCTAACGATCTTAAATTTTATGAAAACATGCAAAATAATCTTTTAAAGAAATACAAAAACTTTTATGGAGATTATAGAGGCGATGAATACCTTAAAATCATTCCATACTTAAATTCCATCAAACGGAAACGAATTATGATTCCTAGTAGAAATTCTAAAACATATCATCGTGCATATCATATGAAATTTTCTATTGAAGGTGATATAAGACTAATAAAGTTTGGATATGATTGTGGATTTGGAGAAAAAAATAGTATGGGATTTGGAATGGTGAGAAAAGCATGAAAAATGAAATTATTCCTACTTTAGAATTTACTGGCAACTGGATTATAGATTTAGGAATGTTAGGATTCGCCAATCTCTTAGAAGATATTTATGGATGGGACATCCTAGAAACACAAAAAAGAATAAATGAAAATGAAAAGGTGGTACATTATGGGTTATTTCCATTTGCATATATTTGTTCTGAGGTAAAAAAGAAGAATTCAGAAATCCCTAAGCAAATTATCGAAGATTTTGTAAATGAAATCTTTAAAAGAAATTTCAAATCAAAAAGAGAAATATTCGATTTTACATGGGAGAATTACATAACTAAAGCAGTTCTGGCTCATTGGAAAAATTACACTCTTAGAAGGGCGATAGATGAAAACAGATTTGGTTCTGGAACTCCTAAAACCTTTAAAGAACTAATAAAAAAAATAAAAGATTTTGAAAAGGAGTTTATTAAAAAGAATAGGGATAAAATAAAGGATTTTTTAAAAAAAGGAAGATTCCAAAAATTAGAATATGAAGACATAAAAAAGTTTCAGGAGACTCCAATAGAGAAATTTAAAAAATATGGAAAAGAGTTTACAAAAGATGTTAAGAAATTTAAACAGGAAATTTCCAAAGTTGATAAATATTTGGATGAAGAATGGAGTAATAAAGTTGTAGGTAAAACAGATGTCCCTGATAATGTATTTTATAGAATTCCCATTGATAATAAATATTACAAGAATTTCTTATTTTTTCAACCAGGATATTCTCATAAAAAACAAAAAGAAGAATTCTATTATGCCATAGATTCTAAAATAGAAAAAAAAGATGTCCTTAGTAGAATGGATAAAACAATTAACAAGTTTTTAGCATCTTATAATAAAGCACCAAACATTTATTATACGCCTCTAAAAACTGAACATCTTCTAGACGTCACACCTTATTTATTTATATATCTTCTATGTTTTGACCGTGCATTCGAAAGGTATAGAAATATCGGCCATCTTGTATTTTATTCAAATGACATTTTTGTAACATATGAAATTAATAAACGTTTAAGACTCATGAAATCAAAGGTTGAAAGTGAAGATGATCCAAACAGTATTTTTAGGAGTACATGGCAAACAGTTATTGACACTATAATAGAAATGGAGTCATGGTGGGTTCTTGAAAACCTTTACCTCATAAAGTATGCCGACTTGAAAAGTGACACCCAACGCTTCATTGATGTTGAATATATGGGTATCTCTAGGTTACAAGCTACAGTATTATTAGATGAAGATCTCAGAAGAAACTTAAATCAAAGACTGCGCGTAGATAAAAATGAACACAAATGGCTCTTTGAAGAATTCATTAAAAACAAATCGCTGATATCTACTATACTTGATCATCTAATTCTAAGAATAAATCAAAAAATAGAACAACGAAAAGTCCGACCTTTACTTTATGCCCTCGCATTGGAAGCAGAATTATTCCCAAGACGTAATTTTACTCGTCTATTCGAAGATCCAACGTCATTAAAATATAAATTAGATGAATTAGTTCCAAGAATAAAGAAAGCTTATAAAGAGATGAATGTAGCTAGAAAGAATATCCAAAAATTGTTATCCAAAAGCGTAAGAGAAAAAAATGCATCACATTTATTTTCCATCATAAAACAACAAAATAAATATTCATTTGTAAACTCTCTTTTAAAGCTTATGATTTCAAGCCAGGAGAAGGATAAAAGGCTAATCAGACATTTAAATGACTATATTTTCCATAAAATCGTTCAAAATGATGAAACATGGATTTATTATGCTCTAGGACTCTATATTGGATTTGTAGGGGGTTAAAAAATGGAACACGTAAAAAAACCCATTTCAATGAAAGATTATAATGAAATAAAAATATATACGAAAAAAGCATTTGAAAACATAGGATCTGAAAATTATAGGCAAAGATTAATTTATAAACTACTCAACACAGTTAAAACAAATAACCAAAGTGATTTCTTTTCATCATTATTGAGGGCTTTAAATTCTCGTAAGAATGATAAAAATGTTAAAAGACTTTCCAGAAAGCTTGAATGGCTATATCCACTTTCACCAGCTAATTTTGAGAAAGTTGCATATTCAATTATAATGGGTATAATGGCAGTAGGTGGTGAATGAAAAATGGGAAAATATATTGTTTTAGATATAGTATTCCATGGAGGTTCCTTGAATTATGACCAAGGTAGTGGGAATTATCAAGAATTGAAGAAAATAACAAAATGGGATGGTAGACAATATACTCTTGTGAGTAGATATGCTCTGAGATATAGTTTACTTGAAACCGCAGAAAAAGCAAAGCTATTTAAATTAACTGAAGCAGAAAACCTCATAAACGCTGGTAATGATGAAAATACAGTTATACAGCCCGCAACAGAATTTCTGCTAACTGGAGGCATACTGGAGTATCCAGAATTTGATCTCTTTGGGTATTTAATAACAAACACTACTCCACAAAATTTCAGAACAGCTCCTGTTAAGATTTCACATGCTGTTTCAATGACACCCTTTATGTATGATGCTCATTTCAATGCCAATATTGGCCTTGCAAATAGAATGCGAAAAATGCACGGCGAAATGAAACCCAATCCATTTACAATGGAAGAACATCAAACATATTATCAATACTCTGTTGTAATAGATGTTGAAAATATTGGAGAAATAGAAGTTTATATAAATCCTAAAAAGGAAATCCGAGACGAATTTAAAGTGGAAAAAATAGAAAAAATAAATGATTCAGGCAATGAAGAAAAATTATCAATAAAATTAAAGAAAAAGAAAGGGAAAAAAGAAGAAATATGTAAACAATCAGATATGGTAGAATTATCTGAGTTCACAGAATTTGACGATGTCTACTTAATTAAATATAGGTTAAAAGATGAGGAAGAAATAAAAAAGAGAATAATAAATCTTATAAAAGCTATAATGAATTTAAAACGTAGTATTAAAGGAAGAGAGGAAGATCTATCACCTAAACTTCTGGTAGCTGGCATATATAACGATTGCCCATATAAAACTTACAAAGACAAAATAATACTTGTCGATGAATATACAGAAGAAGAATATGACGAAATAAAAGAAACAAAAACTGAAAATGGGCGTATATTAAAAGTAAAACATAAAACTAGCAAAACAAAGAAACCCTTATTCAAAATCGAAGGAATTAATGCAGAGGTAACTCCATTAAATGAAGAGGAAGTTTTATCATTTATAGAACATATATTCGACAAAGAAGGCGAATACCAAGATTTAAAAGTTTTCAAGGATGAGAGTATAGAAGTGAAAATTTAATTTTTGAGGCTCTTTTATGCATGATACGATGATATTAGAGATATTCCAACCATTTGCACAATACAGGAATCCTTTTACGTTTGATTACGCCCAAACTTACCCATTACCACCTAAATCAACAATCATCGGCATGCTACAGAATGCTCTTGGGAGATACTACGATGAGAAGTTATATAATTTAAAAGTAAGTGTACATGGCTCATTTGAAACTAAATTTTGGAATTATCAAAGTTTAATAAAAGGAGATCTTTCATTAAAGAAATATAATGGACGCTTAAAGATTTGGAACAGATGGGACAAAAAGAAAAACGTAGGATACTTTCTTTATACTGAAAACAGGGAATCACAAAGAAGTCCAACATTTCAAGAGGAGCTTTTCAATGGACATTATTATATTTTTCTCAGAGGTGATAAAAATACACTTCTAGAGATAGAAAAATCTCTTTCAAAGCCTTCTAAGATTCTCTATCTTGGAAGAAGCGAAGACATCATATTCATAAAAAAAATATATAGAAATTTCGATTTCAAAGAAAAGATAGTTAAAAGGAACATATGGCTCACACACTCCACATATATCAAATTGAAAAGTAATGGCAGAACATTTCCATTGAAAAATAGGAAATTCCCTGTTTATTCTATTCCTGTAAAGGTTTTATTCAAGAATAACGGCCATACAATCTCAAACAAAGGTGAATTATTGAATTCTACTGATAGAATACCTAAATTCAAAACTGTATTTTACGCTGGTATCGATCAAATAGTATATATAAAAAATAAAATAACCGTTGAAACCTATTCTATTAACGATAATCTAGTTTTCAAGATACCTAAAGAATTTGGGTGGCTATAATGGAACTAATAGAAGTTTTAAGAGCTAAATCAAGTAATCAAGAAAATTATCTTTTAAAAGACCATCTAAAAGAAACTGTAAAAAGAATTGTTGATATGTATAAATTTTTTAAAGAAAATAGTGAGAATTTTACGTGTCATTTAAATAAAACTTTATTTGAAAAACTCATATTGGCTTCAATAATTCATGATCTTGGGAAAATAGACTATAATTTTCAGAAAAAAGTTTTAAAACCCGAAGAAAAGAAAACAGAAGAATGGATTAAATTAAAAAAATTTTTCAAACCTATAACCAACCTTCAAAGATCTACACGTCATGAAATACTCTCAAGTATATGGAGCACATTCTTAATAGGTAACGACGAATTAGACAAAAAAATTAGAACTGCTATATTATTACATCATTACAACGAATATTTTACCATTGAGCGGGACTTAATGGAAATAATCTATAATTATGAGGATCAGATAAAGTCATACCTTGAGTTCATAACAGAAAAACGTTCTTTATTAGAAAATTCTCTACTCAAACTCTTAAAATATATTGAAAAAGAACTTCCAGATAGCATAGTTTCATCTGCATTTGATTATATGAGAAAAAATATGGATTTCAATAAGGCTAAAATTTTATTAGAAAAAATTAAGAAACATGAAGATGATATTTCAGATTTTGCACAATTTTATAATCCAAAAAAGGAAGATTACAATTTTTTAGTTCTATTAGGACTTTTAAGAAGATCAGATTATTCAGCAAGTGCTGACGTACCTATAGAATCATATACCCAAAAGACATTTTTCAATATTGAGGATAAAATTGAAAAAAATATCCCACGAAAAAAATTGTGGCAAAAAGAAGTCTTAGATAAAATAGATACAAAAAATTCTTTGATTCTTGTGGCCCCGACAGGTTCTGGTAAAACAGAATTTGCCATACTTTGGGCTGCAAAAAATAACAGAAAATTAATATACACATTGCCATTGCGAGTCGCATTGAACGATCTTTTCATTCGATTTAAAAACGAAGAAAATGGATATTTTGACGTTGACGTTGATATTCTTCATTCTACAGCCTTTATAGAATACATGAACAAAAAAAAGGAAATTGTTGATGTTGATAAAATGTTGACTTCTGCAAGACTCCTCGCATCGCCAGTATTATTAACAACGCCAGATCAAGTCTTTTTAACATCACTTAATTATTATGGATCGGATAAAGTAATATCCGCTTATCCATTCTCATCATTCATTATAGATGAAATTCAAACATATAATGAAGAAATGGCTGCTATCATCATCAAAACAGTTAATATTATCAGAGAATTAGGTGGTAAAGTACTAATAATGACTGCTACTTTTCCACCATATTTTGAAAAATTCTTTAAAGACTTTGACTTTGTAGATGTTAAAAATTATGGAGCTCAGGTAAAAAATCTAAACCTAAAAAGACATAAAATAAAATTGATAGATAATCCTCTTTTTGTCAGTGAAGATAAAGAATGGAAAATTTCAGAAGAAGGTGAAGACAAAATAAAGGAAATATTAGAAAATCACAATAAAAACACCCTTATAGTAGTTAACAACGTTAAAAAAGCCATTGAATTATATAAAAAATTGAATAAAAATTATTCTAATGTATATCTCCTTCATTCAAGGATTTTTGAGGTTGAAAAAGATAAAAGACTGAAAGAAATAAAAAATAAAATAAGAAATGGAGAACAAGTAATAGTGGTATCAACACAAATAATAGAGGCTTCAATAGACTTTGACTTTGATATGATGATAACAGAAATATCTACGATTGACAGCCAAATCCAACGTTGGGGAAGAATTTACAGAAATAGAGACATGGATTATCAGGGAGATGAACCTAATATAATAATATTCACTGGAGAAGTAGAAAATGGCAATTTAAAACTTGACAGCGGAACTAAACGTATATATGATCATAAAGTCGTAGAAAAAACAATAGAAGTGCTCAAAGAACATGAGGGCAAAATATTTGATTATACTTTTGAAAGAAATCTCATATCAGAAGTATTCAAAAAGAAAATTGGAGATTTAACATTAAAAGAACATTATGAAAATAAAATAGAGGAAATACTTGAGAATCTTAAATATTTCAGTGTAGAGAAAAAAAGTCAGGCCCAACTATTGTTCCGTAGGATCGCAGGAATAAAAATAGTAATACCAGATGTCATGATTAGATATTCAGATAATGAAATTCAAAAAATTTTTGGAGAATGTATAAAAGAAGGTATCAAAACTTGGAAAGAAATTATAGAAAGGATAGAAAGAAATACAGGTGAAAAGGTGGACATTTGGACACTTAAAAAATTACTATATGAGTATTCAATAAACATGCCTGTTTATTATGAGGAAAAAAGTGACTTTTTAAATAAAACTACAGGTGAATTTAAAGGATTTTATGTATGGGGCAATATAAACGAGGATGATCTTAATTCAATAAAAGAACTTGGCCTAGATAGCGTATTCAAAGGCACAAACTCCACTCTTATATTATAAATAGACGTGATTTGAGATGATCTCAGAGGCCGAGAAAAAGCTTCTAATACGTGGAACTCAAATTAATTATTATTTTGTGTGTAAAACCAAACTTTGGCTTTTTTCACATCAGGTACGGATGGAACAAGAATCAGATGTTGTTGAACTTGGAAAATTATTACATGAGGATACATACAGACAAGAAAAAAAGGGTCAAATATTTGATAACCTTATAAGTGTAGATTTTGTAAGAAAAGGGAAAACCCTTGAAGTACATGAAATAAAAAAAAGTAACAAAATGGAGAAAGCCCATATATTTCAATTGTTATATTACCTTTATTATTTAAAAAATGAAAAAGGAATAACTGCCAGGGGCTTTATAAATTATCCAAAACTTCGAAAACAAAAAGAAGTATGTTTAACTTCAAAAAGTGAAAAGAAATTAAGAGAGGTCCTTAAAAATATAAATTTTATAATTAAAAAACATGACATGCCGCAGCCCCAAAAAAAGAAAATATGTAAAAATTGTGCTTATTTAGAATTTTGTTGGGCATGATCGCATGGGTAGAAAAAATTATTATATACTTACAGACGGTATTTTAAGAAGAAAAGAAGACACAATATATTTTATAAATAAAAATGGGAAGCGCCCTCTTCCCATTCATGCTATATATTCCATATATGCGTACAGTGCCCTTTCTATTTCTTCTCAGGTCATAAATTTACTGTCAAAGGAAGGTATACCTATACATTTTTTTAATAAATATGGATTTTATATTGGAAGTTTCTATCCACGGGAAACATTATTATCTGGTGATCTGATAATAAAACAGGCAGAACATTTTATAGATTATAAGAAAAGGTTAAAACTCGCTTTAAATTTTGTTGAAGGTGCTATACTTAACATAAAGAGAGTTTTATCTTACTATGATCTAGACAATAATATGGATGACCTTATACAAAAACTTAAATTATGTAGTAAAATAACTGAGATCATGAATGTTGAAGGAAGGGCTAGGGCAGAATATTATAAATTATTAGATAAAATACTGCCAGAAAATTTCAGAATAGGAGAAAGAACTCGTAGACCGCCACGGAACATGGCAAACGCATTACTTAGTTTTGGTAATTCCTTATTATACTCAACTATTATAAGTGAAATATACAATACACAGTTAAACCCTACTATATCATACCTACATGAACCATTTGAAAGACGTTATTCACTTGCATTAGATATAAGTGAATTATTTAAGCCAATTGTTGTTGATCGTTTATTATTGTATTTAATAAAAAAGAAAATAATAAAGGAAACAGATTTTGAAAAAGATTTAAATTATTCTTTACTTAATTTGGATGGAAAAAGAAAATTTATAACAGAATATGACAAGAGACTTAAAAAGACTATTAAACATAGGAAAATTGGGAGGAAAGTCTCATATAGACGTTTGATACGTCTAGAATGTTATAAGTTAATAAAACATTTGTTGGGAAAAGAGAAATATAAACCATTCATAATGTGGTGGTAACAACTAAAATGAATGGTATAATACAATGTATGTAATAATAGTTTATGACGTAAACATAAAACGTGTTAATAAAGTCAGAGCATATTTAAGGAAATACCTTTTTTGGGTACAAAATTCTGTTTTTGAAGGTGAAGTTACAAAAAGTCAATTGGAAAGAATAAAAAAGGATCTTAATGTTATTTGTAATAAATCAGAAGATTCTGTAATAATATATTCTTTCAGGACAAAAAAATCAATGAAGAGAGAAATATTAGGCATTGAAAAATCACAAATGTCTGAAATAATATGATAATTATTTGTATCTATCATTTTTAAATCCTAGTTAATCATTATTTTTTCTTTAACTAATTTTTATTTTGTCGTTTATTAATCATTTCAATGGAGAGAAACTTTTTGTAATTTTTTATTATTTTATTTTTTCTCAAAATTTAGTAATTATTTTTTTAAAATTTTACTTAACCTCCCACTTATTTTTTTATTTCAATTGCTTTTTTGTTAAATCATCTACTTAACTCAATTTTTACCTCGTTATTTTGAGTCGTTAATCTTTATAAATAAAATATATTTTTGTTAGTTGCCGATGGAAAGTATTAAATAGGGGTGATTAGAAAGTTAATCTAGGCGAAAAACGGGAAAAAGTTGCCTATTCAAATCAGACTATTTTAGGGTTGAAAGTTAAGTACTACAGACTATCTTGACATGCTTCGTAATGATTCAAATCAGACTATTTTAGGGTTGAAAGGTATTTACGCACAATAGAAGATGCTATTAGACATAATTCAAATCAGACTATTTTAGGGTTGAAAGTAATTCTGCCATATTCTTTTCGCATTTCATCAATTTCATATTCAAATCAGACTATTTTAGGGTTGAAAGTTTCTTAGCTTTTCAGGATATTTCTGATAATATTCATCATTCAAATCAGACTATTTTAGGGTTGAAAGTGTAAAGCAGCTTCTAATTTGTCTTTTAAGTCCATTATTCAAATCAGACTATTTTAGGGTTGAAAGGGCTCTATATCCTTCATAGCCAAAGCTTCAGGTACTTATTCAAATCAGACTATTTTAGGGTTGAAAGAAATCTCGATTAACAACCCCTGAATTATTTTTAATTCAAATCAGACTATTTTAGGGTTGAAAGCGATAATAAGTAATATGCCTACGAATGGTGCAGCATTCAAATCAGACTATTTTAGGGTTGAAAGCAAGAATTTTGTACAAGGCTTAAGGGGAGCTGGTGAATTCAAATCAGACTATTTTAGGGTTGAAAGCACACAGATTTTATACAGTAATGCATTGTGCGCATGATTCAAATCAGACTATTTTAGGGTTGAAAGTACGCAGAACATGCAGGGAATGCAGCTATCACCATTATTCAAATCAGACTATTTTAGGGTTGAAAGTGACGCAACCGCGACAACATGGTCCAAAATACGTAATATTCAAATCAGACTATTTTAGGGTTGAAAGCAGCATCTCTCGCTACAACATCAACACACTGAGCATGAATTCAAATCAGACTATTTTAGGGTTGAAATAGGAAAAATTGGAGGTGAGTGAGATGGTGAGATTCAATTCAAATCAGACTATTTTAGGGTTGAAATGTCGCGTAGCATACTGAATGATTCTCGCCTTAATGCCTATTCAAATCAGACTATTTTAGGGTTGAAATTTTTTGAATGGTAGGACGACATAATGCTTCTTTTTATGAATTCAAATCAGACTATTTTAGGGTTGAAATTTCAGCTAGGGATTTCGCAGTAGCAACGCTAACGCCTTCTTTATTCAAATCAGACTATTTTAGGGTTGAAATTAATTACAGCAGATTTTATGTCCAAGCAGCGAGAGAATTCAAATCAGACTATTTTAGGGTTGAAATGAATTTCATGTCCGGAATGACTATAAAGCGTTTTAATATTCAAATCAGACTATTTTAGGGTTGAAATAGGGGAAAGACAAAACAAAACAAGACGTAGCATTGTATATTCAAATCAGACTATTTTAGGGTTGAAATTACGAAATTGAAGACCTCTTAGCAAATGCTTTACAAAAATTCAAATCAGACTATTTTAGGGTTGAAATCTCGTACGAGCTCATCTTTGAGATTTACGCCAACAAGGATTCAAATCAGACTATTTTAGGGTTGAAATCGCATACGCTTAAAGTGAATCGCGATGGCATAAGAGTATTCAAATCAGACTATTTTAGGGTTGAAATTCGGTGAGAGTCACTTCACCTGTGCCTAATGTATTGAAATTCAAATCAGACTATTTTAGGGTTGAAATTTGTCTGAGGTCCATCGCGTAAAGCAGCTTTTTTGAAGATTCAAATCAGACTATTTTAGGGTTGAAATTATTAAAGAGAGTTTGGGCAATAACAATCTCAGCAGATTCAAATCAGACTATTTTAGGGTTGAAATTCGGTGAGAGTCACTTCACCTGTGCCTAATGTATTGAAATTCAAATCAGACTATTTTAGGGTTGAAATTTGTCTGAGGTCCATCGCGTAAAGCAGCTTTTTTGAAGATTCAAATCAGACTATTTTAGGGTTGAAATTATTAAAGAGAGTTTGGGCAATAACAATCTCAGCAGATTCAAATCAGACTATTTTAGGGTTGAAATGGCGAAGACGCGTCTTCTCGACGCAACGTGTTCTTAGAATTCAAATCAGACTATTTTAGGGTTGAAATCAACAATTGCTTCAAATTCTTGAACATCCATGCGCCCAATTCAAATCAGACTATTTTAGGGTTGAAATATCTTTATGAATTAGCAGTATGGAGAGACGACGAATGATTCAAATCAGACTATTTTAGGGTTGAAATGGTCGCATATTCTGTGACAGTGATAGAACGTGAAGCATTCAAATCAGACTATTTTAGGGTTGAAATATGGAAAGCGTAGAATTCACAAATCCGCAACCTGCCTTGATTCAAATCAGACTATTTTAGGGTTGAAATGACGCATCTCTTGAAATTGTCATAAAAGCTATTGATATTCAAATCAGACTATTTTAGGGTTGAAATTGTCATAAGTAAAGAATAAAAAAATATATTAGAGAGAAATTCAAATCAGACTATTTTAGGGTTGAAATGATTTATTTTATAATTTATTTTTTGGAGGTCTCAAAAATTCAAATCAGACTATTTTAGGGTTGAAATTGTGTCAAGAGCGTTTGAGGTCGTGCAAAAAGCTGATTCAAATCAGACTATTTTAGGGTTGAAATTTTAAAGCACTTAAAAGAGTTTTGTTTAAACTGGCTATTCAAATCAGACTATTTTAGGGTTGAAATGTGGTTAGGCGATATATCAGGGCGAAAAAGCAGAAAAATTCAAATCAGACTATTTTAGGGTTGAAATAACATCACATTAACAATTTCATGAATATCGTTCATTTTGATTCAAATCAGACTATTTTAGGGTTGAAATAGGCTTAAGCAGGAATTCCCTGCTGTAGATTTCACAATTCAAATCAGACTATTTTAGGGTTGAAATATTCTCCACAATGATCCTTCAGGGGTCACAACTGTAGATAATTCAAATCAGACTATTTTAGGGTTGAAATTATGCTGGCTTTGTAACATTGCGGATTTATGATAAAAATTCAAATCAGACTATTTTAGGGTTGAAATAAGCAGATGATGAGAGGCTTAAAAAGGCAGTTATAAAACTGCTAATTCAAATCAGACTATTTTAGGGTTGAAATTGGGCTCATGAATCGCAATCGGAAATGTAGTTTGGTTTAAATCAGACTATTTTAGGGTTAAAATCGTAAAATATTATATATTTTTATATTTACACAATTTAAATTTATATTTAAAAATTTAAAAAAATTAAAGAGGAAGTGTTAAAATGAAGTCTAAAGCTGTATTGATCTTCTCAACATTGCTAGTTCTGTTGGCAATTTCTCAAGCATATGGAGTTAAAGAAGTTTATCCTGGGAATGGCACTCTTAAAGATGTAATAGAAAAAGTTAATCCTGGAGAAACAATATTTCTGCATAATGGGACATATTATGATTCAGGAATTGTGATAGATAAGAATTTAACTATTGCAGGTAAAGATAAGGATGGAGTTGTAATTGATGCTCAGAGGGAAGGCCCTATATTCTACATTGATGCCTATACAGATGTAAGGTTGATAAATTTAACATTGATCAATGGAAATGGAACAGAAGGTGGTGCAATAAATAATAATGGATATTTAGTGGTTGAGAACTGTAAATTTAAGAATAATTATGCTAGTGAAGAAGGAGGAGCAATCTACAATAATGGCAACCTGGAAATATCAAATAGTGAGTTTATGGGCAATGTAGTTGAGTTGTCTGATAGTGGATGGCTTGGATCTGCAATTGCTAATCATTGTATTCTAAACATAACAAGAAGTACATTTAGTAATGAAGGAAGTGCAATATACAATTCTTATGAAGGTTCGTTATACATGGAAAACTGTACACATATAAATCATAAAGCTGGCCCTGCTTCTGGAGGAGCAATCATTAATGAAGGAGTGGCCTCTATTGAAGGAAGTATATTTAAGAATAATTTAGCATATCATGGAGGAGCAATCTACAATAATGGTAGTATGAATTTAACTGAATGTTTATTTGCATGGAATGCGGTTAGATACACAGGTGGTGCCATCGACAATGCTGGTAATTTAACAATTGATAACTGTGGATTTGAGAATAATAGTGCTGGTTGCTGGGGTGGTGCCATCGACAATGCTGGTAATTTAAAAATAACAAATTCTATATTTAATAAAAACATGGTAGATGGAGACGGCGGTGCTATTTCTAATGATGGTGATCTAATAATAGACAATTGTACGTTTAATAACAATAATGCTACTTCCTATGGTGGTGCAATAAGTACTTCAGACAACTTAACAGTTACAAATTCTCTATTTAAATGCAACAAAGCTGGAGAAGATGGAGGAGCCATTTATGTTAGTCCAGGTATAGAATATAAAGAACCACAACCCAGTATTATTGTAGATAACTCTAATATCTTCATTGACAACCTTCCAAATGATTCCAACATTCCTCTTGAGAATGTGCTAGATTATAATATAACCTTAACAAACACTGGAAAATCAACAATAACCATAAAATGTTACATCTCAATCTACACAAATTCAGTTAATGGAAAGAAAGTTGGCTATAAGGAAGTAACAATAACTCTAAAGCCAAAAGAAACAAAGAGAATATATCTTGGTAAATATCCAGCAGGACATATAGTATCTGGGACAATGATTGTTAAAAATCCATCAAAGAAAAGAATTCAATTAAATCTACAGGTGAAATATGAAATTGAAGGATTCGATCCGGAAATAAGGAAAATAAGCAACTACATAGCTCCAAGAAAGGAATTCAAATACAGTGTGAAATACAGAGTGAATGAATATGGGTCCATAGAGGTTAGGTGATTCTTTTTTATATTATTTTTATATTTTTTTACAGACACAAATCACAAAAAACAGGTTTCCACTCTATCAGGCATGAAAAAATAGGAAAAGTATTTATATAGATGAAGTACAAAACTAACACTTGTTCTAAAAAATATATACAAACTCTCTCTTACTCCTTCTTTCTCTCTCAAAAAATACTCTATAAATTAAGAAAACTTATATATACTAGAAATAAAAAATGAAAAAATAATCAGACTATTTTAGGGTTGAAAGGTAAACTAAAAAACAACTGTACAGACTTTCTCAATTTCTTTTCTTAATTCATCGGTAGTAATACCTTTTAACACTGCAGCAAACATTGCCCCTCCAGCACCTACGCCTTCCTTCACATGCCCTTCCATATATCTTTTTAAACCTTCATGATTTGATTTTTCAAAATGAGGATCAACATAATATACAGGTATATCACCAATTTGCTCAACTATATTTAAAATATCAGAACTTTCATCCTTCACAACGAAAACTGTGGTTGCTATAGCTAATTTAGAAAAATTAAAGTTTCCTACTTCTTTTAATAATGCACAAACTGCTGGCATTTGTGTTCCACCAGCAAGTGTTATATAATTTTTAAATCCAGCACATATTCCAGCAACAGCAGGTATCATTGGATCTCCAACAGCTTTAACAGCGTCAAATGGATCATCAATATTACTAGGTTCTATATTTGCATTTTTTAATCCTTCCATCACTACTTTTCTCTTTAATCCATGAGGATTTTCTGGTAAACTTGCACTAACTTTAAAGCTAGCATTATATCCTAAAGCAGTTAATACTCCAAGAGCAGTTGTTGTACCGGCAGGTGTGCTTTCCCCAATTATTAAATATTCTGTTATTTTTGATAAAAACTTTCCCAATATTTTACCTTTTTCATAAATTGAGCGAGGTTTATCAACGGCTTTACCTGTTCTTATATCTTTTCCAGGTTTATCATTTAATTCGATATAAGGTATTTTTGGTTTTATTTCTGCTCCAGCATCTACTACTAAAAAAGGGATATCCAAAAGTTCAACTACTGCTCTTGTTATAACCGCAGGTGTGGGTGTTGAAGAACCTTCAACAACAGTTTGGGGAATTTCTGACATGCTTAATGGTTTGCCACAAACTACCAATTCTGTGTCAAGAGCTGGCGTATATTTTGTTAATTCAGGTGTTGCACCTGCTCCAGTTATTCCAGGAATGCATGATGTTTCAGTTGTAGCAATAACACAAGTAAATAGAAAATCTTTATCTTTTATTTCATCTAAATAATTTAAAGATCTTTCTGTATTTTTCAGAGAATTTATTTCTTGCATGACCATGCCTCCAAAAGAATCTAATAAATAAATTTTTATTTTTCTAAAAAATATCTTTTTGAGAGAGAGGGGTAAATTTCAAGTGTAATAGCTAGAGAGAATTGAGGGAAGGGATAGTTATAAGTTATAAGTGAAATAGAGATAGACATATTTAAGTATGTTAAGACAAGGCATTCATAGACTAAATAGTATGGAGATGTGAGCTTCTTGAACATCAAGAAATATTTCCTATTAGCTTTAGTTCTGTCTTTGCCATTTACATTTAGCTTTAGCTATGGATGGAAAGAAGAATCTCATCGCTATATAGTTGAATTGATCTACAACAACCTACCTTCTGAATATCAAAGCAAAATTGACCTCGAAGCTATGAAGGAGGGTTCAACAGCCCCTGACTTAAAATTTAAGGACTTCAAAAAACACCATTTCCCTCCAGCTTATTATGAAGCTAAGAAATGGCTTAATAAAGGCAAAGATGCTTGGAAGAAAGGAAATTACAAGTATGCAAGTTATTGCTTTGGAGTTGCAACTCACTATATATCTGATTCTTTCTGTGCTCCACATAATATAGCTAAAGAGTCAAAAAAAGATCATGAGATGTATGAGTCTCAAGTTATTGGTTATACACCACAGATCAAGTATATTCCAGGAGATCTCTATACTTTGATGTCATCAGCGAAAAATGAAAAGAATGATTGGTATAAGTGGTTAAAAACTAGAGATCCTAGTATAGTGGAGAAGCATTTTGATAAGGCTGCATCAGTTGCATATTCTGCAGTGCTTAATAGTTTAAAAGAAACAGACGTTCCAAATGAAGCTAATCCATATTTAAAAGAAACGAAATATAATACTTCAGGAGAAACTAAAATAACGTCTATAGATGGAATATTAATTGGCATGCTTCTAATTTTAATTACTGTGTTAGTTGTTAGAAGGAGATTCTAAATAAGGAAACACATGCAGTATCATATTATGACTTCGCACAAACCTATCTACGGTATTCAGGAAACAGAATGATATAAACATTTAACTGACCCACAACACAAAATCAGAGTTTAATCTACGAACTTAAATAAATATCTTAACATTAATACAAGGTAATTAAAAAATGATAACTTTTATATACAAGAAGTTAAGTATTATTTTTTTATTATAAATAGAGGTTGAATGATGAGACTACTTATCAAGTTTAAACCAAAGAAAGATTTTGGATACACCTCAGTCAATAATTATACTATTCAGGGATTTATTTACTCATTTTTAAAGAGAAGTTCTAAATTTGAAAGTTACCATGACAGAAGAGGCTTCAAATATTTTTGTTTTTCAAATATTTTCCCAATAAGTAATTTTAAGAGAGGAGAAACTAAAAATTTAATAATTTCTTCACCAGCGCCTAGGCTTTTGAAAACGATTAAAAAGGAAATTAAAAGAAATGAATCATATTATTTAGGAAAGATCCCAATTGAGTTGGAATCTGTGAGTCTTTTTAAAACCCGATTTGGAAGACAATTTATAACGAGCACGCCAGTAGTATTGTATAAAAATAATAGGGAAAATATCTATTTTTCGATGAAAAAATCATGTGACCTTTCATTTTTTATGGAAAGATTGAAAGAAAATGCCTTGAAAAAGTATAATGCATTTCATGATGATGATTATTATTTCGATGGAAACATTTTTGACAGGGTTAAATACGCTCGAGAGGTTGCTGTTAGACTTAAAAGGGCAGGTAAAATGTTCATTGTCATAGGGACGCTCTGGAAGAATCTTGAAAAGTTTAATATGGACAACAAAAGATTTTATAGGTTTATATTAGATTGTGGCATTGGTGAGAAGAATTCACTGGGATTTGGAATGCTAAATACAGTGGGGAGTATAAAATGATCAAAATAAGTTTTGAGAAAAGGGATTTTCTTTACGATAATGGGCTCGTGAACATCTTTTTAAATATTAAAAAAGACGAAAGATTCAAAAATATTGATAAATACACCGTGAAATATGGGGATTCCAAATTTAAACTCTTAGATAATAAAATTATCTTCCATGGATCATTTAAGGAATTGGAAGATGTCTATTTTATTTTAAGAAATATTTATTACTCCAGGGCATTTGAGGAAACCAAAAATTACAAACCTTATTATGATCCAAAAAATGATAAGGTCATTATAGCACCAAAACTTGATGTCAAACCATATTTACGGAGATCTGAGCGTACAAACAATCTTTTACCTAGAATGGAAGTATCAAAGGAAAAGCTCGAAGCCCTCAAAAATGAAGAGACCAAGGCTAAAAGTAATTTTGAAGGGAAGGTAAGTGGCAAGCTCCAGTATGGTGAAAGAGGTAAAAGAAATATGGTAATGATATACTTGGAACCAAAAAGACTTGGAGAATCTATTTCATCAAAAATTAAAAAAATTCAGGCAGGAGACAAATGTTTTTTCTGTGGAAATAAGTATTCAAAGTATATAGACGATAACGGCAAAAAAAGGTCTTTTTCAATAAAATCTACCAATTTGATATTTGACTTTGGTGTAGGAGGGGGTGTCAAAAGGCCATCTTTTAGAGATTTAAGGTCAAAAAAAGATATTATAGTTTGTTTTATGTGTGATCTTATCTACAAGTATGGTCTATTAAATAATTATTTTGTTAATAACAATGTATTCCTGATATCGGCTCCTTCCCTCCGCTTTTTATATAATATAAAGGAGAGACTGATGATTCCTGAGGATTATCTTGAGGAATCTTCAAAAAAGACAAACTTTCTAAAACGCGGAGATTTTGTTACAAGCGGTCCTTATTCAAGATTGCTCCTTCTAATTCATAAAATTAAGGAAAAAATAATTGACAGGGATAAACTTGCTTATCTCTCCATATATTATTTTGTTGTTACCAACCAGGGCGTGGATGATTTAGAGATTTACAATAAGCTTTCGTACATATCACAATTTTTTGACAGCATTAAAAATTTAAGAAACGAATCTGGTACTCCTTTCTTAAATTTACTAATGAATTATTCATATTACAAAGGTATAAACAAATATGAAATGAAGAATTTACCCAGAGAAGAAATTTCAAGAAGGATCCTCTTCGGACTCCCTATAGACTCTGTTTTGAGTGACTTGTCTTTTTATAATCTTTCACAAAATAATCCTTCTAGTATTAACTCATTCCTTCTTTATAAATTTCTTACAAAATATTTGGAGGTAATTGGAATGTCTGATATTAAGGAATTGCATAATGTGTGTCGGCTTGTCGGAGACAGGATTGGATATTTCGCAGCTCAATACGATAAAAAAGATGTTTTATATTCTATTAGAGAAATAGGAAATTTTGAAAGACTTAGTGAGTTCTTCAAAAACCTTGAATACGAAATATTAAAAGAAGATGCGGGAGCAGTCTGGAACTCTCGAGTAGAAGGGACTGACAAAAGATACAGTGATTTGATTCAAGAGATATTAATGGATACAAAAGAAAACAGTATAAATTTAATAAGGAATTATCTTGCTATTTATGCTATACAAAAATACCTATCCACTAAATACGCAAAGAAAAAAGGAGGGGATTAAAATGAATAGGACATTTGTAAATATAGGGTACATAACTAAGGTTAACATAGATAACCTCAACAGTAGTGAAAATCCTGGAAACATGGTGATCTTAAAAAAAGTTCAGGATAATAAGGGGAACTATTACCCCTATGTTTCTGGGCAAGCACTAAGATACTACCTCAAAGAGACAATGAATCAGCTTGGAATGAAACTTACAAAAGTAGATAAGAATGGAGAGTATATAATAGAATCTAAAAGCAAAGATAAGAGTAGGTATAATGAAATACTGAAGAATCACCCTGATCTGGATTTATTTGGCTTCATGGAAGCTGTTAAACGTTCTAAATCAATGGCTCTTAGAAGGTGGTCACCTGTAAAGGTCTCTCCTCTTATAAGTATATTCCCATGGAATGGATACAATGATCTCTTAACGAGAAAAAAAGAAGGTCAGGAAGGTGGAGACTTTGTTAAAGTTGAAATAAACACCTTCAACTTCATGAAGGGGACAATTGTAATAGATATGGATGCAATAGGATCCACTGTCGATGAACTTAGTTATGAGATTGATACTGTTATTGACCCTGATGAAAAAAAGAGAAGGGTGGCGTATCTGGTAGATGCACTTAAAAGTATTGATGGAGGAGCAAAAAAAGCAAGGCTTCTTGATGATTTAACACCAAAGTTTGTAGTTGTTACAAGGCAAAAAGCAGGCACGCCTATTTTCCTCAATGCTCTCAACGTAAATGAAGATGGTGGTATTGACATCAGTCCTATCAAGGAAGTCATCGATGAATTTGAAGATATAATAGCTGAGTACTATATTGGTATAAGATCTGGTATATTCAGTAATGAAGAGGAGATAAAATCTGAATTTAAAGAAAATGTAACTTCTGTTAACAAAGCCCTTGACAATATAAAAGGTTGGGTATGACTGGTGTTAAAATGGAGGCAGTAAGATTCATTGTTGAGGGCCTTATTAATTCTTTTAGGATGCCCCAGACATCCATTTACCAATTGACATACCTGGCTCCAACAAAGACGCAAGTTGTGGGCATGCTCACAAATATCATGGGTAAAAATGAGAGAGACTATTACGCACTTCTTGATAAAGTCCGGGTTGGAATAATCCCTGTCTATATAAACTCTATCTTCAATGATGCATGGACTTTTAAAAAATGGAAGTCTGCTGGAGCTGGTAGAGACATACTCCAACGCGAAAAAATTTACAGAGGTAAGTATTTAATCTATGTATCAGCAGAAGATCCCCATCTTTTGGAAAAGATGATGGAATTTTTGATGTATCCTTCAAGAGTTCCATCTCTTGGCATGGATGATGAGATGGTGATCATAAGAGAACCAAAAAAAATTACCGTGGAACCAAAGAATGACACGATCGTACATAGTGTATTTACCTTAGAAGAGGGCATGGATTTTAGATATTGTCCTCTGAAAACAGACAATTCAAATTTATTCCCTCCTAGGATAATTTCAGTCAATCTCAATTTTAATAGGAATGTAATTCCTAGGAAACCCACCAAATTTGTCCAAATAGTAGAGTTTGTGGGTCTTCAATGTAAATTAAACAGAAATAAGGATCTTTACTTTGACGAAGACTACCATTATAACATAGAGTTCCTATGATACTATGAATTTATACTGAGCAGTCCATCAAATTTCAGGTTGGTTCCCATGATGCAAATGATGGACTTAAAGGAATTTGTCAGTAATTATAAAACCAAATTTAAAGAATTATATAATATAGATCCCTCTTTTTTTGAAGTAAATCTTATAGCAAAGACCAATAATGAAAAGTCATTCACTCTTGAAGGGCATACAAAAGAAGCTCTGGAGTCACTGAAAAAATTTATAAATGATAATAGTCAAACTTTTGATTCATTTGCAAAAAGGCACAACATTGAAAAACAATTACTTTTAGATGTTTTATTTTTCGCAGTGTTTTTCCATGATATAGGAAAAGGGACTCTTGAGTTTTATAATGATAAAATTTTAAAGAAACAGAAGTCATATCACCCATTATATTCTGTTTACTTTACTTATAATCTTGAAATGCCAAAAATTGACGATGTTGATTATATTACACTTTCAATACTCACACACCATACACTTCTTCATGATGATATTTACGGAAGTGAAAAGTTTAGGGATTTAAAACCTCCTACATTTTTTAAAGAGACATTGAAATTCGCTAAACAATATAAAAATTATTATAAAGAATTTTTTAATAAGTCATGTCCTTATAAATTTAAGTTTAATTTGCCGTCAAAGAGTCCTTACGATTTATTAAGATGCACTTTTTCATGGGGATTTCAGGAGAAAGGTATTATTGATAATCTAAACAGTATTCTCAATCAATCTAGTCTTTCAAAAAAGAAAAAAATAAAAGAAATTTATGCTTTTATCACAGGGAACTTAATTAGAGCAGATTGGTTTTCCTCTGGATTTTATGAACTTGACATGGAATTCATTTCTAAGAATGAACTTATAAATAAAATAAAATCCCGAGTAATTTCAAGAGGCCATGAATTTCATGGTTTAAAAAGATTCCAAAAGGAAGCTTCTGAAAGTTCAGACAACATCTTTATAAAGATACCAACAGGCGAAGGTAAAACAGAAGCAGCTCTTTTATGGGCTTTAAACAACGTCAAAAATAAACACACTAAGATAATATATACCATGCCCACACAGGTAACCAGCAATTCGATGTATAAACGTCTTAAGGATTATTTTGGAAAGGATAAAGTCGGTATATTACATGGATCGTCTTCTATTATACTTGCAGAAGAATATGCTGACGATCAGGAAGAAATATGGAAGGAAAAGATAATTAACAAAACCTTTTCAAAACCTATAACAGTTTGTACCTTAGATTCATTTCTTTTGAGTTTTTTCAACGTTCATAAGTGGCCTCTTTCTCAATTGAATATAGAAAACTGTCTTTTAATTGTCGATGAAGTTCATTCATATGATTGGCAAATGTTGGGTGTCTTAAAAAGAATATTGGAAGAACTTAATAATCGAGGTTGTAAATTTGCAATAATGAGCGCAACATTCCCTGAAAATCTTAAGAATATTCTTTTAAAGGATCTAAATTATACTTTGATAACTGAAGAAAGTCTTTTTGAGTACAGACCATTTTCATTGAAAGTCGAAAATTCTTCAATTCTTGATAAAATAGACAACATAATAAGTGAATTTAATAATAACAAGAAGGTACTCGTCGTTGTTAACACCGTCAATAAGGCAAGAGAAGTTTATAGGGCCTTGGAAAAGTCTGGATATTTTAGAACAAGCGAGTCGTTTGATAAGAATTCTAATCTGATTCTTTATCATTCACAATTCACAAAGGAACATAGAAAACAAAAAGAAAATGAAATTGAGGTTAAAGAAAAATGGAAGGATAGAGGATTAGTCGTGGTAGCGACACAGGTCGTGGAAATTTCCTTAGATATAAACTTTGATGTACTATTTACTGAAATAGCACCAATAGACGCAATAACGCAGAGATTAGGTAGAATAAATAGATCTAAAGATTCCCATAAAGTAGGAGAAGTTTACATAGAAACTTGTATAGAAGCTGAAACTAAGAACGGTAAATGGGTTTATCCTTACAAAAAAGAGTTAATAGAGTGTTCAAAGGATATAATAAAAGATGGGAAGCCATCCCTCGGTGAAATGAGTGAAATGGTCTTCAATCTTTACAAATCCCTTCTTGAAATAGAAGAAATTAAGTTTTCTTTTAATAGAAAACTTAAAAGAGGGTATGGTAAATATGATGAAATCATCAAAAGAGGACCTTACACTATCCGCTTTAAGACTGACAACATGGAAGAAATTTCACGTTTACTATCAATTAGAGATACTGATGAGAAGTTTGAAAAAGTTAATGTAGTTCCAGCTGTATATTTCAATGAAAAAGACCTTGATAAGTTTGAAAATACTGTGGGAATATACAAATGGCTATTTCTTAAGATGCTACGCGAAGGCAAGGTAGATGATATGAAAAATTTCTATCTTATCCATGGGGTTAATTATAGTTACGCATGTGGTTTTGAGATTGTTGAAGAGGAAGGTTGGAACATTATATAGGTTCAAAGTGGTTCCATGAAAGTAACTGGGGTCATGGTCCAATACTATATGGTTTGTAAGCGGAAATTATGGTTCTTCGCAAACCAGATAAACATGAACTATGATAACGACGACATACTTATAGGAAGACTTCTCCATGAAAAAAGTTTCTCAAGAGAAAAGAAATGCATAAATTTCGGTGAAATTTCAATAGATTTCATAAATAAGAAAAATCTGACGATTTTTGAAATAAAAAAGTCAAGTAGTCTTGAAGAACCCGTCAGGTATCAGCTTTACTATTACTTATGGTACATAAAGAAATTTACGGGTAAAAACGCGAGAGGAATGGTGGTGTATCCCGCTGAAAAGAAAAGGGAAGAACTCTACCTAACGTCTGAAGTGGAATCGAAAATAGAAAAAATTTTGAAGGGCATAAAAACGGTCGTTAGAATGGAATCTCCTCCTGAACCTATTTATAAACCTTATTGTCGCAAATGTAGTTATTATGAATTCTGCATGATTTAACTAGGTGATTTCGGTGAAAGATCCATTATATATAACTTCCAATGGGATATTATCCCACCAGGGAAGTACATTATACTTCATCAATAAGGATATTAAGAAACCTCTCCCAATAAATCGTATAAATGAGATAAACTGTTATGGTAAAGTTTCAATTAAATCAGGAGCATTATCTATATTGATGAAGAAGGGAGTACTTGTTAATTTTTTCAATAAGTATGGTTATTATGAGGGATCTTTGTACCCACGTGTGCAGCTTAACTCAGGACTTGTCGTAGTAAAACAGTCAGAGTATTATTTAGATCCCAAGAAGAGATCTGAAATTGCTAGGGAGATGGTTCTTGGCATTAAACATAATTTACTCAAATCATTGAAGTACTACAAAAAAAGAGGGAAGGCTGTTGACAGCTATATTGATATGATAGAGAAAGAGGTTGTAGAAGGAGATGTTGCGCAAGTAATGAGCAACGAAGGGCGGATGTGGAATTATTATTATCAAAGCTTTAACAGCATCCTTAAAAGATTTAAAATGGATAAACGAGAAATAAGACCACCGACAACTGAATTAAATGCATTACTATCCTTTGGTAATTCATTATTATATGTATCTGCACTATCTGAAATATATCATACTTATCTTCATCCATCTATTAGCTTTTTGCATGAACCTGCTGAGAGGAGATTTTCACTTGCTCTAGATATAGCGGATATTTTCAAACCTCTAATAGTTAGTCGAGTAATATTTAAAATAGTAAATAATAGCATGATTTCTGAGAAGGATTTTGATAGAGACCTTGGTGTAATGCTCAACGATAGAGGCAAACAAATTTTCCTTAGAGAATATCAGGCTAAGCTCGATACAACTATAAAACACCCCAAACTCAAAAGGAGAGTATCATATAAATATCTGATGAGGTTAGAGGCATATAAATTAATAAAACATGTCTTAGGTGATCAAAAATATGAAAGTTTCAAGGCATGGTGGTAATTAATTTAAATTCAAAACATTGAACAGATATCTTCTTTAGCGTTTTAGATTGACCAAATAGTATAGAAATAAGGTGATTAGATGTATTTACTGATAGTATACGATGTTGACGTCAAAAGAGTTAACAGAGTTCATAAATTTTTAAAAAGTTATCTCCATTGGAGACAAAACTCTGTATTTGAGGGTGAAGTGAGTAAAGCACAGTTCAATGAGATAAAAACAAGTCTCAAGGACTTAATAGATGAAACTCGTGACTCTGTGATGATTTATAAATTTCCTAGTAAAAAGTATGTTTCTTTATATGTTCTTGGAATTGAAAAAAACACTATTGATTTTATACTTTAAGTCAGTCTTTATAAATGAAACTCATTATTAAGGGTAGACTTATAAGCATGTTAAGACAAAACATTTTTATATTGTATTCTGCCTAAAAACAAAATAATCAGTTCGGTTTTAAAATAGACTAAATAGTATGGAAATTTTTTTTGTCTTTCACTTCAATACTGTATTTGCTTTTGTTTTAAAATAGACTAAATAGTATGGAAATCTTCTCAGCATTTTAAAGCTTCTTCTCTCTTTTCAAGTTTTAAAATAGACTAAATAGTATGGAAATAAGCTTTAGCAAGAGACTTATCTACTGCTGAGAAACGGTTTTAAAATAGACTAAATAGTATGGAAATAAGTCTTTTAAGCATTAAGCTGTCTCCCCTTCCCCTTTTGTTTTAAAATAGACTAAATAGTATGGAAATGCAAGAAGCTTATATCTCTCTCAAAGCTTCTTCCAGGTTTTAAAATAGACTAAATAGTATGGAAATCTGTTTCATTAAAGTAAAACGCAAATCCTGCGAGCTTGTTTTAAAATAGACTAAATAGTATGGAAATACAGCTCCTCTGCAACATAAGCAGCCATGTAGGTCAGCGTTTTAAAATAGACTAAATAGTATGGAAATGCTAGATCTGCATGGAAAGAAAGCGAAGGAGGAAAAACGTTTTAAAATAGACTAAATAGTATGGAAATTAATACAGTGTAACAGTAGTTACATTCCACGGAGGTGAAGTTTTAAAATAGACTAAATAGTATGGAAATTACTCTTCAGCTTCTCTACATCTTCTGTTTTTTTATCATCGTTTTAAAATAGACTAAATAGTATGGAAATGCAGTTTAGCTATAAATTATTTAATTTATGCATCTTCGTTTTAAAATAGACTAAATAGTATGGAAATATAAAGATCTCATGATACCATACTATACACAGATGAGTTTTAAAATAGACTAAATAGTATGGAAATATCTGTACTCTGTGTTCACTCCAGAGCCAGCGAAACTGTGTTTTAAAATAGACTAAATAGTATGGAAATCAAGGTCTAAGATAGATGAGTTGATGATTAAAGGGCTTGTTTTAAAATAGACTAAATAGTATGGAAATACGAAATATTTACAACCATGTGCAAATGAAGCTGGTTTTAAGATAGACTAAATGGTATGGAAATCGAAAAGAGGCTCAAGCAATAGAAATAGAAGTATACCATATTTTTTCCTGTGTCCATTGTCTAAAAAAAGTCCTGAAAAGGAGCTTGTTGAATTAAAACAGAACGAAAATCCATAATATGTATTTGTATCAGAAAATAATACATGATCTACTGATACTGGTGCACTAACATTTTCTATTAGGGTAGAAGGTACAATAAAAGTTTCAATTCCAAATTCACGTCCATCAGAAACACCTTTTCCATTTAATCTATAAAAATAACATGCTCCATCATGGCTTTCATGGTAATAGCCATTTTTTAGGCAATTTAGCAAAATATTTGTGTTGTTATGTGTTGTATATTCTTCATAAGGACATTTTTTGATTAAAAATGGAGAAATTGCATTTTTATAATAAGAAACATTTTTTAATCCTTTTTCAGATAAATACGCTGCTAAAGAATCTCCATAATATATTTTAGATTTATCATGATGCAGATTTCCATATTTTCTTAGTTTTATAAAAGGTAACGGGTCTGGTAAGCCTTCAATTGAAAATTCTTTTGTAATGGTCTCTTGATGTTTCACATTTCCCTCTTCAACATCTAATGAAAAGTTTATATCAATCAAAAAAGGATCATTACCATTTGTTTTCAAATAATTTATAATACAATTTGATTTAATACCTTTATTCTCATATTTTTTAGATATTTCGTTTATTTTTAATTCTATTATTTTTTTTGCGCTATCTGAACTATTTGTATAGCTGACATTGTTATCAATGACATTATATGCCATATCTTCAATAACTTTCCTTGCAATTATTGGTACATTGTTTTCAATATCATCTGCTGCATAAATAACATTTTTAGAGGATTTTTTGTTGAGAATTATTGAATTCTCCATATTTATAAACGAAAAAACAGCTGAAAGTAATAAAATTAAAGGTATTATTAGTAGAAAAGTCATATTACTTATTATATAACCTCTTTCCAAATTTTCACCCCTTTTTTTAATATTTTAAGTTTTGAAATAATTTTTTATAAAATTATAATATTTAAAATAGAGTAAATAAATTTATAGTTATGAAAATAATTAAATTAGATCCTTATAATCCAAAAACAAAAGTTTTAAATGAAGTCAGGAGAATGTTAGCCGAAGGTAAAGTAATTATATATCCTACAGATACATTATATGGCCTTGGAGCTAATGCATTTGATGAAGATGCTATAAAAAAAGTTTATTCAATAAAAAAAAGATCTTTTGACAAACCTATTTCTATCTGTGTTCCAAACATGCGTTGGATTCGTAAAGTTGCTTATTTAAACGATAAACAAAAAGAAAAGATTTCTAAATTATTACCAGGTCCATATACTATAATTTTAGAAAAAAAAGATATAATTCCGGATGTATTAACTGCTGGAAAGAAGAAAGTCGGAATAAGAATTCCAAAAAGTAAAATTTCAATAGAATTAGCAAAAGAATTTCCAATTACAGCTACTAGTGCTAATATATCTGGTAGGGAAACACCGCCAACTGTTAAAGAAATAATTAAACAACTGAAAAATGTGGATTTAGCAATTGATGTAGGACCATTGCGTGGGGAACCATCTACGGTTATTGATTTTACAACTGATCCTCCAAAGATAATTAGGGGCTATTTCCATACTATTTAGTCTATTTTAAAAGCAATCCATATGAAGTAGACTTTGGTTATCCACACCAATTTCCATACTACCTAGTCTATTTTAAAACCGAACTGATTATTTTGTTTTTAGGCAGAATACAGTATAAAAATGTTTTGTCTTAACATACTTATAAGTCTATCTCTATTTCACTTATAACTTATAAGTTATAACTTATAACTACCTCTCCCTAATTCTCTCTAGCTATTACACTTGAAATTTACCTCCCTCTCTTCTTATTGTTGTGAAAAACAAATTTCCACTCTATCAGGGATTGAGAGAAAACAGAAAAAGTATTTATATAGATGAAGTATAAAACTAACACTTGTTCTAAAAAATATACACAACTCTCTCTTACTCTTTCTTTCTCTCCCCAATGCAATAATACTTAGAAAAAACTATATATACTTCTATCTTACAAGGCTGAAAGGGCCGGTAAGATTGTTAAGAAGGTAAATCCAAAGGGAACATCAAAAGGATTAACCTATAAGAATAAACTAAGAGATTATATATCAGCATGTAGAATATTGTTAAGGGGATGGGGTAGCCCTGATAGCCTGCCTGAGAGAAAACCTCTACTCAGAACTATCTCCTGTAGGGATATAGTCTCTGGGCAAGTTTTCTCTATGAAGTAGGAAGCTCCGTAGGGGGTAGCCCAAACCTGGGAGCATTAAAAGGATTAAAAAATAAGTTAAGAGATTATATATCGGCATGCAGATCCTAAAAAGGGGACGAGACAATCCCCATCGCATGTCTGAGAGAAAACTGATAGTTTCTGGGCAAGTTTTTTCTATGAGGAGTAGCTCAAAAAATTGGGGTGAAGAAATGGCAGGCATTGTTGAAACAATCGCTAACTTTATAATCTCGCTGATAGAATCAACAGGATATATTGGCATTTTTTTCACTATGGTACTTGAAAGCGCATGTATTCCACTACCTAGTGAAATTATAATGCCATTTAGCGGTTATGTTGCCTGGAAAGGAAATTTGAATTTATATCTCGTAGTTATGGCTGGAGCTTTAGGAAATTTAGTTGGGTCGTGGATTGCATATTTTGTTGGGATAAAAGGTGGAAGACCATTTTTGGAAAAATATGGTAAATATATTTTTATTACAAAGAAAAAACTTGAAATGGCTGATAAATGGTTTAAAAGATATGGACATGAAGCTGTATTTATAAGTAGAGTAATGCCAATTGTAAGAACATTTATTTCATTACCTGCAGGTACAGCCAAAATGGATCTAAAAAAATTTAGTATTTATACTTTCATAGGTTCTATACCATGGTGTTATATGTTAGCATATGTAGGTTATTCATTAGGTCCACATTGGAAATCGGTGGTTGAAATATTTCATAAACTTGATTATATTGTTGCAATAGGTATCGTAATAGTTATAATTTATATTATAGCTAAAAATAGGGGTTAAAAATGATATTATCCACAGATTTACTTCTTTCTCTTATAGTTATCGTAATTATTTTTGGAATTTCTGTAAATACAGTTGATAATTTAATAAAAAACACAAGTGATCAATATTATAGATTTAATTTAGAGAGACAAGTAAGAGGAGCAGTAGACATTCTCGTAAATACCTATGGGACTTGGAATTCAAGCGATGTAATACCTGGATTAAAAAAAGAAAATAGTGGGAATGTCTTATCTTTTAAGAAAATTTTAAAATTAAAAGAAAATTATGATGAATTAATTGGAAAAATATTGCCAAATACGACCACAAGCTTAATACTTTATCCAAAAAATGGAGGAAAAATTGTAATTAAGGATGATCCACCTATTTCTTCTCAAGAAGTTGTGGTTGTAAATAGAACCGTAGTGTGTGATTTTTTTGCAGATTGTGTTGTGGTAAAGATTGATGCAAACAAAACAGATTCTGAAGTAGGCCCTATTCCATCAAAAATTTCAAAACATTTTTCTGTCACTACTTCTGAACTTAATCAATACAATTATTTTTTAATATCAAATGCAAGTAATATTTTGTGGAATTTAAATACTGTGGAAAATCCTAATAATGATTTCAATTCAGAAAAATTTTATAATTTAAACGATAGAATAAAATCAATGGTAAAAAGTGAAAAGCAAGTAATCTGGTTAAATTTAAATTCAATACCAGATGACAATGTTTATATTGTGAAAATAAAAAAATCAATTCTACTAGATCCACCATATTTTGAAAATCAGGTATGTGATTTTGTTTTGAAAGTATATAAAACATAGGGTGTGTAAAAAATATGGAAATCAAGGAAAAAATTAGAGAATGGTTATTAGAGGAAGATATGTATAAGGAAGAAATGAGTGATAAATCGGCAAATTTTCATTTTTTAATTGAATGTCCTCCAGGACATTACATGGATGTCATACAACCTCTTGGAAAATCAGATGTGATTATTGTTGGATGTGCTACGAAAGTTAGTCCAGAACATGTGCAAAAACTTAGAGATTTAAACAGGAAAGAACGTAGGGAATTTATGTGGGATATAAAATTTTCATTGAATAAATTTCTTGTTGATTTTGAAATTCAGGAAAATGACGATGTATTGCAGGGTTATGTTGTTAGAGACGTAATATATAAAGATGGTTTAAGTAAAGACAAGTTGATGTCTACCATAAAGAGGGTGTTTAAGGCAAAACTCCATGTTTTGTGGAAAATACATAAAGAATGTGGTGAAGATATTGAAAAAGGTAAAGAAAGTGACAGAATGTACGTATAATATTATTTTATGTCCTCCAATATTTCTTCCAATTTTTCCCTGACTTTTTCTAGTTTTGTGTTGAGTTTTTCATTTTCTTTTTTAAGTTCCTCTAATTTTTTATCTAATTCTTTAACTTTTGATAATTTTGATTCTAATTCTTCTTTTCTAACAGTAGTTTCTAAAAAATCTTCCAACTCTGACATGTCTAGTTTTCCTTCTTTTATCATATTATAGGTTTCTCTGACTAATTTTCCAGCCTTTGTTTCACCCTTCACATGTTTTCTAATTGTTTGTTCTGTTCTTCCTAATTCTTCCGCTATTTCCCTTACAGTGTACCCTGCTTTTTCTCTTGCTATGCTCCCTGAAGCAACAGCTAAAGATTCAACCCAGGTAATTCTTTCTCTAGGATCCTTTATTAATTTCAAAATTTCGGGTCTAAACAATGTTCCTAACACTAAAACATGTTCTAACTTATTTATTTCAGTTTTTGATGTAGGCACTAATGGAATCATAACTAACACCTTTCATCTAATTTTTAATACTTTATCTGAGTGTACATAAATTCCTTTATCAGTTATATCAAATGGACGTCTTTTTAAAGAATGATTGGTTCCTCTCATTTTCCAAACGATCAAACTTCTTTTTAATTCTCCTTTTATTTCATCTAAATCTAACCTTATAATTCCATCAACAGCATGCTCAACTCCAGGGCCTCCAAATCCTCTCTCTCCAACAGAAATTTGAGATGTAAAAATAGCAGTGCATCCTAAACCGGAAATGACCCTCTTTAATAGAAACACTGTTTTTCTGGCCATCATTGGTTTATTTATGTAGAGGGTAGTTACGGAATCAATTCCTACTCTTTTAGCTCCAATATCATTTATAGCAGTTCTTAAAACATCGATTAATTCTCTTTCATCGTTTGGATCCTTTACTATATATTTTTCTCTTTTTGCAGCACGTCCTATTCCAGATGTAAATGCATCAACTATGACAAATTTTTCTTCTTCTTCAAGTTCTCTAACATCCCATCCAAATTGTTTCATATTTTCCTTGATTTGTACAGGATGCTCTTCTAATGCTACTAAAATCCCTGGCTCATTATACTCTTTAACACCTTTATATAGAAATTGCTGACAAAATATTGTTTTTCCAGTGCCTGGACCACCAGACAACAAAACTATATTTCTTTCAGGTATTCCTCCATGTAATATATCATCCATTCCAGGAATTCCGGTTTTTACTTTTTTCATGTTTTTCATGTTTTGTCTGCCCAACTTAATAAATTTTTTTATTTTAATATTTTTTCAGAATTAAACAGATTTCCACTCTATAGGGATTGAGAAATAAGAAAAAGTAGTTAATATAAATGAAATATAAAACTAGCACTTGTTTTAAAAAATATACATAACTCTTCTTTTACTCTTGTTCAATTTTAATCCTCTTTAATGTTTTTTATCAAGCCATTTGTTCTGTTTTACACACAGATCTTTAATATATGAAACCATTGCAGGACCGCTAGAGGTTGTAAGTCCGGCTTGAATAATGGTAAAAATAAATGAAGGACAGAAGAGGTCTTTGAATCTGATTTCACCATCATGCCCTCACTTTCAATTTTTTACTCATTTGTGGATTAGTTACCTCTTAATATCCCAGTTCCTACAAAGTTTTATCCCTAGAATCACATCCTATTCACTTTATTTATCTCTGTAGTGGTTAAATAGCGATGCCAAAGTAAATTAATATATATTTCAAAGAGACATAGAGAAATAAAAGACCAAACAAGATTTTTAAGACATTGGATTTAAATTTCGCTACTAATTTTGCTCCATAAATCGCTCCAATCGCTGTACCAATGCCCAAAGCAATCGCTGCTGGAATATTAACAACTCCTTGGAATAATTTGTAGATGGCACCAACCAAAGCTATCCAGACAAAAGCAGCCATAGAAGTACCGATAGCCAACTTTATCGGAGATCTCAAGAATAAAGTATACGATGGGACAAGAGCATAGCCTCCTCCTAAACCAATAATACCAGTTAAAGTGCCAATAACTGAACCTATAATCGTTTTAGAGAGAGGCGTCCCTGGAATTTTTTGCACTTGTTCAACTTGCTTAATTTTGGCGAATAATCCCTCATAAAGCATTCGTAAAGAAACAAAAATGAAAGCGATACCAACAATCAAATCAATCAGGTTACCATGATTTTTGATGTAGCCAAAAATAATTGAGCCGATAATTACTCCTAAAATTCCTGAATAACCGGTTAAAAGCGCAGTTTCTTTATCAACATTTTTCATTTTGATATGCTGAAAGGCACCGGAACCGGCAGTAAAAACCACAGCAGTTAAAGTTGTTCCTACCGCAATAGCCGGATCAAAATGGAAACCAAAACGAATTACTGGCATCATTATGACACAACCACCTGTGCCCAAAAGTCCACCTACAACTCCTGCTAGAAGACCGGTAATAAAATAGATAATATAATAGATCATAGTTTTCACTACCTTTATTTTTGTTTATATGATAATTTACCCAAAAAGTTTGGATGTCAGGGAAAAGACAGCCCCAGATAGCCTGCCTGAGAGAAAACCTCTACTCAGGACTATCTCCTGTAGGGATATAGTCTTTGGGCAAGTTTTCTCTATGAATCAGGAAGCTCCGTAGGGAGTAGCTCAAAATAGAAGTAGCTTATCCACCCATCATTCCTGAAAACATTATCAACATTATAGCAATAATGAATCCAAAGATTGTGTGAGTTTCTGGTAGAGCTGTAAATAGGAGGCTTTTACCAAATGATCCAGGATCCTCAACTATTGCTCCAACTGAGGATGATCCAACTATTCCTTGTCCTACTCCAGCTCCTAAACCTGCAAAACCTATTGCTAGACCAGCACCTATTGCTATAATTCCTGTAGCTAACGTTGCTTTAGGCATAAACTATCACCTTTTTTCTATTTCCATACTATTTAGTCTATTTATAAAACCAACTGATTATTTTGTTTTTAGGCAGAATACAATATAAAAATGTTTTGTCTTAACATACTTAATAAGTCTATCTCTATTTCACTTATAACTTATAAGTTATAACTTATAACTATCTCTCCCTAATTCTCTCTAGCTATTACACTTGAAATTTACCTCCCTCTCTTCTTATTGAAATTGATTTTCTCTCTCCAACGCAATAATACTTAGAAAAAACTATATATATTAAAATAAAAAATGAAAATTATTCGTCTCATGCATGTTTTAAATAGACTAAATAGTATGGAAATTGAGGAGTAGCTCATGGAAGTCGAAGTGAAAGCCCATGTTAATAATTTAAAAGAAATTGAAGATAGGTTAAAAAAATTAGGAGCAGAAAAAATTGAGGAAATATATCAAGAAGATATTTATTTCAATGCTCCAGACAGAGACTTTTCAAAGACTGATGAAGCATTGAGAATTAGAAAGATCGAAAATGAAAAAACTAAAATAATTTTAACATATAAAGGTCCAAAAATAGATAAAATTAGTAAAACTAGAGAAGAGGTTGAAGTTGGTATAGAAAATTTAAAAAATATGGTTGAAATACTTAAATTCCTTGGTTACAAAGCAGTAGCAACAATAAAGAAAAAAAGAAAAATTTACAAGTTTAAAGATTTTGAGATTTGTCTTGATGATGTATATAAAGTTGGTAAATTTATTGAAGTTGAGAAGAATGTAAAAAATAAAAATAAAATTAAAGAATATGTGGACCATGCCTTTAAAATTTGTAAAAAATTAAATATAAAGAATAATTTTGAGAGAAGGTCATACCTTGAGCTTTATTTAAAAAAGAAAAGGCACCAACAATGAATTTTTTAATTATTTTGTTTTTTGCGATAATATTGGATTTAATTGGAGAACTTCCAACTAGAATTCATCCTGTTGTTTGGATTGGTAAAACTATAGATTTCTTATATGTAAGATTACCAAATAAGAAAATTTCAGGTGTTATAATCACTTTCCTCACTTCTATACTTTATATAATTCCACTTTATTTCATAGCTTTTCTTCCAATGTTTTTACAAATAATTCTTTATTCAATAATTTTATCTTCTACGTTTTCAATAAAATTACTTATTAAATATCCATTAGAAGTGAAAAAGAGGTTGGATGATATAGAATCTGCACGCAAAAAAGTATCTGAAATTGTAAGTAGAGATACAAGTGAATTATCAAGGACACAAATTATTTCAGCGGCCATAGAGAGTTTAAGTGAAAATATTGTGGATTCTGTAGTGTCTCCGATTTTTTATGCATTGTTTTTTGGGATATATGGTGCAGTATTTTATAGGGTTGTGAATACACTTGATGCAATGATTGGATATAAGAATAAAGAGTATAGAGAAATTGGATGGTTTCCAGCGAAATTAGATGATATACTTAATTTTATACCTGCACGGATCACTGGAATGTTAATAGTCTTTACTTCACTACTTTTAAATATGGATTGGAGAAATAGCTTTAAAATAATGTTAAGAGATTCTAAGGTTCCTGACAGTCCAAATGCAGGTTATCCAATGGCAGCCACTGCTGGTGCATTACAAGCAAAATTAGAAAAGCCAGGCCATTATGTTTTGGGAGATGACGGGAAGTTAAATGAAAATTCAATAGATAAGGCTGTCAGGCTGGCTGTAGTTTCCATAATTTTGTATTTGGCTATAGTTTCAGCATTATTTTCCTCGCTTATAACTTATAAGTTATAACTTATAACTATCCCCTCTCTGATTATCTCTAGCTATTACACTTGAAATTTACCTCTCTCTTCGTTATTGAAGTTAATTTTAATTATTTTAATTGTTAATGAAAAAACAAAAAATTTTAATATTATTACTAATGTTAAACATTTTATTGATGGAGGGAAATCTATGAGAAGAACAATTATTCTAATAACATTTCTACTGATTTTCTCCTTATTAGGGACTGCAGCCGCAGAGAATACTACAGATCATGAAAAAATAAACATATTAATTTTAAATCCACCTCACTATGCAAGACATTCGGTTGAAGCAACATATAAAATTTATGAAGAGTATCCTCAATATAAAGACAAATTCAATATCACTGTTAGGACTGGTGAACAGATAAGTAAAATGTCTTCAGATGACTTAACAGCAATGATAAAAAGTTCAGATATTATCATTGTAAAATCAATTGGTCATACTATGGAAACCTATACAAAACTTGTTAATACATTGAAAAGTCCAGGAGTCTTAACAAATGACAAACTTTTTGTGCATTTACGTTGTCCTGAAGGCGTTGATTCTGTAAAATTGTCTCAGATTGATGGTAAGAAAATATTTGAAGGAATTCCTGATCAGGATATATACAATGTCAGTGCTTATACTCAAATTTCTGACAATCCTCTAACGATGTTAAGCCAATATGTAAATAAATATCCACAAATACAAAAATGGGCAAAATTGTATTCATATTATTGTTATCCAAGTACAGAGAATGATAAGAATTTAATACTTTGTGCAATAGATATGTGGGCGAAATACAACAAAAAACCTGTGTATGTAAAATATGACGAGGTTAAAGTGTTTTCACGGCATGTAATTTACAGAAATGGAAAATTTTATAATAATTTAACAGAATATTTCAAAGATTATCCATTAAATCCTCAAAAACCAACTGTTGGAATTATAGAATTAGATAGTTATGTGGCACTAGGAGGTACAGCAGGAATTGATTCATTAATTGAGAAATTGACAACTAAAGGTTACAATGTAATACCTGTTGTTGCTAGATATGGTTATGAAACATATGCAGGCATTGTTGAATTTTTCACAACTGCAAAGTCTGTAAAGGAGTATGAATCAAATCCAGATTCTGTAAAACCAGTTGTAGATATAATTTTAGCACCACATACTTACTTACTTGGAGGACCAGCCTCAAAAAATGTTGTGGCATTATTACAACGTCTAAATATTCCTGTTATAAAAATAATTCAAATTGAAAGTAGAAGTGTTAAAGATTGGTTAATTTCTGATGATGGCTTAACACCATGGAGTAGAGACGATATAGCAGGGCAATTAGTGTTCCCAGAATCACAGGGACTGATAGAGCCTATTGCTATTGCAGCACTAGATAAACGTGTAGATCCTTTAACTGGTTGTGAATTGAGTTCATATTCTGTAATTGATGAAAGAGTATCTAAAGTTGTTTCTAGAGTTGAAAAATGGTTACAATTGAAAATTAAACCAAATAAAGATAAAAAGATTGCAATTATATATGAGAATGGTGTAGGAAAATGGAACATAGGAACTAGTTATTTAAATCTTCCAGAGTCTATCATTAACATACTTAACAAATTAAAGGAAGCAGGATATACAATTGACAAAATACCAAATGTTGAAGAATTTGTTGAAATTTTAAGAACTAAAGGCATAAATGTGGCACCATGGGCACCAGGAGAACTTGAGAAACTTGCTAATAATTCGATATTGTGGGAAGCAGAGAAATATAAACGATGGTTTAGCAGTTTAAATCCAATAGCTCAAAAGTATGTTGTGGAAGGTCCTCTTGGATATATAGAAGAAATAATAAAATTTGCTCTGAATTATAGTAAAAAGGATCCAGGTATTCTCAGCACTGCAACAAAAGTCCTTGACAAATGGTATAAAGAAATGAGAGATTGTATAAAGATGTGTCCTAATAAATCACAAAGAGGATTAGAAATACTGGATAAAATTGTAAGCACATTGAGATCAATAATAAATGGCACGAGCACATGGGAAGAATTCTATAGGATGAAAAAAGAGTTCATGCTGTTAAATATTACAGGACTTGCAGGTTGGGGAGAGCCTCCAGGCAATCTGATGACTATAGTTAAAAATGGAACAAAATATATTGTTATACCTGGAATTATTATTGGAAATGTATTCATTGGGCCAGAACCAATATTAGGTTACGAAGGAAATCCAGATGCTTTGTTACATGCGTTGATACTTCCTCCACATCACCAATATCTCGCATTCTATGCTTGGATAAATAAAGAATTTAATGCAGATGCAATGATTCACATTGGTGTAGACACAACTTATCAACATCTTCCTAGAAAGCAAACAGCATTACTAGATTTTGATTTCCCAGATATAGTTATTGGAGATACACCTAACATTCATCTATACAGAGTCGACAACGTGGCTGATGGATTATTAATAAAAAGAAGAGGTTATGGGGTAATAATAGATTACTTAACACCTCCAATGAAGTTGTCAGGATTATACGGAGACTTATTAAATCTTAAAACATTATTAGAAAATTATAAAAAAGCTATAGATGAAAATCTCAAAAAGGCATATATACAGGATATAAAGAAATTAATAGAGAGATCTAAAATTGAAATAAATACTAATTTAAGCGATGAAGAATTAATCAAAGCATGCTCAGATTACTTAATTAAAATTGAAACAACATTGATGCCCTATGGATTACATACATTTGGAAAAGAATGGACTGCAGACGAAATAGCTGAAACTGTAGCTTCAATGTTAAGTATAGATGGTGGAGTTGACAATCCATCTATTATAAGGTTATTGGCACAGGAAAAAGGAATTTCATATGAAAATATAACACCTGAGATGTTTGATGAACTTTATAACCAAGTGAAGGCATGGATAAAAGACATATTGTTAGGAAAAAATATCACAGTTTCACAAAATATCACAAAGAAATTAGAATTAGGAAAAGATCTCATCGACAAATTGAAACAAAGTTTTAATTCTGAATTAAATTCATTGTTAAATGTTTTAAATGGTGGATACGTTGCTCCACAGATTGGTGGAGATCCTATTGTTAATCCCAATGTCTTACCAACTGGAAAGAACTTCTATGCAACAGATCCAACATTGATACCAACACAATCTGCATATGAATTAGGAAAAAAGATTGCTGATTTAGCATTAAAAGAATATGAAAAGCCGCCAGAAAAACTGGCTGTCGTTATATTTGGAGTTGATGTAGCTAGAGACGATGGAGCAATGGTTTCATTTGTTTTAAGATTGTTAGGTGTGGAGCCAACCTGGGCAGCAGGGGGAAGAGTCTCTGGTATTAAATTAACACCACTAACAACTCTAAATAGGCCTAGAATCGATGCAATTGTCATGATTAGTGGTTTATTCAGAGATGCTTATGGACAGGTTGCAGTATTACTTGATCGTGCATTTAGATTAGCTCTTGCAGCATCTTATAATACAATAGCAAGACAATATAATGATACAATAGTAAAGGCATTAGATGCGGCAGTGAAACCATTAGTTGATCTAAAACTTTTAGTAAAAGGCGATGATCCAATAGATCAAAATTATGTAGCTAAACATTGGTTAGAATCTGTTCAAAAATATATAGCATCAGGAGTAGAACCTGAAAAAGCAGGAAATTATGCAATATTAAGGATAGTGGGCCCACCTGCTGGAGGATATGGAACTGGCATAAAAGAAGCTATAGATCAACCATGGACCTGGAAAAACGAGACAGATTTATCAAATATCTTCATAAATAGGATGAGTAATTTCTATTCAGAGACTACCTGGGGTGAGAAGAATACAGACTTATTTAAAGATTTATTGAGCGGAGTTTCAGGTATATATCAAGGAAGAAGTACATATGTAGTTGGCGTTGCAGAAAATGATGCTATGGCAAGTTATTTAGGTGGATTGGCAATGACAATAAGAGTATTAACAGGTGAAACTCCAAAAATTAGGATTGCTATAACTTCTAATAAATTTAATCCAGAAATACTTTCTTTAAGTGATTATATTGCAAGGGATCTCAGAACGAGATATTTCAATCCAGAATTTATTAAAGCATTGATGAGTGAAGGCCAGGCAGGAGCTTATAGGATTTCAACATTCATTGAATCTCTGAAAATTTGGCAGACTACAGTTCCAGGAGAGATTAGTAGTGATGTGTATAAGGAATTCATAGATGTGTATTTAAGAGATAAATATAATTTAGGCATTTCAAACTGGCTTAACAACAATCCATTTGATCAGATTCATTGGATAGGCACATTGTTAACCTTAGCACATCAAAATCGATTAAAATTAGATGCGAATACAATGAGATTCCTCATGAATAGATGGGCAGCTCTAATAGCCAGATATGGACCAGCATGCTGTGATTGCAGTTGTGGAAATATAGCTATGATAAGATGGGCATTAAACTATGTAAATCCAGATCTATTAAATTCAGTAAGATCTCAGCTATATATAGCAACAAAAAATGCTGCATTTGCTCCTTCAATCCCAGGAGCTCCAACAACACCACAACCTTCAATCCCTGGAATTCCAACATCCATTCCAGGAGCACCATCACAACTAGGAGCTCCAACTGCATTAGGAAGAGTAGGAATTGGAACTGCAGCAACAAGGGGAGTTTCACCAGGAATTTCAGGTCCTTCAGGTAGAGTTGGTGGTGAAATTGGTGCAAGAGGAGCAGCTCAAGCTGCTGGAGCAGCAGGTAAAGCAGGAATTACAGGTGCTGCAGCAGGTAAAGGAGCAGGAAAAGCATATGAGATTACACCAGTATCTAAAGGAATTGGAAAGCCAGGAATTCCATTCGCAGGAATAATCGGAGTTATAATATTGATTGCATTAATAGCAGCAGGATATCTATTGAGAAGGCCGGAGAAATGATTTTCTTATTTTTTTAATTTCTTTTTTGTCCAAAATGCAATAATATCTAGAAAAAACCTAATTTTCATGATAAATCTAAATGAAATTCATGTATTGTTGAAGAGTGGAGTAGCTTTGATTGTCTGTTTGGGAGAATGCCCTACTTAGGACTATATTTTTTCTTGATGAAGTAGGAAACTCTATGAGGAGTAGCTCAAAGCAATGCCAACAAAAAGAGGTATCGTTATATTATCTTCCAGTGGAAGATTTTCTGCCAATGCGCCCACCAATGCTGCAATAAATGCTCTTATTGGGTCAAGTATTATCATTGTCAAAAAAAAGATGTGAATAAAAATGTTAAGAATCCCTCCCATGTTTTTTCCCCAAATAGAAAAGGATGTTTTCCATAAAATCTACCAACTATTGTAGATAGGGCATCTCCAAAACATAGAACTATAATTGCAGCATTTATAATATCTTTATTATTAAATAAAAGGAAAGTTAGTCCAATCCCTATAAAAAAATAAATAAATCCCTTGTCTTTTTTATTTCTTCTACATGTTCTCAAAATTTTAGATATAAAGCTTAAATATACTCTTCTATCTAAATACCAAATGAAATACCCAATTAAGCTAAAAAGTAAGGCTATTGATCCAATTAAATAATTTGGAAAAAAATTTTCAAGTAAAATAAAGCATGCTCCCGAAGCATGTATTGTTTGCCTTATTACTTCTCTCTTAAAATTCATTTTTATCATTCTCAAGAGATTATACAACAAAATTTTCTATGACACCATAATAACTTTCCTGAAGTTCCTTAACACTTATGTTTATTATATCATTAATTTTAAGTTTTTTAGATGTAACTTTTCCTATTATTTTTGCTGGGACATTTATTTCTTTTATAAAATCATTTGCAACCGATTTATCTACGGTCATTATGTATCTTCCATGTGATTCTGAAAATAAAGTTTCGATTTTATCAATATTTTCTGATTTAGGCACTAAATCTAAATCTATTTTAGCGCCAATACCGCTTCTTATTGCCATTTCACTCAATGCAATAGCAAGTCCTCCCTTAGAACAGTCATGAATTGCAGTGATTTTATTTTCATTGTCTTTAGAAACAAGATTATAAATAGATTTAGCAGCTGCTATTTCATCTTGGATCCTTACCTTTGGGACTATCCCGCTGGAAATACCATGAACAACTTTATAATATTCTGAACCACCGAGTTCTTTGTATGTTTTGCTAACCATTATAATTTTATCACCTTTATTTTTAAATTCAAGGGTTCGAATATTATTTATGGGTACTTTACCTACAACGCCTACCACTGGTGAAGGATTAACAGCTATACCTTCAGTTTCATTATAAAAACTAACATTACCACTTATTACAGGTACTTTGAATTTTTTTGCAACCTTTGCCATCCCCTTGACACATTCTTTAAATTGCCAAAATATTTCAGGTTTTTCAGGATTGCCAAAATTAAGACAATCTACAATACAAATTGGCCATGCACCCATGGAGACAACATTTCTTATAGCTTCTGCAACTGATCCTGCACCACCATGATATGGACTTAATTTTGTATGGGCACAATTACTATCAACAGTGGCTGCTATAGCTGTTTTATCATCAATCCTTAATACTGCAGCATCATCTCCTGGTTTAACAATAGTTCTTATCTGTACATCATAATCATATTGATAATATACCCAACTTTTATCTGCTATATTTTGAGATGATAGAACCTTTTTTAAAGCTTCTTCTGGGTGAGGATGCTCTACATCAGGTATTTTAGTTTTAATCTTTTTTGGTTTTCTGGATTCTCTGTATACAACTGGAGGATTAGCCAATAAATCTGCAGGGATATCTGCTATAATTTTATTGTTTTTCTTTACAACTAACCTACCTGTATCAGTTACTTTACCAACTACAGCTGCAGCAGGTATTTCATGCTTCTTACATATTTTTAAAGCTTTTTCTACATACTTTGGTGGCATCACAAACATCATTCTTTCTTGAGATTCTGAGAGCATTATTTCATATGGAGTCATGTTCTTTTCTCGTAATGGAACCTTATCAACATATACTTCTGCTCCATTGTTACATTTTGCAACCATTTCTGAAATACAACATGTTAGACCGCCACCGCCAAGATCTTTAACACCTGAAACAGGTATTTTTTCCATTATTTCAAAAGAAGCTTCCATGACTATTTTTTTTGTAAATGGATCACCTATTTGAACTGCTGGACGATCTTCTATTTCTGATTCACTGGTTAATTCTTCAGAAGCAAAGGTTACTCCATGAATTCCATCCCTACCTGTTAGTCCACCCATTAAAAAGAATACATCACCTACATTGGGTGCAATTCCTCTTTTTATTTTCTTTTTTGGAACTATACCTATACACATTACATTTACAAGAGGATTTAATTTGAAGTTTTCATCAAATTCTACTTCACCTGCTACGGTTGGAACCCCTACTCTATTTCCATAATCAGATATTCCTTTAACAACGTTTTCAAATAGATAACATGATCTTTGATCCTCCAAATGTCCAAAATGTAATGAATCCAGAAGTGCAATTGGCCATGCTCCCATAGAAATTATATCACGCAATATTCCACCAATACCAGTTCCTGCACCACTGTATGGTTCGATTGCTGAAGGATGATTATGACTTTCTATACCTACTGCCAAAGCAAATTTTTTATTAATTTCGATTACACCAGCATCATCTCCAGGTCCAACAATAACTTTGTCACCTTCTGTTGGAAACATTTTGATAACAGGCCTACTACTTTTGTATGAACAATGTTCAGAAAACATGACATCTAGCATTCCATATTCCAGTGGGTTAGGATCTCGTCCTAGTCTTTTTTTTATGTATTTTAATTCAGAATTTGTTAGCAAATTTATCAGCAACCTATTTTTGTATGTAAATTATTACTTCTTCTCCATCAATTTCCCATGATTTTTTATAACCAGAACCAGTTCCGAAGTTAAATTGCTTTGCTCTAACTTCTTCTTTTATATAATCAAGGTGTTTCTGTACTAATTTTCTAAATCTATCGCTACATTCAACCGCTACATCAATTCTAGCTTCCACATGTAAATCAAGGTCTTTTCTCATACTCTGTATTCTTCTTATAAGTTCTCTAGCCATTGCTTCTGCCTCTATTTCTGGAGTAAGTTCAACATCTATGTACACCCTGCCATATTTAAATTTAGAACTAAATATATTTTCTGGCAGTTCTTCCTTGAATATTAAATCTTCTTTTTCTAGTTTGACAGTTCTACCATTTATTTCTATTTCATAAAAGCCATCTTCTTCTATCCTTTCTTTTAATTCGTTTGCATCAATTTCTTTAAGTTTGTTGAGTAATAGTGGCATGTCTTGGCGCAATTTAGGACCAAGAGTCTTATAGTTAACTTCTATTTTTGTTTTAGCTTTAGGGAATTTTGTATCATAGGTAATTGATTTTGTGTTACATTGATCGAGGAGAATGTCTTTAAGGTCTGAGATAGCTTCTTTAACTTTTTCATTGTTAGAAATGACATACAATTTTTTCATTGGCCATCTTAATTTATATTGTGCTTTATCACGTGCTCTTATACTAGCTTCTACTATATCTCTTACAATCTCCATCTTTTCTTCTAATTTCTGTGATATGAGTTCCTCTGAATATTCCCAATCTAGCATATGTACACTTTCAGGAGCTGCTGGATCAACACCCCTAACAATATTTTGATAAATTTCTTCAGTTATATGGGGTGTTATTGGTGCCATTATTGTAATTAATTGCTTTAAGACATTATATAATGCATAATATGCTCCTAATTTAATAGGATCGTCTTTTTCTATCCAAGTACGACTTCTAATTAATTTTACATACCATCTACTTAAATCTTCAACAATGAAATCATAAATTATTCTTGAGGCCTTGTGAAGTAGCAGATTTTCCATATATTCACTTACTTTTTTTGCAACTGAATTTACTTTAGATAATATCCATTTATCTTCTTTCTTAAGTTCAAATTCCTTACATTTGTGTGGGTTGAAGTTATCCAGTGACATATAAGTTGTTGCAAAAACATATACGTTCCAAAGTATGTTAAACATCTTATTTACGGTTTTAACTTCTTCCCATACAAATCTTAAATCTTCCCATGGCTTGTTTGCCCATAATAAATAAAATCTTAACACATCAGCACCATATTTTCTAATAACTTCTTCAGGTTCAACAACATTGCCTAAGGATTTACTCATCTTCCTTCCTTGTTCATCAAGTGTAAATCCATGCATTAAAACTTTTTTGTATGGAATTTTTTCATGGGCTATAACTCCACAGCCAAGTTGGGAATAGAACCATCCTCTGGTCTGATCATGACCTTCAGTTATGAAATCATATGGAAATAGTTTCTCAAAAAGTTTCTTTTCTTTTGGGTAATTTATTGATGCCCATCCAGCTACTCCAGAATCAATCCAGACATCAAGTACATCAGGTATTCTTTTCATCTTTCCTCCACATTCACATTTAAGAAATATTTTATCTATAAGAGGTCTATGTACAAAATCTCCTGAAAAATTCTTTTCAATAGCTTTTTCTTTTAATTCCTGTATTGAACCTACTACTGTAATTTTGTTACATTTTTCACATATCCAAATAGGTAATGGAGTTCCCCAATATCTTTGTCTTGATATTGTCCAATCTTCTGCATTTTTTACCCAATCTTTAAATCTACTCATGCCAGCCCATTCTGGGATCCACACAACTTTATCAATTTCTTCCAACATTTTATCTTTAATTTTTGTAACTGTTAAGAACCATTGTTTTGTTGCTCTATATATTATTGGAGTTTTACATCTCCAGCAAAATCCATATCTGTGTCTTATTGTTTCCTCTTTAAATAATAGATCCTTTGATTTAAGATCAGAAATTATATCTTTATCAGCTTCTTTAACAAATTTTCCTTTGTATTTACCAGCTTCTTTTTTAAATTTTCCAGATTCATCTACTGGGCAAAATATTTCTAAATTATATTTTTTACCAATTTCAAAATCTTCTGGACCATGACCTGGAGCTATATGTACACAACCAGTACCTTCAGAAAGAGTTACATGTTCACTAACAACAATTTTATGTTCATGATTTTTTTGGTATGGTACTTCTTCTTCAAGAGGATGCTTATATTTCATTCCTTCTAATTCTTTTCCTTTTACAGTTTTTAAAACTTCATAATTTTCAAATATTTTGTCAACTAAGTCTTTTGCTAGAATATATATATCTTTACCATTTTTCACATATGCATAATCAAAATCAGGATGTACAGCTACAGCAAGATTGGCAGGTAAAGTCCAAGGAGTAGTTGTCCACACTAATATATATTTGTTTTCTTCTATTGGAAATTTAACATAAATGGATGGATCTTCTGTTTCTTTATATTCAATTTCTGCTGAAGCAATAGCAGTTTCACATCTAGGACACCAAGTTATAACACGTAAATCTTTTTTTAATAAATCCTTTTCATGAGCTTTTTTTATTGTCCACCAACAGGATTCTATGTAATTTGGATCAAAAGTTATATAGGGATCGTCCCAGTCCATCCAAACTCCTAATTTTTTAAATTGTTTAGTCATTGCATTTTTATTTTCTATGGCAAATTTTTTACATTCACTCACAAAATTAGCTATTCCTATTTCTTCTTCAATTTCTTTCTTTGTTTTTACTCCTAACTTTTTTTCAACTTTATGTTCGATTGGAAGACCATGAGCGTCCCATCCAGGCTTCCTATTTACATTAAACCCTTGCATGCTTTTAAATCTGAGATATGTATCTTTTATAATTTTATTCCATGCTGTTCCTAGATGAATACGACCACTACAATATGGAGGCCCATCTAAAAAAGAATAAATTGGTCCATTTTTTCTATTTTCTTTTACTTTTTCATAAATATCATTTTCTTCCCAGAATTCCTGAATCTTCTTTTCAATTTCATGAGGTTTGTAAAATTTTTCTGCTTCTTTTATTGCCATTGTAGACCTCCTTAGTAAGAATTTCCAAAAATTAATAATGAAAAGAAAATTAATTGTAGGTAATTCAAAATTTAGATAAAGTTCTATTTACCATGCTTTTTGTTAGTAGTTTTAATTGACAAATATAAAAAACTTTCGGGTTTCATCCTTAACAGAGTTTTTAGAGTAAATTAAAATGTAGTTATTTTGCCATCTATTAATTTCTCTGTAATTTTTTGTATGTTTTCAAGTGAATCATCAATAATAGCTTCAATATCACTTTTCACTTCTGATAGTTTACATCCTTCTTCTAAGATAACACGACAATCTGCAACCTTTGGATTATCTATTGGTTTACCAATTTGACTTAGTAGTAATATTTGTGCTTCTAATACGGAATCAACCTCATTTACAATTTTTTCAGCAATTTCATTTGATAATAAATTGTAAATTTTACCAACATGATTTACAGGGTTTTTACCAGAACATGCCTCTAGAGACATTGGTCTGTTTGGCGTTATTAATCCATTTGCTCTGTTACCACGACCAGTAGATCCATCATCTCCCATTTCAGCTGAAGTACCAGTTACTGTTAAATATATAGAAGGTTCTTTTTCATCATAACGATCAGCAGTATTTACATAGATGTCTACGTCTCTTTCTGTATGTTTAGAAACTAATTTACGTAAAGTTTCTTTTATTACAGCTTTAGCTTCTTTATAAGTGTCAAGATCATCTATATATTTATCTACCATCGCACATGCAAGTGTCAATGTAATTTTATCTTTCTCTCTTAATCCCATAACTTTAATATCTTCTCCAATCATCGGATATTTCTTTTTAAATTTATCTGAGTTAAGCAATTTTTCACTTTCTAATACTATTTTTTCTGTTTCTGATAATGGTGCAAAACCTACACCAAATGAAGTATCATTTGCTAAAGGTATTTTATCTTTTTTTCTTTCAAATACTTCTTGTAATTCTGCTGATCCATGACCTATTTTACATTCGATTACTACAGATGTTTCAACATCAAGATTTCTTATATTTTCTTTAAGATATTCTTTTGCTGCTGCAATTGAAATTCTATTTAGCCCAATTTTTTCTCCTTTAACTTCAGCTACTCCCCTCCCTGCTAATAAAATATGTATGGGCTTTATTACTTCGCCGCCACCAAACTTTGGAGAAGATTCTCCAGCAATGACTTGTACTTCATCTGTGTTGTGATGCATAATTGCACCAAATCGTTCTAAATATGCTTTACATAATGCACGGCTTACAGATTCTGCAATACCATCACTTATACTATCCGGATGACCTATTCCTTTTCTTTCCACAATTTCAATGTCTTGATTTTCAATGGGCAATTGTTTAACACTTTCAACACAGATATTTCTCATTTAGCGACCTCCTAGTATTATGGGAAAAATTATAGTAAAGATAATTATTTTTTGCTCTTTTGCATTAAAAACTTAATTTTTCTATTATTAATAATTTAACTTTAGAATTCAAAAAAAGAAGAATTTGTTAAAAAATGAAAAAAGCATTGTGTTATTGAGTAATTACTTCATCTCCAATTACCATTAATGTTGAGGTTTGATTGTAATGGCCAATTGAGCCACCTAATGTTGCACCTTGTTCTCCATAAGTGTTGAATCCAATAACTGGAACATCTCCTAACATTTCTCTAATAATTTCAAGGTCATTTATTCCCAATTTTTTGTTGAGTAAATATTTTAGAACACAATTGAAAATAATAATACATCCAATGTTTTCTGGATTACCAGCATCATGAATTGCAGCTTTTAATGTGTTTTTGAAAGAATTTATAGCATTTTCTTTATTAGTTTCCATCAATGTTAATAAACTACCTTCTTTTACTTCAGAGTAAAACATAATACTCCCATCGTCGTTGATTTTCGCTGGAGCTTTTATTGTATATTCTCCAAAAACATCCGAAGATTTGACACCGAATGTTTTTGTTGAAAACATTTCATAAGTGAGCTCATCAACATTTAGAAATTCCTTTATGACCTCATCAGCAGGTTTGTGGTTTAATTCATAAAGCACTCTACCTTCAGACTTTGTGACTACTGCAGTTTTATTAGTAGGTGTATAGGGATGTCCATAACCACATCCAATTTTTAATACAGTTCCAAGTACAGTGACAACTCCTGCATTGGAATATAAACCATTACAAATTTGAAATGTTTTTTCAAACTTTAAATTATCTCCAGTAGATCCTCCAATTATTGGAGTGGTACTTTCACTTTCATAAACAACTCCTCTTAGAAATTCTTCTTCTTTTCCACACAAACCATCAGGGATGACAATATTTACAAAGGGTTTTAATTTTGATATTTCTGATGCACGTTTGGACATGAATGCAACTGACATTAATGATGATAGAGTTCCCTTACCTTTAAATGATGAATATGCATCACGAACTGCTGTTCTTCCACATTTGAATGGATCTTCACTTATTTTTTCACCTATTCCTACTCCCACACCTAAATACGGACTTTCTATTGTCATTACAGCCACAGTATTCTCTTTTGGTTCTTCAACTACTGATGAAAATTCTCCTGCAGTACTGCCTCCAACTACACAGCTATCTCCAACTTCATCTTTAATAGTTTCATATATTTTTTCCATGTTTAAATTTGAAGATGCAAAAACCAATGTTAAATCTGGATTTTCTACATTATTCAATGCCATGTCCACAGCTTTTTTAGGATTTTTATCCTGTCCTACACCAACTTTCAAGACATTTCCCAACTTTTCATCCTCCAAAAGCTTGGTTAATAATAAAAAGTAATTTTTTAATATATAATCTTTCTCTTATTAAGTAAAAAATTAAAAAATAAAAAAAGTAGAAAAAACAATTTTTTTATTCTTGTTCATTGTTTTTTGCTAATATACTACGGTGTCTTCCATATCCAAAATACACAAATAATCCTATTATAAACCACACAACAAGTCTGACCCATGTTTCCCATGAAAGAGACATCATAAGCAAGAGCATTGAAATTATTGCCAAAATAGGTACCACTGGTACACCAGGTGCTTTGAATTTCCTTGGTAGGTCAGGTTGGGTATATCTTAACACTATTACACTGAGGGATGTGAGAACAAATGCTAGCATCGTCCCTATATTCACAAATTCTACAATTATGTTTATTGGTAAGAACCCGGCTGTCAACATTGTTACAATTGCAATTAAAGCTATAGATATGCTTGGGGTCCTGTATTTTTTATGAACTTTAGAAAAAATTGGAGGTAGTAGACCATCTCTGGAAATTGCAAATATAATTCTCGTTGCACCATAGAACATAACAATTAATACACTTGTGATTGCTACTAAGGCTCCCAATGAAATTAATCCACATGCCCAGTTCATGCCTATTATTTTTAAGGCTTCGGCAATAGGGGCTGGATTATTTAGTTTAGTGTAAGACACTATGCCTGTGAGAACAATTGAGACTGCAATATATAATAAAGTACTGATTCCTAGAGATCCAAGAATTCCTGCTGGCATGTCTCTGCCAGGATTTTTTGTTTCTTCAGCGGCTGTAGATACTGCATCAAAACCTATGAAAGCATAAAATGCAATTGCTGCACCTGCTAGTACTCCCTGCCAACCAAATGGCATAAATGGGTGCCAATTAATTGGTTTTACATGCCAAACAGCAATAAAAACAAAGAATAAAAGTACTAAAATTTTAAGTGCTACCATCAAGTTGTTACTACTGGCAACTCTTCTTACACCAATATAATTTAATATAGCGATAAATAACAATATTCCAATCGCTGGAACATTGATAAATCCATTAGGTGCTTGTAAAAAAGAATTGGCTAAATAATTAGGAATATTTATTCCAACACTGGCTAATAAATTTGTGAAGTATCCTGACCATCCCACTGCAACAGCTGGTAAGCAAAAAACATATTCAAGTATTAAATCCCAGCCTATAATCCACGCAAAAAATTCTCCCATTGCAACATAGGCATAATTGTATGTTGAACCTGTAATTGGAAACATTGATGCCAGTTCAGCATAAGAAACTGCAGCAAATGCACATGCTATTGCTGCTAAAATAAATGATAATATAACTGCTGGACCTGCTTTGACAGCTGCAATGCCAGTAACTACATATATACCACTTCCAATAATTGCACCAATACCTAATGCGATCAAGTCATATACGCTTAATGCCTTTTTTAATTTATGTTCTTTTGCTTCGGTTTCCTTGATAATTAGTTCGGAAGATTTTTTTCTAAATAGATTTTTTAGATCCATTTGATACCTCTGAGTTAGGTATGGCTAAATTTATTTAGGATGTATTAACAAATTAAAAAAAGAAAAAAAGAAAAAGACAAAAAATTAAATGTTTAGGTACCTATCTATTTCATATTTAAATACTTGGGATCTGTAGTCATCCCATTCTTTCTTCTTGAAGGAATAGAATTTCTCATATATGTATTCACCTAAAGCTGAGCTGACAACTTCATCTTCTTCTAATGCATGATATGCTTCCCAAAGACTGGAAGGTAGGACATCTATACCCAATTTTTTAAGTTCATCTTCACTAAGCTTATAAATATTAAGATCAACAGGATCGCCAGGATCTATTTTATTTTTAATACCATCCATACCAGCTTCAAGCATGGCAACAAACGCAAGGTATGGGTTACATGATGGATCAGGAAGTCTGAATTCTATACGTGTTGCTTTTCCTCTTGCTGCTGGTACTCTGATTAATGCTGATCTGTTTTTGAATCCATATGAGATGTAAACAGGTGCCTCATATCCAGGAACTAATCTCTTATAGGAATTAACTGTAGGTGCACATACAGCTGCTAGTGCTTTTGCATGTTCTAGTAAACCTCCTATGAAGTAAAATGCAGTTTCTGACAATTTTGTTGGAGTATCTGGATCATAAAATATGTTTTCATCTTTTTTGAACAATGATTGGTGACAATGCATACCACTTCCATTTTCTCCTTGGAATGGTTTTGGCATGAAAGTAACAATGTAACCCATTTTATGTACAACTGCTTTTATTGCTTGTTTAAATGTCATGACTGCGTCAGCAGTCTTTAATGCATTATCAAATCTAAAATCGATTTCATGTTGTCCAGGACCGACTTCATGATGGCTCATTTCTATATCAAAATTTAATTTCTCTAAGGCAAGTACTAGTTCTCTTCTTATGTCTGTAGCTTTATCTGCTGGTTCAACATCGAAATATGTTGCATCATCACAAGGAACTATTTCTCCATTTTCATTTTTTTTCACAATGTAAAATTCTGGTTCGGGTCCAACATTATATTCATACCCTTCTTTTTTCCTATATTCTTCTAAGACTCTTTTTAGTCTGCCTCTGGGATCTCCATCAAATGGTTTTCCTTCAGGCCAATATACATCGCAAATAAATCTAGCAACTCCTTTTTCTTCAGGTCTCCATGGAAGGGTTGAAAATGTGTCTATATCTGGTTTTAAAAGCAAATCACTTTCATTTATTTCAACGAATCCTTCAATTGATGATCCATCAAACAATACACCGTCTTTAACAATGTCTTCTACATCATCAGGCTTGTTAATTGGAACTGCCAGGTTTTTGAAATTTCCATGAATGTCTACAAATTGGAGTCTAAGAAATTTAATATCATTTTCTTCTATTTTTTTTATTATTTCTTCGATTGTGGCCATTTTTCCTGACCTCCTCCATTTTTTTAATAAAAAATTAAATAAATGGGGGATGCTAAAGCGCATCCTCGCCTCTTTCTCCAGTTCTTACTCTTATTACGTCTTCAATGTTTGATATAAATATTTTTCCATCCCCTATATTTCCAGTTTTTGCATTTTCCCTTATAGTTTGAATAACCTCCTCTACTTTATCATCTTCTACAACTATCTCAATTTTTGTTTTTGGTAAGAGGTCAACCCTATATTCCTTTCCTCTATAACTTTCAGTCATTCCTAATTGTCTACCACAACCTTTAACTTCTGTGACAGTCATTCCACGATATCCAATTTTTTCTAAACTTTTCTTAACGACTTCAAGTTTTTCGGGCCTTATTATCGCAGTTATCATTTTCATTTATAATACCACCTACATTTACTCAAACAAATCATAATCTGTATCCGGTTTCTTCATGGAGGTTTGTATCTAGTCCTTCTATTTCTTCTTTTTCAGATACACGTAGTCCTATGGTTATGTCTATTAATTTACCTATTATTAAAGTAACTACAAAGGAATATACAAGTACAGTTGCTACAGCTAAAAGTTGTATAAGCACTTGACTTGGATTACCGTAGAACAGTCCTTTACCTAATGGGTTTATGAATGGAGCTGCAAACAGACCTGTTGCTATTGATCCCCATATACCTGAAACACCATGTATACCAAATACATCAAGTGCATCGTCGTATCCTAGCTTTGGTTTGAGGTAAGACACTGCAAAGTATGAGAATACACTTGTAACTAAACCTATTATGATAGCTGCTGGAACTGTAACGAAACCTGCAGCTGGTGTTATAGCTACAAGACCTGCTACTATACCTGACAATGCCCCTAGTAATGTTGGTTTACCTGTTTTTAGGTAATCTAAAATTACCCATGAAATCATTGCAGCTGCAGTTGCTGTATTAGTTACTAAAAATGCTGATGCTGCAAGTCCACCTGCTGTCAACGCTGACCCTGCATTAAATCCAAACCATCCAAACCATAGTAGTGCAGCACCTATTGCTGCATATCCAAGGTGATGAGGTAACAACCTTGTATCCTTCCTTTTACCTAGTAATAATGCTAGCGCTAGAGCTGCAATACCTGAATTTATATGTACTACAGTACCTCCTGCAAAGTCAAGTGCACCTAATTTTGATAGGAATCCTCCGCCCCAGACCCAATGTGCTATTGGTACGTAGACGAGGCTTACCCATAATGCTACGAATATCATCCATGCTGAAAATTTCATTCTTTCTACAACTGCACCAGATATTAATGCCACTGTTATTGCTGCAAAAGTCAATTGAAATGCTATGTAGATAAATGCAGGTATTGTAGGTGCAAGTGTGTGTGTTGAATTGGTGTTAAGACCATTCGTCAAAATATTTACTGGAGCTCCTATTATTCCATTTATGTCTTGGCCAAAAGCCAGTGGGAATCCATAAATTACCCATATAATGCTTGTTATTGCAAATGCAATAAACGACATAAATATTGTGTTTAATACATTTTCTTTTCTTACTAGTCCTGCATAGAATATTGCTACCCCTGGAACTGTCATTAGCAACACTAAAGCTGTAGATACAAGCATCCAAGCAGTATCACCTGCATTTATTGGATCCATTTTTTAACACCTCCAACTATTTCATGGAAGTCGGAAACCTCATTCCGACATATCGATAATTAATTTTACTCATATATAAATTTTTCGGATCCGAAAACATATCAAAAATAAAATTGTAAGTAATGTAAAAAATTAAAAAATATGGGGTTTAAGATGAAAATAAAAATTTGTGTGCCTGCATTTGAAGAAAATATAGATAAAATGTTGGAATCTGCTAAACAATATATTGAAGAAGGAGCAGACATAATAGAACTTAGATTAGATGCATTAAGGAACCCTAGTGTGGATGACATTAAAAAACTTATGAAGAATGTAGATTTTCCAAGTATAGTAACTAACCGGTGTAGAAAAGAAGGTGGATATTTTAGAGGAAAGGAAGTTGATAGAATAAAATTACTTTCCACTGCAGCAAAATATGCAGATTACACAGATATTGAATTATCTACGAAGGATAAGTATAGAAATAGAGTTATAGAGGTTTCAAATAAAAGCATAATATCATTTCATGATTTTGAAAAAACTCCTAGTGAAAATAAATTAATAAAAATTATTAAAAAAGAGAAAAAAATTGGAGATATTGCAAAGGTTGCTGTAATGCCTAAAAATATGGACGACGTTCTTACATTGCTAAAAGTAATGAATAAAGAAAAAAATGTGATTGGTATTGCTATGGGTGAATTAGGAAAATTTACTCGTGTAGTAGCTCATCTTTTTGGCTCTCCAATTACATTTGCTAGTGGAAATATAAAAACAGCTCCGGGACAACTTGATATTAAAACAACGAGGTCTTTAATTAAAATTTTTGAAGTGAGGTGAGGCCTTGAAAAAAATCTTGTGGATTGGTATATTCCTACTTATATTATTTTTGATAGGTTTTGCAAGTGATAATTTCCAGGATATGAGTTTTCATCGTCTAAATATAATAATAGAGACAAATGGAACAACATCAGATATAAAAATATCCAATTTTTTCATCAATCCTCCTCCTGAAATGTTACATGAAATATCTAATTATGTTTCAGCAGCAATTTATGATCCTGACAGTACCGTTGAATCCATAAAAGAAAATGTTAAAAACATTGCGGAAAAATATGGGTATAAAGATGTGAATGTTAAGATAATATCCCAATTTGGTGAAGACAAATTGCCAATGTTTGCCATAGTGAGTGGAGATTCCATGTATCCAACATTAAAAAATGGACAAGAAATCATTGCGGTAAAAACAAAAGATTTTAAAGTGGGGGACATTGTAATAGCTAAACATCCGGTTTATGGCCTTATTGTTAAGAGAGTTGGTAAGATAGAAGGAGATATGGTATATTTAGTTAGTGATAATAAGTCTGTTAAAAAAATTTATTTACCAAACGAAGTTATCACTGAAACTCCTCTTAATACATGGCTACCACGTTCAAATGTCATTGGTGTAGTTAAACAGACGTTGTTAATTCGGACAATCTTTTAATCCTTTTTAAGGTGTTAGGATGTGTTGAAAAGATTTCTAGTATTTTCTCTGTTAGACTTATTTTTACAGGAGTGTATCTAAGCCTCTCGAGCTCTTCCCTGCTTATTGTACCATTCATGTCCATGTCAACTTGTTTTAGATCTTTTATTTCATGTCCTGCCTGATTAATATCATTTAAAAAGAAAGCTTTAAATCCAGAAACTTGATTTACTTCTTCTTTGTTTTCTTTACTTACGACTGCTGACCCATAAACTAATTTATATAATGCACTTGCTAGTTTATGTGGTTTTCCACCAATTTCCACACTTCCTAAATCTGCATAATATTCTCTAATTCTTGAGACAAAGAGTACTAAGAGCTGTCCTATCATGTATGCAATGAAAGCTAGAATTCCAATTATTACTAATGAGGAACCTCTGTCCCTGTCCATTAGACTTCCCCAGTACATACTTTGGAATATCCAATAACATATTAGTGGTACTACACTGATAAAAGTCATTACTATCATGTCATTGTGTCTTATATGTGATATTTCATGGCCTAAAACTGCTTTTAATTCTTCTTTATCTAGTAGATTCAATATACCTCGTGTTACGCAGACCCTTCCATCTCTTTTACTTCTTCCAAATGCAAATGCATTTGGTATTGATATTTCGGCTATTCCAACTTTAGGTTTTGGAATTCCAGCATTCCTTGCTAATTCTTCAACAATTGAATGTAATTCTGGAGCTTCTTGTGGAGAAACATAATGTATGTTCATGCCCATTTCAACAATTTTTGGAGATATTAAGTATTGGATAAACACTATGAATAAAGCTAGTAGGATATATATTAAAGGACTTTTGATTCCGGCGTAAATTCCAATTACGCTTAACAATGCATACAGGATTCCAAATAATATTGCCACTGCTAAGAACATCCTTAATTTAAGTTTCCAGGTGCTAAATCTTGGCATTTTAACCACCTTTAATTATTTTTTTCAGTTTTAGTATATAATTTTAACGAAAAATTAATTTTTCATTATTAATTTAGGAAAAAATAGTTTTTTCTTCATCAATTATTTTTCATGTGAATAAATATATATAAATTTGAAAATAAAAATTACGTTTTTGTTGATAATTTAGAATTAGAAGAGGTATAATATGATATTAACTAAAGGTATAGGAGCTAGTCCATATGTTAATAGTGGAAGAGTAAGAAAAATACATAAAAAAGAAGATATAAGGAAAATAGAGAGTGGAGAAGTAGTAGTTGTCAAGAAAGCATCTAGGGATATGATACCTCACCTTAAAAGGGTGGCAGGAGTAGTTACAGATTATGGTGGATTGACAAGTCATGTTGCTATTGTTCTTAGGGAATTAAAAATTCCTTGTATTGTAGGCACTGAGAAAGCAACAAAAGTTTTAAAAGATGGGATGATAGTAACTGTAGATGGAAAAACTGGAAGAGTATATAAAGGTATAATGGAATTAGAAGAAAAAATTGAAGAATTACCACAACCAAAGACAGGAATAGATTTAAAAATTAATATTAATGTACCTGAATTAGCAGAGAGAGCAGCACCATATGCAGATGGTGTTGGATCTGTTAGAATAGAGAATATGGTCATCGAAACAGGAAAACATCCTCATAAACTCCTTAAAGAAGGAAAATTAACAAAAACTTTAGTTGATGGTCTTAGGAAAGTTGTTGATTCGTTTTATCCAAAACCTGTTTGGATTAGAACTTTTGACATACCAACAGATGAATTAACAGCTTTAGAAGGTAGTAAAGAACCAAAAGAACCTAACCCACTTTTAGGATATAGAGGTATTACGAGAGATCTAAAAGAAACTGAAATTTTAAAAGCTGAGTTAAAAGCTCTGATAGAGTTAATTGATGAAGGTTATTCAAACATTGCTCTGAAGGTACCTTTTGTGAGAGATATATCTGAATATTTAATGGTCAAATCAATTCTTAATAAAATGGGCCTAAAACCACATAGAGATATTAAAGTTGGAGTATCAATAGAAACTCCCGGAAGTGCATTGCAGATAGATAAATTCTTAGACGTTGGATCTGATTTTGTGTCTATAGGTCTCAGTGACATAACAATGTGTACTTTAGCTGTTGATAGGAGAGGGGTAAAAGTTGCTAAACTGTTTAATTTCTTACATCCATCAATTTTAAAAATAGCATCTTATATTATAAAAAAATGTAATGAAAGAAATGTTGAAAGTTGTGTTGCAGGGTATGCAGCCACTGAAGAAAGAATTGTTGAAAAATTAATATATATGGGTGTAGATTCAATTTCAACAAATATAGATAAATTATTAAAAATGAGAATATTTTTAAGTAGAGTAGAAAGAAAAATAATTGAAAATTCTTTTGCATTATCTTACTAAATTTTGAGTGGTGCATCCATTCCAGCCATTTTAACACCAGTTAACGCAGCTGCCTCTAAATTCAATGCTCTAAGATCATCTTTTTCTAATTTTCTAACGTCAGTATTTCCAGCTTGTTGAGTTAACATTTTGAGTTCTTCTGTCATTGCTTCAATATATCTTGCAACTCTCTTTCCTCCTTCTACATAATCTAGACGTCTTCTTAATATAGGATCTTGAGTTGCAATTCCTTTTCTACATTTGCCTGTGTGACACATTTGACAAACTCTACAACCTATAGCTACTAATGCAGCTGTTCCAATATATACAGCATCTGCACCCAATGCTATAGCTTTTGCAACATCTGCTCCGCTTCTTATACCTCCAGCTGCAACTAAACTAACTTCATCTCTTAAATTAATTTCTTTTAAAGCTTCATCTGCTTCTACTATAGCTGCTATTGTTGGAATTCCAGCATGTTCTGTTACAACGTCTGGCCCTGCTCCAGTACCTCCTTGCATACCATCAACGACGACAATATCTGCTCCTGCCTTCGCAGCAATTTTTACATCGTCACTTACACGCCCTGATGTGAATTTAACTATTATTGGCACCTTCCAGTCTGTTATTTCTCGTAGTTGTGAAATTTTCATGCTGAGATCTTCAGGTCCAACTATATCCATATGTCTTGCAGGACTAAGGGCATCCGTACCTTCTGGTATCATTCTTATCTCTGCTACTTCAGCTACAACCTTTTCTCCTAATAAATGTCCTCCCATTCCTGCTTTTGCACCCTGACCTATTTTAATTTCTATAGCATCTGCATTGTTGAGATATTCAGCTGATACACCAAAACGCCCTGATGCATACTGTGCTATAAGTTTTGAAGCATATTTTCTTTCTTCAGGTAACATGCCTCCTTCGCCTGTGTTTGTGGCTGTACCTGCCAATGTTGCACCCATTGCCAATGCTATTTTGGCTTCCTTACTAATTGCCCCAAAGGACATTGCGGCTATCATTATTGGAGTATCTAATTCTAAAGGTTTTTCAGCATACCTATCTCCTAAAACAACTTTGGTATTACATGGTTCTCTGTATTTATCTATAGGAGGCCTTGAAACTTGTGCAGGTACAATTACAAGATCATCAAAGGTAGGAACTTTTCTTGTTGCTCCACATCCTCTAACTTTATATGTTCCTTCTTCAGCTTTTCTCTGTATTTCCACTAAATCAGCATATGACCAGACATTCCTTCTGTCTTCAGGTACTGCGTGAACTTCTATTGCATTATTAGGACACATTTCTTCACATATACGACATCCAACACATCTTTCATGCCATATTGGGAATGGTTCACCATTAATAATTTCATAAACATTGTGAGGGCAGTTGTTATAGCATGAAAAACAATCTTTACATAAATTTTCATCTCTATTATCACAAAGATACCAACAACAACCAGGCCTGTCAAAATCTCTTTTACATATGTTTTCTTTTCTTTCAACTTTGAATGGCATATAATTATCTCCTTATTTATTCTTTTAATGCTTTGAATATAGGACATACAGAATATTTAGTACCAGATGCCTTTACAACATCGTCAATTTTATCTGTGAGGATTGGTAAAGGTTTCCATGGCTTTTCAGGATCCTTATCTACTATTAATACTTTGTTTACTATTTTTTCAGACAATGCACAAGCTAATAATGCTGTTACTACACCACCATCTTGTCCTTTAAAAAACGGAGATCTAGCAGATATTATTTCTATATAATTTCCCAATGCCGAATATGCATCTTCATGATTTACTATACAATCAGGCACATATGATCTTGGACATGCTATATAACAAGCATTGCAATCTGGAGGACATTTACCGTTTATTTCTGGTTTCCTATCTTCAATTTTTATGATATCTTCAGGACAGGAAAAGAAACAGGCTCCACATAATACACAAGCACCTACATCTATAACGTCTCCCTTTAAATCCTTAAATTGATAATTTTCTACTTCATTAAGAAAAATTTCTTCAGGCATGATTCTCCAATACATAACAGGTCTTGCCACTCTTTCCCTATTTTTAATTTCTTCAAGATTTTTATTTTTTTTAATTTTAGCTAACTTTTCTATTAAATTTAATCTGTCTGCATCTAACATTTTTGTTTCAATGTATTTAGCTTTTTTAGCTTTTTCAACTAATTTTAAACCTTTTTCAGATCTTATGATTACTGTTGACCATCCTTTTGGAGAACCTACAGAACCTACTGATATATCAGCTAGTTCAGATGTAAAATCCATACAAATTTTACAGCTTTTACGCATACTTTTTCTTAAAGTACTGAGAGGTATGGAAATAACGTCTTTATTTATGAGATGAAAGTATGCATTGCTTCCTTCTATTCTACATGAAACTACATCTCGAAATTTTATTCCATATGAATGTAACAGTTTTTTGAGATATTCATAAGAAAAATTTTCCATACAAAACAAACCTATCTTTATATCAATCGGGAAATTCCTTTTAAGTTGTGATGAATATTTTTCCATAAGTGTTGCTGCTATTATTTGACAGGGAGTGCCTACCATCGCAATCTTATCTTCACCACCCATTTTTATCCTTCCTCCGATTGCTTACCATAAAATGGTCTTTTACTTTTTGGAACAATTTTTTTAAATTCATCATATTCTGATTTTTTTATGTTGAATCCATTTTCATTCAATATTTTATTTAATTCTTCTTCGTCTTTGACGTTTATCTCTTCAACTCTTGCATTTTTTCCTAAACTTTGTATTTCCCCTCTAACATAAATTTTTCCTCTTATTATTGACTCTCCAGCATCTTTTCCTAAATCTCCTAAAACAACAATGCGTCCGCCCATCATAAAAAGACCTGTCATAAATCCAGAGTTGCCACCAATTATTATTGTCCCATTTTTCATTATCTCTCCAGTTCTTGACCCTGCATCTCCTTTTACAATCACTGTACCTCCATATATTCCCTGCCCAACTCCGTCTCCAGCTGATCCATGAATTATAACTTTGCCTTTAGTCATATTATCTGCAGGGAACCAGCCAGCATTTCCTTTTACTTCTATTTTTGGGCCATGAATCATTGTTCCTACAAAGTACCCTGCAGATCCATTAATAATAACTTCAACTTTTTTAGTAAGCCCTGCTGCAAGATAATGCATTGCATTAGGATTTTCGATAATTATCCTATCATATTTTTCTGCTAATTTTTTTAAAGAACTATTGACCTCTCTAGGGGTTTTTGATTCAGCATCAATAACTACTTCTTTCATATAGTCACCTTATGATTGTAGATTAAAATTCATAAACCCTTACTTCACCAGGGTTTATTTGTTCTACACACCTAGTATCTACAACTTCTCTTAATGCTACTTCTTCAGATGCTATTGCAAAAACATTGTCATCTTCTGCCATTACTCCAGGACGTAAGCCAAGTTTATCTTTTGCAATTCCTATACCTGTTGGAGTGGCTATAATATAAGAAAATGGACCATCCATGTCTTTAACAGATTCTTCTAATGCTTCTTCAAGAGAATATCCATCTGCAAGTTTATCGGCTATATAATGAACTATACATTCTGTATCGTTTGTTGTTTCAAATATGTGACCTTTCCTTTCTAAAGGATCTCTTATTTTCCAATAATTTGTTATTTGACCATTATGAACAACTGTAATATCAGGGACTATATAACTTTGGAATGGGTGTGCATGATACCTATCTACAATACTCTCTGTTGAAAACCTTGTATGACCTATGGCATGAGTACCTTTCTTTGACCATGTATCATAGCGATCAGCAATTTCAACTACAGACCCAACATCTTTTATCATCTCAAATGAATGGCTTCCACTAAGTACAGTTGCACCTTCTATTTTATCTATCTCAACTATTAATGGTTTTAATTCTGAATATGAGTTTAGGGTGATTATACAACGATAAATAACATATTCTTCAACTGAAGGAATTATTTTTTCTTTTTTTATTTTTGTGACACTCTCTATAACTTTTTTGACACTATCTAGTAATCCTGGTTTTTCTTTTACTTCAATGTTTAATAAATATTCATTTTTTTTCAATTTTAATCCACCATATATTGCAAAACCTGCAGAATCAGGGCCTCTATGTTGTAGTGTTTGAAGCATTTTAGTCATCAATTTACCTACATTATGCACTTTTTTATCTTTACATACGATCCCTGCTATTCCACACAATCTAAGTACCTCCTTAAAAAAATTAACATTAAAAAAAATTACTTTTTTGATTATTAAAATTTGTTATCCATGATATACATTGTTCAAAAAAAATTTTATTATAGTTGTTTTGTTAAAACAATGTTAAATAAATCTAATATATAAAGATTATTATTTTTAATTTTAAACTCTATCGGCAAGAAGTCTCCATACAAAGCGTGAAGATGAGAACTGAAAAGTATTTTATAGTAAAATCATGATTTGCCAAAATGTTGATATCTTAGCAAATTCTTTGCCTATAATAACTGATTTAGGAAGTAAATTCAAGAGTCTAAGCTATGGAAAATAAGTTGGGAATTATATATTAGCATGTGAATACTGTTGAAGTAGCTGTTTAGGATAATACTCTACTAGAGGTTCCATAGAAGTGTTCACAACCAGTAATATTCCAAAAGTTTAAAAACGCTGAAGGAAAGACAAAAGAGAATAAACAATATTAATATTGTTAAAGCATGATTAGTTTTAATTTTTAGCTTTTTGACAGTTTTATTATGGAAAATCATGAAGAATAAAGGAGAAATAGGTATAAAGTACCTTCCTTGAACTCCTAGTATTGTATTATACCCCACAGGTGTCCAAGTTAGATACTCAAATAAAAATATGAGAAATGAAAGCAATAAGAAAGTAAAAAATGCTATTAGTTTTTGTTTATTATGTATTTCAAATTTAGCATTGTCACTAAGTGAAATAAAAAATAACATGAAGAGGTATGCATAAACAAGAAATTCAGGTAAATAAACGTTTAGATGTCCAAAACACCCAACAAACATTATTAAATATAAATTTAATTTTGTTGATATTGTGTTTCCAAGGATTTTTATAAATTCTAGTGGATGTGTGACAACATAATTAAATTGTAAGTTAGGCCGAACTGCTGGATCTTCACTTGGAGTATAATATCCTTTGAATGAAATACACCAGACTACGAGAAGTGAAAATACAACGAAAATTATTACTATGAAGTCTAAAATTTTGGTTCTCTTTGGAAACTTATCACCAGGTATCATCAAAAAAATCAATGATAAAAGTGCATAACCTGGCTTAGAGAATGCAAGAATTAACATTAAAATTAAAATTAAAGCAAAATCTCTTCTTTTTATTTTTTCTTCCCCAAATACATAATTGTATATAACTGCAATAGCAAGAAACGAAATACCAATTGTAAAACTATCTGGAGACAGTGATGCAGCTTGATGAATTGTCATAGGCATTAATGACAATGCTAAAAATAATCTTTTATGTATGGGTGTAATTTTTATTGCAAAATATAGAAGGGTTATCCAGACAATTAAATTTACAAGTCTTGCTATATACATTAAAATTAAGGGTGAAAATGATTTTAACGCCATAAAAATCAGAGAGGAAAACAAATATGGAATAGGTGGATAAATAGAAACATTTGATATATCTACAGCGACTTTATTTTGTGTTATTGGTAAATTTAAACTTTCATAAATTTTCTTTTGGACGTCTTTAACAGAATTGAATGTATCTACAACAACTTTAACATTTTTTGGAACGACAACATATTTTGTTGGAAATATATGTCCTTCACTAATAGAAAAAGCCTTATAGAAATGCCATTTCTCATCAGGTACTTGAAATGGCGGCACCAAAAATGAAAAAAGTATTCCATAAATTAATGCAATTATTAAAAATATCTTCTCTACTTTAGTCATGGCTATCCCCTTAATTCTTAAAGTTAAGTTTGAAAAATTTTATTTTTTCTTAAAACATAAATTATTGTTGAATTTAATAATGAAAAAGAGGGAATAAATATTGAAAATTGTTTTAACTGCTGACGAAACATTAACATCAACTTATAGAAATTTACCACTTTCGGATTTTCTAGGATGTGTACCTCCACAAAGAATACCTCCAATACTTTATAGAATTATAGATACTCAAGTCCCACATAAAAATGGCAGACTAATTTTTGCACCATATTCTTTACGTAAGGTAGAAGCAGCATTACTTAAAAAGTATAGAAGAGACGAAGTAGCAGTCGTTCATCCTAAATATGTAGAAAAATTTATTGATGAAAATACAAAGATAGTGGCTGTTACAGCTATGGATCCATTGGGTTTAGGACCACTTACAATGATGTTTACTGAGGGTGGAAGATTTCCATCTTATACAAAAATAAAGTTTACATCGCTTGTTGATAGAATAAATAGTTATAGGGAAAGAAAAAATTTAGATTTTAAAATTGTAGTTGGAGGTTCTGGGGCTTGGCAATTAAAAGCCAAAGAATATGAAATGAAAAAATTAAAAATTGATCATTTAATAATTGGTGAAACAGAACATAAAATTGCTGAAATATTTAAAGATATTGAGGTTGAGAAAGCTGATGAGATAATTCTCATTAGGGACCAACCATCTGCAAATGAAATACCAACTATTGTAGGCCCATCATATAAAGGAATGGTAGAAGTTATGAGAGGTTGTGGTCGCGGATGTAAATTTTGTGATCCTAATATTAGGAAAGTAAGATACTATCCAATTAAGAAGATTATTAGAGAGATTAAAGTAAATAAAAGTGCTGGACAAAACAACGCATGGCTCCATAGTGAGGATATATTTAGTTACATGCTAGAAGATAAAAAGGAATATAATCCAAATGAAGAAGCTGTAATCAACTTATTTAAGGAAGTTCTTAAAATTGTAAATTATGCAAATCCTACTCATGCAAATATTGCTAGTGCATTAGCTGCACCTAGAATTATAAAAGAGATAGCAAAATTAAATAATGCTGGCCCAAATAGATGGGTAGGTGTCCAAATAGGATTTGAAACTGCCTCACCATCTTTATTAAAGAAAATTGCAAGTAATAAAGCAAAACCATTCAATGTTGATGAATGGCCACAAGTATTGTTAAATGGTACCTACCTTCTCAATAAATATTTTTGGTTCCCTGCTTATACAAGTATTGTGGGCTTGCCTGGTGCAACAGAGGAGGATGAAATTTATACAGCAAGACTGATAATTACGATGAGAAAGGTATTGAGAGAGAAATTGGGTAAAAAAGCACATTTTGTAGTTGTACCGCTTTCTTTTGTACCAATGGGATATTTAAAAGATAAAGAGTTTTTTAACATCAATGAGGAATTAACAAAGGGAGAGTTATTACATATTTACCATGCCTGGAAACAAATTCTTTGGGAATTTAGACGAGGATTTAAAATGGTAAAAAAAGGTTTGTTAGCTACATTGATTTCTCCTTTGATAAAATTAGGTTTAAGATTTCTTCTGAAGGGAATAGAAAAATGGGCTAACGAAAAAGGAGTAGATGTTAATAAACCATTAGATCCAATAAACATTAAGATTGAAAGAGGCATGATTAATTAATTTGGAGGATCTTAATGGGTGAAATAATATCAATAACAAATCAAAAAGGCGGTTGTGGTAAGACTACAACGGCAGTGAATTTATCGGCTGCACTTGCATCTTTAAACAAGAAAATTCTTGTAATAGATATGGATCCACAAGCAAATGCAACAACAGGTTTTGGAATAAATAAATTTAAGTTAGATAGTAGTGTATATTCAATTATTTGTGGAGAAGCAAAAGCAGAGGAGGTCATTAGGAAAACATCCATTCCTAATCTTTATATTATTCCAAGTAATCTTGACCTCAGTGGGGCAGAGGTAGAACTTATTAGCCAAATAGGATCTCATGCAGTGCTTAAAGAAGCGATAGATCCAATAAAGAATGATTATGATTATATATTTATTGACACGCCCCCATCTTTGGGAATATTGACATTGAATGCATTGGTTGCATGTGATAGTGTTATAATACCAATACAGACAGAATATTATGCATTAGAAGGAATAGCTGATCTATTAAGAACTATTAAGTTAGTTGAGAATCGTTTAAATAGTCCATGCCCAATAAAAGGTATATTATTGACATTATATGATAGAAGAACACGTCTAGCCAGGGAAGTTTATCAAGAAGTTAAAAATTTCTTTTCTTCAAAAGAATATATTTTTAAGACAACAATACCACGAAATATACGTTTAGCAGAAGCTCCAAGTCATGGGATGCCATGCATAATTTATGATAAAGATTGTAATGGTTCTAAAGCATACTTTAAGTTAGCAAAAGAGTTGATTAAATTGGAGGAAGATAATGAAAAGAAATAAAAGCCTTGGAAAGGGCCTTGATGCATTGATAAAAACAGAGGATGAAAGCCTTGGAACAATGTTAAAAGATAAAAAGGTTGAAGAAGTTATAAGAGAAGTTAAAAATAATCCCAGAATAACATTGTGGTCTATGAGGGCAGCTGCAGTTTTAAGATATTTGAAAAAGACAAAACCAGGGTTTAGTATAAGTAAAGAAGCTTCAACTTTGATAGAAAAGGCCATTAAAGATAAATATCCAGATATATGGCGTTTATTTTCAAAACTTGAATAGTTGGGAGCATGAAATATGATGTAGTTGGTTTTGGAGCTCTTAATGTTGATAATATATATTTAGTTGATGAAATAGCTGGAGTTGATGAAGAAACATCCATAAGAAGTCAAAAAAGATATATTGGTGGCTCTGCAGCAAACACTATAATCGGATTGAGTAGGTTAGGTGTTAAATGCGCATACATAGGTAAAATTGCTAAGGATGAAGAAGGTAAATTCATAAAAAATAGATTACTTGATGAGGGCGTTGATACTAGGTGTTTAATAACTTCTTCAGATGGTAGAAGTGGAAAAGTTTTTGTTTTTGTAGATAGAAGTGGAAATAGGGCTATATATGTTGATTCAGGCGTTAATGACACCATTACAATTGATGAAATAGAGAAAATTTGTTTTTCAACTAAAATTTTACATTTGACGTCATTTGTTGGAAAAATTTCATTTAAAACTCAAAAATCAATATTAAATAAAATAGATTCAAGAACAACAGTAAGTTTTGATCCAGGAATGTTATATGTGAGAATGGGTGAAAAGGCATTAAGAGAATTTTTGGAGAAAACAAACATACTATTGATCAATGAGAAAGAAATAAGAATATTGTGTGACGAGGAAGATTATAAAAGAGCAGCTAATTCTCTATTAGATTATGTGGACATAATAGTTGTTAAGAGAGGTAAAAATAGTGTATATTTAAGAACTAAAAATTTAGAGTTATTTGTGCCGACTTTAAAAGTTAAATGTGTAGATACCACAGGCGCTGGCGACGCATTTAATGCAGGATTTTTATATGGTTATTTAAATAATTATAGTTTAAGGAAATCTTGTATGCTTGGTAATTATGTAGCTTCATGTTGTATAAAAAAATTTGGAGCTACAGATGGAATTCCAAGGAATTTAAATGGATTTAAGAAATATGAGGAGCGGGTAAAAAATGAAACTTTTTATAAGTGATTGTGAAGGACCTATAACACTCAATGACAATGCATTTGAATTATCTTCATATTTTATACCAGAGGGGGATAAATTCTTCGAAATAGTAAGTAAATATGACGATATTTTAGCAGAAGAAATTAAAAGACCAGGATACCAAGCTGGAAACACACTCAAATTAATATTGCCTTTTTTAAAGGCATATGGGGCCACTGATGAATCCATGATTAAGTATTCTAAAGATAATATAAATTTGGTACCTAATGCAAAGCATATGTTGAAGTATGTTTCATCCTTAATGAACTCATTTATTGTTAGTACAAGCTATGAACATTATATAAAGGCGCTGTGTGATTTAGTTAACTTTCCTTTTGACAACACTTATAGTACAAAATTACAGTTAGATAAATATAATTTACCTCCTGAAGAAAAAAAGAAAATTATTGAATTTAGAAAAATCATCCTTTCAAACCCTGACATTGAAACACTAGACAAAATATTTTTTGAAGAGATTCCAAAGATGGAGATAGGTAAAATTTTTAACGATGTTGAAATTATAGGTAGTAAAAAAAAGAAAGAAATTACAAAAGAAATTATAAGGAAAAACAATTCAAAAAAGGAGGAAACGCTATATATAGGCGATAGCATAACAGACATTGAAGTTTTTAGGTTTTTAAGAAGTGAAGGATTGGCAATTTCTTTTAATGGCAATGAATTTGCAGTTAAAGAAGCAAATATAGTGGTAATTTCTCCAACAACTGATCCATTAATAGTTTTATCAAAATTACATTCAATGTGTAGCAGAGAAGAAGTTTTTGAATTTGTAAAATATTATTGTAAAGATCCTGAAGATGCTATACAAAAATATTGTCCTGAATTTAAAAATATGCTTAAAACAAAACCAACGATTGTCTTACCTGAGATGGTAGACATTGACAAAATATCTGAAAGAAGTTTAGAGATGAGAAAAAACATTAGAGGAGAGAAAATAGGAGGTCTGGGTTAGTGTATATCAACGATGTTTTTATTGAAGACACTTTTTGTGAGGCTTTTTATGGAGTTTGTGCTAGGGTATTGATTACAGCAGAAGATAAAAATACTTTAAAGAAAGCAGCTTATGATGCAACATCAACGCCTGGAGCTGTAATAGGAAGAATCGAAGGAGGAGTTGAAAAATTTGTAGATAAGTCTGAGACTCCTGATGGAAGACCTGGTGCCATTTTACAATTTTGGTTTGGAAAAAAAGATTTAAAAAAATTTGAAGTAGAGTTATCATATAGGATTAGACAAGATATTTTAGTTAAACCATTCACAACATTATTTAATTTAGAATTAGATGCTGATGGACATATCGACACTATGAAATATGTTGGACATTGTGGAGATGGATATGAATGGGAAGAAGAGTTATATGGAAGAAAAATGATTATTGTACCGATTACAGTGCCTGACTTCAAAATTGAGAGGAAAATTGGTTATCAAAAAGGAATAATGGGTGCAAATTTTTGGTATATGTGTGAAACCAAAGAAGCTGTTTTAGAAGCAGGTGAAAAAATTATAAAGGCTATAAATAAAATAGATTATGTTATTACACCTTTTGATGTATGTTCAGCTGCGTCAAAACCAGAAACAAATTATCCTTGGATAGGACCAACAACAAATCATCCTTATTGTCCATCATTAAAATCTAGACTTGGAAAAGATTCTAAGGTGCCTGAAGGTGTTAAATATATCCCTGAAATTGTTATAAATGGATTGAAAGAAGATAAAATTAAGGAAGCAATGAAAGTTGGCATAGAAGCTGCAACTACTGTTGATGGTGTCTTAAGAATTTCTGCAGGAAATTATGGTGGAAAATTAGGAGAGTATAAATTAAGGTTGTATGATGTTTTGAAATAATTATTTAATAATTCCTGAAACTAACAATGCTGAACCTACAGCCCCTATATATTGTGAATAATTAGGTACTATTACCTCTGCACCACCAAGAATATCACTTACAGCCTCTACTAATCCTTTAATTAAGGATGTACCACCCACCTCTATAATTGGTTCTCTGATATCAACTTCTTGTAATTGTTGTTCATAAACTTGTTCTGCAACTGAATGACATGCTGCTGCAGCAACATCTTCTTTTTTTGCTCCGGCTGCTAAAGAAGTAACTAAATCCTGTATTCCAAACACTATACAGTAACTATCCATAGGAACATTCCGGTAGTTACCTTTAACAGCTAAATCTCCAAGATCTTCAATATCAACTCCCAATCTTCGTGCTGTAATTTCAAGAAATCTTCCTGAAGCTCCTGCACATATTCCTCCCATAGTAAAATTGTCAGGAATTCCATTATTTACAGTTATAACTTTATTATCCATTCCACCAATGTCTATTACTGTAGCTTCACCTCTCTGTCTATCTGCTAAAAACACGGCACCTTTTGAGTTTACACTTAACTCTTCCTGTACTAAGTCAGCATTAAAATGCTTTCCAAGTGTTAACCTTCCATAACCAGTGACTCCGATTCCTTCTATTTTTTTCATTGTATATCCAGCATCTTTTAATGCCATATCTACAGCTTTTTCAGCTGATTCTATAACATCAGTTGTTGGAACCCAACCAGTACCTATGACCTCATTATCTTCCATTACAACAGCTTTAGTTGTTGTTGAACCAGAATCGATGCCTAAAGTGATTCCTTCTTGTTTTTCTCTTGCAAGTAGGCTTTTTCTGGAAACTACTGTTGACAATGCTTCCATTCTTATAAATAGCTCTTCTGCTTTTGTTCTTTCCGTAAATGAATATGTTACAACTGGTAAATTCGTATTTTCTTGTATAAATTTTCTTATTTCATTTCTTACAATAGCCCCTTCTGCACATCTAAAACATGTGGCTATGAATACAGCGTCTGCTTTTGTTTTACCCTCAACAACAGACATTGCTCTAGCTATCATTAATTTTAATGATGAACTGGCACATTTAAATCCAAATCTTTCGTATGCATCATTTATATAGTCTAAATCTGTTTCGGGAATTACTATCTCAGCTCCAAAAGTTTCAGCCGCTCTTTCAATTTCTTTTTGAATACCACTATACTCTGTACCACAAGATATTTGGGCTATTTTAACCATTTTTGGCCTCCAATTTGTCTAAAAATGTATTTATTTTGTTTACTACATCTATTGCTTCTTCTTTAGTTTCAGGATATTTTACTTCCAAGATAGGCACTCCTTTTTTCTTAATGAGGTGAATGCAGAGTTCATTAGTTCTTGCACATCCTACACAACCAAAGGCAAATGGTGCTTCTTCCATAATAATAGCTGCCTCAGCTTTTTCTATCAGTGGTCCTAAAATAGACATTCTACCTCTAACACCTGATGGAACTTCTATAGCTGCATATTTTAAACCTTTCAATGCATCCTCCGGTCTAATATTTAGGGGAGGAGAATCTATTTCTGGATCCGTAACTTTATGTCTTATTTCTTTTTGTAAAATTAATGGTTCATGGCCTTTTCTTTCAACTAGATCTGCCAGTATAAGTGAATTTGGTGGAAAAATTAAAACTTTCATTATTTTTCCTCCTAAAGTTTAGGACGGCGGGATATCTCAACTACGTCACTATAAACGCCCTTAGTTATGTCAACTACTCCAATTGCTGCAATGACTTCTCCGTTTTCTTTTAGAGGAACTACAACGACAGGTATACCTTTATATGGACCCTCATTTGGTGTTTCTTTACATATTTTACCGGTTTTTAGTACTTTTTCCAACACAGGTCCTGTATAGTTGTAATCTATTACCTTTCCATTTTCAATTCGCAGGCCTCTTTTTTCTTTGCTTCTCATTGTTAATGGTAATCTATTTACCAGTTCATGAATTGCTAAAGCTAAATTTTCTAATTCTTCTGCATCAGATGAATTAGTTATTTTCATTTTTCCACCATTTTTTTAACTATATCGCGAAAAACTTCTACTGGCAACTTTTTAGGTTCTTCTAAACTAACTTTGTGCGGGTGTTTCAGAGCTTCACTTACGTATTTTAATGCTCTAAACTCTTTTTCAAGTTGGTGGTAACCTTCTCTAGCTCCTCCTCTGTGAGCTCTGCATCTTCTTGGATCTCCTGGTGGAAATCCTCTTTCTTTAATAAAAATGTTGTATATATCGAATTTCCTGATTTCTTTTTCAGCCTTTTTTATGTATTCTTTTTCTCCATGAATTAAAGCACCATAACAAGTTTCTTTAATTGTAATGGGTAATCCTAACATATGTATCCTACGCACAAGTTCTTGGGGGTTAAATCTAGCATCTGGCCCTAATATTATCATTTTCGTAATTTTATTTTCTTTCTTTGACATATATAATGTCTCCATCTTTAAGTTTTTCTAAATTATTAAATCCTTTAGTTATTTTTCCTACTATATTAGTGCCACTAAAAGGTTCACCTGTGGGTCCAAATTCTTCGTTGTCCTCAAATCTTACACCAATTAAACCTACATGCTTCCTAGACATGTTGGTTATTCCAATTTCTCCTGCCTTAACACAATCTTTTGGAGTATTTTCTGGAACTAGTCCTTTAGATTCTTTAGTATTTCCTTCAAACATTATTAAATTCATGCCAGGAAATGAGAAATGAACTTTTAATTTTCCAATTGGGTTATCAATGAGTCCTGTTATTCTTCTGAAATACCAACTAGATTTCGGTGCCTTGTCATCATATACCTCTAATTCAACAATTTTTTCAGGTTCGACACCAAAAGTCCTAACTTCACCTTTTTTAAGAATTTCCATAGTATATCTTGGTTCTTGCTTTACAATTATTGCATTGTCGTCTTTTACACCATCTCTTACTTGTTTAATTTCATAACCATCTAAGAATTTCTCTGCTTCTTTTTGAGTCATTGAAATTGTTGATATTCTGCCTGGTTTAGACACAACAGTTATATAATCTCCTTTTTTTGCTATGTCTATCAATTCCATTCCTTTATTCACATAACCTACTAAGTTATGAGAAGGCGTTGATACTCTATCCTCTCTGTAAATATATATACGTCCAATTCCTTTACCTCTATTCCTAAGTGTTACAGATCCTCTTTTCCTTTCCTTAATTAATTCAACACCTCTACCTATACCTTCAAAGGCATAAAAACCTACAAATGAATTTGATTCATAATCAACTTTCATCTTATTGTTTTCAGTCATTATTAAAAAATGTTCTACAGATTTTGGTGATTCTGGAACTGGATGAACTTCAACATAAGTAAAAACTCTATTTCCTTCTTCTAATTTTGTGTTAACGTCTGTTGTGGTTGCACTTTTCACAATACTTTCACGCTCAATAATAGGTTCAATTGATATTATTTTATCTTCATTTTCCAACAAGTGCAAGGTTCTTCTTCCGCCTATAACTCTAGCAAACACACCTCTATTATATGGTGGTACAGCATATACAGAAGAATGATCTTCTCTACAAAATATCACATGTGTTGTTTCAGGACTAAACCCTGATAGACTTAAAATTACTTCTCCTTCCTTATATTCAAATTCTTCTTTTGTAGGTTTTAACTCAGTTTTAATAGGTCCAATTGCTACTTCTTCTGAGGATGTCCATCTAATTTTCTGCCCAATAAAATTTTTATATTTTTCTTTCCAAACTCTTGTTAATTCAGGCACATTCTCTAATTCCACAATGATACTACCTTTATTTGTTTTTATTCTATATCTGTCTACATGTTTTTCAATTTCTTTGGCAGCCTTTACTATCCCTATGATACATCCTTTTTTATAAGGAGCATTTGTTTTCTCTATAGCATCTTTCACTGTAGCTCCTGGCGGTAAATCCACTTTTTTCCCATTAACTTCAACTAGCAAATTATATCCCTCTGCTCACAAATTTTGAGAAATAGATATTAACATTATCCCTAATTAACTCTTTCATAATATATTTTAAGATCTAAGACCTACTATATATTCTTTCCTAAAATCAAAAACGATTTTTTTGGTATTTTTGTATTTAAGATACAGTTTTCTGTCAGGGATTATTTCGCCAACAACATTAGCTGTTAAATTTACTTTACTTAAGATTTCTATGCATTCTTCAACACATTCTTCTGGACAACTAAATACAAATCCAGAACCAGGATAAAGTTTTAACCATCTTTCCCATTCAACAGATTCATTTCTAGGTATTTTATCTAATTCAACAATTGCCCCTGTATTGGATGCTTCTAGCATCATTCCCAATGTTCCAATTGTTCCAGGATTGCTAATGTCTTTCCCAGCATTTACAAGCTTTTTAGAGGCTATTTTTTTCATTGCTTTTATTTGAGCTCTCACTAATTTTGAATTCTTATGTGTTGTAGTGTCCCATGCTAATGGAAAGTTTGGATGGATGTTTCCATCAAGATCTATAGCAATGATTATTTTATCTCCAATTTTTGCATTATGACTTGTAATTACAGAATCTTCGGATACTATACCAACTATTGAAACATCTAATACATTGTATGGTGTTGCAGGATGTAAATGACCACCAACCATTGGGACTCCAAATTTTTTTGCTCCTTCTCTTACACCTTCCATTACTTTAAAACAAGTGTTTTCGTCTTTAATAGACAGAACATTTACCATTGCTAGTGGTTCTCCACCCATAGCAGCAATGTCATTGACATTGACTAACACTGAACAATATCCTGCCCAATAAGGATCTGCTTTCATAAGTTTGTCCCATATTCCATCTGCAGCTAACAATAATAGCTTTCCATTTCCAAGTTTTATTGCTGCTGCATCGTCTCCATAACTTAAGTAAGTATGGCCTGAGATCTTATCAGAGTTTCCTAATATTGAAAGTAACTTGCTTATTGATTTTTTTCGTGTTACTCCTTCAAAATTTTTGATAGATTTTACAAGGTTATTTAGGTCCAATTCTACACCTCAAAATTCTTTTATATTATATTTTATGTTCATCTTGTTGATAATTTCTTGAATTTTTCTTTTTAACTTATTAATATTTTTAATTTTAATGTATTTTTTGTTTTTAAATATTTTTGACAAGATTATCTTACCTATCTTGTCATCCCATCCTTTTTCAACTTCTATAATCATGGATCCTGGATTTTTAAAACCTTTTTTAACAACTTTATCAACATCTCCATCAGTTATTCCAATAACAGGGACATCAAACCTATATAAAATATCAGATGCTACTAATGTAGTATCATCTCCAATTGTTACAACAACATCACAATTTTTTAATTGGTATACATCTTCAGCAGCGTGATCTAAAAATCCTACATTAAATTCTTTTTTAGATTTTCGTTTTATAACTTTTCGTGCTTTTACTTCTGATCTTCTTAAAAGACCTGTTTTTATTATTGCTTTTTCTAAATCTACTTTCCCTAATTTTTCTACTCCATGTTTTTTCAATTTCCCACCTATTATATCGATGATGATGCCATTTTTAGCAACTAAAGTCACTTCATTAGATTTTGCTTTTCCAACGACGATCCCATTAACAAATATGTTCTCTCCTTTTGAAACCCCCAATACTCTCCTATATTTTTTTCCATTTTTTTCATAGATTATTTTACCTTTTATCTCCTTTTCAACGTCTTCTTTTTTAACTAACTTTAATTTTAATTTTTTAGCAATTTTTTTTGCAAAATTTTCAGCTTTTTTGTTCCATACGATGATGGTGCCATCCTTTTCTCCAGGTCTTTCAATTTGTATTAATTTAGGATTTGTTTTTAATTTTTTAAAAACCTTATATCCAAATGCATGACCAGTAATTTTTGACTTTCCATAATCTAATAGGAATACAAAGTCACATTCTTTTGCTAACATATCTATAGATTCACTTGGCAACCTTTTTTTTGATATATCTATAATATTCTCAAGATGTGCATCATACACTGCCGTTCTACCCATTGTTCCACCAAGTACGGCCTTTACTTTCCCATACCTCTCTAGAAGTTTGATTATTTTTAATGCATATCCTGTATCTATGATGTGTGGGCCATGGACAACTACGCCTATCTTTAACATTCTATCCCGCAATGATAATATTTTATTTATAGTTAGTAATATTTTTTTATTTTACATTTATAAGTTTGAAAAGTTGAAATAAAATTATTATTAAAATTTGTTTAAAAGTTGTTGCTTGAATATTTTTAGGTGATTATTGTGAAAATAGCACTTCTGATAATTGACATGTTGGAAGAATTTGTACATGGGAAACTTAGTAGTCCAGAATCAAGAAAAATAATACCAGTTATAAAAGAATTAATCAAAGTTGCAAGAGAAAATAAAATACCAATTATATACCTTGCTGACAAGCATTTCCATTTTGATCATGAACTAAAGATATGGGGTCCCCATGCAATGGCAGAAAGTCCGGAAAGTGAAATAATTGATGAATTAAAACCTGAAGATAAGGATATAGTTTTGTATAAGAGGTCATACAGCGGTTTTAGAGAAACAGGTCTAGATTATATTTTAAGAGATTTAAATATTGATACTTTGGTGTTAACAGGAATACATACACATATATGTGTATTTCATACAGCGATAGATGCGTATTATGCTAGGTATGACGTGATAATTGTTGAAGATGGAGTAAGTGCATTAAGTAATGAAGATCATGAATGGGCATTAAAATATATGAAAGAAATACTTGGTTGTAAAGTGATGAAGGCAAATGAAGTGCAAAAATTACTAGAGAAATAAATTAATTTTTGCTAATTCTTTTCTTTACAATTGGTGACCCACATATCTCACAATCTTTACCCTTATATTCTTCAGGATATATTTTTTTACAAGCAGTACATATTTTCACCCATCTGTACACCTGTTTAATACCTTGGCTTAATAAACTAATAAAAGGAATTTTAAGTATCTTTAAAGCATTTTGCACCATATAATCATCTGTAACAACCACAACATTTTCACCTTTTTTATGAAGGGAGATTGCCAGGGAAATAAGTTTTATGTCAGTGAATGATAATTTTGAGATATCAGCTATCTTTCTTAAAATTTTCTTTGTATCTTTAATGGTTTTTTCATCTACGTCTTTTATTTCCAGAATTCTTTTCTTTAATAAAGAATTTAAAAATTGTTTTGATCTTATATCTTTAATTTCCGATGTTACTTCAGGAATTGTAAATGCTTTTTTCTTTGGTTTATAACCGCAGATGATTGCAGATGCATCTAATATTTCCATTAATAAATTGTTACATTCCCTGAAGATTATAATTTTTTATTAATTTTTTGTTTGATTATCATAAAACGAAACATTTATATAATGGTTAGATAAGTTATTGTTCCTACAGGAGGAACAAACACCATATGTCTAGATCCATATATGCAATAATAATAGCATTGGTAGGGCCTTTTTTAACGCCATTTGTAACCTCTTCTATAAATATAGCCCTACCTGAAATAGGTCGTGAATTAGGAGTTTCAGCATCAATACTCAGTTGGATACCTACATCCTACCTAATGACTCTTGCAGCTTTGTTAATACCTATGGGTAGACTTGGAGACATATATGGTAGAAAAAGAATATTTCAGCTAGGTATAACTATATTTACAATTTCTTCTGCTTTAGCTGGAATTTCAGCTACAGGAGAAACCATAATATTTTTCAGGATTTTACAAGGTATTGGCAGTGCAATGATTTTTGGCAATGTGAATGCTATTTTGGCATCTATATTTCCTAAACACAAAAGAGGACGAGCATTTGGATTATCTTCTACTGGAAGTTATTTGGGATTATTTTCAGGTGTTACTATTGGTGGATTTTTAACCCAATATTTTGGATGGAGAGGAGTTTTTTATTTCAATGTTCCTCTTGCAATTCTTTGTGGCTATGCAACTTTAATGATAAAAGGTGACTGGAGAGAAGCAAAAGGAGAAGATTTCGATGTTAAAGGTTCTAATTTTTTAGCATTTTCATTTATATTTTTATTATTAGGAGTATCTTCATTATATGAAACCCAGGGATTATTATTTGTTTCTCTAGGCAGTGTCTTAAGTTTCTTACTTTACAACTATGAAAATAGAGTAGATGACCCAGTTTTTAATCCTAAAATATTGAAAAAACGTGAATTTAGCTGGAATGGACTTGCAATGTTAGTCACTTACACTGCTGCTTATCCTATTACATTTCTTTTAAGTTATTATTTACAATCATTTCAGGGATTTAGTCCACAAAAAACAGGTCTAGTTCTATCACTTCAACCAGTTACTATTGCTACACTGGCACCTCTTGGAGGAAGACTTTCAGATAAGTTGAACCCTAGATATGTAGCAGCTGGAGGAATGCTATCTATAGCAACTGCTATAACTACTTTCATATTATTCTCTATGCAAAAGAATGAAATGTTATTATATTTAGGCTTATTTTTAATGGGATCTGGATTTGCACTATTTTCACCATCAAATACAAACATGGTCATGAGTTCTGTTAAAAAAAGATTTTTCGGTGTTGCATCAGCAACATTAAGTACCTTTAGAGTTGTTGGACAATGTACTGGTATGGGTGTAATTATCTCTATATTACATTTCTATTCAAAAACAGGGGCTAAAGTGAATGGTCCAGTCTTTACAACAGTTATGGAATTATCAATGCTAGTTTTCTTATTCCTATCAATAATTGGCATACTGTTAATTTCATTTTCAAAAAAATGAATCAAGATGATTTATGCTAATATCTCAACACTTTGATATTGGGGATTTTCTCTTATCATTTTACTGTATTCTTCAACATTTTTATAAAGAGAATAAGTAACATTTTTAAGGTATTTTTTGGTTATCTTTACAATATTTTCCATTTCTTTTTGGGTTGGAGCTCTCCAAGGAGTACCTGGCATAGGAATGTAGCCAGTTATATGGAGAGGTATTGAAGAATCAATTTTGCTTATAAATTTTGCAATTTTTTTAATTTCTTCTTCATCTATAAATGATGGTATAAAAACCGTACTTGCTTTAATCTTTAAGCCAAGTTCATAACATTTTTTGAAATTTCTCAAAATTCTTTTATTAGAGTAGCCAGTATACTCCTTATGAATTTCACTACTGTAGGACTTTATTGTTATGTTTATTTTATCAAAATCATTTGATGGGAGATACCATCCTGTTGAATGTCCTATAACATTTTTAATTCCTAATCTCCTAGAAAAATTAGCTATATCATATACCTCCGGTGTATGAAGAGGTTCACCTCCAACAAAATGTAGGTACTTAGGATCAAAAATTTTCAAAATTTTTTTAATTTTGTCAATTGTGATATTTCTTTTCTTAATTCTATTCCTGTTTATCTTTGCCTTATAAGAACATCCCTTACAATTGAAAACACATCCTTCTGTATATATAACGACTCTTGAATATTTCTTAGAATATCTTACAGATCTTAAAGACATCTTAATCACAAAAACTTGTAGTGCAAAAGAAGTATATATAATTTATTATGATTAATCATTATAAATATATTTATGAAGAATTAAATTTATTTTTGTAAAAAATAAAAAAATAAATTAAAAAAGAATTTAGAAAGGTAGGCTTGCGTATCTTCCATATATTGTAGCTGTAGTTGGGTTCCAGTTTTTCACAACGCCTAAACTATTACAAAATGCTGTTGCATCTGCCGCATACCATACTCCATTAATTAATACTTCAGCCCAGACATGTCCATACCAGTTTCCTGACACAAATTGGCAATATCCATGTACATATCTTGCTGGGAGTCCTGCTGCCCTGAATAATGCTACACAGAGATGTGCATGGTCACAACAGTTTGCTTTCCTTGTTAATAAAGTTCCTACTGCGCCTTTCATTGTGTTGTAGTAGAAACTGTAATCTATGTTATCTCTTACCCAATTGAATATATTTGATGCTTTTTCCCAGTCATTTGCAGCATTTGCTGTTAATTCTTTAGCTAGACTTTGTATTCTTGGGTCATTGACTTGACAATTTGCTGTTGCTCTAAGGTATTGTGATATATCTTCACCCCTGTATGGTGTATTTTCAGGTCTTGATGTAATGTCTGGATCTATTGTTACATAATTTGGTAGTCTGTTTTTATCTTTGTAAAAGTTTAGTATCTTTGCTGCCATGTAAACTAAGTCTTTGTAATATATTTTTGTTCCATCTACTGTTGCAAAATTGGGAGCTTTTCCGTTTGTATCCATGAATTTAATGACCTTACTTGCTACATCAACATACTTGTCTTTTGGCAATGTTATTGTTGTTAATGAGTCTCCATTTATGGCTTCAGCCATGTTTGGTATAGACAATGCTGATGTGTCGCCAGTAATAACTTTGCATGCTAAATATAAGAACTGTGCAGGTTTTATTTGTTGGTTGGCCAATTTTATTGTTTTTGGTAATCTTTGGTTTGTATCTATGAATTTTTTAACTCTAGCTGCTGCATCAAGTATGTCTGAGACTGTGATTATTGGATTGTTAATGGTGGTGTCTATACGGGTGTAGTTTAATGGATTGCCAGCGCTAAATGCTGAATATCCTGACTTTATGCCATTTAATTTCTCTAGACTTATATAACTAGGTAAGTTGTTAGCTATGGCTTTAGAGAATAAGGCGACTAATTGTTCAAACGAAATTTTTTGGTTTTTAAATGTAGCAAAATTAGGTGCTTTTTCATATGACTCTATAAAGTCTGAAACTCTTTTTGCTAAGGATAGGTACTCGTTCTTTTTGATATTACCTTTTAAAGCCATTACTGTTGAATTATCAGGATTGTCAACGTTAATCACTGTTACAGTTCCTTTAAGTCCTTGTTTAAGTGCAGTAGCTACAAGATATAGGTACTGTGCAATGGATATTTCCTGGTTACCAATTTTTACATATCTAGGTAGTCTGTTGTTTACATCAATAAATTTGGTTACTCTAGCTGCAGCATCCTTTATTTGATTTATACTGACATCAATTGGATTATCCATGAAAAATTTCTTATCTATTATTCCATAGTGGAATATAGCAAATCCACTGGCACCATTCTCCAATGCAGCCCTGATATCTTGGACTAGTTCACTTGCTGGCAACTTAACAGGATTTTTATCTGATCTATATGCAAGTATTCCTGTGACAACTGGCTTTAATGAATGCTCAACAACATATCTAGTTACTTTCCCTATCCACTCAGTTGTTTCATTGTAGTTACCTTTGTAAGCCATTGGAACAATGAAGTCTAGATATCTTGACATCTTTGTGTAATCTTGGCCATATATATAGTTAGCCCACATTTCTGGCATAACTGCTGCTGAAACTAATGCATTTGGCTTTATCTTCTTCACTGATTCATATACATACTTAACTATATCTGCTATTATATCTGTACCATTCTTTGGTGCATTTCCTGGATATCTTATGTAATCTAGGTGTATTCCATCAACGTTGTATTCCTTTATATACTTAGTTGCCTTCTGAACCAGCACATCTTTGATTTCAGGGTGCTTAACTGGGTCTATCCATGTATTGTTTTGCCTTAAGCACATTATCCATGCATGGACTCTTATATTTTCATTCTTGGCCTTGTTTATGAATTCTTTTGTGGAGTTTTGGAATTTTGGTTTTTCAAATGCCTGCTGCTCAAGGAAAACATCTGTTATGTTTTTATGTTTCACCGATGTGAAATTCATTTTTTCCATGTCCCATGCTTTTACCCACACTGCATTTACACTGATAGAGGAGTTGTATGATGTTGTTGTGTTTTGTAAGGTTGTATTTGCCTGGGCGTTCACTCCATTGAGACTTAGTATGACTAAGCTCACTAGAATTAATCCCACTAACTTCAATTTACACGGCGGAATATTATCTCCCTCCTACTTGTGGGGCACCCTTTGGATGCCCCACCACAATAAGGCATACACATTAAACCAATATATAAATTTTTCGAAAGAAAACGTGGATAAGAAGCAAGGAGAAATTGTTTTAGATAAAATAAAAAGAGATTAAAATCTTTTAATATATCTAATTAATAATCTCTAATCTTTGAGGGCGTCATCGTAAATAAAGATAAAATGTTAAGTATAATAGGAAAATATTAGATATCTAAAAATATTTTTATAGGAAAATGTTTATTCTCATTCTTTAACCCTTAAAACTGGTTTTTTAATTTTAATATCACTTAGTAATATCAACTTATATAAAGATAAACAATTGAAGGAAAATTAAATGTAGATTTGTTGAGCATGAAAGGCATTGTTAATCCATAGAATATTTCAAGATATTTAATTTTATTGGCGGATATTTCATTTAAAGATAAATTCAAGTAGGAGGGATATTATGCATCCAAAAAAAGATAAAAAAATGATTTCAGTTTTATTACTCTTTATAACATTAATAACGATTTATTTTTTAAATCTTCAGGTAAAACTTGGGGTAGTATACTGGGATACGTACATATATCTTTGGAATGCTTTAATGTTTGCTGGAATTAGTCCAGGATATAAACAATATCTTCCTCCTTTAATCCCATTTTTAACTGGGATGTTATTTAAGGTTGTAGGAGTATCTGAAGCTGTTTTGTTTGTAATATGTGGGATAATATATGTATTAGGAGTTTTAGGAACATATTTATTCTTAAGACTTAGATTTACAACTATTGAAAGTTTTGCAGGAACATTAATTCTTTCATGCATGTCTGTTGTACTTGCATGGATGGTTGCTGGAACACTGGATGTTCCTGGAGCCATGCTAAGTGTATGGACAATTTTCACATTTGTTTATGGTATGGAAAAAAACAAAAAATTTTTGTTTTTTACACCAATTCTTTATCTTCTAGCTTTTTTAACAAGATATACAGCAGGATTATTGGTTATTCCTATTTTAACATATTTGATTGTGAGTAGATTTAAAAATATTAAAGAATTGATGATAGGAGCTGCATTTGGGAGTCCTATTTTAATTTCCTTCATGTATTTTTTATATTTAAAAGTAGGTAATCCTTTCATCTTTTTAGGCATTGGAATTCCAGGCACACCTAATCCAGAATATCCAGGATTCAATCTAGATAGTTTCTACTATCTGAAACATATTTTACAATACATAAGTAGCTTTCCTTCAAAAGAGTATTTAGGTACATATCTAAATCCAAGTATGGGATACACATCTCCAATAAGTTATGTTTTAGCTTTTCTTTCAATTTTGGGGATTTCTTTATATTTAAAAAGACATAGGGCAATTTATGGAATTATCCCAACAATTTTTTTAACAATTTTATCATTGAAATATCAACTAATTTACCTTATACCTGAATTGTTATTAATTCCTTGCATGTTATTTCTTTATTCAAAATCTAAAATTCCAAAACTAGATTTAATGGTATTCACATGGTTTTTAACCTATTTGTTTGCTCATAGCTTAATATGTCTCAAAGTTGATAGGTACTTTATAACGATGGTTATTCCACTAACATACATTCTGATGCTTGGAATTTCAGAATTAAAAAATTTAATTTCAACCTCGAAATACAATGCATTAGTAATTTTTCTAGCTGTGGGCGTTGTTATATCTTCCTTAAGTTACTATTTCACTATAACTCCATATAGATTAGATTCAAATTTGGAGAATGCAGCAACATGGTTAAAAAATTATGATCCAAATTATAGACAGAAGATTATATTTTCAGATCATTGGATTGGAATGAGTTGGTATCTTAAATATGAAGTGAAAAGAGGGAATCCAGATGATTTTAAGAGTATAGATGATTTATCTAAAATGCTTATAAATTCAAATGCAACTTATTTCATATGGACAAAAAAAGGTTTTGAATTAAAAGGTTTTGAAATCATTAAAAAATTTAAAGGAGCCATAATCTATGAAAGGTGTAGATAAGTATCTTCTCACTTTACTTATCTTTACCTCAATACTTGCCATAATACTCGTTCAAATACAAAGTAAGATTGGGGTTTACTATTGGGATATATTTTTTTATCTAAACAATGCAGCAAAAATGGCAGGCATAGGTGCAAGTGATACTCTTTATTTACCTCCATTTCTCTCTTATCTAACTTCTTTAATTTTTAAACTAGGCTATGTGTCTGAAACTGCATTGTTTATAGTGTCAGCAATCTTTTATGTTTTAGGTGTGATTGCTCTATATTTAATATTGAAGTTGAAGTTTAGTGAAGTAGAATCATTTTTAGGTGCTACGGCTTTCGCAACTTTCACTTTAATCATTATGTGGGCTGTTAGTGGAGCATTAGATGTTCCATCCATATCTTTAGCCTTATGGAGTTTATATTTTGTATTACTGGGTGTTAAAAAGAATTCTAGATATCTATACTTTGTATTCCCTGTTGCAGTTCTCTCCTTTTTAACAAGATATACATCTGCATTGATAATCTTCCCACTAATTCTTACCTTCTACATATATAAAGAAAGAATTGATATTAAGAAAATAGTAGCGAGCATTGGCATTGGAGTATTTATTTATTATGAATTCTATGAATTTTTAAAACAATTTGGACAAAAAAATATAGTTCCTTTCATTAAATATTCTACTGGTGGTGCAGTTTCATCTACAAATCCAGGCTATAATTTAGATTTTCTCTATTACCTCAAATATATACCACAATATATCTCAGCTAAAGTCATACATAATTATGAGGATATGCTTTGGCCATCTAATAGTGAACCAACTTTAATCTCATATTTAATACTAATCTTCATCATCATTGGAATAATACCATTTACCTTTAAAAATCCAAAAAAATACCTACTACCTACTATATTAGCAATAGTGCTTGCATTATCAATTTACTTTAATTTTCCATTTTATATAGCCGAATTTATAATGTTTGGAATGATTTTATCTCTATATAGGAATTTAAAAGATAAAAGATTGGCCTTAGATTTAATATTTTTAACATGGTTTCTATCATTCTTTATTCTACATACATTACATCCTGTTAAGGTTGATCGCTATTTCATTACAATGACTCCTGCATTGGCTTATGCATTTACATTAGGAGTACATAAATTTTCTAAAGTTACGAAAATAAAAAATATAGCGACAGTATTGCTTACATTGATAATATTTAACACAGGTATATATTTAATAGAGATGCCCAAAAGTGATCCCTGGGTTCAATCTGAAAAGCTTGCTGCAGAATGGCTAAAAAAATATGATCCTGATTATAAATACAAAATTATAGCATCTGACAGAGGTCCTGCATTTACTTGGTATCTAAAAAAATACGTTTTTACACGTATTTATAGTGAAAGTGATAAGGAATTGTTCTGGCGACTTATGAATAAAGCACCTCCATACTATTATATACATAGTGACACAAGTAAATCTGTGCCACTTCATGGATACTATCCAATAAAAAAAATTGGACAAGTAGTGATATATAAGAGGGAGATGTAAAAATGGAAACATTTAGAATTTTAGTGACTGGTGGAGAAGGATTTATTGGAAAACACCTAGTTAGGGAGTTAGAAAGCAGAGGACATGAGGTAATTTCTCTAGATTTGATGCATAGTGACAGGGAGAATTACATAAGAGCTGATGTTAGGAATTATAGACAGCTAGAAAGAGTTTTCGAACGTTGGAAATTTGATTATGTATATCACTTAGCTGCTGAATATGGAAGATGGAATGGTGAACATTACTATGAGAATTTATGGGAGACTAATGTGATAGGAACTAAACATATTCTCAACCTACAAGTAAAACATGATTTTAGATTGATATTCTTTTCATCAGCGGAAGTTTATGGAGATTACGATGGAGTAATGCATGAAGATGTTATGGTTAATAACCCTATAAAAGATACATATCAAATGAATGATTATGCAATAAGCAAGTGGGCAGGAGAACTAATGTGTATGAATGCAGAAAGAATGCATGGATCTGAAATTGTTAGAGTTAGGCCAGTAAATTGTTATGGGCCTGGTGAAAAATACCATCCATATAGAGGATTTATACCTAAATTTATTTACCATGCATTACATAACAAACCATACACTGTCTATAAAGGACATAAAAGGATAATAGATTATGTTGAAGATTCTGTTAGAACATTTGCTAACATAGTTGATAATTTTAAACCTGGCGAGGTATATAATGTTGGTGGAAGAAGAGAATGGCTATATGACATTAAAGAATATTCTGATATGGTTTTAGAGGCTGTAGGTAGAGATGATTCCATAGTTAGATACAAAGAAGTTGAGCCGCATACAACACGAGTCAAAATTGTTGATTGTTCAAAGGCAGAAAGAGATTTAGGTCATGATCCTAAAGTTCCACCACAGGAAGGTATTAAGAGAACTGTGGAATGGATGAAAGAATATTATGGTATAGAATCATGAAAGTTGTTGCTGTGATCCCTGCATTTAATGAGGAATTATCTATTGGCAGTGTTGTTTTATTAACAAAAAAATATGTAGATGACGTTATTGTTGTAGATGATGGTAGTACTGATAGAACTGGCGATATAGCTGAATTAGCAGGAGCTAAAGTTATTAGACATCATAAAAATAAAGGCAAAGGTGCCTCCTTAAAAACAGGTTTTGAATATGCTAAAAACAAAAATGCTGACATAATAGTTACTTTAGATGGGGATTTTCAACATAATCCAGATGAAATTCCCAAACTTATAACTCCTATAATTGAAGGTAAGGCAGATTTTGTTAATGGAAGTAGATATCTTAGAGGAGATCCAGGAACTCCCAAATATAGACGAATAGGCCAAAAAGTTTTGGATGTAACAACAAATATAACTGCAGGTATTAAAATTTCAGACACACAAAGTGGGTTTAGGGCATTTTCAAAAAAATGCATGCCATATTTTAGATTTAAGGATGATGGATTCGGAATTGAAAGTGAAATGTTAGTCGATGCTGCAAAAGCTGGATTAAAAATTGTTGAAGTTGAAATTGGATCAAGATACGATGTTGGCAAACCTTCTGAGAATCCAATAAGTCATGGTTTAAAAGTTTTAGCTAAAATATTACATGACATGGAATTTGAACGTCCACTTTACTATTTCACATTGCCTGGTTTAGTAGTCATGGTTATTGGCATGATACTTGGATTGATATTTCTTAGAGATTATTTAATTGGCAGGAGTGTAAATATAGGTCCTACAATTGTGGCAGGTATAATGGCACTATTTGGAACATTTTTTATCTTTACAGGTATAATACTTGATTCAATAAATAGAATGATGAAGGAACGATGGAGAGGATCATAATGTCAGAATTTAAGAAATATGATGGTAAGACCGTGTTAGTTACTGGTGGAGCAGGATGTATAGGAAGTAATTTATCTAGAAAATTAGCTGAGCTAGGTGCAAATGTAATAATACTTGACAACTTATCTTCCTCCTACAAATGGAATATCCCAAAACATGAAAACATAGTATTTGTTGAAGGAGATATACTTGATGATGAGATATTAAAAAGGGTGTATAAAGAAAGACCAGATTATGTTTTCCATCTTGCAGCACATTTTGCAAACCAAAATAGTGTTGATCATCCTGAAACCGATTTATTAGTTAATGGATTGGGAACACTGAAAGTTTTAGAGTATGCACAACTTGTTGGAGTTGAAAGATTTGTTTATGCATCATCTGGATGTGGAGTTTATGGCCTTGATTCTAAAATTCCATTTAAAGAAGATGACGTCTCTATTTCACTACATACACCATACCAGGTAACTAAATTACTTGGTGAACTTTATTGTAATTACTTCTACAATCTATATGATTTGCCAATTGTGAATGCAAGGTTTTTCAATGCTTATGGCCCTAGAGAAGTTCCAGGAAAATATCGTAATGTAATACCTAATTTCTTCTATTGGGCAATGCAAGGAAAACCACTTCCAATAACAGGCACTGGAAATGAAACAAGAGATTGGACCTTTGTTGGTGATATAGTCAGAGGATTATTAAAAATGGGTGTTCGTAAAAAAGCAATTGGAGAAGCTATAAATCTAGGTTCAGGGAAGGAACATAAGGTTATTGAATTAGCAAAAATTGTCAATGAATTAACAGGGAATGAAGCAGGCGTTGTATATGTTGGAAGGAGAGAATGGGATGTCAAAACGAGATTATTGTCATCAATTGAAAAAGCTAAGAAATTGCTAGATTATGAACCAAAAGTTTCATTTAGAGAAGGACTTGAGATTACATATAAATGGTTTGTTGAGAATTGGGATAAAATAAAGAGATCTGCAGAGTTTTGAGGTGAAAAATGAGAATACTTCTATTACAAGAGTCAGATTGGATAACTAGGAACCCACATCAACAGCATCATCTAATTGATAGGTTGTCAGTGAGAGGTCATGAGATAAGAGTAATTGATTATGAAATAGATTATAGAAAGAAAGGATATAAAATTTTTGAAAAAAGGAAAATATTTAGGAATGTACATAAAGTAATTCCTGAGGCTGATGTTACAGTGATTAGGCCAAGCATTGTAAAGATTCCAATTCTTGATTATTTATCCATCCTTTATTTCCACAAAAAGGAAATAAAAAGGCAAATTAAAGAATTTGATCCTGATGTTATATTGGGTTTTGGAATTTTAAATTCTTTTTTAGGAGTTCATGAAGCTAAAAAACATGACATACCTTTTGTTTATTACTTAATAGATGTTCTATATAGGCTTATTCCTGAAAATTATTTACAGTTTTTTGGAAAAATATTGATGAAAAAAATTATTAAGGAGTCAGATTTGGTTTTAGCAATAAACAAGCGTTTGGCCCAATTTGCTATTGATTTAGGGTCTAATCCTAGAAAAACTAAAGTATTGGGGGCAGGAATAGACTTAAGTAAATTTGATTTAAGTTTAGATGGTAGAGAGATAAGAAAGAAATATGGAATTAAAGATAATGAATTACTTTTATTTTTTATGGGATATCTTTATGAATTTTCTGGTTTAAAAGAGTTAGCTGAAGAATTGTGTAAAAAAGATGTAAATATGAAGTTAATGATTGTTGGTGATGGAGATATCTATGATGATCTTTTGAAAATAGCTAATAAATGCAACAAAATTATTCTCACTGGTAGGAAAAAATATGATGAGATACCAAAATTTTTAGCTGCCGCTGATATTTGTGTTTTACCAGCTCATAAACATAAAATAATGCAAGATATAGTCCCAATAAAAATATATGAATATATGGCAATGGCAAAGCCTGTGATAGCAACCAGGTTACCTGGAATAGTCATGGAATTTAACAAAGGGAATGGCGTATTTTATGTGGATAAACCTGAGGAGACAATTGATTTGGCAAGGAAGATAGATATTGAGAAAGAAGGAATTAAGGCTAGAAGGTATGTAGAGAAAAGAGATTGGGAAAAAATAACTGACAAATTTGAAAAAATACTTAAAAATTTATTGGAAAGATAAAATGAAGATTCTTCATGTTGTTCCATATTTTAAACCATCTTGGGAAGCTGGAGGACCTCCAAGATCTGTATATGAAATAAGTTATAGGCAAGCTAAATTAGGTCATGATGTAACTGTTTATACAACAGATGGATTTAAGAGGAGAATTAATGTTGTTAAGAATAGAGCTATCAATGTTGATGGCATCAATGTTTATTATTTTAGAAATTTGTCTATGTTCTTATCTTCACATAACATCCCGCTACCTTATTATATGCCAATAGTTGCTAGAAAAGAGATTAAGGACTATGATATTGTTCATATACATGAGTTCCGTAATTTCTTAGCTTTAGTTGCTTATTATTATGCAAGAAAATATAATGTTCCTTATGTATTGCAGCCAAGAGGTTCAGCACCAAGATTCTCAAAAACAATTAGGAAAAAGATATTTGATTTTATTGGATCAAAGATATTCTATAATGCTTGTAGGATTATTGCATCATCTAAAATTGAATCTAGGCAATATAAGAAAGTATTTCCAAAAGTAAATATGAGTCGTGTAGTTCATATTCCTAATGGTATTAATCCATGGGAATTACCTAAAAAAGGTAGATTTAAGAAAAAATTTGGTATTGAAGGCAAAATGATTTTGTATTTAGGAAGAATTCATGAAAGAAAAGGGTTGGATTTACTTATTAAGGCTTATTCCAAGCTTAACAATGAAGATGTAACATTAGTTATTGCAGGCCCTGATGATCATTATCTCGGAAAACTAAAAAAATTAATTAAAAAAATAGATAAGAAGGTTGTTTTAACAGGTCCTATTTATGGAAAGGAAAAAATTGAGGCTTATACTGATGCGGACGTTTTTGTTTTACCATCAAAGGATTATTATGAATCTTTTGGGAATGTTGTACTTGAGGCTATGGTATGCGGAACTCCAGTTATTGTTACAAAATATTGTGGAATTTCAGAATGGATAAATGATGAAGTTGGTAGGATAATTAATTATGATGTCAATGAATTGGTTAAGGCATTAAAAGAATTGCTTAGTTATAATTCAAGATCTAAAGTTCGTAAATTTGCTTTATCAAAATTTACATGGGACAATGTTGTTAAGGAAACTATGAAAGTGTATGAACAATGTATTTAGTTTTTATTATGTGTAGTGTTCACAAAATTTGAACAATTTTTTTAAAATATAAAGTGTATAGAATGTGAAAATACCGAAAATTTTAAATATAGAATGTTTTCATAAGGCTATCTTGTGAATAAAAAGGAAATTTGGAGGTGAAAATATTAGGAGAAATTTAATGCTGCTGGCAATGGTGCTGGCAGTATTTGCGCTAGCAGGCGTAGCTTCTGCTGTAAAAGTTGACAATGTAACAGTTACTGCTCCAGATATTTACACAAGACAGCCAACAAGTTCAAACACAAGTATTACAGTATTTAAGAATACAACATGTAATATTAATGCAACTATAACAAATGGGGCAACTGATACTAATGGTGCAAATGCTACTTTAGTGTATGATGGTAATGCATTATGGGGAACTAACTTCCAACAGAATAATAGTACTCCTAATGTAGTATGGACATACAACACACAATATTACTTCTCAGAAACAGGTAATCATACAGTAAGTGTCTGGGCAACAAATGGTACAACAGTTGTGAAGGGTAACAACGTTACAGTCACAGTTTTAAATCCACCATATGCTACCTTAAGCAACTTAACAGTCACTCCAACATCTGGAGTAGCACCATTAACAATAACTGCAACATGTAACATCACAAACACTGGTGACATACAATGGAATTACACAGCAACATTATATGTTTTGAATGCTACTAATACAAGTCAAATTATTGGTAATCCAAGTCAAAACATTACAGTTCCTGCAAAGACAACAGTTCCAATAACATTCACTTACACATTAAACCAAACAGGAACTTACAACATATATGTATGTGTTAATGCAACAATAGCTGGTCAACCTTGGAACTGCACAACCAACACTGTACCAGTAACTGTAGGTAAGGTTGCACTTGGTGACATCACTGTATCACCAACAACAATATATCCTGGACAAATTACAGTGGCAGTTCCTGTGACAAGTGCTAACTTCACAGGATATCTAAATGTTACTATTAATGCAACTAATAATGTAGTATATAATGCAAATACAACAGTGAATATAAATGCACCAACACCACAAACAATCACATATTACTTCTATCCATACATACAATCTCCAGGTACTTACACATTAAATGTCACATTGTTAGATAACAATCTAAACATTACAGACAGTAAAGTAAGGAATATAATAGTCTATGATCCAAACTATAACCTAACTGGCTTAGTAGTTACACCAACATCTGGAGTTGCACCATTAAACATTACAGCAACAGCAAACTTCACAAACAAATACTCAACACCTGTTAATGTGACAGCTATACTCTACATTGATGGTTCAGCAGTTGCAAATCAAACAATTACAGTTCCTGCAAATTCAACACTTCCAATAACATTCAACTATCCAAACTTAGGTGTAGGAACTCATGAAATAATGATGGGTACAAATGTTACAACAATATTACCAACATCAAAAGTAACAGTTAAAGTCTATGATCCAAACTATGTCCTAAGCAACTTAACAGTCACTCCAACATCTGGAGTTGCACCATTAAACATTACTGCAACAGCAAACTTCACAAACAAATACTCAACACCTGTTAATGTGACAGCAACATTATATGTGAATGGCACTGCAGTTGCAAGCCAGGCATTAACAGTTGGAAATAATACAACAGTTCCAATAACATTCACTTACACCTTAACACAAGCTGGAACATACAACGTTACAATAGGAACAAATGTAACAGATGTCTTACCACCAGTTACAGTAACTGTAACAACACCAGCAAACTTCACACTAAGCAACTTGACAGTCACTCCAACATCTGGAGTTGCACCACTAACAATAACTGCAACAGCAAAAGTTACAAACACTGGAGGAACAGCTGGAAACTACACAGCAGTACTCTACATTAATGGTTCAGCAGTTGCAAATCAAACAGTAACACTAGGTCCAGGAAACTCAACAACTGTAAGCCTATCTTACACCTTAACACAAGCTGGAACCTACAACGTTACAATAGGAAACTTAACACCAGTTACAGTGAATGTAACAACACCAGTTGTACCAACACCAACTCCTGTAGTCCAGAATAAGACATTCTCAATAATATTAAAGAATACAGGAACATCAGCAATAACATTCAAATACTACATCTCAATCTACACAAATCCAGTTAATGGAACTAAAGTCAGCTATAGAGAATTAACAATAACATTGAATGCTGGACAAGAAACAACAATAGATCTAGGTAAATATCCAGACACCTATGCAGTATCAACAACAGCAGTATTCACAAACACAAGAAGAAACTACATGCCAGTTGATTTATATGCAAAATACAACATTGAAGGTTGTGCATCACAAGTCAAAATAATATCCAAAGACATACCACCAAGAACAACAATTAAAGACACAACAAGATTCACAAACAAGAATGGTACAGTAGACATCTGGTAAAATAAAAAATTAAAACCTTACTTCCTTTATTATTTTTTTTATTTTTTTACCAATATGGTAAGAAGTTAAATTCTTTTTAAATAATTTGTATGAATTTTTTGAAAGTTTATTACGTAATTTTTCATCCTCTTTAAGTAATTCAATTGTTTCTGCCAAACTATTTTCATCAGCCATCTTACACAATAAAATATTCTTTTTATCCTCAAAAAGTTCTTTAATAGCTGGTGAGTCACCAGTTATAACAGGTTTTCTCATTGCTATTGACTGGTAAATTTTAGTTGGTATGACTCGCATAGCCTTGTCAGTTCCTCCAAATATACCTAAACAAACACTAGCCCTCTCAATATATTTAGGAAGTTGAAAATAGGGAACCTTATCTTTAAATATTACATTATTTAAATTTTTACTTAATCTTCTAACCTTTGGATATGTCTGACCTCTTCCAATAAGTGTAAATTTAACATTTGGAAGTAATTTAGCTGCTTTAACAATATATTCAACACCATGAAGTGGTATATAAGTTCCATAAAATAAAACATTAAATCTATCTTCACAACAATCTCTTGGATAGAAAATATCTTCCTCAGCACCAATATATACAACCCTAAATTTTTCCTTTGGAATAGAAAATGTTTCATGAAAATATTGTAAATTTTGTTTTGTATCTTGCAAAACAATGTCTGAGAATTGGCAATTTATTTTATCTAAAAAATAGAATATTTTGTTGATGTTCTTGTAAATACCTCTATCTTTATTTGTATCATATACAGAAACATATGTATCAAATATCAATGGCTTATTTGTTATTTTTTTTAAAAGTAATGCCAATGGCTGAACAAAATTACTTGCCTCACCAACAAGAATAACATCAAAATTTTTCTCCTTAAAATATTTTAATGCAAGTTTTGGATACCTTAACAATATATGTGATCTATCAACAACTTCACAAACTTCAACTCCATGTTTTTCCAATCCTTTCTTTATAATTCTATGCCTTGGATAATATTCTGGATATGAACCAAAATAACATACTTTCATGTAAACAACTTCCTTTATGATTTTCCTTGAATTTTTCTTAATGCCAATGAAAATAGAAGTTTTAATCTTTGTAATAGCAATGGTTCATCTGTTCTCCAGGTACCGCATGTAGTATGTATCTCCTTGAGATCTTTATGTTTCTCTAAAATTTTCTTAAGTTCTTCATAATAATCACTAGGATGATATCCGAGATTTAAAATGGTTTTCAATGCATTCATTTCTTCAGAATGTTTGGAGAGATGATATATTTTCAATGGAAGAGTATATATTTTAAATCCTCTCTTTTTTAAATCTAAACAATAATCAACACAATAAAGATGCCATCCTTGACAAGTTTTTTCATCAAATTTATATTTTTTAAAAACTTCTCTTGGAACTATAAATAAACATTCATCAACAGTTTCTACTTCAACAGGTTTATTTGTTGGAGTACCCCACCTTTTTGGTGGAAATTCATGAATTATAACATTTTTCTTTACACCTTCTTTAGTTACACCAGCAACTCCAGCAACACCTAAATTATCAAGATCCTCAAGAATTTCTTCAGCTTTTTTAAGCCAATCTTTTGTTAGAAGTTCAACATCTTGATGACAAAATAATAAATAATCTCCTTTTGCTTTCTTTCCAGCATAATTCAAGGCTTCAGCAGCAGATTTAAATTTATTGAATCTATTATCCACTAGTATTCTTTCATGGTCAACTTGTTTTTCTAAGGACCTTAACAAATAATCATTTAAAATTTTTTCATTGTTGTATACGCATATCACCGATATCATACTATCTTGTATAGTATTTTTTCAAATTCATCAGCACTTCTATCCCAATTATATTTTTTTGCTGTTTTAATTCCCATTCTTGCAATTTTTCTTCTTAACTTTTCATCCTCTAATAATTCAATGCTTTTTTCCGCAATTTTTTTAGGATTTCTTGGAACTATGAATCCATTTTTTCCATCTTCCATATATTCTCTAACACCTTTACAATCTGTTGTTACAACAGCTGTTCCACAAGCCATGGCTTCTAATGGAGGTAATCCAAAACCTTCTACTTTTGAGGTATAGATAAATACATCAGCTAAATTATATAATTCTGATAATTTCTTATCACTAACTCTATTATAACTAATATCTCCAAAGTCTTTACCTAAAACTATTGTTTTAACATCATTTTTATTTCTTTTAATTATCTTCAATGCTTCTATAAGTTCTTTTCCACCTTTATATTCTAAATCCCTATATATACCCATCACATATTTTCCATCTTTTTCAACATTTCTTGGATAAAAAATGTCATGATTTATTCCATTCCTAACTAAAAAAACATTGTTTGAATACTCACTTAACCATTCTTTCATCCATTCAGATATGGTTATAAAATGCATAGGAAGATTCAAAGATTCATAAAACATTTTAAGGTAGTAGTCGCCTTTTTCAGCAACAGATTCCTCAAAATCTTGGCAGAGATAAACAGGAATTCCTTTATTGCTTCTATATACAGCAAACGCTGTTAAAAATCTTGTTGCAATGTTAACATCACAATCAGGTGTATATTTTGCCAAAACTTTAATCATATCAATGTTAAGACCTATTTTTCTAGCTAGAGTATTTAATTCATAATAATACAGCTTTCTTCTAAAAATAAGTCTTTTCACGTAATCAAAAAATTTAAAGAATTTTGGTAAAGGTACATAATTTACTTCTGCTTTCAATGGAAACCATCTGTGATCTCCTCCTAATGCTGTTATGGTTACATCGTGTCCTCTCTCGACCAATCTATTTGCAATTTCAAATACAAATCTTATACCCCCTGTCATCGCTGTTAATTTCACTGTAAAATTTATTTTCATCCTTTAAAACCCTCCAACAATCCCTTTAAATAACATTTATATGCTTGAGGATATTTTCTTATATAATAGTAACTTTCCAGCCAAAAAACATTTGAAAAAAATTTAAAAACAAATTTAATGAAGTTTTTCATTCCAGTTTTTTTAATAAACAAAATTCTACTTTTGTTTAAATGATACAACTCAAAACATTTATTTGTGGATGCACCATGTTTATGCCATATTACAGCCTCTGGCTGATAAAATGACTTATAACCATGTTTTTTTCCTCTGTAACACCATTCAACATCTTCATAATACATAAAAAACCTTTCATCTAACAATCCTATTTCCTCAATTACATCTCTTTTAGTTAAAATACATGAACCACTTACATAATCCAATTCAATTACTTCATTGTATTTACTAGAATCATTTTCCATATAACCTAACAGATAAGCTCTGGCAGTTGTTAAATCTACATATCCACCGCCAGCAACCTGAATTACATTTTTTTTATCATAAAAATAAGTTTTTGGTCCAACAAATCCTATATCATCACTTGATTCCAATAATTCTACCATAGGCTTTAAGAAATTTTCATCAACTACAGTATCATTGTTAAGAAGCAAAATATATTCAAATTCATTATTTAGTGCATATCTAATTCCTATGTTGTTTCCACCAGCAAAACCAAGATTTTTTTCATTTGCTATTAACTTAAATTTAGGTTTATTTTCTATGTATTCCTTGATTTTTTCAACAGAATTGTCTGTGGATCCATTATCAACCACTATAACTTCATAATTTTTATAATTTAAATTGTTAAGAGATTTTAAACATTCAATTGTATCCTTCCATCCATTCCAATTCAGAATTATTATTGCCACATCATCCATGAAAATCACTCAGTTTTCAATGTTTCAATATATTTCTTAGTTTCATCTAGTATATCTGGTGCATAATATATTGAAAATGCCAATCCAAGTATTGTTACTAACCAAAATGATACAACTCTGTCCATAAATGCAATACTACCTGCTATAGAACTTGGAATTTTAAATAAAACCAATAAACCTGTAGATGAGACTTCGATGGAGCCCATACCACCAGGCAATGCAGAAACAATGCCAACCACATTTACAATTAAAAATAATACAACAACAAGTGGGAAGGCAATATACTTGTTGAATGCAAGTATCACTAGATACAATCTAAAACATTCTGTTAGCCAGGACAAAATTGATAACAATGAAACTAAAAATAATCTAAAAACAGAAATTTTTCTTGTTTCTGTAACTATTTTTTCAATTGTATTTATGGCTTTAACATATAGATTATCCAATATTTCTTCATCTAATGGTAAAAATTTTAAAATATTGTGGAATTTAACATACAACATTGTTCCTATTTTTGCATTCCAAGCAAAAACATAGATGAGGACAGTGATTAAAATTGATAATAAACCACCAATAATAGCTATAAATCGTAGTTTAGGCATTGAGAACCCAACTATAATCAAAATAATACCAACTACACCAAGATCAAAAAATCTTTCAACTAATCCTGCGGACATTCCTAATGAAAAAGATATTTTATTGATTTTTTTGCCTGCCAGGGCTGTTATTGGTTCACCGCCAGCCCTTGAAGGTGTTATATTACCTGCAAATAAACCTATAGTTTTCACAATAAAATTTTTTTTCAGATCATTTTCCCGTGTTAATATTCCCCATCTCACAGACCTAATGATAATTGCAAAGATGTGTGTAAACATTGCTAATACTAATAAATTCCAATTTGCCTTAATCACTGTTTTATAAAGTTTATATGGTCCGATCCACAAGATCAGCGATAATATTAATAAAAAACTTATTGAAAAAATTATAATGCTTTTTTTTGACACAATTTTCCACCTAATGTTTTTATTAGGAAAATTATAAATTTTACAATGTCTCTCAACTTTATGTAGGATTTTCTACCTTGATATTTACAAGTTATAGGTACTTCCTCAACTTTAAGTCCATGTTCAGCAGCTTTAATTATTGCAGCTGATTCAAATATATAATCATTGTAGGGGATAGAAAGAAAAATTTCTGCATTTTTCGCCTTGATAGCCCTAAAACCACACTGACTATCTGTTAAATTATATTTTGTTATCAAATTTATAATCTTAGTTGTTATCATGTTGGAAAGCCGACGTTGCAGCGGCATTTCCTCAATTCCATGTAAGAACCTGGATCCTATAACCATGTCTGCCTTTTTATCCAAAAAATAGGGTATAAATTTAGGATCATGCTGACCATCAGCATCTAAAAAAATTAATGTATCATACTTTTCTTTTAATGCTGCTTTAATCCCTGTTTTCAATGCTGCACCTTTACCCTTATTCTCCCCATGTTTTATTACTTTTGCACCATATTTTTTTGCAATTTTTGATGTATTATCTGTTGAACCATCATCAACTACTAGGACTTCACCATATTTCAAACATTCTTTAACAATCTTTCCGATCGACTTTTCTTCATTGTACGCTGGTATTATTATTATATTTTTTTTCACGTTTTTTACCTCGTTAATTTTTTTAGATAGTAGAGAGATATCAATGTGTACTGGGGGCGGAAATGTGAAAGTAAAATTATCTACAGTTATGATCATTGTTGGGGTTTTTATAATTTTTCTTTATGCACTTATTGAGGTAAGTTATTATGCCTCAAAGATAACTATAGAGAATAAATACACAGCCACCTTAGAGATACCTGCAATAAACTTAAAAGAAGAAATCAACAACAAATCACTAGCTTATGGTGTATACTATGATCCTAGATCGTCCATTCCTGGGTCTGGAACTACAGTCCTCTTTGGACATAGAACGCTTTATGGATCTCCATTTATGAATTTAGATAAATTGAAAAAAGGCGATGTAGTATATGTTAATTGGCCAAAAGTTGGAAAAATTGAATATAAAGTTGATAAATCATTTGTAGTTCCTGCAGACTATGAAATACCTTTGCGTCAAGGCAATAAATTGTTACTTGTTACTTGCTATCCTTTTGGTTCAACAAGTAAAAGGTTAATAGTTGAATGTAAGATTGTTAAGATATTACCTTTAGAAAAAATAAAAGTGGAAAATCCAAATAAAAATTATTCTTTAGCCATAATTGTTTTGTTTTTCCTATTTTGCATGCTGATTTATAAAATATACCCATATAGAGAGGACAAACTTATTTTATTGGTTGTATTCCTTTCTTTAACTTTAATTTTAATTTTTGCTTATATAAATCCAGTACCTCCAGAATTTATTTCAGATAAATTACTTTCTTGGAGCTAAAAATTCCTAAAAATAATTTTTGAACATGTTATTTTCAGACTTTAAATTTTGTTGAACATCTTCTTTTTAGTTTTTTAAATTAAAGATATATTATTTTCAACTTTTTTAACACCATATTTCTTTTTTTCATTTTATAACCTTTTCCTGTGCTTTTCAATTGGAAAATTTTATATAAGATTTGATATAGATGATTACTTGCAAGTTTCCATTTTTGTTTTTTAAGTTTTTAGAAATGGAACATGTTATGCAAAGTTTTTAAGTAATAATTTTTCAATTGAAATTATTAGTGGTGATCCAATTGCAAAAAGATGTAAAGATGTATGTTCCATCGAAAGCAGGCATTACTATAAAAAAGAGCAGTGGGATTAAAGAAAAGTTTAGACCTGGAAAAATAATTAGATCATTGTTAAACATTGGTGTCTCATTGTCAGTGGCAAAAAAAATTGCATCAAAGGTAGCTTCAAATGCATATGATGGAATGACAACAAGTGAAATAAAAATGTTGGTATATAATGAATTACAAAAAATTGATGAAAAGGCTGCAGATGAATATTTGGCTGCAAATGAATTAAAGGTAAGAACAAGTAGAGATAAAATAGAAAAATTTGATAAGAAAAAAATAGAACGAGCATTAATTGTTGAAACAGGGGCTCCAAAACATATAGCTAAAAAAATAGCATCTGAAATTTGGAAAGAACTAAAAAAACTTAGGATTGACCATGTAACTTCCCCAATGATAAGAGAATTTGTAAATGTAAAATTAGTTGAGTATGGTCTTGAAGATTTGAGGAAGAGACATACAAGATTAGGAATTCCTGTATATAATATTGAAAAATTGATAGAAGAAGGTTCAAGAGATAATGCAAACATGGTTCATAACTCAGAAACAATACATAAGTATGTAGCTGATGAAGCATTCAAACAATATGCATTATTACGATTGCTTCCTTCTCATCTTGCAGATGCACACATGAGTGGAGATATACATATTCATGACCTTGAATTTTTCCCTGCTAGACCTCTAAATTGTCTCCAACATGATTTAAGGCTTTTTATTCGTTTTGGACTCAAAGTGGATGGGACAGGAGATCACACAAGTGTTGCTGCACAACCTAAACATCTAGAAACATTGATGAATCACTGTGGCGAAATAATGCTAGCAGCACAACAAAATATGTCTGGCGGCCAAGCAATGTCACTGTGGAATATATTTGTTGCACCTTTTGTAGAGGGATTAAGCTATGAACGCATTAAACAAGCTGTTCAAATGTTTATTTTCAATCTTAATATGGCTTACGCTGCTAGAGGAAGTCAAGTTCCATTCACAAGTATTAATTTAGAATTAGGAGTCCCTGAATTCCTCCAGGATGAAACAGCATACGGTCCTGGTGGTGAGAAAGTAGGAGTTTATGGGGATTATCAGGATGAGGCAAAACTTTTAGCAAGAGCTTTCACAGAAGTTTTACTTGAAGGAGATGCTTATGGAAAACCACATCTCTTCCCAAATACAATTTATGTATTAAGAAAGGAAACATGGGATCCTGAGCTTTTGGAGATGGTGCATGAGTTATCAGCTAAATATGGTACTCCTTATTTCTTAAATATGGAAACAAGCTATAATAATGTTTTAGTAAATGCAATGGGATGTAGAACTAGATTAGGTACAGAATGGACAGGGAATTGGGAGGCTGATTGTTTAAGGACAGGTAATTTAGCTTATGTAACTGTAAACTTGCCAAGAATCGCCTACAGGAGTAGAGATGATGATGAAATATATGACTACTTACATGATTATTTAAGATTGGCAAAAGAAGTACTTGAAATACGAAGGGAGCATGCATTAAAATGTTTGAACCAATACAATATTTTACCTTTCTTATCACAGAAATTCGATGGCGAGATGTATTATAGAATTGAGAATGCAACACTTAGCTTTGGCTTTGTTGGACTTAATGAAATGTTAATTACACATACAGGAGAAGGATTAGAGGATAAATATAGTAGGAGGTTTGGAATTAAAATCATTGAAGAAATAAACAAAAAAGCTCAGGAGTTAAGGGATGAAACAGGTTGGAGATGGTCAGTACTGCAAACGCCAGCAGAATCTACAGCACATAGATTTGCAATGCTTGATATTGAACGTTTTGATGCTGTAGTTCAGGGCACAGAAGGAGCATATTATTACACAAATTCAAGTCATATACCAGTTGATTCTGAGCTTGACATCATTGATAGACTTAAAATAGAGGAAAAATTCCATCCATTGACAAAAGGTGGACATATATTTCACGTCTGGTTAGGTGAATCAGCACCAAATCCTAAAGGATTGATGAGTTTAACAGAGAAAATTTGTAAACGATCAGAGATAGGATTTTGGGCATATAGCAATGCACTTAGTTTTTGTTTGAGATGTAAGACTTTGATGAGAGGATTAAAAGATTCATGTATTAACTGTGGAGAAAAAGATGAAATTGAATGGTATGATAGGATCACAGGTTATGTACAACAGGTTGGTAGGGCAAAAAGAGCAAGTGGAGGTTGGAATAAAGGTAAAAGACAAGAGTTACTTGATAGAAGACGAATTTCACTATAGTTAATTTACTTTTGTGGATTGGTATTCAAAATTTGGATTTTTACCTAAATTACCTTTTTTCCCATCCTTTTTTGCTTTTAAAATAGTTTTTAAGGCTATTAAAGAATGGTTAATAAATATATCGTGGATCAAGACAATAAAAAGGAATGTAAACATGTTAATATAATACAGTAATTTATTTCGTTTTGCTGGATATATTTTCCTAAAAAAAGTATTCTTCATTTCTAGCAAAATAATAAAGTCTATATAAGTTATGCATGCTTCCATCATTCCCCTCTTAAAACCACCAGCAGAACCGTAATTTTCATTTAAGTAAATAATTTTTATTTTATCATTATTTTCTTCATATTTACGTAATTTTTCTCTACTTCTAGGATCTGAATTATTGTCAACAATTATAGCCTTATTAACACCTTCATTAAATGCCGCACTAATACACTTACGTAAATAACTAAATCTATCACCATGAGTAACTGCAACAGCACAAACATTGCATATATTTCACACCTCAAAATTTTATTAATAATATTAATTCGGTTAAATATATAGATGTTGAATTAAATAATGTGAGGTAAAAAAATGAAAGTAGGGATCTTCCATGAAAGCTTTGTGATATCAGGTGGTGGAGAAAAATTAGTAGCAGATATAGCTGAAGCTTTAGACAAAAAAGAGATATATACATTTGTTTTTAAAGATAATGAGGAATTAATTGAACCAGAAGCAAGAAAAATAAAGATAATTAATTTGTTTGAATATATTCCTCGCTGGGCTAGAATTTTCAAACCAAAAATTGCATCATTCCTTTATTTGTATTATGAGATGATAGATATAGGTGAAATTGATGATTTTGATATTATTATTTCATCTGGAAATCCTCCAAGAGCTTTGATTACACCACAGGATGTAATGCATGTAAATTACTGTCACTCAACAATGAGATTTTTTTATGATTTATGGCATTATTATTGGAAGAAATCATATAATCGAGGAATTTTATCTTTCTTTTTTGCGAATTTTTTTAGATACATTGATAGTATTGTTGATTCAAGAGTCGATCATTATTTTGTAAATTCTGAAGTGATAAAGCATCGGCTATGGAAATATTTAAAAAGAGATTCAACAATTTTGTATCCTCCTTTAAAACTCAAAAATTATAAATTTAAAGACAATGAAGATTTCTTTCTCCATATAGGCAGATTTGATAAAGCAAAACAAATAATGCCTGTAATAAATGCCTGTGAAAAAACTAGAAGTAAATTAGTTTTAATTGGAGAGGAAGGAAATGATAAAAAAACATATGAATATGTTAAAAATTATGAAGGAAAGCTAATTGAGTTTAAAGGCTATGTTGATAACAAAGAAAAATTAGATCTTCTTTCAAGATGTAAGGCGGTCATTTATAACCCCAAAAATGAAGATTTTGGAATTGTACCTGTCGAAGCTCTTGCAGCTGGAAAACCAGTCATTGTAAATAAAACTGGTTTTCCACCAATATTACTAAAAAAAACTGGTTATTTACAAAACAAAAATGGTTTAAATATTTATAATGGAGGAATAGTGACTAAAGGGGATGAAAACTCAATTGCAAAGGCAATAAATATACTTGATGACTTAGAATGGGATAATGAAAAAATAAGAGAATTTGCAAAGCCATTTGACTTTGAAGTATTTAAAAAGAAATTAAAAAATAAATTAAAAGAATGGTATAATAATTTTGAGGCTTTTAAGAGTTGAGAATTTTAAAAAGAGGTGGAAGGATTGATTAAAAATTTGAAGTCAAAATATTTGTGGACAAAATTAATTTTTAAAGCAACTAAAGATCCTTTAAGTGCTTTAAGTGTTTTGTTGTTCCGTTTAGGATTGAAAGATAAATGTAAATGTGCATTTAAATATTTGGGAAACATCGAATTGGATAAAAATGATATAGAGAGAGAATATTTTGATTACTTGATATTAGCATGCTCTCAAAAACTTTCCAAAGTAGGAATAAATAATTTAAAAGCATTCTTAAACCAAAGAAACAACAAAATTATAGAAATCAATGGTATAAGGTTCTTGAATTCTGTAAATCGTTATGCAATTTATGAAACTTTTGTTGAAGAACAATATAGAGTTAGAAAAGCGAAAGATGATGAAACGGTGATAGATATTGGAGGTAACATAGGTGACACAGCTCTATATTTTGCATCAAAAGGCTATAAAGTTTATGCTTTTGAACCTATCCCAGAAGTGTATAAACTTGCATTAAAAAATATAAATTTAAATAAAAATTTGGCAAATAGAATAAAATTTATAAATAAAGCTGTTAGTAGTAGTGAAGGAGAAATAGAAATTTCATATGATGGTTTAGAAATGAGTGGCGGTGCTTCATCATATACAAATGGTGAAAAGAAAATTAGAGTTAAATCAACAACGATTGAAAAAATAATTGATGAATATAATGTAGAGCCTTATTTATTAAAAATGGATTGTGAAGGTTGTGAATATGAAATAATAAAAAATTCTGATCTTTCAATGTTTAAAGAAATAATATTTGAATACCACAGATATGAAAATTTTGAAAATCCTAAAATTTTAATTGATAAATTAAGAAACCAAGGTTTTAAAGTTAAAAGTCATAAAAAACTGGCAGAGATACATTTTTTAGGTCCTATTGTAGAGGTAGGAATTGTCCATATGGTAAAAAATTCTCAGTGATCATCAATAAGTTTCATTTGTTTTTCTTCCCCAATAATCTCTTCAAATAACTTACCTTTCAGCATTGCTAAATCAATATCAATACGATAGTTACCACTTCTAGTCTTCTTTAGATCTTTTGGTGATAAAAACAGCCAATCTTTATGGCTAAATTTTACTGCTATATATGCTTCAGCTCCAAATCGTTTTGAAAATTTAATTAACTCTTCGATTTTACTGAAATTAATATATAGAACTTCTTTTGATGTGTACTTTACCTCTATTGCTAAATATTTTTTTCCATTCCCTGCTACAATATCTGGCAATGGTTTTGAAGAACTTCCGGAACCTGCTACTCTGAGAGCTGCAAAACCTTTATCCCAAAAAAGATTTACAAGATCTAATTCTCTACAATAACCTTTTCTATACATTATACCACAAAATTAGTTTTAAAGGATGAAAATAAGGCCAGGGCCGGGATTTGAACCCGAGTCGCGGGATCCACAGTCCCGAAGGATGGCCAACTACCCCACCCCGGCCATTGTGATTTCTTACATGCGGGGGCAGGGATTCGAACCCTGGAAGGCCTAACGCCAACAGGTCCTAAGCCTGTCCCCTTTGACCACTCGGGCACCCCCGCTATGAATAAAAATAAAAAATTATGCTCCGGTCGGGATTTGAACCCGAGTCTTCGGCTCGAAAGGCCGAAATGATTGGCCGGGCTACACCACCGGAGCATTAGGAAAAAAATGGGCCCAATGGGATTCGAACCCATGACCGCCCGGTTATGAGCCGGGCGCTCTACCTGGCTAAGCTATGGGCCCAAAATAACGCCGCCGGCAGGACTCGAACCTGCGACCACTCGGTTAACAGCCGAGCGCTCTACCTACTGAGCTACGGCGGCATTCTTCTTAGCTATAATTTACCTTTGAATTTTTCATATATAAAGTTTTCGGACAAATAAAATTTTTGAATTTTATGTATAAATTTAAGGAGTGTAAAAAAATTTATAATTTTCAAATTATGGTTTTTATTTTTGAGTAACAAAATTTACTAGAGTAGTATTGATTTTTTGGATGAAAAGTTATATCCATAATAAAATTTTTGATTGTAAAAAAGCATGGATAAAATGTCTTTTAATTGCATGTTAAGTGAGTGGTTATCATGGAAAAGTTCAAGAAAGCTGGCAAAATTGCATCAAAAGTTAGAAAAAAAGCAATTAAAGCTGTAAAAGGCGAAATGAAAATATTGGATTTGGCAGAATTTATAGAAAATGAAATAGAAAAAATGGGTGCAAAACCAGCATTCCCATGTAATATATCAGTAAATGAAATTACAGCACATTACAGTCCACCATGTAATGATGATAGGAAAATACTGCCAGGTGATTTAGTCAAAATTGATATAGGCGTCCATGTAGATGGTTTCATTGGAGACACTGCAACTACAGTACTTGTGGAAGGTTATGAAGATTTAAAAAATTATAACGATGAATTGGCAGAAAAAAATAAAAAAATGATAGAAGCCGCAGAATCTGCCTTAGAAAATGCTATTAATACAATAAGAGATGGTGTGGAAATAGGTAAAATTGGTGAAGTAATTGAAAATACAATAAATAAATTTGGATTTAAACCCATCAGTAATTTAACAGGGCATAGTATTGATAGATGGGTCCTACATTCAGGATTATCTATTCCAAATGTTAAGGGTCAAAACTCTCATAAATTAAGGGAAGGAGATGTGGTTGCAATAGAACCATTTGCAACAGATGGTGTTGGTTATGTCGTTGACAAACCAGAAACTTATATATTTAGATTTTTGAGAGATAGGCCTGTGAGAGATCCATATGCATTACGTGTTTTAAGACATGTGAAAAAAGAATATAGGACATTGCCTTTTGCAGAAAGATGGTTAGAGAAAAAACTTGGAAGTAAAGGATTAAAACATGCATTAAAAGTTCTTATTAGACCACGAATTATTTATCCCTATCATGTTTTAAAAGAAAAAAGCGATTCATGGGTTTCTCAGGCAGAACATACGGTACTTGTAGAAAAGGATGCATGTGTAGTATTGACAGAGTAGAAAGGTGGTTTAATGAGTACTTCAAAGCTTGTGAAAGGGACATTTTTAATAATAATTGGTAATTTTATTTTTCGCATTGGAGGATATATTTATAGATTCCTAATGAGTAGGATGCTTGGGCCAGAAGGTTATGGTATACTAGGACTTACAATGCCTTTTCAAGGAATATTCCAGATATTGGCTGCTGGGGGGCTACCACCAGCCATTGCTAAATATGTTGCCGAATATATGGCATTGGATAAAAAAGAAGATGCAAGGGCTGTTTTATATGTATCAATGAAACTAATGATACTTTTAGCGTTCATATTTTCATTAGTAATATTTTTTACTTCTCCATGGATAGCTTGTAACTTTTTTCACAAACCAAACGCTATACTTCCATTACAAGCTGTAGCTCTAATATTGCCTTTTAGCGTGATTGTTGGAGTATTTAGAGGCTTATTTCAAGGAATTTATAAAATGGAATATATCGTTGTAACAAGATTTGTAGAACAAGTTGGTATAATTATTTTTGCAGCAATATTGGTCGTTTTAGGTTTTTATGTTGTTGGGGCTGTAATTGGAACTGCTTTAGGATTTTTAGTGTCTTTAATAGCATCATTAATTGTATTTAAAAAATATTTAGCTGATGATTTCACATATCCAAAAATAGATTTTAAAAAAGAAATTAAAATAGCTAAAATGCTTTTAAATTTTTCAATACCTGTTATTCTTGCAGCTTTATCTGAAATGGCTATATATGATATTGATACATTTTTAATTGGTCACTTTTTACCTACGATATATCTTGGATATTATTCTGCTGCAGATCCTATTGCAAGATTACCTTTGGTAATATCCATTTCAGTTGCAACAGCAGCGCTTCCAGCAGCTTCAGAAGCTTATTCTTTAAAAAATAAAAAACTTTTAGAAGACTATGTGACACAATCATATAGAATTGTGATGTTAACAGTGCTGCCTATATGTGTTGGAATAGCTGTATTTGCATCACCTGTAATTTCATTGCTTTTTGGAAGCCAATATGTTCCTGGAGCCGAACCATTGAGAATATTGGTTATGGGAATGACATTTTATACATTCTTTGTTGTATCTTCCAGTATAATTCAGGGAGTAGGACGTCCATCACTTCCTATGTATATTCTGTTCTTTGGAACGATATTGAATTTCATATTTAACTGGTTTTTAATTCCTATTTATGGAATGGTTGGAGCTGCTACAGCTACAAGTTCTGCAACATTTATAATAATGCTAATATCAATGTTTAAAACATTTGAAGTAACTGGAGTGAAACCTCCTTTCTCTGCATTTGCAAAAATAATAATTGCTTCATTGCTTTTGGGTATTATTTTGTCATTCCTACCAAAAACAATCTTTATGTTAATATTAATGGTATTCATAAGTCCTGTAATCTATACAATTTTCCTCATGGTTTTAAAAGGTTTTGAAGAAAAAGACATAAAGTTGATAAGAAAAGCCGGAAGGAAAATGGGGCCACTAGCTAAATATATAGATAAAATAGCTAACATATTGGAAAAATTTATAAGTTGATTTAAAAATATTAAGAATTGGAGGGACTGATGTGAATTCCCACATTCCTATGGCTTTAATATTGATTAGCATTAGCTTAGCTTTAATTTTAAATTTAGATTGTGCTCATGCTCAAAATATTTCTTCTACATCTTTAAATGGTGTTTGGGTTTGGTCTACAGAAATGGACAATGTGAGTTTTAGTTATTTAAAAAGTAGAGATATAACTAATATTTTTTTATTTCAAAGGGCTTTTGAGGATCCAACACTTCAAAACTCCACAAAAGAATTCATAAACAAGGCCAAGAATGAAAATATAAGAGTCCATGCATGGATAATGTGCTTAAGGCAAAACGATACATGGATAGACCCAGTTAAGCACCCTGAAATCAAAGATGTGCTGGTTCAGAAGGCAACTAAGTATATAAAGGAATACAACGTTGATGGAATACACCTAGATTACATAAGATATCCAGGAAATGCACCAAAGAATGGTACAGATATAATAGCAGATATAGTTAAGTATGTATATGAATCAGTGAAGAAGATAAAGCCAAATGCATTAGTTTCAGCAGCAGTTATGCCAGAAATGTGGGCTAACTATATATATGGCCAAGATTACACAAAGATGTCAAGATATCTAGACTTCATTGTTCCAATGGCTTACAAAGGTAACTACAATGAAACAACTGAGTGGATAGGGAAAGTAACTAGATATGTTGTTGAGCATTCATTAAAGCCAGTTGTCACAGGAATACTTGCATATAGATCAGATAAAAATCCTGTTAAGTTGCCAGCAAGTGAACTAGTCCAAGATATCAGGGCTGCATTGGAGAATGGTGCCAGTGGATTTGCTATATTTAGGTATAGTATGATAGACCCTGATTTTTTTGCACCTTATCTCTATAATATAACAATAAAGAATTTAGGAAACAGCTTTGTAAAGATTTCATATTATGTAAGTATTTACACTGATAGTGTTAAAGGAAATAAAGTATTTTACAAAGAATATTCGCTAGTTTTGGGTCCTGGTGAAGAAATAACATTAAATTTAGGTAAATACCCAAATACATATGCAGTAAGTACAACTCTTATTTTTACAAATTTTGTGAGGTATCACAAACTTCTTAACTTACAGTTAAAATATTGTATTGAAGGTTGTAACCCACAAATAGTGGAAATATGTAAATACATAGCTCCAAAATCTGTATTTAAACATGTAACTAGGTTTACAAATAAGGATAAAACTGTGGATATTTGGTAAATTATCTCATTATTTTTTCGAATTTTGTATTAATTAGTTAATATTTTTTATTAATTAATTTTTTAAGTATCCATGTTCAAAAAATACTCATGTTCAAGGGGTGAGCGCATGAAAGCATTTGAATTTTTGAGACCAAAAAGACAAGAAAAGCCTAGAAATTTTGGTATAACTGTAATGCTGGATAAAGGCATTGGAGCTGAGACAGTTAAAGATCTCATGGAAATTGGAAGTGAATATGTAGATTTTGTAAAGTTTGGATGGTGTACTGCAACTTTATGTGATCGTGATTTGATTAAAGAAAAAATAGAGATCTACAATTCATATGATGTAAAAGTCATGCCTGGTGGAACATTGTTTGAGGTTGCATATTTAAAAAATAAATTAGATAAGTATTTTGAGGAAGCAAAAGATTTAGGATTTGAATTTATTGAAATATCTGATGGAAGTATAAATTTATCTTTAGATGAAAGATCTGAAATTATAGAAAATGCTATAGATGAAGGATTTAAAGTAATTTCTGAAATTGGTAAAAAAAATCCAGAAATTGATAAAAAACTCACACCTGAAAAAAGAGTGAAAATTGCAAAACATGATCTAAATTCTGGAGTAGAAATGGTCACAATTGAAGCTAGAGAAAGTGGAAGAAATGTAGGTGTTTATGATCAAAATGGAAATGTGAAAAAGAGCGAAGTAGAATATTTAATTTCAAAATTACCTGTTAAAAAAGTGATATGGGAAGCTCCACAAAAAGATCAACAAACATATTTCATTATAAGGCTTGGTCCAAATGTAAATCTGGGTAATATTCCACCAGAAGACATAATTGCAGTTGAAACTATAAGGAGAGGTCTTAGAGGAGATACAATAGGGAAGGTGAAGCTAGAATGATAAATTCATTGACAATAATTGGTGGATATGATAAATTTGGTGAAAAAGAACCTGTTAGGAAAGTTAAAGTAAAAAAAGGAGAAATTGTAGGTGTGGTAGGTCCAACAGGTAGTGGAAAAAGCTCATTAATTTATGATATTGAACAATTGGCACAAAGAGATACATTCTCAAAAAGAAAAATTTTAGTGAATGATAAAAAGCCTAGTTATGAGTATCGTGTAAATCCAAAGAAAAAATTAGTTGCACATCTATCACAGCACATGAATTTTTTAGCTGACATGAGTGTGGAGGAATTTTTGAAATTACATGCTAAATGTAGAAATGTAGATGAAAAACGTGTAGATGAAGTTATAGACCTTGCAAATAAACTTACTGGAGAACCAATTAAAAAAACAGATAAATTAACAATTTTGAGTGGAGGTCAATCTAGAGCCCTGATGGTAGCTGATATTGCATTGATAAGTAAATCTCCAATCGTTGTAATAGATGAAATTGAAAATGCAGGTATTAAAAAACATGAAGCTTTAAATGTGTTAACTAAGCATGGAAAAATAATATTTATAGTAACACATGATCCCACATTGGTTTTAAACACAGATAAAAGAATTGTAATGAAAAACGGTGGGATGCAGAAAATTATCAAAACAACTAAAGAAGAAAAAAATATCTCTCAAAAATTGAATGAAATAGATGAATTACTCCTGGACTTAAGAGAAAAAGTGCGTCTAGGTAAAAAAATAGAAAATGTTCCAATGTGATAAAAATGAAATTAGTAATAGTTGCTGGGACTCCTGGGGCTGGGAAAACAGCAATATTAACACATACTCTAAAAATTCTCAAAGACAATGGATATAATCCTGCTGTAGTAAAGGTGGATTGTCTCCATAGTGAAGATGATAAAGTTTTTAAGAAGTTAGATATTCCAACAAAACTAGGACTTGCTATGGACATGTGTCCAGATCACTTTACAATTTTTAATATTGAAGAAATGATTCATTGGGCAAGAGAAAATGAATCTGATTTATTAATAGTTGAGACTGCTGGTTTATGTCATCGGTGTGCTCCATATACTCAAAATTGTTTGGGAGTTTGTGTAATAGATGCTACTCAAGGTCCAAATACACCACTAAAAGTAGGTCCTTTTTTATCAACTGCAGACATTGTTGTGATAACTAAAGGAGATTTAATTTCACAGGCAGAAAGAGAGATTTTTAGAGAGAGGATAATTGAGGTTAATCCAGAATCAAAAATAATTGAAGCTAATGGGTTGAGTGGACAGGGATGTGCAAAATTAGCATTTGAAATTACAAAAACAAAGGATTTATCGTTAAAAAATGAAAAATTAAGATACTCAGCTCCATTAGCTATTTGCACACTTTGCGTTGGTGAAAGAAGAATTGGAAAAAAATATCATCGTGGAGTATTACGTAATATCGATGGTTTCCAAAGATATGAGGGAGAATAAACATGGGAACAAGAAAATTAGAAGAAATTGTAAATCTTCTTCCAGGATACAATTGTGGGATATGTGGATTTCAGAGGTGTGAAGATTTTGCAAAAGCAGTGATCAAACAGGGGTTAGACATTCAAAGATGTCGTTTTTTGGATACAGATAAATTACATGAACTAAAAAAATTAGTTAAGGAAAAACCAGAAATAGAAAAAGAAATAGTTGGGTTAATAGATAATTATACGGCTGATTTTGTTTTAGAACCTTTGAAAAACGAAAAATCTTGTAGAGAAATTTTATATCCATTTTCTGATGTAAAATTAAAAGAAGGAGATATTATAAGGTATAGACCTCTTGGATGTCCAATTACACATTTTGCTGAGATATTAGAAGAAGAAAATGGCTTAATCACTGTACATATAGTTGGACCTAAACATCGTTTAGGAGATAAAAATTTTAAATTTAAAGATATTGGTTTGTGTTTAGTGCTTGGGTTTATAGGAAGAGTTAATGGAAAAATACCAAAAGTTGGCAAAACCGTTAGATTTATACCAAAGCATTGTATGATGCAAAAAGTACATAGTGGAGTAGTTGTAGAAATGGAAGGTAGAAAAGCAAAAATAGAAAGCATTGATCTAAAGGTTTGGAGACCCTTATGAAATATGAAGCAATACCTGTGAAAACTAGATACATTAAGCCAAACGAAGGTTTTGAGGTAATAATCAGGCGTGCTGGACCATTGCTTAAGAACAACGATTTTTTAGTAATTTCTGAGACTCCGATTGCAATTGCTCAAGGAAGAATTTATGATATTTTGAAGTATAAACCTTCCTTAAGTGCAATATTTCTTGCCGAAATTTGGTCAAAATTTTTGTGGGGGTATTTTCTTGGTCCGATATTTAGGATAAAATCTAGAACCATAAAAAATTTGAGGAAACTACCACCAGAAGCTAGAAACCTTAAAGAATTTATTTTAAGACATTATGGATGGTTACATGCATTAAAACCAAGTTCTGAAGCAGGAGTTGATCTAAGCAATGTTCCAGACACTTATGTAGCACCTTTACCAAAAAATCCAAAGAATGTTGCAAAATATATTTCTAAAGAAATTTTAGAGAGATGGAATAAAAAAGTCACTGTTGTAATCGTTGACACTGATGCAACATACAAAGTTTTTGGGAAATTAATAACATCGTTACCTATAGCTGTTAGAGGCATAAAATCCAATTTAGGGTTTTTAGCTTATTTACTTGGAAGGTTTGGGAAAAAGATAGGACCTACACCAATAGCTTCCTCTAAAGAATTACCTGTAACTAAACTAATTAAAATTTCAAAAATAGCTGAAAAAATCCAAGAGAAATTCAACACATTTGAAACTGTTTATGACATGGAAGAATTTTTTGGAAGAGAAGATGTGGATATAAAGATGCTTAACACGATAAAACATGTACCAGCAGTTATTATTAGGAAAGTAAATGAAAGGTGTTGAATTTGATTTTATGTAGTATAGAAGAATCACTTTATAGGCCTGAGGCTATAAGATGGAGAAAAAGAATGGAATTATTAAAACCAATTGATGAACCAATAGTTATATTGCCATGTAGTGCTACAAAACCATATTCGAGATCATTAAGTCATCAAATTTTTAGAAGAGTAACTAAAGGTTATCAAGAGCTTATATTAACATCTCCTTTTGGAATTTGTCCAAGAGAAATGGAAGAAACATATCCTATACGTGCTTATGATGTTTCAACCACAGGGGAATGGTATTTCGAGGAGAAAAAGGTTGTTGGAGAATTATTAAAAAAATATGTGGGAGACAAAAAAGTAATTGCACATGTTGTAGGCGGATATAAAGAAGTATGTGAAGAGTATTTAGATGAATGTATATTCACCTGTGAAGATAAGTCACCTATATCTAAAGAATCGATGAATAATTTGAGAACAGAATTGTCTAAATATGAGAAAATTCCACGTAAAAAATTATTGTTACATAAACTCAAATCTATAGCTATATATCAATTTGGAAAAGGAGCTGAGATTTTAATACCAGAAAATTGTAGAGTTAGAGGTAGGAGAAATAAAATCATACTAGATGAAAATAGAAACCATATTTGTACTTTGTCTAAGAATTTTGGATTATATAATCTTACATTAGAAGGTGGAAAAAGATTGCTAGAATTGGGAACAAAACAGGTAGAAATTGATTTCAAACCCAAAACAAATAAAATATTTGCTCCAGGCGTTATAGAAGCAGATGAGTCAATAGTACCAAGAGATGAAGTGATTGTAACTTACAAAGGAGATATTGTAGGTGTGGGAAAAGCCGTCTTAAGTGGAAATGAAATGGTAAAAGCTGATTATGGAGTGGCTGTGAAAATTAGACGGTTAAAAAAATAATTAAACATCCTCACCAGTTAATTCTTTATGTAATTTTTTTAATCTTTTTATTGCGGGATGATCTCTCCCAAATTTAGATTCCCATTTTTTTAAAACATAATGAATATCTACCTTTTTGTTGCCATTAACTAAATTATCTGCATGAGCAACTATTTTTTCTTCAAGAGTTTCTGGAATGTAATCTTTAGGAGGTAATCCAAGTTTTATAGCTTCATTTTTAGGTATACCCGCACCTATATGTCTTTCAACAATTCTAATAATCTCTTCAGGATAACCTTTTTTTCGCAATATTTTAGCACCTACTATCCCATGGTCAATTCCATGTGTTTTTGATCTACCTATATCATGTAATAGGGCACCACTCAATACTAACTCTCTATCTACATTATTAAATCTTGTTGAAAGTTCAAGAGCCCTTTCAGCTACGACTTTACAATGCTCAATTACATTTTCTGGTAAATTTACTTCTTTGTATAATTTAAAAATCTTAGATTTATTCTTCGACATTATTTGACCCGTTGTTCCTGTAAAAATTTATTTTTCTTTCGATTTCATTGATGATTTCAGAGTTGTCAATATATTCTAACTTTGAATTACATTTTGGACAGTGGAAATTATATTCCATTGCTTCTTCAAAAGTACATCTGAAATCTCCATTCTCACATTCAAAAAATATGTTATTTTTCTCAAATTCTAATGTTTTTTCAAGGCTTCTTACAATTTTCTCATGCTTTCTTTTTATAATTCTTTCTAATTTCTCTGGCTCAAATTTCCAACTATATCTGTACCATTGTGTTTTTGGATCCTTACTACGTCTGTAACTAACTATTCCTCTATCATAAAGCATGTAAAGAATTTTTCGCACTTTGTTTAACTTGATGTCAATGTTCTCTGCAATTTCCTCGTCTGTTGTTAAGCCATTTTCCAAACATTTTATTATTAATAAGCTATTTTTCTTTTCTTCTTCACTTAGATCCTCTAGTAATTCATCAATAATGCCATGTTTTTCTAACATTGCCTTTCACCTGGCACAAAAAATTACTTAATGATTTTTCATTATTTTTTTAATTATTAAATTTTAATATTTTGATTTAAAATATAGCAAAGTTACTTTTTTGCTATGATAGGTATCAGAATTTTAGAATTTTACATTTTTACCTTTTATATATTTAATTGTAAAATTAAAATTATATATTTTTTGATGAAATTTTAAATAAAATCAAAAATATTTGATTAAAATTATTATTCTTTAGAATTAAGTTGATGCATCATTTCTTCCCATACTTCAAGTGACTCTTTGGCAGCTTTTTCAGACATAACTTCAATGGCATATCCTGAATGTACTAGAACATAAGTTCCAATATCTACTTCATCTTCAACTAGATCTATCCTTATTTTTTGTTTTACACCGCCAAAATCAACAGTTGCCATCTTTTTATTTTTATTGATATCAACAATTTTAGCAGGGGCCGCAATACACATTACTTTCTCACCTCTTATTTATTTATTGGAGTATAGAAATACTTAAAGTTTATTAAGTTATCGTGTGAGGGATTGAATTGTATGTAATAATTGGAGGAGGACCAGCAGGAAGATTTGCAGCAATGGAGTTAGCAGCGCTTAACAAGGAAACCTTATTGATTGAAAAAAAATATATGGGTGGTACATGCCTAAATGAGGGATGTATGGTTGTATGTGGCTTAAATGACATTGCACGTTTCATAGATAACGCCAAAAATTTAAAAAATCATGGAATAATTGATTTTGAGTGTGAAATAAAATACAAACATCTATTGAAGAAATTAAAAAAGACAATTAAGACAATTAGGAAGATAAATGAGAAGGAAACTAAAGAATCTGGTGTAGAAATTATATATGGCGAAGCAAAAGTTATTGAAGACAAAGTACAAGTAGATGGAGAAAAAATAAGTTATGATAAATTGATAGTTGCAACTGGAATAAAACCACATATACCTCCAATAGATGGCGTTGAAAATGCAATAACTTACAGAGATGTCCTTGAAATTGATGAACTCCCAGAAGTTATAAATATTGTGGGTGGAGGACATACTGCATCAGAATTTGCTTATATTTTTTCTAGGTTTGGATGCAAAGTTAACGTGATTTGCAGGAGTAAATTTTTAAAAAATTTAGACCCTGAAATTAAAAAATATGTGGTTGAAAAGCTTTTAGATGACGTAAAAATTTATGAAAATACAAAAACCTTAAAAATAGGTGAGGAATATATTGAAACTAGCAAAGGAAAAATAGAAGGTAAAACATTTTTGGCTACAGGCGTAACACCTAACTCAAAAATTGTCAATGTCAAAAAAGATTCTAAAGGACATATAATAGTCAATGAAAAAATGGAAACAAGCATGAAAAATGTTTATGCAGCTGGAGCTGTAACTAATAGAGCTAAAAATACGCCTGTTGCAAGGATGGAAGGTATAGTAGCTGCAAGAAATGCAGCTGGAATTGAAACGAGGATGAGATATGATTATATACCCAACTCAATATCTCTCAAATATGATGTAGCATTTATAGATGAAAATAAAAATAAAAAACTTGTAAATGCTAAAATGCCTGGACCAGCTGGTCCAGGATCCTTCTGGGAAGTTTTAAACAAAAATACAGGGTTAAGTAAAGTTTCTGTAGATTTAAATACTGGAGAAATATCTCGAGTATATGCAGTATCACCTATTGGTAGAGATTATGTAGCATACCTTTCCCATTTATTGAGGCTTGGAAGTAAAGTTCAGGATTTTGACAATTTTATAGAAGTTCATCCCTCTACAGACTCTGTTTATAAGTTATTAAGGTTTTTAGCTAAGAGAATATAGAGAATATTGTTGTTCTTTTATTACTTTTAATCTCTCCTGATATTAAAAATATAAAATTAAGTATTACACAAATATTAATTATATTAATAATTGTATTAATTATAACACAATAATTTTGGAGATAAATGTAAAAGAAAAAATAAAACATATCAAGCTGTTTTTTTAACGGTTTTCATGCTTCTATTAATTTTTTAATTCATACAGATAATTATTTGATTCTATTTTTTAATTTAATTAAAATAACTAGTATTAATTTATTATGAATATTTAAATATAAGTATTAACTTATTATTGTATTGAGGGAGGTGATATTAATGATGAGGATTAGTATGTCCCTACCTAAAAAATTGTTAGAAGAGTTTGATGAAATATTAAGAAATAGAGGATACCAATCTAGATCAAAAGGAATAAGAGATGCAATAAAAGATTATATAGTAAGATATCAGTGGATGCATGAGATGGAAGGAGAAAGAATTGGTGTTATTGCAGTAATTTACAACAAAGAATATAAAGGCATTGTTGAAGAAATCTCAGATGTACAACATGAATACAGAAAATACATAAATGCTAGCATGCATGTACATTTGACAGATAAACATTGCCTTGAAGTACTTGTTACAAAAGGAGATGTGGCAAAGATCAGGGAACTAACAGAGAAATTAATGCGATTAAAAGGCGTTGAACATGTACGCTTAACAAGTACTTCAACAGGAAAAGAAATAGATGAAGAAGTGTAAATTTTTTGTTACACCCTATCATTATAATTTATTAAAAGACACTGAAAGATTGTCAGCATTTTATGAAGCAATAAAGAAATTAGCAAAAGGTATTGTATATGATTTAGGTACAGGTAGTGGAATATTTTCATATTTTGCAGCGCCTCACGCAAAATTTATTTTTGCAATAGAAAAAAATGAAAAAATAGCTAATTATGCAAAGAAGAATTTATATAATTTTAAAAATGTTAAAGTAATTAATAAAGATGTTTTTGAGTTTGAATTTCCAGAATATGCTGATACAATTATCTGTGAAATGTTAGATACTGCATTAATCGATGAAAAACAAGTTCCAGTTATGAACAAAGCTATAACATTTCTAAAAGAAAATGGCAATGTTATCCCACTAGGAGTCATAAATTGTGTTGAACCTGTGGATGCAAACATTCCCCACATAATTTATGAAAGAAAAGGTATGGAATACAAAAGTTTGGGAAAAATTAAAAAATACAACGAAATACTTTTTTTAAATAAAAATAAAGAAAAATTTAAAGATACTATTAGGTTGCAAATAAAAAATAGTGGAATTTTGAGAGGTATTAAGATAATCACCTTTACCCTTATTTCAGAGGAGATAATTTGTGGACCAACACCAATGATGAATACACCAATTTTTATTCCAGTTGAAAATGAGGAAGTAAGAGCTGGAGATACAATAAAACTTTTTCTTTCTTATAGAATGGGTGGTGGTTTAAATACAATTAAAGCAAAAATTAAAAATATTTTTTAAAGACTATGAAAAAGCATTAATTTTAGGCATTGGAAATGAATTGAGGTCAGATGATGGTATAGGTCCCTACATTGTTTCAAGATTACCAAACAACAAAAAAGTTGTTTTGTTAAATGCTGGAACAGCCCCTGATAAATTTACATGGAAAATAAAGATTGAAGATCCTAGTCATATACTTATTATAGATGCTATAAACATGGGCAAAAAACCTGGTAAAATAGAATTCATTGATAAAAAAGAAATAGCAGAATATGAGATGTCTTCTACACATAGCATTCCACTTTCCTATACAATAAAATATCTAGAATCACAAGGAAATTATAAGATAGGATTGGTTGGAATACAACCAAAAAATTTAAATATAGATACTAAAATTTCTTATGAAGTTAAAAAAGCTGGTAACAAGCTGATTAAAATATTATCAGATATATTAAATTAATTTGCTACAATCCTTAGATACTTCAACAATTTTATCAAGATCATTCTCAGTTAAAGCAGGGTGCACTGGCAACGAAAGTACTTCTTTAGAAGCTTTTTCTGCATTTACACATTTACATTTATAACCCATTTTCCTATAAAATTCTTGTTTATAAACAGGCCTTGGATAATATATTCCAACATTTATACCTTCCTTTTCAAAACATTTAACCCATCTGTCTCTCTTAGGAACTCTTATTGTATATTGATGATAAACATGCTTAACATTACCAACTTCTTCTGGAGTTATTATATCCAATTTTTCCAGATGTTCTGTTAAATATTTTGCATTTTTAATTCTGATTTCATTAAATTTATCTAATTTTTTTAATTGATGTATACCTATTGCAGCTTCTACATCAGTCATCCTAAAATTATACCCAAGCATTATTTGATTGTATCTTTCTACTTCTCCATGATTTCTAAGTATTTTGATTTTCTCTGCCAGTTTTTTATTGTTTGTAGTTACCATTCCTCCTTCTCCAGTTGTAATATTTTTAGTTGGGTAAAAACTGAAGCATGCGGCATCTCCAAAAGTACCTACTTTACTTCCTTTGTAAATAGCTCCATGTGCCTGAGCAGCGTCTTCGATTACATATAATGAATATTCTTCAGCAATTTCTAATATAGGGTCCATGTCTGCAGGATGACCATAAAGATGTACAGGAATTATTGCTTTAGTTTTATCAGTTATAGCTTCTTCAATCTTGTTAGGGTCTATGTTATAGGTTCTAAGATCTATATCAACAAAAACAGGTTTTGCTCCCACATATAATATTGAATTTGAAGTAGCACTGAAAGTGAATGGAGTTGTTATAACTTCATCGCCTTTATTTATTCCTATAGCCAACAAAGATAAGTGTAATGCAGTCGTGCCTGAGCTTGTAGCTACAGCATATTTTGTTCCAACATATTTAGCAAATTTTTTTTCAAATTTTTCTACCATTGGCCCCTGTGCTATTTGCCCTGACTTTAGCACGTTTATAACTTCGTTGATCTCTTCATCTCCTATCATTGGTTTTGAAATAGGTATCATGGTTTTTTACCTCCTTTACTTGATTTATAGAAGATGTTAAAACACTTAGGTTTGGCTTTATTATCGCTAGAAACATTAAAGACATCATAATCGCATGTATTATGCCAAATATTGGATCATATGGACTTGTAATCAATGATGGAAGATTTCCTATATCGACATCATAAGAACTGTGGAAAGAAGATGCATAAATGTTGTTAATAATATGGACACCAACAGCTAATTCTATACCTTCATCAGATATTGTTACAATCCCCAAAATTATGCCTAAAATTGTGGCAGCCATGGCAATCGAAAAACTTTGGGAAATTTTGAATGCATTAAACCAATGTAAAATTCCAAATATTATAGAAGTAATTAGAATTATAGTTAAAGGTTTTTTAAATTTCAAACTTAATGCCTGCATCAAATATCCTCTAAAAAATAATTCTTCAAAAGTTGCCTGCACAGGGAAAATAATTAGAGAAAGTAATAATAAAAGGAAGAAGGTAGAACTATAGTTAAATTTATAATTAGCAGGGTTTATAAAGTAAATTATTATGTCTGTAATTATTAAGATTAAGAACCAAATGATAGCTCCCTTGAAAATTCTTTTCCATCTTATTTTGTTGTAACTATTTACCAATGATATGAGTTTTCTACCATGGATATATCTAACAGATATACAAAAGAATATAAAACTAGTGAAATAGGTTATACCAAGTAATATTAACAGGAATAATGAAGATTTAAGAATTTGAAAATTTTGTGTAAAGACAAATACAATCCCTAGAAACATGCCTGGAATTATTGGAGAACCAAATGTCAGTATTATAGTTATTAGATATCTCCACCATTCATTTTTTCCTTCTTTTACTCTTAGCAAAAATTTTGACATTCATTCTCCCCTACCATTTGATTAAAAACCTTTTTCAAAAATTAATTTATTCCGATTTTTTAATAAAAAACTTTTTTGGTGATAGGATGGAAACAATTAGAGAGGGTAAAGTAAAGATAAAAATTCCAAAATTCAAAAAAGTATCGTCAGAAGCTCCTGTATTTTATAATCCTGCAATGAAATTTGATAGAGACTTATCTGTAATTATATTGCAACAATTCCAAAAAGAAATCAATAAGGAAATATCTGTTGCTGATACTTTTGGTGCAAGTGGTATACGTGGTATAAGGTATTTTAAAGAAGTTAAAAATGTAAATAAAGTTTTTATAAATGATATAGATGAAACAGCTGTAAAATTTATAAAGAAAAATGTAGCTTTAAATAATATTGAAGCTGAAGTTTCACAAGAAGAAGCCAATATATTTTTGAGGAAGAACAGAGGTAAATTTGATATTATAGATATAGATCCTTTTGGAACACCTTCACCTTTCATTGATTCAACACTTTATTCTGCAAAACGAGATTCCCTATTATGTATAACTGCAACTGATACATCAGCATTGTGTGGGACCTATAGAACTGCATGTATTAGAAAATACAATTCAGTACCATTAAAAACAGAATATTGCCATGAAAATGCTGTGCGTATACTTATGGCTTTTGTTGCAATGAATGGAGCAAAATATGACAAGTACATTGTTCCAAAATTTTCACATAGTACCAAACATTATGTACGACTATATTTAAAGGTAAAAAAAGGAGCTAAAAAGACAGATAAATGTATTGACAAAAACATAGGTTTTATTTTACATTGTAATAATTGTTTTTATAGAGAAACACGTGCTGGACTAAGCTACCAACATCCTTCAGAATGTCCATCCTGTGGCCATAAACTACATGTTGGTGGGCCATTGTGGGTTGGCAAGGTTTATGATCCTGAATTTGTTAAAGAAATTAGGAAGTCTATAGTTAGTTATGCCAATCAAAAAATTTTAAAATTTATTGAAGTTTGTTCGCAGGAATGTGAAATGCCTGCCACATATTATGATGTTCATAGAATATGTAGTGATTTAAGAATTAGCGCCCCAAAAATAGACAAAATTATAAATTCTCTAAGAGAGCTTGGATTCCGTGCAACAAGAACACATTATAGCCCCGTAGGCATTAAAACAGATGCTCCAGTTGAAACTATTAAAAAAGTGATAAGGAAACTTTCCAATGCTACTCATAGTTAAGCATGTTGTTTGTATAGTAGAATTGTAGGAGAGATGCATTTCTAATTTCAAAATCTCTATATGGTAAATTGAAGTAAGGGAATAATATTCCTTTAATAACATAATAATAAGCTACTAGTGGTCCATATTCTTTTCTTAACAAGTAGTAGTAAAGAGGAAAACCACAGCCCTGATTAATTATTACATTTCCTTCACGCACTGTACCATGGTAGACTAAAGGTATTGGACCCTTTTGTCCATTTCTTTTAGCTAATTCTTCAACATAGGATAATGCCTCATCCAAATTTTTAAATACTTTTCCATCTGCCTTATATTCCCATTCATTATCTGGTATTCCATATATACCTTCTCTCCATACCTCAGACCAGTTTATTGTAGTTGTATAAGGTTTATTTTTTTCAATGTAAGCAAGTTGTATTATAAGTACATCTCCTTCCATATAATGACGATAATTAGAACCTCCACAATAGTGAACAACTAATGCACATTTTGATCCATATTTTTTTGCATATTCTGCAAGAACTTTAGAATGTGGATGTCCTGGATACATATCTGGATTTGCTAATTTAACAAAGGCTAATCTACCTAATGGAATGAAGGGTCCATTAGCCACAACATAGTGAACATGTATTAGATATACAGCAATGATTGCAATGAAAATCATAAATTTACGCAACTTGATTCTCCTCCATCTTTAAAGGTTTTTGAGTTAAAAATTTTAACTGTGTATAATTTTTTATTTAAACTTAAAAATATTTTCTTTTTTGAAAACTAAAAAGAATTTGACTTTCTTAGAAAATAACAATTTTTTACAATTTTTCAAATATAAGAATAAATTTGAGGGATATATTTAAGATAATAAGGTCTTATGGCTTCACAGTTCAACATTCAAATTATGTTAAAAAAAATTTATATAGGAGAAACTCAAGAAAATGATTTATGGAGAAGGTGGGATAAAAGTGAATTCAAAGAAAAGTATTGCTTTAGCTATATTAGTTATAGGTATGATAGGGGTAGTTATAGCTGGATATAATATTCTACACCATGTGTTCCAAGGGGTAGGTAACCCAACAAAAAATTTTGGAGAAAATATAAATAAACCAAAAAATATAAATGAAGGATCAAAAAACAAAAATGTTATGAGCACAGAGGAAGGTAATAACCCAAAAAAAGGTGATAAGGAATCTACAGAAATAGGACATGAAAACGCAAAAAATATAGCAAGTAAATACATAGAGGAACCTGGAGCATCCCCAGGATCTCCAAAAATTGTTTACATTGATGGAAAACCAGTTTATGTTGTTCCAGTGATCAAAAATGGAAAACAAGTTGGTGAAATATACATAGATGTAAAAACAGGTAAAAACCTTGGAGGAGCGGGAGGTGCCCCCGGAGGATAAAATAATAGAAAGTGGAGATTGTAGATTAGTTTGTAAAAATTCTATAGAAGATGCATTAGTAATAGAGGGATCTCCAAACATTGGATTAATAGGTAATATAGTTGGATGGAGAGTTATAGAAGATTTAGGTCTAAAAGAAATAGGATATATAGAATCTAAAAAATTACCACCTGTAGCTGTATTAAAGGAAGGAAAAGCATTACATCCATTTAGGATGTATGGTGGGGATGACATAGTATTATTCTTATCAGATTTCCTCATCCCCAGCGATTCAGTGTTCGATATAACAAATATTATAGTTGAGTGGGTAGAAAAAAATAATAGTAGGGAAGTAATAACTATTAGTAGTGTTTTGGCGAGAGGTGGTGCACCAAAAATAGTTGGTGCAGGTAATAATGATCAATCCTTAAAAAGATTTGAAAAACTAGGAGTACCAACTTTAAAATCAGGTATAATTGCAGGACTAGCAGGTACTTTACTAACTAAATGTAAAACAAAAAACATACCTGCATCATGTATATTTGCTGAAGTTATCAGTCCATACCCTGATCCTAGGGCTGCTGCAAACGTTATAGAGTTACTAAATAAAATTGCTGATATTGAAGTTGATCCTCAACCATTATTAGATGAAGCCAAAAAAATAGAATCAAGATTAAAAAGATTAGCTGAAAAAATACAGAAACAACAACAAAAAGAACCAGAATTACCTATCTATCTGTAGGGCCCGTGGCCTAGCCTGGATAGGGCGTCGGACTTCTAATCCGAAGATCGCGGGTTCAAATCCCGCCGGGTCCGCTACTTCCTTTTTCTACTTTTTATTCTTATTTTAATCACAATTTAAGTAAAATGTCTAAATAAGGTGGATAGAATGGAAAATTTTAGCGAATGGTATCATGAAATACTAGAAAATGCTGAAATAATAGATTCTAGGTATCCAGTTAAAGGAATGCATGCATGGCTCCCCTATGGCTTCAAAATTAGAAAAAAAATCATTGAAACTTTAAGAAAATTACTTGATGAAGATCATGACGAAGTTCTTTTCCCATTATTAATACCAGAAGAAGAATTGATGAAAGAATCTATACATATAAAAGGATTTGAAGACGAAGTTTATTGGGTAACTCATGGAGGAAAAGCAAAATTAAAAAGAAAATTAGCTTTAAGACCAACAAGTGAAACAGCAATGTATCCTATGTTTTCTTTGTGGATAAGGACACACAAAGATTTACCATTAAAAGTTTATCAAATTGTAAATACTTTTAGATATGAGACAAAACACACTAGACCATTGATAAGGATTAGAGAAATAACTACATTTAAAGAGGCTCATACAGTCCATAAGACATTAGAAGGAGCAGAAAAACAAGTTAAAAAGGCTATAAATATATATAAAACCTTTTTCGATTCATTAGGTATTCCCTATTTGATTACAAAACGTCCTGAATGGGATAAATTCCCTGGAGCTGTATATACAATAGCATTTGATACTCTTATGCCTGATGGTAGGACCTTACAAATAGGTACTATCCATAACCTTGGTCAGAATTTTTCAAAGACTTTTGATATAACCTTTGAAACAGAAGAAGGTAAACATGAGCATGCTTATCAAACATGTTATGGTGTTTCAGATAGAGTAATTGCTTCAGTGATTAGCATCCATGGAGATGAAAAAGGTCTTTGTTTACCACCAAAAATTGCTCCAATGCAAATAGTAATAGTTCCTATAATATTTAAAGAAACAGAAGAAGAAGTTTTAGAATTTTGTAAAAATGTTGAAAAGAAATTAAAAGAAGGGAAATTGAAAGTACATTTGGATGACAGAGACATAAGAGCTGGACGTAAATTTTATGAATGGGAGATGAAAGGAATACCATTGAGAATAGAAATAGGGCCTAAAGATATCGAAAAAAATAAAGTAGTTGTAGTAAGGAGAGATTCTGGAGAGAAAATGGATGTTAAGTTTGATGATAATTTTGTTGAAAATATAAAATCTATTATTGAAAAGATGAACAATGATATGAGAAAGAGAGCTTGGGAGAAAATGAAAAAGAAGATATATGATGTAGATGATATCAAAAAATGTAAAGATATAATAAATAATGGGAAAGGCATTGTTAGAGTTATTTGGTGTGGCAATGAAAACTGTGGTAAAAATTTAGAAGAAAAAATAAAGGCAGACATGCTTGGTATAGAAGGTAAATCATCAGGAAAATGTTTAAATTGTAATGAAGATGGAAAATACAAAGTTTTACTTGCAAAAACATATTAGAGGTATTTTAATTGAATGTTAGAATATTTTTAGTAATTTTATTTATAATTTTGTTTGCTTTGATACCAGGGGGATTAAATTATTCTTTAAATGAACTAACTCTTGAAAAAATGAAAAATGTGGATATTGTTCAACTTACACCTGCTGGAACTGTTCCACATCAAGTTCGTATATACAATAATGAGTACTTTCCAATTTATGTTAAAAAAGGCACAATACTTGAAAGCAACCAATCACAAGATTTAGTAATTGCAAAAGATGATATTTTAGTACCGCATACATATGCAGATGTGCCTGCATTTTGTATAGAACCTGAAACATGTGCTATAAAAGGAGAACATTTGAAAGCTGATGGGTATGCACCAGAAGCTATAAGTTATGTAATTTCTTCTACCAATTGGACCAACCAGGAAAATATAACTGATACACAACTTAAAATATGGTTGTTGGTGAGGGGCACAAATTATGATCCATATTCAGGAGAAAGTTTAGCTTTTGTATCAAAAAATAATATTTCATATGATACACTGCAAGAAAAGATTTACAAGATGGAGGCAGAATTTAGTAAAAACATGAGTAGTAGTTTTAACATTCAAAATATAAGTAAAAATTTATTGCAAGAAATAATAAATAGATTTAAACAATTTTTCCAAAAATAGGAGAATCTAAAATGCGCACATGCTCAATGATACCAGTCTCAGAACTTCCACGCGCTAAAACGCGTTTATCTACTATATTATCAACTGCTGAAAGAGAAAATTTGTTAAAGGCAATGATACGTGATGTAACATCTGCATTAAATAATTTTGTTGATGAAATAGTTATAGTAAGTTCTGATGAAAATATATTAGAGTTTGGGTATGAAATAGGGGTAGAAATATTTGAAGAAAGTGAAATAATTGAATTAAATGGTGCTTTGGAAAAAGCAATAGATGAATATAGAGATTTTGACAAAGTACTAATAATTCCTGCAGATGTTCCTCTTGTTCTTAAATGCGATATACATACTTTAATAAATAAAGGTAAAGAATATGACATAGTCATTGCTCCTTCTAAAGGTGGTGGAACTAATGCTCTCCTCTTAGAACCAAAAGCTATACCTTTAAGATTTGGAGAATTAAGTTTCTTTAAACATATAGAAGAAGCTAAAAAAAGAAATCTCAGCTTTTATGTATATGATTCATTTTATCTTTCAGTAGATGTCAACACAAAAGAAGATTTAGGTGAAATTTTACTTCATGGCAGAGGAACATCGACATACAAATATCTTAAGAAACTTGGATTTTCAGTTAAACCTTGGCACGGGAATATAAGATTAAAGGTGGAACGAGAGAAATGGTAACTCTTTCAATAGCAGGGTTTGATCCTTCAGGCGGTGCTGGAATTTTAAATGATATTAAAACATTTTCTTCTATTGGAAGTTATGGTGCAGCAGTAATAACTGCATTAACAGTGCAAAATACAAAGAGAGTATCAAAGATATTGCCTCTTCCTCCAGATTTTATTTCAGAACAAATAGATATTATACTTGAGGAATTACCTATAAAATATTGTAAAACAGGGATGTTATATACAAAGGACATTGTTAAAGTCGTATCTAAAAAAATTAAAGAATATAATTTAAAGGCTGTTGTGGACCCGGTTATGGTTTCTGAATCTGGTTATTCATTATCTGAATCAAGTATTATTAAGGCGTTGAAAAAACATTTGCTGCCAAGGGCAAGTTTAGTTACTCCAAATAAATTTGAGGCTGAAAAACTTTCAGGGATTAGTATAAATAATATTAACGATGCAAAAAAGGCTGCTAAAAAAATTGGCGAATTTTGCGATGTTGTGATAACTGGCGGTGATCTAGCAGGTAAAAATATTGTTTACATTGATGGAAAAATTAAAATAATAAAAAGTAAACTTATAGAGAGTGAGAATACTCATGGGACTGGCTGTACTTTTTCTGCTGCAGTTACTGCATACTTGGATAGAGGCAATAGCAAAATTAAATCTATTAAAGATGCATGTAAATTTACAAAAAACGCTATATTACATGGAAAATGGAAAACATTGAATCAATTTTGGATGATGCATGATATTCTAAGATAATTATATTAGCTCTTTTCTTAAATCAATAGTATCCTCAACATCTGGACCTGTAGATATTATTGTTACTGGCACTCCAGTTTCTTCCTCAATTCTTTCTATGAATCTCTTTGCTTCTACAGATAAATCCTCATATTTTTTAACTCTTCCACAGTCGGGGTACAATTTATCAACACAAGTAAGTGCTATTTGAGTTGCGCCGTTTATCATGCATGATTCTTTGGCTAATTCCATGTCAAACAAGCCTACCCTGCGAGGTCTACCCGTCACTGTCCCATATTCAACGATTCCCATTTTTTTTGCTTCATCTTGGCTAATTTCTGTTGGAAATGGTCCTTCTCCAACTCTTGTAGCATATGCTTTAAAAACTACAATAACTTCGTCAATTTTGGTAGGACCTACACCAACGTCAGCTGCAGCTGAGCTTGCAGTAGTATCTTTACTTGTTACATATGGATAAGTGCCATAATATAATGACAAGCCAAAACCTTGTGAACCTTCGATAATTACGTCCTTATCATCGTCAATTGCTTCATTAATTTCCTCTGCAACATTGGTTAAATATTTACTTAACTCTGAAATTTGTTTGGCTAATTTGGCTTTTCTCATAACTCTATCAGCATTTGCTGGGCCACAACCAGTACCTGTGGTTCCTATCTTCTCAGATAAATGACTAGACTTCCTATCCAATTCTTTGTGTTTCTTTTCTATTACTGCACACCTGTAATCAATAAATGTTCTCTTATCAACTTCATATTCTTTTAAATATTCCATCTCATGTAAGAAAACTTCTGGATCTATTAGTACACCAGCACCTATCAATAATTTTGCATCTTTATGTATAAATCCAGAAGGTGTCAATCTTACTGCATATTTTTTGCCTTTATACTCCACAGTATGCCCAGCATTTGGACCTACTCCAGCCCTTGCTACAATATCTGGTTTATCAACATGGCATAAATAGGTTATACATTTACCTTTTCCTTCATCTCCCCATTCTCCACCGACTAATACGCTGCATGTCATCGGTTGGTCTCCTCCTTTTTTAATTAAAAATCAGGACTTTTCTAGAATTTTATTAATCCCCTTACATACCTAACATTGTCCAATATATATATTTTGTTAAAATCAGGCAAAAATGATAAAAAATAGTCCCGGGCGGATTCGAACCGCCGTCGCCAGGTCCAGAGCCTGGCAGGATTACCACTACCCCACGGGACTATTTTGAGCGGGCCCGACGGGATTTGAACCCGCGACCATCTGGTTAAGAGCCAGACGCTCTGCCAGACTGAGCTACGGGCCCATTTTAAATTCATTATTTTTATCCAATTTAAGTTAAATATATTTACACTATATAATTTTTTCGGCCTAAAATTTTTTAGGGGAATATTCATGAGAGTAGAGGAAGTAATGAATAAAGATATTATAACAATAGATGCTTCTGAGCACCCAATAGAAGCTGTTAAAAAAATGTTTAAAAAAGGTGTAAGGAGGCTTTTTGTAACACAAAACAAAAAAATAATTGGTGTAATATCATACACAGACATTGCTGGAATTGATATTTCCAATAAAAAAATTAAAATTAAAGACATAATGACTAAAAAACCTATAAAAATACCTGCAGAAAAAGACATTAAAGTTGCAGCAAATTTGATGTTAAGGTCTGATGTCTCTGGACTGTTAGTTACAAAAAACAATAAAGAGGTAGGGGTAATAACAAAAACAGATATATGTAGATTGGTAGCATCTGGGAAACTAGTGCCAAAAAAGTAATTAGGGCACAGGAAGCCCTAATTTCTTTCTTTCTTCAATTGTTTTTTCTGCTCTTTCCTTTTTCTGTTTAGCTAGTTTTTTTAGCAATCCTAATCCTGGCTTAACTTCCTCTATTGGTTTTGTTTCAAACATTCCTACCTCCACAGCTTCCTTAAATAATTTGTCACCAAATTTTGTCCGTGTTAAAACTGTTGACCATCCATCTGGTGTACCAACAGATCCTGTGGAAATATCAGCGAGTTCAGCTGTATAATCATTACAAACTTTACAACTGCTTTGTTCATAACCATGTGTTTCTTTCAATGGAATTGTTGCTGTCTCATCAACTGTGTATGCCCAGAATTTCCCTTTACCTATATCCATTTTGTCCACAATATCAAGACTAAGGTTCATTTTCTCTGAAACAAAAGTTTCTAATGATGAATATGGAAAGTTTTCCATACAGTAGATTCCAACGATTAACTTAATTTTATCTGGAACAAATCTTGCTCCAAATGGGTATGTCTGCATTTTTCTAATTGCTCCTATTTGACAGGGCACACCAACAATTCCCAATTTTTCAATTCCATATTGTCTTGTGGCTTCCTTTATCATCCATACATTTGGACACATTGTATACTTTGTACCTGCTGCAGCTAAAATTTCATCTCTAGTGGTAGCAATATGTGGCTGTGGTTTCCAAGGTTCATCAGTTACTTTTGAAACTACCGCACCTTCTATTATTCCTTCCTCTAATGCATAAATTAGAAGTCCGCTTACTACACCACCATCTTGTGATACTTTTTGTATTTCTTTATCTTTACATTTTGCTGCTACAGCCTCAACATATTTTCCTAAAACCATTTATAACACCTTTTATAACTCTAATTCACTTTTTATCTGTTCTTCAGGCCACCATGTCCTTGGACAATGTACGTAACATACACCACATTTTATACATCGGTTGGTATTGATTTCTGGCCTACCATTGACCATTTCTATTGCTCTCGTTTGACATGCCATTGCACAACTTCCACAACCACAGCATAATGCCTTATTAACAACTTCGTTTTGTAAGTCACAACCACAAAGCTCATTATGTTTTGGTAAATCCATGAGAGGTTTGAGATAATCCATATCTTCTTTTATATATGCAGTAAGTGTTTTTGCAATGATCTCTGGTGATGGAGGGCAACCAGGAATTGCTAAATCTACTTTAACTAATTCACTGATAGGTAAAAATGATTCATGTGAAGGTTGTGCCTGTTGTCCACCACGTGCATATCTTGTGAATCCTCCAGTCATTGCACAAGATCCTAATGCACATAAAAGGTCAGCTTTTTCTCTGGCTTCCATAAGTTCTTCTACACTATGCTCATCTTGTATACAGACACTGCCTTCAACTAATGCTAGATCCATTTCAGGCATTTCCCAAACATCAACTAGTGTGTGACCATACACAATCTCTACCATGTCTAATAGATCCGCCAAAAGATCATAATTCTCTGTTAGAGACATAAGGCAGCCAGTACAACCACTTAAATGTATATACCCTATTTTTGGTTTTTTCATCTCTTTAACCTCCTCAGCACTTTCAGACTTAAGTCCCAACATTTTTTTAATTTTATTACTTATACTCATCTAAAAAACCCCAATTTCTTCTAATATCATTTTAATTGCCTTTTGAACAGATTTTTTCACAGGAGGTGTAAGTCCTTCCTCAACATATGGTGCAGAAATTTTTTTGGGTTTACAACCGATCACTACAATATCTATTTTTTTAGATAATTCATGTAAAGGATCTGTCACTGGCCATGAATGTGGATTTTCGTATTTTCCTTTTGGAAGCTCATCTATGTTAAACTTTTTGACAGTTCCTGGCTTAGCATCAAACTCTACAACATCTACAACAATTATTTTTTTCCAAGACTCAGATGGAAGAGAAAAGATGTGATAAGTAGCTCCAGTTCCTCCATCAATAATTTTTACATTCTTTGGCAATTTTATATTGTTTTCTTCTATATATTTCTCTAATTCTTTAATTACAATTGGACCAAAGCCATCATCCTTAAACAATATGTTTCCACATCCAACTACCAGTATTTCTGCATCATACATTGCAACTAACACCATCAAATATTCCTTGCTTTACAATGCCTTCTTTGTCCTTAACAATGACATGAGTTGCACATGATAAGCAAGGATCATATGCTCTAACAACATGTGGGCCATACTTATGATGATAACCTTCAGTTGCTTGACCAATCGTTGGAATATTCCATGTTGTTGGGACTAATGCATTGTAGTATTGTATTTTACCATTTTCAACTTTGGCCATATGGATATCAGTACCTCTTGGAGCTTCAATAACTCCTAATCCTAACTTCCCAGATCCTCTGTCATCATAATCAACTCTAACCCTTGCACTTGTGTTTAATTTGTCGAGAATATTAAGAGCCCTTGCAAGCGCTGTTTTCATTTCTAAAGCACGAGCAATGTGTTGTGCTACCACTCCTTTATCTTTAAATCCTTGAAATTCAACAAGTCTTGCTCTGGGACCTACCTCTACATTTCTACCATCGTAAAGAGGTATAGTTGAACATGCACGTTTTCCTATTTCTGGATCATCATACCAACTTTCAGGCATGACTTCTGTAAATCTTTCTAAATCAAATTTTTCTCTATCCCCATATATTGGATGAGTAGCAAATGTTGGTTGGTCATGTGCACCTAAACCTTTAGGTAATCCTTTTTCCTCAATAAATTCTATCATTTGCTCTACATGTTCATTTAATTTAGGAGCTAATTGTTTTAATTTAGCATATGCTCTCTTTCGTGTTAGTTCTGTTATATTTTTTGCCATTCCACCTATACGTACATCTGGAGGATGTATTCCCTCACCACCTACTTTTTCAACAACGTATTGTGCATTTTTCCTAATCTCTGAAATTGAATTTATTACATCTTTCATTTTTTCTTCTGGTACAAAATCTTTTGCTATCAAGAACTGATGGATGGCATGACTGTTTATATGGTGAGCAGCGCAAAGCAATTCTCTTAATAGACGAGCTGTTTCTGGAATTTCAATTCCTAAGGAGTCTTCTATAGCCTCTGTTGAAGCTAAAGTATGAGGAATAGGACATACTCCACAAATCCTTTGTGTAAGAACTGGCGCTGTTTCTGGATCTTTGCCTAATACCATTTTTTCAAGTCCTCTTACAGGAGTTATTGAAAAATAATATCCTTTGGTTACTATTCCTTCATCATCCACTTCCATTACTAATTCTGCATGACCTTCCTGTCTAGAAGTAGGTGAAATAACAACTCTTTCTGCCAAAAAATTCACCTCATAGTAATTTTATGTTATACTGGTTATTCATAACCAGTTATAAAATTTTCAAATACTTGTCAAATAAAAAAGTTTATATAGAAATAATAAAATTGTATTATTATATAATAAATGCTTAAAATTAAAATGATTAGTATTACTAAATTTTATAAAGTAAAATAAGGAGATGTAAGTTTGATGGAGAAGATAAAAAATATAATGAATGTTGTAAAAAATGGTAAACCATTTCCTAAATTTTTAAAGACCTGTAGAGAGATAGAAACTCCATTAAGAACCATGATAATATATCCTGCTGGCTGTGGTGGTTTTGTAAGTATAGAATATTATGAGAACCTTGATATTTTAGTAATAGATCCTTTACGCCAATGGGGTAAAGAGAAAATAATTATCTATGCTTCAAATGATAAAAAAGCATCTATATATTGCCCAGAAGATGGAAACATTAAAAATATGGATTCATTATCTAAAGAAATAGTAAAAGAATTTTTTGAACTTTTAGAAGTAGGTGGTGTATAACTTACTTAAATTAAAAACATAAGAATTGAAGCCAAGGAAAAATAGATTATTACACCTACCAATATAGCAGTTAAAAATCCATATCTTGGCAATATGTAAACTAAAGATAAAAGATAAAGCATCCAAGGTGGTGTCAATAAAAGCAGGCCTTTAACATATGAAATTACAGAATCTGTTCCAGCTTCCAGATAAATTGTTAATAACGTAAGAACTGTTACAGATGGAAACATTGCAATAAAAGCCGCTAATATTCCTCTTCTTTCACTTCCAAAATAGGTAGTTAAAGCTACAACAATCCCACCCAGGATGAAATAAAAAATTAATTTTACCTTTTCCATGTTCTCACCATATTACAATAATTTTATTTTTCTTGAAAATTAAATTTTTTATGATGATGAAGGCCGAAAAATCTGAACATGTTTTTAAGTCATGATGAAAAGGCTGAACTCTGACACAGCATGAAAAGTCAATTTAACTTTTTTTAGTTGTTACTTTGTTCAATTTTTTCAGATATAATAAAAAATTGTCTTTTGAATATCAATATTTTATGATAAAATTTTTATAATCTAAAATATAAAAAATTGTGAATAGTGTTTATTTTTGAGGGGAGTTTCATGGATAAAATGATACATACATTCAAAAAAATTGTTGATAATCCTATTTCTAAATTTTTAATAAGACGTATGTTATCTAAATGTAAAAAAGATAATGAAAGTAAATTAGAGGCTGCATTGGAGCATTATATAACTGGAGATAATAAATGTCTCCTTTGTAAATTAGACTCGTACATTTTGGGATATATAATTAAAAAAGGGTCAGAAGCCTTTGGAGTTGACGAAGAAGAAGTAAAAGAAAGGATGAAAGATCCATATTGGGCGATGGGATTAATAAACGTGCTTAAAGGTATAGCAACATTTGGTGTTAAAAAGCCTTTTGTCCCTGGTTCTCCATTTCAGGTAGTTTGGAATATTACACAAAGATGTAATATGAATTGTAAACATTGTTATGAGTCTAAAGGAAATTCTGAAGAATTAGGGAAAGAAGATGTAATGAATATTATTGACATCATTTCAAGTGAAAAAATTCCGATATTGGCATTTTCTGGTGGAGAACCAAGTATACATCCAAATATTCTTGATTATATTGAATATGCAAGTGAAAAAGGATTATATGTAGCCATGGCAACAAATGGTTTTATATTTTCCAATAAAGAACGATGTAAAGAATTTGAAGAAGCTGGACTTAAGTTTGTGCAAATATCTTTAGATGGTCTTAATCCTAAAACACATGATGAATTTAGAGGTGTTAATGGGGCATGGAAAAGAGCTTGTGAAGCTATAAAGAATTTTTCTAAAACTGAGGTGTTTGTAGAGGTAGCAACGACAGTCACAAAAAATAATTATAAAGAAATATTGGGAATGGTAGATCTTGTCGAGAAATTAGGAGCAGATTGGTTAATGCTTTATAATTTTGTCCCTGTAGGTAGAGGTTCAAAAAATGTAGATATGGATATCAGTCCTAAAGATAGATACAGATTATTAGAGAAAATTTATGCTTTAAATTATGAAAGAGAAATTGAAATATTATCTACTGCACCACAATTTGCATCTGTTGCAACTAAAAAATCTGGGGAAATCATACCTACACACTTTTACAACCCTAAATATGAAAGCAATGAAATTAGACAACTGGCAGATTTCATTGGAGGATGTGGTGCTGGCAGATTTTATTTAAGTCTTGAACCTAATGGAGATATTTATCCTTGTGTCTTTTTCCCACATGATGAACATGTAAAATTAGGTAATATACTAGAGGATGATTTTAGAGAAATATGGGAAAAAAATGAAGTGTTATGGAAATTAAGAAATAGAAACCTGTTAAAGGGGCATTGTAAAACTTGTGTAAATCGTGATATTTGTGGAGGTTGCCGTGCTAGAGCTTATGCTTATTTCTCAGATGTTTGTGCACCTGATCCTGGTTGTATCCATAATGAAAAATGGATGGAGATAAAGAATGAAAGACGTTATATTAATAAATCCTCTAGACACCACAGACATAAAAGAAAAATTAAGATATAAGGTTCCTCCACTTAATTTGATGTATTTGGCTTCTTCATTAGAAAGTGCTTCACTATCTGTTGGAATAATTGATGATAACCTTAAGGAATGGGGTATAAAAAAAGTTACAAAAATTATTAAAAAATTAAACCCTTCAATTGTAGGAGTGACTGCAACAACCCCACTAATTAAGAAGGCTCTAGAATATATAAAATCCATTAAAAAATTGCTTCCCAATATATTAACTGTGATTGGAGGCCCCCATGCAACTTTTTTACCTATTAAAACTCTAAGGGAATGTCCAGAGTTAGATGTCGTTGTAATTGGAGAAGGAGAAGAAACTTTTAAGGAATTAGCATTAGAATATGAGAGTAAAGGGAAAAAATGTTTAGAGAAAATAAGAGGGATAGCATATAGAGACAATGATGAAAGATTACATATAAACGATCCAAGACCTCTTATTGAAAACTTAGATAAAATTCCTTTTCCAGCAAGACATCTTGTGCCTTTTAAGGAATATAATTTATCTGAGGAGACAGGAGGTATTATAAGTTCAAGAGGTTGCCCATATAATTGTGAGTATTGTTCCTCATCAAAGATGATGGGCAAGAGATTTAGATATCGTAGTGCTGAAAATATTGTGGATGAAATAGAAGAATTGGTAAATGACTATAATATAAGGGAAATAACATTTTTAGATGATACATTTACAATTCATCGTCGTCGTATCGAGGAATTTTGCAATGAATTAAAAAATAGAGATTTAGATATAGATTTTACAATTTCTTCACGTGTAGATACAATAAATAGAGATACATTAAAAAATTTGAAAACTGTAGGTCTTAATAGGATATATTATGGAGCAGAATCTGGATCTCAAAGAGTACTTAATTTAATGAAAAAGGGTATAACATTAAAACAAATAAAAGATGCTGTTAAAGTTGCTAAGAATTTAAACTTGCAAACTGTCACATCTTTTATGTTTGGATATCCTGGTGAAACTCTAGATGAAATGAATAAAACCATAGATTTTTCAATAAAATTAGATCCTGATTATTGTCAATATAGCATTTTGACACCATTTCCTGGAACTCCAATCTACTATAAATTAAAAAGAAAAGGATTAATAAATGAAAATTGGGAGGAGTATACAGTCTTAAATCCCGTGATAAAATATGAAAAATTAGGGTTAAGTAAGAAATTAGTTAAAAAAATATTAGAGAAAGCATATGTGAAATTTTATGCACGACCTTCCTATCTTATCAAACATCCATGGATGTTTAAAGTCTTTATTGAGACAACATTTCGAACATATATAGAACCTAAATATAAAAAATTTTTAAATAAATTAAAAAATTATATATTTGAAAAATAAAAAATTGTAGATGGGGCCCGTAGCCTAGCCTGGATAGGGCGTCGGACTCCTAATCCGAAGGTCGCGGGTTCAAATCCCGCCGGGTCCGTAATCTTATTTGATGTAGGCATCTAATGTATTTCCTGGAAATTGTATTTCTCCGTACTTTCCTCCACCACCAGGAGTTATAATTAATTCGTTGTTTCTAAAGGCCTTAATTCCTAGTGCGACTTTTCTATCTACCTTTTCTAATTCATATATAGGTTCTTCAAGTAAAACTTTTATTTCATTTCCAAAATTATCAATAAATTCTTTCCATTTATTCCACACGAATTTAGTATTAATTCCTTTTCCATATCTTTTACTTATTATTTCGGTGAGAGGCAATATGTAGATGTAAGGAGGTCTGTGTGGTGGATGATGGGGTTTTTCCCATGTTGCAATTTCAGAAATACGGTAATCAACACCTTTCTTTATTATTCCACCACATATACATCTCATTTTCAATTTAACAGCTGTTTCATAATCGAAAACTTTATGACAACGAGAACATGCTGTTAAATGATATTTTCCTAATCTCGGATCCATACCATAATTAGCTTCTATTTTTTTCTTTTTTATAGATTTTTTTAAGGATGTATATGAAAAATCATCCAATTTTAATCTATTAAATTCTCGACCTAACCTATGTGGCCAAGGAGAATGTGCATCAGAGTTTGTTAAAAATACAATGTCTTGCAATTCTTCAATTCTATCTGCCATATTTGTATCTGCTGATAATCCAAGCTCTAAAAAATCAGGTTTTTTTCCATAACATTCTTTATAACTATAATATGTCTTATATAGGCTTGTCCAAGGTGTAAAAGCATGAGCAGGTCCTATAATGCCATCATGGTCATGAACGAGATCCATTATTTCTGCTCCATTTAATGAAAGATGTGGCCTTCCATTCTTCATTAAATTATCAGAAGATATCTCTTCAATAATATCTTCAGCTGTTTCAATAGATGGTAGTATTGCAAGATGATGTACTTTTTTCATATCTTCAATTTCTACTGTAATTACAAAATTACATTCATCATATCTATATATACCTTCATCTATACATTCAGTATTTTCTTTTATCATTTTTAACCAACGTGGATGTAATGCATCACCAGTGCCAACAATGTCTAAACCTTTAGATTTAGCACAAGTTGCAATTTTAGGTATTACCATGTGTTTTGAAGCAGCTTGAGAAAAACAGCTATGTATGTGTAAATCCACATTAACAATCATATTTATCCGATGTATCTTAAGTCTTCGTCACCAGCTTTAGGTTTCATACGTTCTAACATTTCTTCTTCCAGGCGTTTAGCCTTATGTAATACTTTCCTAATTTTCTTAGCTCTTTCTTCAAGTTTAGAAGTATCTACTGAAATTCCAAGAATGTCCATCAATCTTTCAAGCAATGCTTTTGCAGCTTCTGCATCTACATAATATCCAGGAGTTTCACCCATCAAACATGCTCCTTCAATTCCTTTCATCTGACCTAATGCAAGAAGTAGTCCAGATGCACCAACTATTCCACCTTCTGATCTTATTATTACATCATGCTTTTTTAATTTTTCTGCAAGTTTTTTATTTGTAACTGCTCCGAAAACTCTTGGTTTTTCAACAGTTTGTCCTGTAGCTAATCCTCCTAATGTATATATCATTTTCACATCAAATTTTTCAATGAAATCTATAACATTACTACAAATTTCATATTGTCCTTCTGGAGATAATCCTTGTGTATTTCCAACTAATATAATGTAATCATCCTCATTTTCTCCAATATTTTTTAGATAGTAAAATTCATTTTTCATCATTTCTATAGTTCCATCTTTTTTGACCAATACTTGTGGTGGAAAAGATGGTGAATAAAGTTCTGCAAATTTTTCAGCATTTAATTCATGTATTATATGGTCTGCAGCTAGTTTACCTACATGACCTATGCCAGGCAATGCCTCTATAAATATTGGTTTTTCTAGCTCAATTTCTTTTAAGACCTTTATAAATGTATTTTTCATGTTTTTTCTCCCCTAAGGATAGTTTGTTTTTTTAATATACGCCGGTACTTCCCATATTTATCTTCTGGGGAAAATCGGGCTGGGCGAGGAATCCTTACTTCCCCTCCACAATAAGGACACTTATCTTTTAATGTATATTCACCACATACTTTACATTTTTTCATTTTCATGTTACTTCACGATGAAATTCTCCTTTTCCACCAAATTTTTCGACAAATGATATGCATTTCTTAGCAGCTTTTCTAAGTTTCTTTTCAGCGGAAGGATAATCTTTGGAAGTAACTGTTATTCTATATCTTGGTGCTCCAACAACTTGAATTTCTATGTCTTTATCTTCAATTTTCTTCAGTGCATCTCTTATTATTTCTACACCATTTGGAGCATAGGAGATAAGATCTACATAGCCTGTTATTTTTACTTTAGATGGCTTAATGTTTTTTACAGCGACTTCTGTAATTGCCTTTGCCCAATCTTTTGGAATACCCACATCTATTAATGCTTTTTCTCCTTCATCTGCTGCTACTTCAAATACTGCATAAAGATCTCCAAAATTTTCCACAACTATTTTGCCAAGTTCTTTATAGGCTGTTTCAAGATCTTTATTTAAACTTTTTGCTGCTAACTCTAAAAACTTTTCAGCTTTTTGTTCTATTCTCCATTGTTGGATTTTTTTCCTTTTTTGATCCTCTCTTATACCTTTCAATGATAAATCTACTTGTCCTTTTACAGGGTTAACTCTTACAACTCTTGCAACGATTTTTTGATTTTCTTTTACAAAATCCCTAATATTTTTTACCCAACCAGATGAAACTTCTGAGATATGTATAAATCCTTCTTTACCTTTATATTCTTCTAATCTTACAAATGCACCATAATCTCTAACTTTTTTTACTGTAGCAACTACTAATTCGCCTTCTTCTGGCCATTCTTTTAAAGCCATATTCTACACCACTAATCCACAGTCTCTATAACTTTTGCTAATATTTTTGCCTTGCCTCCTTGTGGTTTAACCAGCACTTTACCACACACTAAGCATCGAACCACTGAGGAAGCCCTATCAAATGTTATTTGTTGGTTTCCACAATCTAAACATTTTATTTTTATAAATCTGCTTTGGGGGCGCATCTAAAACCCCTCATACAAATTCTATTCTACCAGCTCTAAATGTCTTTCTTTTACTATGGGCTTTACCGCATTCTTTACATCTAAATCTTAAGTCAACTTTTTTTGTTGGTTTACTTCCTGAAGGTAATGGACGTGGATAACCACGATAACCTGCTGTCACTCTTCTAAACTGTCTTTGTCCCCACTTTAGTTCACTAGCTTTCCTTCTTTTTGATTCAAATACCTCATGTGTCGTATGTTTTCTGCAATATGGGCAATATCTTCTCACTTCCTTAGGTATTTTCATTTTCTTCACCTCATATTCTTTTACCTTTCTTATATTTAAGGAATATTCTTGCATTAAGCTTTGGTAAGACTACGACATCTTGTTCTCTAAATGGACCATATATTTTTTTATCTATGCCTACAATAGAAGGTATGTTATCTAATATAATTATGGTTTTGTAATTCTTAATAGGCTTAGTTCTATGTATTTTTTCTCTGTATTTTTTTAATACTTCTAGTAGAGAGAAATAAAGTTCTTTTTCCTCAGGAGTTAAATTTTTTGGTGCCGAATCAATAGTTTTTTTACTACCTTCTACAATATCATAATTTTTTTGAAAATTTGTCAATAATTTATTAACAATTTTGCGTTCTCTTCTTTCACATATTTCTGTAATAATCCTTTTTGATTGGAAAAATAATTCTTGCCTTGAAAATGGATCATCTTTTATAGAATTTTTAAGCTCCTTTAAATATTTGTTTGTTTTTTTATAAAAATTTTTATCAATTTTTGTTAATTTACTACTTATCCTTTCGTTTCTATGTATTTCCCGAAGTTTTTTAAAGAATTTACGTAGATCCATTTCACCACAATAAATTAAAAATCAAATTATTATTCAGCCTCCAATCTAGGAGCTAGTAGAAAAGTTAATCTACCTTCTCCTTCAGGAAGTTCAAATGTAAGATCGAGAGGTGTATCGTTTCCGAGAGAAACAATAACTCTATCACTAAATTTATAAGCTTTTAACATTTCTTTAACTTTTTCTAAACTATATACACTTCTAACCTTAGAATCTACTTCTTCTGCATGTGGATATTCAATTTTTACATCTCCAAATTCACTTTCTCCTGTAATCAAGAGTTTGTTCTCATCTACTTCAAAAACTATTTTGTCATTAAACATTTCTAAATCTCTGATAGCATCTCTTAAAACATCAACTGGAACTTCTACAGAAACAGGCAAATCTAGTTTTGGAGTTTTAGGTTTTTCATAACTTATATCTATCAATCTAATCCTAAATGATCTTTTTGCATCATTTTCAATTGAAATAATGAGATTGTTCTCATCAGTTTCCAATGTTATTATTTCTGTACTTCTTACTCTCTTTAATACTTTTACTAACTCTTCAGTATCTATATTTATTTTTTCTTCACCATCAACACTATATTCATCAAATAATTCATTCTTTAATTCTAAATGCACAAAGGTTATGTGGCTACGATCTATTGCATCCATATATATACCATCTTCCTTTGCTATCATTTGAACTTCATCTATGATACCACTTATAGCATCAAAACTACTTTTTAAAATGTCTGGATCAGATAATCTTGCTTTAAGCATTTAATCTTCCTCCTCTAAACTGGAGACTTTCCTATGGAAGTCTTTAAATAATTTTTTACTGATATCATCTGCTACTGCACCAGTTCCTATCACCAATCCTGTTAAAATTAAAAATGCTGTCATTATAGACTTTTCACTAACAACTATATTATCTACAAACCTTTCGGTGGGAGTAAGTAAATTTAAAGAGCCAAAGATGACTAACGAGGATCCAATTATAAGACATGTCAATTTCACAATTTTTCCTTTATTTTTTTTAAATTTAGATATTTTTTCATGTAATATCTTTTTCATAATTACACCACTAATTACTAATCATATTCACGCCATGTATATTTACATTTTGTACATCTAAAGAATCTTGTTTCTGATTCGTCAGCTCTCCTTGTTTGTTGTAACCACCAATAGGCTTCATTGTTACCACATTTAGGACATTCTTTTTTAACTGTAGGCATGGTTTTTACTTCAGACTTCGTGAAAATCACGGCTTCTCTTTTTCCAACTTTTTCCGTAGTTTTATACGTGTTAATTACATTTTTGTCTAATTTTTTTTCGTATCCACATCTTGTACATTTCAATACACCGTTTTTGGAAACCATCAATGCTTTACATTTAGGACAAAATTCCATTTTCAACCTCCAATTTTTCTTACTTAATTTGCTATCCTTTGTTGTTAATATAAATTTTCATGTTCAAGTAATTCAAGAGCATCTTTTATCATTTTAGCATGATCAAATGCTAATTTGATATTATCGATTTCTTCTATATTAAATAATGAAACGTCTTTGGCATCTGTTTTTGCTTTAAGTTTTCCAGAAACTGGGGAAGCAAGATAACATATACTTACAACATGACCGCGCGGATCTCTATTAGGATCTGAATATACTCCAACCAATTTTTTTAGTTTTATATTGAGTCCTGTTTCTTCTTTAGCTTCCCTAATTGCAGCTTCTTCAACCTTTTCACCATATTCTACAAATCCACCAGGCAATGCCCAAAAGTTCTTATAAGGATCTTTTTTTCTTTTTATTAAAACAATTTTACCCTTAGAATCCATTATTATAATATCGACAGTAAGTTTTGGACTTTTATACTTTGCCACGAGATTCACCCTTTTCAATCCCAGATGCTATTAGATGAGCTACACGGATAGGTTCAGGTGTAATTCCATATTTTATACTCAATTTAACAATTTTTATTGCGTCCTTCAATTTTAAACCTTTTATTTGAATATATAAGTCTAAATTTTCTACTTTATAGATTTTACCTGCATTAAGAACCTTTTTCCATCTTTCTTTCCAATCCTTAAAATGCTTTTTTAATGCTTCTTTAATTTTATTTCTATTTGGAAATTTTTTGATAATCACTATAACTGGTATTTTTGTTTTATTAAATAACTTCTCTATATCTACAATATTAAATCCTGCAAATGTAATGCCATCAAGCATTACAACACCTAACTGATCTTTATGTCTGGTGTTGTTGATCATCTCAACAAGTTTTTTTGTAGCATCTTCTCCATCAACTTCAACATGAGTACTTAGAACACCATCTAATGCCTTATTTCCACGAAAAATAGTGCCAACAACTAACACCTGGCTTTTTTTAAAAGGTTTAAAAGGGGCATCATCTATTCCTAAAATCCTTATTTCTTCTTTAATTCTTCTAAATTTTTTTATCATGACTCTAAAATTTTTTTAAATTCATTGAAGTTTTCTTTTATATTTTTAGCAGCTTTTAACAAAGATTGTTTTGGACTTTTTCCTCTAACATATAATCTTGGTTCTCCAACAATTGGATGATCTATTGTATATGCAGCGACTTCCACATCTTTATCTTCCAAAAGCTTTTTTCTTAATAAATTACAGAAAGTATGGTTTTCACCTTTCAGTATAATCTCTAATTCGTTTTTTGTTTCTTTAGTTATTTTAATTTTCATTTTTCTCCCCCTTTATGATATAGTTGATAGAAAGTTTTCTTTTCTCTATATTCCCACAATTCGTACATTTTACAAGATTTCTTCCAATCTTTGCCATAGGATTTCTACATTTAGTACAGAGAGCTCTTATCACTCCTAAATCTTTTTCAACTGTTCTTAAAGATATATAACTTAACCCTAACATTTCATGAATTTTAGCTTCCACAATGTCGCCAATATGGAATGCATCACTCATTTTATTTAAATAAGCTCTTTGAACATTTGGAAGATAAATTCCAGCGATCAAATTAGTAAAAATAGGTCTTTTAAGCCCTTTGACACCCAGAAGTCTAACTAATGCTATCTTCTCTTCTTTAATATCAATTACTTCACCAATTACATGTGTATTTTTCTTTAAAATAGGAGGTAATTCTAAGCATGGCATCACAGAAATAGTCTTATTTCTATAATCCTTTAATACTCGCCCTACAATTAAAGATTTTATTTTACCATTCTCTTCATAAGTATTGTGGAGAGGAATAAATTCTTCGCTTATACCTAATGTATCTCCTGGAAGTACTAAATCTCCACTTTTTACTTTAGTTTTCATTCCCTTCCTCCCAAATTATTTCGTCTAATTCATATTCTTCCCAACTTCTCTCACCTAATACAATTTCTAGTTCCTTAGGTGTTAATACGGGTTTTTTAAAAAGATAAGAATCATCAATAGCAATACGAGGGCAAGCAGTAGAAACAAAAGCATCTATACCTGTAAAAGATTGTAAAAATTCGGGGACTATGTTATCTAAAATTATGAGAAATGATTTTTTGCCATGAGCTTTTAATTTATTTTTTAGTTTTAATGCTAATTCTTGTCTAAGTTGGCCTGGTTTTAATGACATCAATATTCCCCAAGTTTTTGCTTTTTGAGCTTTTATTATTTTAGCAAATCTTATTTTCATAATTTTTTTTGCGAACCTTTCTATGTTTCTTACTTCACCTTTGTATGGATCTACAATAACTACTGGTTTCTTTGTTGCTAATTTTATTCCTAGTGCATGAAAGTTTCCACCACCAATAAACAAATAAGTATCAACATCTAAATTTTTAACCGAAGAAAAATTACATCCCAAAACTTGCCCAGGTTTTGTCCCAATTCCTTTTTTCATTACAACTTCTTTACCTTTTTTTTCTAGATATTTTTTAATTTTTTTAAGTAATGGAAGATGTTGTGCAACTGAAACTAATCCAATTTTTTTGTCTTTCCCAATATAATCTATGGCTTGTTTTAAAAGATTTTTAATGTCTTTAAAATCTAAAGTAGAGAAAGCTTCAACAAAAATTGTTGGAACCTTTGTTTTAATAGGCAATGGTGTATGACCATAATGTACTATTAAATCAACAATTCCATAATATTTTTTATCTGCGACATCACATGCACCATAACATGAATCTGCCGAAATAATTACATTTACATTGGTTTTAGACTCTATTTTTTTAGCTATGTCAATTGCCTTTGGCCTAAGACCTTCTGGAAATTGTAAAACTACATTTTTTGCATTTTTTTCTTTTATTTTTTTAATTACCTTATTTAACTTAAAATCATACTTCATTGTTTATAATTTTCACCTCACCATCTACTACATCAACTTTAACAAGGGTATTAACTTTAGTTCCAGTTTCTTTTTCTACCTTTTTTCTTCCTTCACCTTTTTCTACAACAGCTATGACATATTTTATATCTGCACTAATTTTTTTCAATGCATTTATAACAGAAATCAATGTTCCTCCAGTACTTACAACATCATCAATCACTAAAATTTTGTCTCCAGAATTAACACCATTTACATATAGATTTGATTCTCCATATCCTGTAACTTGTCGTATTTCTACTTCTCCAGGAAGTCCATATTTCTTTTTCCTGATTACTACAAAAGGTATCCCTGTTTTTATTGACAATGCTGTTGCTAAATGTATCCCCATTGCTTCAATGCATACTATTTTATCTATATCTTCCAAATCAAATTTCTTTTCTATTGCATCTACGATCTCCATCAGTAGATTGGGCTCTGTTAGGGGTATTCCATCAGTTACAGGACTCACAAAATAATGATATTCTCCTTTTTTTATTACAGGAGATTTTTCTAAGGTAGATTTTAGTTTCTCTAACATTTCAATCACTTAAATGCAGTTATTACCAACAATTCTTCAAAGAATAATTTCTTTGATGCAGTTATTTCAACTTCAAATCCTTTTCTTTCCAGTATATCAATTGTTTTATTTGGATTTGAAAGAGATGATTGGACTAATTGAATTTTCCCATCAGGTTTTAAATATTTGTCTACTTCTTTTAAAAATCTATCAATGATTTTTCTTCCATTGCTTCCTCCATCCCATGCTAAGCATAACTCATCCTTTAATTCTTTAAAATCTTCTGTTGGTAAATAAGGAGGATTAAATAAAATTGTATTGAACTTTTCATTTATGGGTTCAAAAAGATTTCCTTCAAGAAATTTAATGTTTTTTACAGAATTTATTTGCGCATTTTTTTTAGCACATTGAATAGCATAGGGATTTATATCGGTTGCAACAACTTCTCTAGCTATCTGTGATGCAAATATAGCTATTATACCTATTCCCGTACCTATTTCCAATACTTTATCATCTTTACATATTTTTAAATTTTTAAGTAACAAAAATGTGTCATCTGAAGGTTCATAAACTTTTGGACATGTTTTAAATTTAAGGTTTTTGTACTTTATCATGTTCCTCAATAAATTTTGATATTTTGAGAATTTCATTTGGTGTTAATTTAAATACTCTTTTTTCTGCTAACTTTGGGTCTAATCTTTCCAAAATTTGTTTTAATTTTGATTTATTCATGTTAAGTTCATGTGATGATTCAATCAATGCTTTTTTTGATTTTTTCCTTTTATGTTGAAACAATGCCCGACACACATTTTCAAAAAATCTATTAATTTTAAATTTCTTCTTTGGGATTATCTTAACAATCGCTGATTTTACTTTAGGTCTTGGAATAAACGATTTTGGTGGTATAATATCTAATAATTTTACATTTGCCTTAAAATACATCATGACTGACAATCTTGAATAATTGGAAGTACCTGGTTTAGCAATGAGACGTTGTGCAAATTCTTTTTGATACATTAAAACTCCTAAATTAAAATCATAATTTAATAACTTAAATGTTATTGGAGAGGAGATGGTGTATGGTAAATTAGAAACTACTTTGTTAAACTTTGGGAATTTAATTTTAAGAGCATCTGCATTAATAATTTCTATGTTATCAATTTTAAGATCATGAATTCTGTCTTTCAGTATTTCAACCATCTTACAATCTTTTTCTATTGCTATCACTTTTTTTGCATGTTTAGCCATTGGAATTGTAAGAGTTCCTATCCCCGGACCAATTTCTAACACTGTATCTTTCTTGTTTAAATTTGCATAATTAATTATTTTATTCCTTATATATTCATTAATCAAAAAATTCTGTCCCAATCTTCGACTCAAAGAGATGTTGTATTTTTTTAAGATATATTTTGTTTCATGGAGTAATGATGATATTATGATCACCGTCTTCTTCTACTCCTACGCTTCAGACCTTTTACAAACAGTATATATTTTCGTTTACCTCTCTTTCCTTTTTCCTTACTACCTCCATCTAAATTTAATTCAAGAAGTATTCTTTTAACTAAAATTTTTACAGGATCTGATAAACTTGGTACTCTTTTTTTTATATCTTCAAAGCTTTTAAATGGTTCTTTTTCACGAGCTTTTATTATTTCCCACATATATTTTTTTCCTATACCTGGTAACAACTCTAATTGGTGTAATCGAGTACTTATTGATGTAGCTTTATTGAAAAATTCTACAAATTCATTTTCTCTTGATCTAACAATTTCTTCGACTACGTATGGTAACTCTACGCGAGCTGTAGCTGTTAACTCTCTAGCTGTTAATCGTCTGTTAACTCTAGCTATTTTATCACGTTTTCCAGGCCCAATATAAACTTCTTCATGTATGTCTAATTCTACTCCAGGTTTTGGTATTAATTCTAACAATGTAAATTCATCTTTCCCTATGGCCTGTGCTACTGGCCGCTTCCTAAAGAAAGGCCTTCCTTCCTCTATGTACCCATGAGGAAGATAATCTAAAATAATAGCATATTTTTCCATCCAATCACATGCTATTCAGTTTTCTTATATTCTTTAACAATTTTGAGAATTTTTTTCATTTCCTCCTTTCCTAATGAAACTTTTTCTTTGCTTAATAATGCATGTAACTCTACAAGATCTTCAGGCATTATGTTTACTATGTGCACGGCAATCCTTCTATCACCTACTATCTCTTCTATTTTGTCTGTGAGTTCCATAGCTTCCTTTGCACTCAATTTTACGAATTTACTGATATGTTCTAAAATTAATTTTTGTTCTCGTGTTAGTTCATACTCCTTGCCAAGTTCTTCCAACATTTCTTTAACCACAGGCAATGGAACTGGTGTTGATTCTATAATTTCTTTAGCAATCATCGATATCACTGCTTTTGAGGTCTTAAGTGCTCAGGCCTACTTATAACTATTTTTTCTTTATTACCATCTCTTACAGATATTAAATAACATTTTCCTCTCTTTCCAATTACTTCTCCTGTTTTACCGTGGAATCTATGATGTGGTTGGCCTTTATGAATACTAGGATCCACTATTATGTGAACTTTATCACCTTTTTCAAATCTTTGTATCATTCTTGTTATTGGATTAGTCATTCCTGGTCTTTTTTTCTTTTTGAATTTATACCTAGTTCCACTTCTCAATCCCTTTGAACCTTTCATTAATAAAACCTCCAATTAAATTCCAATGTCAATAACATCTAACTTTATACATTTTGCTTGCTTTCCCAACATTTCAGTTATGCTTGGTTTTGTTCTACCTTCATCCCCTGAAATTAATTCCTTTATATATAATCCACCTTCAGCCTTTATTTTGAGTTCTATTGTATTTTCATCCAAAATTTTTGGTTTTATATCATAAACTTTTCTTATTCTAACTTTATCAGCCCTTCTATGGGAAACTCGTAACGGTGTCCTTTGTTTAACAATAAACGAAGGTTCAATCTTTTTTAGATCTTCTTCTTTTATTTTTCCTTCAATTTCAGCTATTGCTCTATACACTTTATAACTTTTGATACTTTTTAACTCTACTATTCTTGATCTATTAGTATACTTAAGGAAGAGTACTTCAACTTTTCCTTCAGCACTTTTATTTATTTCATCGACAATTTTGTCTAAATCTAGTTTTCTACGTCTTGGTTCTTTAAGTTCTATTACAAATGGACGTCCTTTACCAAGCATCCTTACATCTATGTCTTCCCTTCCTGCACCATGAAATTTGCTTCCTCTTGCTTTCGTTGCTTCAATGAGTGGTCCTGCTATAATTTCTTCAACAGATTCTTCATACATTTTACCTTTGAAATTACATTTTGGACATCCTTTCCCTCTACAATGTTTGCAAGGCCATTTAGTTTGTGGAATACCTCTTACAAGTTTTCTATATCTTCCTTCTAGATACAATGGATTTATTTGTATGTATACACTTGGATCTTTATATCTAAAATTGACTTTTACTACTATATCTGGGTTTTGGTAGTCCACCCTTTTTTTCAATTTTCTTCGTAACCGTTTTCCTATTTCTCTATTTATATCTTTTTTAATGCTTTCAGCTTTAGACACAAGACTAGTAATTTCCTTATCACGTTGTAACATGTCAGGTGGTAAAGTACTTCCAACTAAAAATGTTGAAAACTCAATATCTAATTCATTTATTTTATCTTCTGCTTTTTCTGCAGCTTCATCTATTTTATCAAATATATTATCACATATATAACATCTATTTTCTGATTTTAAGTCTAAATTTAATTTTTCTTTTATTTTTTTACCTCTTTCTAAATTATCATGCCCTTCAACTTTAAGTTCTCTTGATAATATTCTCCCAAGACAACGTTCGCAAATTGCACCTCCTGTTGATTCTATTATTTCTTTCACAATCTCTTTCATGCCGATCACTAACGCATGATTTGTTTTAGTATACTTTGTATTGGGCCACCTAGTTTACGTCTTTCAAAGCCTTTCAAAGCCTTTTTTGTAGTTTTATAATATCTTAGTAGCTCCCTAACATCTTCGTTTCTTACACCTGCACCTCTAGCTATTCTTTTCACTCTTGAGTATTTTATTATCCTTGGATTTTCCAATTCTTCTTCAGTCATTGAATCCATAATCACACAATATTTCTTGATTTTATCTTCAGTTATTTTTGAAAAGTTTTTAGGAATGTTACCAGCTAAAGGTAACATATTTAATATTTGTTTTAAAGGACCCATTTTCTTCATAGTTTCAAATTGTGTCTTTAAATCCTTTAATGTAAACTTTCCTGATAGCATTGTGTCTACAGTTTCTGAAATTTTATCTTCTTCTTCAACAACCCTCTCAAATTTTTCTATTAAGCTCTTTATATCACCCATGCCTAACAATCTGGACATAAACCTTGCTGGATCAAATTCCTCTAAATCATCTATTTTTTCCCCAGTCCCAATGAATTTTATTGGTGCTCCAACTTCAGACACTGCAGAAAGTGCTCCACCACCTTTCGCTGATCCATCAAGTTTTGTAACAATTATTGATCCAATTTTAACCCTCTCAGAAAATGCTTTTGCTTGAGATTTAGCTTGCTGTCCTATTGTTCCATCAATAACAAGAATTATTTCATCAGGGTTTATTTCCTTGCTAAGCATTTCCATTTCATCTAATAATTCCTTCTCATTTTTATGTCTACCAGCAGTATCAAATAGTATTACATCATAATTTTTGAATTTATTTAATCCTTCTTTAGCTAATCGTATGGGATTATCTTCATTTGGATCTCCATACATTGGTACATTTATTTCTTCAGTAAGCTGTTTTAATTGATCATAAGCAGCAGTTCTCCAGGTATCTGTACATACAACAGCTGAATTATAACCTTTTAACCGTAAATAATGAGCTAATTTTGCAACTGTAGTTGTTTTTCCACTACCTTGTAACCCTACAAAAAGAATCTTGTAAGGTTTCTTATCTATTTTAAGTTTATATGATTTCTTACCTAATAATTTTGTTAATTCTTCATATACTATTTTTATGACGTGTTCTTTTGGAGTTATACCTTTTGGTGGTTCTTCTTTTAGAGCCCTTTTTTCTATTGATTTTGAGAGTTTAAACACTAATTTTACATTGACATCAGCTTGTATCAATGCTCTCTGTAAATCCTTAATTACTTCTTTGACTACTTTTTCATCTACTATTGGCATCTTTGCTAATTTTTTTATACTTTTTCTTAATTTTTCACCTAATTTTCCTAGCATTGTACCACCTATTGCCATGGCATTGATAATATTCCTTCAAAGACCATAGTAGCCTTACCTTCCATGAATGCCCCTATTTTATTATTTTTTTCATAAATCTCTATTTTTAACCTGCCGCCAGGTAAATTAACTGTAACTTCTTTATTTAATTTCCCTAGTTTTCTACCAACTATTGTAGATGCTACTGCACCTGTGCCACATGCTAAAGTAATACCTACACCACGTTCCCATGTAATCATTTTAATTTCATTTGGATTTAACACCTTAACAAAATTTACATTTGTTCTTTCTGGAAAAATTGGATGATTTTCTATTACTGGTCCTATTTTCTCTGCATAATCTCTAGATACTTCATCCGCAAAAATAACAGTGTGAGGATTACCAACGTTTACAGCACTTAATTTTATTTTTTTGTCATTTAATTTACAAACTTTATTTATGAATGTCTTATCTTTAGTTTTTACAGGTATTTTTTCACTTTTAAAAGTTGCTAACCCCATATCTACTTTTATAGATTCAACAAGATTATTTTTCGTCTTTAAGTTTAGAATTTTTTCGCCAGCTAAAGTTTCAACTTTCATTCTTTTCTTTCTTAATATACCTTTTTCATATACATATTTTGCAAAACATCTTATTCCATTCCCACACATCTCAGCTTCACTACCATCTGCATTAAAAATCCTAAATTTAATATCCAAATTATCAGATTTTGAAACAAAAATTACTCCATCCCCGCCAACCCCAAAGTTCCTATCACAAATTTTTTTCACGAATTCAGGTTTTTCTCTTTCTTTAACAATTTCTCCTCGAGTCTCATCAATTAATATATAATCGTTTCCCAATGCATGCATTTTTGTGAATAAAATCGTCTTTGTATTCATTTTTTACCACCTTTTAGTAATCTTGCCGGTATAACTTGCTTATCTAACAAGTCTATGATGCTTTCTCTTTCCCTGATTATTGACACTTTGTCATCTTTTACAAGTACTTCAGCGGGTCTTGGTCTGGAATTATATTGTGATGACATTGAAAAACAATATGCCCCAGCATCCATAATTGCAAGAATGTCTCCCTCTTCTAGTTTTGGAAGTTCTCTATCTCTTGCAAAAATGTCACCAGATTCACATAAGTTTCCAGCAATGTCTATTTTTTCACAAGGTTCTTCATTGGCTTTATTTGCTACTATGATATGATGATATGAACCATACATGGCTGGTCTAATCAAAGTATTAAACCCTGCATCAACGCCTGCAAACTTTCTATAACTCTTCTTTATTGTGTTAACCCTAGTTAACAGGCATGCTGCATTTCCAACAATGTATCTTCCAGGTTCTATATATAACCATGGATTTCCAAGATTATATTCATCACACCTTTCTCTAAATACCTCAATGATTTTTTTTGCAAGATTTTCAATATTTAACTCAGGTTCTTCAGGCTTATATGGGATTCCAAATCCTCCACCGATGTCTATAAATTCAAATTCTATTCCAACTTCTTTAGAAACTCTTTCAGCAATTTTAGTAAGAGCATCCACAGCTATTAAAAATGGACTTGGATCTAATATCCCAGAACCTATATGACAATGAATACCTTTTATTTTAAATCCTAAATTCTTTGCCATAGAATAAGCTTTAACAGCGTCTTTTTCCGCTATACCAAATTTACTCATTTCTCCTCCAGTTATACAATGTTCATGATGTCCTGCACCAACGAGAGGGTTTATCCTAAAAGATATTTCTACTTCCTCAGGATTACATAATTTTGAAAGTCTCTTAAGTTGAGATATAGAATCAATATTTATCATCACTCCAGATTCTACAGCAAACTCTAATTCATCATTTCTAACATTGTTACCTGTAAATAATATTTCTTCAGGTTTAAACCCTGCCACTAATGCTATATATATCTCTCCAGGAGATACAGCATCAATTCCACTACCCTCATCATTCAAAATTTTCATTATTGCAATATTAGTATTTGCTTTACATGCATAAAGGATCTTAAATTTGTCATATCTTTTTTTAAATGCATTATAAATTCGCCTATAATTTTCTCTAATTTTATTTTCATCTATTACATAAAGAGGAGTATCATATTTTTCAGCAAGCTCTACAGCATCGACTTCTCCTATAACTAAATGTCCTTTTTCATTTATTTTCATATAATGCCTCCTCTTCTCTGTAAAAACAGTGTCACCATATATCCACAAAATTGTTGTTTGTTGTAAATCTTATTGTATAATATTTCTTGCTTCTTGCTGGAATATACTTGGAGAGTACCAATATTTGTGGCACATATCCTTCAACATTGAAAACTGCTTGCATGTTGGCATGTAGTGGTGAACTACTGGGATTAATAATCTCAAAAGTTGTACTCACTGCGTAATTGGCTGGAAAACTACCTAGATCTATAATTATTTTTTCTCCAGGAGTTAAGAAATAGAAATATTCATCATAAAGAATTCTACTTCCTTTTACTGGAGATGTATATACGCTAACATAATATTTAAATAGAATTGGTTCTGAACCAACGTTCTTAATTGTTATTGAGAAATTTTTCTCATTTAATTTAGATGAAGACGGAATTAGGGTAGATATAGGAGCTACAAAATAATTATTTGTTTTATTTAATTCAGGGACATAATTTAACTCATCACAGTGGATAATAAGGTAAAGATTCTGCGAGGAGAAATAAATATATGTTGTAATATTGTAAGTCGCATTAGCTAAAAGATCCTTTTGTATATCATTTCTTGCGGCTATTGTATAAAATTCTTCCAAAACTTTAGTTGCAGAGAGATATATGACATCTTGCCAAGGAGCTAATGCAAAACCATATCCTATGTTCTTAACTATATAAGAGACACGCAAAACTGAAGGAGATAAAACATCACATGCAGCTGATACCACTGTTAGATCAGGAAGTAAAAGCCTAAATTTAATGTTCGCAACGATACCATAAACCTTTGGCGTTTGTTCATCCCAAAACCGATTTTCAACATATTTTCTAACTCTTGATAAAGTATAATTAAATGCTTCAAGTAAACTTATAAATCCATCTTTATCTATGTCTGCTCTAGGATCTTTAAATGCTTTTAAGAAATAATAAGTGAAAACACCATGGTTTAATACATAATCTTCATAAGAGAATTCATCTTCAGAACAAGAAGTAATTACGGTTGTTTCGTTTCCAAAAACATATCCAATTGTAACATTTTCTGTTGTATTACTTGTTACATAAGATAATACTGTTGTCTTAACATTTTCTTTTTCAATTGCTAATCCACCACTAAAACAAGTGTCAAATATAAGTATTTTATTCTTACAATTAATTGTTTTAATCCAAGTAGCGAGTTCATCTGCTCTTATACAGGTTGAAAGATTTTTTGCATCATATGGACATATATAGTAAGGAAGATCTGGACCATTTGTCCCATGTCCACTGAAATAAAAAATAAAGGTGTCATTTTCTTTCACCATGCTTGAAACATTGTAAATTGTGGATTTGATATTTTCTTTTGTTGCATTAGAATCTATCAATGTATAAGTTGTGAAATTTTGTTCTGTTAAAAGATTTTTCATTGAATATACATCATTAATTGTGTATTTTAAAGGTCTTATGTTTTGGTAGTTTGCTACACCCACTAAAATTGCATATTTTTCTGAATCTGCACCATAAGCATATGTGAGGTTCATAAAAAACATTAAAAATAACAATGTGAGTAAAATTAGAGGTAATTTATTTTTCATTTTTTCCACCTAAATCTCACTTAATGAGAAAGTAATTTCATAATTTTCTCCTTTTTTTGAAATTTTCACATCATATATATGGCACATTCCTTCTAATTTTTCAGATTTTATTTCACAGAAAGTATCTTCCATCCTTTTAAAAAAATCTATGACATCTTTTTCATTTTTTTTAACAACTACATCAATTTGCATTGTATCATCGAGGAATGGACCCTCTATTTTAACTTTATCTTTATCAAGCACAAGTTTTTTATCTTTACAAATAAACTCTATTTGCGATGTCAAAAAAATTACCTCCAAAATTATAATTATTTCTTGTTCCTAATAAAAATTATTAATAATATTATTAAATTAAACTTAAATTTTTTGGGGAGTGCAATGTCTTTAAAAAACATCTTTTATCCAAATTCAGTTGCAGTTATAGGTGCATCAAAGACAAAAGGTAAAGTTGGATATTCTATAATAAGGAATTTAAAAAATTTTAAAGGCAATGTATATCCAGTAAATCCAAAATACAAAAATTTATTAGGCATGAAATGTTATAGTTCTGTTTTAGACGTTGAAGATGAAATAGATTTAGCTGTTATAGCTGTACCCAACATAATTGTACCAAAAGTATTAGAAGAGTGTGGAGAAAAAAACATTAGAGGAGCAGTCATAATCACTGCAGGTTTTTCAGAAGTAGGAAATTATGAATTAGAAAATAAAATAAGAGAAATAGCAAAGAATTATGGTATTCGAATTATTGGTCCAAATTGTTTAGGAATCATGAATACACATTTAGATTTAAATGCTACTTTTGCAAGTATTTTTCCACCAAAGGGAAAAGTTTCAATAGTTTCTCAAAGTGGAGCTATATTGGATGCAATCTTAGATATTGCACCTTTATTAAACATTGGATTCTCTAAAGTCGTAAGTATTGGTAATAAAGTAGATATCCAAGAAAGTGACCTACTAGAATATTTTATAAAGGATGATGATACTGAAATTGTAGTTTTATATATAGAAGGCTTAAAAGATAAAAAATTTTTAAAATCTGCCAAAAAATTGTCTAGAAAAAAACCAATAATAGCTTTAAAATCTGGAAAAACTGAAATAGGAAAAAAAGCTGTTAAATCACATACAGGTGCTTTAGCAGGTGAGGATTCTATATATGAAGCTGTATTTAAAGAAGCAGGTATAATTAGAGCATATACATTTGAGGAACTAGTAGATTTAATACATATTTTCTCCACACAACCAATAATAAAATCAAATAAAATTGCCATTATAACAAATGCAGGAGGCTTCGGTGTTTTAGCAGCTGATGCATGTGTTGAACATGGAATGAAGTTAGCAAATTTTGATAAATCAACAATTTCAAAACTTAAAGATGTTTTACCTCCCACTGCCAATATTTCAAATCCTTTAGACATAATTGGGGATGCACCCCCTGAAAGATATGAAAAATGTACTGAATTATTAGGAAAAGATAAAAACACAGATGGGATTCTTGTTGTATTAACACCTCAAGAAATGACTAAACCCATTGATGTAGCTAGATCATTAGTTAAAATAAAAAATAATTGTAGAGAGGTTAAAAATAAACCACTAATAACTTCTTTTGTTGGAGGAGTTTCAGTCAAAGATGTGAAAGGTTATTTAAGGAGAAGAGGAATTCCATCATATTTAACACCTGAAAATGGTGTCAAAGCATTGTCGCGTCTCTATAATTATAGCTTAATGAAGGTTAGAAAAGATTACGACGAGGAGTTAGAAAAAATTAAAGAAAAGTTTTTGAAAATTAGAGACGAAAACAGAGATTACATTGATAATTTATTGAAGAGTCCAAACGAATACAAAGCAAAAAAATTATTAGATTTTTATGAGTTACCTGTTCCTGAATGTTACTTAGCTAAAAATGAAAATGAAGCATTAGAATTTTGTAAAAAATTAGGCAAATGTGTAATGAAAATTGTTTCTCCAGAAATAATACATAAAACCGAAGTTGGTGGAGTTATAATAAACCCAGATAATCCAAAAAAAGCATATAATACACTGGTTAATAATGCAAAAAAACATGATCCAAATGTTAGAATAGAGGGTGTTCTAGTGGAAAAGTTTATTGATGAAGAAAAAATAGAGGTTATAGTTGGCGCAAAAAGAGACAAAATTTTTGGGCCAGTCCTTATGGTAGGTTTAGGTGGGATTTTTGTTGAAGTTTTAGATGATGTTAGTTTTGGTGTATATCCCATAACAAGAGAATTTGCTGTAGACATGATTAAGGACTTAAAATCATACAAAATTTTAGAAGGTGTAAGGGGAAGAAAAAGGAAAGATATTAATTTTCTTGTTGAATGTTTAATGAAGATAGGTGTTATAATGGATATTCATGAAGAAATTAAAGAGATAGATTTGAACCCTGTTTTTGTTTTTAATGATGGGAATGGTGGATGTATAGGCGATGCAAGAATAATAATCTAAGTTTATTTTTCCTGTTTACATGCAAGCTCATAATATTTTATAGCATTTTCCTTTATTGATTTTATTTCTTTTTTTGTTAATTCCCGTACAACTTTTGCTGGTACACCAAGTATTAAACTTCCGGGAGGAAATTCTTTATTTTCTGTGACAACTGCCCCAGCACCAACTATTGAGTTTTCATTTATAACTGCAGCATTGAGCACTGTTGCATTCATTCCTATAAGTACATTATCTTTAATTTTGCATCCATGGAGTATGGCGCCATGCCCTACTGAAACATAATCACCAATTTTTACACCATGTTTATCAGTTACATGTATAACACAATTATCTTGTATATTAGAGTATGAGCCAATTTTTATTGGTGCGAGGTCTCCTCTTATAACTGCATTATACCATACAGATGATTTTTTTCCTATTTTTACATCTCCTATAACTTTAGCACCCGGTAAAATTTTTGCCAAATTTTAAACCTCCTCATTTTCTTGATTCTTTTTCAATAAACTTTTTTATATCATTGATGCTGCTCATAAATTGAGCTGGAAAAACTATTGTGGAATTTTTTTCTGCGGCAATCTCAGTAAGTACTTGAAGATTTCTAAGTTGTAATGCCACTGGATGTTTTTCAATTATATCTGCTGCTTCACCAAGCCTTTTCGCTGATAAATATTCTCCTTCTGCAGTTATAATTTTAGCTCTTTTTTCTCTTTCAGCTTCAGCTTGTTTTGCCATTGCACGTTGCATGCTTTCAGGTAATTTTATATCTTTTATTTCCACTGTCATCACTTCTATTCCCCATTTTTTAGTGTGTTCATCGATTGTTTTTTTAATTTCCTCATTAATTTTGGAAGTTTCAGATAATATTTCATCTAATTCAAATTTACCCACAACATTTCTCACTGTGGTTTGTGATATTTGATTAACAGCACTATAGTAATCTTCTATAGATATCACTGCCTTAAGAGGATCAACTACTTTGAAATATGCTACTGCAGCTACATCTATAGATACATTGTCCTGGGTTATTATTTTTTGTGATTGAATTGGCAATGTGACAATCCTTAGAGATACCTTAACCATTCTGTCTATAAATGGTATTATAATTCTTAAACCAGGCTCTTTTACTCCTATAACTTTACCTAACCTAAACACTATTCCTCTTTCATATTGATTTACAATTTTCAATGACTGAGCTAATATTATAAGTAATACTATTACAACTGCAACCAAAATCCATAACATAGACTATACCTCCAACTTTTTAAGAATTTAATTTAACTTAATAATAAATAATTTATCATTTAATAAAAAATAAAAAAGGTTACATATCTCTTCTAAATCCTTTTACACCCAACACAAAAAACAACAATGTATATCCAATTAATACAGCTATATATGGCCATATTGTACCTAATGAGGCTCCTTTAAGCATTACACTTCTTATTGCCAAATTTGCATAAGTTAATGGTAGTAAATATGCTATTTTCTGAAATATCCATGGCATTGTCTCTATTGGGTAAAATACTCCAGAAATAAACATCATTGGCATTGCAATTGGCATTACTATTTGTGAATAATCTTCTTGTGTTTCAACCCTTCCAGAAATCATTATTCCTAAACCAATAAAACACAATGCTGTAAGAACAAGTAAAAGTATCACTAGAAGTATATTACCTTTTACAGACACTGAAAATAATATTATTGCACAAAACAATAAAACCAATGCTCTACCAGTCTCCAATGTTAACCTTGATAATATTTTACCTATCAAAACCGTGCTAACATTAGTTGGTGTCATAAATAATCTTGGTAATTCTCCTCTTTCTCTTTCACCAGCTATTGTAGCTCCCATGGCAAACATACATGCCATCATAACCGTCATTGCAAGTATTCCTGGTGTTAAAAAGTCTATATACCTTATATCTCCATATGCTTTTTTAATATCAACATTTATCATACCTAACAAATTAAATCCCGTAGGTTGTACTCCATGCATAACTAGTTGTATATTTTTCATCTCTTTTATCATGGATTCTGTCTGTATTTTTGTAAATATAGCTTTTGTTGCTTGAATTATAGATTCACTAGCAATTTGATCTGATGAATCTACATAAACTGTCACAGTTCTATTTTCATTATAATTTTCATAATTTTTTGGAAGTATGATAGCCGCTTTTACTTTTCCATTTTTTACCATGTTTTTAGCTTTATTAACATCACTAGTCACATCTTTAACATCATAAATATCTATTTTTTTAATAGCTGAAATTGTGTTATCTGTTAGGTGACCGTGGCTTTCAGTTACAATCACTGTTGGTATGTGTTTCAATTCTCCACCCATACCATAACCAAACAAAACAATCATAAGTATTGGAAAAAGATACATTGATATTAATCTTGGTTTATGTCTCCACAATGTTAGTGCATCCTTTTTTATCATCCAATATAATTTTTTAATTTCAATTTCCATTGACTTCACCTTTTTCTTTTGTAACTTCTATAAACACGTCTTCTAAAGAAGGATCTTTTGTATGTATTGCAATTATTTCTCCACCACTACCTAAAATGGCATTTATCACTTTATTAATAGAATTACTAGAAGTAGTATCTATTCTGATATCTATACGCTGATTATGATGTTTTTTAATTTTTTGTACAAAAGTTAAATCATTTAAATTGTTAATTATCTCTGAATTTAGATTATTTATTAAAATACTTAATTCTCTCGTACGACTTTTTGATTTTTTAATTAACATGTCCTTAAGCCCTTGTGGCGTGTCACATGCCACCAAAATTCCTTTATTTATGATTCCCACATAATCACATAATAGTTCAACTTCATACATGTCATGAGAACAAAGTATGATTGTAATACCTTTTGAATTTAATTCTTTAACTAAATTCCACAAAATTCTTTTAGTAGTTGGATCAAGACCTGTAGTTGGTTCATCTAAAAACAATATTTCAGGTTCGTGGATTAAACTTGCAGCCAATGAAGCTTTTTGTTGTTGTCCTCCACTAAGATGCTTTATCAATTTGTTTTCAGCATATTTAATGTCAACAAGTTCTAATAATTCATCAATACGTTCATTCTTAATATCTTTAGGCACTCCATAATAATCAGCACACAACTCTAAATTTTCTCTTATAGTTAAATCCCTATACAAGCTTACTTGTTGTGGAACCATTCCTATTTTCTGTCTTACTTTATCTGGCTCTTTAATTATATCATGTCCACCAACTTTAGCTGTACCAGATGTCGGAGGTATTAAACATGTTAACATTTTAACTGTCGTTGTTTTACCAGCGCCGTTTGGGCCTAATAAACCAAAGATTGTACCTTTTTTAACTTTAAAATTCAATTTATTCACAGCAATTAAATCACCATATTTTTTGGTCAAATTAAATGTTTCTATAGCATATTTCATCCTATCACCTTATCTCTCTCCAAAATTTATCCCATATTTTAGATATTTCATCTATTATTTTCTTTATTTTATCTATTGTGGCCTTTCCTTTCGGTGTTATTTCATAATACTTTATTTTTCTCTTCCCTTTTGATTCCCAATGCCCTTTTATTAATCCTCGTCTTTCTAGATCATGTAAAATTGGATATACGATACTTGGGCCTGGATGTCTTATTTTGTTTGGCATTTTTTCTGAACAATAAATTTCTTCAAGTTTTTTTATTATTGCATAACCATGCATGCGTTTTTTGCCAATCATAAATAGTATCATCGTTTTCCCGAATCCCTGGACAAATCTTTTTACAAATTCTTTGTCATAACTCAAAAACTTCCCACCCAATTTTTTTAAAATATCATAGTTTTTATATATAGTTTCCTCGATATATCAAATTTATATTATATATACTTTTCTCTATAAAAAAATTAAAATTAAAAACAAAATGATGTGAAAAAATGGAAGGAAAAAATCAAAAACATGGTGTGAAAACAGGCCTATTATTTGTTGCTTGCATGTTTATTGGTGTAGGCATCGGATTAGCTTTTCATAGACCAGATGTTGGTAGTTCTATAGGCATGGGTATTGGGTTTCTTTTAATGGCTATATTTCGCAGTGAAAATAAAAATTTGAGACCAATACTTTTACCAAGAAGTACAATACAAATTATTTTATTTGCTGTTGGAATATTATTTGCTGTGTCTGGTCTGTGCCTATTATTTAATCCAGAGCTTATATATCCATATGTCTTAGGTATAGGCGCAATAATTATTGGTATTTTGATTTTAATAGCAGCCATAACTTTAAAAAAATGAAAAACTTGTTTTATTTTTATTTTTTTCATTGAACCGTAAAATTTATATATAAATTATTTTTTAAGTATAACTAAAAAAAATGAGGAGATACTAAAAATGTTAGTAACAAATGTAAAACCAAAAGAAGAATATCTTATAGAAAAAATAGACGGTGGAAATAAAATTAAAAAATTTTTAAAGAAATTTGGAATTGAAGAAGGTAAAAAAATAAAAATAATAGCCACCAAATCTAAATGTGGAACTGAAGGACCTTTACTAATAAAAACAAATGAAAAAAACATTGTTATAGGAAGAGGATGGGCCGAAAAAATTTATGTAGAAACTAAAGAAAAAATTTGTCCGTTATCCAGATTAAATATGGGAGAAAAAGGACGAATAAGGACTATTATGGGTAGTAGAACCTTTAATAAAAGAATAGCTAGATTAGGAATTTCTGAAGGCATGGAAGTTTTAGTAGATAATTTCCCAGATGTTTCCTTTGTTTTGAAAATCAATGGAAAGAAGGATAAAATAACTTTAGACGCTGGTGAAGCTTCTAAAATACTGATAGAAAAAAATGGAGAAAAAATGCAACTAACTCAATTACAGAAAAATCAAGAGGCTAAAGTTCATGAATTAATAGCTGGAACAAATTTATTAAATCGTTTCAAGGAAATGGGGATTGAAAAAGGCAAAAAAATAAAAATAATAAATAAAAAAGATTATGAAAAAGAAAAAATGGAAGGAAGCTATTTTTTAGTGAAAGTAAATGGAGACCTTGTTACATTGAGTCAAAAACTAGCTGAAAAAATTCATGTGAAATAATGGGGCTGTATATAATGAGATTAAATGAAGTTAAAACTGGTGAAATTGTAAAAATCAAAAATATTTTAGGAGGTCCTAAATCAAGATTTTTTGATATGGGACTTGTCCCAGGGACAAAAGTAAAAGTTGTGAAAAGAGCACCTCTAAAGGATCCTATAGAAATTGAAATAAAAGGATATTTATTGTCATTAAGGAGCGAAGAAGCTCAATATATTGAGGTTGAAAAAAATGAAAACATTAATACTTCCTCTAGCATTGACAAGAGAAAATAAAAAAGTTAAGATAAAAAAATTGTTAGGTGGGCGGGGATTAGCTAGAAAATTAATAGATTTGGGATTAAAACCTGGGAAAGAAGTCTCTGTCATTAGAAATCAAATGTCAGGACCTATAATTGTATCTTTGAATGGTGGAGGCCAAATAGCCATTGGAAGAGGATTAGCATCTAAAATATATGTGGAGGAATTAATATATGAATAAAAAAGCAGTTACTATTGCAGTTATTGGAAATCCTAATACAGGTAAATCCACCATTTTTAATTCATTAACTGGTTTAAAACAACATGTTGGAAACTGGCCTGGAGTGACTGTAGAAAAAAAGGTTGGTGAATTTACACACAAAGGAATTAATTTTAAAGTTATAGATTTACCAGGTGTATATGGATTATCTGCAGAATCAATTGATGAAAAAATAGCAAGGGATTTCATAGTAAAAACAAAACCTAAAGTTGTAATTGATATTTTAGATGCCTCAAATTTAGAGAGGAACTTATATTTAACATTACAACTTTTAGAAATTGGAGCAAATGTATTATTAGTTTTAAATAAGGTAGACATTGCTAAAGAAAGAGGATATGAAATTAATGCAAAAAAACTTGGAGGATTGCTTGGAATACCAGTTGTTACTACAATAGCATGTGAAGGAATTGGTATAGAAAAATTAAAGGATAAAATTGTTGACTCTTTAAACAAAAAAGCCCCTATATTGGATTATCCTAAGTTTACTCCCTACATTGTTGAATTAGTTAATATCATTTCCAATGATAAAAAGTTAAAAAGAAATTACAATGTAAAATGGCTAGCAATTAAATTACTTGAAGGAGATCCAGAAGTTAGAAATATTATAAGGACAGAGTGTGAAAATAAAATTAAAAACAAAATTTTTGATAAGGTTATCAAGATTAGAAATCGTTTTAAAACAGATATGGAACTTGAACTTGCAAATGAGAGATATAGTATCATATCTCATATCGTAAAGAAAGTTATGCATAAAAAGAAAGGAAAATTAACTGTTAGCGACATGCTTGATGAAGTTTTTACGCATAAATATTTAGGGTTGCCTTCATTTTTTGCATTGTTGTGGATGGCATTTAAATTTACTTTTGATGTTTCAGCGCCATTTAAAGACATGATAACCATGTTTTTTGGATGGATAGGCGACCATGCATCTTCCATAATCCAAAATCCCGTACTTGCATCTTTTATTAAAGATGGAATATGTAATGGATTTGGTACAGTGTTGTCTTTTCTTCCACCGATAGCATTCTTATTCCTTATGTTTTCATTATTGGAAGACAGTGGCTATATGGCTAGAGCAGCGTTTGTAATGGACAGACTTATGAAAAAATGCGGTTTACATGGCAAATCAGTTATACCTCTCGTCATGGGTTTTGGTTGTAATGTTCCAGCAATAATGGCAACAAGAACACTCGAGGACGAGAAAGACAGAATATTAACAATAATTGTAAATCCATTAATGTCTTGCAGTGCCCGTTTACCAGTTTATGTACTATTGGCTGGTGCACTTTTTGCAGGAAAAGAAGGAACAGTGATAACCAGCATGTATATCATTGGAATTCTTGTTGCATTGTTTTTGGCATGGATCTTCAGGAAAATTATATTCAAAGGAAAACCATCGCATTTTGTAATGGAATTGCCACCTTACAATAGACCAACCTGGAGAAGTATTTTAGGTCCTACTTGGACGAGAACAAAACTTTTCCTTAGAAAGGCAGGTACTATCATTTTTGCAGTTGTAGTTTTAGTTTGGCTACTTTCTATAACAGGCCCTACTGGATTCCTTGGAAATACGGAGCAAATAGATAAATCATGGGTTTCAGTGATAGGTCATGCATTGCAACCACTTTTCCAACCGATGGGTTGGGACTGGAAGATAGTCGTTGCATTATTCTTTGGATTTCTTGCAAAAGAATCAGTTGTAGGGACTCTTGGAACATTAAATGGCGTTGAGGAAGAAAAACTTGGAACAATATTAGCTCACACTTTAACACCAGTGAATGCATTTGCTTTGATGGTATTTACATTACTTTATGTTCCATGTGTTGCATCTATGGCAACTGTGAAACAGGAGGCAGGAACAAAATGGATGTTGTTAACTATTGCTTATGAATTAATAGTTGCGTATCTTATGTCTCTATTGATAATTTGGATAGGAGGGATTACATGAAGTCCATTAAATTTTTAACTTTGGTTTTTGGCTTGTTATATCTTTTCTATGGATTAATAGAATTGTTAGCATTTTTTGGAATTGAAATAAAAACCCTAATATATCCTCAAAGAGACATATATGTCTCTTTTGTGTTGTTGGTGATATCATCTATATATTTGGCTGGCTTGAAAAATTCGATTTTAGGAAAAGAAAGAAAAGCTATCTCTTATTTATATGTAGCTTCATTATTAAGCATTGCAGCAGGTGTTTTAGGATTGATGGTAATAGGAGCCAATGCACTCGAAACTTATATATTAAAAAATGAAGATTTTGCAAATTGGACACTATATCAGGGCCTGAGCTCATATTTTATTTTGGGTTTAATTTCAGTTATTGCATTTTGGAAAGCAAAAAAAATTGCAGCTAGTAAAAAAGCTTACAGTTGACTTAAATTTATCCTATTTCAACTCTTTGTGATATTCTGTAAGGTATTGTCAATGGCTTGAAGGGTTTGTTCTTTAATTTATTTTTTACAATTTCAATTAATTCTTCTAGTTTAAGTTCTCTTTTTTCATCATTTTCTCTTATAGTCACTGTCAATTTATCTTCAGAAATTTCTTTATCACCTATTACGGCCACATATGGTATCCATTCCTTTCCAGCGTTTCTAACCTTCTTTGACACAGTTTCATTTGTATCATCTATGTCTGCTCGTATGCCATAAGAATTTATTTTCTTTACAATGTCTATAGCATAATCTACATGTTTTTCAGATACTGGAATTACTCTCACATGTATTGGAGATAGCCAAACAGGCAACATTGGTAGTTTATTATTATTTATTTTTTTTGCGTTTTCTTCAAGTAAACTACAAATAACTCTTTCGATGCTTCCTGTAGGACTACAATGTAATATCACTGGAAATTTATTTTTACCATCTTCATCAAGATAACTAATATTAAACCTTTCTCCACTTTCAACATCTATTTGTACGGTGGAATTTTCTATAGGTCTACCAAGGCTATCCACTGCTGCAAAATCTATTTTTGCTACCCAATAATGTTTTCTTTTTGGGAGTAACTCAATTAAAATAGGTTCGTTTATTTTTCTAGACAATGATTTTATCCATTCTTTATTCTCTTCGTAGAAATCTTTAGTGAATCTAAATATTGCTTTATGGTTCAATTTTAAATCTTCAGCAGCTTTTAAACACATTTCTACTTGTTTTTCAAATTCTTCTAAAGCTTGTTGCATATCTCTACATACAGTGTGAAGATCAGGCATTGTGAATGATCTTAATCTTTTTAGTCCAACAACTTCTCCTCTTTGCTCTAATCTAAAACTGTAGGTTGAAAGTTCGTATATTTTAACAGGAAGGTCTTTCCATCTTAAAAATGAATCAGCTAATATTTTAAATGCTCCAAAACAACATGCATATCTTAACATTAATTCTTTCTTATTGTGGATCCTATATTGTCTTTCTCCAAATTTTTCTGCATGAACTCTAATTGCTTTATCACTGAGATCATACATTATCGGTGTTTCAACTACCATAGCTCCATATTTAGTAACCAATGAATAAACATAATCAGATAGAAGATCTCTAATAAGTTTACCTTTTGGATACCATCTAAGGTGTCCTATATCAGCAGAAGGTTCATAATCTGCAATCTTCTTTTCACGCATCAGCTTTATATGAGGTGGTTCTTTTTCTGAGGGTTTTACAATTCCTAATTCATGATAAACAACGTCTTTAAATTCAAAATCCTTAAATTCATAATTATCAATTTCAATTAATTCTTCGTTGTCCATAATAAACCATTCAGATTCAATAGATTCTTCTTTGATCTTTTTAGTTTTCACCTTAATATTTCTTGATAATTCTGAAAGAGGATGACCCTTACAGGATATTTCAAATGATTTATACCATCCAAATGGAACCCTTGAAACTTTTAAGCCCTCACTTTTAAGTTTAGATTCTAATGATTTCAAAATATCTACTGCTGCATCTGGTGAAGCTAAAGATGAACTTAGATGAGCATAAGGATATATGACAATATTTTCAGCACCTACTTTTTTCTTTATTTTCTTTATCTCTTGAACAGCTTCATCTATGATACCATCAGGGTTCTTTTCATCTTCCTTTTCTACTGCTGTAAACACTACCAATGATTCATCAAATGAACCTTTTTTCATTTCTTCTTCAATTTTTTCTGCAAACTTTGTTTTATCTCTTACATGATACTTTAAATAATCAGCATGTATTAATAAAATTCGCATTGTTTCACCTCTGTTAATTTTTTGACTAACTTCCCTAATAAAAAACTCAAAAGACAAATTTTTTGTTGTTAGCCTTTATATATTATGTGAACAAATATTAATTTTATCTAAATATAATATTTTTATAGGGCCCGTGGTCTAGCCTGGACTAGGACGTGGGACTTCGGATCCCAAGGTCGCGGGTTCAAATCCCGCCGGGTCCGTGATTTTAAATTTTATAAAATTTTAAGGTGATTATTTGATAAAATTGGATCCACACATTCACACACTATATTCTGGGGATTCAAAAAATATTCCGGATGATATTGTTAAAATTGCTAAAAAACGTGGCTTAGATGCAATTGCTATAACAGATCATAATACAATTAAAGGATACGAAGTTATTGCAAAAAGAAATATTGAAGATATTCTTATAATCCCAGGAATTGAAATTAGTACGAGGGAAGGGCATATAGTAGCTTTAGGTATAACTGAAGAAATTGAAAAATACCTTAGTGCAGAGGAAACATTAGAAAGAATAAGAGACCTTGGCGGGGTTGCAATAGCTCCCCATCCTTTTGATAAATTAAGAGATAGTTTAGGATCTACAGTTAAAAATTTAAATTTTGACGCCATAGAAGTTTTAAATGGAAGATGTGTAAGTATCGGTAATTTACGTGCAAAAAAATTTGCAAAAAAGAGAAATATTCCAGAAATAGGGGCAAGTGATGCTCATTTTCCAGAAGAAATTGGTGCATGCATTACAATTGTTGATACTCATTCAGGGATTGATGACATTTTAGATGCCATCCAAAAAGGAAAAACAAGTGCGAAAGCTAATTCTTCTTACCACAAAAGATTGTACAATGTTGTTAATAATCTATTAAAAAGGGGATAAAATGTACATCGAAGAAGTAAAAAAATCTTTAAATCTACCTGAAAGAGTTTATATATTTGATACGACGTTAAGAGATGGTGAACAGACTCCTGGCGTTGCATTAACTGTGGATGAGAAAGTTAGAATAGCAAGAAAATTAGATGAATTAGGAGTAGATATCATAGAAGTTGGATTTCCAGCCGCATCTAAAGGAGAAAGAAGTGCTACATCAAAAATTTCATCACTTGGTTTAAATGCTAAGATATGTGGATTGGCACGTGTATTAAAGGAAGACATAGACGCTGCAATTGATTGTGATGTAGATTACGTTCATACATTTATAGGTACTTCACCATTACATAGAGATTATAAATTAAAGATGAGTAAAGACGAAATAATTGATAAAGCTGTTTCCGCTGTTGAATATATCAAAGATCATGGACTTACAGCTGAATTTTCCGCTGAAGATGCCACAAGAACAGAATTTAATTACTTATGTAAAATATGTAAAGCTGTAGAAGATGCAGGCGTTGATAAAATTAACATTGCTGATACTGTAGGAGTCATGATTCCATCAGCTATGAAATTACTTATAGAAAATTTAAAAAAACATGTTAAAGTACCTATTAGTGTGCATTGTCATGATGATTTTGGATTAGCTGTTGCTAATTCATTAGCTGCTGTTGAATCTGGAGCCGAGCAAGTACATGTTACTATGAATGGCATAGGTGAGAGAGCTGGTAATGCAGCCCTTGAAGAGGTAGTAATGGCCCTCACAGTACATTACAAAATAAATACAAATATTAAAACTTCGAAATTGGTAGGCACAGCTGAACTAGTTTCTGGATTAACTGGAATTAAAATCCCACCAAACAAAGCTATCATAGGTGAAAATGCATTTGCACATGAATCAGGTATACATGTGCACGGTGTTTTAAGGAAAGCAGAGACTTACGAACCAATAACTCCAGAGATGGTAGGGCATAAGAGAAGAATCGTTCTTGGTAAACATACAGGTGCAAATGCAATCAGGTCAAAACTAAAAGAATATGATATTGAAATGAATGAAGAAGAATTTAAGAAATTGTACAAACAAGTAAAAGCATTAGGTGATAAAGGCAAAATGGTTACTGACGCTGATTTAAGAGCATTAGCTTTATCAATATTAGGTAAAGCAGAAAAAGAACGTGTCAAACTTAAAGGAATAGCTGTAATGACTGGAGAAAATGTAATGCCAACGGCAACAGTAAAACTTGAAATAGATGGAAAAATTAAAACAGGAGCTAAGACAGGTGTAGGTCCTGTTGATGCAGCTATAAATGCTATTCAAAGCTTAGTTAAAGAAACAGCTGATATTAAGTTAGATGAATACCATATCGATGCCATAACAGGAGGAACTAATGCTTTAGCTGATGTATTTGTTGTTATGAGTGACAAAAATAATAATAAAGCAACAGGACGTGCTACTAGGGAAGACATTGTCATGGCCAGTGTTGAGGCAGTACTTAATGCCATTAATAAGATTTTGATGATAAGAGATGCTAGTTCTTAGGTGTAAAAATGGAACCTATGCATACCTGTAAATTGTTTGGAGCTATTAAAACAATACTGGGAATAAAAAATGCTATACCCATTGTTCATGGCCCTGTTGGTTGTGCATACCACATGAGATATCTTCTAACATTAAGGGGCGGTTCAAAAGTAAAAATATGCTCTACACAACTTTCTCAGGAAGATGTAGTTTTTGGCGCTGAAAAAAAGTTAAAAGATACGATTGTTAAAGTTGACAAATATTATAAGCCTGATTTGATAGCTGTACTTACATCTTGCTCAACAAGTATCATTGGTGAAGATGTTTTCAGGGTAGTAAAGGAAATAAAAAATGAAATAAATGCAGAAATAATTGCTGTAAGTGCTGGAGGATTTGAAGCAAGGCAAAATGAAGGATATGAAGATACCATAATGACTTTAATTAAAGAGCTTGTTAAACCTTGTAAAAAAAGTGATAAACCATTAATAAATTTCATTGGCATGTATAGAGGCGGACCAGATCTTAAACATTTAAAAAACGAACTTAAAAAAATGGGAATTGGAGTAAACTGTGTTTTGACTTCTGGATGTAATATAAGGGAAATAAGAAATTTAACTAAAGCCAACCTAAATTACTCATTTTGTGATATATCTGCAATAAAACCATCCAAATTTTTAAAAAAGAAATTTGGGATGGAATTCATTGATTATCCATTCCCTATAGGTTTTAATAATACTTATCGCTTTTTCAATAAAATATTGGATTTTTTTGATATAGATTATCCTTTAGAAAAGGAATATGCTGAATTTAAAGAAATTAAGGATAAATTGATAAAAAATTTAAAAGGATGCAAAGTAGCTATAATTTCTGGACCAACTAGAGCTGTAGCATTAACAGACTTTATAATAGAGTTAGGTATGGAGCCTGTCCTTATATCTATAGATTTAGTGGGTGAAAAGACCTTAAAACATCTTAATACTGTATTATCCAACACCAATTTTGAACCTGAAATTTTGATAGAACCTGATTTAATCCAAATAGAAAAGCGTTTGAAAGATACAGACGTTGATATAATTTTAGGTGGAGCAAATGAATTAAGTTTTTCTTTTACATATAAAATACCTGTTGTGGATGTAATGCATGGACAAGCTAAAACCATGGGATGGGATGGAGCAAGAGAAATTGCAAGAACGATTTTAAAAAATATTAAAACTTAGTTTTTATATCTTTAATAATCTTTCTTACTTTATTAAAGACGAAATGCATATATTAAATCTATCGTATAAAGTAACTTAACATGACATGCAGGAGGTGAAGAAATGTACAAGAAAATTGCAATAATAATAATCATTTTGGCAGTATTAGGTGTTGGAGTACTTGCATATCAACAAAGCCATAAAACTACTCTAAAAATATATTGCGCTGGTAGTTTGGCTAAACCTCTTACTGATGCTGCCAAAGAATTTGAAAACAGAAATCCTGATGTAAAAATTGAAATAGAATCACATGGTAGTGCTGAGGCAATTAGGCAAATAACGGATTTAAAAAAACCTGGTGACATCGTTGCTGTAGCTGATTATGATTTAATTGATAAAAGGATGATACCAAAATATGCAACTTGGAACATCCAATTTGCTAGAAATGAGTTAGTTATAGCCTACACAGATAAGAGTAAATATAAAAATGAAATAAATGGTGAGAATTGGTATCAAATCTTTCAGAGACCAGATGTAAAATATGGATTTAGTAATCCTAACTTAGATCCATGTGGTTATAGAGCAGTGATGATGATACAATTAGCAAACAAATATTACAATAATGATACGATTTTTGAAAATCTTATTGCTAAACATACAAGCATAACTTCTGTTGCAAATGATAGTGGGTATGTTGTGTATGCACCTTCAGATCTTAAACCAGATAAAAAAGTTATGATACGTCCTAAGGAAGTTGATTTAGTATCTGCACTTGAATCAGGCCAAATAGATTATCTAATCATCTATAAGAGTGTAGCAATGCAACACAAACTAAAATATGTAGAATTACCAGAAAAATTAAATTTAAAATCAACAAAATATGAGAAAGAATACAAAAAAATTAGTTTAGTACAATATGCAGATACAAAAAAACAAGTTGTAAAGCTTAAACCAATTGTGTATGGAATAACAGTTGTTAATAATTCCAAACATAAAGACTTAGCTGAAAAATTCGTTCAATTTCTATTAAGTAAAGATGGACAAGAAGTTCTCAAAAGAAATTACCAGGAACCAATAGTACCAGCAGTGTCAACCGTTGATATTTCCAAGATACCACCTCTATTAAGAAATTTTGTAGTACCTAAAAAATAATTTTTCTCCTTTTTTTAATTTTTGGAGGCACAAAAAAATGAAAGATTACATGAAAATATTTTTCATATCTTTAGGCTTGTTTTTAGTAGCATTCATAGTTATTCCAATAGCATCGATGATATTATCTGAAAATCCTGTAAAGATTGCACATACAGCTCTTGAAAATGAAGTGATAACCGCAATATCTGTAAGTATATACTGTGCATTAGTTGCTACATTAATTGCATTAATTTTCGGTGTACCTCTTTCTTATGTATTAGCAAGGCATGATTTTTATGGGAAAGGTTTTATTGAAGCAATTATCGATGTACCTGTTGTAATACCACATACAGTAAGTGGAATAGCATTATTAACAGTTTTTGCACCTAGAGGATTGCTTGGTCCAATGTTCAATAAGATAGGTTTAGTGTTTGTAGACTCAATGCCCGGTATAATAATTGCAATGTTGTTTGTAAGTGTTCCATTCATGATAAATTCTGTAAGGGAAGGATTCGAATCTGTAGATCCAAAATTAGAAAAAGTTGCTAGAACTTTAGGTGCAAGTAGTTTTAAAACATTTTTTACAATAACTCTACCATTAACCATTAGAAACATAGCTGTTGGCTGTATAATGACTTGGGCAAGAGCAATAAGTGAATTTGGTGCAGTTATTGTTTTAGCATATTATCCAATGATAGCACCCACATTGATTTATGACAGATTTGTCAATTTTGGTCTTAATTCAGCCAGGCCAGTTGCAGTTGTACTAATATTGATATGTCTCGCAGTATTTATTATAATGAGAGCACTGATAGGTGAAAAAAGATGATTGAATTGAAAAATATAAATAAAGATTGGAAAGAATTCAAATTAAAAAATATAAATTTAAAAGTTAATGATGGTGAGTATTTTATTATACTAGGCCCTTCTGGTGCAGGGAAAACATTACTTTTAGAATTAATAGCTGGGGTAGAGTTCCCAGATTCTGGTGAAATAATAATAGATGGAAGGGATGTTACATACCTGCCTCCAGAAAAAAGAAATATAAGTATTGTGTATCAAGATTACATGTTATTTCCACATAAGAATGTACATGAAAATATAGCATTTGGTTTGGAAGTACGTGGAGAAAACGACATTGATAAAAAAGTTAAAAAAATTGCTGAACTTCTGGGGATAAAACATCTACTACATAGATATCCAAGAACTCTTAGTGGTGGTGAAAAACAAAGAGTTGCTCTTGCAAGAGCATTAATCATAGAACCAAAAATATTACTTTTAGACGAACCTTTGAGTGCTTTGGATGAAAGAATCCGAGACGAACTAATGGTGGAATTAAAAAGAATGCATGAAAGATTTAATATTAGTGTACTACATGTAACACATAATTTTAAAGAGGCTTTAGCTTTAGCAGACAGAATTGGGATCATGAAAGATGGAAAAATTCTACAAGTGGGCACGCCTGAAGAAATATTTAGAAAACCTAAAAATGAATTTATAGCGAATTTTGTCGGAGTAAAAAACCTAATATTTGGAAATGCATATAAAAAAGGTGATCTAACTATTGTTGACACAGGTAATATAAAAATTACAGCCGCAGAGAAAAACAGTGCCAAAGGTAAAGTGTGTGTAACTGTAAGACCAGAAGATATAACAATTTCCAAGAAAAAGGTTGGAACTAGTGCATTAAATGAATTTAAAGGACATGTTATCGATGTGATACATAGTAGTCCTCTTGTGGAATTAATAGTAGATGTTGGAGAAATTTTCCATGTTTATTTAACCAAAAAATCTTTTGAAGATTTAGAAATTAAAAAAGGATCTGAAGTTTGGATACAATTTAAAGCTTCTGCTGTACATATAATAGAAAAAAAATAGGGAAGGGGTTATTTACCTGACTTTATTTCTCTTACTTTCTTAAGTATATCTTTCAATATTTCTTCATCAGATGGTAAATCAGTATCAACAACTTTTTTCATTCTCAATGGTACTCCTTCCATTCTATATGCACTTCCTTCAGCTTCAAGTCCAACAATAGCTGGAGGTATTATTATATCTGCTAACTCTGTTGTTGGTGTTCGGTGTGGTTCTATAGCAATTAGTGGTATCTCTGCCATCCTTTCTATTGCTTTTTGTGGGAAATGTGCTCCAGGATCAGATGCAACAACCATCATTGCGTCTGCTTCTTTATTTTGAAGTAAATCATTTGCACCAGTTTCTCCAGGATTGTATCTTGGAACATCTGTTGAAAAATCTACACAGTATGGATAACCACTTTCCCAAGCAGCTACTTGATTGAATCCTGTGACATTGTAGTGACCTCGCATAGGTATAAGATTGAATTTTGCATAATCGTTTAGATCCTCAACCATCATTATTGCTGTATCTATGTTCCTATGTTTACCTCGGCTGTGAGTAAGCCCCATACCAAAGAATAATATACCAAATTGTGCATTTTTCATTGTTTCGACGGCTTCTTCAATTAGATCTTTAGGTACTCCTGCTACTTCATCATAAAGTATGTCATGTCCTTGAATCATTGTTCTCATGGCATCTATTAATTCATAATCCCTATTATATTCAACTTGTAAATGTATATCTGCTAATTTTGCAGTATCTGTTTTTCTTGGATCCACAACTATTAAAGTTCTATCAACTCTACCTCTATCTCTGAAAAATCCTCTTGAGAATACATGGCGTGATAAATGTCGAGGATGTGCATGCATTGGATTGCAACCCCAATAAACTACGACATCTGCTCTATTTTTTACTTCTCCAAGTGTACAAATAGGATATCCAACATCCTGAACAGCAAGGATTGAAGGACCATGACATACTGACGCTGTGTTATCTATAACAGCACCACATTCTTCAGCAAGTTCCAGACCTACACTGTGAGCTTCACATGAAGTACAACTCCACCCATAAAGTAAAGGTCTTTTTGATTCTGCCAAGATTTCTGCTGTCTTTTCAATTGCTTCTTCATAACTAATTTCGACCCATTTACCATTTTTTTTCATCAATGGTTTTTTATAACGTGTTGCACCTTCCGTATGAACAAATTTGTTGTGACCAATACGGCAGGCATTCATTGTTCCAACAATTTCATTTCCTTCTACTTTTACAATTATATCATCACATAAAGTTCCACAGAATGGACATACAACATTTTTAACTAATTTCAATTTATAAAACCTCCTTTTAAGGTATTATATGGTCGTTTTTTCCGACAGCGGCATAAACAATTCCTTTCGCACCTTTAACAGCATAATCTCCTCTAAATTTATAATATAAACCAGAAATTGACTCATTTTGGACATTGATATCTTTTTCAACTCCTAAATATTCAAATCCTGGTAAAAATTCCTCTATAACACCTTTAACTACAATGGTTCCTCCTAACATTTCAGCTCCGACTCTTGCTACTACATCTCCTTCAATGATTAAAAGTCCGTTATTCATATGTATTCCTGGCATTATATTTGCATTTCCTTTGACTATTATTTTTCCTCCACGCATATATTCTGCTATTTCATTTCCAACATTTCCATGAACAATTATTGTACCACCTTTCATGCCTCTCCAGTCGCCACGGTAGGCAGAACCTAAATAATCTCCAGCATCTCCTTTGATTATTAATTCTCCACCTTGCATATTTTGACCTGCCCATGAATCTGCGTTGCCATTAACAACAATCCTTCCACCTCTCATCGCTGCTCCTACATACATGTTCACATCGCCATTGACAATGATTTCACCGCTTTTCATTTCTTCACCTATTCTTTTTGTCCTGTTTGCATCGCCATCTATAACTATTCGTAATTCATTTGGATTTTCTGAAGTTTTACCACTGACATCAAAAAACTCTGATAATTTTACCACTGTATTACCTTGTCTAATTTCTAATTCTTCAATTTCTTTTATCTTTTTACCTGCAAAAACATCTGGTTTTATTACAGGAGCTTCAAGTGGTACTTCTGGCTGATCTTTTGGAACTAATATTAATTCTTTCATGAATATCACCTCATACAGAAGGCAAGGGGATATGTGAATTAGCACCTTCAACTGCAACTAAACGTGGGAAGTATGCTTTTTGAACAGGGTAGTTATCAAAATTCACTGAGTAATATTGTCTAAATCTTTCTTTGACATCTTTCATTACTTCTTCAACGATGTCTTCATTTTCTATTCTACTCTTGGACCAGTAAGTTCTACCATGTAATCTTGGTCTAACAACTTTTCCATCTTTAACTACGATTTTTCCATCTTTTAAAACATATGAGGCTCGTGAAAATCCTTTTTCAATTTCCATATAATCTTTTGATGGATCTATCTCTTCTGGATTTATGTCATAAATAGTAATGTCAGCATCTGCACCAACACCTAGATGTCCCTTATTTTCACTTAATCCTAAAACTTTTGCTGCAGTAGCTCTAGTAACTTGTGCTACTTCAAAGAATGTATATTCTCTATCAATTGTCGCAATGTTTCCTCTTCTTTGAGCCCAATTATGAACTTTTTCCTCTATATATTTTGTTCTGTATTCATTACTCATTAACCATGCAATAATTCGTGGATATCTTGTAAATGGTCCTCCATTAGGATGATCTGTTGTTAGGCATACTTTACTTGCATCTTTTATTAGTAAAAACAACTCTAGACCAATACTCCATTGTACTGAAGGCACTGGAGCTTTAGGTGAATATATGAATGGAACTACTCCAGAACCTGTTTCTAGTTCAACATCGCAATTTGCCCATTTTAAACCATTTAATGAATGTAAATCATATTCCATTGGTCCGTCGGCTGTCATTGTAGTTGTTTCATCAAGAGTCACTTGACCAACATCTATAATTATATGATCATGTTTATTCACATAATCAGCTATTTTTGGAGCCTCTGACTCAAAATCTCTCCATGTTGTTCCACCATAACTATGGAATTGGACGTGAGTTGCATAAATAACTGTATCTCTTTCTCCTGTAGCAGGATTTGGTTTTATACCTTTAGGAACTTCGAATGATTCAAGAGTAGTTTCATAATTGCCAGGATGTCCTAAATTGTTGCAGTGTAAGTGTATTGAATGTGGTAGTTGAAGTTTTTCATTTACTTCAGCAAGACCTCTTATTATTTCTCTTGGTGTAATCTCAAAATAAGGTACTGGATCATCCAAACTATGTACGTTACCTCCCCATCCCCAAGCTTCAGTTCCTCCAGGATTTACAATTTTAATGGTATATCCTTTTGTTGCTTCTAACAACCAAGACACATATGCTGCACATGAGTCTATATCACCTTCTTTTAAATATTCCATTACAAACCAATTGTTACCAAATAGCGGATATGCAGCATGGTCAACGATTGGAGTATCATGGAATTCTTCATGTGTATGTCTTGCTAATAAAGGAGGCATTGCAGCTTCCATTACAGTTGTATAACCCATACGTGCGAATCTATATCCAGCCATAAAAGTTGAAGGCACTGAAAATCCACTACCAGATCTTCCTCCTTTAATTTTAGGTTCAACATCCCGTCTACTATCTTCAGGACGATACATTCGTCCAACGTTTACTTTTCCTCCAGCTAAATGTGCATGTGGGTCTACACCACCAGGCATTACTATTTTTCCGCTCGCATCTATTACTTTGGCATCGCTACTTACATCTTCAACAATTTTACCATCTTTTACACAAATATCCATTTTTTCTCCGTCAATATTATTTAAAGGACAGTAAACAAAACCATTCTTTATTATGTATTCCATTTTTAATTCACCCCTATTCTTTTCCATAAGTTTTCATTAAAGTAGGCATGTCGGGAACTTCTTCATCAGTTGGTTCCACTTCAACAGGAACATTTTTAAAACTTGGTGTTGCAGTAGAATCAGTATTTGGTCTAACAACCTTATTTGCCCAAGGACCCATAGGAATATATATCATTCCTTCTGGTAAGGGTTCTTTTGCTTCTACAACTTTAACAACTACTTCTCCATATTTTGATTTGACCTTAACATTATCTCCTTCCTTTACTCCTAATTCATTCATCATTTCACGATTCATATATACAACAGCTGCTGCATCTATATATAAATCTAAATCCTTACCTGCTTCTATTGCCTGTCCTTGCCATATTGTCCTTCCTGTATTTAATATTGCCTTCATTTTGATTCCTCCAATCTTATTGCGTCAACAGGGCAAGATTCAACGCATGTTCCACATTTTTCACACAATTCAGGATTTAAAATAGTTACAGTCCCATCTTCAACTATTATAACCAATTTATTGTCTTCTGTTGGACCTTTTCCTCCTGCAACGTCAGGATTATTTGATGCATTTACAGGGCAGGCTACAACACAATTTCCACAACCATGACAAAGGTCAGGATATACTTTTAATTCCAATACCAATTTTAGAGCCCCCTTTTATTCTTTTAAACTGTCAAATCTTACTTTCCAAGCTTTTGATAATATTGGCGTATGTTTTATATTAGTTCTCCTAACTTTTATTGCATCTGTTGGACAAGCTTTTTCACAAGCGCCACAATAAACACAGAATTTTTCTTCTATGTGTAATTTTTGTGGTTTTTCTCCAGGTTTTGATGGTTTTGGGAATGATAATGCATTACATGGACATACCTCGACACATGTTGCACATCCTTGACATAATTCCTCATTTATTTCCACAGTTCCTTCAAATGGTTTCTCAATTTTTATAGCATCAACTGGACATGTTTCCTGACACCATCCACAATTAACACATAATTCTGAGTCTATATATGTACTTCCTTTTATTTCTGGTTCTTTTATTTCGTATTCTCCGTATGGACAAACTTTACATATCACTTTTATTGCATTTACAGGACAAACTCTTTTACAAATCATACAATATACACATTTTTTCTCATCTACCCGTATATCGTTAGCAGTTGATGGATCAATAGATGTAGGTTCTTTCCATTCTATTTCTATAGCTGCTGCTGGACACATTTCCTCACAAACACCACAGAATATACATTTATCTTTATCTATTTCAATTTCCCCTGTCACTAATTCAGATCTTTCAGGAAGTTCTCTTGTTATTGTAATAGCTCCTTGGGGGCAAACTATTTCACATGATTTACAATATATGCATTTTTCTTCATCAATTTCAGAAGATTTTATTAAAGTAGGATATTCAGGAATATCTTTGATAGATTTTTTGTCAATTTGTAAATCTAATGCATCATATGGACATATAGAACTACACATACCACAAAGTACGCATTTATCTTCATCTAGAATTAATTTTGATATGTTTTCTTCCCTAACTACTGCACCAGGAGGAGATACCTCAATAGCGTTAACAGGGCAAATTTTTTCACAAAGGCCACAAACATTGCATTTTTCTTCATTAAATATTAATTCTCTAGTTTCTTTACCAGATCTTTCATGTATAGTCTCAATTTCCATTGTTTTTTACCTCCATAATTTCAATTGAATTTGTTTTACAAACTTTAATACAAAATTCACATCCGCAACATAATTTAGAATTTACTTTAGCCTTCAGCCCTGAAATTTTTATGGCATCCATAGGACATTTTTCACTACATGTTCCGCATCCAATACAAGAATCTTTTACAAGAACTTTGAAGTTTCTATTTTGACATGTCTTTACTATTGTTTTTACTTCTTCTTTTTTTTCTATAACACTCTGTACAAAAAGTATGAAATCTCTTGGACAAAAATTGATTATTATTTTTGCTACCTTTAGTGATTTTGGAGAGACATTTCTGCCGTGTAAATAATGAGAAACCGTTGATCTATTTATACCAAGCAATTTAGATATTTTAGCTTGTGATAATCCTTGTTTTTTGAGTTTTATTGCGGTTATACACTTCAGGGCTGAGGCTAAATGTGATGGCATTTTCACCCCATGTGTTTTTACTACAATATATTTTTAAATTTTTTATTACAATTTTCACTTGACAAAAAGTAGCAAATTTTATATATTATTATGTAGTTACTACAACTTTCTCCACCAAATTAATGCCCACTTAACTTTGTCTTGATAAATAAAACCATTTTGAGTTTTTTTAAGATTTGAAGATATTATATTCCTTAAAATTTTTTCTTCTTTTTTATTTAGTTTCATAAACCATTTCCAATCATTCACAGCCTCATCTATATTTTTAAAAACCTGGTAGATTTTAGAATCAAATATTTCAACATTTGCAAAAATTCCTAGTTGATACAGGACATTGTAGATAAATATATAAGTTGGAAAAATAGGCTTGCCTAATGCTTTATAAATTTTAAGATTTAATTTTCTGTCTTGTGCTAATGAAGTTATATAAACATATTTTTTTGCTAATGAATCCAACTTTTTTAATTCGTATTTTAAGTCACCGGTTAATCCACAAAACCTTGAGGCAATTACAACGTCATGAGGTTTTATTTTTTCAATGTCAATGTCTTTAAAATCAGCATTTACAATATTTATGTTTGATATACCTTCTTTTTCAGCATTCTTTTTTAGTAGCTTTAACATTTCTTTAGAGATATCAACTGCTGTGACATGCTTAACTTCTTTTGCTATTGGTATTGCAAGAGTTCCAGGACCACATCCAACATCAAGAACACTCCATTCTGGATCTAATTTAATTCTTTTTAACACATTGATTGAATAATCATTATTGCATTTTATAGCTTTATTAAATTTTTTAGCTCGTGAATCCCAATCAATATTTTTAGAATAAATTTTTATTTTTTCTTTCCACAATTCATTCCAATCAATTTCCAATTTTATCACCACAAAATTTAAAAAAAATAAAAAAAGAATCACCAAACATCAGCATATCCTTCTTCTTTCCCTGTATATCTAGCTATATACCTAAATTCTCCCCTTGGAGCTATGTATTTACTTATCTCCCTCATCTGTGGATTCAATCCCTCAATTTCATATTTTATTCTTAGATTTAATGGAATTCTATATCTTGATGGATTTTTGACAATCATTGTTCCAGATACTGCATATTTAAATAGATATTTACCTAACTCTATTGTTTTTGTTTCATTTGGCTTTAGAGTTATTGTTAATTCCCTATAGCTGACTTTAGTTCCATTAACTGGATTTGTGTAGATTGAGATGTAATATTTTATGGTTATTGTTGATTTTCCTAAGTTTGTTAGGGTTATTGTGAAGGTTTTGTTTTGGATTGATGCTTCCATCCTTGTACTAATAGTTTCATGGTCTACTGTAGTTGTTATGATAGCAGTTCCTGGCTTTATTGTTATAAATTTACTTATGCATTCTCCATTGTCTGTAAGACAGTATTCTGGTTTTAAAATTCCACTAGCATTTGAAGATGGATCTAATTTAAACAACACTGGTGTTGGTGGAATACAGCCATCTTTGGGGTCATATTGGTTTCCATAATTATCACTTGTGATTGACACTTTAATTTCAGATCTTTCAGGTATTGGAATTACTTTAAGTACTAACCATTTTGTAACATTAAACCCTGCCACTCTTTTACTAAAGTCAGGATTATTTTGACCCCACCAATTTAATTCAGCGGTTACATTTTGATTTGTAGAATTTATATCAACGTCTCCTTCATTGTCAACGAATCTTGAAAATGAAACTGTTAAAATTCCAGGTATATCCATAAAATTAGTATTGTAAATTGCTGATCCTCTAGGAGATTTATTATTAAGAAAACTGCAACCTTTGATTATTAATGTAGCTCCAGAATTTTCAATTGCTCCCCCTTGTTTTTCTGCAAAATTATTTATGAATGTGGAATTCTCTATTGTCATGTTTTGAGAATTCTGTATTGCACCACCTATTGGACCTCTTTTTTTCCAACCACTTGCAATATTGCCTATAAATGTACAATTTACTATTTTCATCACTCCATCATGATTTCTTAATGCTCCTCCAACTTCTGCTGTATTGTTTATAAATTCAGAATTTTCTATCACAACATTTGTCCATCTAACGTAAATTGCACCGCCATGAGCAGGATTTGGAGCCTTATTTCGAACAAATTTACAATTTTTTATATAAATATATCCTGATTGCCAACCATATATAGCACCGCCGTTATGAGGAGCAATGCCATCCCAAAATTCACAATTTTCTATTTTAGTTTCTTGGGCTCCATCACAGTTAATTGCTCCCCCACGACCTTCATCTGTAAATGCCACATTACTTTTAAACAATGAATTTTTAATTGTTAAGTTGCCATAACTTCTAATAGCCCCTCCATATATTGCCGTGTTATTTATAAAAGTACAATTTTCAATTATTAAACATCCTTTATTAATTATTGCTCCGCCTTCTGTCCTATTACCATTTACAAATATTAAATTAACCAGTTTAACAGTGTTTCCTGGAGTTATTTCCAAAATTCCACTCCCACTTCCATCAAATATTGTCGTGTTTTTACCAACAATACTTAAATTTTTATTTATTGTTATATTGCTCGCCTGAAATTTTCCACAGGCATATATAATCCCACCATTTTCCACAATATCAATACTTTTATTCAATGTTTTCAAGGCATGAGTCCAAGAACTACCATCATATATGTCACTACCATTTTCATGGACATATACAACTTTGGCGGCATGAGCTGTATTCACAAGCAAGAGACTTAAGAAGAACAGTGTCGGAATAAACATTTTTCTCATTATTTCACCTCCTAAAAATTTAAAAGAAGAAGAAAAAATTTATTTTCCAGGTTCTGTACGCAATATTAATTCCTTTCTACGTTTTATAAGGTAGGTTATGCCATAGACAACTGCCAGTATTGCTGTTAATGTGGCAACATACAATATCACTGTATTCAAGTTTTTACTAGTTTTTGGAGCAATTTTTGTCATTGTCGTTGGTTTAATTATTTTTTTAACAGTTTTTGTTGGTGTAGAAGTTGGTAATGTAGGTAAAGACGCTGATAAAGCCAGGTTTGACACCGTTGTTGGCATGGCTGCTGGTATAAGCATTGGCGTAGGAATTGGGGTTGGTAACACTATTGATATGGGGGTTGGCGTAGATATAAAGGTTGAAGTTGGAGTAAGTGTGGAAATTGGAGATGGAGTTGGCGGTACTGTTGGTGTAGGTGTTGGAATTGGGTTTGGTGTGGGAATTGGAGATGGAGTGGGTGTAGGAGTTAGAGTAGGTGGAGCTAATAATAAAGCTACAGGATCTTGTGACTTCAATATCTCTTCAATAGATATTTGTTTAATTTCAGTAGTAAATATGGCATCTTTGAAATCTTTAGAATCTTCTTTGTTGTTCCAAAGATAAAGTGAACGATACAGTTGATTTCCTATAGAACACGTGAATCCTCGTGCAGAAACAAGTTTGGCAATTTTACTTTTATCATAAGTAATTAATTTTATTGTATTGGGAATACCTATTATTCTATAGATATTTGTAAGACTTTCAACTGGCTGTGTTATGGTATATGAGAAGTAGGTACCTCTGGAAGGTGATACACCGTATCCTATTACCCTGATTAAAGCATCGCTGCTCCATTCCCATTCCCCTATAGGTGCTATTAAAATAAGATTTCCATCATTGATTTTCCATGGTTCTAATGCTAATACAATATCATAATCTTCCCATGTATATGAACGTCCTGAACGTTGATATATCCATAGATACTCATATGGTGAGCCCATGCTCCAAGCAAAAATCATCTTTAATGGATCTTCAAAACCATATTTAGCTACTGGAGAAGGATCGTTAGCAGGACTTATGTCACGAATTTCACTAACTTCAATCTTTGGAGGTTTAATCGTTACAAACACGCCTTGTATTTTAAGGTCTTCTAGCTTATTAGTGGTTAAAAATCTCTCATTTTCAGATTTTGCAAATATTATAGATATTTGACTGCCAATCCAATCATACCATTTGTTATCTATTTGGAAAATATTTCTAATTGGGAATACAGCACCAAATTCTTTTGCAGCATCAATGATTCCGTCTATTAATCCAGCAATATATTCATTTGTTCCACTGTAAACACTGTAGTAAGGAGGTAAAACTACAGTGACTTTGCCAGCGTTAATGTCTTCAGTTGTAAATAATCCTACCTTATAAACTTTGTTGAAAATTTCTTTACCAAGATTGTAATATTTATCATAATTTACCTCTGCTATTTTTGGTTCATGTAATTCTATGTTGGCATTATTAAGTTTGGATATATAATTCTCGTCTATTCCATTTTTAGCTAAATAAGCTGCATCATTTGAATTTCCAGTCTTAAGATATTTAATTGAGAATAATGATGATGGATTTGTTTTTAATTTTTCAATGCATGCTATCATTTCTTTAAGTTCTTCAAGGCTCTCTGGCCTTGTTTTGCTTATTTTTTCTTTGTAATGAACTACTACACAAGATGGGTAATCATATGCAATGAACACTTTTTCATCGTCTGGACCTTCATATTTATATACAGCATGCAATCTATTGCCAACTAAGTGCAATGCTGCATCATCATCATAATTTCCAGATTTACTTATAAGTATTGTTTCACTGGGGTTAAAGTTAGCTATATAATGTTTTGTGATGGCATAATCGGCTATTGTTTGAGGTCTTATACTCCATGTGGTAGTTGCTATCTCTAAAAGATCTGGAGGTGCACCTGATGCCCATGCCCACGCTATTGTTATAGTGTCGTATCCTAAATAATTTTTAGCTACATTGAACTGATTTTCGTCAATGTTGAATCCAATATTTAACTTTGGAGTACTTTTGATTCCAGAATCATCAACATAATATTTTATTGCATACAATTCTTTGTCTTCTTTTTTTACAAATGTAAACTCTAAGTTTCCATATTTATACAATGTTAGAATGTTTCCTTTACCTAATCTTGCAGATGGCATATGATCAACTACAGCTTGTATTCCATCTACAGTATTTTCATTTTTGTATCTGGCACTTCCTGCTGTGGTTATTACCAAACATTGGCTGTTGTTATCAATGTTCAGTTTGTTTTTTGCATCCATCACTATTTGTTTGGAAATGTCATATACTTCTGATGCTGTAGCTGTTCCTAAAGTCAAACTTATGAATGTCACTAGTAAAGCTATTGCCAAAATTTTTCTTGACAATTTTTCACCTCCTTGATTTTCATTTTTATATAAACGATATGTACATAATATAATTTTCGACTTATAAATATGTAAAAACATTTAAGAAAAAAAGTATAAAACGATGACAAATTTCTTTTATTTTTCTTCAAATAATTCGAAATACTAAAATTATGAAAAATTTTAGAAGTGTTATGCAATTTTTTACAAAAAATTAAAAATATATATAATTAATATGTTAAAGTATATTATAGTTACAAAATTTTACTAAAAATTATCAATAAGAACTCACATAACAAAATAAAGTGGTGATAGGCATGGAGAAGAATGAAGTTAAAGCTAAAGTTGCGGAAGCATTATCACAATCAGATGTTGGAAAATCAATAGTTAGGCTTGATCCAAAACTTATGGAAAAATTGGGCGTACGAGAGGGCGATGTAATAGAAATAGAAGGTAAAAAAGTTACTGGAGCTATAGTACGTCCATCAGAAACTGATGTAGGATTAAATGTAATAAGAATGGATGGATATATTAGGAAAAATGCAGGGGCCTCAATAGGCGATGAAGTAAAAATAAGAAAAGCTGAAGTAAAGGAAGCTGAAAAAGTTGTTTTAGCTCCAATAGATCAGCATGTAATGGTTCGTGGAGATGTGAGATCTGCATTTATTAATAGAATCTTAACAAAGGGAGATATAATAGTCTCCAGTTTAAGACCTAGCATAAGCGGACTTGGTGGAGGGTTCTTTGAAGAAATATTTAAAGAAATGATGGATTTATCTCCTTTAGGTGAAATAAGATTTGCAGTGGTATCAACAAAACCTCCAGGAATTGTTCGTGTAACAGATACAACAGATGTAGAAATTCAGTCAAAACCTGTAGATGTAAGTGAAATAGAAGGTATTAAAAGTCTTACTGACGTAACTTATGAAGATATTGGTGGAATGAAAGAAGCTATACAAAAAGTAAGAGAAATGATAGAAATACCTTTAAAAAATCCTGAATTGTTTGAAAGGTTAGGTATAGAACCTCCAAAAGGAGTTCTCTTGCATGGACCACCTGGAACTGGAAAGACATTGCTAGCAAAGGCTGTTGCAAATGAAAGTGATGCTCATTTCATCGCAATAAATGGTCCTGAAATCATGAGTAAATATGTTGGTGGATCTGAAGAAAGATTGAGAGAAATATTCAAAGAAGCAGAAGAAAATGCACCATCAATTATATTCATAGATGAAATCGATGCAATAGCGCCTAAAAGAGAAGAAGTAACTGGTGAAGTTGAAAGAAGAATTGTGGCACAATTGCTCACACTTATGGATGGTTTAAAAGCAAGAGGACAAGTAATAGTCATCGGTGCAACAAACAGGCCAGATGCATTGGACCCTGCATTAAGAAGGCCCGGAAGATTTGATAGAGAAATAGAAATTGGAGTGCCTGACAGAGATGAAAGAAAGGAAATTTTAGAAATACATACTCGAGGCATGCCATTAGCAGATGATGTTGATTTAGATGAACTTGCAGATGTAACTCATGGGTTTGTTGGGGCAGATTTAGAAGCTCTTTGTAAAGAAGCTGCAATGAGAGTATTGAGAAGAATATTACCTAAAATAAAAGGTAAAGAGAAGGTACCTAGAGAAGTGCTTAAAGAAATGGTGGTTACAAGGGAAGATTTCAAAAACGCTCTAAAAGAAATCCAACCTTCTGCATTAAGAGAAGTGACAGTACAAGTGCCCAATGTAACCTGGGATGATGTAGGAGGTTTAGAAGACGTAAAACAAGAGTTAAGAGAAACTGTAGAATGGCCACTTAAATATCCAGAAAAATTCAAAAAATTTGGAATTAAACCTCCAAAAGGTGTACTCCTATATGGACCACCTGGAACTGGAAAAACATTGCTAGCAAAGGCTGTTGCAAATGAAAGTGGTGCAAACTTCATTGCAATAAAGGGTCCTGAATTGTTATCAAAATGGGTGGGAGAATCTGAGAAAGGTGTTAGAGAAGTATTTAGAAAGGCTAGACAAACTGCACCAACAATAGTTTTCTTTGATGAAATAGACGCAATAGCATCTACAAGAACTGGTATTTCTGCTGATTCTGGTGTTACACAAAGGGTTGTAAATCAATTGTTAACAGAAATTGATGGTTTAGAAGAACTAGAAGATGTAGTAGTATTAGCAGCTACAAATAGGCCTGACATAATTGATCCAGCATTATTAAGACCTGGTAGATTTGATAGACAAATAAAAATTGGCAAACCTGATAAAGAAACAAGACTTAAAATATTTAAAGTACACACACGTAATATGCCATTAGCAGATGATGTTGATTTAGAAAAATTAGCAGAAATGACCGAAGGATTTGTTGGGGCTGACATAGAGGCTGTATGTAGAGAAGCCGCATTAATGACTTTAAGAGAAAATCTTGATGCAGAAGAAGTGCCAATGAAAAACTTTAAGAAGGCAATTGAAAAAATAAAGCCCCAGAAAAAAGCTAGGGAAGAACAAATACAATATAGATAGGTGTTTGAATGTCATATAAAGTTAGAGATATTTCTTTAGCTCCAAAAGGTAAAAAAAGAATAAAATGGGTCCAAAGACATATGCCTGTGTTGGAAAAGATAAAAAAAGAATTTAGAGATAAAAAACCATTGGAAGGAATCACTATAGGTAGTTGTTTACATTTAGAACCAAAGACCATTAATTTAGGATTAACATTGATGGAAGGTGGAGCAGAAGTTGCAATGACTGGCTGCAACCCATTGTCAACTCAAGACGATGCTGCAGCAGCAGGAGCATCCTTGGGTCTTAATATATATGGATGGAGACATGAAACTACAGAGGAATACTATGAGAACATTCATAGAGTTCTTGATCATGAACCAGATATATTGATCGATGATGGAGCTGATATGATATTTTTAGTTCATAGGGAAAGAAGAGAACTCATCAAAAATATAAGAGGCGCATCTGAAGAAACAACCACAGGTATCCAACGATTAAAAGCTATGAATAAGGATGGTGAACTAAAGTTTCCAGTAATTGCCGTAAACAATGCCAAAACAAAATATCTTTTTGATAATAGGTATGGAACTGGACAATCTACATTTGATGCGATTATGGGTACAACAAACATGCTAATAGCCGGAAAAACTGTTGTAGTGTGTGGATATGGATGGTGTGGTAAAGGTATAGCACTTAGAGCTAAGGGTTTAGGAGCTGAAGTAATTGTAACAGAAGTTGATCCAATAAGGGCTTTAGAAGCTAGAATGGATGGATTTAGAGTAATGAAAATCAGTGATGCAGTAAAATATGCTGATATTCTCATAACTGCAACTGGCAATATAGATGTTGTTACTAGAAAAGAATTTGAAAACATGAAGGACGGATGTATATTAGCAAATTCTGGCCACTTCAATGTTGAGATAAACCGCGATGATTTAATTGATATTTCTATTTCACATAAAAAAATTAATGAAGATATTGAAGAGTTTGTTCTTGAGGACGGTAGAAGGTTATATCTCCTTGCAGAAGGAAGGCTTGTAAATCTTGCATCAAGTAGAGGTCAGGGACATCCATCAGAAATTATGGATATAAGTTTTTCTCTTCAAGCCTTGTCAGTTTTATATTTATCTGAGAATGAATTAGATATCGGTGTATATAACGTTCCAGAAGAAATAGATACTAGAGTAGCTAAATTAAAATTAGAAGCCATGGGAATAAGCATTGATAAACTCACTGAAAAACAAAAGAAATATCTTTCAAGTTGGGAAGAAGGAACCTAAACAAACCTCAATTTTTAGGTGTTATTTTGAGTTTTTTCAGAATGATCCAGAAAAGTTCAAAACCAGTCAGGCTTTTCGTAGGCGGATTGCATGGAGAAGAATCAGAAGTAACAATACATGCATTAAGAAAGATAACTCCAAACATTGTAGAAGATGGAAAAGTCATTATTTACAATGGAGATAAAAGTAGGTATATTAGTACTTTATGTGAAGAATATTATCAAACACCAATAGGAAAATATTTAATTCATTTAATACTTAAGTATAAACCCAGAATATATGTTGAAGCGCATTGTTATAACCCTAAAAACTATAAAAAACTTGTAGACCCGGAAAGAAGATGGAAATATGGCGTACCACCACTCATAGAATTGGAAGATGGAATATTGATAGGATCTGTTTCACCACATATAAGGACAAAATATTTTAAGAAAAAAGATGTATGTATAACTTTGGAAATGCCTTGTTCTTGTGAACAGTTGAGTAAATATGTAAAGATATTGAAATATATAGTAACGTCAAAAAATCGTAAAGATTTAGAAAATAAAATGTATAAAGAATATCCAAAACAAGTTGAAATAGCCAGAGAGTATGCAAGGGAATTTTTTGGTAATTATCCTCCTTTCTGAGGTAAAACCATGGTTAGAATAAAGAGAAAAATAAAAAATTATGTTAGAAAGCTTATAAGACTTGTTGAAATGGAAAGAGAAGCAGAAATAGAAGCCATGAGAGCTGAAATGGCAAGGCTTTCAGCCCGGGAGAGAGAAAAGGTAGGCAGGGCTATAAACAATCTCAATGGAAAAATATTAGGAAGGGAATTAGGTTTTACACTTGTGAGATATGGACGTAGAAAAGAAATTGAAACTGAAATAAAAGTTGGTGATTTAGTTTTAATAAGTAAGGGAAATCCTCTTTACAGTGATTTAGTAGGGACCGTCGCTGAAAAAGGTAACCGATTTATAACAGTTGCATTAGAAGATGTTCCTAAATGGGCATTAAAAAATGTAAGAATTGACCTCTATGCAAATGATATAACTTTCAGGAGAATGATTGATAATTTAAAAAACTTAAATGAGAACACAATCAAAGTTTTATCTTACATCCTTGATGAAGCTACCCCTGATTTAGATATTAAAAAAGAAGAGTTCGAACTTATAGATAAAAAATTAAATGAATCACAAATAGAAGCAATATCTAAAGCTTTAGCAACTAAAGACTTTTTCTTGATTCATGGGCCATTTGGTACAGGAAAAACAAGGACTATTTTAGAAATCATCAAACAAGAAGTCAAAAGAGGTAATAAAGTGCTTGTCACAGCAGAAAGTAACATTGCAGTTGACAACATACTTGAAAGACTTCCTGAAAATATGAAATGTGTAAGAGTGGGTCATCCACAAAGAGTATCCAAAAAGAATATAGAACGTACTTTAGCATTCCAAGTTGAAGAACATCCTAAATATTCCAAAATTGAAAGGTTGCAAAAGAAAATTGATAAGCTAACTAAGGAAAGAGATAGATATCATAAACCAACACCAGCATTAAGACGTGGATTAAGTGATAGGCAAATAATTCGAAATGCCAGAAGGAGAAGAGGTGTACGTGGAATATCACCTAATGTCATGATATCAATGGCAAATTGGATAAGAATAAACAATAGAATAACTGAATTATATAATAAAATTGATGAAATAGAAAATAGAATTGTAGAAAACATAATTGAAGAATCTGATGTTGTTTTATCAACAAATTCATCAGTATATCTTGAATATTTAAGAGATGTTGAATTTGATGTTGTAATAGTTGATGAAGCATCCCAAGCAACAATTCCAAGCGTGCTTATTCCACTTTCTAGAGCCCCACGTTTCATATTAGCGGGTGATCATCGTCAATTACCACCTACAATTTTAAATCCTGATGCTAAAGAATTAGAAAAGACATTATTTTCAATATTAATAAGTAAATATCCTTCAAAATCTCATATGCTAGAATATCAATATAGAATGAATCCAAAATTAATGGAATTTCCAAATAATGAATTCTACAATGGAAAAATAAAAAGTGCAGCAGGTTTAGAAAAACTTTCACCAAAGGATTTAATAAAGAAAGAAATAAAGGATGAAAATTTAAGTAAAGAATTGCAAGAAATGTTAATAAGAGATCCTTTAACATTCATAGATACCTGTGATCTTGATAATAAATTTGAAAGAAGGTTTAAAGGATCACCTTCTCTTTACAATCCACTGGAAGCTGATATATGTATTTTAATCCAAAACTTCTTTATAAAAAGCGGTGTCTCCACCGATGACATTGGAATAATAACACCTTATGATGATCAAGTTGATTATCTCAGTAAGGTTGCAAAGGTAGAAGTAAATACAGTTGATGGTTATCAAGGTAGAGAAAAGGAAATAATAATAATATCAATGGTAAGAAGTAATAAAAAAGGAAAAATTGGATTTTTAGAAGATTTAAGACGATTAAACGTGTCATTAACAAGGGCTAAAAGAAAATTAGTTATAATTGGAGATTCAGAAACTTTAAGTGTACATCCTTCTTACAGAAGACTTATAGAATATTGTAAAGAAAATAGATTTTATTATAAATTATCTAAAACCATTCTTCCAGTCTCCTCTGCGTAAAATCAACTTTTTTTAATTTTTTAAATACATTTAAAACTCTTTCTTTTGAAAAGTCATGTTCATCGCAAAGAAACTTAATCATTTTTTCTTTATCTGGTCTCTTCCAAACAATTTTATACTTCTTTTTTACTTTAGGTTTTAGAAAAATATTCCTAAGAACCTCTGGATCAAAATCAACCTCAAGATTCATCCTTTTTATTACAGTATATATATCTCCAAATTTTTTAATTAACTCCAATCCTCTTTTAGCACCAATTCCTTTAACACCTGGATTAAAATCTGTACCTACCAACAATGCAATATCTATGAGCTGTTCTTGACTAATTCCTAATTTTTTTAAAATTTTATCTAATTCCAATAACTCCAAATTTATATCTGAACTTATTGCTAAATTTCTAATTACTCTTGGTGCACCAAATAATAAACAATCATAGTCTTGAGATGCTACTGCCCATGCATCTCCATTCTTTACAAGATATACTGCTTGTGCCTCACCTTCATTTGGAGCCTGAATATAAGGTATTCCCATTGCATCCAGTAATTCTTTTGAAGATTCTATTATTTCTTTTGATATCCTACTAGCTCTTGAAGCATATTTTCTAGCTTTTTCTAAATCTTTCTTCTTGAGAGCTTCTTTCCAACGTTTTTCTGCTTCCAATCTCATTCTTGTTCTCTCAGATATTGTCTCACTTTTCAATGCTAAAGATTTTCCATCAAAAACATACACAGGTTTAATGTTATTTTCAACTAGTGCTGAAGTACGATGAAGTATACCAACAAGATGTGAAGTGACTCTACCTTTCCTATCCATTAGTGGAGTGCCATCTCTTTGTCTAATGCTTGATAAAAACTGATATATCCAATTAGATGCATCTATGGCAATTGTTAAGCCTTCAAGATCCTTTAATTCTAATTTTTCAAAAAATATAATATCTCTTAAATTTACACCCATATTAGACCATCCATAATGAACCTACTTAAACCATGTTATTGGAAACTTTTCATTTATCCTTATTAGTATCTCACCTCTATGAATTATGTTGTATGTTCTTGCCAATATCAATTCATTGGTATTAAAAATATTTTTAATAGAGTCATTTGGTTTTTCAACACCAATATATTCAATCTCACGCCTAGATTCTATATGATGCTTCTTTAGGATTTTTCCTATTGGGATATTTGCATTCATTACGTCTCTCTTAAATTTAAAATTCTTATTTAATCTTTTGATTGGCATGTATGACACAGCATAAATAAGTGGTATTTTACTTTCTATTATCACAACTCTATGATTAACAGGTTCTCCCAAAGAAATATTCAACTCTTTTGAGAGTTTTTTATCTGCTGATACAATTTCTTGCTTTATAGCCTTTATATTTACATCATAACCAAGTGCCTCTAAAATTCTCGTAACTGAACCATCTGTCGTCAACAATATTTTTTGAACATCTGAAAGAGGCCCTACATCTTTTTCAATTTTTTTAATGCTTTTAATCATGTTTTTCACTCAGGAGATGTAATTACGCCTTCCATTGCAGATTTAGCAACAACTGCAGGATTTGCTAAATATATTTTTGATGTTGGATCTCCCATCCTTCCTTTAAAATTACGATTACTGGTTGATATACAAACTTCTTTTGGTCCTAATACACCCATATGTGCCCCTAAACATGGGCCACATCCTGGATTGCAAACTATAGCACCTGCTTTTATGAATGTTTCAATTATTCCTTCTTTAACAGCTTTCATGTAAACATCCTTTGATGCAGGTACTACTATCATTCTTACGTCTTCATGTATTTTACCATCTTTTAAAATTTCTGCTGCAATCCTCAGATCTTCAATACGACCATTTGTACAAGAACCTAAAAAAGCCTGATCTATATGTTTTCCTTCTACTTTATATACAGGTTTTACGTTATCTACGTTATGTGGACATGCGACTTGTGGTCCCATATTTGAAACATCAAAGTAAAATTCTTTTTCATATTCAGCATCCTTATCTGGTTTATATATGCGAAAAGATTTTTTAAATTTCCTTAAATATTTTATAGTTTTTTTATTTGGCACCATTATGCCATTTTTTGCACCCATTTCAACAACCATATTGCACATAGTCATTCTACCAGAGACATTCATTTTGTAGATTGTTTCTCCTTTAAATTCTATAGATTTATATACAGCACCTTTTGCCTTGATTTTTCCAATTATTTTTAATATAACATCTTTTGCAGTAACATATTTATTTAGAGAACCATTAATTTCAATTAAATAAGATTCAGGTACTAAAAGCCATGTTTTTCCTGTTGCAAATATTACTGCCATGTCTGTGGCACCAACTCCTGTTGAAAATGCACCAAATGCTCCATAAGTACATGTGTGAGAATCTGCACCAATTATAACCATTCCAGGAAAAACAAACCCTTTTTCTGGTAAAACTTGGTGGCAAATACCTTCTCCATGATTATAAAAATTTTTTATACCTTGTTCTTTTACAAAGTTCTGTGTAACTTTTTGAAATTCAGCTGCACCTATATTATTAGGAGGTACATTATGATCATATACAATTACTATACGATCAGGATCCCAAACTTTATTTGAGATTTTTTTAAAACTTTTTATGGTTGGTGGCGTTGTCCCATCATGAGTCATTGCCAAGTCAACATTTACTTTGATAATTTCACCTGGTGAGACTTCTTTTTTGTTTGCAGCCTTTGCCAATATCTTTTCTGTTAGATTCATAACATATCCCTTTTAATCATTTTCTTTTTTAACTTCCTTTACAATTTTACAAAATACATCATCAGTGATATATACACCTTCTTCTCTTTTTTCTTTTACCTTTTCCACAATTTTACAAAGCTCATCTTTTGTAACTTTGATTCCATACTCATCTAATTTAGCTTTAATTGCTCTACTTCCAGAATGTTTACCAAGTATTATTTTTCTTTTCCTTCCTACCAACTCTGGAAGAAATGGTTCATAAGTTAAAGGTTCTTCTATTACGGCATCCACATGAATTCCAGATTCATGTCTAAAGACATTTTTACCTACTATAGGTTTATTAACAGCTTTCTTTACAGAAGTATATTTTTCTACAATCTCTGAAAGTTCATAGAGAACTTCAATATTTAATTTTAAATCAATTCCATAAAGAATTTTTAAAGCCATTATAAGTTCCTCTAAAGGGGTGTTACCAGCCCTTTCTCCAATGCCATTTACAGTAGTGGAAACCGCATTTCCACCAGCTAATAAACCTGAAATAGAATTTGCTAGAGCTAATCCAAAATCATTGTGGCAATGCAATCCAATGTCAATATTTATTTCATCTCTAATATTTTTGACAAGGAAAAACATTGCTTGTGGATGTATTGCACCTACAGTGTCTGCTATATGAACTCTATTTGCCCCATATTCTTCAGCTTTTTTATAAACATTTTTTAAGAAACTTAAATTAGTTCTAGTAGCATCTTCAGCTGAAAATGCTACAAATATGCCATGATCTTTTGCATATTCTATAGAATCTAAACACATATCCAAAATTTGCTGTTGAGTCATATGTAATTTATATTTAAGATGCAGATCAGATGTAGCTAGAAATATGATCACTCCATCAACATCACATGAAACAGCAGTATCAATATCTTCTTTTTTTGCACGTGATAATGCTAATATTTCAGCATTTAAACCTTCATTTGCTATTGTTTTAACAGATTCTTTTTCTTTTTCAGAAACTACTGGAAATCCAACTTCTATTTGGTCAACTCCTAATTCATCCAATTTTTTTGAAATTTCTAATTTTTCATTGAGGTTTAAACAAACTCCTGGCGTTTGTTCGCCGTCTCTCAATGTTGTGTCATATATTATAATTCTATCTGGAAATTTTAATTTTACTTTTTTATTGAAAGGGCTTACAAAAAATTTCAATTCTCTCATCTCCTAAAAAATTGATCAGAATTATTTTTTTAAATGGTTTCCTGTCAGAATTATTTTCCTTATATTTGTTGAGATGATTAATATTTCTTACTAACCAGAAGTAGAATGAATTGGTTATGGTACTTTTCTTGCAAATGTTATATATGCTGTATGTCCTATCATACGTGTTTTGGGCCTCACAGCATCATTTTTAATTTCCATTTCCCTTAACAAGCATTCATAAGTGAAAATTTCACTAAAGTTAAATTCTTCACATTTTTTTCTTGTTTTTTTCATTTGTTCAACATAAGGACTGTATGAAACAAACCATCCACCATATTTTAAAGCCTCATATGCATGTTCAACAACGTTCCATGGATCTGGCATGTCTAAAAAAACTAAATCTACATCACTTTCAATAATTCCATCCCTTATATCTCTATATCTCATAACTACGTTCTTCACACCAAATTTTTCTATGTTTCTTTTAGCGATTTCATAAAATTCCTTACGTTTTTCATAGGTGTATATTTTTCCCTCATTTCCAAGCACTCTAGAAAAACGTAAAGTAGTTGCTCCTGCTCCAGTACCCGCCTCTACAACTTTATCGCCACATCCAATACCTGTATAAGTTATTACAATTCCAATATCTTTTGGTAAAATTATTGTACATTTTCTTTCCATTACATCTATATAATCATTTACATTGGCTTTAATGACTTTCATTTCATGGCCTAAATGTGTTTTGATGATACTTCCTGGTTTTGAATTTTGGATATCTTCAGCCTTAATAACTCCCAAATCAGTATGAAAATCTTTTTTACCATCCACCACATATTTTTTATTTCTTTCATCAATAAGTGTTAGCATGTTATCTAACCTAGGCTAATTGTTTAATCGCTAAAATTATATTTATTAGAACTAGCAAAAAAAGTTTAAAAAATTTTAGGAAATAAAAAAATTATGAATTTTGTTGTTTAATTGCGTCTTCCACTCTTTCTTCAATAATTTCAACTATCCTTGGGTCTGCACCAAGAGGTTCCGTATATATGATTTCTCCATCAAAATCTACAGTTTCATGTTCATGTTGATGCCCATGACTGTGTTCATGGTCATCTTTTAGCCCAAGAATATGAGGAATATCATGTTTAGTATGAACACCATGCGCTAAAAAAACAGGTATAACTATTATTTTTCTTACACCTTTTTTAGCAAGCTTATTTACAGTTTCAGGTATCGATGGTTTTGCCAATTCCATAAATGCAACATCAACCAGATGGTCCGTCCTTTCTTTATACATTTCAGCTAATTTCATTATTACTTCCTTACTATACGGCAATCTACTACCATGGCCTACAAGCAAAATCGCTATATCATTTTTTTGGTCTAAATTTGAAGCCATATGTAATCACCCCATCTTCTCCTTCTTCTCTAATTTTTCTAAAGACCATTTCTACTTCGTCTCCAATTTTTATGTCTTCTGGCTTGCAATCAACTATTTGTGCTGTAACTTTGGCACCTTCATCTAATTCCACAATAGCAACAATATATGGGCTGTTTTCTTTAAATTCTTCAGGTGCAGCATGTACAACAGAATAAGTATATATTTTTCCATGTCCACTAAATTTAAAATCCTCTATTTTTCCTTTTCTTCTGCAGTTTGGACATATTATGCGTTTTGGGAAAAAAACAGATCCGCAATTTTTACATTTTGAACCAATTAGATTATACCTTTGTGGGATATGACGCCATGTTCTAGTAATTTCACTCACAAAAATTCCTCCAAAATATTACGTTATAGGTGATGTAGTATTTTTAAAATTATATAAATAATTTTTTATTTTTCTTATTACAATTTACAATTTAAATGAAAATCAAAGATTTGGGTGAAAAAAATATTATAAATAGAATTTTAAATAAAATCAAGAAAATTTCAAAAGATCAGATACTTGGAGACGATGCATCACTTATTGATGCTATAGATAGTTATCTTGCTATTACAACTGATTTATTGTTGGAAGATAAGCACTTTCCACCAGGGATGACCTTTTATCAAAAAGGTTGGAAAACAGTGACAGCAAATATAAGTGATTTGGCAGCTATGGGTGCATATCCACTAGGATTTTTAGTGTCTATAGGCATGCCTGCAGATCTTGATTTAAAGAATTTTGATGATCTTGTGGATGGTATAATTAATGCATGTAAATACTATGGTACTTCATTAATTGGCGGCGATGTAAATGAATCATCAAAATTAGTATTATCTGGTGTAGCCATAGGGAAGGTTGACAAAGATAAAGTTTTATTAAAGACTGGAGCAGAAAAAGGTGATTTAATAACGGTGACAGGTCCACTAGGAATATCTGCAGCTGGAACAGAAATATTACTTTCAAACAAGCCCTTATCATTTTTTAATAATAAATTTGGCAGGAAAACGATATCAAAGATTGTTAGACATGCTTTAATGCCCTTGGCAAGATTAAAAGAAGGGATAATATTATCAAAATCTGGATTAGTTAAGGCGGCAACTGACATAACTGATGGATTAGCTAGTGAACTACAAGAAATATTGAAAATGAATGATGGGATCGGAATAAAGATATATGAATCTCAGATTCCAATTCCAGATTATGTAATTGATGTTGCAAAGTTTTTAAAAAGAGATCCTATAGATTTTGCTCTTCATTATGGTGAAGATTTTGAACTTTTGGTAATTATAAAGAAAAATGGATTAAAAAAATTATCAAAACTTCTCAATATATATGTAATTGGGGAAATAACAGATACAGGTAGAATGGAAATTGTAAGAAAAAATGGAAAAATTGATGAGTTATTACCTAGAGGATATGAACACTTTTAATACTGAGGTTTAAAAATGATTAAAGAAGCTTACCTATATGAAAAAATTAATAAAAAAGTTAGATGTAATGTATGCATGCGCAAATGTCTTATTCCCCCAAATAAAAAAGGATTTTGTGGTACCAGAGAAAATAAAGATGGAAAACTCTATACCTTAATCTATTCTACAGTTTCTTCTGTGGCAATTGATCCAATAGAAAAAAAGCCATTATTCCATTTTTACCCAGGAGAAAATGTGTATTCTCTAGGAACCGTCGGCTGCAATTTCAGATGTAAACATTGTCAAAATTGGACAATATCTCAGGAATGGCAAAGCGTAGCAACTGAGGAGATATCTCCTGAAGAGGCAATACAAGCAGCAAAAAACTATAATTGTAAGATGATAGCATGGACATACAATGAACCAACCATATGGTTTGAATATACGTTAGATTCTGCAAAAATTGCTAAAGAGAATGGAATAAAAACTGTTTATGTGACTAACGGCTATATGAGTAAAGAGGCATTCAAAAAAATAAAACCATTTCTTGATGCTGCAAATATTGATCTTAAAGCAATGTCAGACAAATTTTATAGAGAAATATGCGGAGTTCCTAGTGTTGACCCTGTACTTGAAAATATAGTTAGATGGAAAAAAGCAGGAGTACATATAGAAGTTACAAATTTAATAATACCAAAATATAACGATTCTAAAGAGATGATAAAGGAATTGATTGAATTCATGGTCGAAGAAGTTGGAGTTGATACTCCACTCCATTTTACAAGGTTTTTCCCATATTATAAATTAAGTGATTTACCACCTACCTATGTGGACACTCTAGTAAAAGCAAGGGAAATGGCATTAAAAATGGGAATGAGATATGTCTACATTGGAAATGTTCCAGGAACAGAATTTGAAAATACGTATTGTTATGAGTGTGGTGAATTACTGATAGAGAGAAGAGGGTTTGGAGTAAGTAAAATAAACTTAGATGATAAAGCATGTCCAAAATGCGGAGCAAAAATAGACATAATCTTATGAATTTAGGACATTTCTTTCTTGGTATCTTAGGATGGGTTCTCTGTTTTATTTTTTGGATTATTTATTTGAATTGTTTTGAAACAAAATATTTCATATTAATAACCTTCAATGTTATTATGTATATTTGCGTTGTTAATTACCTCTACAGAAAATTAATTGGGTGGCCCCCATACAAAAAGAAGGAAATTAAAAACCCTCATCATATAAAAAAGAGAGAAAAAATATTATTTTTATCAAAAGAAGCTATTAATAAAATTTTTAGAGGTTCAACGAATGGAACTATTGTATATTATTGCAAGGTAAAAAATGAAAAACGTTTTAAGGAAAAGAAAAAATTAAAAATTTCTAAACTTAAAAAAATTGCCAACAAGGGGGCTGAAAAATATTTAAATTATCTCTTAAGAATCATGGAGGGATAAGGTGGATATTATATTTTTTATGATGTGGTATGTTTTTATTTATCCATTTATCATGGCTATTTTTTGGATCACTGGTTCTCTACTTTTTTCCCAAAAAATTAAGAAAAAGAAAAAAATGGAAGAGTGGCCTCCTGTTACAATTTTAATACCTTGTTTCAATGAAGAAAATTCTATAGAATTAACTGCAACTGCCTTACAATTTCTAGATTATCCGAAGTATGAAGTAATTTTTGTAGATGATGCCTCAACAGACAAAACTCCTGAAAAAATTGAAGAATTTGTTAAAAATAATGAAAATTTTTATTTGTTACGGCTACAAGAAAATCAAGGGAAAGCAAATGCTTTAAATATAGCATTAAGATTTGTATCTACCCCTTACGTTGTTGTTATAGACGCTGATACAATATTACATCCCAGTGCTTTAAAAGCCTTAATATCTCATTTCACAAATGAAAAAATTGGTGCAGTTACTGCAAACCCCATTGTATTTAATAGAAAAAGTTTTTTAGGTAAATTACAAACTATTGAATTTACATCAATAATAGGCTTAATTAAGATGTCTCAACGTATTTTTGGACGTATATTTTCAGTTTCCGGTTGTGCCGCTGCATATAGAACTGATGTTTTAATTGATGTAGGTGGTTTTTCACCTTACTCAGCTACTGAAGACATTGATGTTACTTGGAAAATCCAAAGATTGAAAATGGAGGTTGTTTTTGAACCCGATGCAATTGTATTTATTCATGCTCCTGAAAATTTTAAGGATTATTGGAATCAAAGAAAAAGATGGGCACTGGGGGGCTGGCATTTATTAAGAACTCATAGAACAATATTTAAAAATTTTAAAGAAAGTTTTCTTTGGCCTCTCTACATAGATGTAATTTTGAGTTATGTTTGGTCATTTGATTTTGTTTTATTGATAATTTATGTAGTTTTATCTAAAATTTTGAACTTAGGAATCAATATACAATTAATAGCTTGGGGAGGGTCATTTCTTACAGCTTTAGGGATAATACAGGCCACAGTAGCATCAATACTATACAGAAAATACGATCCGAAAATTCCTCAGTATTTAATTTATGCTCCATGGTATTTCATATTTTTCTTTACAATAAATGCATTTGCAGTGGTTAGAACTTCATATAAAGGTTTAATATCACCTTTACACGTTGTTAAGTGGAGAAGTCCTGAAAGAAAAATTAATAGCTAGCTAAATGCTTAGGAATCGAAAAAGGAATGTTGACACTCTTACCTTTTTCCATTTTATGTAATTCACCCCTATATGCTTCCAATGGTATATCTTCCATACCTAAATATTTTGCACATGTTAAAACTTCACAATCTATTTCTTCAAAAAATTCTTTATATCTTTTATCTCTGACAATATGATGATCTAAAATTAAATTTGCATCAGTTTCATATATTATTTTGTTAATATTTTTTACACCTAATTCCCATGTTGATTTTACATGTCTTAAATAGGTTGGAGGACCGCTAGTCACTACAATATCAGGCATTTGTTTAATAGTCCATTTAACACACAATTCATTTAACATTTGACTATCACTTGCATATAAGATCCTTTTTTTATTTTCTATTAAACACATTATTACAAATCCCAGCCTAGTTCCTTCTTTACCATGAGGAACTGGTGGAGAAATCTTTATTCTTGTATTTCCAATATTTATATCTTTTTCATCTGCATATTCATAAAATTCTAAATTTTTTATAAATTTAGATGCTCTTCTTTTCTGATTTAAATTTATATTTCTTTTCGGATGCTTTAACAACACTCTCTTTTCACTATAATCAGCTTCTGGAGTGTAATGATCATAATGATAATGTGTAATAATAACGATATCTGATTTTTCTAAAAAATTCAATATTCTTTTCTTACTATAATCTAATGCTTTCAATTCTACTTTTGATGGGGGAAGTGAGTATCTTCGTGGTCCTAAAGCAGCCCCAGGATCTATAATTATTTTTTCATTTTTATTTTCAATATATAATGAAAGACTTCTAACACCTAAACTCTCAGAAGCCAAAGGTATTATTTTAATCTAGAATCCTCCTTCATCCATTTTTGAGGGGTTTTGTAGCATCAATGCCTACTTTTGTTGTTGTACCGTCAGGTTTTGCCATAGGATCTAATGAAGATCCACGAACATTAGGTATTATCAAAATATCCCTATCTCCTCTGACTCTAGTTGCTATTGCATATTCAACTTCTCTTAAATTAGATATATCTATATCTTCATCTGTAACAACCACATGTTTGAGAGAAGGGTGTGCTGATAATGCAGCCATAATGACATTTTTAGCATCGCCTTCTGTTCTTTTTTTTATTGAAATTACTGCATGTAACCAGCAACATCCCCCTTCTGTTAGCTTGACATCTTTCACTGTTGGCAACGTATTTTTAACAGCTTTATATATTCTTGCTTCTTGTGGGATTCCCTGGAGTAACATATGTTCATATCCTGCTGGTAGAATTGCATGATATATAGCATCTTTTCTTATATGCATTTTTTCAAATTTTAGTATAGGTTCTCTTCTTACAAGATCATAAGTGCCGGTTATATCAAGAAATGGACCTTCTTCTGCACGTTTGTTTGCCAATATTTTACCTTCAAGAATTATTTCAGATTTAGGTACTTCTATATCTACATCTTCACATTTAAAGAGTTTCATTTCTCCTTGATGGAAATAGTTTGCAATTTCCAATTCATCCTGATTTATTGGAACTGAAATACTTGATGCAAAAAGAACAGCTGGATGGACACCTATAACCACTGCAACTTCTAAATCTTTCCCAAGTTTTTCAGATTCTTTGTAATATGTATACAAATCTCTTGGTACAATACGAATAGCGACTTTATTTTTATCAATTACCATCATTCTATGTATTGAGGCATTTCTTATACCAGTATTAGGATCTTTAGCTATTACTATCCCTGAAGTTATGTATCTTCCACCATCTTTTTTATAATGTCTGAGTATAGGTAAGAGATTTAAATCAACTTTTTTTGTTGTATATTCTTTTTTATCTAATTTTTCAATCTTTTTTATTGGTTTTGGGTTATCCATTCCATCCAATGTTTTTTTCAATAAATTTTTACAATTTAAGGCAGTACAAATTTTTTCTCTAGTGTTACATACTCCTGAAACAATAGGGATATCAGATTCAGCAATATTATTAAATATTAACGTTTTATTTTCATATTTTTTAATTATCTTGGCAATCTCAAATTTTGTAGAAACCTCTTTATTTATTTCCTTCACACCATATTTTTCATCAAGAATTTCAATAAAAGTTTTTAAATCGCTCATTATGATCTCTTCCATTTTATATTTTTTATTTTTTCTTCTAATTCTTCATTGTTCATAGCTAATATTTCTAATGCCAACATTGCTGCATTATCACCTCTATTTATTCCAACAGTTGCAACTGGAACTCCTGGAGGCATGTTAACCATCGATAATAAAGAATCTAATCCTTGTAGCTGAGATGTACATGGCACGCCAATTACTGGGCTCAATGTTAAAGATGCCAACATTCCGGTTATATGTGATGCTACACCAGTTACAGATATGAAAATCTTCGTATTCATATTTTTTATTAATTCTTCGAATTTATCTGGCCTTCTAAATGGAAAGACAATTCTTAAATCATAATTTATATCAGCTCTATCTAACACTGATGTGACTCTCCTAACAATGTTCATATCTGAATAACTTCCAGACATTACACATACATCAATCTCAGAATTTGAATCTGGAGTAGTTATTTCAAATTCAGGAGTCTCAATTTTCTGCGGGGAATAATACTTCCCTTTTATTTTTTCAGTGATTTCTTCCTCGCTTTTTATAATTTTTTCATAAAAATCTTTTTTCATTGATATTAATCTTTCTTTTACCTTTTTGTCATGAACTGCTAATATTTGTGCAGCTAAAATGGCTGCATTTACACCATTATTTATACCTACAGTAGCAACCGGTTCTGGAAATGGCATTTGTGAGGATGTGAGTAGCGCATCTAATCCTCCAACCTTTACATCTACTGGAACTGCTATAACAGGCTTATGAGTGTATGATGTTATTATTCCTGGAAGCTGTGCAGATAAACCAGCTATACCAATGAAAACCTCAGTTCCTTCTTCAGTAGCTTTTGACACTTGATATTTTAATTTTTGGGGAGTTCTATGAGCTGAAGCAACTTTAACATCATAAGGAATTTTTAATTTCTCAAGAGTATTGATAGTCTTTTCACAAATTTTATAATCAGATGAACTACCAAGAATTATTGTAATTTTTGGTTTCACAAAATTACCCTCCATTTTTTACATTTTAAACTAATTTGTTAAATTTTAATATATATAAAAATTAGCATGGAAAAATTATAAACCAAAAATTTTATGAGACACACATGATGTGCAGAAAAGAGACACCTCAAAGAAAATTAATAAGATAAAATATTTGATGTCAGGTGATGAATTTTTTTTCAGGCTTGGTATTTTACCTTGGTAACATCTTGACTCCATAGATAGGTATAATTTTTCACCTCTTTCCCAAGCTCTTAAAAATAAATTAGCTGCCAACATTCCAAGAGATTTATATGCTGTCTTTAAATCCCTGTAACCAAGCCTTGTTTCTTGAGAATAATACATTCTAAATCCTTCTTCAATGATAATAAAAATGCTTGTATACATCATGGTTGTAATTTCTAAAAATATTTCTGGAATTTTAAATTTTTTCAAGCTTTTAAAGAATTCATTAATTGGAGTAGTAATGGCTAGAAATGCTAAACAAGAAAATCCTCCAATAATTTTTGTAAACACGGTTAAACCTCTATTTAATCCATCTTCAGTAATTGAAAGTCCAAAAATTCCTAAGTTCAACAAAGGTTTACCCACTCCAAAGAAAAATGCCATAAATATAAATGTTATAAGCGCAAAAACAAAAGGTATAAACATAAATTTACAATAAAAATTCTTTGATATGCCTGCCTTACGTATTAACAAATAACCTACTATAACCACTATAATAAGAGGAACTAAAATAGAATTTGAGATTAAGTTCACAATCATTGTTGAAATTGCAAAAAATATTTTTAATTCTGGATTTACATTCCTAAGTTTGTTTGTATGTGCTATATAATCTAGATTATTTTCAAACAAATAACCACCTCAAAAAAATTAAAAAAAGAAATTAGGTTTTGGAGCTTTTACTTTTCATGTATCTTCCAAAGACATAACCAATGATAAATGCACCGATCCCTGCTTGCACTGCAAATAATAAACTTTCAATTTCCCCACTTGGTGGCTGCCAAATAGGTTGTAACCATGGTTTATATCCAGTACTTTCTATTGCTTCGGTTCCTACATCATCAGAACCTTTGAAATATCCTTGTTCCTCTCCTTTACCAGCATACATGATAAGGGGAATAGCACAGATTACTGCAACCAATATTAAAGATACTATAGTGATCCTATCCATCTCATTCACCTTCACTTTCAGTAGTTTTTGGGGCTACAACAACTTTCAAGTTTTCTAAAATATCTGGTCTCTTTTTAATTATTTCTCTAAATACAACCATTGTTAATAAACCTTCAGCAATTGCTAGAGGCACCTGTGTGTAAGCATATATTGCCATAAATTTCAATGCTGCTGAAGCAACATTTGGTATTGGAAATGCTAAGGCCAATTGTATTGATGTTGTCACATATGTTAACCAATCTCCTGCTACTGCTGCTAAAAATATACCTACTGAGTGAGATATGTTTACTTTTTCACAGATTTTCCAAACAATCCATGCTGCAACTGTACCAACAATTCCCATTGACACTGTGTTTGCTCCTAATGTTGAAAGACCACCATGTGCCATCAAAAGTGCTTGAAATATCAAAGTTATAAATGCTAAAACACTTGCAATTGCTGGTCCAAACAATACAGCTCCTAGAGCATTTCCTGTAGGATGTGAACAACTACCTGTAACTGAAGGCATTTTTAATGAAGAAAGAACGAACATAAATGCTCCTGCCATAGCTATTAAAGGTTTACTCTCTGGATTCTCATCAGTAATTTTTATCAATCTGTAGATACCATATGCAACTACTGGTAAAGCTATTGCATACCATACAGCACACCAAATTGGTGGTAGATATCCTTCCATTATATGCAACTAATACCCTCCTTGATTTTTTACAAAGTATATTTGAAAAATTATGTGTTATAAATTTTTCGGTTAAATTAGAAAAAAGGTAAGGTAACATGGAAGAAATAATCAAAGCAGAGAAAAAAATATTGATAGATGAAAGTAGGATGATATTGGCAAGACACATGAAAGATTCTTTGTATTTAGTTTTTAAAGTAAAAACTACGCAAGATTCAGATCCTGAGAGAGGCTGGAAATGGGTAACTACAATAAGATTTTATAAAGATGGGAAAGTTTTTGTTGAGGCTGGTCCTTACCTAAAATCTGAGAATAGGAGAATATTCGGTTATGTATTTTATGAAACGCTCTCAGATTTCATATTTAATATTTTTAAAAGGAAGAGATTTGTGGACAGAATTAGAGATTGGATAAATTATCATGATGAAATAGTATCAAAAAAATCTGTTGAAGGTGTGAAAAAAGATGTTGAAATTCAAGACAAAGACGGGGAATGTGAAAATAAAGAATGATAAAATTTTATTTGAAATCGAGAAGGATAAAATATTGGCATGTATAAATTTTAGCAATGAAAACAATTTAAAATTGCAAATAAAATATCAAGAACATGAATATCAAAGAGAAGTAAAATTTAAAAATTTAGAAGAATTTTTAATTTTTATCTATACTTTCAACAATGTTGATGATGTAGTTAGGGAACTCAACTCATAAAGATTAAATATTCTTAAGTATATTTGTTAATTAGGAGGTTATTATATGATCTCAAGAGTGTTAAGGGATTTAACTAGAATAGATGGTGTTAATGGGTCGTTGGTTGTTGGTAAGGATGGATTGATAATTGAGAGTGAATTGGGTTCAGATATGGATGCTGAAATTGTTGCTGCAAGGTCATCAGTTATTTTTGGGGCTGCAAAGGAATCTGTTGAAGAATTAAAACAGGAACCTTTGGAACAGGTAATGATTGAAGGATCAAGAGGAAAAATGCTTATGAAGGATGTTGGTGAAGGAATATTGGTCGTTTTGACAGATGAGGATGTTAATTTGGGATTAATAAGGTTGGAGATGAGAAGGAGTGCTGAGAGGATAAAGGATTTCCTATCGTAGTTAGGTGTTTGTCGTGAAGAAAAAACCATATGTTATATTAATTGGCAGCGCATCTGGAGTTGGTAAATCTACAGTTGCATCTGAAATTGCAAGAAAATTAGAAATTAAGCATTTAATAGAGACTGATTTTATTAGAGAAATTGTAAGAGGTATTATAGGGGACGATTATGCACCAGCATTGCATAAATCATCATATGATGCCTACACAATTTTAAGATATAAAGAAAAATTTAAAGATCATGAATCATTGGTAAGAGCAGGTTTTGAGGAACATGCTTCCTTTGTAATACCTGCTATAGAAAAGGTTATTAGAAGAGCTATTGATGATCATGACGATGTAATTATTGAAGGTGTCCATTTATTACCAGGAATGATAGACATAGAAAAGTTTAAGGAAGATGCTTCTGTTCACTTCATTGTTTTGTCTGCAGATGAGAAAACACATAAGGAGAGATTTGTAAAGAGAGCAATGGAGATAAAAAGGGGAGGCAAACACTTAGAATATTTTAGAGAAAACCGCATTATACATGATTATTTAGTTGAAAAGGCAAAAGAACACAATGTCCCTGTTATTAACAACGAAGAATTAGAATCTACAGTTAAACGTATTTTATCTTTTATAAAACAATGTTGTAAAAGAATAGTATTACAACATCCGGTTGAGGACTTAAAAAAAGTTGTTGAAATTGTAATAGAGAAATATGATGGCCGTATTGTCGATGTATCATACCCAATTCCAGGATTTTCAGAACCTTTAAGACGTAAAGTAGATATCTATGATCCAAAAGATGCAGAAAGATTTATCAAAATATTGGAAGAAAACCCAAAACGTAAGAAAGACTTGGAAAGAATTTATAGATTGTCAAACAATATACATACTCATAAGATATGTGCACCAGATGAAGAGACATTGGAAAAAATTGTGGAAGAATTAGATAAGGAAGGGTTACTATACAGAGGTGGTGCAATTGCAACAAAAAATGATAGCTAATTGTCCTCTCTGCCAAAACAGATCCTTAAACGTAATAACTACAACACAAAAAATACCATATTTCGGAGAAGTTTTGGAATTTGCATCTATTTGTAAAAATTGTGGATACAGAGACAGTGATATTCTTTGTCTTGAATCAAAAGAACCTATGAGATATTCAATTGATGTACATTTAGAAACACTTAATGCAAGGGTTGTGAAATCTCAATCAGCAACTATAAGAATACCTGAATTAGGATTAAAGGTTGAACCTGGACCAAAATCTCAAGGATATATATCTAACATTGAAGGTGTATTAAATAGATTTGAAGAAGTCATTGAAAGTTCTAAGATATTATTTAAAGACAAAAAAACTAGAGTAAAAATAAAAGAAATATCTAAAAAATTAAAAGAAGTCAAAAATGGTAAAAGAAAGGTTAAAATGATTTTAGAGGATCCTTTAGGTCAGAGTTTTATCGATCACCCAGAAGTTTCTAAACGAAAATTAACAGAAGAAGAAATAAAAAACCTTAAAACAGGATTTATAGAATTATAGCTTACTTGTCAAATCAAAACTTCGTTTTATTTCAGATATCAATGCATCACAATCAGATTTTATAGCTTCTAAATGTTTTATCATTCTTTCTTTTTCTTCATTGATTCTATCTAAATTTCTGTAGGGATATACGCATTCTTTGAACATGTCATGTTCTACAACTGTGTAAGGATATTTATTCAGTTCTTTGCAAATATTTTTCACAATTTCACCTAAAAACTTATTCATCTCTATTTTTACACGTTCTCTTATCATTTTATCGTCATCTAAATATTTTCTCATTAATCTTACTACTTCTGCTTTAGCAAATGGTAATTTTTCTTCCATTTTTTCTCCTCCATTAATCTATACTTTAAATTTTCACAAACACATGCTTAAAACTTTGCAATGCCTAGAAAGTGACTAAACAAAAAAATATTTTGGTAATATTTTAGTAACTAAAAATCACATATATATGGAGGCAAAAGCAATGAAACCAAATATCTTATTGATATCCACTGTTGTAAGTAGGAATTTACATAGAGCTATCAAAGATGTCTCGGATTATACAAATGTTAAATTAATTTTTGCTCATGATTTTCCTAAAAAATCTACACTTCAAAAGTATGTTGATTGGGCAGATATAATTTTGATGGATGTTAGGGGTGATCCTCTTTCACTTACAGAACTCAATTACAAAAATAAGGACGTTGTTGCTTTAGTAGGTGGATCTCCATCTATTTTATCTCTTGCAAAATTAGGCAAATTTAAAATGAGTAAAATAATGAAAAGTGATAAATGTACAATGTCATATGGTAACCCTGAAAGCATGATGAAATGGATTAAAAGGATTCAGAAGATTATAGAGTTCCTTGGAAAATTTTTACCTATTACAGTGTTGAAAGATGCTAGAAATTATATTAAAATTTTAAAATATTGGGCAAATGGTGGCTATAATAATTATAAGAACATGTTTCTTCACATTTGTAAGTTGAAGGGTTTAGATGTGGAGGTTGAAGATCCAATAGAATATCCAGAATTTGGTTTGTATCATCCAGTATATGGTGATAAAATTAAAATTTCACCAGATAAACCTACAGTGGGAGTAATTTATTATGGAGGAATGCATCGAGATGCTTCCCTACCTCTTTTAGAAGAAATTTGTAAAAAATTGGATTGTAATATAATTCCTGTTTATACTGATGGAATTAGAAACCTAGAAGCTATGAAAAAATATTTTAAAGATAAGCAGCTTGATGGAATAATAAGTTTGTTATGGTTTAAATTGAATGGCGGTCCTTTAGGCGGTGATTCTAAACCAACAATAGAATTTTTAAAAAATATAGACTCTAAACTTTTTACGCCATCTTTAATGTTAATGCAGGAAATAAAAGATTGGAGAAAAAATAAGAGAGGTTTATCACCATTACAAACAATAACTTCTGTTACATTGCCAGAAACAGATGGGGGCGTTGAATCAATCCCACTATGCGGTGTAAAAAATTATGAAGTTGTACCAATAGAAGATAGAGTTGATAAGTTTGTTAAAAGGGTTGAAAACTGGTTAAAACTTAAAAGGAAAAATAATGAAGAAAAGAAAATAGCTATAATTATTTACAATTATCCTCCTGGAGAAGAAAATCTTGGAAACGCTGCTTATTTAGACACTTTTGCCAGTCTTGAAAAAATTTTAAAAATTTTAAAAAAGAATGGTTACAAAGTTGAAGTAAAAAACAGAAAAGAATTAGAAAAATTATTCATAAAAAGAAGGCTTTTCAATTCAGAAATAATTTACGAATGTCCAAAACTAAATGTTGAAGAATATTTAAAGTATTTCAATAAACTTCCAGATGAAGTAAAGAAAGATGTGATTAACACATGGGGTCCTCCTCCTGGAGATATTTTAGTTGATAAAAATAAATTTTTGATTCCTGGAGTAACTCTTGGAAATGTTTTTATAGGTGTTCAACCATCCAGGCCACCATTAAGTAATGAAGATATAGATTCTGCAATTCATGATGACACAAAACCACCTCATCATCAATATATAGCGTTCTATAAATGGATAGAAAACGTTTTTAAAGCTGATTGTGTTATACATCTTGGAACTCATGGCACTGCTGAATTTACAAAAGGTAAGGAAATAGGATTAAGTTCAAAATGTTTCCCTGATATTTTAATTGGTAATATGCCAAATGTTTATATTTATCATATTATTAACACTTCAGAAGCATCTATAGCTAAAAGAAGACTTTATGGAACTTTAATTAGTTACAATTCACCACCATATACAACTGCAGGATCGTATGGTAAATATGCAAAATTAGAAGATTTACTAGATGAATATAGAGAAGCTAAAGGTAAAGATAAAATTAGAGCGAAAATAGCAAAAGAAAAAGCATTAAAATTGGCAAAAAAACTTCATTTGGGAGAAGATTTAAATCAATTGGAAAGAAAACTTTATGAATATAGACGTTCGATAATTCCAAAAGGATTACATGTAGTTGGAGAGAAATACGAGTTAAAGCAGAAAGATTTAATAGAACTTATAACAGCCATTGCTAGATATGATAGAGGCAGCGTTAAATCACTACATAGACTTATAGCTGAAAGAATGGGATTAAAATATGAAAAAGTGCTTAATAATCCTCGCATACTTAGAAAAATTGATAAAAAAGCTAAAAAGCTTGTAAAACAGTATTTGAATAACAAAAAATTACCAAAAGACATAAAGGAAACTATAGATTACTGTGTTAAAAGAGTTAAAAATTTCGTAGATAATTCCCTAGAACTGAAAAATTTAATTAAAAGTTTAAATGGCTCATATATAGAACCTTCTGTGGGTGGGGATGTAATAAGAAATCCAGAAGTTCTACCAACAGGAAAAAACATTCATGAATTTGATCCACAAAAAATACCTACTGAGGCAGCAATTGAAAGAGGTAAAAGAATAGCAAAACTTACGATAGAAAATTATTTCAAAAAACATGGAAAATACCCAGAGACTGTTGGAGTAGTTCTTTGGGGTTTTGAAACCGCAAAGACTCAAGGTGAAACCATTGCCCAAATATTAGATTATCTAGGCGTAAAAATTATTCACAAAACACCTTGGGAGAAAAAATTAAAAGTAATACCCATTGAGAAACTTAAAAGACCAAGGATAGATGTTGTCGTTACAATATGTGGATTCTTTAGAGAGATGTTTCCAAATCTTATGGAACTTCTTGACAGGGCATTTAGAATGGTAGCAGAACTTCCAGAATCAAAAAATGAAAATTTTGTAAAAAAACATGTAACTGAACTTGAGGAACATGGAGATTTAGCAAAAGCTAGAATTTTCGGGCCACAATCAACAGAATACAATACAAGATTATTAGAACTTGTTGAGGATAGTGCTTGGAAAAATGAAAATGATTTGGCGGAAGCATATATTCATTCTATGAGTTATGCATACACAAAAAATCATTATTCAAAAAAGGCTCAAGAAGTTTTTGAAAAATTATTAAAGAATGTAGATCTTATTTCACAAGTAAGAGATTCTCATGATTACGAAATAACAGATTTAGATCATTACTATGAATTTTTTGGTGGTTTGTCAAAATCTGTTGAGATTCTGAGAGATGGTAAAAAACCAGAAATGCTTATAGCAGATAGTACGAAAGAAATTCCAAAAGTAGAAAAAATTGATGATTCTATAAAAAGAGGTTCAATAACAAGAACTCTCAATCCAAAATGGATAAATGCCATGTTAAAACATGGTTTTTCCGGTGTTCAAAAAATAGCAGACAGGGTTGAATATTTACTAGGATTATCAGCAACTACTAATGCCGTCGATAATTGGATATGGGATGAAGCTGTTAACACTTTCATTTTTGATGAAAAGATGTATAGAAAATTAGAAAAAAACAATAAATATGCTACTAAAAAAATGTTGGAGAGATTTCTTGAAGCATATGAAAGAGGATATTGGAAAAGTGATGAAAAAACTATAAAGAAGCTAAAGAATAAATATATGAATTTAGATGCAGAGTTAGAGGGAGAATTATAATAATTAGAAGGGGATAATGGTTATTAATAAAATGGAGTTTAAATTATGAGTCTAACATCTTTCATTAAAATAAAAGATGTGAGGCAGGCCTTTAAACGAGAATTTAAAAAACCACGATTAAAAGTCCAAAGAAAATTATTGGCACCTCCTCTAACAAACCATTATGGTCTTGTAGGCATGGCATTTGATTATCTACTTCGTTTTTATATAAAACGATTGAATCCTGATGCTGTTGAACATCCTTGGGTTAGTGAAGCATCTCTTCAATTATTAGAGAGATTACAATTATTATCAATGTTTACAAAAGATGAAATTTTCTCTGACGACGTTGATACAATTATAAATCCTGAATTACTTGATCCTTACGTTTATGATAAAGTTGAAGAAATAATAGAGTATTCAAAGAAGGTCTATAATGAATTTATTAAAACAGGGAAGATGAATTCTGATTTATACAAAGCAGCATTGTTATTGGCTCAGGTGGATTTAATATATAGGGCTGAGGTCGTAGATAAAAATTTAGGTAGTGTCGATGAAAATGACATAAAAGATTTAAAGAATTTAATATCGATAGTGAAGCCAGAATATTTCAAGGCAAAGAAAATATGTGTATTGAATCCAACATTTGGGGAAGCATCTCAATTGGTTGGGGGAGCAGATTGTGATATTGTGATAGATGATACGATAATAGATATAAAAACTACAAAAAACCTTGAATTAAGAAGAGATTATTTTAATCAGTTGATAGGTTACTATATTCTCTACAAAATTGGTGGCATTGATGGAATGCCATCAAATTATAAAATAAAACGATTGGGAATATATTTTTCTAGACATGCGTATCTTCATGTTTTCGACGTGAAAGATATAATAAAGAAAGATTCATTTCCAAATTTTGTAGAATGGTTTAAAAAACGAGCAAACGAAGAATATGCACATAAACTCTAAATTTGTAAAATTATAAACTACGATAAATAAGAAATGCAAAAAGAAAGTATAGTTATCTTTGATCTTTTAATCAACTTTGCTATGTGGTTCACTGTTGTCTCTTGACATTGTTAACCGACTCCAATTTCCTCTTTGTATCCGCAATTATCACATACACGGTATTTTGAACCTCCAATTATACTACCATTTTCATCGTATCCTATATGCTCTTCTATGTGATATGAATGTCCTCCACAGTTAGGACAAGTCCATGAATATGATTTTTCACTGTTAACGTAACTTATACGATTTGAACTCTTAGATTCTTGTACTGTGCCATTCTTAAAGATAGAATTGATATTATTAACATTGTTGCTCATAAATCCAATACTTAATCCAATTACCACGCCTACTAGTAATGCTAAAAAAATAATATTCTTCATCAACTACACTCCTATTTATTCTTAAAAATAAAATTTTTTTATTTTATGCATATATGTTAACTGCACTAATGTGTACGTTTGGACATACATAAAAAACTGTTAAGTAAAGAGATATTATAACCCTATTTTAATTTTTAATAAAAAGTATGTATTATTGATGTGTGTACTGGAGACCAGGACTTCTCCAATGGTCCAATAATCAATACTGAGAGAAAGCATGGCATTAAAAAATAGAATATCATCAACACATATAGCTGAACAATGAAAGAGAATCTCTCATGGAAATATTTGTTTGTACCACCATGGCGCCCACCAAGTTTCAAAGATTGCAGCCACAAAGAAGAGAACAATACTGATTCCAACCAGTTTTAACCCCCATTTAAAGGCCTCTTTAACCTCTTTGAAATTCCCACGGATCCTACGAGTCCTTAAAACATCTATTATGGCTTTAAACATATAACGACTTACATTTGCACCTGCAATGAAAGATAAATATGATGCAGAGTATTCAAAGTATATAAAGAGACTACCAAGAATGACTTTTAGACCCTTCCAGTGCCAATAGGATATAAATGCGGCCGTCATAGTAGAGAAATAAAGATCCCATATTGCCTCTGCTAGGAAAGGTAAAATTATACTAACTCCTGAAAGATAATTTAATATACCTACTCTGGAGTTATGAGTGAAGATTGTTATGAATGTAGTGAATGAATAAGGTTTTACTCCTATTAATCCTTGGCTTGGTGGATGCGCTATTCTCTCTTTCACTTTTGGGATAACCTCCGTCATACCCAAAAATGGAGCGACTAGAGTAAATATCAAGAAAATTGCTAATGGAACATAAAACCACCTATTATCCTTCTTAAAGCTAGAAAGAATGCAAAGCCAAGCGAAAAACATTAAAAATGGTCCTAGAATATTAGGATAAGGAGTATAGATACATTCAAGCATAAGGGCTGGGATAAGAGGCCCTGTAACTACACCCAACAAAAAAGCCACAAAAACCAAAAGAAATGTCTTTTGAGACTCACTCAACTCCTTCATAATGATAACCACCTCTTAAAAAATTTAATAAGCCTAAAGATAATAATTGTACTCAAGGCTTGCCAGGCTTATATTTTCACCATACCCCCGTAAGGAGGATATGAGTAATATTGCCATGACGAGCTTCTGTATTTCCACCATATCAGGAGGACCCTTTTTATTTTTCTCCAAAGCCTATTTAGCCATCCTTTACCCTTAATGTTCTGCATTTCTTCTTTGCTGAGGATTTTATTTGATGTAGTTATGTTTTCTTCTGCTTTATTTGTGTTGGAGGTGTTCTGGTTTGTTGTTTGGTTGATTACTAAAGCGTTTCCTGTGTAGATTTCCCGGAATTCTTCTAGTGATAATTCTATGTTCCCTAAACCTGGATCTGCCAATTTGATGGTGTTGGCTGTTATTTCTTTAACTACAGCATAATGTCCTTCGCCATCCTTCATTAGGTGTACAATCATATTTTCTTTAAGTTCATTTATGCCGAGTTTCATTCCTACTGCATTTACTCCTTTAGCTTTTGCTGCTTCCACTAAACCTTGCATTGTTGTCCCATTCTCTGTGGTCCTTGCGAGTGCTGCCAGTTCATCCTCGGTTGCCTGTATTCCAAGTTTCTGGAAGACTATGGAGAGTGCTGCTGGTCCACAAGTGTAATCCTTATCTTGGAGGATCACATCTTTAGTGTCTACTGTGGTATTTTCAATTTCGGAATGAATAGTGCTGTTATCGGCTGTGTATCCGTTTGCATTCGTTGTACAGAGTGTATCATTGGAGTGTTGACTACTAATTGTGTCTGCAGCTGAAACACAACTAACAGACACCATAGCCACAAGAACAACTAAAACTGTCCATATATAGAAACTTTTCATAGAGCACATAATGGGTAATACATTTTCTGAAAAAACTCATATATATATTACAGTCACGAAATTAAAATAAATATAAAGAAGAACACTAAAAATTTATTCGTTATCCACCGCTAGGTACTTCTCCACCTTGCTGTGATTCTTCAGGTGGTGTAGGTCCTGGTTCAGGAGGGGTAGGACCAGGTGTGGCTTTATTTGAAATCTGTTTTGGAACATTTTTTACCTTTTCTTTAATTCGATGAAATCTTACCTTGTATACCTTCTTCACCACTTTTTGTAGGGCTAAGCAATATTGCCACAAAAAACAAGCCAAATAAAATAACTAACGCAGCTAATACATAAACAACTCCTTTTGCCATAGGAGTGTCCCTCCAACTAGCACCACTAAAATTCAAAAATTTGTATAAAATATTAAAAAATTGACTATAAAAAAATTTTGTGTCACTTCAACAGCTACCCACAAAGAAAAAATCTTAGGAAATAACAAAATAGAATATAAAAAAGTAGGCGTTATGTTTTTCTTCTATCTGATAGTCCAAGGATTATTAGGATTAATCCAAGTAATAGATAAGTTAGAGGCACTCCAGTAACTGGTATCTTAATTTTCTTTTTACCTATCTTTTCTTTTCCTCTCTTTAGGAGTTTAATCTTTGTTGGTTTTGGTGGTTTTAGAACATGTGGTTTTCCAAGTTTAAGTGGTTTTGTGGGCATAATCACTTTTAAGCTGAATTTTGCCTTGTTATTCTTTACATAGTAATCAATTCCACACGTCATATTATCAGAAAATGTCATATTAAGAAGATGCAACCATCTATCTATTAGAAGATTTATTAGATTTGTAAAATTCCAGGTTCCTGATGTTGGATTGTAGGTTCCTTTTGTTGCATAACAGCCTACAAACTCAAGTCCAGAAGGTAGCTTATCTGTTACATTCACATCTGTTGCATTGTTTGGTCCATTGTTCATGACTGTTATTGTGAATGTAACTCTGTCTCCAAGTCTTGCAGTTGTTGCGCTTGCATTCTTCACTATTGATAGATCTGCTGCTAACGTTCTTAATATCTCATATCCAGTAAAATCACCATACATATAGTGTCCACATGGGCCAACAGCAACACTGTTGTCTACCTTATTTGTATTTGGGTCTATTGTATAAACACGATTATCTTTATAACTCGTTACAACTATTTTCCATCCTGTCTCATTTTTTATTATCCCTACACCTGTATTCCAATAACCTACTCGTATTATAGCTTTTATCCTGCCATCACTAGCCAACCTAATTACGCCATAATAGCATGCAATCCAAATATTCCCATTATCATCCACTACAATTCCTGTAGGATACTGATATAGTAATAATGTTTCACTTCTTAATATACTACCTGTTGTTGAATCTATAATATAAAGATAACCGATAATTTTAGAATACGTCGTGACTAAAATCCTACCTTTATGATCAGATGCAATTGCATATGCATAATCTACGTTTCCTCCCAAAGGTATTTCATCAATTCTCTTAATGAGTACAGTATCATTATTATAGTCATAAACAACCCTTAATACTGACCCACTGAGGTCCCCAGTAATCCAGAGATATCCGTTTTCATCTATAATGGCATTACAAGGCCTAAAGTTAGAAGAAACATTATGAATACTATTATTTGTGAGATTAAATTTATATATTATCTGTCCATTACTACCATTAATGTAATATAACATCTGGGTTCCATATGTCCCTACCCACACGTTGTTATATTTATCCACAGCAATTGCTCTAGGAGATGGTGCTCCATTTTCTCCATATTTGCCTTTGGGATCATAACCTCCTGTATATGTACCTGGCTTATATGTCCCCTCTTTTCCTGGTATTAATACAATTTCATATTGTACTGCTTGATCCTGTCCCCATGGTTTTATGTCGTTAGGTCCTGTAGAGGTATTGTTTAAACCAGTAGTATTTCCTAAAATTTTTACTACCGTGCCTACATTGGTATTAACAATCCATGCATTACCCATTTTGTCGACAGCAATTCTACATGTCCAAGTATTATTATTTGGATTAACTCTATAGCGAGCAACTTCCTGCATTGTTGTTTTGTCTACTTTAGAAACAGAGCCATCATCTGTATTTGTAACCCAAAAATAATCAAATGACGATTTTATAGGTGGTTTCTTTGGTGTTGGCATTGTTACTTTCTCTTTCTTATAGCTAACTTTCTTTCCGTCAAATGTAGAATGTATTATTGTTAAATTACCATTATTACTGATGGTACCTTCAAATCCCCGCACTATACCATTGTTAATAAATGTGGAATGTATTATTGTTAAATCACCATTATTATAGATAGCACCGCCAATAAAAGCAGTGTTGTTTTCAAATACACAATTTTTGATTGTTAAATAACCATCATTATCTATAGCTCCTCCAAAAACAGCAGCATTGTTATTCACAAATACACTGTTACTTATTGTAACCTGACCTTCACGAGAATTGTAGATAGCACCGCCGCCGAGTATGATGACCTTGTTATTTTTAAATCTGCAACCATTTATTGTTAAAGTACCATTGTTAAAAATGGCACCGCCCTTTTCGCTAGCATAATTATCCACAAAAGCACAGTTCTTAACCACTAAATATCCATTATTATCTATTGCACCACCTCCTGCTCCATATCCATTGGTCAATGTTAAATTTATCAACCTTGCATTTGCACCGCTGGAAATTATGAATATAGGGCCTTGCCCTAGAGCATCAATTACAACTCCATCCCTATCTTCACCTACAATAGTTAAATTCTTATCTACCACAATTCCTGAAGCATGATATGTCCCTTTATGCAGGAATATTGTCTCTCCAGGTTTAGCATTTTTTATTATATTTTTGAGGGTACCATACTTTGGATAAACTTCTTTAACTCCATATGCTTGGGAAATTGCCAATAAAACTATTAATGTTGAGAGGATCAATACAGCTTTAAACTTCATTTAGGCACCCCCTCTGATTTTATGTTATATATATTATGTAATTTTATACTTTTGTCAATGCAATGCTAATAACATGAATAAAGCTGTCCTTAAGTGATCAAAAAATATCCATCACAATCTATGTATTTAAACGAACCACTGTTTTCTAATCATGAGTTAAGGCATTTTCCCATCGCATCTAAGTAGAGGTTAGAAATCATATATGTCGCTAAAGGTAAGTTTAACGACATCTTCATGTACATCATTGTGCAGGAAGTAATCTTTATAAGCTATTTTTGTATTACTATTGGATGATACATAGTTGAGGAGTGTGGGAAATGGTTCCGAAAAGGAAAATTCTCTTCCCAATATTACTAACCCTGGTTTTTTAGTATTCCTGAGTTGTGTTTCAGCAGAAAACCACCTGATTTAACAACTTTAATTTCTTTTTAGTAGGTGTAAGGATATGCTACAATGGATTTCCAGTCTTAAGTCAAAAAGGTGTATAGCACTTGGCATTATCGTTGCTGTTAGTATTATTAGTGGTTTTTGTTTTTCTTTAACTCTTACAATGCATGGAATTGATATTGATATTGATTTTGAAAAGAATATGACAGGTGGATTAGATGTTCTTGTTTTTTTGACAACTTTATTCATGTGGCTTTCTCTCTATTCTGTATTTGAGAAAAGCAATAAATTGTTTTACATGTCTTTGGTATCTTTTACACTAATATTTATGATAGTTGGCGCAATACTTGCATTTAAAGTGCCTGTAAACATATTAAAACCTCTTGAGCATCCTAAAAATAAGGTTTACTTCTATAGCAACGAAACTAATTTTAAAACCATTAACATAAGATGTTTAGATCTTGATACAGGTATTGATGCAGGTCCCTTAAACAATTTTTTATCCATATTCCTACACAATGCTATGTGTGCCATATTATATTTCATAAAAGGTTTTACAATAATTGGACCATTTGTAGGGTTGGCATATGGAGGATTAATAATTGCAGGACACTATGTAAGTCCTATACATGCATGGCATTGGAAAGGAGCATTACTTGTGCTAGGATCACTTCATGCCCACTTAGAATTTCCAGCAATGTTTTTATCTTTCATTGCAAGTGTAAATGTAAGTCGTTATATGTTTAAAGCCATAATAGATGTTTTAAGGACTCGTAGGATCCGCGGGAATTTTGGTGAGGTTAAAGAGGCCATTAAATGGGGATTGAAAATACTTAAAATTAGTATCTTTCTTTTATTTGTGGCTGCCATCCTTGAAACCTGGTGGACACCATGGTGGGCGCATCAAATATTCCCATGAGAGATTCTCTTTCATTGTTCAGGTTTGTGTTACTAAATAATGTGAGGATGACTCCGAAAAAGAAGATTAAGAATACCTGAACTAGATATATTATTGATAGGTGATGTCAGTGGTATCAAGATTAAGATTATTAAAGGCGGCCTATTGTATATTAGGCATATTCTTTACTTTTTTCATAGTATTGGCGTGGATAGTTGAGTCCCGGCCTAATTTACTGCCCTGGGCAAAAACACATATGTTTGTAATTCTGCTAGGAGGTTGTATAAGTTCTGCCGCACTAGGTATTTATCTTGTATTTCTATTTTTATATTGGGACAGGTATGGATCAAAGATTAAGGATGTTAGAAATACTGATCTTTTAGGAAGATTTTTAACGCCTTTAGCATTCTTTATGATTTCATTTATATTTTTAGGAAAAATAGGTGGATTAACAAAGCAAGCATGGTTGGAGAATATAAGTGATGTGGGACAAAAAATACTTATCGCCGAAGTTATTCTTATAACAATCATATACTTTATTTTACGAAAACTAGGTAAAATACCTCATAGGTGATGGTGTGGTACCTATTAGTAGCTATTAGAATATTAGGGTCAATATATTAATTTTGTGTATTGACAATAGTGTTGAGCATAAATCATGAGAAGACATATAGACTCAGGGTATAAGCAAAGTTTCATTCAAAATATATTAAGATTATTGACGGCATTTTCTATTATCTTGTAGGAGCTATATTAATTTATACTTCAGAGGAAAAACCAACGATTAGGTCGACATAGTAGTCTATACAATAGTGGTTAAGGAATAGTACAGAAACATTAGAATAGAGGGGATAAGGAAGTTGGAAAGGATTGACAAGCTCTTTGCAAACTTTAACATGAAAAGAAGATAATAGAGAGGAATAGAATGACTGTTTTTCACACATCTCTTTGAGTCAACCCTAGTAAATTACACTCTAATTACTTGAAAAAAGAGGAAAGGATGTAAGTTGGTGATACTGGCATTTTCGATGTTGATTTGGGTATGTATGGTACTCTTCTTCAGTGTCATTGTTTTTTAGGATTTTCCTTAATTTGGACTATCTTTGTTAAATCCCATAACTTGGTAAAATAGAAAATTGCCTTAATATTTTCGTCAATTCTTTATTTGTTACAAAGAGCTATATCTCTCCATACTAATAATAGAAAAATAGTCTTATTATTTTTAAAAATTACAACATCGTTTATCGGAATTTTAACTTTATGTAGTTGAAATGGAAAAATTATAATGTGAATTGCTTTCACAATGAAAATTAATCATCGTTAAATTTTGCAAAAAAGTATGGGGGTAGTAGATCTGGAATATATATCCCATCCCCTCATTAAAGAAAATAAAATAGAATCTAGATTATATCAAAAGATAATAGCTGCTAAAATTTTAAAAAATAATAAAAACACAATGATAGTGGCACCTACAGCTTTAGGTAAAACTGTGATAGCAATACTTGTAGCTGCTGAACGTCTTCATAAATATAAAAACTCTAGAGTACTTATTTTAGCCTCTAGCAAACCATTAGCATTGCAACATCATCAAAAATTTAAAGAGTTTATGATAGTACCTACCTCCTGTTTAACAGGTGACATACCACCAAAAAAACGTGTGGAATTATGGGAAAATTCTAGAGTAATTTGTGCTACACCACAAACGATAGAGTCTGATCTTATAAGGGGAAATTATTCACTAAAGGATGTTTCATTAGTTGTATTTGATGAATGTCATCGTGCTGTTGGTTCATATTCATATGTTTATTTAGCTTCAAAATATTTAGAAGATGCTGAGAATCCATTAATAATTGGACTTACAGCATCTCCAGGATCTGATAAAGAAAAAATAAATGAAGTATGTAAAAATTTATCTATTGATGACGTTATCATAAAAACTGAAAAAGATAAAGATGTTTCACCTTATTTCAATCCAATAGAAACTAAATGGGTTAAAGTTAAGCTAGATGATGAATTAATAAGAATTAAAAAACTCATGGAAAAGTCTTTAAAACGTCGTCTAAAACTATTGAAAAGAATGGATATTATAAAAAATGAAAATGTTACAAAAAAAGATTTATTAGATGCTAGAAAGGAACTTAAAAAAATGCTTACAATAGACTCTTCAAGGAAATTATACACTGCAATATCTCTTCTAGTTGCATCCATAAATATTGAACATGCATTAGAACTACTAGAAACACAAACTATAAATGCATTATACAAGTATTTAGAAAGGTTAAAGAAAAAACAAACTAAAGCATCTAGATCGTTGGTGAAAGACATATATTTTAGGAAAGCTATTTCTTTGGTAGAAAGAAGATTTATGAGAAATCAAGAACATCCAAAATTAAATGAATTAATTAAAATTCTCAAAAAAGAAATCGCAAACAAAAATAAAGTGATTGTCTTCACACAATTTAGAGATAGTGTAGAACAAATCCATAAAAAATGTCAAGAAAATAACATATCCTCTGTTAAGTTTTATGGGCAAAGAGGTAGAGATGGTGAGAAAGGATTATCCCAAAAAGAACAAAAAGAAATAATAAAAAAATTTAAGGCAGGAGTATACGACGTATTGATATCCACAAGCGTTGCTGAAGAAGGTATAGACATACCTGCTGTAGACACCGTAATACTTTATGAACCAGTTCCATCAGAGATTAGAATGATTCAAAGAAGAGGAAGGACTGGAAGAAAAAGAAAAGGTAAAATGATTGTATTAATTTCAGAAGGTACAAGGGATGAAGCTTATTACTGGTCAAGTATAAGAAAAGAAAACAAAATGAAGAAACAACTAAAAAGACCTATTCATGTAAAATTTAGAAAAGAAAGAAAACATAAAAATAAAAAAGAAGTTGTCATTTATGCTGATTCTAGGGAATATAATTCAGGAGTATTAAGAGAACTAACAAAATTAAATGCTAAAATTAAAATTAGATCGCTTGCAGTAGCTGATTATCAGGTAAGCGATGAAGTAGGAATTGAAAGAAAAACTGTAGATGATTTCATAAATTCAATAATTGATAAAAGATTATATAAACAAGCTGAACGACTTACAGAAGAATTTACAAGGCCAGTTTTAATATTAGAAGGTAAAGATTTGTATTCCAGGTTTATGAACCCAAATGCAATAAGAGGAGCTCTTGCATCAATAGCTCTAGATTTTAATATTCCTATAATTCCTAGCCAATCTCCTGAAGACACAGCAGCTATTATATACCGTATCGCTGTTCGTGAGCAACTTCATGAAAAAAGAGAAATCCCAATACGTACGGAAAGGAAGCCATTAACTTTAAGAGAAAAACAACTTTACGTTATAGAATCACTTCCACATATAGGAGCTGTAAATGCAAAAAAATTACTCAGAAAGTTTGGATCTGTTAAAAATGTTATAAATGCATCTGAGAAAGAACTGATGAAGGTAGAAGGTATTGGAGAAAAAATTGCAAAGGATATTAAGGAAGTTACAGATTCTAAATTTGAAGAATAAACTATTGAGATGATATATAAGTTATTTTAGCCGCATTTTCTACTAATTCTGTTAAATTCACAGCTTCTTCTAGTGAAGATCCGCATGTAACTAAACCATGCTTCTTCAATACTAAAATTTTTTCTTTTTTTAATTTTTTTGAACATGCATTTGCCAACTCAATACTCCCAGGTCTATAATATGGAATTTCTTCTAAAAATTTTTTATTTCCAGGAACACCTTCTGGTCTTTCGATTCTAATATCTTTCATTGTTAGTGCTACTGTATAAGGAGGATGAGTATGAACTATAGCATTTATATCATCCCTTATTTTATAAAGGTTCATATGTAAATGTAGTTCAGATGAAGGTTTTTTGCCAGATATCACATTCCCATCAAGATCTAACAATACAATTTCATCTTCAGTAATTGTTCCTAAGCATGAACCACTAGATGTAATGGCAACAACATCCATAATTTTATTTCTATATAAGACACTTATGTTTCCAGCATTGCCAGCAGTAAAACCCTTCCTATGTAAATAGTGTGCATACTTTACAATTTTCTTCATCATGATGTCACCTTATTTCCTTTCAAGTTTCCTTCTCCTACTGCTGCAGCAACAGCTACGCCATCTCTTGTAATTTTTCTTAAAATAAGTTGTGAGTTTTTTCCAGCGACATGAAGAGCAGCAGGCTCACATACACTACCAATGCCAAATTTTTTTCTTACAAATTTTGAGTCAGATGGGTAATTTTTATTTTTTAATTCTTCTTTTTTAACAAGTAAAAGAGGTAAATTTAATTCTTTTGCAGCATTCAGCAGTCCAACTTCATTTTTTTTCATTTCTCCAGTGGCTAATGCATCTATTCTTTTAATATCAATTTTTAATATCTCAACTGCATCATTTATTGCTTCTATTACTTTTCTTTTTTCAATATTTTTCTTTGTTCCTATTCCAATAACTAAGTTGAGAGGAACCATTTTTAATTTTTTATTATTTAAAATTGCCTGTATTCCATTTACATCTGCCATTTCCCATGAATATGATCTACTAACTTTAGGATTTTTAAATATATATCTTAAATTTTTTCGAGATAATAATTTAATAGTTTTATTTTTTAGAATTGCACTATTAAACTCAACTATTAGTTCTGGATTTAATATTTTCCAATAATATTTTTTTGCTAAAGAATCTATCCCAACAAATCCATGTACATCGGTAGACGTCGTTATAACTGGATTTGCATTTATTATTTCTGCTATTTCTTTTGTTAATTCGTTTGCACCGCCTAAATGTCCAGATAAAAGACTTATAACATTTTTACCTGCATCATCTATAACTATTACACCAGGATCTTTATATTTTTTTGACAAAAGGTTTACAATACTTCTTACCATGATTCCAGTTGCCATTATTCCTATAATTACATCATATTCTTTAAAATATTTTTTTAGCACTGATTTGACGTTTTTGTGGAATTTGCTTACTTTGATAACTCTGGGATCATTTTTAAATTTATTATATATCTTGTCTGCTATTTTTTCCCCTTGTTCTGTTATTGAAATTATCATGACACGCATGGATTATCCATCCAACATTGGCAAAAAGTTATGTTGTCCATAGTTTTCTTATCTCTTCCAATTTTTTCTGTAATTCTTCAATTGGGATGTCTTTTACAAATATTGGTCTTGGATCCTGACCAGTGACTTGTTGTGGAAACTCAAAGAATAATTTGTACCCAGGTTCATATGCTGCAGAGTGGAACAATATTGCCCTATGGTTAGGATTTTCTTTCAGCCATTTTTCAACAGCCTTTTTATCTTGATATGTAACAACTCTGACACCAATAACATTTGCACCTGTTTTTTCTGCTTCTTCAACGACTTTCACAGCATTTGTTGAATCTACAATCTTTACATTTAATTTTATTCCATATTTCTTTTGTAACATGTTGAAAAATCTTGCTGGAGTATCACAGTATTGGTATGGGTAAGCTACATGAGTTGTTTGTGCCACTATTAATTCTTTGGTGTTTATATATACTGGTTGAGCACCTATGATTGCTCCTTCTTTAATAGGTCTTATAGGGGCACCACCAAGAATGACACCTGGCCCTTGATAACCTAAACAATAAGGTGTATATCTATCACATACTGCATAACAATTTATACCTCTTTTTGCCATGTACATCTCTGCTTTGGCTTTACCAATCAAATCTCCACATGCAATAACTAAAAATGCATGCTCTTTTATGGCAGTGGGTACCATGACGTTCATGCCATGAGTGTCAATTTCTATTGCTGTGTTTTCATTTATTTTCTTGGAAAATGGCGGGCCTGCTTTACTTGGATCTACTTCAAATATATAATTTCCTTTTTCATCTGGTCCATACCATGTTCCATTAATTTTCTTAATAACTACACCAGTGGCTGGTATAACTTTAACATTAGCATATTTCATTAATTCTGCAACTCTTGCTCCTTCCATCCAAGGTACAAGTTCTTTAGGAGATTTTGGAATGTGATTTGGTGGAACATTGACATTGTATCTTGATGATTTATCTCTTATCACCCTATCAACTTGTGTAACAACTGTTGCGCCTTTTGGAACTTTTATGTAAGAGGCACCTAAAATTATGTATGAAGCATGTGCAGGATCTGTTTCTATATCTTCAAATAATGATTTACTCGTATTTTTACTGGTAAAAAAACTAAATGCTAATAGTGATCCAGCAATAATTAAAATTACAAATGCGATTATCTTTTTCATTTTTATCACCTAGTGACCATATTTCTTAAGTAACAGGTATATAAAAATAATCATGCCCGAAACAATCATTACTGTGGAAAGAATTACTAATCCAACAAATATTACGGATAACTTAGCTCTTTTATCAGGATCCTCTAAAAGTTCAGTCAATGGATCTTTATACATTTTAAACACCTTTTGTTACAAAGATGTATTGTGTAGTGGTTGGAAGTTTTTGTCTTACAATTCTAAGCTCTGGTTTATATATGTAGATTTCATTTTCATTCTTAAGTTCATCTATCTCTTTTTCTTTGCCAAGTACATATAATATGACACGGGACTCTAATTTCCCTCTAATCCTTATCCCCGATGTTGATGTACCCATTTCAAGATATATTGGAAGTTTGATCTTTTCATATTCCTCAGGAGATAAAATAGAAGCAATAAGCTTTAATTCATTTTTTTTGAATCTGTGTCTTTTCCCATTTAAACCAATAACATGTGGCTTTTTTTCTTCAAGTAATTCTTTTAAGGTTTTTCTACGTCTTGGCACGTGGCGATTAAGACTCAATATTTCTTTTTTTAAGATCCTACCTAATTTATCTAAATCTCGCATAGTAATCTTACTTTCTTTAAATTTTTGTTTATTATTTCTTTAGTTTTATTTAATTTATTAAGTGCGGTCTTAAGTTTTTTAGCCTTTGAAAGAATGGTAACAACAGGTTCTCCTTTTTCTATTATGACATTCTTAGCAGGAATATCATGAACATTTTTTGGAAAATCAGTATTTTTCACAAATAATTTATTTTTAGCATATATTATTTTTTTAATAGCTATTTCATTAATATTCATCCTATCTATTAAGATACCCTCCTTACATGCCTTTATATGCGCATCAAGAACATTTATACCTAGTAATTCTGCACATTCAAATGTTCCTTGCAACCTGGGATTAACTTCAATAACATAAATTTTGTCATGTGTCATTACCATGTCTACACCATTAGATCCCACCAACGAAAGTTTTTTAATAACATTTTCTGCAATATTTTTCATTTTTTCATTTTCATAAATTGAAGGCACTATGTTGCCTTCATAAATAAAATGTCCTTCCCATCCTGCTACATTTAAATTTAGTAATTGATTACTCGTAAAAATAGTTTTAGCTTCTTTTCCATTACTAATTACAGAAGCACTGACGTCAACGCCATCTATGTATTCTTGTAATAAGAATTTTTTATTGCCAAAATTATTTGAAAAATTGTTGGCATGGAATATCCCATAACCACCAGAACCTTTCACAGGTTTTATTAGGAATTTCTTATTTGGATGATTATTAATTATTTCTTTAGCTTCATCAATATCCGACAATAAATATGTTTTTGGCACGTTAAAATGTTTTCTAAGAATTTTATACAATTTATATTTATTTTCTATTTTTTCTATTTTGTTATTTCCTAAGATTTTTCTTTGTGGGTAGCTGTTGACAGGAGCACCTGTATATGGAATTATATAATCTACTTTATCTATCCATTCTTTGGACATTTCTTCTAAATATCTTTCTTTAAAACGTTCCGATAATTTTCCACAGGATTTAAATGGTTTATACTTTAAAATGCATTTTCTATCTTTGTAAGCTTTGAAATCTATAGGACAATAATAGCTGACAGAATATACCTCATGACCCAGGTTATAGGCAGCATGAGCTATTGGCCTAGTATTTATACCAACTATTAATAGTTTCATAGAATTTTTTTATATTTGAGAAAACTTATAGAGATTAATGCATAAAAAATATTACATCACAAATCCGGTTAATGGAACTAAAGTCAGGTATAAGGAATTAACAATAACTCTAAAGCCAAATGAAACAAAAACAATAATCCTTGGTGGATATCCCATTTAAATATCTGGAACAATGATTGTTAAAAATCCATCAATGCTGATACATGGTAAATAGTTAAAAAATAAAAAGAGGGGGGAAATTAGCAGTTGTTTACTTTTATTACACACATGCATGGCTTACTGTAGGTATTCCAAAACAGCATATTTATTGGGTAACTTCTGTATGGGAGGTCAATCCACCGTCCATCTTTGAAATATTGTACAGTTCTGTGGTTTGGCGCATAAGCAGTTGCATATTGAATTATTCTAGCCTTTATTCCAGCTTTTGTAAGTTCATTAAATAAATATTCACTCATAGCCCAGCAGTCGCCTCCACCTGCCCTTAAAAACTCTTCAAGAGTGCTAATTCCACTAATGTATCTGTATTTTGCTGCTTTCATCATTATTTGACCAATAACCTGATATTTATCTGCTAAACAAATTTTTACATTTTCTGGCAATTCTCCTGTATTTTTGTATGTGGTCAATACATTTGAAAAGACTGCAAATAATAGATCACATCCTATTTTCCCTGATTTGGTACTAATATAGTTTGGCAACCTTTTGTTCTTCTCAACAAAATTCACAAGTCTCTTTGCTATATCTAGATATTCAGTTTTTTTAAGTTCACAATAACTAGTACCATAATAAGGTGTGGAAGCTGGTTTTATATTGTTGTTGAAGTCATTTTCCACAATTTCATTTTGTGTTGGATCGTCTAAATAGAGTATTGTTTTTGCCATTAGATGTATAAATTGTGGTTTTTTAACAGTTTCACCATCAGAAGTTTCTAAACAATCTGGAACACTGTTTTTTTCATTTATAAAATCATAGGCTTTAGATGCTCCATCCAAAACACTATTTATTTTAGAATTTTTGTCATTTAAAAATAAATTACCAACATCTTTTGGCGTTTTTGTCATGTTTGTATCATCTATAGCATGTGCGCCACTTACACATACTAATGCCAATATAAGTGCAAGTGGCACACTATACGGCGATCTTCGCTTAATATAACTTCCTCCTCTTTTTCTTTTTTAATTGTTCTTTCAGGGTCTAAACACTCCAAAATATCCAGAATTCGTCCCTATATATATTTTTCGGTTTTTATCGTGGATATCAAACTTACTTTACTTTTATTAAAATTATTTAGAATTAGAGATTCATCGTAATGAATTCAATAAATATTTAGAAAGCCGTTTTGCAAGGGCCATTATAGTTAAAATAGGCGGTGCACCAGGAGATTCAGGTAATACACTTGCGTCAGCAACATATAAACCTGAAATTTTAGTCTGGAGGTTGTTGTCTACTACTTCTCCAATTGGGGCTGTTCCTCCAGGATGAGCACCTCGAGGAATTGTTGATACGATAGTGTTAGGAGATACTCCAATTTTTTCAAGTAATGATGTAGCCAGTACACTACCATCGCATAATGCTTCTATGTCATTCTCTGTATGATACTTTATAATTTTTTTATTTTTAATTTTACCACAACTGTCATCCTTAATTTTGACCATTATCCCGATTATATCCTTGTTTTTACATTTTAACTTATCTCTAAGCAATGTTGAAAAATGTGGAGACAAAATGTATTTATCCATCTCAATGAACATGTTCATTTGGACTTCTTTATGAAAATTTATTGATTTGAGAATACCTCCAACTGTAATAAAAGTATCCATAAAAAATTTTTCACCAGCTTTTATACCCACTTTTTTAAGTAATTTTGCAGTTTCTATTGCGCCCGCAGCGACAACAACATTTTTGTCTTTTATTTTCCCTTTATTTGTTAATACACCGCAAACTTCATCATTTTTAACAAGTATTTTTTTAACTACAGTATTAGAATATAACTTTGCCCCATATTTCAAAGATTCATTTATATAATTCAAAGATGTCCATTTTGCATCTTTTGGACAACCAAATGGACATTTGCCACATGGTTCACATTTGTTTGGGTCTATAAATTTTGGCATTTTTTTAACAGGAAGATTTAAAGATTTAGCAGCATCCATAAGCATTTTTGTACCTTTACCAAAATGAGAATCTGGAAGTGGTGAAATAGATAATTCTTTTTCAAGTTCTCTAAATTCATTTGATAAATCTATACCATATTTGAGAAGTTCATCTTCTAAAGTCCTTAGAGCATTTCCCATTGATACTAATGTTGTTCCACCTACACAAGAAGTCCTTAAAACTTTATCATCCTTCTCATAACATTTATATGCTTTCTTTGGTGAAATATATGGTCCTTTTTCCAATATTTTGACATCTATTCCTGCTTTTGATAATTCTCTAGCTACAGTTGCACCGCCTGCCCCCGATCCAATAACTACAACCATCAAATCACTTTGTTTCCTTCTATATGTGGAGAGTTAAAAAAATAGTTCACATAAAGTAACATTATAATTTGTTTATTTCCATATTTATAAAAAATTTAGTTTTTATAACCAAAAAAGATCTGTTACGAAAGCTTTTTATATTTATCAATTAAAAACTACTACTAACAATAATAGGTCTGTGAATCATAAATTCCTCAGTGTTCCAGGATTCATTAAAAAGTATTAGAAGCTAAAAATTTGTACTTTTTATTAAAAACGTATCTTGTGAGTAAAGTCTCAGCAAATTATATATCTTTGCTAAGTAATGAGAATCTTAGATATATATTATTTTTTGGGAGGTCTATCCATGAGTGAGAAAGAAACAATTCAACATGTTAATGAAATATTAGATAATATTGTTAATGATACGAGTATACCTCGAAATATTAGAAGAGCCGCTGAAGAATCAAAAGAAATTTTAAATAATGAAGAAGAAGAATTGAGTGTAAGGACAAGTAGCGTTATATCGATTTTGGACGAAATTAGTAATGATCCTAATATTCCTGTACATGCTAGAACATTGATATGGGAAGTTTTAAGTGAATTAGAGGCATTGAAAGAGTAAATTTTTAATTCTATTTACTTTTCTTTTTTTAGATAAAAAGAATCCAAATTAATTACTTGGCCTTTTTTAGCTGTTTTATATTCTCATAGTGTTTTCTTTTCCATATAAATCTGTATTAATCCTCTCAACATTGCTAGTTCTGTTGGCAATCTCCCCAAGCATATGGAATTTATCTAGAAATCATACACTTACTGGAGGAGTACTTATAACAAAATCGCCTAAATGCCAAATTAATGAATCTTATATCTTTCTATAGCTCCAAAAAGAAAATTTAAATACTCAATTGATTACATTGACTACTATAATTTTGATCACTCAGAAAGTAAGATTTTTTCATAGTATTCATCGTAAGCTGGATGAAAATGAGGTAAATTTGTAATTAATTCTTTTTCTAGTTTAAGTATATTTTCATATTCTTTTTTTGTCACAAAATTTATTAGTCTCCTTTTCCAAGCTTTTTTACATTTTAAGCTACATGGGATAAATCCAGAAGGCATGATAATTGCATAAGCATTTTTAGGTACTTTAAGTTCTGAAATTTCTTTTAAATGATTTTCATCTATACTTATCCTACCTCCCAGAAAACTTTTTATACAACAAATAGGGTATCCTAAAAGTTTTCCAACTTCCACGTCATACCCTCTATATATACCTAACTCAGTTGAAACCACAGGATCTATTGCAGGCCTGACTTTCGGGGAATATTTCTTTACTATTTCTATTTCCAGTTTAAGCCTATCAATTAAGTAATTAAAATGGAAATCTTCCATATTTCTAATTATACCTGGTCCTATATCTTTCCTCTGTCCTTTCCTAATTTTCAGTATTTTTTTACATATTTTATTCAATGCTTCCACACCATTCATTTGGCAACATACTCTCCTGTTATTTTTATTGGGAATTTACATTTAGGACATTTAAAATTCTTTAATTTCCATCTAAGGATTTTAAAGTTTCTTCTTTTTATTAATAATTCACCACATTTTGGACAATAAGTATTTTCAAATTTATGCCCTGGTACATTTCCTAGATATGGATATAAAATACCAAAATCTTTTGCAATTTCATATGCTTTTTCAAGTACTTCAATTTTAGTTGGTGGTTCGTTAAATTTAAAAGCAGGGAAATATCTAGTAAAGTGGATTGGTACTTCAGGTCCTAAATTTTTTAAATGTAATTTCACTATGTTTTTTATTGTTTTTAAATTATCATTCACTCCAGTAACTATGAGATTTACAATTTCAACATGAATACCCATATCTAAAGCTTTTTTTGCAGTATTCCACACAAATTTAGCTTTAATGTTTCCACAATATTTCTTATATGTCTTAGAATCTCCTTTTATATCTATATTTATTGCATCCATTCCTGCATTCTTTAATAGAACCAACGCTTTCTCAGTAATATACCCATTTGATACATAGGAAGTATATAAACCATGCTTTTTTGCAAGCTTAAATACGTCTAAACTATATTCAAATAGTAATGTTGGCTCTGTAAAACTAACGCAGACACCTTCATCTCCCATTTTTAAAGCAAGGTCCACAATATTTTCTGGAGATATGTAATTTGCTTTTTTAGGATTTGGTGCTTTCTTTGAAAGATGATAATTTTGACACCATGGACATGTGAAATTACACGACCATGTAGAGAATGTTAGTGATGTTGAGCCAGGATAAAAATGAAAAAATGGTTTTATCTCTATTGGCCTACTACTTAATGCATTAATATCTCCATACACTAAAGTGTATAATTTTCCTTCTCTATTGATTCTAGTTTTACAAAATCCCATTTGACCATCACGAATAATACATTTTCTATTACATAATTCACACATTACAGATTCAGAATCTGTATTTTTATAAAGGAGTGCTTCTCTAACAGTTGGATATTTTAATGCTTTCATCACAAAATTTTTTTATATTTCTTTTATCTTAAAGATTTTCTAGGGATGTAAAGCATTGAAGTTGAGAAACATGAAGCCACTTTCTGAAATAGCAGAAACAGAGAAAATACCTACAAATTCACCTATAGATGAAATATTAGGTGGAGGAGTAGAAAAAGGAACTATTACACAATTTTATGGTCCACCAGGTTCTGGAAAAACAAATATTGCAATAAAATTAGCAGTAGAAGTTGCAAAAAGAGGTAAAAAAGTAATATTTATAGACACTGAAGGCGGATTATCTATAGAAAGGGTGAAACAAATTGCAGGAGATAACTTTAACAAGGTAGCTCCCAATATATTAATTTATGAGCCATCATCCTTTTATGAACAGGGAATTGTCATACAAAAAATAAACTCATTATTAAAAAAAGAAGGCAAAAAATTTGACGCAATAATCTTAGATTCTGCAGTAGCACTTTACAGATTAAAAGAAGGAAATTCCTCCAAATTAAATGTTGAGTTAGGAAAACAAATGGCTTTATTACTTAGAATTGCCAGAAAATATAATTTGGCAGTGGTAATAACGAACCATATATATTCTTTGTTTGACGAGGATGGTTCTAATATAGAACCAGTCGGAGGAACAACATTAAAATATTGGAGTAAAATTATAGTAGAATTAAAGATGGGGTCGTCAAGTGGTGAAAGATATGCAATACTTAAAAGACATAAAAATAAAAAAGAAGGTTTAAAAGTTAGGTTTAAAATTGTTGAAAATGGGTTATCGAAATAAAGAGGATCGTGATTAATATGGTTTTCCCCGAATTTTTAAATATGAAGACATTATCGGAAGGACTTAAACCTTCAAATGAATTTTTTGATTATATCTTCCATAAAAAAGAAATGATATGGATGGGTCAGAATACAAATCATTTAAATCATGATGAGAGGATCATAAATGCAATAATAGATTCAATACTCAATCATGAATATTGTAAATATCCTCCTCCTGAAGGATTTAAAGAACTTAAAAGATTGGTTTTAGAAGATTTAAAATTAAACAATGGTGAATTTGATAATTTGATAACTGCTGGTGGCACGGAATCACTTTACATCACAATGCAGACTTTATTAGATTCTGAAGATGAAATAATAACATCTGATCCGGGTTATCTTATCATAGATAATTTTGCAAGAAGATTTGGAAGAGTAATTTCAGTGTCAATTTACAATGAAGACTGTAATTATAAATTAACACCTGATTTAGTGAATGAAAATATAACTAAAAATACAAAATTAATATCACTTATAGATCCTTTAAATCCATTAGGATCATGTTATACTAAATCTGAAATAAAAGCTTTTGCTGAAATAGCTGAAGAATACGATATATATCTTTTGCATGATATTACATATCGGGATTTTGCCGAAAAACATTATCTTGTAGCTAAATATGCTCCAGAACGTTCTTTTACAGTATATAGTTTTTCAAAAATTTGTGGCCTTGCTGGACTAAGGGTTGGATCCTTAATAGTTCCTGCAGAGTTTATGGAATCTGTTCGTTCATCAATAATTAATGATTTAGGTACAAATGTTTTAGCTCAAAGAGGAGCTATTGCAGCATTAAAACATAAAAATAAGTGGGTTGACAAGGTTAAAAGACGCACAAGAAAAAATCAAAAAATAATAAAAGATGCTGTGGATGAAATTGATGGAGCCTTTATACCAGTATACCCTTCTAATGCTAATATGTTAGTAGTAGATATCCACAAAACAGGTGTTAGGCCTTCAGATATAGCTAACTATTTACTTAAACATAATATTTTCATAAGAGAAGGAACATACACAAGCAGGTTACATGGCGAAAAATATGTTAGAGTAAGTTTTTCTATTCCAAAAGAACAAGTAATGAAATTTGCAGAAAAATTTGTTTCGGGAATGAAAAAATTAAGTTCTAGAAGCAGTAGGTGAAAATTTGACACGAGGTGTGAAATCAACTGCAGAAAAAATTTTAAAAGATTTAAAAGAAGGAAAAAAATTTGTTTATGTTAAAAAATTTTTAAATCAATATCATTTTATAGTGGTGTATAAGGATAAAGACAAATACAAAATTGAAACACGTCAGGTGAGTCTGTCTGAGCCTTACTTGAGAGAAGAAGATGTAAACGGAGTTCTCAAAATAATTAATGAATGTATAGGCAACGTAAAGAAAAATATTTCAAATTATTGGATAGTTGATAAAGAGAAAGATTTAATTTTTTGTATAGAAAAAATATAATTTTGAATGATGAGACTCCACACTGATTTCATGATGAAAAGGAGGTGAACTGAAAAACCTTTTTCTTATCTTAATTTAGTATTTGATGACTCATGTATCATAGTAGTAATATTCACCAACTTCTCTTTGTTTTCTATCTAAGTAACTGTCTGGTTTGTTAGCTCTTGGCCTTTTAGTTTCCTTATCTCGTCTAAATGTGATATTAACTTGTGATAAAAATTTGTTCATTGCATTTCTCAGGGACATTGGTTTAGTAGCATGACCTTCTACACCTGGTTTTCCATAAAAAACCATTGCTCTATCAGCAATATAATCAAGGAATAGAATATCATGATCAATTACAATTGCTGCAGCATGTTTATTTTCAACAATTTTTCTAATTGATTTTGCAACACTTAATCTCTCTTCAACATCTAAAAATGCTGTAGGTTCATCAAGTACATAAAGATCTGCATCCTCCGCTAAAACAGTTGCTATCATCAACCTTTGTAATTCTCCACCACTTAATGTACTAACCTCTCTATGAAGTAAATTTTCCAGTTTGAATGGCTTTAATATTTCTGTTCTAAATGCTGTTGTTCCATAATATGTTACATTTTTATGTAAAAATTCTTCTACAGTACCATCAAATTCTATAGAAATATATTGAGGTTTATATGCTATGTTTATATTTTCTTCAATTTTACCTTTATCAGGTTTTTCAACCCCAGCTAATATTTTAGCAAAAGTTGTTTTACCAATACTATTTGGACCAAAAGCAGTTACAACTTCATTTTCATATAATTCTCCTGAATCCACATATAGTTTAAATCCATTATAACATTTTACAAATGATGGATACTTGATTATTGTTCCTTTTTTTGTTGTTTCAATTGTTCTAGATACATGGAATTTCAACTCTTCCCTTCTAAACCTTACATTTTCATCTCTTAAAAATCCTTTAAGATATTCATTTATTCCAACTCTTACACTTTTTTTATTTGATACAACTCCATATGCATTCGGTTCACCATACAATACATGTATATAATCAGAAATTGTATCTAAAACTGATAAATCATGCTCAACAACCAATATAGATTTTTTAAATTTCTCAGCATATCTTCTTATAACCTTTGCCATGTTTAATCTTTGGTATATATCTAACCATGAACTTGGTTCATCAAAATAATAAAAATCAACATCCTTTAACAATGTAGCTGCAATTGCTACTCTTTGTAATTCTCCACCAGACAATTCCTTAATATCTTTTTTCAGAGATATTTCTAAATTAAGAAGATCTGAGATTTCATCCAGTTTATTTAATTCGTCTGTTTTTTCTAATAAATCCTTTACATTTCCTTTCACATATTTTGGTAGTAAATCTACAGCTTGTGGTTTATGTGCTACTCTTATTTCTTTATTTGCTAATTTTTTAAAATAATCTTGTAACTGAGACCCTCTAAAAAATTCAAATATTTCTTCCCAGCTTGGAGGATTTTGATAATTACCAAGATTTGGTTTAAGTTCACCACTTAATATACGAAGTATCGTAGATTTCCCAATTCCATTTGGACCTAATAATCCAACAACTTCTTTTTCGGTGACAATAGGTAATCCAAATAATTCAAACATGTTTTCTCCATATCTATATACAGGGTCACCCAAAGCTTCAGGTAAATTAATAATATTGATGGCGTCAAATGGACACTTCTTTACACATATTCCACAACCAGAACATAATTTTTCAGAAATAATAGGTTTTTTTGTTTTTTTATGGATTACAATAGTATCTTCACCCATTCTAACTCCAGGACAATATTCTAGACATAAATATCCACATTTTTTTGGTTGGCACCTGTCTTTATCTAGTATTGCAAGCCTGCTCAATTTATCACCAAAAAATTAAAAAGGAAAAAGAAATTATTTGAACATTTTTCGAGCTAATTCAATGTCTTCTGCCTTTATTGTTTTTCTTCCCGCATGTTTTGCTAATTTCACAGCTTCTGAAGCTATTTCTTCGCCCATTTCTTCTAAAACTTTTGCTAATGCAATTCTTGCATCGTCACTAACTCTTTCAGCACCAGCGTTTTTTATGATTCTTCCGATTGGGGCAATTGGTAACTCACCCACGTTATCACCTCCACTATCACATCAACTTGTCCTAATATTTAAATTTATCGGTTTCCTTTACTGCAGTAAACATTGCTAGCTGTTGTGATCTACTTAGCAAGAATATAGAATAGAAAAAGTAAAATAAAAAATAAACAGAAATTTTAAATTATAATATAATTTTTGTATAATATTTTTACCAGAATTTTATAAAAATTTCAGAAAAACTCCGTCAAAATTAAAAAATTTTATCATATTAAATTTCTTTTCCAAAAAATATACCATCTTTATCTCTAATTATTTTAATTTTTGCAAAACTTCCAATTCTTTTATTACTTCTTATAGAAACTAATCTGTTCTTGACAATACATAGTTTTTCATCCTTTAATCTTCCAGGTAAGACTATTTTAGCATTATAACTTTCTCCTTTTCTTATTGGCTTTGGAATTCTTTTTCTTTTTTCAGTTCCAAAATATTCTGGTTTAAGTATTAAATTTACATCATATTTTTTCTCAAGTTCCTTTAGTTTTGCATAAAATTCTTTAAAAGTCATTACAGTTGTTTTTGGTCTCCTACCATGTTTGTGAGGTATATATTTTTGTATTCCTAATGGTGGAAATCTTTTACCAGCGCCTAAATCTAAAGCAAATTCTATTATTTTTGTAATTTCTTCATCATTATAATTAGGAACCCATACTGGAGCTATTAATAAATCTATTTTAGAATTAGCTATATATTCCGCAAGTTCCAGGATCTTTTTCAGCGGATATTTAACACCATGAAGCTTATTTGCTATTTTTTGATCTAATGCACTAATAGATAAATTTATTCTATCTAACTTTCCTTCTAGTCTATCTATTATTTTTTTATTTAATGGAATACCATTACTTTGCATAGAAATAATGCTTACTTCCTTTAAATCATTTAAACCTTCTATTAATTCAACTAAGTAGGGATATAAGGATGGTTCTCCTTGCCCATCTATATGTGCTTCTAAATTTTTTCCTTTAAATTTAGATATTTTCTCAAATTCCTCAACTAAATAATCAACGTCTACAATATAATCCACAAATCTGCTCCTGCTAAACCTTCCTTCATCAACACTACAAAATATACAATTTAAATTACATCCAGTTATTGGCCTAACTTGTATTAAATTTGTTCCTCTGTCTATCAATCCAAATGCATTATATCCAAGTAGAGGTATTCCACTTTCCTTTGTTATATAGTAGAGAGGTCTATGTGTGATGCTATGAAAAATCTTTTTTTCTTTAGAAAAGGAAATTATGTATTCTTTTGGATATTTTTTTATAAGTTTAAGATAGCTTTTCTTTGGAATCCTAACTTCTATTATATTCCTTATAAGAAACACTTTTTCTTCTTTATTTTCAAATTCTTTGATGTTCATGCTTATTTACATAATTTTTCCACTGTATTCCATGTTTTCCTAACAAAATCAGGTAGTTCACTCCTTTTAAATTTTTTTAAGAATTTTATAGTTTTTGGATCATTAGGATAACCTGAACCCAGATCACAATTGTATCTTTTTTTCAATTTTTCTATTTCAGAATCTCTTTCAACTTTTGCAACTATTGAAGCCGCTGAAACTACTGGATATTTTTCATCTGCTTTATGTTCTACAATAACTTCAATGTTTTCTTTCTGTAGTTTTTTCTTTAATCTTTTAGGTTTAATGTCTATTGAATCCACTATTACTTTCTTTGGCTTTGCATTTTTAATAATTTTGCTCATAGCTATCCTTTCAATTTCATTTAAACTAATACCTGCAATTCTCAATTTATCAATTTCATATGCTTGTATTTTTACTATAAAGCACTTTGACACCTTTTTTATTTCTTTTGCTAAAATTTTTCTCCTTCTAGGACTTAATAATTTAGAATCCCTTACATTTAATTTTTTTAGTTTATTTTCATCGTCAACCAAAACACCACAAACTATTAATGGGCCTAAAACTGGACCTCTACCTGCTTCATCTATCCCAAGTATGCTCATTTCATAGCCTTCAATCTTATTTCTGGCTCTAATGCCCTAGGTTCTGCAGCTACTATGGCTGCCCCTTTAGCTACAACTTTCAATGGATCATTAGAGATTTTTACAGGAATTCCTACTTCCTCGTATATTCTTTCCTTTAACCCCCTTATCTGTGAGACTCCTCCAACTACAACAGATCTTTTATAAACACCGGAAATTAATTCTGGAGACAATCTTTCTAAGATGTCAGATAATGCATTTATAAGTTTTTTCATTAATGGCTCAGCAGCTTCTGCTACCATCTTAGAATCCACAGTTATTTCTTTTGGTTTATTTGTTTTTGAACATTTTCCAATTATTTTAATTTTTTTATTTTCTAATTCTTTGTTGCATTTAACCATTCCCACTTTGATCTTACATTTTTCTGCTTCATGTAATCCTATTTCTACATCATATTTTTCTTTTACAAGCCTAACTAAATTTTCATCGATATTGTCTCCACCATATCTGAAAGTTTCAATATCTGTAATTCCTCCAAGTGATATAACAGCGACGTCACTGGATCCTGCACCCAAATCAATAATCATTGTACCAGATGCATCTGCAATAGGTAAACCTTCACCGATTGCAGCTGCCAATGCTTCACTTATAGTTATAACATTTTTTATTCCGATTTCCTTGCTAATCTCTTCTACAGCTTTTCTTTCTACTTCTGAGACATCTCCAGGAACACCAACTACTATTCTTTCAACAGAAGAAACATCGTTCTTTGAACCTTTTTTCACCGCATGAATGAGTAAGGCCTTAGCTTGTGAAATGCTCTCTATTACTCCTCTTCTCAATGGTCTTACAGCTATTATATCTTCAGGAGTTCTTCCAAGCATTAATTTGGCTTCTTCTCCAACAGCTAATACATGTGATGGATCTTCTTTTTTTACAGCTACTACAGATGGTATTTCATATATTTCAAATTTATCTCCTGCTGGAACTGCTACAACCGTATTTAAGGTACCTAGGTCAATTCCTAAAGATTTTACGTTTGAGACTTTTTTTCTTGTCACTTTTTCTTTATTCTCTTTTTTTTCGCTCTCTTTTTTAAAAAACATTTTATTTCTCTCCCATTATTTCTCTGAATTTCAAGACGAACACATCTTTGCTTTTTATTTTATCTATTTTTTCAAAATCTTTTTTATCTATTGATAGTAAAATTGTAGATACTAGGACATCAGTAACTTTAAAAAGTGGATCCAATATATCTTTAACAAAGTTTGGCAAATATTTTAGTAATCTGACGTCAGTGTCTATAAAACTACTTGTTTCTTCTCTTAAGATTATTGAAAATTTTATATTTTTATCTTCTAATTTACCAATATATTTTTTTACATGAGGTAGTAAGCCCACAATAAGTACCAAATTGGAATTGTTTTTAACATGATATGGCGCAATTTTTAATGCTAAACCTCCTATTTCTTTACATATTAAACTTAATTCACGTATTTGTGATTCTTCACCATATAGCACCATTAAATTAAATTTTCGAGTTATGAATAATTCATTTAATTTCATCTTTCTTTTTAATAATATTTTGACATTCTCTTTTAATGACATTACTTCATAAACTATTGTGTCTATTACTTCTTTGTTTCCTACTATGACACACCATACATTTTCTGCACTTTCTGTTGTAGATACCTGTGCAGCTTTTCTAAGTAGTTTTATTTTATCCTCTATCATTATATCCTCCACATTAAGCTAGTAAAATAAATTTGACTGACAAATTAATAATCTAAACTAGTTTAATAAAATTATTTTTATAAGAGTAAAAATAAGATAGCTATGGACATCCCCATAACAACAAGGATGGGGAAAAATATTCTAATAAATTTGCGCCTTCTTTCGGCTTTAATACGCCGTTCTCGAATTTCATTTACAATTTCGGTGAACCTTCTACTCTCTTCCTCGAAATCGAAAAGGTCATCTTCTTCCATAGTTTTCACCTAAAACTTATGTCTTTTTATATAAAGTGCTTTGATATAAATGTTACAGATTTATTTGTAGCAAGGTGGTAATATGAAGATCGTTATCATCATCGGTGGATCAGTACTTATGGAAGATTCTAATCCCAAAAAATTCAGAGAATATGCAAAAATACTGAGAGATTTAAGTAAAGATCACAAAATATGGATAGTTATTGGTGGTGGAAAACCTGCAAGAGAATATATAGCCTTAGCAAGATCTTTAGGAGCTAATGAAGCACAGTGTGATGATATTGGAATTGATGTAACTAGACTTAATGCAAAATTATTAAAAATAGCCTTGGGAGACAGTGCATATCCAGAAATAGCTAAAAATTTTCAAGAGGCTTTGAAATTTTCTGAAAGCAAGAAAATAGTTATAATGGGAGGAACAGAACCTGCACATAGTACAGACGCTGTTGGAGCGATATTGGCAGAGTTTGTGGATGCAGATATCTTAATTAACTTAACATCTGTAGATGGTTTTTATGATAAAGACCCAAAAAAATATAAGGATGCGAAATTTTATAGTAAAGTAACTATAAGTAAAATGTTAGAGGTTTTAGATAACAAATCTATGGCAGGTACTTATGAATTTTTTGATAGAACCGCGTTAGATGTTGTTAGTAGGTCAAAAATAAAATTAAAAATTGCAAATGGAAAAGACCCACAAAATCTTTTAAGGGTCCTTAAAGGTGAAGTAGGTACAACAGTCATTCCAAAGTGAGGTGTTTAAATTGGTAGAGCCACATAAACATTGTCCTGTTTGTGGTAAACCTATACCACTTGACAAGAGAACTTGTTCTCCTGAATGTGAAAGAATATTAATCGAAAATCACGAAAGAATTAAAAAAACAAGGATGGTAATGTATTTAGCACTTCTAGCTTTCATTGCAGTCTGGATATATATGATGCTTAGTAAACATTGAATCGCTTAAATCTACAATGTCCTTAATAGAATAATTCCATGTATTAAAAATATTAGTCCAATTATTGTTCCAAGGTAGAATGGATTTAATAATAAAGTTCCGGTTATTATATAGAGAACTCCTATTAGCAGAGATAGAACACCAATATTCCTGAGATTTAATGTAAACATGAATATTCCGGCAATAATCACTAAGATGCCTGCAATGTACAATCCTGCTGTCAGGAATATGCTAATAGGAATAATTTGGAATATTAATAAGACACTGACTATCACTAAAATAACTCCCAAAATTAGATGATATATTCTCAATGGTAATAAGCCTTTTGCTGTTAAAATCAGTCGTATACCAATTAATAGAAGTATTAGTCCCGTACATATACTTAAAAGTTTAACACCGCCAATTGGAGACATTAAAAATAAAATCCCCAATATTATGTATAGTATTCCTCTCCACAACATTTCTTCACCTCAACATTTTTTATACAATGGTTTATTTCGACAATGTTTTTTAAATTTTTTATGTTTTGTTTCGAAAAAAGTTATAAAGGCAAAATCAAAAATTCAATATTATAAAAAACTAGGAGGAAAATTGTGGACAGCAAATCATCTAGGGACAGATATGAACTTAAAAGAACTATAGAGAAATTATCCAAGAAAAAAGGTAGAGGTACAGAATTAATATCTGTATATATACCACCTGACAGACAAATTAGCGATGTTATGAAACATATGCGTGAAGAATTGAGCCAAAGTGCTAATATAAAAAGTAAACAAACAAGAAAAAACGTGCAGTCAGGAATAGAGGTGATAATGCAAAGACTGAAACTTTTTGATAAACCTCCAAAAAATGGACTTGTTATATTTACAGGGATGATTCCTAAAGGTGGACCTGGTACAGAAAAAATGGAAACTTATGTTCTTGAGCCACCAGAGCCAATAACATCATATGTATATCATTGCAATTCTAAATTTTATTTAGAACCTTTAAAGGAAATGTTAGAAGAAAAGGACGTATATGGGTTGGCTGTTATAGATCGTAGAGAAGCTACTATTGGATTACTTAAAGGTAAAAGAATTGAAGTACTTAAGGTATTAACTAGTGGTGTCCCTGGGAAACATAAAGCAGGAGGACAGTCACAAAGACGATTTGACAGGATAATAGAGTGGGCAGCACATGAATTTTTAAAAAGGATCGGTGAACACATGAATGAATTATTTTTACCTATGAAAGATGAATTGAAAGGTATATTAATAGGTGGTCCTGGCCCAACAAAAGAAGATTTTGCAAAGGGAGATTATCTGCATTATGAACTCAAAGAAAAGATAATTGGTACTTTTGATATATCATATACAGGAGAATTTGGATTGAAAGAACTTGTAAATAAAGCTACAGATACTCTCTCTGAAATTAGTATTGTTCAGGAGAAAAAAGCTGTGCAAAAATTTTTAAATGAGTTAGTAAAAGATGAAGGACTTGCGGCATATGGTAAGAATGAAATATTAAAATGTTTAGAAATGGGTGCTGTAGAAACTCTTCTAATTTCTGAAGAATTTGGGTCAAAAAATGAAAAATTTGTTAAAAAATTAATGGATCTTGCAGAAAATACTGGAGCTGAGATAATATTTGTATCTACAGATACCGATGAAGGTAAACAACTAATGCAGGCTTTTGGAGGTATAGCTGCTATTTTAAGGTATAGAGTTGATTAATTTTTTCAAAATCATGTAAATGTTATTTTCAAATTTTAAAATAACATATGCAGAGAAAATTCCTACAATTCCTCCACCAACCACGTCTATAGGATAATGAACTCCTATATAAATTCTTGAAAATGCTATCAAGATTGCATAAAACAGTGTTAAACACATTGAAATGTTTCTCCCTTTTAATTTAATATAATATTTATTTCCAAGTATCATTGCTACTGCAAATGCAGCTGCAGAGTGGCCTGATGGAAAAGAATAACCTTTTTCTACAACCAAAAGATCTACGTTTGGAATCACAAGGAATGGTCTAGGTTCGTTGACAGTATATTTTAAAATTGTGACGATGCTTTCCGCAATAATTATGCTTAAAACAGAAAGTAAAGCTATTTTTTTATCTTTCTTATTGCTAAGGAAAAACATTACTATAAAAAATAAACATAAAACACTAGGGGCTCCAAAATTGGTAATTGTAGGCATTATGACGTCAAAATATGGATTATCTAATTTATGATTAATTATATTGAATAGATAATTATTGTAGTAATGTATTAAGTCTAAAAAATCCATAATATCAGATAAAAAACTGGGGATATATAAATGTTGTCACTAGGTATTGAAGGTACAGCTGAAAAAACAGGAGTAGGAATTGTAGATAACAATGGAAACATATTAGCATCTGTTGGTGAGGCTTTGATTCCACAAGCTGGGGGAATTCATCCAAGAGAAGCTGCTGAACATCATGCTAAAACTATTCCTAAATTAATAAAAAAAGCATTAAATGAAGCAAAAATAGATATACATGATATTGATCTTGTATCATTTTCAAAAGGACCTGGATTAGGTCCTGCTTTAAGATCTGTAGCTACAGCTGCTAGAACATTAGCTTTAGGTCTTAAAGTACCAATTGTTGGTGTTAATCACTGTATAGCACATATAGAAATTGGACGTTTAACAACAAGTGCTGAAGACCCTGTTTCACTTTATGTAAGTGGTGGTAACACACAAATAATATCCTTTGAAGAAGGAAGATATCGTGTTTTAGGAGAAACATTAGATATAGCTGTTGGGAATCTTTTAGATCAATTTTGTAGGGAAGTTGGATTAGGACACCCTGGTGGACCAATTGTAGAGAAACTGGCTAAAAAATCATCCAAATATATTCAACTTCCATATACAGTGAAAGGAATGGATTTATCTTTTTCTGGATTATTAACAGCTACCATAAGAAAATATGAAAAAGGAGCATCACTAGAGGATTTATGTTACAGTCTTCAAGAAACTGCTTTTTCAATGTTAACAGAAGTAACTGAGAGGGCATTAGAACATACAAAAAAAGATGAAGTTTTACTTTGTGGAGGAGTAGCTGTCAATAAAAGATTACAGGAAATGTTGTCTATTATGTGTGATGAACATGGAGCAGAATTTTATGTACCTCCTGCTAAATATTGTGGCGATAATGGAGCAATGATAGCATGGTTAGGACAGCTGATGTATAAATATCATGGTGGAGATGACATTGAGAATACAACTGTAATTCAACGATATAGAACTGATGAAGTTGATGTTCCATGGATGAAATCTTTAGGTAGTAGACTTAAACCTCCTGGAAATATAACTGCAAAAGGAGCAGAAGCAAATATTTATAAATCTAAATGGAATGATTATGATACAATTGTTAAAGAGAGAATTCCAAAAAAATATAGGATAAAAGAAATAGATGAAATACTTAGAAAAAGTAGAGTGAAAAGAGAAGCAAAATTAATACATGAAGCAAAGAAACAAGGCGTGTTGACACCTCTACTTCTAGATATAAATTTAAAAAAGAAAACTATTGTGATGGAATACATAAAAGGAAAAGCACTTAAGGACGTATTTCACAGTATAAATTACAAAGAATGTATAAAAATCTGTAAAAAATTAGGGAAATGCATTGGGAAACTCCACAATGGAGGAATTATTCACGGAGATCTCACAACCTCAAATATTATTTTAAGGGATGGAAAATTAGTTTTTATAGATTTTGGCCTTGGACAATTTTCAAATGAAATTGAAGATAAAGGAGTAGATCTTTTAGTTCTAAAAAAATCATTAGAAAATACTAATTTTAATATATCAGATAAGTGCTTTAAAAACATTATGAAAGCATATATTGAAGTGACTGGAGAAAAAGAAATTATGGAAAAAATAAAAGAAATAGAAGCAAGACGACGTTATACATAATTCTTAAAAAGTTATGAGGGAAAGACATGAAAAAGGTAATATTTATAACTAGTAATTTACACAAAGTATCTGAGGCAAGGAAAATATTTGAGGAAAATAATATAGAGATGGAGCATAGAAATGTTAAATATTATGAGATCCAAGGATCATTAGAAGAAGTGGCTTCTCATGCAGCAAAAAAATTAGCGGAAAAACTCAATCACCCTGTAATTGTTGAGGATGCAGGATTATTTATTAAGGCCTTAAATGGATTTCCAGGGCCTTATTCTTCCTATGTACAAAAAACAATAGGAAATAAAGGTATACTTAAATTAATGGAAAACATAGAGGATAGACAAGCTGAATTTAAATCTGTTGTAGGTTATTGTGAACCAGGTTCAAAACCTAAAATTTTTGTAGGAGTAGTTAAAGGTAATATATCTACAGAGGAGATTGGTGATAAGGGTTTTGCATTTGATCCCATTTTCTATCCTGAAGGATACAAAAAAACATTTGGAGAATTGGATCCTGAAGAAAAAAACAGAATATCACATAGAGGCAAATCCTTTAGAAAATTTGTATCATGGTTCAAAAAACAACAGAAGGTGATCAAATGAGAGGAAGAAAACCTGACTGGGTAGATTATTCAAAAGAAGAAATAGAAGAATTAGTGGTGAAATTATACAAAGAAGGCCATCCACCAAGCAAAATAGGTATAATATTAAGAGATCAATATGGAATTCCAAAAGTAAAGGATGTCATTGGACTTAAAATTACACAAATACTTGAAAAACATGGCTTAAAGCCAGAATATCCTGAGGATTTAATGAATTTAATTCGTAGAGCAGTTAGATTACGTGAACACCTAAAAGAACATCCAAAAGATCTACATAGTAAGAGAGGATTGCAATTAATAGAGTCAAAGATCAGGCGTCTAGTAAAATATTACAAGAGGAAAGGTGTTCTTCCAGAAGGATGGAAGTATGACCCAGAAAAAGCTGCAGTCCTTGTTAAATAAGGCAGATGAAGGATTTAAAATTCTTAAAGAACATTTGGACAATGAAAATATTGTGCGTATAATATCACATAATGATTCTGATGGTTTATCATCTGCAGGATTGGTAGCTCGTGCCATATCTGAAAATGATGGACAATTTCATGTATCTATAATTTCTAGACTTCATGAAGAATTTATAAAAAAATTAGCAAGAGAAAAATATAAAGTATTCTTTTTCTGTGACATGGGAAGTTCTGAGATAGAAATATTATCAAAAAATTTAAAAGGAGATGTAATTGTTGCTGATCACCATCAGATAACTGGAGAAATAAACGATATTGAAGGAAATGGTAACATTGTTCATGTGAACCCACATCTTTTTAATATTGATGGTACACAAGAGTTGAGCGCTTCAGGTACTGCATATCTAATTATGAAAAATTTTGAAATAGAACATTTAGCTAGCATGGCTTTAGTAGGTGCTATAGGTGACATGCAATGTGAAAATGGATTTTTGGGTGTAAATAAAATAATATTAGATGAAGGTTTGAAAAAAGGCGAGATTAAAGTGAAGGAAGATATTAGGATATTACATAAAGATGAATATTTGTATAGAGCACTTGCATTTACTTTTTATCCACCACTTACCGGAATAACTGGAGATTTTGATTCTGCAAAAAAATTTTTAGAAAAAATAGGGATAAATCCCAAAGCAAGGTATAACGAATTGGACAAAGAAGAAAAAGAAAAACTTAAAGAATCCTTATGTAAAATAAATCCAGATATCTATGGAAAAATTTATTTAGATCCTGGATTTGGTCAACTTAAAGACCTTAGATATTTTTCAGAAATTTTGGACGCATGTGGTAAAAGCAAGGAGTATGGCTTGGCACTCAGCATATGTCTCAAAAATAAAAATGAAGACATTGAAAAAGCCACAAAGATCCTCAAAAAATATAATGAAAAAATAATAAAGGGATTAAAGTGGTTAAAAAGAGAAAATAGTAAAAAAATGAAGAATATACAATACGTTTACACAGAAGATAAATCTATAAAGCCAATTATAGGAACATTGGTAAGTATTGCAATGTCAGTAGGAATTCTTGATGATTCAATGCCGACTTTAGGTTTATACAAAATTAACAACCATGTAAAGGTTTCTGCAAGAACAAACATGTCTGTCGTTGAAAAGGGTGTAAATTTAGGTAAGGCATTGAAACGGGCTTCTGATAGTGTTGGTGGAAATGGAGGTGGCCATAACGTTGCTGCAGGTGCAATGATACCATACAAAGAAATGAATAATTTTTTAAATATTGTAGATGAAATTGTTGGTGAGCAAAAAAAGTGATTTGGCGTGTATAACATGTATCTTACACGTGAAGAAGAAAAGATGTATGAAGGAGAATTTGGAGAGGCTGTTAGGATAAGTATGGAAATACTAGTTACATTAGGTGATATATATGATGCTGATAGATTGATAAATATTTCTTCAGCGCAAGTTTCGGGAGCATCTTATAAGACTATCGGAGATGCTGGACTTGAATATTTAGAAGATATGGTAAAAAATTCTGCAACTACAAGTGTTTACACAACGCTTAATCCAATTGGCATGGATTTAAAAAGATGGGAAGAATTGAATATACCTTCTAATTTTGCTAAAAAACAAATTAAAATAGTTAAAGCCTATCAAAAGATGGGCGTGACTTTATCATGTACATGTACTCCCTATTTTTGTGGAAATATTCCAACTTTTAAATCACATATTGCATGGTCAGAATCCTCTGCAGTTATATATGCAAATTCAGTGTTAGGTGCTAGAACAAATAGAGAAGGAGGTCCAAGTGCACTAGCAGCTGCTATATGTGGAAAAACACCAAGATATGGATATCATTTAGAGGAAAATAGAAATCCAAATGTATTAGTGGAAGTAAAAGAAAAATTAAATGGAATTGATTATGCTGTTTTAGGATATTTAATAGGTAAAGAAATAAATGATAAAATACCTTATTTTAAAATGTTAAATAGACCAGATGTAGATGATTTAAAAAATTTAGGAGCTGCACTGGCATCTGCTGGAGCTGTTGCTCTTTACCATATCGAAGGAGTAACACCTGAGTATTCTCTTATAGATAAAAATGAATTTGAAGATAAAATTACTGTAACCAAAAAAGATTTAAAGGCTGCAAAGGAAGAATTATCTACAACAAATGAAAAACCTGAAATTGTATGTATAGGTTGTCCTCATTCATCAATTCAGGATATTAAAAAAGTTGCTGAAATAGTAGCAAATAAAAAATTAAATTGTGATTTGTGGGTTTGTACGTCATTGTCCACAAAAATTATGGCAGATAGAATGGGCTACACAAAAATTATCGAAAAATCTGGAGGAAAAATTTTATGTGATACTTGTATGGTAGTAACTCCTATTGAAGACCTTGGATATAAGACTATTGGCGTTGATTCTGCAAAAGCTGCTATTTACTTGCCAAGTAACAATTTAGATGTAATATTTAATGATTTAAACAACTTAATTTGAGATAAAATGATATTATTAGATGCTGACTATAAGACGGAAAATAAGAAACCCGTGGTACGTTTATTTTGTAAAGATAATAATAGGAGACCTGTGATTGCATTAGATAGGTCATTTAAGCCATATATCTATGTTATACCAAAAGACATTGAAAAGTGTAAAGAAAAATTGGAAAAATTTGATGTAGAAGAAATTAAAGTTATAGAGAAAAGAGATTTAGGTAAAAAAATAAAAGTTTTGAAGGTTGTTTTTTCACATCCACAAGAAGTTCCTAAAGTCAGAGATAAGATACGAAAATTAAATGAAGTAAAGGAAATTAGAGAATATGATATTCCATTTTATAGACGATATCTTATTGATAACAATTTATTCCCAATGTCAAAAATCATTGCTGAAGGTAAAGAATATAAAAGGGGCGATGTCACTTTTATAGAACTTGAGAAACCTCCTAAAGTATTGAAAGATGTTTATCATGATTATAAAATTTTAGCTTTTGATATTGAAGTTCGGAATCCAAAAGGCATGCCGCGTCCAGAAAAAGATGAAATTATAATGATCAGTATTGTGGGTAATTCTGGTGTAAAGAAAGTAATATCAAGTGAAGGAAGTACACTAAATTTTGTTGAAGAAGTTTCCAATGAAAAAGAAATTTTAGAAAGGTTTAAAGAAATAGTAAAGTCTGAAAATCCAGATATAATTATTGGTTATAACTCAGATAATTTTGATTTCCCTTACATAAGAGATAGAGCAAGGAAGTTGGGAATTAAATTAGATCTTGGAGTTGATGGATCAGAAATAAAGTTTGTGAGGAGAGGATTTTCAACTGCAGCAATGATTAAAGGAATATTACATGTTGATCTTTATTGGGTAATACGGCAATATATAAGATTGGATACCTATACACTTGAACGTGTTTATTATGAATTGTTTGGTGAAGAGAAGAAGTTAGGAATACCTGGCGATGAACTATGGAAGTATTGGGATAGTGATGAAAAAAGAGACGAATTATTTAAATATTCTCTTGATGATGCAGAATCTACATACAAAATAGCTAAAAAAATTTTACCTCTAATATTAGAATTAACAAGGATAGTTGGTCAGCCTCTTTCTGATATAGCAAGAATGACAACGGGACAACAAGTAGAATGGTTTTTAATCAGGAAAGCATTTGAACGCAATGAATTGGTACCAAACAAACCATCAAAAGCTGAACTTGAAGAAAGAAAACGAAGACGGCCTGTAGGTGGATATGTAAAAGAACCTGAAAAAGGATTACATGAGGATCTTGTACAATTTGATTTTAAAAGTTTATATCCAAGTATAATAATTTCTAAAAATGTTTCACCTGATACATTGACAAACGAAGATAAGAAAGATGTTTATGTTGCACCAGAATCAGGACATAAATTTTTAAAAAAGCCTAAAGGTTTTATACCTTCAATTATTGGAGAAATATTGGATGAAAGAGCAGAAATAAAAGAGAAGATGAAAAAAACAAAAGATCCTCTAGAAAAAAAGATTTTAAATGTACAGCAAGAAGCATTGAAAAGATTAGCCAACACAATGTATGGTGTTTATGGATATCCTAATTTTAGATGGTATTGTATTGAATGTGCAGAAGCAATAACAGCATGGGGTAGAAAATATATTAAAGAAACTATAAAAGAAGCTGAAAAATTTGGATTTCATACTGTATATGCAGACACTGATGGCTTCTATGCTACATATAAACCTAAATCAAGACCAACAAATAAACTTGTATAAATTTTTGAGGATATTGTTTCATTATCTTTTCTCGTTCTTTTTCTAAATTCTCTGAAACCAGCATATAATAGTTGGCGTTCTTTACATGTTCTCTTGCAGTTACATTCTTACCATTACTGATCATTTCTATTGCTAACTTTAACTCATTTACAGCATTTATTCTGTTTTCTATGTCCTTAAGAACTAAATTAAGATATCTATTAAAAACTTCATCATTTTTTCCTTCAGATAAGGCCAATAATGTTAAGTTTTGTACAGTTTTATATTCAGATATTGCGTTTTCACAATTTTTAGAGGCAGAATAGGTATCATTAGAATTTATAGCTATAACAGCATTATTATAGTATTTATTTCCCTGTTTAAGATGGTTATTAATTTCCTCTGATATTTTTGTTAGATCATGATCATTGCTATAAACATGGAAAATAATAAAGATTAATAAAATAAAAAACAGCGACAGCAAAATTTTTCTCATTTTAAGGCCTCAAAATTTCATCTTTCCTTCTAAGTCATGCCACAAACCATGTATATTACAATAGCACCTAACCATGTATTTTTTAGATTTAGGCCTTGGAAATATTGCTTCAGGTTTATCACCAGGGTTTAATGATATTCTATAACTTTTTTTAGGTGTTATTAGTTCTATCCACAAAATGTAATGATTACTTTCCATTGGATGTGGAACCTTGCCAACTCTTACCTTAATTTTGTTATCAAAATTCTCTATAACAGGAACATGTTTTTCAGGACCTACATCAGTCTTTCTTGCAAGCAATAACTCCATTTCTTGTCCGCAACAAACTAACTTTCCTTCACCTGGATTCAAAACCTCTACAATATTTCCACAAACATTACATCTATACACTTGATTTAACTTCGTCATATTCATCAACTACAAATCTTCTAATCTTTTCATAGCTTCTTTAGTATTTTCTCTTGTATTAAACGCGGTTATCCTAAAGTATCCTTCACCACTGGGTCCAAATCCAATACCCGGCGTTCCAACTATTTGTGCGTTTTCAAGTAAATAATCGAAAAAGTCCCAAGAGTTCATACCATTAGGAGTTTTTATCCAGATATAAGGTGCATTTACACCTCCATAAGCCTTTAAACCAATTTTTTTCAAGGCTTTTCTCATAATTTCCGCATTATTTAAGTAATATTCTATAGACTCTTTAATCTCTCTTTGTCCTCTTTTTGTATACACAGCACTCGCAGCAACTTGAACAGGGTATGATACTCCATTAAACTTTGCTGCCTGTCTACGTCTCCATAATTTGTTTAAGGAATGTTTTCTACCTTTATTGTCTTTTGCTTTGGCTTGGAGAGGAACAACACAATATGCACATCTAACTCCTGTAAATCCAGCAGTTTTTGAAAAGCTTCTGAATTCTATAGCAACCTCTTTAGCATCTTCAATCTCATATATACTATGTGGAATGTTTTTTTCCTGAATAAATGCTTCATATGCTCCATCATACAAAATTATACTCTCATTTTCATGTGCATAATCTACCCATTTTTTTAATTCTTTTTTTGTAAGCACTGTACCTGTTGGATTGTTAGGATAACATAAATATATAAGATCTACTTTTTCATCTGGTAGAGGAGGTATAAAATTGTTTTCTTCTTTACATGGTAAATATACAATATTTTCATATTTTCCATCAGTTGGTTTGCCTGCACGTCCTGCCATTACATTTGTTTCAACATAAACAGGGTATACTGGGTCCAATACAGCTACACGATTATTTACATCAAATAATTCTTGTATGTTGGCTATGTCACACTTTGCACCATCACTTATGAAAACTTCGTCTACTGACAATTCTATATTTCTTTTCTCATAATCATATTTTATTATTTTTTCAATAAGGAACTTATACCCTTGTTCAGGTCCATATCCTCTAAATGTTTCAGGTCTTCCCATTTCATCTACAGCACGATGAAATGCCTCAATAACAGCTTTAGGTAGTGGTCTTGTAACATCCCCAATACCTAAATCTATGATATTTGCATCAGGATTTTCTTTTTTGAATTTTTGTATCCTTGCTTCAATTTCTGAAAATATGTAATTTTCTGGAAGTAATAAATAATTTTCATTGATTTTTGCCAATTTTATTCCCCCTATCTATGGGAATAATATAATGTTATTTCATTTTTATCTATTTTATCTATTCTTGCAAATCCAAATCTTTCTAGCTGTACAATATCATTTGTTTTCTCTTTCAAAATATTCTTCTCTACTACTCCTTTAACAACAGATGCATCAGGCATTATAACTTTGGCTTTAATAACTTCATCACAAGGTAACCATTGGATCATTTTTGCTTTTATTTTATGAGCATCTTCTAAGCTTTTGCTATGATATATTACATCATTTTCCTCAAATTTAACATTTATAGCATCTATAAGTCTGAAGTTAATTCCATCGCCAGAAATATCTTCTGTTGGTAAATATACACATTTATTTATTGTTAGCTTTCTATACCCTCTTTCATGAAAATCAGGATGTAGAGGTCGTTTAACAACCTTGCCTTCAAAATTTTTTGGAAGTCCTTTAATTTTAACTTTTTTTGGATTAGGAACAAAGAAGTACCTATTGGCCTCTTTCTCTACAATGTTTCTATTAAATCCATATATTTTTTCCCAAGACACTGTGACATCAGCCATTTTAATTCCAATTTCAAGTATCAATTTTTTCAATGCTTCAGGTTTTATCCCTCTTCTTTTCAGAGCTCTTAAAGTACCAAGCCGTGGATCATCCCATCCTGAATATTCACCTTTTTCTATTTTTTTCCTAATGTTACTTGTACTAAGCTGTGAATCCTCAATCATGACCCTACCATAATGAATAAAAACAGGTGGTTCCCATTCCATGTGTTTATAAAGATATTTCTGTTTTTCTGTATTTGCTAAATGATCCTTTCCTCTTAGTACATGAGTCATTCCCATTAAGTGATCATCTACAGCTACAGCAAAATTCATTGTTGGAAATACTCTATATTTATCTCCTACTCTTGGATGTTCAGCATCCACAATTCTCATAGCTACCCATTCTCTGACTGCTGGATTTTTATGCTTTAAATCAGTTTTTATTCTTAAAACAGCCTTACCTTCATCCATTTCAAACATTTGTTCCCATTTTTCTAAGTTTTCTTCAACTGAATTATTACGACAAGGACAAGGAATTGATTTGTCACGAAGATTTCTGAATTTTTCAGGTTCACAGGTACATATATATCCGCCATTCCTCTTTATAACCTCTTTTGCTATATCATAGTAAATAGGTATCCTATCACTCTGTACAACAATCTCGTCGTATTTTACACCTAACCACTCAAGATCCTCAGGTATCATCTCATAAGCATCAGGATACACTTTTTTGGGGTCTGTATCTTCTATTCTAATTATCAATTTTCCATTGTATCTTTTTGTATATTCATAATTAAGAATTGCAGCCCTTGCATGTCCTATATGTAGAGGACCACTTGGACTTGGTGCAAAACGCATTACTACATTTTTGTGAGGTTCTGGTAACTCTTCTAACTCTTCCTTTTTTTCTTTTCTTTTACTTTTTATTTTTCCAATTCTTTCAAGCTCTTTAATCTGCTCATCTTTTTCCATTTTGTTTACTTTTTTCACAGCGTCCTTTGTAGCCTGTATCACTTCCTGAACATTTTTTCTGAATTTTGGTTCAAGTGAAAAAATCATGCCAATGACAGCGCTTTCTTTTGCTTTGCCTCCGTGTTTTACAGCGTTGTTCAAAGCACATTTATAAGCAAGTTTTTTAAGATCTGTGACCATAATCATCCCTAATATTCTCTTTTAACAACAAAATCAGCAATGGAAAGCAACGTATCTTTAGCTTTTGAATCTTCAAGTACTTCAATGCTGGCCTTTGCCTTTTTAGCATATTTTAAAGCCTTTTCATGTGTATATTCTATGGAATTATATTTTTTAAAAATTTCTATTGCATCTTTTACTTTTTTTTCATCACCACTTTGCAAAATTGAAATTAATTTTTCTCTATCTTCTTTATTAGCCTCATTTAATGCTTTTATAGCTATTAATGTCATTTTTCCTTCAACTATATCACTGCCCACAGGTTTTCCCAATTGTTTTTCATCCCCAGCGATATCTAAATAATCATCATGAATTTGAAATGCTAATCCAAGGAATTTTCCATAATTATAAAGAGCATTTATTTCTTCTTTTGATCCATTGCCAATTATAGCACCAATTTTAGTAGATGCTGCTATCAAAGAAGCAGTTTTGTAATATATCATTTCAAGATATTCTTTTTCTTTAACTTCAAAATTTTTTTCAAATAACATATCATATGCCTGCCCTTTACAAAGATTGACACAAGCTTTTGTCATGACATCTAATACCTTAACCAATCTTTTTTCATCTATATTACTTTTTAACATGACTTCAAATGCTTTTGAAAATAAAACATCTCCTGCAAGGATTGCTAGAGGTTCTCCCCATATGACATGTACTGTAGCCCTACCTCTTCTAACCTCATCTTTATCCATTATATCATCATGTATAAGAGAGAATGTATGTATTAATTCTATAGCAGTTGCTGCATTTAATGCATCTTCAATCTTTCCACCAACTGATTCTGTACTTAACAACACTAATGATGGTCTTATTCTTTTCCCACCAGCTTCAATTAGATGTGCTGATGATTTATATAATTCAGTAGGTTCAATGTCTGATATATTTTTCCTAATTTCCTCTTCAATTAATTTAGAATATTTTTCTAAATAATGCATTTATTGTCCTCCTTCAAAAACTTGTGCCTGACCATTTCGAAGAAGATGTATATCTTCACCAAGATTATAACCTTCCTCTTCTGCAAGTTCTGCATATGCTGATAACATCTGGAGGTCACCATGAGCTGGTATTATATGCATTGGATTTAGCATTCTAATTAGGTCTCTATGGTCTTCTCTTCCAGCATGTCCTGAAACATGCACATCTGTAAATATCCTTGCTCCTCTTGCTTGAAGACGTTTTTCCATAAGATATCTGTTTGCAGTATTTACAGGATGTGGAATCACTGGAGCAGAAATTATAATGTTGTCTGTTTTCTGTATTTTGTATGGTGTTTTCGAATTTGCTATTCTAGGAAGCAATGCATCTGGTTCCCCCTGGTGTCCGGTGGTTATAAGTACATAGTCTTCTTTATTAGCGGTTGCCCTGGCAAGTGCTTGTGACACTGCTTTTGGATTTCCATATATACTTGCATTTTCAGGTAATTTTAAAAGTTCCATATTTTCAGCTATACTACAATAACGTTCCATAGATCTTCCAAGGATTAACATGTGTCTATTGCTGTTCTCCTCCACAATATCAGCTATTGCTTGAATACGTTCTATATGTGAAGAAAATGTCGTTATTATTATTCCAACTTTTTCATCTAAAAGATTTTTCATTATGTCTTCAAGTACAAATCTTGCAATTCTTTCTGAATGTGTTTTAACTTCACAAACTTCCCCAACTCTAGTTGACTCAACTATTAATGCAAAAACATTTTCTTTGCCAAGTTTTCTCAATCTTGAGTATTGCGGTGGCGGTGATATTATCTGATGATTATCAAATTTAAAGTCAAGTGCATAAACTATTGCTCCAACTGGTGTGTGTAACACTGCAATAACTGAATGGGGAATACTATGTGTCACATGTATGAATTCCAGTATTATATTAGAGGATATCTGACACTTTTCCCCGCCTTTTAGAACTTGTAAACGTTTAAGTACATTAAATTTTTTCTCACTTTTTAACATCCTTTCTATTAATCCTAATGTGTAGGGAGTTGATATTATAGGTGCATTATATTTTTCTGCAAGCTTTGTTACAGCTCCAATATGATCTAAGTGGCCATGAGTAAAAACTATTGCACGTACATTCCCATCCACGTTTCTCATAATTGTGTCATCAGGTATTACACCCCTATTTATCAGTTCTAGACTGTGCATACGTGCTAGATTAGTATCTTCATGAATATGTACTCTATCTAGATGAATGCCCATGTCAAAAATTACTATGTCCTTCCCAACTTTGACTGCAGTCATATTTTTACCTACTTCTTCGTAGCCTCCTATCGAAATTATTTCAACGTCCATGAAGTGACCTCCTTGCATATTTTTTTGTGTCGAATCCTCTTTCATGTAGCCATTCCCTTACTTTGCCTCTTATAACCAATGGACATTTTTTTAGCTCTTCTATGTTTTTTGCACCAACTAAATACATTGCAATTTTTAATTCTTCATTGAAATTTTCAATAAATGAAATCACTTCTTTATATCCGAAAAAAGCCTTCTTCATTATTGGTAAGGCCATGCCTACTATGTCTGCACCAAGGGCAATAGCTTTTGCTGCATCTAAACCTGTTCTTATACCACCTGATGCAATTACAGGTATGTCTACAGCTTCCCGAACTTCTACAGTACTTATTGCTGTTGGAATACCCCAATCCCAATAAAGTTTCCCTAAATGGCTATTTTTAGATCTATATGCTTCTACAGCTGACCAACTAGTTCCACCAGCACCTGCAACATCTATAGCTGCAACTCCCTTATTTTTTAGCAATTTAGCATCTTCATAACATATTCCGGCACCAGTTTCTTTTACTATTACAGGAACATCTAGCTCTTTCACAATTTTTCCTATTTTTTCCAATGTTTTCTTGCTGTGAGTAATGCCCTCTGGCTGTATTGCTTCCTGCAATGGATTTAAATGAATTGCTAAGGCATCTGCATCAACCATTTCAACAGCTTTTTTTGCATATTTAACATGACTAACCCCAATATTCCCTATAATAAACGCATCTTCAGCTACTTCTCTTACAATTGTATATGTATATTCCAGCTCTGGATTTTCTATGGCAACTCTTTGACTTCCTAAACCCAATGCTACCCCAGTAGCTTTAGCAGCTTTAGCTAATTCCTTGTTTATCTTATAAGATATTTCATGACCGCCTGTTATACCTGTTATCATAAAAGGGGATTCTAACTTTTTACCAAGAAAATTTACACTAATATCTATCTCATCTTTATTTATCTCTGGCAATGCTCTATGTATCAGTTCGATGTCTTGAAAACCAGATTTCTTTTTGTGTTCTACATCACGACATAGGCAAAGTATTAAATGCTCTAGTTTTCTATTTGAGGTCAATTTTACACCCTCTTCCAATCTTTAACCTATTATTGTTCTACGGACTCTTTTCCCAAGTAGTAATTTTTTCAATCTGTTTTTCTTTTTTGCATTTACAATCTCAGATTTTACACCTTTTTCTGCTAATTTTAAAAGTTCTGAAACTTTGCCTGCCATACCTCCTGTTACGTCTTCTTTAAAATCTTTTAATTTGATTTTATCTTCAGGTTTTATCCTTTTTATTAATTTTGCATCTTTATGTTTTTTTGGATCCTTATCATATACACCATCAACATCTGTAGCCAATATAATTTTATTAGCTTTCATTTTTTCTCCTAAATATCTTACAATTTGATCTCCAGAAATAACAGAAAACTCTAATGATTTATCTAATACTATATCCCCATATAACACAGGAACAATTTCTTTTTCTAAATATTGCTCAATAATTTTTACATTAAAATAATCTATAAACCCATCAGATGCTATAATACATGAAGAAGGTTGTATGGATATTACATCCATACCATATTTAAGTAGATACCTACAAACATAAAGATTTAACTTTTTTACCCAATAGTGGACAATACAAAAACCTTTTTTATTGGGATTAGCAATAATATCATATTTTTTTACGATTGGATGGCCAAATGATCCTGCCCCATGTACCAAAATTAAAGGGAAGGGCATAACTTCACAAATTTCCTTACAAACCCTTTTCAAATTTTTTTTATTTAATTTAGGATATTTTGAATTTTTATCAGTGATAACACTACCACCTATCTTAATAATAATCATGAAAACACCTAATGTATAATTACACCGTCTTTTGAGAATTTAGTTTTAAACGCATCCCACTGACTTTTTAATGTATTTAACACTTTATCTTCGTTATTTATACAATATGCAATTATACTTCCACTACCACCAGCACCAGTTATTTTTGAACCTAGTGCACCAGCGTTTCTTGCGCTGTATACCATCTGTGATAATTCAGATGAACTGACACCAATAGAATCCAACAATCCATGATTTATATTCATTAGTTCTCCAATTTTTTCAAATTTTCCTTCTTTTATTAGTTCATATGCAGTCTTAGTTACATTGCCTATAGTATCTATAATATTGCCAACAATGTTTGGATACTTTTCCAGTTTCTTCTTTACGAGCGATACCATCTTTTTTGTATCTGCTGGTTTTGGTGTATATGCAACTATAAAAGATCCTTCAATATTTGGTTTAATATATTCAATATTTGAATCTTTTAGATAAATCATTCCACCATATGTTGACACTGCTGTATCAAGAGGACTTGCTGCACCCTGAACTTTTAATTCTATTTCATGAGCTTTTTTTGACAGCGAAGATTTATCGATGACTTTTTCATGATAATTATGTAGTGCAGCTATTAGTGCTACAGTAATTGCAGCTGATGATCCCAATCCTATCCCCAAAGGAACTTCCAAAGATATGTCTATTTTTATAGGGGAATTATCATGATGAGATTTTAATACTTCTAAAATGTAATTTAATATTCCTTTTTTACCTTCTAAAAATTCAATATTATAAGTTTTAGGATTTATATTTGCATGAAGACCTATATCATTACATTTAATTATTGTTGAATCTTTTTTGGTATTTTTTATAGAAACTTTTGCTCTTTTGTTTATAGCTACTGCAATTGCAGGTTTTTTGTAAACTACAGCATGCTCTCCAAATAAAATTATTTTATTTGGTGCAGAAGCAACCGAATGCATATTTACCTTACCTATTTTTCTATTGTTATGGATGCATATCCAACCACTGAAGAGCGATCTCCTGTAACATCTCCACTAGTTCCATATTTTAAAAGCCTTGCTTTATTTGCTCCAAGCTTTTTTGATGATATTAAAACAACTGATACTGGTCCATAACCACACATAGTAGCGTTAAGATCATTTATTCTTTTGTACATAACTTTTTCATCCAATTTTAATATAGCATCTATAATTTTTTTGTCAGTGCTTTCTGCTATTTCCTGGGGTTCATAATGTGTAAAATCTGTACTAGCAATTAAAACAATGTCCTTATTTAAGCTTTTAATTGTACCAACAATTGCTTGTGCAACCTCTTTTGTAGTCTCTAAGTCTTGTAACCACATACAAATTGGAACTATTTTGAAGTCTTTTTTAAAATATTGAAGGAAAGGGATATGTACTTCACAACTATGTTCTTGTGAATGTGCTGTGTCATCGATGTCTATTATTTCTGATTTCTTAAACAATTCGCTAGAAAATTCTTCATCAATTTTAACAGAACCTAGTGGGGTTTCCCACTCACCTTCCGCCATCAATGAAACAGAAGATCCTATACCTGTATGGTTTGGACATAAAATTATGAATGTTTCTGGGAATCCATCTTCAACTATTCTGTAATATGCATGGGCTGCAATAGGTCCTGAATAAATATAACCTGCATGGGGGGCAATGACCCCAACTATGTTTCTATCTCCACCGACTTTAGGAAAATCTCCAGGACCTAATTCATGTTTAAAACACCATTCTATTCTATTTTTGAGAGCTTTTGGATCTGATTCATAAAATGTTCCTGCTACAGCAGGTTTTCTTTTCATATAATCACTTCTTTAAAGTTTAAATTCGAATTCAGTTGGAGGCACGTCAAATTCTTCATACTTTTCAATAACCCCTCTCTCCTTTAAAAGTTCACGGGTTAATAACCAATATAAAGTAGCAAGAGATTTTCTACCTTTATTATTTGCTGGTATTGCAATATCTACATTACCTAATAAGTTTTCACTATCACAAAATGCAACTGTAGGTATACCAATTTCTTTTGATTCTGTCAATGCTTGAGAATCAGCACGTGGATCGGTTACAACTAATACCTCTGGTTCTACAAATGAATCAAGGTTTGGATTCGTCAATGTTCCTGGTATAAATCTTCCAGGTATTGCTTTTGCTCCAGTTATCTCTCCAAATTTTTTAACAGCCGGTTGTCCATATTGTCTTACTGAAACAGCTAATATATCATGTGGTTCATATTTTGCAAGAAATTTTGCAGCAATTCTTATTCTTTCATCTGTTTTTCTAACATCTAGGATGTATAATCCATCAGATCTAACTCTATAAATGTATCTTTCCATATCTGCAGTTTTCTGCTGAGTTCCAATATGTATACCAGCTGCTAGATAATTGTCCAACGGTATTAGTAGTTCTGACAAATTATCACCTCTCTAATTCTGCCATTGAAGAATCAATAATTTCTTCTTCTATTCTTATAAGTTCATTGAGTTTGGCTATTCTTTCTCCACCAATAGCACCTGTTTTAATGATTGGACAAGAAAATGCAACAGCCAAATGAGCAATTGTTTCATCAGTAGTTTCTCCAGATCTATGAGACATTACAGGTATATATTGATTTTCTTTTGCAAGTGTTAAAGTATCATAAGTATCTGTTAATGTTCCAACTTGGTTGGGTTTTATAATTATTGCATTTGCAGCTCCATATTTTATACCTTTTGCTAGATATTTTTTATTCGTTACAAACAAATCATCGCCACAAATTATACATTTGTCGCCAACTTTTTTTGTTAACTCTGCAAAACTTTCAAAATCATTTTCATGGAATGGATCTTCAACATAATAAAGATTAAATGATTTTATAACATCTATAACAAAGTCTATTTGTTCTCCAGGATCATTCTCTAAAACATCTCTTTCATAAATGTATTTTTTTCTCTCGTGATCCCATAACTCACTTGCTGCAAAATCTAATCCACATGAAACTTCTACACCAGTTTCATCACTAACATTTTCACAAGCTTCTGATAATATTTCCAATGCATCCATACTTGTTATATTTGGTGTCCATCCGCCTTCATCGCCTTTTCCACCAGTGAATGTTTTATCTTTCTTATCTATTAATTCTCGAATTCTTTTGTGAACCTTTGAATTTGTGAGTACAGCTTCTTTAAATGTAGATGCTCCTTTAGGCAATGCCAAAAATTCCTGAATATCTGGTGTTCTTTTACCTGCATGCACTCCTCCATTTATCATGTTGCCTAACGGATAAGGCAATCTAAATGAAAGATTACCACCTAAGAATTTGTACAGAGGTAATCCATAAGAAGATGCAGCTGCTTTAGCAGTAGCCATTGAAACAGCTACTATAGTGTTACCACCCAATGATGATAAATCTTTTGTGCCATCTATTTCCTTTAAAACAGCGTCTATTTCTCTAGAATCTTCAGCATCCATACCTATTAATTCTGATGATAGTATGTCCTCAATATCACTTATTATTTTATCGATATCTCCCTCAGGAAACGCCTTAACTTCTTTGACACCAGTACTGGCACCACTAGGTGCGGCAGCACGTCCAAAACCACTTACAGTTAGTACATCAACTTCAATTGTTGGATTGCCCCTACTGTCTATTATTTTTCTAACTCTAATATCTTCAATAATGCTATTCAACAAGATTCACCTCAATCACTGTTTCTTACAACTTTTAATGGTATCACATCTTTTTTAAGTTCTAGAATTGCAATATCTACAGGATTAATTTTATCTGTTTTTACTAAGGGTTTTGCACCCATGGCTAATTGTAATGCTCTAGATCCAAGTAATCTAGCTTTCTCAAAACGTGTAAGTTTCTTTGACATTATTTTTCCTCCTAAATAAAAAAATAGTAGTTTTTTGGGAGAAAATGTGATGGGACCGCCGAGATTTGAACTCGGGTCTCCAGCGTTCCGGTGGGTCCATCCCCGGGCTGGGAGGATGGACCTGGCTACCCCACGGTCCCATCACAGTATATCAATATGTGAAATTAGCATCCTTCTACAACAATATCTTTTGATATTTAAATCATTTAAAATTTTTTCTATTTTTTCTCCTTTTTTAACCCTTTTTTGGAATTCATCATAATATCTTGATATTGGATTTCCACATGTGAAACATCTTACAGGTATTATCATTTTACCATCCTAAAAATTTATCTATAACTCTTCTGTCTACGAGCTCTAGCTCCTCTACCACCATATTTCTTAGGTTCTGAGCGTCTTGGATCTCCAACAAGCATAGTTCTATCATACTGCATAAATTTCTCTTTTAATTCAACATCATTTGTCCATTCAACTAACCCTCTAGCTATTGCCATTCTAGCAGCTTCTGCTTGTCCCATCACTCCGCCGCCTTGTACTTTGATGTCGATGTCAATATTCTTAACAACGTCTTCACCAGCAAGAACTAATGGTTCCATTATTTTTAAACGTGCTAACTCAGGTGTATATAATTCTACAGGTCTTTTATTTATTCTGACTCTTCCTTTACCTTTTCTTATTGTACCTCTGGCTATCGCGGTTTTTCTTTTACCACTTACTTGTACAATCCTATCCATCTGAACACCTCAAAATCTAGCTCCTAAATGTCTAGAAACTTCACCAAGTGTTATACCTTTTTTAATTCTTTCTCTCATAGCTTCTTTTATTTTAATTGTTTCAACGTCTTTAAATTCTCTGGGTATTCCTACGTAAGCTCTTAAATTTTTGAATGCTTTCCTTCCTTTTGGTTTTTTGTAAGGTAACATGCCACGCACAGTTCTTCTAAATATGTCGTCAGGTCTTCGTGGATATTTTGGTCCCATTCTTCGAGGATTTGTAAGACTTGATCTTCTAACTCTTTGTTGATATCTTTCTAATATCCAATCTCTTGAACCGGTGATAATTATTTTTTCAGTATTAAATACTGTAACCTTTTCTCCTTCTAATAATTTTTTACTAACAATGCTTGCAAGCCTCCCTAATATATGACCCTCGCCATCAATGTAAATCATTATTATCACTCCATTATTCTTACATTACTACCTTTTGGATTTTCTTCAAGTAGAGTATCTATGCTTATGCACCTACCACCAGCTTTCTTTATTTTATTTTTAGCGTTTTTTGAAAAAGCCAATGCAGCTACTGTAACTTTATGATCAAGTTTACCACTGCCAAGAACTTTTCCAGGCACTAGTACCGTTTCATTTTCTTTAGAATATCTATTTATTTTAGATATATTTACTTCTGCACGACGTCTTGTAGGTCTATTTAGTCTTTCAGCCACATCTCTCCATATTTTTACATTTTCTTCGTTAGATTTCTTTTTAAGTTTTATGATTAGATTTACAAGGTAAGGATTAGTTTTGGTAATATTTAATGGCATTTTATTCACCCTCGCAGAACTTGATAATTTCATCTGCCTTTTTTATAATAGAATCACATGCTTTATTTAAAATTTCTCTTGGCGGCATTGAACCATCAGTTTCCATCTTAAATATGAATTTATTATCGATGTATTGAACAGAGATAGATTCATTTTCGCATGTCCTTTCACAAGCTCTGCACAATGAACATGCTTCGATATTTTCAATTTTTGTTGTATCTTTATTAGCTTTTAGTACATCTTTGGGACATTCTTCAATACAAGCTTGGCAATTGTCACATGTATCTTTAATTATAATTTTTGGATAATATTTATATCCGCACGCAGTTGTAGGTCTCCATTTTGCATGCTTTTTACCCAAACCAAGTTGAGCAATTGCTTCTAATTCTATTTTTTCATCTTCTTCAAGTTTTATAATAGGTATATTTTCATACACTGGTTTTATTTCTGGATCAGATGGTACAAGATCACCGCTATAAACAACACAAGGCCCTTGTTTTTTTAAAGTGAAAGAAACACTACATTTTGCACAATATTTATCACAATCACATTCCTCAGGCATTAAAAGATTACCAACAATTTTTTCATTAGAACGTAGCGGTATTAATCCCAACCTATGTGCTAGCATTTCATCATACATTCTTGATGTATTAGTGACAATTCTTACATATTCTATAGCTAATTTAGGAACTTCAGTCATTGAAGCTCGTCTTAAAGCATTGACGAAAGAAGTATCTACGCCATCTATTGTAAATTTAATTTCAGTATTGTTTTCTTTATTTACAACAACATCCATTTAAACCCTTCTCCCTTTCCTGCCTCCAGGTCTAGTAGTACCATCATGAGGTATTGGTGTTACATCTTCTATTCTACCTATTTTTAGTCCTGCCCTTGCTAAAGCCCTTATACTTGCCTGAGCACCAGGACCTGGTGTTCTAGGACCATTTCCTCCTGGTGCACGTACTTTGATATGTACACCTACAATGCCCTTTTCTTTTGCATCTTCGGCAGCTCTAGTTGCAGCTTCCATTGCTGCAAATGGTGTTCCTTCTTGCCTATCTGCTCTTACAACTCTTCCACCAGACCATTGAGTTATAGTTTCAGCTCCTGTAATATCAGTAATTGTTATGATTGTGTTGTTAAAGGATGAATAGATATGAGCAATTCCCCATTTCTCTCGTTTTTTCTTTTTTTCTGCCATGATTTTTCACCTTTTATCCTTCTGCTTTTTCCTTTTCACTTTTTATAATCTCTTTCATTGGTGAGTGTGGATAAAAATCAATTTTATCCTCTTCTTCTCTTTTTACAATGTGTCCAGGAGATCTCACCCTTGTGCCATCAATTGCTATGTGTCCATGAACAATCATTTGCCTTGCCTGCTTTATTGTTCTTGCAAGTCCTTTTTCATAAACCATAGTTTGAAGTCTACGTCTAAGTACATCTTCAACAGTAAGATCTAAGATGTCCCTCAACTCAGCATCTTTATCTAATAGTCCTAGCTTCCACAAATGTTTCATTAATTGCTTTGATTCTACTTTTGCATGTTCTTCTGGCATTCCAAAAAGTTTTCTTGCTTCTCTACGATACCTTCTTACCATAGTTTCTGCTTTCCAAATCTCCTTTTTGTTTTTTAATCCATATTTTTTAACTAATTTTTTTTCCTCTTTTATTCTTTGAGCATCCCATGGATGTGGGGGTGTATCATATTTTTTCCTAGGTTTTTTTGGATGTCCCATAAATATCCCTTACCTTCGTCTTCTTTTCACACCAACTGTTTGTCCTTTTCTAAATGTTGATTTTGTCCTTTGACCTCTTACAGGTAAGCCTAATTCATGTCTTATACCTCTGTAGGATCTAATTCTCTTAAGTCTATTTATGTCTTCCCTAATAGTCATCTCTAAATCTGCTTCAATAAGATGCTTGTTTTCACCAGTTCTATAATCTTTTTTTCTGTTAAACATCCACGAAGGTATACCATAATTACCAGGATTTTCTATGGCATCTTCTAATTTTTCTAATTCCTCATCAGATAAATAACCTATTTTTTTACCTTCAAATCCTGTGACTCTAGCTATAGCTTTACCTAAAGCTTTTCCAATACCTTTTATGCCTGTTATTGCTTCCTCTACATTTTTATTTCCATCTAAATCTCTTCTTGCTAAACGAACAATATGTTTAAATTCTTTTTCCATACTATGACCTCCAGTAAGAATGATCTTTTATCAAAAAAGATTAATAGAAATCATGTATTAAATACGCCGGGGCTGGGATTTGAACCCAGGAGGGGCGTAATGCCCCACGAGCTCTCCAGGCTCGCGCCTTACCAGGCTAGGCTACCCCGGCTTTCTGCAAATTTTTATTTATTATGATATATTATTTTTATATTTTTCGGTCTTCCATACTTGTGGATATATACCTCTCTCCATAAAAACTTTATTAATATTTACAACAATGCCCTTACTGGAAAGAAGTATTTCTTGTGAGGACATGGTGGCTGTCCCTACAGCAACTAATTCTCCCTTTAAAGTCTTGATAGCTACAATATCTCCCCTCTTAATATTATCACTTAATCCAACAACACCAGGAGCTGCAAGATATGAACCATGACATATAGCATCAACAGCAGTATCACGTATCACAATTTCAGGAAGATGTTCAACAGCTTTCTCCATAGGTAATATGACTTTTCTAAGTAAAGATTCATCACCATCTTCAATATAGTAGTGATATGCATCAGTCAAATCATGAAGGGTGACTAATGTGTCATCCTCCTTGAATGGACCAACCATTGTACGTCGGAGTTCTGCCATATGTGCTCCTACACCTAGAGCTTCCCCAACATCGTAACAATATTTTCTGATATAAGTGCCTGCTTCACAACCTATTCTAAATAAAACATCTTTACCTTCTATTTCCAACAATTTCACATAATATATTCTTCTAACTCTTAATTCTCTTTTTACGGCTGAACGTAAGGGAGGCGTTTGAAAAATTTTACCTTGAAACTCTTCCAATATTTTACGAATTTCTTCTTCATCTACTTTTTTATGTAGTCTCATTAAGCAAACATATTCTTTTTTTGCTTTTAGGAGAAGAGGCATTATCCTTGTAGCTTTCTCTATACCTATGGGTAATACTCCAGTTACTTTAGGATCTAAAGTTCCACCATGTCCAACTTTTTTAACGCCTAATATTTTTCTAACCCAGGCTGCAACTTCATGAGAAGTAGGTCCAGCAGGTTTATCTAAATTTACAACTCCTTTAGCTATATACTCCTCTATAGGTCTATCTTCTGGAGAACATCCATACTTGGGATTTGTATTGGCCTCAGATTTTACTAAGAAGCTACACATTATATCCCTACAAAAAAAGAATTAAAAACAGCCAATTGTTGCTTCATCTTCAACTTCTTATTTTTTCTTCAAATTCTTCAAGTTTTTTCTTTATTTCTTCTATATCATCAGTGTCTATATCAATTTTTTTGTTAGTTGGTTCTAAATGTTTTATATTACATCTCCTGTGTTTAACGTTAGGTCCAACAACTTCAACAAAATTTTTATCAACTATATCTAAAATTACACAAACGTTCCCTGCTTCTCTTCCAGCAGTTTTTATACATACTCTTCCAATGTCTATTGCCGCCATTGAATCACCTCTAATGCTTTTATTATGATTTCGGCTATTTCTTCTGCACTAAAAGTACTAGAATTTATTATAAGGTCATAAATATCAAGATTGTTTATATCTATTCCATGTATTTTTTTATATCTAAGTGCTTCACTTTTTTCTCTTCTTTTTATTTCTTTTTTAACAACTTCTAACGGTTTAGATTCTCTCTTACTAATTCTTTTTGCTCTCACATCAAATGGCGCTGTTAACCATATCTTTAAATCTGCATCTACAAAATGACCAGATAATCTACCTTCAATTATTAAATTGTCAGAATTTTTTGCCAATTCTGCTTGTTTTTCATCTATTTTTATGTCAATTTCTTCATTTTCTTCTGCAAATTTACTAAATTCTAATAAACTCATATTTCTTTCTTCTGCCATTTTCCTAAAAATATCACCAGCAGATATATGCTTATAATTTAATTTTTTTGATAAAATTTTAGATAGTGTGGTTGTACCACTGCCAGCCAAACCACTGATGGTTATTATCATATTGATCTAGCCTCTTTTTTAAAGACTTTCCTCATGCATTCTGAGCAATAATAACCACCATATGGTCTATTTGGCCGTCTTTTTGTTTTTGATAATTTTCTAATTCTATATGGTCTCTCTCTAGGTACTCCATGAAGTACTTTCCCACAGCCAGCACATCTGGCAGGGTTTGGTTTCCTTTTTTCATAATGTACTACAGTTCTTCCACCAGGTGTCCTTTTGAAAACTTTTCGGTATGATCTGGATCTATATCTTGGTTGTGGCATACATAACACCTCTTATTATGCTTTTACTCCCATAAGTTTTCTGAATATTTGTGACAATGTAAGGGTACAGAGTATATACCAACCTAACCATCCTATTGAGTAAGGTGGTAAAGGATGATGTGGTGGATATAACATGTGCCAAAGTGGCACAAGTAATAAATAATAGGCAACTTTTGGTAGTATTACTACAGTCTTTGATATATGTGGATCACGTGCCATCCAATAAAATACAAGAAGTATTGGAATGAAAGTTACTAATAATGGTTTGAATGACATTATCATTATTTCTTTTTGTTTGTCAAAAAATTCTATTTGTTTTTCTTGTAATTTTCTCATCGCTTCGGGGTCGGATGATGAACTTATTTTCTTTAATTCTTTTTGAAACTTTTCTATTTCTTTTTTATGTTTTTCTAATTTTTCATGGTCTATTAATATTTTACTAGCTAAAGTACTTATAAAAGCTACAAAAATTGATATTAAAAATATTGTGAAGAGTGGATTATTTGGATTAGGATCTAAAGCAACCGGATTTAAAAAAATTGTCATTGTTTCACACCTTCTAATATATTAACAAGTTCATTAACAGCTTCATCTAATTTTTCATCATGGTTTTCTATTATTTTTACGCTTGCACCTGTTAACACAGCATAAGCCATTGCAGCTGCTCTGTTCATCTCTTGGTGGAGCTTTATTTCATTTATCTTTTCCATGTCTCTGGATCTTGATTTATCATTTATGCGTCTAACTAATATTTCTTCTGGGTCTGCCTCAACCAATATAAATAATTGTGGATTTAATTCATCTAATACCCATTTAGGAAGCCCTGGAAGAAATCCTGTTGGTGTTTTTATTGTACAGTGAGTATCTACAATAACATTTTCTTTTTCTGCAATCTTTCTAATTTTTCTTGCAGCCTCTTTTTGGATTTCTCTTTGTATATCCGATGGTAATTTTCTTATTTGATCTCTATCTTCGACTAGTTTCTTTTCCTTTGCAATTTCTAACATTACGTCACCATAATTAACATTTACGTAATTCAGATTTTTTAATGCGTTTTTTAATACGGTTGTAGTTCCAGAACCTGGTACTCCAGTTATTACCACAGTTTTCATGTTATCTTCCTCATTTGAAAAATCTTCTTAATGCTGGATGTAATTCCATCATTTGTTCTCGTGCTATTTCTTCGTATAGATTATGTAGTATTCCGACAGTTAATAATACACCAGTGCCTCCACCTAAGGACCCTGTTAGATCTGCTCCAAAAGCTAGGAATCCTACAAATGCTCCTCCAAGGATTGTTAATGGTGGGATGTATCTATTCAATATTCTTTCGATATGTCTTTTGCTTCCCCTAAACCCTGGTATTTTAATACCCATTTTATATAACTGATCTGCAAGATCTCTAGGACCTAAATTTGCCACTTCTACCCAGAACCATGCAAAAACAATGCAAAGAGATATAAATACAATTCCATAAATCAATGCATGGGCAGGATCTACCAATAATACATCTATTCCACGTGGCGGGCTTAAATAATAAACTAAACCACTTATTGGCCTGCCTCTTTCAACAATGCCAAGTATTGGATGACCAATCTTTTGGAACATCATTGCAATCATTTGAAGATTGACAAGAAGTGCACTTGTGAGAATTACAGGCATGTTACTTGGGTATAAAAATTTGATTGGATATTTTTGAATTGGAACTTTAAGATATTTTCCACCACCATGTGCTATTGGAATTTCTACACGCATACTTTCTGCATACACAACAACTAAAAATACAAATATCAATGATATAACTGGCAATAGATATGTTTGGAAATCTGGCATTTGTCCTGTTGCTAGAAGATATATAAACCCTGTTATTCTACCAGCAGGGACTCCTGGTTGTGCAGGGGATGGAAATGGATTAAATGCTCCTACAATTATTGCTTGTGAAACTCCTGCAGCTATGAAAAGTCCAACCCCGCTTCCAAGTCCCCATTTGGATACAACTTCATCAAGATAAATTACTAAAATTCCTCCTATTACAATTTGAAGGAGTAAAATTGGTGCAAAGGCTTGTGAGATTGGTGGAAGGGCACCGCTTACTATCAGTGCGCCTCCTTCCAATACAACAAAAATTATCGATAAAAGTTTTTGGAAACTTTGGAAAAATGCTCTATCTTCATGTCTAGACAAATCTAACCTTAAAATTTTTCCACCTACTAGTAGTTGCAATACTATTGAAGCTGTCACAATTGGTCCAATACCTAAAGTTAATATTGATCCATAACTACCGGCTATAACAGCTCTTAATTGTGCAAATTGGTCAACAGCAGTAGGGCTAAGACCATAAAGAGGTATTTGTGTAAGTAAGTAATATAATATTAAAACTATTCCTGTCCATTTTAATTTTTCTTTAAGTGGAACTCTGTATGCAGGCGCCTTTACATAAGGTAATATAGAAAATATTGGTTCAAAACTTCTTTTTAATTTAGAAACTTCTTGCAATTCATTTCACCTATCTAATTTCTCCACCAGCCTCTATTATTTTTTCTTTAGCTTTTTTTGAAATTTCTGGTGATTTAACTGATATAGGCCTTGATATTTGACCAGCACCTAACAACTTATCATATCCTAATTTTTCCAAATCAATATATATCATTCCATTCTTTTCTTCTGCTAAATTTTTTTCTAACAATTCATCTAATTTTTCATCAATTTCTTTTAAATTTATAGTTTTTACTTCTCTTGTAACTGCTTTTGGACGCTTAAATCCTCTTTTACCAAAATGATCTGGCTTATATTTGACAATCCATGTCCAGAGATGCTTGTGGCTTCCGGCCATTCCCCTTCCACCACGATTTCCTGCACCTCTTCTTTTTTTTGCACTGCCACCACCGACAGTCCTTGTTCCTCTCATCCTCGTAATTTTTCGTCGTTTTCGTATCATTTTTTCCCTCCTAAATCATTCTTTTTAATAATTCATTTATTTTTTTTCCACGATAACCTAAGCTTCCGCCTTCTGAAAATGGTTTTTTTACACTTTCATAACCTTTTCTTGGAGGATGTAACCTAAATACTGGTTTTAGCCCTGCATCTTCTAGAGAAGTTTCATTGTTAAGCAATGCTTTTGCAAATTCTTTTATAGAAGAATAACCAAGTTCTTTGAAATATTCCTCGTCAACTCTTTTGTTTCCTGGTAATCTACCCCGTTTTTTAATTAATTCAACAAGTGTATCTAAGTCTATTTCTCCCCATGTAATGTAATCTTTTGCTTTTTGTAACATTCCTTCATAACTTGGAGTCTCATCGACAAGTACAGCATGATTTACTCTGTGAAGTCTAAGCATCTTAAGAGTATCTGCTATGTCTCTTCTAACACCTACTCTTCCCCTTACTCTAACAACTGCATACATTATTTTCACCTACTGAGAGCTCGGTGTACTTTCTTTGACTTTCATGTAATTTAATCGTTTCAAAGCATCAAAAGTTGCTTTAGCAAAATTAATAGTTGTTTGAGTTTTACCTTTTGTTCTTGACCATACATCCTCAATACCAGCTAACCTTAAAACTGCTTTTCCTACATCTCCAATTGCTAAACCTACACCCCTAGGTGCAGGTAAAAGAGTAACTCTAACACTTCCACATTTACCTGTTACTTTAAATGGTATTGAGTGTTTTTCCCCACAGATGCATCCCCAATCTCCACAACCTCTTCTAACTTTTATTATGTTGTATTTAGCATTGTCTATTGCTTTTCTAATTGCTGGTCCAACTTCTTTGGCTTTTCCCACACCAACGCCAACATATCCATCTTTATTTCCAACAGCTACTGTGACTCTAAATCTTACTTTTCTACCTGATTTATGCATTCTCTGTACTAAATTTACATCTAAAACTTCTTCTTCCAAATCAGGAAGTAAAATATCTACAATTTCATGCTCCATTATAGGAAGTCCTTTTTTCAAAATTTCATCTATATCTGTTATTACGCCTTCTTTAACCATCCTACCTACTTTTGTTTTTGGCTCCCATTCTTCTATATCTACACTCATGTTTCTGCCTCAATTATTTTTTTCTTGATTTCCGTAAAATGCTCTGGTAATTTCGTAGGTGGAAGACCTCTTTTGAAGTAATGAGAAAACTTCCTTTTACATTCTTCTTCATCCAGCAATTTTGCGTATTTTGCTATATGTTCTCCTTTTATTCTATCTTCAGTTGGAAATATATGTTCGCTATGTGGAATATTCATGCCTGCATCCACTGCACCTTTAAGTGCTGCAAAAACCTTTGCACCTTTTGTCGGTGTTCTAAGTCCAATGTCTAAAACAGCTTCTTTGATTCCTTTTTTTACGGCTCGTTTACCACATAAAAACCCTGTTAAATATGCTGCAGGAGTGTTTTTGGTATTACCAAGCCAACCCATTTTTTGAAGTTGTTTAGAATGTGCAGACACTAATGTTTTATCACCATCAAAATCTACATCTATAACTTGCGCTATAACATGCTGATTTGTAATTCTAACAACAAACCTTGGTTTGCCACTCTCTATTAATTTCATTCTAGTCCTATAATTTGTCTTACCTTCTCTTTTCCTTCTGAATGGTACTCTGTATCTTGGCCCGTGTGCCATCACTTCTCCTCCATTATCTTCTTAATAACCCATGTTCTTTAATATATGCATTCATATGAGCTTTACTTCTAAACATTCCGCCTTTGGCCATTCTATAAATTTTACGATATGTTTTTGTGCTAATTTTCCTTTTATCTCGTAATTCTTTTAAAGTTCTCCTTAATGCACGTATTCTGGATATCCATGCTCTTTTTTTAGGCATTCTGGCTCCTTTAGCACCTTTTATACTACCTTTTCCTCTTCTTCTACCTTTTTTCTTCTGCATTGCGATTTTTCTTGCCCTATATCTACTTATACCTTTTTTTTGTTTAGCTTTTATTGCACCTTCTTTGATTAATTTTTTAATGCTTTCTCTAGTTATAGCTCTAGCAACTTCGTCTACTCTGTCTGGATCTATCCATACACGGTTTACTCCAACTTTGAGAATATCTGCGGCTAATCTCTTTTGAGTACTAAGATCCATAACTTTTCCTCCCTATTAAGGGTTTAACACCTTAATTCCAAGTTCTTTAGCCTTTTCTAAAATTAAAGCTTTTTTTCTTTTACCAACCTTTGCAGAAATTCTTGCAGCCTGTTTTTCAGCATCTAAATCTTCAAGTTCTTTTGGATTATGTATTAATACTTCTTCGTATCCTGATGGATGTAAACCTCTAGTTTCTTTAGGTGACCTGTAACCTATGTTAGGCATTGGTGGTTTACCTTTCTCTTTCCTTCTCATTTTACTATCTTTTCCCCGAGGTCTTCTCCATTTTTCTCCTAACCTCTTATATCTTGCATACTCTTGCCTCTTGAATCTTTTTTTCATTTTTATGACCCCTTAACACTATTCTTTACTTACAAGATATATTCCATCTTGGAACACTCGTGGATCCCTTCTTTTTATTTTCGTTGCTTGTTCTATGTTAGCCATCGTCTGTCCAACATGTTCTTTGTTTATTCCTGTAATGTAGACTTTGTCATCTTTTACTTCTACTTTAGTATCTTTACCAACAATTTTAGCGACTCTTGGATGCCTTTCACCAAGAAAATTTTCAATTATGACTTTCCTGCCTGAAACTTTTACAGACATCGGAAAATGAGCATAAACAATTTTCATAGTATATTTAAAACCTTTGGTTACACCTTTTATCATGTTTTTAATATGTGCTTTAATGGTCCCTAACATTGCTTTATCTTTTTTTCTTGGAAATCTACTTTCTAAAATTATTTTTTCATCTTTCTTTATAATTTTGACATTAGGATAATCAAATTTTCTTGATAATTCACCTTTAGGACCTTTTACTTTAACTTTATGATCATCTATCTTAACATCTACTTCATCTGGTATTTGAATTTCATCTTTGATTATTGCAGTTAAGACCATAAAATCACCCTAGTAAACATAAGCTAAGAGTATGCCGCCAATGCCTCTCTTTTTTGCTTCACGGTGTGTCATTACTCCTTCAGGCGTGGTTACAATGAGTATTCCAAAATCTCGTGCTGGAAGATATCTTTTTTCAAATTTTTCAAACTCATCTTTCTTTACAGAATGCCGTGGTTTTATAACACCACAATCGTTAATGTTACCTTTTAACTCCACTATAAATTGTCCTGATTTACCATCATCGACAAATTCAAATTCACCTATATATCCCTCTTTTTGCATAGTTCTCAATACTCTTCCTACCAATTTAGATGCTGGGGCTATTTTACATCGTATATTGCCTCTCATTTCATTATTTTTTATAGTTGTAAGTGCATTTGCAAGTGGATCATTGAGAGTCATAGTATAACCTCAACTATATTTCTTGAATCCCATCTTTGGTGCTAATTCACGGAAACATTGTCTACATAACATTATACCATATTTTCTTATTACTCCTGCATGGTCTCCGCATCTTGAACATTTGATAGCTCCCTTTCCAAATTTTTTTCTTGGCATTGATTTATCCCTCCTCTATTTTTACATTAAATTTATCTTCTAAAAACTTCATTGTATCTTCTCTAGTAATTTTATGTTTCTTTGGCACTTTTCTTCTCTGAATTTTTCTTCTCTGGATTCTATATCCTGGCCTTTCAAATGTTATTGCTAAATCCATGCCAAATATCCCTATATCAGGATCATACTTCATGCCTGGTAAATCTATGTATTCCTCTATTCCCATAGACACATTACCTAAGTCGTCAAATTGACTCTTTTTGAGTTTATTTCCTTTCGCTTCTAAAAACATTTTAATTATTTTTTCTGCTTTTTTACCTCTTAAAGTTACTTTGCAACCAATGGGTTGACCTTTCCTGATTCCAAAATCTGGGTTGGTTACCTTGGCATATGTTCTAGCTGGTTTTTGTCCAGTAAGCTTCTCTAATAATTTTTCTGCCTTTAATAATCTTTCTCCACTCTCTCCAACACTAATGTTTAATGTTGCTTTTTCTATTCTTATTTTTCTCATTGGATTCATCGTTAACCCTCCGGCAATGGAATCACTGGTTCTTTTTCTCCAATCATGAAAACATATTCATGTATTGTTTCAAACATTTTTCCGTCTCTAGATTTTAATATTACAGTGTTAGGTGTTGGAGCTTTAATGATGTTTATTTTTTCTACTCTTGCTATTTCACCAACGTGTTTTCCACCAGTTATAAATGCAAGATTTCCTTCTTTAAATTCTATTTTATCCAATATTTCTTGATCAGGTATTCTTAATTTAATAACATCTCCAGTTTTGAAATCATTATCAACTAGGTGATTTCTACCATCATGTAAATTTAATTGAATTTTTCCACCTTTTACAGTAGTTTTATTAAGTATTTTACATAATTTGTATCTTTCTTCTTCTTTAGTTTCATGTAAATACAATCTACCTTTTTTATCTATTAAAACTCTATAACTTTTATCAATTTTTGGAATTTCTAAGAGATCCATAAATCCAACGGGGAACTTATGATCTTTTCTTGGTCTACCATCAACCAGTATTTCTCCATGGTGAATTATCCTTTTTGCCTCTCTAGCAGTGTCTGCTAAACCCAATACATCCCTAATTATTATTAACAATGGTAAAGATTCATCAGCACTGTGAGGACCAGGGGAAGGTTTTACAGTCCATTTTTTTTCCTTTCTAGGTATTGGCCAATGTCTTGGCGATTTTAATCGTTTTAGGTGTCTTCTTGATCCCATCCTAGCCATGTTTATCCCTTCAATTTTCTTTCTAACATTTCAACCCTTTTTTCATCTTTTAAATTTAATTCAACTATTCTAAGATTTGATGGATGGAGAGGATAGTAAGTAGATGTTCCATCTGCTTTCTGTATTGTAACACCTTCTACATAAACTCTATATCTCTTTAAATCTACATTCTCAACTTTACCAACATGTCCTTTGAAATCTCCACGCATGACTTCTACTTTATCTCCTCTCCTTATTGGAACAGTTCTTCTTTTATATTTCTTTCTTAACTCCTTAGACAATGTTGAACGCATTATTTTCTGACGTATATGTAGTGGTGCTTCCCTAAGAAATTTTCTTTGTTTTCTTGGTTGTTTAGATTTTATTTTAGGCATTTTTTCACCTCATACAATCATACTTGCGGCACTCCCAATGTTTGGCCATCTTGAAGCAGCTTCTTTTGCAACTGGGCCTCTTATCTCAGATCCTCTCATTTTACCATCAGGAGTGACTATAACTGCTGCATTATCTTCAAATTTAACTCTTAGTCCATCAGGTCTTCTATATTCTTTTTTTTGCCTTATAATCACTGCATTTAAAACTTCTCTTCTCATCTCAGTAGTTCCTTTTTTCACTGAAACTACTACCATATCTCCAACGCCTGCAGCTGGTAATCTTCTTCTTACACCCTTATATCCCTTTACAGCTATTATTTCTAGTTCTTTGGCACCAGTATTATCTGCACAATGAAGTCTAGCACCAACTGGCAATGCTCTAGTGACTTTTGCTGGAATTGCTTTCATTTTTTATCCTCCATTACTTCTATAACAACGAAGGACTTCGTTTTACTTATTGGTCTACATTCTCCTATTTTGACCTTATCTCCAACTTTTGCACCTATACAATCTGGATTATGAGCTGTTATTTTCGATGTTCTTCTTTCATATCTCTCATATTTTGGAATGTACTTGTAATATTCCCTTTCTACAACTACTGTACGACGTGCTTTGTCACTTGCAACTACACCTTCCAATATTTGACCTCTAACTCTTAAATTCCCATGAAACGGACAGTTTGGATCGTCACACTTTTTTTTAGGTTTTTTTACATCTAGACCCACCATTTATTTCACACTCTCTTAAATTTCTTTTTAATTCTTTCCTCTGGCCGAGCTACAAGTATTTTCCCATCAATTTCTACCTTAGTACCATCAGGCAATTTAAAATGAAATATTGCAATATCTTTTGGTACTATAATCTCTCTACCACTTTTTAGTTCAATTTTTAGTGTGTTCTTTGTTTCGTCGATGACTCTTCCTTCTACACCTTCTAGTGGCTTATGTGTACACTTTGCAATCTTAACATTTAAACCTATTAACTCATGCCTAAATACATTTCTTGGTGTTATCATCGTACTTCAATGGCATCCTCTGGGAAACCTTTCTTTATAAGCACTTTTTTCACTTTTTCTTTGTGATCGCCCTGTAGTTCAATTCGTCCATCTTTTGTTGTGCCCCCACATGCACATTTGGACTTGAGATCTTTGGTCAATTTCTTTAGGTCTATTTCTTGACTGTCTATACCTTCCACAATCGTCATTATCTTTCCAAAACGGCGTTTTACAGTATATATTTTAATTCTTTGTGTTTCTCGAGCTATTTCTTCACAAACACAAAGTTCTTTTGGAAGACCGCACTTCTCACAAATCTTCTTCATTTACTTCTCCTTATCAAGTTTTTTTCTCATTAATGATCGTGAGTATTCGAGCTATTGTTCTTCTAAGTTCACGCATTCTGCCAGGATTATCTGGAGCTCCACTGGCTGCGGCTTTGGATTCTTCTTTAGAATATTCTGCTCTTAGTTCTTCCAACTTTTTTTCTAGTTCTTTAACACTCATTTCTCTCAATTCATCTGGTTTTAATATAGCCATATTTTTCTCTGCCTCCCAGATTATTCTTCTGAAGCACCTTCCTCAACGGATTCTTCTGGTTTAGATTCAGTTTCTTTTAGGGCTTCTTTTTTGATTTTTATTTCGTCAGGCAATTTAACTCCGGGAGGCATTATTTTCACATGCACACCCAAAACCCCAGGTTTTAATTGTGCGGTCGCAAAACCTGTTTTAACAAACTTTTCTGCAGGTTCTCCACATTTTTTAATATGACCTTCGGTAAATTTGACGGATGTTGCTCTTGCACCTCTTATTTTTCCAGATATTGTTATTTCAGCTCCTTGTGCACCTGCAGCCATTATTCTTCTTAATGTACCATATGCAACTCTTCTGAAATGCATGCCTCTTTCTAACATACTGGCAATCCTATGTGCCATTATTTTTGGATTTAACTCTGGTACTTCAACTTCCTTGACTTCTATTTGTGGGTTATCTAAACCAAATCTTTTACGTAATATATTTGTTAATCTTCTGACAGTTCTGCCTCCTCTACCAATGACAAGTCCTGGTCTTTCTGCATAAATTGTTATCATTGTTCCTAATGGTGTAAGTTGTATATCCATTCCACCATATCCTGCTCTTTCTAATTCTTTTTCTAAAAATTCATCGATTTCTGCTCTTTTTAGACTTTCAGCAATAAATTCCTTTTCTATCATTATATCTCCTCTAATATCACTTGTATATGTGTTCTTGAAGTGTTGAATGGTGTTGATCTTCCAAACGCTCTTGGTATCCAGCCACGAATAGGTCTGGCTTTATGGGCTGATATATGAGTAATTTTCAATCTTTCTGTATCTAAACCTTTATATTCTGCATTGGCTTCTGCATTCTCTAATACTTTAAGGATCTCCCTTGCAGCTTTAACAGGGTATCTTCCACTTGGCCATCCTTGTAATCCCTTTCTATGTGCAACTTTTTTGTTATATCTTTTGAATGGTACTGGTCTTTTCTTTTCCATGACTTCCTTGAGATATCTTTTTGCATCTTCTAGCATCATCCCTCGAATCTCTCTACATATCTCTACCGAATGTTTTGTAGAAATTTGTAATTCTCTACCTATGGCTTTTGCGGCTTTGTTTTTATTTTTAGGTCTGTAAGCATATTTCAATTTAGGCATTGTAATTTCACCTACTTGAGAGGTACAAACATTGAAGATCTTGTAGCACCCATTCCAGGATCTCCATGTTCTACTTTCTTCCTTGTAGGTGCAAACTCACCTAAATAATGACCTATCATTTCAGGTTTTATTTTAACTTTTACAAATTCTTTACCATTGTAGACTCCAAATGTCAAACCAACCATTTCAGGCAATATTATTAAATCTCTACAATGTGTTTTAATTATTTTATCTGTTTTATTCTCACGTTTATATTTTCTTATTTTCTCTAATACTTTTTTATGTCTAGGTGGAAATCCTCTTTTCAAAGATCTTCTTTGCCTGCTTGGAAACAATTTTATTACCTTATCAAGTGGCATTTTTTGTAATTCTTCTAATTTATAACCTCGATACATGAATTCACGTGCCACATACTCACCTCCTTATTTTTTCTTTCTTCCAGTTCTTCTAGCAGCTATTAATCCAACTTTTCTTCCAGGTGGAGCATGTCTAGACACTGTAGTTGGTTTACCAGGATGTTGGTGATGTCCTCCGCCATGTGGGTGATCCACAGGATTCATTGCTACGCCTCTAACTTTGACATGTTTCTTACCTTTTGATTTCATTGCATAATACTTGTTACCAGCTTTGACAAATGGTTTTTCTATTCTTCCTCCTCCAGCAACGACACCAATTGTTGCTTTACATTCTGGATGAAATGCTTTAAGTTCACCAGAAGGTAGCTCAACAATTACTTTATTTTCTTCATGTGTAACTACTGATGCATGTGTACCAGATGATCTAACTAATTTACCTCCATCTCCTGGTCTATTCTCTATATTAAATACTGGAGTACCTTCTGGTATTTTTTTGAGTGGCAATATATTTCCAATATTGATAGATGCTTCTGGTCCAACTTCAATTGTATCATTAATTTTAATCCCTTCAGGAGCTAATATATAATCTCTTTCACCGTTTTCAAATTGGACTTCAGCTATTGGAGCTGTTCTACCAGGATCATGAATAATGTCAACTACAGTACCTTCTAACTTTCCATTTTTATCTTTATTCATCATTTTATATTTTATTTTAGCTTTAAATCTATGTGATGCAACCCTGTATGTTGGAGTACCCCTACCTCTTCTTTGTGGTATTATTCTTTTTCCCATACTATCACCATTTTATGTTTTTAGAGAATTCCTAATTTCATTGCAATATCTTCTGCCTTATGTTCTTTTGCTAATTTAATGTAAGCTATTTTTTCGCCTTTGGGGTTTATATGTGTGTTTACTCTCTCTACTTTTACAGAAAATAATTCTTCAAATGCTGCTTTTATTTTTGGCTTATTACTTTTCCTATTAACTACAAATACTAATTCATTATTGTTATCTATGAGATCCATAGTTTTTTCTGTTACATGAGGTCTTATGAGAATCTTGTGAGGGTCCATGTTACCACCTACCATGGCATCTCCTCTAATTTTTCTAAAGCTGACTTTGTATATATTGTGAATCTTCCTGGATGAGTACCAGGTGCCAGCAATTCAACATTTAAATTTTCAACAGTGACAATATCTACACCAGGATGGTTTCTTGCTCCTAACACTATTCCTCTATCTTCATCCACTACAATTAATGGCCCCTTTGGTTTTCTGTATTTTCTACCTCTCATTTTACCTTTTCCAGATCTAATTTTTCTACCTTTTTTGGCTCTTATAATGTCATCCATCACTCCTAATTTCTTAAATACTTCTCTAGTTTCCCTAGTTTTTTTCAATGTTGATAATTTATCTTCAACTATTAAAGGAATTTCTGGAACATTGTCTATTCTATGACCTCTCTGTTTAACTAATTCTTTATTAGCTGTAGCTGCTATTGCAGACCTTAATGCAAGTCTTCTTTCTTTTCTGTTTATTCTTTCATGATATATTTTTTCGGGTTTAGGTGGATGTGCTTTTCTACCTCCTACAGCCTGTGGAACAAATGCTGCTCTTTCTGGAGGTGTTTTTATTCTTGGGACCATGGCGATACCATATCCGGCTCCTCTTGATACAGCAGTTGTTCTTTTTCCAGCCATTTTGTTAGGTCCCCAAGGTTGAATCCTTGCTGTTTGAATTGATAATACTGCTCTTTTTATTAAATCAGGTCTAAGGTGTTCTTCAAATATTTCAGGTAGTTTCACCTTTTCTATTACCTCTCCATCTAATGAATAAACATTAGCTTTCATGTTATCCCTCTAAGAAGCTTTATGGATATAAGTTATCTCAGGAGGTTTTTCTTGTCTCACTTTTGGTCTTATAGCTTTTCTTAACATTATTAATCTTTTTGTTGGCCCGGGAACAGAGCCTTTAACTAATAAATAATCATTTCTTACTAGTCCGTATCTAATGAATCCTCCTTTTGGATTTATTTTTTCAACTTCATCTGAAGTACCTATTTTCATTATCATTTTATTATATTCAGTTCTTCTATGGTAACCTGTCTGTCCTGCTTGTGGAACTCTCCACATAGTTCTTGAAGGCGTCCATGGACCTAATGATCCTATATGTCTGCCTTTACCACTTCTGGCAGTTTTAGCATTTTGAATTTTTATTCCCCATCTTTTAACTGGTCCTTGAAATCCTTTTCCTTTTGTAACAGCTATTGTATCAACGTATTCTCCTTCTGAAAATATTTCACTAATTTTCACATCTTTACCTAGTAGCTCCAATGCATATTCCAATTTTTCTTGTGGATCTTTACCTCCTAATCCACATTCAAATATTTCAGGTTTTTTCTTTGGAACTCCTGTCACTAATCTTGGATTAGTATGCACAAGTACTCTCACTTCTTCAATATAATCTTTATTTTCTTCTATTTTATCCAATGCCTTGTCTTTATCATAGTTTTTAGGTAAATTAATCCTTCTTTCAAGGTCTTCCTTTAAATCATCCGCCAAAACATCAGTCAATGTTTTAAGTCCCCTACTTGTTCTTTCATATGCTCTTATACCCATCACTGTGAGCGGAGGTGTTTCTATTATTGTAACAGGGGTAAAAACTTCCATTCCTTCAGTAGGTGAATTTTTTTTATTGTCTATTGCCATTACATGTGTCATGCCAACTTTATATCCAGCTGCAGCTAACAAACACGTGTCCTTAATTTCAGGCCAGGATTTTATTCTTGGGGTTTCTCTTGATGCTCTCTTTCTTGGGCTAAATGCTAAGGAACCCCTTCTTGGACGATGATGCTTAGCCATATAATTTCCCTCCTCTATTTTTTATGTTGCAACATATTGAATATTGACAATGTCGCTAAAACTGCTTCTTCAGTTCTTACGGTTTCAGTACCTTGGTTTGGTATAGTGTTTATTTTCATATCTATCTCTCTATCTAAAGTTGTTGGTAAACCTTTGTATGGTCCTCCAAATAATATTGCTAAATGATGAGTATTATGTATAATATTTTCTATTTCTTCGAGAACAAAAGTTATTGGAACACCTTTACGTGATGTAGCTATTATTGAATCATATTTTTTCATTTTAATCGCTTTTTCTATAGGTTTATTAATGTATTTTACTTTGTATCCCCAATAGACATTTTCTGGAATGTCTCTTTCAACTAAAATTCTTTTTCCAAGTTTTTTGATACGAAAAGTATAAACTTTATAGATAGGTAACTTTTCTTTACAAAGAGCTAATCGTTTAGCTCCTATATTTACAATAGTTCCTTTTTTCGTGCTTTTAAGTGTCAATCCTTGCCTTAATTCACCGACCTTTGGTTGTCCAGTAGGATGGTGGGGAGTCCTGAGTGGTGGGAGTACACCTACATATCTTAAATTATTAGTTAATGGAAAAGTATCTTTACGTAAATATTGTGGTGTATCCATATATGTTAAAATATCTTTAATGAACTTTCCTTCCTTACTATTTCCAAATTCATCATGATATATGATTATTTCATTGACTCTGAATATTGCTGCTGTTCTTCCAATTATTCCAACCTTATACGTTTTTATTTTTTTATCCTTAGATTCAATTGTTAGGGAATCCGGAATAAAAATCGATAGAATAGAGACCATTCAAAAGATTTTGTTGAAACTAATTTATAAAGTTTATGGTTTCAAAAAATTAAACTAAAAATAAGGGTTCAATAAAAAAATTTGCTGAAAAAATTATTTTATGGATGGTTGTTCCATCACCTCCAATATAGCCTCAGCCAGAGTTTCCAAGTTAACCAGATATTCCTCAAACCATCTTTTCCTAACCTTTGATACAAAGAAAGAGATTGCACTTGAAGCAAGTCCAAGTATTGCTGCATCAAAAGCAACTAAGAAGTGATTTGCTAGCTGAGTTATGTCTCCGGCTCCCAAAGCAACTAATCCAGGACCTATTGGAATTAAAGTTCCGAGGAGTCCTACCTGTGGACCAAGCCTTGTTATTGAATCTGTTATTTCAACAGATTTCATGGCTTTCAGTTCTTCTCCTTCAACATATCTCCTTGCAAGTGCTTCTCTTGTCCTTGAATCTAAGTCCTCTGTGTTTGCAATATCTGTTAATATTTCTTTTTGCCTCTCTGGGAGCTTTGAATTATTTATTATCTCTATTATCTCCTTTGGATCCCCTGGATTTGAGATGTTGTATATGGCTTCCTTTATTTCATCTACATCAACTCTAACCCTTCCAACATATTCAGCAATCAATCCTCCAAGTGCAACTACACTATAAGCAACAAATGCCAGCAATGTTACTATTGCTGGGATTAGGAGGCTTTGTGAAACTACATGCATAATTCCTTGGAGTGCTTCTGATCCTGGGACTGCTGGCAATTTATCACCCCCTTCTTTTTAAAATGAAAAATAAAAGACTATTGCTCAGGCCTTCTCAATAGATATCCTGCTGCTATTAATGCAATCAATATTATAACTCCGATTATTCCTGCAAATGGCACTGATGATGGACTTCCAATTCCTTTAGACACTGGTGTAATCTCATATGCTTTTCCTGCTGCAGCTCCTGTAATTCCTGCTTTACCTGCTGCTCCAGCAGCTTGAGCTGCTCCTCTTGCACCAATTTCACCACCAACTCTACCTGAAGGACCTGAAATTCCTGGTGAAACTCCTCTTGTCGCTGCAGTTCCAATTCCTACTCTTCCTAATGCAGTTGGAGCTCCTAGTTGTGATGGTGCTCCTGGAATTGAAGGCTGTGGTGTAGTTGGAGCTCCTGGGATTGATAACTTAACTCCAGTAGCTTCTGCAAATGCAGCTGCAAATTTTTGTAATGATGGAAGTGGCATATTTGATATTCTAACTATGAAGTTGTTTAGGTCGATATAGCCACATGTGTGATGGCAGCATGTAACTCCATACTTATTGACACTTTCAATGTATTCTCTTGCTAGGAAAGTTAAAGTTTCTCTATCTGCTTTCCAGAATCCTTTGTATGCTGCCACTAATGCTGTAGCTATTAATGATTGTCTTGCCCAGGGGTTATGGGTGTTGAAGAATTGTTTAAGGCCTAGGTTGTAGATGTCTTTGACGTAAACATTGACAATTTCATTCCATTGTTCGTCGTGGATTGCATGTGGAGTAACTGCATCCCATAACCAAACATATGAAACAAATTTTTCACTAAACTGTCTAGCTCCGGCATATCCTTCTTTCATCATTCCTTTAATCCATTCTGGGTTGAGATATCTCGCCCTAATTTCCCTACCTATAGCATATGAAAGTGGTTCTACACATGGTCTAGCAGGATTACTATATTCAAGTATATAAGCTGCAGGTGCTTTCCATCCATTAACTTTTTCTACAGCTAATGAAAGACCACCTAGATATTGGGCCCAATCATCAACATCTACAATTCCATAGGCATTACTTGTACGAGTGTGGAATACAGCTTCAGTTCCTTTTAATAAATCTTCAAATAGATTTCTATTTGCAATACCCCAGTTAGTGTTTGAGTAAACATGGCACATTCTTGTTAAGTAAAGGGTGGCAAGTTTGTCTCTATCTTTCCAAGTGCTTGCCTGTTCTACAGCTTCAGCTATTCTTGTTCCATAATCACCAACAGGCTCTGTGAAAACTCTTGATATAGCCAAATCCCCATCATATCCTTTCTTGACGAGTTCTATCCAATGTTTTGCAATATAATTCATTTCTATTGGGTCATCTCCTTTTTTAAGAATATTTCTTTCTATTAATGGTTTCATTGCCTTATCTAATTCAGCCTGGAGTTCAGGATATTTCTTAATAATGGTGTTATACGATGCTGCCAATGCTACTCTAGCTCCAATATCTAAAACATTGACAACAGAATAGCTGAAGAGATCTCTAAATAATCCGCTGCTCTGTATTATTACGTCAACTCTGGGTCTTCCTAATTCAGAAAGTGGAATTGCTTCAACACCTTGTACTCTACCTGCAGGATTATAAATTGGTTTTACACCCATCATATAAAGTACAAATGCGATATTTGCTCCCTGATCTCTTTGAGTTTCTACAGCGAATAATATCATTCCAATTTTCTCTGGTACTTTTCCTAATTTTTGGATTGTCATGTTTGCCAGCTTTGAACCTAATTGGTATGCAGCTCTCGTAGGAACTAAAGATGGATCAATACCATAAAAATTGGCACCTGTTGGCAATGAATCTGGATTTCTTAGAGGATCATTTCCAATCCTTGGTGGTACAAATCCGCCATTCAAGCAATTGATAAGATTGTTCATTTCACATATTGGACACTGTTTGAAAAGATCAAGATATTTTAGACCTGCTTTTAAAGTTTTTATTATTTCCTCTTGTAAGGTTTGATTATTAGTTAATTCCCTCGCTAGTTCGTCTACAGATTTTCCTGAAATTAACTTTTTACAAATTTCTATACATTGATTGTTAATTTCATCTTTTATTAGTGCTGTAGCTTTATCATAATTTATGCCTTTAATTTTTCCAATTAAATTTGGCAGCGCTGTATAATTTGTTCCATCAATGGAAAGCATTGCTGATACCATATATGAGAGTTCTTCATCGTTGAAAGGCCTACCAAACGTTGTTAATCCATAGTACATATACATACTTGTCATATCTGATAGATAATCATCTACAGCTTCCACTAGTTCATCGTCAGTGATGTTATCAAGGTTTATGTCAAGTTCTTTATCTATTCCACGTTTTTTAACTTCTTGTTTCAAAATTGAAATTATGTTTGATCTTAAATCTTTATTTTCTGGACTGCTTTGTCTATATTGATTAATTAGGTTTGCTAATTCTGTTAAATTACCGTAAAGGTTTGAATTTCTTAATGCAGGAACTCTATGGTCAACAATTATTGCTGATCCTCTTCTTTTTGCTTGTAAACCTTCACCTATATCATCTACTATATAGATGTAGGGTTGAGGCACATTTCCAACACAAATGTCAGGTGTGTCATCGGGACCTAATGCTGTTTGTCTAAGGACACTCCACTCATATTTAGCATGTTTACCAACATGTATTTCTGCGTCTGCTTTGAAAACATTTTCAAGCCATGCATAAAATGCTAAAAATTGGTGTGGTCTTGGAAGTACTTGACAATGGTATAAAGCAGCTTCGTCCCCTATATAGCCTGCCAATGGTTCAGGACCAATGAATATATTTCCAAATATTACTCCAGGAATTACAATGTATTTTTTGCCATCTTTCTCAATAACCATTCTGTTACCAGGTGGTTCTCCCCATCCACTTAGTCCATCAATCTCCATCTTTTGTAATTCCTTTTTTAACTCATAAAATTTGTTCCAGGTTTCATTGTCTGTGTTGTTAAGCAACTGATTTGCACATTGCACTATTTGATCTAGAAGTGACAAGGCTTTTTGTAGTTTATTTTGATCATCTTTTAGTACATTTTTTATTGCGTTTCCAGTTTCTTCCTTCCATTGTTCTATTCTTCTAAATATTTCTTTTCTCTCATTTACTTCGATAGCTTTTTTAATTATTGCTTCTAAGTACCCTACAGGACCTTCAACCATCCATTTTTGTGCTAGAGGATCAAGTTTTTTAAACCAATTTACATATTCGTTAGCATCCCAAAGTATTGCATACTTAGCTAATTTTTCTAGTTCACCAGGTGCCCAAGTAGCCACATTTATAGCCTTCTTAAGTAAAATATTGACAAGTTCAGTAGCATTGTTTGGAATTTCACTTACATTGTAACCTTCCTGTTTTAATCTTTTCAAAATTTCTATCAATGTTTCTGGAACATTTAGGAGAGATGCACCTATGTTTGCTTTACCTGCCTCATGGTTATAAATGATAAATGCTATCTTTTTTTCAGAATTTGGTTTATATCTTAATTTAATCCAATTGCATGCCCTTTCAACTAATTTATTTATTCTCTCTGGTAAAATTTCTGGTCTTTTAACAATTGCACCTGTTAGTGAATCCCTAACAATTTTGGGAAGAGCAACGATAATTGGCTCTGATACACCTTGTAGTTCAGGCATTGCAAGCCAATAATAAACTGCTGTAAAACTTAAACCTTTTTCTGATATATACCATTCTTCCTTTGTTACATCAGAAGATATTATTGCTAATAATACAGGTACATTAAGTTTTTCAAAAAATCTGGCTGCATCACTTGCGTTTACACCACCAGTAGCTCCTCCAATTGTGAAAGCACATATCGAAATTATTAAATCTACTCTGCTTTTATTTTTTGTGGAATCCCAGAAATATTCTTGTATGCCTTTAAATATTGGTTGATAATATTTTCCAACAACTATTATTGTATTTAAACCCTTTGATTCAAGTTTTTTCGCTATTTCTTCTGCTATGTATATATTTCCATCACTATAAGTTGAATACATCACTACAATTCCAACTGTTGGTTTTGAAGGATCTATAAATTTTTTGTAATCATCAAAACTAGTATACAATGATCCATCTCTGTAAATAAAGTAATCAGGCTTTTTCAATTTTTCAATTGGTAAAAATTTCTTGTATTTATCATTTCTTGTATGTGTCCACACCATGTATAGAAAACCATTGTAGTAATCATCTGGACACGCATTGTTGTATACAAGTCTTAAATATAACCAGAATTGAATTGGATGGTCATTTGGGTACTGCCTTGTTAAATTCAGTATATAATTAAATTGATCTTTGGCAGCGAAAATTCCATCAGAGATGTTTTGTAGTTGACTTAATGTAAAACCTTTAAAAACTGTTTCGCCTCTGATTTTTGTTAGATTCATGCTTTCAGCATACATAATACCTGACCAAACAGTTTTACCACTGAAAATACTAGGATTTTTGTCATAAATTCCTTTTATTGTCCAATAAGTACTTGTCATGCCTATGAAAATAATATCTGCTTTCTCTATCAAATTCTTTGTTTCAGTTTCTGTAATATTTTGGTCTCCAACAAAAATAGGTTTAATTTCGGGATAATCTTTACAAAGTTGATAAGCAGCTTGAATCATTGATTGTTTAGCACCAAACACTACCAAATTTATTTCTTCTGGATCATAGACATGTATGTTTGGGACACCTTTACCATTTAAACAAACTTTTCCTTGTATTTTTGTTCCCTTAAATTCTGCATATACATCTATAGGACCTACTATACTTCTATTGCTTTTATCAGGTTCTAATCTTAACACAATTTTCTCTGCACATATATTATTTACTTGAAAGTCTTTATTTTCAATCCAAAGTATGTGAGGTTTTTGTGTTACATTTTCAAAAATAAAATTACCGTCTTTATCAGTCATAGTCACATTTTCAGCAAAAGCCCCTGAAATCAATAAAAACACTGCAAACAATGCAATCACTAAAAACTTCCTCAACTTTTCACCTCCTTTTTTGTTATTACTTTTATTTTCATTGGTATTGTAAAGTTGTATATAACTTTTTTCAAAATTATTTTAATTTTATTTTTTAAGAAAAAACTATAATAAAAAACATAATAAATGTTTTTTAGATGATACAAAAGGACAAAATTTATCATTGAGGGATAAATTCATGGTAAACGAGTATTTTGATTCTTTAGAAAAAGAAATTAAAAAAGTATATAAAATTGCCGAAACAGCAAGATCAAAAGGACTTGATCCTAGTCCAACGCCTGAAATTCCATTAGCTAAAGATTTAGCAGAAAGAGTAGAAGGTATTGTAGGTCCCAAAGGTATATCAAAAGAAATAAAAAAGCTAGAAGAAAAAGGCATAAGTAGAGAAAACATAGCATTCACTATAGCCAAAAAAATTGTATCAAAAGGTAATAACAAGGAAAAAATGGCTGAACAGGCTTTAAGGACTTCTATGGCAGTACTTACTGAAGGTGTTGTGGCAGCCCCTATTGAAGGAATTGCTAAAGTTAAAATTAAAGATAATTATGATGGTACTAAATATTTATCAGTATATTATGCAGGACCTATTCGTAGTGCTGGTGGGACAGCATCAGCACTTTCTGTACTTATAGCTGATTATATCCGTAAAGAATTAGGTTTAGATGTTTATAAACCAATTGAAGAAGAAATAGAGAGGTATGTGGAAGAAGTTGAATTATATGAATCAGAAGTAACTAATTTTCAATATTCTCCATCTCCAGATGAAGTGAGATTAGTTGCTAGTAATATACCTGTAGAGATAACAGGTGAACCAACAGACAAAATTGAAGTATCATATCGTAACCTTGAGAGAGTCGAAACAAATCATTTACGTGGTGGAGCCTTATTAGTGCTTGTAGAAGGATTAATACAAAAAGCTTCAAAGGTTGTAAAATATGCTGAAAAATTAAATTTAGATAATTGGAAATGGTTAAAAAAATTTTTAAAAGTAGAGGAAGATGAAGAAGAAGTCAATGTAAAACCCAATGATAAATATTTAAAAGATGTAATTGGTGGAAGACCAGTTTTGGCTTATCCTTCAAAAAAAGGTGGTTTTAGATTAAGATATGGAAGGGCAAGGAATACTGGTTTGGCAGCCATGGGATTACACCCTGCTACAATGGAAATATTGGAATTTACAGCAGTAGGAACTCAGATGAAAATTGAAAGACCGGGAAAAGGAAATTGTGTTGTTCCTGTAGATAGTGTTGAAGGACCTATTGTTAAATTAAAGAATGGAGATGTCATAAAAGTTAAAAGTAGAGAAGAAGCCAGGAAAATTAAAAATGAAATAGATGAAATATTGTTTTTAGGTGACATCCTAGTAGCTCCTGGTGAATTTATAAATAACAACCACCCTTTTATGCCTTCTGCATGGTGTGAAGAATGGTGGAAAAAACTTCTTAATAAAGATATAGAACCCAAAAATGCTAAAGAAGCGTTTGAAATATCAAAGAAATATAATGTTCCTCTTCATCCTAAATATACATACTTTTACCATGACGTGAGTGTCAAAGAATTAAATAGATTATACAATTGGTTGAGATCATCTAAATACATAAGTGGTAAAGGCTTACGTCTTAAAATAAGCGATGAAAAGAAAATATTAGAAAAATTGGGAGTTCCTCACCATATAAAAGACTCAAAGGTGATAATAAAGGATGATCATGCTTATGCATTACTAAATACCTTAAGAAAACCATTAGATGAAAGCTTAGATGATCCTTTAAAAGCTTTAAATAAGATTTCCCCAGTAAAAATAATGCCTAAAGCTCCTACATATATTGGAGGAAGAATAGGAAGACCTGAAAAAAGTAAAGAAAGGAGAATGAGACCAGCTCCACATGTATTGTTCCCAATAGGTAAAAGTGGAGGTAACAGAAGAAATATTGTAGAGGCTGCAAAAAAAGTAAATATAACTGTTGAGATTTCACGTAGAAGATGTAAAAAATGTAAGATAAATTCATTTAGGTCTGTATGCCCATATTGTAAGTCAAAAACAGAATTACTCAATCCAAAGAAAAGAAAAATAAATATAAAATCCATGCTTGAAAGGGCATACAAAAACACCAACACTCGTGGATTAGACGAAATTAAAGGCGTAGAAGGAATGATATCAAGTAAGAAACTTCCAGAAGCACTTGAAAAAGGAATATTAAGAGCTAAAAATGGAGTATCAACGTTTAAAGATGGAACAATCCGGCATGATTCAACAAACCTTCCATTAACACATTTCACACCAAAGGAAATAGGAGTTGACATAGAAAAGTTGAAAGAGTTAGGATATAAAAAAGATTGTTATGGTAGAGATCTTGTGAGTGATGATCAGATTTTAGAATTGAAAGTTCAAGACATTATAATTTCTGAAGATTGTGCATCATATCTTATGAAGGTTGCAAATTTTGTAGATGATTTGTTGGAAAAATATTATGGCCTACCAAGATTTTACAATGTAAAGAAAAAGGAGGATCTTGTTGGACATCTTGTAGCTGCTTTAGCACCCCATACGTCTGCTGCAATTGTGGGTAGAATCATTGGATTTACAAAGGCTTCCGCATGTTATGCACATCCATATTTCCATGCTGCAAAAAGAAGAAATTGTTTCCCAGGAGATTCAAAAATACTTGTGCAAATAGATGGTAAAATCTCCAAGATGAGGATTGACGAGTTATATGAGAAATTTTACAATGAAAAGAATGAGAATAAGGCATATGTTAGAGATCGGACAGACCATAATATAAAAGCATATTCTTTTGATAAAAACAAGAAAAAAGTTGTTTTAAGTGATATAAAAGAGGTTTTAAAAGTTCCTACAACAGATCATCTTATTAAAATCATACTTGAGGATAATAGGAGTTTTGAAACAACCATTGATCATCCTGTAATTGTTTATGAAGATGGAAAATTTAAAGAAAAAAGAGCATTTGAAGTTCAAAAAGGAGATTCAATTTTTATACCAAGAGTTAGATTAAATGAAAAGAATTATGATGATCCAAAGTTGGATTCAATGGTAAAAATAATTGGATATTATTTGAGAGAGGGTGAAAATTGTGGAGATAAAGTAACTTTACCTTCTTCTGCAGAAAAATATGTTAAAAAAGTTTTTGGTAACAATTATGATAAAAATAATGGTAAATTAATTTTAGATTCTTCACAACCATTCCTTAAAGATTTGAGAAACAATAAACTTCCTGATTTTGTATTTAACTTGTCAAAAGAGAAAATTCATGAGATGATTAAAATAGCTACAGACGATGATTTAAGAATTAGAGGTAAGAAAGAATTGCTAGAGGAAATAGATTTATTGTTAATATCAAAGCTTGGTATATTTGGTAAATATGAATATAATGGAAATGAAGCAATATTAAAAATTTCAAATACTGAAGAAAAAGATGGAAAGATCTTAAAAGTAAAGAAGATAGAAATCATAAAACCAAAAGAAGACTATGTTTATTCATTAAATGTTGACAATTACCACACAATTTTAATAAATGAAAACATTTTGACACACCAATGCGATGGCGATGAAGACTCTGTCATGTTACTTCTCGATGCATTACTGAACTTTAGCAAATATTACTTACCTGAAAAACGTGGAGGAAGTATGGATGCACCACTGGTATTATCAACTAGAATAGATCCAGAAGAAATAGATGATGAAGCACATAATATAGATACTATGCAGGAACTTCCATTAGAGTTTTACAATGAAACAATGAAATATGCAGATCCTAGTAAAGTTGAAAAATTAATAGACAACGTTAAAAAACATCTTGGTACTTCCAAACAATATAAACAGTTATGGTTTTCACATAATACCTCGAAGATTGACGGTGCTCCAAAAACATGCTTATATAAGAAATTAGGTAAAATGGAAGAAAAAGTTGATTCACAATTATCATTGGCAAAAAAAATAAGAGCTGTTGACCATAAAGACACTGCTGAAAGAGTTTTAGTTTCTCATTTCCTTCCAGATATAGCAGGCAATGTAAGGGCATTTTTAAGACAAAAAGTTAGATGTACAACGTGTAATAAGAAATATAGGCGAATACCTCTTTCTGGTAAATGCGAATGTGGAGGAAATTTAGTTTTAACAGTTTCTAAAGGATCTGTAATAAAGTATCTTGATGTTGCAACTAAATTAAAGGAAGAATATCCTTTAGATCCATATGTTAAGCAAAGAATTAAATTATTAGAATCTACAATAAAATCATTGTTTGAAAACGAAAAACTGAAACAAACATCATTAATGGATTTCATTTAATTTCATGATGATAGCAAAATTATTATCAGAAAAATGTATAAACTGTGGTATTTGTGCTTCAGTTGCATGTCCTATGGGAAATGTGAAGGACAGTATTAAGAATAATAAATGTATTGGTTGTGGTTTATGCATCATTGCATGTCCAAGGGAAGCATTAATTTTGGAAAAATATAAACATGAAAAAAAGACTGTTTTTGTTGATGGAGAGAAAGTCATTGCTTCTGGCACTATAAAAGATGCTTTAAAATCTTGTTCAAAATTCACGAAGTTTCCAGAAGAGGATAAAGTATTTGTTCCATGTAATTCTGCCGCATGTTATGCATGTATCGTTGAAGTAAATAAAAAACCAGTTTTAGCTTGTTGTACACCACTAAAAAATGGGATGAAAATAAAAACAAAAGTAAATGAAAGAGATATAAGAGTTGTAAGTGGTTTTGGCCCCCATAGTGTAGGCGGTGTTGGTACACCTTATTGGCTCAAATCATACAATAGACCTATAGAGGTTGTAGTGTTTACGCATGGATGTAATTTGAGATGTCCTCAATGTCAAAATCATGTAATAGCATTCACAGCTGGTGGATATTTATTAAAAGCTCAAAAAACTGCTGAAATATTGCTAAATTTAAAAAACAAGTATAAAGTAAATAGAATAGCAATATCTGGTGGAGAATGTACATTAAATAAAAAATGGCTTATTGAACTTATAAAATCAATTAGAGAAAAAGATGAGAATGTTCATATACATGTGGATACCAATGGAACTATCCTAACTAAAAAGTATATAGATGAATTGATAGAAGTTGGAATGACTGATATTGGAATAGATATCAAGGCAAAAAAAGTTTCCACCTTTATGAACATAACTGGTTTAGCCGATGAAAATATTGCAAAAAAGTATCTTAACACTTCATGGAAAGCTGTTGAATATATAATAGATAATTATTTGGATGAAGTATTTTTAGGGATTGGAATTCCTTACAATAAGGAACTTATCTCAAAACAAGAAGTTAAAAAAATTGGAGACGAAATCTACAAAATGAATGACGAAGTTCAAATTTGTGTACTTGATTATAGACCAGAGTTCAGGAGGAAAAATATAAAAAGACCTAGTTTTTATGAAATGTTGGAAGTAAAGGAAATTTTAAATAACATTGGGTTAAAAACTGTGATTGTACAGACAGAACTTGGCCATTTTGGACCTTAATTTTTATTATTAGGAGGCATTTAATGCGAGTAGTATTGGCGGGAACCGGAAGCGCTGTAGGGAAAACAACCATATCTACAGGTATAATGAGGGCTCTATCAAAAGAAATGAAAGTTCAACCCTTCAAAGTTGGCCCTGATTATATAGATCCAACTTATCACTATCTTGCCACGGGAGTACCTTCCAGAAATTTGGACTCATTTTTTATGTCAGATGATCAAATTAGGGAAGCATTTTGTAGAGGTTTAGAAATATCAAATGCAAAAGCCGGTATAATTGAGGGAGTGAGAGGTCTTTATGAAGGTATAAGTCCAATTAGTGACGTTGGATCAACATCTTCAATAGCATTGGCACTTAATTCTCCTGTTGTGTTAATAATGAATACAAGAAGTTTGGTGAAAAGTGCTGCAGCTATAATTCTTGGTTTTGAAAAATTAGATCCAAGAGTAAAAATAGAGGGTGTAATATTAAATTTTATTAAAAATCGTAGACATTATTTAAAAACAAAAAAAGCTATAGAGTCACTTACAGACGTGAAAGTTCTTGGAGGTATTCCAAGAAAAAAAGAATTAACAGTGAAGCAGAGACATTTGGGCTTAATACCTGCGGTGGAGAATAAAAAAATCATTGAATACATCGATAGATGGGCTAAGGTTGTTGAAGAAAACATTGATATTGACATGCTAAAGGAAATAATGAAAGATGCTGGTAAGATACCATCTTCAAGAGAATCTCTATGGGTTAAGGAAAATAAGAAAAGAGTGAAGATAGGTCTTGCATATGATAAGGCATTTACTTTCTATTATCAAGAAAATATTGAGGCTTTAGAGGATAACAATGCTAAAATAATAAAGTTTAGTCCTTGCGAAGATGAGATGATTCCTGATGTGGATGGCATATATATAGGGGGAGGATATCCAGAGATATTTAGTAAAGAATTAGAAAGAAATATATCAATGCGTAAATCAATTAAAAAATTTCATATGGATGGTAGACCCATATATGCTGAATGTGGAGGCCTTATGTACCTTATGAAGGCATTAGATAGTGCTAAAATGTGTGGAATTTATCCACATATAGCAAAAATGACTAAAAACGTTCAGGGATTAAGTTATGTTATAGCAAAAGTTGAGAATAACAACATTATTAGTTCGAAAGGAGAAATTATAAAAGGACATGAATTTCATTATTCTAAAATAAAGATAACTGGCAATCCAAAATTTGCATTTAGAATCATGAGAGGTAGAGGAATTGTTAATTCGAAAGATGGATTAATATCAAATAACACTCTTGCAAATTATATGCATATACATGTTGCATCTTATCCAAAATTTGCTGCTAACTTTACTCGTGCAGCATTAGAATGTGGCTAAGTGGTGGAAATCATGAAAAAAATACTAGTTACAGACCCCATTAATGAAAAAGGAATTAAAGAGTTAGAAAAAATTGCAGACGTAACTGTAAAAACAGATATGAGCCAAGAAGAATTAATTGATGAGATTGGTAAATATAATGCCTTAGTTGTAAGAAGTGGAACAAAAGTCACAAGGGAGGTTATAGAAGCTGGAAAAAATTTAGAGATCATAGCAAGAGCAGGTGTTGGAGTTGACAACATAGATGTAGGTGCTGCAACAGAAAAAGGAATAATGGTTGTGAATGCACCAGAATCAACATCTATAACAGTTGCTGAACATACGATGGGTTTAATGTTAACTTTAGCAAGAAAAATCGTCCTTGCTGATAAATCTGTTAGGAGGGGTGAATGGAACAGAAGTAAATTTATGGGGATAGAACTTAAGGATAAAGTCCTTGGGATCATAGGGTTAGGTAGGATAGGATCTCAAGTATCATTGAGAGCAAGAGCATTTGGAATGAAGATACTTGCATATGATCCTTATATTGATGAAGAAAGTGCAGAAAGTGTAGGAGCAACACTAGTTGAATTAGATGAATTGTTAAAAAAATCAGACATTGTAACTATACATGTTCCTCTAACAAAGGAAACTAAACACCTTATATCCAGAAGAGAATTAAAGATGATGAAAAATTCTGCATATATTATAAATTGTGCTAGAGGAGGAATAATTGACGAAGAAGCATTAATTGAAGCATTAGAAAACAATGAAATTGCTGGTGCAGCTTTAGATGTGTTTGAAGAAGAACCACCTTCAGATAGTCCATTACTTGAATTTGACAATGTTGTTTTGACACCACATATAGGTGCATCTACAGTCGAGGCACAAAGAGATGCAGCCATAATAGTTGCAAATGAAATAAAAAGAATATTTGATGGTAAGCCACCACAAAATGTTATTAATATGCCTTCTCTAGACAGAGAATCTTTTAAACTTTTGAAACCTTATATAGAATTGTGTGAAAAAATGGGTTTGATGATTACACAACTTGCACCAGACAAAATAAAAAGTCTAAATGTTGTTTATGCTGGTGAGATTTCAGAATTCAAAAGTCTTGATGTTTTAACAAGGACTTTATTGCAGAATATTTTAAATCCCATCTTAACAGAACCTGTAAATATTGTCAATGCACATACAATTGCGGAAAAGAGAGGTATAGTTGTAACGGAGAGTAGAAGACCAAAAGCAGATAATTATAAGTCTGTAATACAGATAGATGTAGAAACAAAAAGTGAAAAGTTTAGTATTGAAGGAACTTACACCAATAAGCCAAAAATTATCAATATAAACGGTTATAAAGTAGATGTTGAACCTAAAGGGAACATGATGATTGTTAAGTATCGCGATTTGCCAGGAACTATTGGTGCAATTGGAACAAAGCTTGGAGAACATGATATAAATATTGCAATAATGCAAGTAGGAAGAGAAAAACCTGGTGGAGAAGCTGTAATGGTACTCAAAGTAGATCAAAAGGTACCTGAAGATGTTTTAGAAGAAGTTAAATCGTTGAAAAACGTTGAGGATGCAGTTTTCATGATTTTAAATAATTAATTTTTGGTGATTTAGTGAGCAAAGATATATTTCATCCTCTTATTTTTATTTTTGCTTTACTTTTCTATCTTTTTCTAGCAACATTGGGATGTTTTATGGGTATTAAGGGTCTTAAATTGCCATCTGTATATGTATATATTTATTTTTTATTTGCAATGGCTTTTTATCTCTTAGGTTTTTATCCTGTAAAATTTGTGAGAGATGGTTGTAAATGTAAGTTACAAATAAACAAAAATCTTTTAAAATATTTTATTTATACAGCATTTGTGTTACAGATTTTTAATTTTTATTATTTAGGAGGAATACCTCTTTTTAGTGGTCACTTAAAAGCTAAGGCTGTCAATCTTTTTTGGTTTTTCTCATATTTGCTGTTTTTACCAAGCATAAATATTTTGTTTGCCAAATTTTACAATAAAAAATACTTTATATTTTTAATTCTGGGTGTGGTTCTATTTTCATTGACAGGTTATAGAACCCCTGTAGTTGTTATAATTTTGAGTGTCTTAATGACACTATACTATACAAAGAAAATACCAGTAGAATATTCGTTGGTAGGCATACTAATTATATTCTTCATAATTTCAATTTTAGGATACATAGTTGTCAAATTTATAGAATGGCAACATTGGACTTTAAATCCAATACAATTATTGTTGTATAGGGCAGGTTACACACTTTTAGTTGTGGAAAAGGCAACAAAACTTCAGGGGATAACTCATGGCTTACTGTTTTATTACACATTGGTAGGATTTTTCATGTCAGTTGATCCAAGAGCAATTGTAGGTTTAAAAGTTCTTGGATATCATCATTCCACTACATCCACAATAATTGGCCCTCCACTTTTAGATTTTGGTATTGGAGGAATGTTGATTCAAATGTTCCTTTTAGGTTTCATACTTAAATTTTTACATAATTTACAATTGAAGGAAAAAGGATTGATCACCGCATTTTATTCAATAATGATGTCGCATGCACTTACATGGATTGAAACTGGACCTACAGATTTAGTTGTTTGGATATTGTATTTCTTTGGAATTGTTTTTGCACTTAAATGTTTAAAAAGGTGTAAAAAATGAAAATTTGTATTATAGCAGAGTTAGCACCAGCAAAAACCTTTATTCCAATAATCAAAAGACTAGAAGAGCATGAGATAATTGGATTAATGCATGGAAAAGAAGTTAAAAATATATTGGAACCATATTGTTCTTCATTATATTATATTGGAAAAGGTAGAAAAATAACTTATAAAAAAAATAAGTTAAAATCTTGTTATTTAATATTTAAGGACATAATTAGAACTACCAAAGTTTTAAGAAAAATTAAACCTGATTTATTGCTAACATGTGGAAATGCTGGGGATGTAAGGAAAGGAATTATCTCAGCTAACATACTCCATATTCCTGTATTACATATTGAGCAGGATATTTACAACCCAATTGAAATGATAGCATTTGCAGATATTATTACAGCTCCATCAAAAGATTATAAAGAATATTTAGAGAGAGAATATTTATTAAAAAATGTAAGAAACATTAGTGGGTATCCACACGCTCTATATGTTCTTGAATCTGAAATAAAAACATGTGAAGAAGATGATTTTATCTTGTTGGTACTTGGAGGAGACATTAAATATCATGATGTTCCAAAGTTGATAAAAACAATTGAATCCCTAGATGAAAAAGTTTTAATTGTTCCTTTTAGATTTAAAACTAGTTATATAAAAAGTCTTATTACTTCTTCAAAGGTTAAAGTTTTAGAAGGTTTTGTAGATCTTCTAAGTTATATTAAAAATGCTAACGCTGTTATTTATTGTGCTGGTATGGGTGTAACTATTGAAGTCGCTGTTTTAGAGATTCCATCAATAAAGGTCGCTGGATTTCACTATAAACATGCAAGTGTTGATTTAGCTAAAGAAGTCGGCATACCTATTGTTAAAATTCAAGATATACCTAAATATCTACCAAATCTTAAAAAACCCAAAGCTAAAAGTTTGATTGAAGGTTCTAAAAAATCTGTGAATAATGTTGTAAAAATAATAGAAAATTTCTCATTTGAAAAAAAAGAAAAAAGTGGTTTTAAAAGTTTAAAAAAAATATGGGATGCAAGATCTAAATTCATGTGACTATCGCTCAGGCCTTCTTAACAGGTATCCTCCTGCTATTAATGCAATCAATATTATAACACCAACTATTCCTGCAAATGGCACTGATGATGGACTTCCAATTCCTTTAGACACTGGTGTAATCTCATATGCTTTACCTGCTGCAGCACCTGTAATTCCTGCTTTACCTGCTGCTCCAGAAGCTTGAGCTGCTCCTTTTGCACCAATTTCACCACCAACTCTACCTGAAGGACCTGAAATTCCTGGTGAAACTCCCCTTGTTGCTGCAGTTCCAATTCCTACTCTTCCTAATGCACTTGGAGCTCCTAGTTGTGATGGTGCTCCTGGAATTGAAGGTTGTGGTGTAGTTGTTGGAATTCCAGGGACTGTTATTGATATTCCAGGGATTGATAACTTAACTCCAGTAGCTTCTGCAAATGCAGCTGCAAATTTTTGTAATGATGGAAGTGGCATATTTGATATTCTAACTATGAAGTTGTTTAGGTCGATGTAGCCACATGTGTGATGGCAGCAAGTTACACCGTAACGTATCACGCTGTTAATGTACTCATTGGCTAACGTTGTTATCACTTTTTGTGAAGGATTCCAATAACCTTTCATGAAAGCATCTATCATCCTAGCAACGATAGATTGTTTAGCATAGGGGTTATTACTACTAAAGAATTTATTTAACCCTAAATCATATTTATCTAGTATATATGTCTCATATATTTGGTTCCAAGTGTTTTCTGAAATCAAACTTGGCACTTCAACGTTCCAATTCCAGATTCTTTCCACAAACTCTTCTATGTTCCTAGCACCAGCATAACCATTTTTCATCATTCCTGTGATCCATTTAGGATTGAAATACCGACTTCTGAGTTCTCTGTTAACCGTACGGGTTAATGGTTCTATAGTGGGGTTACTAAAGTCACGAAGATTATTTATGTATAAATCAGGTGTTACTCCGGAAATACTCCGAACTGCAAGAGCAAGACCTCCTAAATAACCATCTACTCCCTGATCAAGGATACCCACTACATGGGAAGAAGTACTAAATACCCCTATATTGATTTCTTCGAGATTTTTCCGAAAGACATCTTTTGCTTGTAAACTCCAGAAATTCTTCCCATAAATATAACTAGTGGAACTTATGTAAACATTTGCGATGTCATTTTCATTTCGCCAATGAGCATCCATACCTACTACATCATTAAGACCTGTTCCAAATCTACCTACTTCGTGGGAAAATATTCTAGCCGTAGACAACTCAAAAGCTTCTGTTGAATTATATCCTTTTTCTATTAACCATTGATAAATTTTGTTACTATGTTCTTTGACATAATTTGGATATTCACTATCATTGGCATTGGCTGCGAGTTTAACAGCCTTTTCTAAAAGCTCAAATTTATAACCGAACATATCTCTATAAGATCCACTGGTGATTATCACTACGTCAATTCTTGGTCTACCTAATTTATTAGAGGGAATTAATTCAACATCGGTCCATCGGTTGTATTTATCCCACACTGGTTTGACACCTAACAAGTAGAGAATTTCAGCTTCCATCACACCATGATGTCTACACGTTTCTGATTTCCACAGTATAAATGCTATTTTTTTGGGATAATTGCCATGTTTTTTTCTATATTCTGTTATTAACTCATCTACCAATTTCATTGCAATGTTCCATGCCTCTTTGGTAGGTATCAATCGCCCATCAAAGCTGTATAAATTTTTACCAGTTGGTAAAAGCTCTGGATGACCAACCAGATCACCATATAAACCTGGTTCTATGTACTGTCCATCCAAGGCAGCCAGTATTTTTGAAATTTCCATTTGGGCACTTTTGTTTATCATCTCTTTATAATTGAGGGCAAGATTCAAATCTACGGTCACATTAGCCGATATTTGTCCCAAAACCTTTTTTTGTGCTTCTTCAGGATTAAGGCCATTTAAGAGTACTTCCACTAATAACTTGGTTGTTAAACCTTCCTGTGTGTTTACAGCAGACACATCTTTCCGTAAAGAATCTCCAAACATTGCTTCTATCATTGCTACTAAACTTTCATTAGTAGGTCCTTGACCTAATATATGTAAGCCATAGGGGATGTAGCTAGCTTTAATTTCATTAAGGTACGCACTCAAATCTTCTAAGAAATTTTCAAAAGCTGTAGTATCATTAAGTGTTGAAAGATCAACGTTCATATCCTTATCAAGACCCAACCTTTTACATTCACTGATGATTTCTTTTTTGTATTCATTTTTCAGGAGGCCTTCTTCTGTCACTTGTTTGTATAATGTGATTTTCTGTTGTAGTGTAGTTAAGTTTGCATAGAGACCCGAAGGGACCATTGTGGGAGGTAAATGACTGACAATAACAAAACCACCTCTTCTTTTATGTGTCTCTGGATTGTAATGAAGAGGCCATGGTCGTAGATTTATCATGTCACTCAGTAGTATTCCATTCCAGTCGTTTTTACCGAGACCAACTTGTTTTCCTGCAATTCCTGCAAATGGAGACCACATTTGTATAAGAGCATGTGCACCAAATATTTTCTTCATGGCTAAATAAAATGCTACGTACTGATGATGTGGTGGTATCTCACCTTGGTATCCAGGAAATGTGCTGTTTACACTTACTCCATATAATTGCCATGCAAATGCAGGTCTAATAGGATGCGGTGCAATAATTATATTTCCTAATCGGATTGCTGGTATTACGATGTATTTTCTACCCTTACTATCTTTCCAAACCATTAAATTTCCAGGAGGTTTTCCCCAATATTTTATTATTTCTTCTTGTCTTTTCAAGGGAAGTTCTCGGAACCATGATAAATATGTTTCTTCTGGTACTAATATGGTATTTCCTGTCTTCACTAATGTATCTAGTTCATTTGGAGCCCATGGACCAATGTTCCTACATTTAACCATTAAATCGGTTAAGTTTTTTAAGTCCGGTATTGATCCACCTAAGTTATATCCTCGTGATTGCATTTCTTGTAATAAATTAATCATGCTTGCAGGTACGTCCAAATAAAATTCCATTTCTGTCCCTATGTTGGCCTTTCCACCACCGTCGTTGTAGTAAACTATAACTATTTTTTTTTCAGAGTTATTCATTTTACGTAGCTTAGCCCAAGCAATGGCTCTATCTGTAATGTAATCAATTTGATATGGAATAGGTTCATAATGATAAGCACCTGTAGTTTTATCATCTATTACCTGTCCATAAATAACTGTTGGTTCAATAAGACCATATATTTCGGATAAGGCTATATAAGGTACTTGATGAGGAAATACTCCTTCTTTACTATTTTCCCATTGTTCTGGAGACTCATAGTAAAGTCCTACACCATATAACACAGGAACATTTAAAAATTTGAAATTTTCTGCTTCTTTTTGAACATTATATGCCAAAGAAATTATCACGTCTACTAAAGATTTGTTGTCTCTAGCTAAAAATTTGTGAACATCCCATTGACTATACCCAAATACTGCTATTACATTACAACCTTTTTTTTCTAGGATTTTGATCATATAGTCTATAACTTTGGTATTATTACTAAGTATATGAGTTCGGTAAAAAAGAATTCCCACCGTGATTTTAGTTGTATCATATGTATAATTAGGGTCTTGATTTTTATACCATTCTAAGTATTCTGTTAAATTGGTAAATAGTTTTGGTGCATCTGGATGGTATATACCTATTGTGGGAAAGATTTCTGGTGGTTCAACTGTGGCATTTAAATTGCAAAACTTGACTCCAAGATATATAATCAGGTTTCGCAGGTTCTTGGGAGTAGGATTTTCCAAGTATTTAAAAATATCAGGATATTTGGTTGGATCAATATTGCCCGGACCTAAAGCAGTTGGATAAACAACTATCACTTTGGTGCGTTGTTTTGCCTCCTCAATTTTAGATTGTAAATCAGGTGCTCCTTTAGTATATCCAACCGCAAAAACTACGTCATAATCACTGAGGTTGATATTTGATGGTATTTTTTGTTCATTTGGTATGCTTGGGTCTTTGAGGTCACTTCCTGCATATACGCTTACATTTAGTATTTTGCTTTCGGTTAATTTTTTTGCTTCTGACGTTAGTATTTGATGATAATAAGATGAGAGACAGTTAGCGTTTAGGATTACAATTTTCGGTGTTTGATTATTTGAAGTATTTGCTGAGGAATCTGCAGCTGAAATTGTATTACAAAGTAGAAATATACAGATTATTAACATAAAAATATTAATTCTCCACTTTTTCATCTAAACCCCCTTTTTATATTTCTATATACTATTATTACTATAAGATTTCTAAATAATACTTACCTAATAAAATTACATCTCTCTTCCCCTTCAATTTATTTTTAATAGTTTTCAAATATTTTTTCATTTTAAAATATACTTTATAATATATAAATATTTTCTTAACAACAAAGAAAATAAAAAATCCAAATAAAAAATATAATAAAATGGTGTAGGCATTGTTTAAAGGAAAAAGACATGTTCCTTTTATAACTTTATCTGAAATTTCACCAAGAGTTTGGATAACATTGTCAGGTTGTAATTTTAATTGTTTAGGTTGTTTTAGCATTGCAAAGGACATTGTTGGTAAACCAATGACAGTTAAAGAACTCGTAAAATTAGTTGAGGATTCATCAAGAAGTTACTATGGTGATTTACCTAAAGAAATTATAATAACTGGTGGGGAGCCTACCTTAAATAAAAAATATTTAAAAAAACTTATTTCATCTTTGAGATCTTCCCAAATAATCATAGAATCCAATGGTTATTTACTAGATGATAAGTATGTTGATGAATTAATAAAGGCAGGTTTAGATGGAATAATGCTTGATTTAAAGGCATTTGACGAAAAAATACATAAAAAATATACTGGATTTTCAAACAAAAGGATTTTGAGAAATTTGAAAAACATTTGTAAAAAAGATATTAACTTAATAATTAAGACAATATATATTCCTGGATGGGTTGAAGAAAAAGAAATTAAGAATATAGCAAGATTTCTATCAAAATTAAATCCAGAAATAGAGTACAGAATAAATCCATACAGGCCCATTAAAAATTTTTCAAGAGAACCTACTTATTCTGAAATGCTCAATGTATATAAAATAGCTAAAAAATATCTTAAAAATGTATTTTTAAGTAAAAGCTGTAGGCGTGAAACTCTTCCTAAAAAGAAAATAAAGACATGGATAACAGTTTTTCCTGATGGAAAAATGAAAAGAAGATCTTTAAATGATTACAGAAAAGATAATATGAAAGTTTTCAATAAACAGGAACATTCTTAAAATACTTTTCAATTATTATTAGAATTGCGAATGAAATGATTAACAACACACAAGCAGCTGAAATTGCCATGTCTAAATTACCATAAGACATGTTCAAATATACAGTGATTGGTAATGTTTCAGTTTTTAAGTAGGTTCCTCCCCCCATCATTAGTACTGCACCAAATGCACCCATAGATTTCGCAAAAGCTATGATAGATGATGCTAATATACCATTTTTTGCTAATGGTAGTGTCACACGTCTAAAAGCTCCAAATTCAGAACATCCTAAAGATCTTGCAACAAATTCATAACGTTCATCTATATAGTTGAAAGTCGTATGTAATATTCTAATTGCATAAGGTAGTGCAACAAAGAATTGGGCTAAAATTATTCCAGGAACTGTAAAACTTAAAGGTATAATTCTACCTAAATGATCAGGACTGAATAATAATACCAATGCAACTCCAACTACTAATTCCGGCAATGCTATTGGAACAACTAAAATACTTCTGCCTAATTTTTTAAATGGCAATTTATACCTACTCATAGCATATGAAACAGGTATAGCTGTACACATTGTTAATGAAGTCGCACAAACAGATGTTAAAATTGTTAATTTTATCGAATATAGCATTTCATAGGAAAAAACTGATGTAAGAAATTTCTTTGTATCTATCATTCCAAATAAACTTGTCAATGTAACAAAAAACAATATTATAACTAAAAAAGAAAAGAAAATAAGAACATGTTTAAATTTCATCTTTAGACCCTCATAAAACTTTAAATCCCCATTTTTGCCAAATTGATTTGCCTTTTGGACTTAAAACAAAATCTTCAAAACTTTTAGCCAATTTGTAATTCTTTGTGCAGGTGGTCACCCCTATAGAAACAGTGTCTATAGCATTAATATCTTTTGGTATTGGTATAACTTCAATTTTACCTTGTGCTTCACTCCATGTTGCCATGTCTTCCCATATTATTGCTGCATCTGCTTGTCCTGTTGCAACATATGTCAATAACTCATTGACAGTGCCCGTTTTAGCTACAATGTTTTTTTCCACTTCTTTTTCTATCCCTGCTTTTTTCAATATTTTCCACGTCTTTTTTCCTATTGCCGGACTTTTTGGATCTCCAACAGCTACTCTTATGCCTGGTTTTGTGAGATCATAAATAGATTTAATATTCTTAGGGTTACCTTTACGCACAATTAAAACAGGTACGTGTTTTGTAACATTCCTTACGGTTTCTTGTTTTATTAATCCATCTTTTATCGCTGTTTTCATATAATCATTTGCTGGAGCAATTAGTACATCTGCAGATTTCTGTGTTTTCAATAAACTTACGATCTCAGCACCAGATCCATACCTAACGTTCACAGTAACTCCTGGATTTGATTTTTCAAATTCTGACTTCATTTCATTTACGGCTTTCATCAATCCGGCTCCTGCATAGACGGTTATTGTTTCGTGTTTTGTTTCAAAAAATCCTGTTGCATATAATCCAACAATGGCAATGATTATAGCCGCTAAAACAATGATTCCAATTTCTTTTTTCATTTTTTAGCCTCCCAACGATATACATATAATTAAAAGTGATAAGCAAATATAAACATTTCGACTAAATATAAAGTAAAAACGTATAAAAAATAAAATAAATAGAATTTTAGAATCTCTTTAAAATTAAAATTGACGTTATTTTAATTTTCCCTGGAAATGTCATATTTTATTTCTTTTAATATGTTAGCCTCATCTGGGACTGAGAGTTATTGAACTTCTTTCATAGCTTCAAGGTCTAGACTAAAATAGTATAGAAATCTAAAAAACTTTAAAAAGAAAAAATCTAAGGTCTAAAGTATCTTGTGTATATAGCTACAACCGCCATCATTAATGCACTGAGCAGTAGTGGAGCGAGAGGTACGCCAGTTTTTTTTTGTTGGGATTGTTTCTGAATTATTGAACAGTGGTTTTTGTTCTATAGTTGTATTTGTATTAGATGGGTAATAGCCTCTTTTGTCTTTGCCTTCTATAGGATCTATAGTATCTTTTATCGCAGAATATGCAACTGATGCAGCCTTATCAAAATGTTTTCTAGGTATATTCGGATCTCTAGTTTTTAACCATGCATCCCATTCTTCTTGTGTGGAGACACCTGATGACATCAAAGTATAGAGATCTCCTGGAATATACCTGATAGTTGGAATATAACCAATAACTTGAGACTCATACATCTCATGATCTTTTTTTGACTCTCCTGAGACGTAATGCGGTGCACAGAAAGAATCAGATATATAGTGGGTTGCAACTCCAAAGCAATAACTTGCATACTTGTAATTTCCTTTCTTCCAGGCATCTTTACCTTTATTAAGCCATTTCTTAGCTTCATAATAAGCTGGAGGGAAATGGTGTTTTTTAAAGTCCTTAAATATTAAGTCAGGGGCTGTTGAACCCTCCTTCATAGCTTCGAGGTCAATTTTGCTTTGATATTCAGAAGGTAGGTTATTGTAGATTAATTCAACTATATAGCGATGAGATTCTTCTTTCCATCCATAGCTAAAGCTAAATGTAAATGGCAAAGACAGAACTAAAGCTAGTAGGAGATATTTCTTGATGTTCAAGAAACCCACCCCCTACCTTAATAAGTAAATAATTTCAAATCTTAATATACAAATACACAAATTAAGTCAAAAATTATAAGTTTTTGGGGAATGTAGATATGTATGAATTAGTTTTGTTTACAGGTGGTGTTTATAAGTACGATGAGTTTGAAGAATTCATAGAAGATATAGGTGGATTAATACTTAGACAAGACAAATTTGAGGTTCATAGAGGCATATATTTTTTAAGGGAAGAAATAAAGGCATTAACACTTGTACCAGAATGTGAAATAAATAAAGTCAAAAAATTTGCCAAAAATTTAAAAGGTGAAATAGAAACTATAGATGTAGAAGATGAAGTCAAGGAAAAGTCTTTATGGTGTCTGGCAGTATATGATATATTGTCAAAGTCAGGAGATTGGATGGATAAAAAAGAAATAAAAAATAAGATATCTTGTCCATGTGACTATTTCTTCTGTGAAGAAAAATTATGTTCAAAAGAATGGTTAAAGGAAATTCTCAATGCAATGGTTGAAATGGATATAATAAAGGAAAAAAATGCAAAATACAAAATAAAAGATTAATAGTTTCACTTAACACACAGTTGTAGCAATAAACATAGGTGTCAAATATGCGAGCCGATCTAGTAGTGTTATTTGGGATTGTCATTGTATTCCTTGGAATGTTGTTAGTAATTGTTGGAAGTATTCTTCAATATGCTAGTGTTTCTAAAACTGGGAAATCTGAAGTGAAAACTGGCGGAGTTGTAATGATAGGCCCTATTCCAATTATATTTGGCAGTGACCGTCAGATGGCGATATTGGGAGTTGTACTTGCGATAATATTGATGATACTAGCTTATATTTTATTCTATAGGGTGTAAAAATGCATGGAAAGGTATTTTTTATTGGTGGTGGTCCTGGAGATCCTGAATTGTTAACTCTTAAAGCTTATAAAATAATAAAAAAAGCTGATGTAATCATATATGCAGGATCATTAGTGAATGAAAAAATTTTAGAATTTGCAAGAGATGATGCAGAAGTCTACAATAGTGCATCTATGACATTGGAGGAAATAATAGAGATAATTGAAGATAAAGCTAAGGAAAATAAAATAATTGCTAGAATCCATACTGGGGATCCTTCAATATATGGAGCTATCGCAGAACAAATGAGGGAGTTAGATAAAAGAGGTATACCATATGAAATAATACCTGGAGTAAGTTCATTATTCGCAGCTGCGGCAGCTTTAAAAGTTGAATTAACACTGCCGGAAATTTCTCAAACTGTTATAATAACAAGACCTGCTGGAAGAACTCCAGTTCCCAAACGAGAAGATATAGAAAAGTTAGCAAAACATAGAGCTACTATGTGTATATTTCTTGGTGTACATAAAATCAGAGAAATTGTGGATAAGCTGTTAAAGCATTATCCACCAAATACTCCTGTTGCAGTAGTTAAAAACGCATCATGGGAAGATGAAACTATTTTACAAGGTACCTTAGAGAATATTGTTGAAAAGGTTGAAAATAAAGGAATAAAGAGATCTGCAATAATAATAGTTGGTAAAATCTTAGAAGCAAAAGATTTTAAACGTTCAAAACTTTATAATGGAGATTTTGCTCATGGTTACAGACAGTGAGCCACCCTTGTGGAGCTTCCAGCTTCATCAAGAAAAAGTATAGTCCTGAGTAGAGCATTCTCCTAAATAGGCAGTCAGAGCTACTCCACTCCTCAACAATACTCTATATAGACTTATTCTTTGGAAAATAATTATAAACATGCCTACAAATCTCTAAACTTTTCAATAGCTTGTCTTCCTGTTCTTTACTGGATAAAGTCTGGATTTATATGTATAGATATATGACATAAAGAAAAGTAAGGATTAATAAATTTTCTATATATTATTGCATTTGGAGAAAGAAGAAATAAAAGAGAGTTTGTATATTTTTAAAATAAAAGAAAAGATTGTGAAAAATACATTTCCACTTAGTCAGGAGTAGTATATTAAGTCTGGGGATACTATGCCAGGAAATACTATTGGAAAAATGTTTAGAGTAACAACGTTTGGATCTAGCCATGGGAAAGCATTAGGCGCTGTCATTGATGGATGTCCGGCTGGCTTAGAGTTGAGTGAAAAAGATATTCAGAAAGAATTAGATAAAAGAAGGCCTGGGATTAGCAAAATAACGACCCCTAGAAAAGAACCTGATAAGGTTGAGATATTATCAGGAGTTTTCAATGGTAAAACAGATGGTACTCCAATTGCAGCTTTGGTGTATAATAAAGATGTTGATTCTTCTGCATACGAAAAATTAAAGAATAAACCAAGGCCCGGTCACGGAGATTATGGTTGGATAAAAAGATATGGGCATTATGATTATCGTGGTGGTGGAAGAGGCAGCGGTAGAGTTACAATAGGACATGTAATTGGAGGAGCTGTTGCAAAAAAGTTACTTAAAACTGTTAACATTGAAGTATTTGCACATGTAATACAAGTTGGAAACATAAAAGCAGGAAAAATTGATTATTCAAAAAGAAAAGAACGTTTTAAAAATTCTGTAAGGTGTATAGACAAAAATGCTGCCAAAAAAATGGAAGAGTTAATATTAAAAGTAAAAAAAGAAGGAAATTCTATTGGAGGGATTGTAGAATTAGTTATTTTAGGTGTACCTCCAGGGGTTGGAGATCCAGTATTTTCAAAATTAGATGCAGATTTAGCTCATGCAATAATGGGTATAGGATCTGTTAAAGGCGTTGAAATAGGTATGGGATTTGAAGTTGCTAGACATATGGGCAGCGAGGTCAATGATGAATTTTATTTAGATAAAAATAAAATAAAAACCGTGACAAATAATTCTGGAGGCATATTGGGTGGAATATCTAATGGGATGCCAATAATATTAAGAATGGCTGTCAAACCAACACCTTCAATATCAATACCTCAAAAAACTGTCGATTTAGAGAAAATGGAAGAAACAAAAATAAAAATAGAAGGTAGACATGACCCATGCATTTGTCCAAGAATTGTACCTGTTGCAGAAGCATCAGCTGCAATAGTTATAGCTGATCATCTAATAAGAAGTGGGATTATACATCCATGTAATATAAAAGCCTCGGGCGGGATTTGAACCCGCGACCACGGGATTACGAGTCCCGCGCTCTACCAACTGAGCTACCGAGGCATGAAAAAATCATTTAAGGTTCTTTGTGCAATATTTGATAAATCTATTTTCATTCCATCAGATGCTGGAATAACTCTTAACGATGTTTCTTTACATAGATCTCTAGCCTCTTTAGCAGGGTTATTATTAATCATTTTCATACCAAAATGTGTCATTATAGTTAATTTTGGTCTTACAATATTTAAAAGTTTTTTGAGATCATCTGTACACATATGCCCTCTAATACGTTCACCATTTGGCCTTATAACATTGGCAATTAATATATCAGCGCCTTTGTGATATTTTCCTAAATCTTCAAAATATGCTGTATCTGATGTATAGGATATAACTATATCTTTTGTTTTAAATTGAAAACCTATACCTGTTGGATCTCCATGTTGTGTGGGTGTGGCCTTAATTTTAACATTTCCAATTTTTGTCGTGTCTCCAGGTTCCATCACTACAACATCAGATTTTGTTAAATGATACTTTGATATGCAGGGACCAAAATCATTATAACCTTCTATTACACTCCTACTTCCAACTATAGTTCCTCTTCTTCTAGTCATTCCTTTTGTCATTGCTTCAATCATGACTTCAACATCTGAATAATGATCAGTGTGTGCATGAGATACAAGTACAACATCAAGGTTTATGGGATTTAAACCAAATTGATATGTTCTTATAAATGCTCCAGGTCCTGGATCAATATGAAAATTTTTGTTATCTAGGTGATCTATCCTAAATCCACCAGTCATTCTTTTTTGTGTTATGGTAGCAAAACCTACCTCCCCCACTTCCTAGGAATGTTAAATACACAGATTCCACCTCCTTATCCTCTGTTACAATATGTTAGTATTACTTCACATTGTAAAGGTTCTTTACAACGCTCCACATATAATTCTTCATTTTCTATAACTACTTTGTCTCCAACTTTAATCTCTGAAGGATTGTCAGCAGTCATTGTAACAATTTCTCCCGGATTAGCAACTTTTTCCCAATTTAAGTCATATGCACAAACGTCTTGATTTAATTTGACCATTATTTTTCCATCTTTTATATCAACTATTTCTCCGACATCTCCTTCTGTAATAATTTTGGAAGCTAAAGTTATTTCTTTTGCAGCTTTTATCATCTTATCTTTTAAAGATTTTCTCCATTTTCGCAAGTTTTTAATATCTTCTGATATACTCATCTCCAATATCTTTTCTGCCATTTCTTTATTAAGTATAGGATTTTTAATCACGATATCACAAGACTTATTTATTGTTGGAGTTAATTCCGATGCTTTTTTTATTATTTTCTTAAATAAATTTGCTATTTCTTGTAAACTCATTTTTGGATTAAACTCTTTTTTTAAAATTTCATTGGAAATTTTTTTTGTTATTCTATTTCCAAAAACAATCAGAGCACTATTACCTTTTTTTCTTTTAACAATTTTTGAGCCTTCAAGTTCTATAATTTCATAACAGTTAGTTGTCGCATATAATCTTCTTCTTTTTGCACTATGTGTAGCTTTTATTCCTACTTCTCCGATTGCAACATGCCCCTTTTCTCTTACTTTCTTTGCATTATCAGTTATATTTATTGATACTCCTAACTTTTTAGCTTCTTCAAAAAGCTCATCTAAAGTTTTTATTTTACCAGTATACAATTTTTCTTCTAGAATTTTCCTAGAAGACTTATCACCAAAATATGCAATTTTTCTTTTGTCTCCAGCTATAACACAACCTTTTTTTCCGACATATGCTAAAATAAGACTCATCAATATTTCCTCCACTATTACCACATGCCAACATATCCTTCTTCTTTTCCTGTGTATCTAGCTATATACCTAAATTCTCCCCTTGGAGCTATGTATTTACTTATCTCCCTCATCTGTGGATTCAATCCCTCAATTTCATATTTTATTCTTAGATTTAATGGAATTCTATATCTTGATGGATTTTTGACAATCATTGTTCCAGATACTGCATATTTAAATAGATATTTACCTAACTCTATTGTTTTTGTTTCATTTGGCTTTAGAGTTATTGTTAATTCTCTGTAGCTGACTTTAGTTCCATTAACTGGATTTGTGTAGATTGAGATGTAATATTTTATGGTTATTGTTGATTTTCCTAAGTTTGTTAGGGTTATTGTGAAGGTTTTGTTTTGGATTGATGCTTGACTTACAGTTACCGTAACTGGTGTTAGGTTTCCTATTGTAACGTTGTAGGTTCCTGGTTGTGTTAAGGTGTAAGATAGGCTTACAGTTTTTGACTCTCCTGGATTTAGTGTTACTGTTGTTTGATTTACAGCATTGTTATTCACATATAATGTTGCTGTGTAGTTTCCAGCTGTTCCTCCAGTGTTTGTGATGTTACATGTTGCAGTTATTGTTAGTGGTGCAACTCCAGATGTTGGAGTGACTGTTAAATTATTTAATATTGGTGATACAAATTCTTTCAAAAATTTTTCATAGGAAATGTTTATTCTATAATTTCCTACTTTATTTAATTTATATTCTACAGACAATGCTTTTTCTTCATATGGTGCCAAAATTGTTGAAGTGGAATTAACTTCCATGTCATTGACATCCATCTTCAATACTGCTTCTAAATAAACATCTTCAGTATTTTTAAAATTTGATGAACCTATTAAAAATATCTCACTCATAGAATTAACACTTAAATAATAAATTCCTGGCATGAAATAAACTATACAACTAACATTGTCAAATTTCAATTCAGACCTATGGTTTCCATAAATTTCATTATTTATGAGCAATGAATTTTCACAATCTCTAAGAAACACCCCGTCTCCCGTATTATTGTAAACTTTATTGGCAGATAATGTTGTATTAAAATTAAATTCCACATATATTCCATTCCAAGAATTAGAATAAATTTCATTTCCTGAAATCAAATTATCATGGCCAACACCATATAAAATCCTCATATTTCTTTGTGTACAATTATAAACATTTCCTAAGTAAATTCCATCCTCTCCATTATTATTTGCTATGTTTTGCAATATAACATTATAACTAGAGGTTTCTAGTGAAATACCACATCCATTGTTTGTATAACAATGATTATTTTTAATCTGGTTGTAACAACTTCTTTCCAGATATATTCCATCTTTTCCATTGTTAAAAGCAACATTGTTTTCAATAATGTTCTGATTACTTTTATAGATAGATATACCGCACCAATTATTGTGAACAACATTATTAAATATATAATTCCCATCTGAGTTTATCAATCGAACACCATTTATATTTCCAAAAATTTCATTATTTGTGATTATATTGTTGCTACTTGAGTCTAAGGATATTCCACACCACGAGTTATTTTTAATTACATTAAAAATAATTGTATTGTTAGTAGAATTAAAAAGGTATACACCATCTTTTGAACATCCATAAATTTCATTTTGAGTGAGTATACACTGTTGACAATTATTTATAAAAATACCTCTAGCATTAGATTTAATTTTATTGTTTTTCAATATTATATCTTTAGTTTTTTCTATATATACTTCTCCTAAGATTGTAAAATTATTGATTGTTACAGAAGGGGAAAATATAAAAATACTGCCATGTATCTCTGCTCCATTTGGGGCATATAGAACCAATTGTTTGTTTACAGTAATATTTTCGTAATATCTTCCATCGACTAGTAAAATATCTCCATCTTTAGTGTTGGAATCATCAATCGCCCTTTGTATACTATTCCAAGTTTGATTAGTTTTAAAATTTTTTACTTGTGTAGCAGCGCCAACCTGTAATGAAAAAATTAAAAGAAGAAGAGGTATGAGATATTTTAAGTTCCTAATCCTCCTCCCCTCAATGCTTCCTGTATTGTAGCCTGCATTTCACGTAACCTTTTCATTACACGTTCTTCCTGTCTTTTTATTGTATTTTCCCTAAGCTTAAGAGTCTCCAACTTATCTTCTAATTCTTTCTTGACCTCTTCTTTATTAGATTTTATCAATATATTTCCAACAGACTTATAAATTTCAGCATCTTCTTTAACTTTATTTAATTCATCTAATGCTCTCTCAGCTTCTTTTATTTGCATCTCTATACTTTGTCTTTGGACAGTTATAGCCTGAGCTTGTTGTTGTAATTGCTGAAATTGAGCTATTTGATGTTGCACACTTTTTGGAAGTTGTTCCATTATATATCACCTCTTTTCATTAATTTAAGAATATCTAGAGAAATTATAACCCAACGTAAAATAGAATTTAAAGATGCTCTATATGCATGTGAATCTTCTGCAATTATTTTAAATAATATCTTTTTTTTATCACGTTTAATATTTAACTTAGACCTTTGTGATGGTGCTGTCAAAACTTCTGGCTTAATGGATTTATAAACAATTTCTGCATCTTTTTCTAAATTTAAGGAAATTTCAATATCTGAAATTATGGATTCAAGTCCCATGCTTTACAACCTCAAAATCCAATATAAATAATTTAAGACCAGTACTTTTACCTTCTTCATCAATTAATTCCATTATTGCCATATATTTCCCATGTCCTTTTTTTATATGCCAATAATTTGACATTGGGCTATCATGGGGAGTTAAGAACAGTAAATATGTTAATGGAAGTAACTCTTCCACCTCTACTTTGGCTGTAACTCTTTTACGATCAATATTAAATTCCCTTCTCCTTGGAATTGCAACATTCATTAATATATAAGCTAATTCTTCACCACTCACATCATAGAAAGTTATACGACTGGGATTACCCTTTAACTCCAGTACAATAGCTACAACATGTGCACCTTCTTCACATGCCTTCAGAAATACTTCTTGCATATTCATTTTTCCACGATTAATATAAAGTGCATCTAATCCATTTTTAAATCTCTGACAAAAAGCCCTAGTGCGGGGTGAAGGTCTACGGGAAGTTGTAATTAAAATACTAGGCATGATTACCTAGCTCTTAATTCTCTCACAATTTCCGGTTGTTCTTTAAGTAATATCCTGTACCTACATTTAGGACACATGTATTTTTTCTGTTTTTTGGGGTCTATAGTAGTCCCACATCTTAAACACTTATACAATTAAGATCCTCCTTCAATTATCCTTTTAATTGTCCTGGATGCAGATTTACCTACAGATGTTTGTGGTAAATATGCACCGCCAGTGAAAACAGCTCCACATTTTTTACATTTCCATATACCTCTACTTATCCTTTTAACGCGTGGCATTTCACAATATGGACATATATGTTTTTCTTTCATTTTTTCTTCAATTCTCTTAACAGCTCTTCTTATTTTCATTCCATATCTTGGCCCAAATCTACCAGTTATTCCAACTTTTTTTGTCCTACCCATAAGTATCACCTAATATTCTCTAAATGTTGTAACAGTTCAGGTGTTTTTTCTTCTGCAATATTTATAGCTTTTGATATATCCTCTCTACTTAATGAACCTTTTCCACCTTTTTGCATGGCACATATTTTTCCCTCTGAATTCATTCCTATTGATAATCTTGCTGTAAGTATTTCTTCTTCCTCTAAAGAAGGATCTAATACTAATTCATCACCTATTTTTGCAAATGTGCACATAGCAACTTTATCTTTGATATCAAGTAACTCAACTGAACTGTCATCAATGACTACTTCATCATCCTCAATGCTAACTTTTGGTAACTTTGTATCCATTAATGCTGCTACTGCCCCAAGTACAGAGGCATCAAACAAATTCCCATCATAATCCAAAATATGGAGATCTATGAAAAGTATCCAAACTTTTTCACCTTCAATTATGCATAGCTTTTCTAAATCAAGCATATTACTTTCTCTTATACACCTATCAACGACCCTAGCAAGCTCTATGGATCTTTCATCAGGAGGCCCTGGCTCAAAAGTAGGAGATGCCATTGGTAAAAGCTCTGAATTTGTTATTATTATTCCTAAATTAGGATTATCTGGAAATGGTTCACCTATTGTTGGTTTTACACCAACAAGAACTTGTGTATCTCCTAATTTGACTCTTGCTGAACCTTCTGCTTTAGATATTACACCTGTTTTAATTTTTATATCTCTAAATTCATAGAAAGACCTGCCATCCAATCTTTTGTTATTGCTAATAAGACTTATTATATCTTCTTTCATTATTTCCGGAATTATTTCCATGGTCAATACACCCATATTTTTCTTTCAATGCTTTTTTTTGAAGTTTATTTATACTCATACAACCTTCAATAGCAAGATCTATAGCTTTTTCAAGTTCTTCAGGTGTCAATTCTCCATCAACTTGTAATAATGTTATTTCTTTAGTTCTGGGCATTATTGCCACAGGAACGTCTGCTTCACCTTCTTTATCTTCTTCTTCAGTTAAATCTAATACTACATGACCATTAACTTTACCTGCTGAACATGCGACTACCAAATCACGAAGAGGTATTCCTGCATCTGCAAGTGCAACAGATGCAGCAGTTATTCCTGCACATCTTGTTCCACCATCTGCTTCCAAAACTTCAATGAAAATATCAATTGATGATCTTGGAAATTTTTCTAAAATTATAGAAGGCGCTAAAGCTTCTGCTGTTATTTTTGAAATCTCTATTGATCTTCTATCAGGTCCTGGTCTTTTTCGTTCCTCTACAGAAAATGGTGCCATATTGTATCTACACCTAATTATTGCCCTATCTGGTCTCTTTATTTTTGTTATTTGAGGATCTCTAGGACCATATACCGCTGCTAATATTTTATTGGACCCTAACTCAATATAGGATGATCCATCTGCTCTTTTTAATACTCCTGCTTTAATTTTTACTGGTCGAAGTTCGTTGTATGCTCTTCCATCTTTTCTAACGAATTCTACTGTATCTGGCACGATTATCATCAACCTTATTCTATAGATCTAATTATAAATTCTTTAACACGATCAGTAAGTCCAGAAGTATGTGCTTCTCTATCTATCATCTCTAATGCACGTTTAACAATTTCTTCCATTTTTTTATCGCCTTTAACCCAAATTACGCCATTCTGTCCTAGTAAGATTTCGCAATTCGTCAATTTTTTTAACATTTTTATCATTGATCCTTTTCTTCCAATGACTCTAGGAACCTTACTAGGTGTTATATATGCTAATGTTCCACCTTCAAGTTTTATTGGGCCACCCTCATGTAAACCTAGTTTAACTTTTTTAACTTCATCTACTTCTATAATTTTTAAAAATAATGTATCTCCAATGCCAAATATTTCTTCTAAATTCTTTTTACCTTTATCTATAACTTCAGAAACTGGTAAAATAGCAGAATAAGGAGATCTTATGTCGACAATCCATCTTGCAAATTTTACATCAACGACCTTCCCAATAACACTATCATTTTTTTTAGGTATATATTTACCTTGGAGAGGAATAACTTCAATTCTTTTCCCTTTTATTGATACTAATCCTACAACAGAAGAATATATTTTATCTTCTTCAATAAAAGTTCCTCTACCCGCAATATAATCATTTCCTGCCAATTTTTCTCCAGGGACCACAATGTCCCTTTCCTTGACGAACAACACGGTTATCTCTCCTATTCTCTGAGGAGTTTTGTTTCTACTTCACCAGCAGTTAATTTACTAAGTTCTTCATAAAATTTGTTTTGTAGACCTCCTGGTAGTTCGACAATCCCTATCCAGGATCCATCATCCTGCCATTCTTCCTCTAAAATTTTACAGTATTTAGTTATAGTACCATAGGAAGATCCTACATATTTACCAGGTATTTTAACTGCTATTTTAACTTTTTCAAATTTTATTGGTATTTTTGTACGTATAGCTTTTAAAACTTCCTTTATTTGTTCGTCCACAGGTTTAAATGGATCTATATGGATTTTACATTCTTTCATTGCCCTTTCTATCCTTTTTGGTGGATGCGGGTGACCTGTCTGTGGATTTATTGCTTCTCGCGAAATTTTATTTACTATTTTTTTAAATTTTTCTTCCATCATCCTTCTTTTCTGTTCAGCTGTAAGTTGAATAGAGCCTTTGAGTATAATTTTTTTTGCAACTTCTAAAGGATCAGCTGTACCAAACACTTCTTCCATCTTTTTTTCAGAAGCTTTTTCTCCTTTTTTGGCATCTTTAAAAATTTCTTCTACGGCAATTATATCCTCTATATCATATTTTTCTGGCGTTTTTCTAAATTCTAAAGCTAAATCTGGATCTACAAGAATTTCAAATCTTTCTCCATGAGATTCAAAACGTGCAATAACTGCATCTTCGATGCTAACCATTTTTTATTCCTCTTTTTCCTCCTTTTCTTCTTTCTTTCTTTCTAACAATTCATCTACATATTTTTTAACCTCTTCATCTGGTAACAATCTAAATTTTCTATCCTTAGTGGTAATTGTAGCTATTTCTATACTTTTTGCTGTTGTTCTACCCTCTGTAGCTTCGTATACAGCATCCAATGCCAAATCTATAGCTTCTTTTAATGTTATATCGTCTCTGTATTTCCTTTCAAACTCTTCCATAGCTATTGGCCTGCCTGCACCTATAGCTGTAGCTTTGTATTCAATTAATGCTCCACTAGGGTCTGTCTCAAAAAGTCTAGGTTTCTTTCCATTAACACCGCCAACTATTAATGCAGAACCAAATGGCCTTACTCCGCCATGCTGGGTGTAGAGTTGCTTCATATCACATATTTTTTTAACTAAAGTTTCAACTCTTATAGGTTCATTGTAGGTAATTCTATTAATTTGTGCTTCAATCCTAGCTTTTTCGATTATTACTCTAGCATCAGCAACTAAACCAGATGTTGCAGCGCCTATGTGTTCATCTATTTGAAATATTTTTTCTATAGATTTTGGTTCCACTAATCTACTTGTTGGTCTTTTATCTACTAATAATACTATTCCTTCTTTTGATTTTACACCTAATGATGTTGTACCTCTTTTAACAGCTTCTCTAGCATATTCAACTTGGAAGAGTCTACCATCTGGGCTAAAAACTGTTATTGCTCTATCGTATCCTGCACTTTGTAATGGTTGCATATAATATCCCACCTTTTTATAATTCTTATTTAAATACTTAGACTAAAAAAATAAATTTATTTAATGATTTTTATAATAAAGCTTACGATGTTATCAGAATTATTGTCATTATCCTCAAAATTTTATTTCTCAAGCTTTCCTGAAGAATTTTTAAGTAGTGGTAATATAAATTTTCGCATTGCAGCACGCATAGTACCTGATACTCCAAGAGTATGTATCACAACTCTCTTACCTTTATATTGAGATACTAAAGACAATGCTGAAATAACTTTTTTTTCTTCTCCTCTCTTACATCTTAATAAACCTGCCATTACTCTTCCATGTTGTAAAGATGGAGGACACCAAAGCTTTGTAACCCATATTCGAAATTTACTAACGTTACATTCTCCATAAACTTTGAGACATGAATCCCATATAATATTTATTATGTCTCGTCTATTTAATGAAAGTTCTGATATAATTTCAAATGCGATATATCTTTTTTTGTATCGCAAACTTGAAGGAAGTATTTTTAACTTCATAAAACTTTGACACCTAATACTACCATTTTAGGTCTTTCTTCATTAAATTTAATGATATCTATTGGTGTCTTGTGAACTATGTTAATTATTTCCTCTTTAGAAAGATCAAAACAACATTCTAAAATAGACATTATATCCTTTGGTTTCCTTAAATCATATGGAGATTTTGCTTCACTTGAAACTATGAGTGGAAATTTAAATTTACGATGTAACTTTATTATATCTCTAAAATGTTGCATCAGTTTTGCTCTTACATTTGACCATGACATTATGAGATCTCTCAGTGATAATTCTATTGCAACGTTGTTCCTACTTGCTGCACGTGCGTGTATATGGTCCATTCCTGGGTCTCTTCTACCACGATAAGGATGTGAAAGAATATCTACCCGTAAATTTTCACAAGCAGCACGATTAACTTTTATAGTTCCTCCATGTATTGATATCAAGTAATCTTTGTATTTATCTCTATATTTATTTACTTTCTTTCTAAGATCTGGAAAATTTTCAGGTTTAAGTTCTATCCGAGGTATTACCTTTATTCCAACTTCCTCTTCAAGATCTTTAAAATATGATTTTTCAGGTAAGTTATTTGGAGAGTATTTGATACATGCCCCTGTATAACCTAGCCTTTTACTTTCAAATAAAAGTTGTAGATCAGAATCATAGTCACTGCCAACAATACATAACTCATAGAACTTCATTTGTCAAAAATTCTCTAAGTTTTTTTATGGCTACAGATTTCTTTGCTGGATATGCCTTTATTTTTGCTTTTATATGGATTGCATCACCATGCGTTGTTAACTTTATTCTTCCTTTATATGCTTCTTGTTTATCAAATCTCAAAAATAAATTTGCATGGTTATCAATCATGTTCTCAAGGTCATTGTTTATCTCTTTACCTATTTCCTTCATTGTTTCAATAAACTTTTTAATTGTTTTTTTGTCAGTTATCTTTTCTTTCATTACAAGAATTGGATTATGATGGTGACCTTCTATTTCTTCTTTCTCTGGTTTTGCATTGGGGATAATTGTCCTAAGAGCTTCTAAGACCTTGTCTTCATTTTCTGTTGCATGTACAAAAACCCTATAAGAAATATTATGTATCATCTTACTTTTTCAGCGCCTTTTCCTTTCTTTCTTAATCCTCTATTCTTTCTGCCTTCGCTAGTTAAACCTCTAAATACACGTCCTCGATGCTGTGGTTCACATATCCAGTTAATATCAGGATCACTCTTTATAACAGGATGGTGTGGATCGACTAATATAACTTCAAACCATTTGTATACACCATCTTCCCACACCCAATATGAATTTAAGACTTCGAGATTTGGGAATTTTCTTGCTGCTCTTTCTTCTGCGATTCTCTTAAGGCTCTTTTTAGAAGTTATTTTTTTGACTCCCATCCTTTTTGGTCTTCTTCCTGCTTTAAATCTAGATTTTTTTCTACCTCCTCTTTTAACGCGAACACGTGCAACAACAAATCCCTGTTTTGATTTGTACCCTAAAGATCTAGCACGGTCTATACGGGTTGGTCTTTTTATTTTTTGAACTGCATTTTCTCTTCTCCATTTTGGGGCTCTTTCCATCATTATTTCTTTGACGTATGAATCTTTTGGCCTTTTCCATGCTTCTCTGATGTATTTATACATCATTTTTTGCACCTCTATTCTTCTAAAACTTCATGTAATATTTTCACTGCCTTCATAAATGGAGGATTTCCAGATGTTAATAACACAACTCTTAATACATCCATAATTTCATCTTTTGTGACTCCAAATTCCTCTATAGCGCTTTTTATTTGTTGCCTAATGGCTCTATCATCAGATTTAGCTGCAGTTATTCCCAAAGCTATTAACTTTTGTGTCTTATAATCTAAAACCTTTCCTGTGTAAACAGCTTCATTTAACTTGACAAGACTTTCATATATTTCAGGATATTCCTCCTTTATATACTTAACTCCTTTTGCATAAAAAACTTCCTCTTTCATTTTTCCCTTCCACCTAGTTAATTTTTCACACAAAATTTTATTCATTTTTCAATTTCTTTTTAAGCTTTTCTTTTATTTTCATGGCAGGTTCAAATCCAGGATAAGCTTTAATGACATTCTCTATACATTTTAGAGCTTCTTCGTATTCACCTAATGCTTCCAAAGCCAATGATTTATTGTACCAACTGCCAATACTTCTAGGATCTATTTCCAGAGCCTTATCGAAACATTCAATAGCTTCTTCATACTTACCCATTGATTTTAATAAATTACCTTTATTGTTCCATATACCAACGTCGTTTGGATTTATTTTTAATGCTTCATCATAGCAATCTAAAGCTTCATCGTATTCATCAATACTAAAAAGCGCATTACCTTTATTTACTAATGCATAAACCTTTTCTGAATCATTGATTGCTATCTCTAAAGCTCTATCACAACATTCAATAGCTTCTTCATATCTCCCGAGGTTTATTAATGCATTACTCTTATTAATCCATGCCCCACTATCATTTTTTATTTTTAATACTTCATCAAAATATTGGATACTTTCCTCATATTTGCCTAGAAAGAGCAATGCTATACCTGAATTGTTTAGAGCCTCACAATTGTCAGGATCTTCTTCAAGAACTTTGTTGTAGAGGTATAATGCATCGCTAAACCTGCCCATGTTAAGCAACAATGAAGCCTTGTTTAAAATTTCTCTTTTTGTCATGAATAATTTTTTTCTTTATATTTACTAATAAAATTTTGCCATAAAATATTTAAGAATTTAATTATGCTGTATAAGTTGGAGGAAAGAATATGAAAATAGCTTGGGGAATAACAGGAGCTGGAGAAAAACTTGTTGAAACTTTTGAAACCATGAAGAATATTAAGAAAAAATACAAAGACATTGATATAAGGGTTTTCATGTCGAAAGCAGGAGAACAAGTTGTAAAATATTACGGAATAGCAGAAAAATTAGAAGAAAATTTTGGAAAAATTTGGGTTGAAATTAATTCGAATTCTCCATTTTTGGCAGGGCAAATACAATTAGGAAAATATGATTTTCTTTTATTGGCACCATGTACGTCGAATACAGTGGCAAAAATTTCTCTAAGAATTGGAGACACATTACTTACCAATGCAGCAATAATGGCACAAAAATCAGGAGTTCCAGTTTATATTATGCCAACAGATTTTAAAGAAGGAAAAACATTGACAACGTTGCCTAATGGAGAAAAACTAGAATTAACAATAACTAAACATGATGTAGAACATGTAAGAAGAATAAAAAAAATGAACAATACTCATGTTTTTAAAACTCCTGAAGAAATATATGAGATCATTAGAAATTGGAAAAACATTGGTAAAGGTGGAAAAAAATGAAAAAATTGATAAAAAAATTAACTGAAACTCCCGGAATTTCTGGATTTGAAGAAAAGATAAGAGAACTCATAAAAAATGAAATAGAGGATTATGTAGATGAAGTAAAATATGATTCTCTTGGAAATCTCATTGCTGTAAAAAAAGGAGGAGATAAAAAAGTAATGTTAGCAGCTCACATGGATGAAATTGGATTAATGGTCAAGCATATTAATAAAAAAGGTTTTGTTAAATTTTCTAAAATTGGAGGAATAAACGATCAAATGTTGTTAAACCAAACAGTTAAAATTCATGGTGAAAAAACAGTTACAGGAGTTATAGGATCTAAACCACCACATCGAATGAAGCCTAAAGAAAGAAAGAGAGTTATAAGTTATGAAAACATGTTCATAGACATTGGTGTTAAAAATGAAAAAGAAGCTAAGAAATTAATATCTGTAGGTGATCCTATAACCTTTGAAGGAAATTTTGAGATGTTATCTGATAAAATTTTTAAAGCTAAAGCATTAGACAATAGACTTGGTTGTTTAGTAATGATTGAAGTTTTAAAGAAAGTTGATAGTTCTGCAACTATTTATGGCGTTGGAACCGTTCAAGAAGAGGTAGGTCTTAAAGGTGCAAGAACTTCTGCATATCAGATAAACCCTGATTTAGCTATAGCACTAGATGTAACTATAGCAGGAGATCATCCAGGAATAAAAAAAGAAGATGCACCAGTTGAATTAGGTAAAGGACCAGTTATAGTTTTAACAGATGCAAGTGGCAGAGGGATAATAACACATCCAAAAGTTAGAAAATTATTAATAACTACTGCTGAGAAGGAAAATATAGAATATCAGTTAGAAGTAAGTGAAGGTGGAACTACTGATGCAACAGCTATACATCTTACTAGGGCTGGTATACCATCAGGAGTTCTCTCAGTTCCAACAAGATATATCCATACTCCAGTAAGTGTTGCACATTTAGACGATGTTAAGAATTGTATAAAATTATTAACTAAAGCTCTTGAGAAATATTTAGAAGTTATTGAAAATTAATCAGCGATGTCAAAGGGTAAAGGAGAATATTTTCTTTTAATGGTTGGGACATCTGAAAAACTATTAAAAGTTATTCCTTCAAGAGTAAACCCATCCATTTTTTTCAAGTGAGTAAGCAAACATCCTTTTATAGTGACATTTAGTTTTGGAGCCTTCTTCTGTATTTCATCTACTAAAAGTAATAAATCTTTTATTCTTCCTATATTTTCATTATATTTAATTTTGTCTTTGTTTCCTTTATGAATAATTAAATTATGTATCATCATCTCATCTACTTCAGTTTTGTTAAGCATGCTAGCTAACTCAATTAACTCATTATCATTAAAGCCAGGAATATGTACAGCCCTAATAATTGTATAAAAATATTTTCCTGCCATTTTTATATTTTCAAATATCTTATCAAAATTCCATTCACCTGTTATTTTTTGGTGTGTTTCTTTATTAGAAGAACTTAAACTTATCATAACAATGTCTAAACCCAACTCCTTAAATTCTTCCATTAGTTTTTTGTTTAATAAAGAACCATTAGTTTGTAAATCACATCTTAAACCAAATGATTTTACATATTCTATACATTTTTTAACAGTTTTTGGATACAATAATGGTTCTCCATATTGACTTATAGTTACAGCACTAGATTTCTCAAAATCTCCATAAATACCTGGTTTTACTTTTACTAATCTTGAATAACAAAAAATACAATTATGATTACATTTTTGGGTAATTTCAATTGATGGATGATGTTGTGGATCTTCTTTTTTAATATCTAAACCTTCACAACCTACACAATGTTTAGATACTTTTAAATTTCCAACAATTTTTTCTAATTTGTTGGATGTTTCACTACTTAACACAATTCTCAATAATATCACCAAAAATAGGATTCTCTCTAAAATAATTTTTCGATGAAAAATAATAAAAATTTTGTTTTCCCAAAATTTTTAATCTTGGAAAATTAAAAATTAAACTGTTAGCATTTGTAAGAGGTTGAAGATATGAATAATGGTTAAGAATAAGTCGAAAAATATTAATATTGAAAACATGTATTATAAGTTCGTGTATAATTAATACTGAGGTGAATTTATGGTTGTAAAAATTGGCGTAATTAAATGTGGAAATATTGGGACATCTCCGGTGATAGATCTTCTTTTAGATGAAAGAGCTGATAGGCCAAACATTGATGTGAGAGTTATTGGATCTAGCGCAAAAATGAATCCTGAACAAGTTGAAGATGTTGTACCCAAGATGTTAGACATGGACAGAGATTTAGTGATATTCATAAGTCCAAATCCTGGTGCCCCAGGTCCAGCAAAAGCTCGAGAATTGTTATCTGAGAGCGATGTACCTAGCATTATCATAGGAGATGCTCCTGGTAAAAGAGTTAAAGATGAAATCGAAAAACAGGGTCTTGGATATATAATAGTTGAAGCAGATCCTATGATAGGTGCTAGAAGAGAATTCCTTGATCCAACAGAAATGGCATCATTTAATGCTGATGTAATTAAAGTTTTAGCATGTACTGGTGCATACAGATTAATACATAAAACTTTAGATGATTTAATATCAGATCTTGAGGCAGGAAAAGAAATAGAACTTCCAAAATTAATTATAGACAGTGAAAAGGCTGTAGAAGCAGGAGAATTTGAAAATCCATATGCTAAAGCAAAAGCCATGGCAGCGTATGAAATAGCAGCAAAAGCTGCTGATCTAGATGTAAAAGGATGCTTTATGGTACAAGATCCAGAGAAATATATACCTATTGTTGCTTCAGCACACGAAATGGTATCAATCGCTGCTAAATTAGCTTCAGAAGCTAGAGAAATAGAAAAATCAAATGACACTGTAAAGAGAACTCCACATGGTAAAAAAGGAGAATTATTAGAAAAAGTAGCGTTAATGGCCAAACCAAAATAACTTCTTTTATTTTTCCACCTATTTTTTAAATTTTTTTAACTAATTTTTTGCCTTTTAAATTATTGTTTTTTCAAAACTAATTTTTCACATTAAGTGAAAAGTTATTTATGAATAGAATTATGTAAAAAGTTTAACCATGCTATAGAAATAAAAGGAACAGAACAGACAAACAAAAAAGATTTCTTTTGTATTTAGCTTTAGCTTTTCAGTGGGAGGTAATCTAATGTCTACAATGAAAGATAAAAAAATAGTGATAACGGGGGGTTTAGGGTTCATTGGTTCTCACTTAGCCAATGAATTATCTAAAAATAATGAAGTTACAGTGATAGACAATGGATCAACAGGTGATTTGAAAAATTTAGAAAACGAGAATATAGAGGTCATAATGAAAGACATTAATGAAGTCAATTTAAAAAAAATATTTGAAGATAAAGATTATGTTTTTCATCATGCAGCAATAGCAAGTGTACCTAGAAGTATTGAAAATCCCATAGAATGTCATAAAGTTAATGTAACTGGATCTTTAAAAGTATTATTAGCAGCTAGAGACACAGATGTTAAAAAAGTCATAAATGCATCATCTTCTGCAGTATATGGTGACAATCCTAATTTACCACTCTCAGAAGACGATTCTTTGAATCCTTTGTCACCATATGCAGCGTCTAAAGCTTCATCTGAATTATATTGTAAGGTGTTTAATGAAGTGTATGGCTTAAAAACAGTTTCTTTGAGATATTTTAATGTTTTCGGGCCAAAACAAAATCCACATTCACAATATGCAGCAGTTATTCCTAAATTTATTTATAAAATGATTAAAAATGAGCCTCCAAAAATTTATGGAGATGGTACCCAAACAAGAGATTTTATTTATGTTAAAGACGTTGTGAAAATAAATATAAAGGTTGCAGAGTCAAATTTTACAGGTGTATTGAACGTTGCTAGGGGAGAATCCATCTCTGTAAATAAATTATTTAGATTAATTAAGGAGATTTTAGATGTAGAGGTTGAACCTATATACACAGACCCTAGACCAGGAGATATTAAACATTCATGGGCAGACATTAGCCTATTAAAATCAAAATTGAAATTTAAGCCAGGGAATTTTAAAGAACAACTAAAAGAAACAATAGAATGGTTTAAACAACAAATTTACATTCAGGGTCAATCTTCTTAGCTTTAGCCATTATTAACTTTTTCCAATTTACACTTGGAGCTAATTTCGTACTTTCCATATGTGTAGCTATTGATGGCTTAGGAGCCCAGAGTTTATATCTCTTTCCAAATAATATTTGTTTCCAACAATATTTCCAAGCTAAATAAATTATATACCTCATTTCCCGTGATTTTAAACACTTCAGAGGGTTTATATTTATTTTTGTTAAACTTATCCATAGGCTAGCATCATGATTTCCATGTACATAACTTTCCATTATTTTTTTGGTTTCCTTAAGCACTTTTTTACTTGTTAAGAAAGTTAAGCATGTGGATGCAACAGTCCTCCATATTCTACCTTTGTATGTCCTTTTTTCTTTTCTATGCTGATGTAGAGGATGTTCATAGTAATCCAAGTGGTCATAAGGAGTTACAAAATCAACGTCTTCATATTCAAGAAATTCTATCATTTCTTCAAACGTGTTTGGTAAATAAAAATAATCATCTTCAGCAAAATAAACAATGTCAGAGTCTTTTTGATTTAAAAGTAAATTTATTTGTTTTTCAAATGTTTTCTGGTTACCTACTGAATCTAACCTAATAAATTCGATATCATTAAAATATTCCTTAAATAAATCCACATATCTATCAGGACAGCCATCTAAAATTGCAAAAATTTTCACATCTAAATCCCCAAGAGACTCTCTAAATGATTCCAAACATAACTTTGAAAGTTTATATTTATCCTCCTGAAATATTGCAGGTGTTTTAGAAACTCCTGGGTAGATTCTATAAGCAACCGCAACGTCTTTCATGTTTTTTCACCCAATATTTTTTTAAAGTATTTTATCGTTTTTTTTAGTCCTATTTTCAATGGAGTTTTTGGTTCCCATCCAATTAATTTTTTGGCTTTGGTAATATCAGGCCTTCTGCGTTTTGGATCATCTTTTGGTAACTTTTTATATGTTATCTCCAAATCTTTACCTACAAGATCAATTATAAGTTTTGCTAAATCAATTATCCTATATTCTTCAGGGTTTCCGAGATTTACAACTTCACCATCTAAGTTGTCTTTAATTGACAATCTGTAAATACCTTCCACTAAATCGTCTATATAACAAAAACTCCTTGTTTGGGTACCATCTCCATAAACTGTTATTTTTTCTCCTTTTAATGCCTGTGTTATGAAATTTGGAATAACTCTGCCATCGTCTGGCTTCATTCTAGGTCCATAAGTGTTAAATATTCTTATTATCCTTGTATCTAATCCAAATTCTCTATGATATGCTGCGGTTGTGGCCTCAGCAAATCTTTTAGCCTCATCATACACTGCCCTAGGTCCAATAGGATTTACATTACCCCAATATGATTCCTTTTGTGGGTGTACTTCTGGATCTCCATAAACTTCAGAAGTAGATGCTAAAATATACCTTGCATCATTTTTTCTTGCTATATTCAATGTATTGAATGTACCATACGAACCTGCCTTCAAAGTTTCTAGTGGATATCTATAATAATCAACAGGGCTTGCTGGAGAAGCAAAATGCATTACAATATCTGCATCAAAATCTATAGTTTTTTTTGAGATATCTAATTTTTTAAATTTGAAATTAGGCGATTTAACTAACTTTTTTATATTCCTAAAATTACCTGTAATGAAATTATCGACTCCTAAAACTTTATGACCCTCTTTTATAAACCTTTCAGCTAAATGTGAACCTATAAAGCCAGCGACACCTGTTATGAGTATTCTCATTTTTTCACCGCTCGTCGTCCTACAGAATAATATTCAAAACCTTCTTCTATTTCATCTAATTCGTAAATATTTCTTCCATCGATAATTATGGGCAACCTCATTAATTTTTTCATTTTATTAAAATTAGGATTTTTAAATTCATCCCATTCTGTTAATATTAGCAGTGCATCAGCATTTTTGAGTGCTTCATATTTATCATTGCAATATTTTATATTCTCACTTTCTGGGAATATCTTCTTGAAATTTTCCATAGCTTTTGGATCATATAATCTTAGGTTTGCCCCTTGCTTCGAAAGTTCGGATACAATGTCAATTGATGGAGCATCCCTGATGTCATCAGTCCCTGGTTTAAATGATAATCCCCATATTGCAATATTTTTATTTTTATTTATCCAAAGTACGTTCTCAACTTTTTCAATAAATCTTTTTCTTTGAGCTTTGTTTATTTTCTCAGTTTCCCGTAATAAACTAAAATTAATGCCATGTTCTTCAGCTATTTTTATAAATGTCCTAACATCTTTTGGAAAACAAGATCCTCCATAACCTATTCCAGCATTTAAAAACTTATCTCCAATTCTTGGGTCATATCCCATTCCTTTTGCTACCGTGGTAACATCTACACCTAATTTCTCACACAAATTAGCAACCATGTTTATATAAGAAATTTTCATTGCAAGAAATGAATTAGATGCATGTTTTATAATTTCAGCTGTTGCAGGATCAGTTACAAGGAAGGGAACACCTTTCTTAATCAATGGTTTATAAATTTTTCTTAAAATCTTTTCAGCCTTTTTATTTTCAACTCCTACGATTATTCGGTCGGGATTCATGAAGTCATCAATGGCAGATCCTTCTCTAAGGAATTCTGGATTTGATGCAACGTCAAAATTAATGGAAGATTTGGAATAGCGTTTTAAGGTTTTTTTTACCCATTGATAAGTATTGACAGGGACTGTAGATTTTTCAATTATCAATTTATAATCATTTTTCAAAGATAGGGCTATTTCTCTGGCAGCTTCTTCAACTTGTGAAAGATCTGGCTTACCATTTTTTTCAGGAGTTCCTACACATATGAATATTGCATCAGCAAAATCCACAACTTCTTTATTTTTAGATGTGAATTTTAGCCTTTCGAAATTTTTATGTAATAGATTTTCCAATTTAGGCTCATAAATAGGAGACTTGCATTTTTTTAATAATTTTAATTTCTTTTCATCTTTATCACTGCATATAACTTCATGACCAAACTCTGCAAAACATACTGCTGTTGTGAGTCCTACATAACCAGTACCTATAATTCCAATTTTCAAAATACCACCTCTTAATGAAAATACATCAACACACATTTTTACTTTTAAATTCAAAAAAATAAAAAGGTGATGGAATGAGTAAAGTTCGTACAGTAGTAAAAAACACATTTGTGTTGCTTTTGGCATCAATCTTTACAAACATTGCAGGATTTATATGGACTGTAGCAATGGCTAGATATTTAGGTGCTGGTGGATTTGGTATTATTTCAGCTTCCCTTGCTATTACAAGTATATTTGGTATATTTGCAGATCTAGGCCTAAGCATATATTTAACAAGAGAAATTGCAAGAAAACGTGAAAAATCTTTAAATTTATTTAGAAACGTTATTTCACTCAAAACAATTTTTTCGATTATAACCTTCACATTTTTACTTGTTATTATTTTTATCCGTAAATATCCTGTTTATGGAAAAATTGTAACAATTCTTATTGGCATCTATGTAATACTACAATCTTTTAATAACGTGTTTTATGGCGTGTTCCAAGGATTTGAAAAAATGGAGTATCAAACAATAAGCACGATCTTAAATAACTCTCTCCTCCTTATTTTCATTTTGGGTGTAATATATTTAAAATTAGGAATAATTGAAATTGGAATGGCCTACACACTTTCAGCATTTATATCTTTACTTTATTCATATCTTATCTGTAATTCAAAATTTTTAAAAGTTGGTATCGCTGTCAATTCTGATTTATGGAAAAAAATATTACCAGAAGCCTTACCTTTTGGTATAACAGGAATATTTACAAATATTTATTTTTGGATAGATTCTGCAATGTTGTCTTTTATGAAAAATGATGTTGTAGTGGGTTTATATAATGCTCCATATAAAATCATGCAGGCTCTCCTTTTTATTTATTCTACCTACATGATAGCGTTGTTTCCGGTTATGTCTAAATTTTATATCCAATCTTCGGAAAGACTTACACTTACATATCAAAAATCATTAAAATACATGCTGCTGATTTCAATGCCAATAGCAGTGTTTACAACAATTTTAGCAAAAGAAATAACATTACTAGTATATGGTCCACAATATCTTCCTGCTGTCCCTGCATTTCAAATATTAATATGGACCATAGTATTTATATTTACCAATGGAATTTTTGCAAATCTTTTAAATTCGTCAAATAGACAAGTAACAGTGACAAAAACTACTGGAATCGCAGCAGCATTTAATGTTGTTGTGAATCTAATATTAATACCAAAAATGAGCTACATTGGTGCAAGTATAACAACTGTGGCAACAGAACTCCTCATCACAATAATGTTTATTTATTGTGTTAACAAAACAAAATATAAATTAAAGTTTTCAATGATTAACACTGTACTAAAAATTTTATGCTTAAACATTGTTTTAGCTATAATACTAATGACGCCAATATATCTTATTCTAAAAATAATATTGGGCGTTGTTGCATATTTCATAGGAATAATTGCAGTGAGAGTGCTAGATGAAATAGACTGGTTAATAATAAAGATGGCACTTGGAATCAAAAGTGATCAAAAATAAAGGAGGGACAATATGGCAATCAAAGATTTAATTAAAATGAACAATAAAAAAACAAATTTTATATTTGTTGGTGGTAAGGGTGGTGTTGGAAAAACTACCATTTCAGCTGCCACAGCATTATGGATGGCGAAATCAGGTAAAAAAACACTTATAATTTCAACAGACCCTGCACATTCTCTGTCAGATTCTTTTGGTATGAAAATAGGACATGTACCAACAAAAATAATAGAAAATTTATATGCTGTAGAGATAGATCCAGAAAAAGCTGTAGAAGAATATAAAGAAAAATTAAAGTCACAAATGGACATGACTCAAGGTATGGGGTTAGATTTACTAGAAGAAGAAATGGATTTAGCATCAATGTCACCTGGAATTGATGAAGCAGCAGCATTTGATCAGTTTATACGTTACATGACAACAAATGAATATGATGTTGTAATATTTGATACAGCACCTACTGGTCACACTCTTCGTCTTCTATCCTTCCCAGACATTATGGACTCATGGGTTGGCAAAATGATAAAATTAAGAAAACAACTACAGGCAATGACCAAAATGTTCAAGAAAATATTACCATTTACATCAGATGAAAACGATGAAGATAAAGCTCTAGAAAATTTAGAAAAAACTAAAAAACAGATAATGAAGGCTAGGAAAATAATGTCTGATCCTGAAAGAACTTCATTTAAAATGGTAGTTATTCCTGAGGAAATGTCAATATATGAATCTGAAAGAGCTATAAAGGCTCTAAAAAAATATGATATCCCTGTTGATAACATTGTAGTTAATCAGGTGTTACCAAAAAAAGATGATTGTGAGTTTTGTAAGGCAAGAAGAAGAATTCAAAACGAAAGATTAAAAGAAATAGAGGAAAAGTTTAAAGACAAAAAAATATCGAAAGTTCCATTACTTAAAAAAGAAGCTAGAGGCATTAAAACACTTGAAAAAATAGCTGAGATGTTATATGGACAACCAAAGGCATCTTAAATTTTTAATTTTTAATGAAAATAAAAATTCTAAGCTAGGTATAGCTACTTGCGCTAATACATTTTTTTCCAGATTTAAAGGTTTAATGCTCAAAAAAGAAATAAAAGAAGGTATAATTATAAAAATACCTACAGGAAGAAATAGATTTACATCAGCAATCCATACGTTTTTCATGCTAGCGCCAATAGACGTTATATTTTTAAATGACAAAAAAATAGTGATAGATGCAGAAACATTAGAACCATGGAGTTTTTATGTTCCTACATCACGAGCCAAATATGTTATAGAATTAAAAAAAGGCATGATAAAAAAGTCAAAAACTGAAATTGGCGATAAAATCTCTATGAGAAAGATGTAATATAATCCAATATTTTTTTTGGATTATCTATGACTTCAACACATTCTAACTTATTTAAAAGCTTTGTATTTTCTACGTCTATTTTCCTTACATATATTTCAATGATTTTTCCACCAACTATTGCATTGTAAGGACAAGCTTTCTCGCAACTTCCACATCCAATGCATTTCAACAGTTCAATTTCTCTTCCAGGAATTATGGCATCTGTTGGGCATGCTGCCGCCGCTTTACAAGTTTCACAATTTTTACATAAATCTAGCTCAAGTTTAGAAGGCAAAACTGTTTCATTTTTTCCAACTTTTATATCTACAGGTACTATAAGTGTTTTTACACGTCCTTTTCCTGCCTGTGCAACAGCATTAGTAACCAGCGTATCTGCTATTCCATGCACAATTTTTGCAACAGTGTTTGCAGTTGCTGGTGAAACTATAAGTAAATCATAACGACCAAGTGAAAATCTTCCAGTTATTGGAAAACTATATTCTTGATCTTTTTCACGTACCAATTCTTTATAATAACCTCCTGTAAATTTTTTAACTCTATCATATAATCCATACATCTTCAATACTTCTTCTCCAGCCTTAGACATTAACACTGTTACGTCATGTTTCTTTGCTACTTTCTCATAAATCATGACACTTTCCTTAAGGAAATGTCCAGCACCAGTAAAAGCCCATGCTACCCTCATAGTTTTACAAATACTTTTCAAGTATTTCTATATAATCATAACCTTCTTCTTTCTCAAATGCATAATCAACCTTAGTAAAATCTTCCATAAATTCTGAAACATCGTTTTTAACATCTTTATTATCAATAACAACTTTTTTGATATATTCAGCAATTTCTTTCATTTCTGATTCTTTCATGCCTCTTCTAGTTACTTCTTGTGTACCTATACGCAATCCAGATGGATTATCAGAATTATTTATGTCATCCCAAGGTAATAAATTCTTATTTAATATTATATTATTCTTTTCAAGTTTTTTAGCTATTTGAGAAGAATTTCCTATGTCTGAAACATCTATAGCAATTTGATGAGATTCTGTAAAACCTAAATCGGCGCATAGAACATTAAACCCTAAGTCATATAGACTCTCAGCCAATGTTTTAGCATTTTTTATTACTTGCTTTGCATATTTTTCACCATATTCCAGCATTTCTGCTGTAGCAATGCCAAGTGCAGCTAAATGATGTAAATGATGGTTACTAACAAGTCCTGGAAATACAGCATTGTCAATTTTATTTTTAAATTCTTTTTTACAAAGAATTATTCCTCCTTGAGGGCCTGGAAATGTTTTATGAGTACTCCCTGCTAATATATCAGCGCCTTCCCTTAAAGGATCTTGGAAATGACCACCCGCTATTAATCCCAAGACATGTGCACCATCATATATTATTTTTGCTCCTACCTCATCTGCAGCTTCCCTAGCTTCTTTTACTGGATGAGGGAATAAAAATAAACTACCACCAAACAACACAACCTTAGGTTTAATTTCTAAGATATCCTTTACCATTTTATCCACATTAATATTAAATTTCTCTTCATCAAAGGGGTGTGGATGAACTTTTAATCCTCTAACTCCGGCTGCTCCTACATTAGCATGAGAAATATGGCCACCATTTGGGACATCTAAAGCTATTATATTATCTCCCGGATTTGTAAATGCAAAAAGTGCTGCTAAATTTGCTATAACTCCCGATGTAGGCTGTACGTTTGCATATTCAGCATTAAATAATTTTTCCGATAATTTTATTGTAAGTTCTTCAATTTCATCTATATAATAACAACCTTCATACAATCTTTTACCAGGCAAGCCTTCTGCATATCTATGCCCCAAATCAGAAATTAACACTTCTCTAACTCGTAAGCTAGTGACATTCTCACTGGCAATCAGATTAATGCTTTTTTTCATCCATTCATTATGTTTCTTTACAAGCTCCCTGATTTTATTTGTGTAGTCTAAGTTTCGAGACATGATGTCCACTCCCAAATTTATGAACTTAATATTTTTTGATAAAAGGGATTAGATCTAACTAAATTATCTAATTTTTAAATATTTAAAATTATTTGTTAAGAAAAAATTTTCCCAAAAATTTAAAAATTGAATCCAAATAAAAATAAGTAAAAAATTGGTGATAAAATGTATGAGATGAGAATACCTCCTGGAGTGAGTTATAGTAGTATTGCTAAAGTTGTGAATAAATATAATCTTAAACTTGTTCAAACCGATGATGGTCCAGTTTTAAGAGGTAAAAAAGAAGATCTAGAAAAGGCAAAGGATTTAATTGTTAAAGATCTTAAAAAACGTATAAAAGAATTGGAGAAGTAAATTTCTTCTAATAAGAATTTGTTTTTACATATTTTTGTGTGAAGTCAATAACTATACATACATCTCATACAAAATTATTGTTTATGTATATATGTATAGAGGGGATAGATGGGGCTGGAAAGTCACTACAAGTTAAACTATTATCAGAAAAACTAAAAAAATGTGGATACAAAGTAATTCAGATAAAAGAACCAACCGATTCCGAAATAGGAAAATTGATAAGGAAATTATTGCGGAAAGAAGTTAACAACGCATTGATGACATTGCTTTTTGCTGCAGATAGAATTATATTATCTGAGAAAATAAAAAAATTGTTAAAAAAAGGTTATCTTGTGATTAGTGATAGATGTTTATGGTCTAGTTTTGTATATCAAAGTATTGATATAGGTGAAGATTGGGTTGAGGAAGTTAATAAATATGCTCTAAAACCTGATATAACAATTCTTCTTGATGTAGATGTTGATGTAGCCATGAAAAGATGTGAAAAAAAAGAAATATTTGAAAATAGTTCATATTTAAATAAAGCTAGGAGGAAATACTTACAACTAGCAAAAAAACATAATTTCATCATTATAGATGCTAATAATGATATAAAAACCGTTCATAACGAAATATTAAAAGTCATCGCTGCAAAAATACAAAAAAAAGAATAACTATGAGTGTAATAGCAGAACTTAAAACAATAAAAGGAATAGGCAACAAGTTAGCTAAAAAAATTGTTGAAGAAGTTGGTGGAGAAAGAGAATTTAAGAAAGTAATAAATAATTTAGAGATAGATGAACTTGTCAAAGTTAGAGGAGTAAGTGAAAAAAGAGCAATTGAAATAATAAAAAAATTTAGAGGAGAAAAAGTTCAAAAATTTTTAAAAACTGAAAGGGCCTTCCAACTCTATCAAGATATCATACAAAAAATTCTAAAATATACTAACACTAATTACTCCAAAAATAAAGTAAAATTATTGTATCCATCAAATGATCCAAAAAAAATAAAAGAAGATCTAAATTCTATTGTAGAATTCAAAAATAAATTAGAAAAATTACCCAGAAAAAAAATAGAAAATTTATTAAGAAAAGCCAGACGATTCAAAATTAAAGATACAAAACCAAATTTTATTTTTGGTAGAGCTGTCTTAGTAAATGATGAAAAAATATATGAAAATCTTTTAAATTTAAAAATAGATAAATATTGTGAAATATTGTTAAATCCAAGTACAGATGAATTGGAAGATTATGACTTACTAATTTATATACAATCTGGACATGAGGCAGATATAGATTACCTACCAAATTTAATTACACTTACACCTGATTTCACTAAAGAAGAGATAGTACCTGAAATTATTTTAGATTATTTTATAGAAAATAAAAAATTGTTGGACATTATATTAAAAATAAAAAGAATTTTAGGCGAAAAAACGGTTTTAGAGGATGTTATAAATATTATTAATAAATTAAAAAAATCTGAACCTAAAGAGATAAATATAGAGGAAGTTGTTGAGTCGGTAAGAGTTAAAACCAATAAAAAAATCAAGGAAAGAATAAAGAAAATTAAGCTTGAAGGAGCAGAAGTTTTAAAATTGTTGAATGAAGGCAGTACTAAGAAAGTTGATAAAATATTTGAAGAAAGTATTAGAGAGGCTAAAAAAGAGATAAAAGAAAAAACTGGAATTAATTTTGACCCATTTTTGAAAGAATATCCATTATCAATAGATAAAAACGAGTTAAATAGAGTTGTTAGGGAAATAAAAGGTAAAAACGAAATTAAAAAATTTGAAGCAAAAGTCAATGCCGCAAAAAAGTTAAAAAAATTGATTAATGATGTAAAAAAAGAAATAAAGTGGTTTCAAGAATTTGATTATAAATTTGCATTAGCATCTTTTGCTTTAAATTATGGATTAAATCCTCCTAAATTATCCAAGAGATTTATAATTAAAAATGCTTTGCATCTAGATTTGATCCACACTAAGAATGCACAGAGAGTAGATTATGATGTTCCAGGAGTAACGTTGTTAACAGGTGCAAATAGTGGAGGAAAAACAACACTATTAGAGACTTTAGCTCAGACAGTTATATTGGCACATATGGGATTACCAGTGAACGCTGAATATGCAGAAGTTCCAATATTTGATGAAATTTACTTTTTCTCAAAACAAAGGAGTTTAGATGCAGGTGCGTTTGAGCATTTTGTTAAAACATTTACGCCAGCTTTAGCTACTAAAAAAAGAAAATTAATATTATTGGATGAATTGGAGTCAATAACAGAATTAGATGCAGGTGCAAAAATAATAGCAAGTTTTATTGAATTTATAAAAGAATCAGAATCATTTGCTGTTATAGTTACACACATGGCCAGAGAAATTATAAAGTTAGTTGATGTCAGGGTCGATGGAATTGAAGCTAAAGGTTTAGATGAAAACTATAATCTAATTGTTGATAGGACACCAAAAATAAATTATCTTGCTAAAAGTACTCCGGAATTAATTTTGAAAAAGCTGTATAAGCAATCAAAAGGAAAAGTGAAGAAAATGTATCATGAAATGCTAAAAAAATTTGAAAAATGAGTCGTATTGTTGCCTGCCCACTAACTCAACAGGTTCACAGGAAGGACTTAGTCCTTGTCCTCCCCTGAGCAACCCTCGTGGCAGGCTATTGTACGATACCTGGTTTCTCCTAATCATCTGAGGCTAAACGCCTATCATCATAGGAGGACCGTAGGGTATCGCGGCGGGGGTTTAAAGTGAAATGATGAAAAGATGAGAATGAAGTGGGCCGGCGACGTTGGAGGCTTCCCGCAACTAACGTTGCAGTACCACCTCCAACGCAGGGGGGCTTAACTTCTGAGATCGGAACGGGTTCAGGTGTGGCCCCCCCGCTATGGTCGCCGTACCCTTCTAGGTGCATAGGTAGTTCGTGGATATCACCTGTAGGGAACTGGTCCAAGGTTTTCGGGGTGTTGGGAGCGGCAGGCTAAGCCTCTCGGCTTTCGCCTCGAGGCTTACACCTCCGCCCCATCAAACGCCTCTTTTAGGCGCCCCCTTATGGCTGCCTATTTTCGGGGGGTGCTTCAGGCTTAGATGCTTTCAGCCTTTATCACCCGGCGCGTAGCTGCCCGGCGTCGCCCTGTCGGACGACCGGTACACCAGAGGCGCCGGCGGCCCGTTCCTCTCGTACTAGGGCCACCTTCCCCTCAGGCAGCCAACACCTCCGGTAGATAGCAACCAACCTGTCTCACGACGGTCTAAACCCAGCTCACGTTCCTCTTTAATGGGCGAACAACCCCACCCTTGGGCGCTGCTGCACGCCCAGGGTGAGGAGAGCCGACATCGAAGTAGCAAGCCGCGGGGTCGATGTGGGCTCTTGCCCGCGACCACCCAGTTATCCCCGAGGTAGCTTTTCTGTCATCTCCGGCCCCCATCGAGGAGGCACGGAGGTTCGCTAGGCCCGGCTTTCGCCCCTGCACCCCCTACTGTTAGGGGTGCAGTCAGGCCGGCTTTTGCCCTTACACTCTACGGCGGGTTCCTGACCCGCCTGAGCCGACCTTTGGGCGCCCTTGATATCTTTTCAAGGGCGTGCCGCCCCAGCCAAACTGCCCACCTACTGCTGTCCCCCCTTTCGGGGGTTAGGGGCCCGGCCATGGGAAGGCGGTGTCTCATGGGCGGCTCCACCAGGCCTGGCGACCTGGCTTCGAAGCCTCCCGCCTACGCTGCATACCCATGACCAGACCCCAACAGCAGGCTGCAGTAAAGCTCTACGGGGTCTTCGCTTCCCACCGGAGGTATCTGGCATGTGCACCAGAAAGCGGGTTCACCAGGTCCGGGCTAGGGACAGTGGGGGCCTCGTTCAACCATTCATGCAGGCCGGTACTTATCCGGCAAGGCATTTCGCTACCTTAAGAGGGTTATAGTTACCCCCGCCGTTTACCGGCGCTTCACCCCGTTGAACCGGGGCTTCACGTGCCGGCACTGGGCAGGTGTCACTCCCAGTACTCACCCTTACGGGCTAGCTGGGAGCTATGTTTTTATTAAACAGTCGGGCCCCCCTAGTCACTGCGACCAGCCGCTTCTCGCGGCTGGCACCCCTTCTTCCGAAGGTACGGGGCCAATTTGCCGATTTCCCTTAGCCCGGTTACCCTGACACGCCTTAGCCTTCTCAGCTAGGGGCACCTGTGTCGGTTCTCGGTACGGTGGCCCAGGATCCATAGCTGGCTCCCTTTTCAAGGGCCCCGGGGATCGGCCAGACCGTCCCTTAAGGGACGGCTGTTCAGGCCTTCACCTGGTTCTCCCCATTACGGGACTCCCCAGGCTTCAGCCTTTAAATGGGGCGACAGCCCCACCTGGCCTACCCCGAGGCGTCAGGAGCCAGCCTTTGCGTCGCCGCGTACCTGGGCCGTACAGGAATATTAACCTGTTTCCCTTTCGGCCAGGCCGGGTTACGGCTGGCCTTAGGACCGACTAACCCTGGGCTGACGAACATTGCCCAGGAACCCTAGCCCTTTCGGCGGTAAGGATTCTCACCTTACTTTGCTGCTACTACCGCCAGGATTCTCATTCCCGCCAGGTCCACGGGAGCTCACGCCCCCGCTTCTGCCCTGGCGGGACGCCACCCTACCAGATCACCGCATTTCGCGGTGCTCCGGGGTATCGGCAGCCGGCTTAAACCCCGTCCATTTTCGGCGCCCCCGGCCTCGGTGAGTGAGCTGTTACGCACTCCTTAGAGGATGGCTGCTTCTAAGCCTACCTCCTCACTGTCTGAGGCCGGGGACCACCTTCGCTACTTAGCCGGCATTTAGGGGCCTTAACCCCGGTCTGGGTTGTTCCCCTCTCGGGACACAGGCTTACCCCGTGCCCCTGACTCCGCCCTTCTACGGCGGTGGCGGGTTCGGAGTTTTACAGGGTGCCGAGGGATTTCTCCCCCTGCACACCCAGTAAGTGCTCTACCCCGCCACCTGCCTCCGGGCGGGCTGGCCTGCGAGCCATTTCGGGTGGAACCAGCTGTCACCGGCCTCGATTGGCCTTTCACCCCTAGCCCCGGGTCAGGGGAGCGTTTTGCACTACAACACCCCTTCGGGCCTCCACCACTCGTAAGAGTGGCTTCACCCTGCCCAGGGCTAGATCGGCCGGCTTCGGGTCTCACGGCCGTGACTCCGGGCCCTTTCGGACCCCGCCCCTCGCACATAAAGTGCTGCGGGCATGTCGGTTTCCCTACGACTCCGGGGCGTAAACCCCTTAGCCTCGCCACGGCCGTGAACTCCCTGGCCCGTGTTTCAACACGGACGGCAGGACGCCGATCACCACCCCTCATACTCCCCCGTCGCCGGGGTTTCTTTTGGGGTGGGTCATCTCTTTCGCGCCCTGCCGGATTGTCGCCGCCCGGTTTCAGGCTCTTTTCACTCCCCGTCAGGGGTTCTTTTCAGCTTTCCCTCACGGTACTAGTGCGCTATCGGTCTTGGGACGTATTTAGGATTGGGAGTCGATGCCTCCCAGATTCGCGCCCCATATCCAAGGGACGCTACTCAGGATGGCAACGTTCCCTGCCTGGCTTACGCCTACGGGGCTTTCACCCTCTCCGGCGCCGGCATTCCAGCCGGACTTCGGCTTCACCAGGCAGGGAACATATGTTGCCATCCTGCAACACCACATCCCCCCTGTATCGCTACAGAGGGTTCGGTTTGTCCTGTGCCGCTTTCGGTCGCCCCTACTCACGGCATCGCTTTTGCTTTCTTTTCCTCCCCCTACTAAGATGTTTCAGTTCGGGGGGTTCCCCCTCCTTACGGAGTGACCCTCCTTACGGAGGGCCAGGAGGTCCCATTCGGCGATCCCGGGCTCTACGGCTGCATGCGCCTCACCCGGGCTTATCGCAGCTTGCCACGGCCTTCGTCGGCGCCCAAGCCGAGCCATCCACCGGGCGGCTTAAACCTTGGACCAGTTCCCTACAGTTGGTGTCCACGAACTACCTATGCACCTAGAATCATCTTTGATCATCTAGCTTCACTAGCCATCATAAGATGGCTAGTTGCATGGACCCACCGGGATTTGAACCCGGGGCCTCCGCCTTGCAAGGGCGGCGCTCTCCCAGGCTGAGCTATGGGCCCAAAAATAAAAAAAGGTCCCACGGGTGCTTTTGGTGTCCCAAAGGAATATTATTATTTTAAGGAGGTGATCCAGCCGCAGGTTCCCCTACGGCTACCTTGTTACGACTTCGCCCTCCTCACGGGGCCCGGATTCGACCATGGCCAGAGGCCATGGCCTCATCCGAACCCCGTTTGGGTGGCGTGACGGGCGGTGTGTGCAAGGAGCAGGGACGTATTCACCGCGGGATAGTGACCCGCGATTACTACGCATTCCAGCTTCACGAGGGCGAGTTGCAGCCCTCGATCCGAACTACGGCCGGGTTTATGGGATTACCTCCCCCTTTCGGGGTCGGTACCCATTGTCCCGGCCATTGTAGCCCGCGTGTAGCCCGGGGGTTTCGGGGCATACGGACCTACCGTCGCCCGCACCTTCCTCCAGCTTATCGCTGGCGGTCCCCCTAGTGTGCCCGGCGTCCCTTACGGGACCCGCTGGCAACTAGGGGCGCGGGTCTCGCTCGTTGCCTGACTTAACAGGACGCCTCACGGTACGAGCTGACGGCGGCCATGCACCTCCTCTCGGCTCGTCAGGCAAGGTCATCAACCTGGCCATCATCCTGCCGTCGCCCCCGGTGAGGTGTCCGGCGTTGAATCCAATTAAACCGCAGGCTCCACGCGTTGTGGTGCTCCCCCGCCAATTCCTTTAAGTTTCAGCCTTGCGGCCGTACTCCCCAGGCGGCGGACTTAACGGCTTCCCTTCGGCACTGGGGCAACTCGAGGTTGCCCCAACACCAAGTCCGCATCGTTTACGGCCAGGACTACCCGGGTATCTAATCCGGTTCGCTCCCCTGGCTTTCGTCCCTCACCGTCGGGCCCGTTCCAGCCGGACGCCTTCGCCACAGGTGGTCCCCCCGGGATTACAGGATTTCACCCCTACCCCGGGGGTACCTCCGGCCTCTCCCGGCCCCAAGTCCGGCAGTATCTCCGGCTACTCCCGCAGTTGAGCTGCGGGCTTTCACCGGAGACTTACCGGACCGGCTACGGACGCTTTAGGCCCAATAAACGCGGCCACCACTCGGGCTGCCGGTGTTACCGCGGCGGCTGGCACCGGTCTTGCCCAGCCCTTATTCCCGGAGCTTTTTACACTCCGGAAAAGCCACTCCTTACGGAGTGGCACTGGGGGTCCCCCCGTCGCGCTTTCGCGCATTGCGGAGTTTTCGCGCCTGCTGCGCCCCGTAGGGCCCGGGGCCTTGTCTCAGGCCCCGTCTCCGGGCTCTTGCTCTCACAACCCGTACCGATCGTAGGCTTGGTAGGCCGTTACCCTACCAACTACCTAATCGGCCGCAGACCCATCCTGGGGCGGTCAAAAGACCTTTCGGCGAGGCCCCATTCCAGGAGACCTCGCCTATCCGGGATTAGCCCCAGTTTCCCGGGGTTATCCCGGACCCCAGGGTAGGTTGTCCACGTGTTACTGAGCCGTTCGCCACGGGCACAAGGCCCGTTCGACTTGCATGGCTTAGTCGGACCCCCATAGCAGTGGCCTCCGCCAGGATCAAACGGAGTTGGCGGGGGATTCCTTTGGGACTTTACCAGCACCCGTGGGACCTATGATCAAGCCTGAGTTATTCACTCAGGCTCTCACCAATTTTGTTGCCATGGCTGGAGTGCGATTCTTCATCGAGCCTAAATAGGCACTCCGAATCCACGCCGGTACCATGGCATTACATACCTAGCAACACTATCAATACAAAAAAATTAGAAAATATTGCAAAACCATAATATTTAAAAGGAGGTGATAGTAAGAATTTCTTAATTATTTATTTAGGTGTTTTAATGAGAAAGACAGGTATATTCTTCATGGTCTTCATGATTTTTGGGATTTATTTATATATTCATGGTACTTTAGCTCCTGTAAAACCCGTAGGACGCTTAGGAATTGTTAAATTGGCAAATCCAGATATGTATCCGGGACACCCACAATCAAAAGTAGCTGCAGATTATGCAAGAAGGATGGGATCAAAATGTGTCTTAGTTGTTCATTATGCAGGAGCATCTGGTTATGCACATTATAAAGAAGGAGACATTACAGTTATAAATCTTGCATTTATAGATAATAGAGGTATGCGTACAAATATAGATTGGCAAGAAGTTATACAGACGTTTTTATTTGGAATTCCTGAAAATAAATATAGGTATAGAGCTGATGGATATGAGTTTGATACATTAGATGAAGCAATGAATTATGTAATGGAAATTGCAAAAGAAAATGGACAAGAAGGACCAATTCCAATGTTTTATCATGGGACTGTACGTGAAGGAAATCCATTGATAAATCAAGGTTGTGGTTTCCCTCTATATGTACAAATAACCTGGAAATATTATGGAAGATTTGGAGCATATTATTATGTAATAAAAGGTATGATTGAACCCTATTTTAACAATCCATATGCTATTTATGAATTGATGCATGCCTCAGACCTACAAAAATTATACAATGAAGGATATTTAAATTATGAATAGTGAAACAATTTCTAGAAACAAAACTAAAGCAACATTACTTATTATAAAAATATAATCACTCATTTTTAATTTCACATGAGTATGATAATTACTGATACTCTCTTCATTATAGCCACGACTTAACATACTTAAATATACTTTTTCACCTTGTTCATATGCTTTGAGAAAAACTATAGCTATTGTTTCCCCAATTTTTCTTAATCTAAGAAGATATGGTAAATTTTTATTCCAAATACTAAAACATCTTGATTTTTGTGCATTTGTAATTGTTACAAATTTCTCATAAAAATAAAATAAGTATCTCACTGTTATGCTTATCAACATCATAAAAAGTGGAGGAAGGTGTAGTCTTTTTCCAGCCTCAACTAAATCTTGAAGTGGCGTTGTTGATGAAAGCATGAGAACTGAGGTAACACAAGTTATCAACTTTAATAAAAGAAAAGTCCCATATACTAATCCTTCAAAAGTTATGTGGATTCCGAGAGGCAATGAAAGTAATATATGTCCTGGTCTAATGAAAATTTGAAAAATAGCAATAAAACCACCAAATGGAAGAACTAAAAGTAATCTCTTTAAAAAAGTTATGAAATCTAATTTAGATATAAAAATAAGTAGGAAAAGATACAATTCTAGTGCAATTAAAACATAAAATGATTGTGTATGAACAGCATAAACAACTAAAAAAATAAAAATTATTAATTTCACTCTTGGATCAAGATTATGTATGGGGCTATTCTTTTTTGCATCTTTCTCAATGAATATAATATCATCAATGCCTGTCATGTCTCTAAAAAATAAAAAAGGAGAAAATTAAGCTTTTCTTTTACCTGCAACGATTGCTACTCCATAGGCAATAGCAAATACAATAATTGTACCTATCACTAATGCCAATATAGAACCAATAGTTCCTAATCCTGGTATTTCATAATCAGGCATTGGAGGTTGATGGAATGTTGTTCCTTCACCAGCTTTCACTAGTTCAGCTGTTTTTTCTAGACCATCAGGATTTTGAGATGCTAAAAATGGTGAAAGACAACATATTATTAATGAAATTACTAGACCAACTATTATGATTTTGTGAGTGTCTTTCATTCTGTTGCAGCCTCCTCTGGAGCTTTTTTCCAAACTATTAAATCCGGACGTATTCTTTCAATTGCAAGGATTACTATCAATGTCAAGACACCTTCTATTATACCAATTACTGCATGGAACAGTCCCATAAATGTAAGTCCTAGGTTTATTGGGAATTTGCCTGCTAACGCTAGTTCAATTGCACATAAAATTGCTGCAAGAAATATTGATAACCATCCTGCTAAGAAAATAGCTATTGGTTTGTTGTATTTCACTAATGCCTTAAATGTATAGTAACCTACAAAGCCTCCTAGTATACCCATGTTTAAAATATTTGCACCTAAAGCTGTTATACCACCATCTCCAAAAATAAATGCCTGTAACAGCAACACTATTGAAATTAAAAGTATTGCTGCCCATGGACTAGCAAATACAATTGCTACAAGTGCTGCACCAACCATATGACCACTGGTACCCCAAGGGATTGGAACATTAAAAGACATCACAGCAAATATACCTGCAGCTAGTACTGCAAACAATGGAATATTTCTTTCTGTAAGATTTCTGGCAGACCACCTAAGAGAGTAAGCTACTGCCACAATTGCTATAATACCGTAGATGAGACACTGCCACAAAGGAATATATCCATCTGGAATATGCATTCAATACCACCTCTTCTCAATAATTAAAAAATTTTTATTACACAAAATCAATTTTTTTAATCAATTAATATATAAAATTTTCTTAAATAAAATTAAATTAAATATAATTTAAAAATTCTTTAATGCTTTTTCAAATGCTTCTTTATGTAATTCAGATGCAAATTGTTTTTTACATTCATTATCAACAAGAATATTGATTTTAGGTGCCATACAGGGATAATGTTGAACTTTAAAACCGGCTTCACGAGGCAAATCTTTAGTTATTTTTTTATTAATATACTTCTTTTTAATGTAGTTAGCAACAAACAATGTTGCCCCACATGGTGAAGTCCTCAATACTTTTATATCTTTTAATTTGCCATTTTTTATTTTAATTTCAACTTTAGGTTTCCCAATTTTAGATGCAAATTTATCAAAAGTTTTGTCACCAATTTTTCTAATATTACACATTAAATCAGGACATATAACATTTTTAAATGCTTGTAATTGTTTTTTGAATCCTTCTCCATCCCATGAAGCTACTATAATCCATTTTTTACCATCACTTATCCTTCTAACAAGCTCATAAATTACATCAGGATGTAATATATAAATTAAAATTATCTCTGTATCTTTTAATTTTTTAAATACATTGTTGGGGATCTCAACATCATCTAAAAATGCTTCTGAAGGACATTTCATCTTTACAATCTTACAATCAAAATATTTTTTTATTGTTTTATAGCTTCTTTCACCATATCTACCATCTGTAACTACAGCTACTTTCATCATCATAAACTTTTTATTCTGGATTATAAATATTTATTCATAATGTTTTGGGTGAAAAAATGCCAAGGCCAAGAAGGTTTCGGAGGGTTATTGAGAAACCTAGAGTTAAAAGTTTTGGTCCCTGTCCTCCCTGGGCAACAGAAGAAGTTGTAAAGATGGAAATAGAAGAATTGGAAGCTATAAGGCTTAAAGATTATTTGGGAATGAAACAAGAAGAAGCTGCTAAAGTAATGAACGTATCACAACCAACATTTCATAGGATATTGACTTCTGCACGTTCAAAAATTGCTGAAGCAATAATAGAGGGAAAAATGATAGTTGTAAGTGGAGGAAAATACATAATTGAAGAAAAAAAGTATGTATGTAAAAAATGTAAATCTGAATGGCCTGAAGAGATAAAGATATGTCCAGTATGTGGATGTAAGGGAATTTTACATAGAGGAGGTGGAAGATTTGGACGAAAATAAAGCTAAAAAATTAATGGAGCAAGATATAAAAATAAGTAAAGCAATGAACAAAATAAAACATAAGATAGCAATTATGAGTGGGAAAGGAGGAGTTGGAAAATCCACAGTTGCTGTAAACATTGCAGTAGGTTTAAGTAAAGATTTTAAGGTGGGATTGCTAGATGCAGATATCCATGGCCCTAATGTTCCAAGAATATTAGGGTTAGACGGTAATTTAATGGTTGATAAAGAAGGTATAATTCCTCTAAAAAGAAATAATTTAAAAGTTGTTTCAATGCAATATTTACTTCCTTCCCATGATCTACCGGTTATATGGAGAGGTCCAAAAAAAACAGGTGCCATTAGACAGTTACTTTCTGATGTAAAATGGGGAAATCTTGATGTTTTAGTTGTAGATAATCCTCCAGGTACTGGAGATGAGCCATTAACAGTGTTGCAATCTATATCTAATCTTGATGGAGTGATAATTGTTACCACACCTCAATCAGTGGCTATAGACGATGTTAAAAAGTGCATAAACATGGTAAAAGAATTAAATATGGAAGTTATAGGAATTGTAGAAAATATGTGTAGTTTTGTATGTCCAAAATGTGGTGAAGAAACCCGTATTTTTGGTAAAGGAAATGGAAAGGAATTAGCAAAAGAATATTCTATTCCATATCTTGGTTCGATACCATTAGATATTAAAAATATAGAGGCTTTAAACGATGGAGCTCCAGTCATTGAAAAATACCCAGACTCAAAAATCTCTAAGAAGTTTTTTGAAATAATAGAAAAAATTAAAAATAAATTAGATTTGAGTTAATAATGTGGTAGAATGAACTTAAAGAGAGGGGAAAAGGTTGCAAAATATTCTACTTATATAAATTTATTTTTAACAGTTGTTAAAGGCGCTGTTGGTTATATTTCAGGTAGTATATCTTTAATAGCGGATGCTATGCATTCGTTTTCTGATATCTTTTCTTCTTTGGCTGTATATTTAGGATTAAAAATTTCTCAACGTAAACCAAATCAGAGGTTTCCATATGGATATTACAAAGTTGAAACCTTTGTTTCTTTTGTGGTATCGGTTTTAATCCTGGTGGCAGGAATTGAAATAATGTATGAATCTATTAAAAGTATCATAAACCCCCATACATTAAAGTATCCTACTATTGGTATAGTAATTGCACTTTTATCTGCAATTATATGTTATATTCTAGCTATTTATAAAGAGAAGATTGGTAAAAAAATAGGATCTCAAGCACTTATAAACGATGGAAAACATAGCTTAATCGACACTTTTTCATCTTTAATTGTATTCATAGGTATTTTATCCTCATTTTTTGGTTATGAATGGATAGAAGGTCTAGCAGGTATTATAATTTCAATTTTAATTTTTCATATGGGTATTGAGTTATGTAAAGCAGATATACTTGCACTTTTAGATGCAGGAATCGATCCAAAGATAATAAATAAGATAAAGAATATTGCAGAAAAGGTTGATGGTGTTAGAGGTGCACATGCAATAAGACTTAGAAGATGTGGGCCATATATTTTTGGTGAGATGCATCTGGAGCTAGATCCAGAGAAGACAATTAAAGATGCACATAAGATTATATTAAAGGTAAAAGATAAGGTTAAAGATGAAATAAAATCTGTTGATATTTTAACAATTCAAACAGAGGCATTTGAAAAAAATTATAAAATTGTTGCAGTGCCTTTAAAAAATGGTGAAGTAAGTGGACATCTTGGTAAAGCTTCTCATTTTGCTATAGCTAAAATTGTAGATAATAAAATAACAAAGATTGAAATGAAAGAAAATCCCGGAGCCAAAGTAGAGAAGAAGAAAGGAATAAAAGCTGCAAAATTTTTAAAATCAGAGAATATAGACATTTTGGCTATTAAAAATCCATCTAAAAATTTAGAATTTTTGTTACCTGAATGTAAAATTGTGAAAGCTGAAGGAAGTTCCTTAGAAGAAATAATAAAAAACGCTGTTAAAGCTAAAAGTTAAATCATGTCTTTAATCATGTAAGTTACGGTTTTTATATGTTTTGATTGTGATTTGACTTCTTTTAAAATCATGTTAAATAACTTTTCAGTCATAGGTATTGGTATTTTCCTAAAAACATATGAATCCAGCATGAGCTTCAATGCTCTAAACTCAGCAATTGTTGAAACATTTGTATCATTTACTTCCATAAATACAGGATTTTTATCTAGTGGAAGGTTTTTAACTTCTTCAGCAAGAGGAGTACCTGGAATTGGTTCAGCTATACTTACAAAATAATCATCTAACATTAAATCATCAGCTAAACTTAATGTAGCCTCAAAATCATCTTCTGTTTCACCAGGATACCCTACTATAAATGATCCAGCAACTTTAACACCATGTTCCCTAGCTAGTTCTACAGCTTCATAAACTGTTTCTATTTTGATGCCTTTATTCATTTTCTTTAAAATTTTTTCACTGCCAGATTCTATTCCATAAAATACCCATCCATTTGTGTATTTACTTATAGCCTCCATTATTTCTGGTGAAACTGTATCTACACGTATATCAGGTATTGTTAAGTTTTCTTTTCCTGTAATTTTACTCAAATTTTTTAATAACTCTATAAAAGCTTCTTCATTGATTTCTTTGAATTTTTTGCATCCATATAAAGTTCCTGTGCCCCCACTTATGGCAATTCTCCTAGCACCCATTTTTACGAATTCTTTTACTTCATTTACAATTTCATTTAATTTTCTACTTCTCACTTCTCTTCCAAAAAATTTTGGTACTTGACAAAACCCGCAGTTACCAGGACATCCTCTGTGAGTTTCTATGTAAACATTGGCGCCCCTTATATTTTCATTTTTGATGTCTGGAGGTATATATGGTAGGGGTCTATCCAAAGAATTAGAATGTATCATTTTAGGAATTTCATCTTTTTGATCTTTTAATATTACTCCTTCAATTTCATCTAATTTATTTTCTTCAAATTTTCTCATAAAATTTTCTAATTTGTTTTCAGCTTCCCCTACCATCACAGCATCTACATCCAAATACTTAAAGACCATGCTAGGATCCATTGTTACTGGTCCACCTACAACTTTAAAAGAATCAATTGAATTTATATTTTTTTGGTATTTGAGAAGATGAATTGTAGATTGGAGACTTATAAAAGTAATATCTGCATTTATTTTATTTTTAAATCCTTTAAAATAATTCACTTTATGTTTTAAATTCTTAAGTATACCTGCAACAACTAATGATCCATAATTGTAGAATTCAGGGCTTATAACTATGGTATTCATGGTTTAACCCATAGAAGTTTATTATATTAATTAACTCGTACCATGCCTCCATTTCAGTTTCTATTACATCATACTCTGACATTGTCCCACTCATTTCACCATCAACTGACAATCTGTCAGGTCCTCTAACTACGATTCTTTTATTTCCATCTTTACTAAGGATTTTTTCTGCTTCCATGTCATGAACTAACGCACGTCCTGGAATTATTACAGTGTCTTTGATTTTAGATAAATCAACGTCTTTGAGGTCTTCACGTGTAATTAAACATCCTATATCTTTTTTTGTTGGATATACATTCACTTTGTCTTCTGCACCTAAATTTTTAATTATTTTATATATATATGGGGCAGCTATTTTACTTGTTAATATTGTAGCCTCTCCTTTTATTTTTGGTAATATTTTTAAAAATTCTTTATTTTCTTCACGTGAAAGTGCAAATGGTGCACCATTTTTTGGATCACACAATGGAGTACCAGTTATCCTCAAATCAAACTCTTTGTCTAATTTTTTAACTAATTCAGAAAATTCTTCCAATGTATGTGGTTCAACTCCTTTAATTATTGGCCCATTGCCTAAAATTAATCCTTGGTTTTTATAGTTTGCAAATCTCATCAATATAAATCCTTCAGCTCCCCATTCTTCCAGCTTGGCGCAAGTCTTATATAACTCCTCACCATCATTTACACCAGGTATTATCACTGCAGCACAATGAACCTCTATATTTTCGCAAAATATTTTCAATGCTTTTAGAGATTCTTCTGGTTTTCTATCTGACATCCATTCTTTTCTTAATTTGGGATTTACAGAAAATACTGTAAAAGTTACCTCATCTACGCCATTATCTATTAATTCATATGCTATTCTTGCATCATCGATTCCTTTACCACTTGTATATCCAAGATGTATGGGTAAACCTAAATTGTTTATTTCTCTTGTTAAATCAAGAAGATATGGATAACAGCTGACGTCTCCACCACCACTAATATTAATCTTTACATCTTTTTTGTGTCCATACATAAGAAGGCTTGATTGAATATTTGATATTACAAACGCTGGAGGTAAAAAACCATTGTTAAGTTCTGCTATTTCTTTTGTACAAACTTTACATCCTATTTTGCCTGGTGGACAATTTTTACATCCAAATGGTTTAAATTTACCTACATTTCTAAAGTAACAATACTTGCAAAAGCCTCCGCAATCTTTGCCTGGCCTACCTCCAACATCTGCAATTATTTGCATTTTTTTCACTTTTATGTAGTTGTAATAATACTATTGAAATAAAAAATATGAGACAGTTTTAGGAGTAACTCTAATATATAATCATTTTTCTGCACTTATATATTTTTCTACTTGACTGTAAAAGAAAATTTCATTAAATATGTAATTTATACAATTATTCACAAAAAGATATTTAAAAAGGAGGTTAATTAATGCCAAAATATGAAGATAAAGTAGATTTGTATGATGATAGGGGAAACTTAGTTGAAGAACAAGTACCTATTGAGGCTTTAAGTCCATTGCGAAATACAGCAATAAAGAAAATTATACATGACATCAAAAGAACAGTTGCTGTAAATTTAGAAGGAATTGAAAATGCATTAAGAAGCGCAAAGGTTGGAGGTCCTGGTTGTCACATACCTGGTAGAGAACTTGATGTTGATGTCATAGACAATGCTGAAGCAATTGCTGAAAAAGCCAAAGAAATGATTCAAGTGGAAGAGGGCGATGATACAGTTGTAGAGTTACTACATGATGGTAAAAGAGCTTTAGTTAAAGTACCTTCATTAAGATTAGAATCTGCTGCTGAATACTCTGTTGCACCTCTTGTTACAGCATCAGCATTTATACAATCAATAATTGATGTATGTGATATTAGCATTTATGATGCAAACATGGTTAAAGCTGCTGTATTGGGAAGATATCCACAATCTGTAGAATATGTCGGTGGAAACATTGCTACAATGTTAGATATACCTCAAAAATTAGAAGGACCTGGATACGCATTAAGAAACATTTTAGTTAATCACATAGTAGCAGCAACACTTAAAAATACATTGCAGGCTGTAGCTTTATCTTCAATTCTAGAACATACGGCAATGTTTGAAATGGGAGACGCTGTTGGAAAATTTGAAAGATTGCATTTACTTGGTCTAGCATATCAGGGCTTAAATGCTAATAATTTGGTATATGATTTAGTTAAAGCTAATGGAAAGGATGGAACAGTTGGATCAGTTGTTGAGGACGTTGTTGAAAGAGCAAAAGAAGATGGTGTAATAAAAGTTGAAAAAGAATTAAATGGATTCAAAGTATATGGTACAGATGATTTGGCATTATGGAATGCATATGCTGCAGCTGGATTATTAGCAGCTACAATTGTTAATCAAGGAGCTGCAAGAGCAGCTCAAGGTGTATCGTCAACAATTCTTTACTACAATGACATTATTGAATTTGAAACTGGATTACCTAGCGTTGATTTTGGAAGGGCAGAAGGTACAGCTGTAGGTTTCTCATTCTTCAGTCACTCAATCTATGGTGGTGGAGGACCTGGAATATTTAATGGAAACCACATTGTGACAAGGCATAGTAAAGGATTTGCAATTCCTTGTGTTGCCGCTGCAATGGCATTAGATGCTGGAACACAAATGTTTTCACCAGAATTAACTTCAGGATTAATAAAAGACGTGTTTAGTAAAGTAGATGAATTTAGAGAGCCATTAAAATATGTTGTAGAGGCTGCAGCCGAAATAAAAGATAAAGTATAAAGTTAACTGTGGATCCTGGGGGCAGGAAATGGATATAGAGATATTTCCACATCGACTCCTCAGTGCTGAGACAACTGAAAAATTGTTGAATAAGCTTGGGGAGATTGAAGGTATAAAAAGAATGATAATACAAGGTCAAAGATTACCAGCAGGAGAACACCCTGATAGACGAGTTATAAATGTAAAAGGTCAGGATATAGAACTTAAAGTTAAAACAGGGAGAATATTTGTAGAAATAGAAGATAAAAAGACAATGGAAAAAATTAAAGAAGTTTGCGATGAAGTATTTTCATTTAAATATGAATTAATTCCAGGAACATTCTTTAGAAGACAAAAAACGGTGACTGATGCTATAAAATTTGGTAAAGATGTTGATAAGTTACCAACGGAGTTAGTAGGAATGACAGATCAAAGTGCTAGATTAAAAGATAGGGTATCAATAATACCAAAAACAAAAAAGAAAAAACGTGATTAAATGATTGGAAGAACAACACATATTGTAGATTGTAGGGAAACAATGGGACTAGGTGAAGGAGGAGGTTTGGCCCAAAGAGGTACATTTGCTCAATGTGGTGGCGATGTTGTAGCTGTTGCAATGTCACCAGGAAGAAGACATATAACTAAACCTGTTTGTGAAATAACCTTTGCATTGCGAGAAAATGATATAAAGGTAAGTACTTTGGTATTAAATGCTGGAGCTGGAGTTCCAAGTGATGCACCTGAGGCTGGGGCGGGAGGGCTTTTTGGAATTACTCCTGAAGAGGCAGAACAAATAGGAAGACATAAATTGGCTTTGGTACATTTGGGAGCTGTCAGATATCACATAATCTACAAGGCTCGTTTAATACTAAGGAACGTCGATGTTCCTTGCATTATTGTGTGTGAATATCCAGTAGATTTTGAAGATTTTGCAAAAATCGGTGTTAAGACGAGTGCAGTAATGCCTGATAAACCTCAAACAAAAGGCATCGTTGTAGACATTGTAAGTGGGGTTGTGAGAGGCGAAACCTGCCCCCAGGAGAAATTAGATGAAATCGTTAATAAAGTTAAAAAATGGCTTAATGTTTTAACACGTTTGGAGTATTAGATTAGGAGGTGTTTAGATATGGCCCAATTCTATCCTGGATCTACGAAAATAGCTGAAAATAGAAGGAAATTTATGAATCCAGATGCAGAATTAGAAAAATTGAGAGAAATTTCAGATGAAGATGTAGTTAGGATACTAGGACATAGAGCTCCTGGTGAAGAATATCCAAGTGTTCATCCTCCACTTGAAGAATTAGATGAGCCAGAAGATCCAATAAAAGACATTGTTGAACCAACTGAAGGTGCAAAAGCTGGAGATAGAGTCAGATATATACAATTTACAGATTCTGTGTATTTTGCGCCAGCACAACCATATATTAGATCAAGAGCATATTTATGGAGATACAGAGGTGCAGATGCTGGTACTTTATCAGGAAGACAAATAATTGAAGCTAGAGAGAGGGACGTTGAAAAAATAGCTAAAGAATTAATAGAAACAGAGTTTTTTGATCCAGCTAGAACAGGAATTAGAGGAAAAGCTGTTCATGGACACTCACTAAGATTAGATGAAAATGGAATGATGTTCGACATGTTACGAAGACAGGTTTACGATGAAGAAACTGGCAGAGTAAAAATGGTCAAGAATCAGATCGGAGATGAACTTGATGAACCAATAGACCTTGGAGAACCTCTTGATGAGGAAACTCTTAAAGAAAAAACGACAATATATAGAGTAGATAACATACCTTACAGAGAAGACAAAGATCTCCTTGAAATTGTACAAAGAATTCATCAATTAAGATCAGAAGCAGGATTTTCCCCTGAATAATTAGGAGGTGTTTAAATATGGCTGAAGAAAGAAAAAAATTGTTTGTTGATGCATTAAGGAAAAAATTTAAAGAAGAACCTAAAGAAAGAAAAACAACTTTCTATACTTTAGGTGGTTGGAAACAATCTGAAAGAAAGAAAGAATTTGTAGAGTATGGTAAAAAAGTTGCAAAGGAAAGAGGCATACCTGCATACAACCCAGACATTGGTACTCCATTAGGACAAAGAGTCTTAATGCCATATCAAGTTTCTACCACAGATACATTTGTTGAAGGTGATGACCTACATTTTGTAAACAATGCTGCAATGCAGCAATTCTGGGATGACATAAGAAGAACTGTTATTGTAGGACTAAATCATGCACATAGAATTCTTGAAAGGAGATTAGGTAAAGAAGTGACACCAGAAACTATAAATCATTATTTAGAAACTGTAAACCACGCAATGCCCGGAGCTGCAGTAGTACAGGAGCACATGGTAGAAACACATCCAGGACTTACTGCAGACAGTTATGTAAAAGTATTTACAGGTAACGATGAATTAGCAGATGAAATAGAATCCTGTTATTTAATAGATATAAACAAACAGTTCCCAGAACACCAAGCTGAGCAATTGAAAAAAGCTATTGGAGATTCTATATGGCAAGCAGTTAGAATTCCAACAATAGTTTCTAGAACTTGTGATGGTGCAACTACATCAAGATGGTCAGCAATGCAAATAGGAATGTCAATGATTTCTGCATATAAACAAGCTGCTGGAGAAGCTGCAACGGCAGATTTCGCATATGCTGCAAAACATGCAGAAGTTATACATTTAGGTACATATTTACCTGTTAGAAGAGCTAGAGGTGAAAATGAACCAGGAGGAGTACCATTTGGATTTCTAGCAGACATTGTCCAGAGTAGCAGAGTACATTATGAAGACCCTGTGAGAGTGGCATTAGATGTAGTAGCTTCTGGAGCAATGCTATATGACCAAATATGGCTAGGATCTTACATGTCAGGTGGAGTAGGATTCACACAATATGCTACAGCATCATATACCGACAACATACTTGATGATTTCACATACTATGGTAAAGAATACGTAGAAGACAAATATGGTGGACTAACAGAGGCACCACATGATTTCGACACAATACTTGATGTAGCAACCGAAGTTACACTTTACAGTCTTGAACAATATGAAGAATATCCAACATTAATGGAAGATCACTTTGGAGGTTCACAAAGAGCAGCGATTGCTGCAGCTGCATCTGGATGTTCAACAGCCTTTGCAACAGGCAATGCTCAAGCAGGATTCAGTGGTTGGTACTTATCACAAATACTACATAAAGAAGCTCATGCAAGATTAGGATTCTATGGCTATGACTTACAAGATCAATGTGGAGCTGCAAACACATATTCAATTAGAAGTGATGAAGGATTACCAGCTGAACTACGTGGACCTAACTATCCAAACTATGCAATGAATGTTGGACATCAGGGAGAATATGCAGGTATAGTTCAGGCAGCACATATTGCAAGAGGAGATGCCTATTGTCTAAATCCATTGGTTAAAGTCGCATTTGCAGATGACAATCTACCATTCGATTGGACAAATCCACGTGGCGAATTTGCTAAAGGAGCATTACGTGAATTTGAGCCAGCTGGTGAAAGAGACTTAATAAGGCCTGCTGGTAAATAAATTCTTAACATAATTCAAAATTTTTTGATTTTTTTCTTTTTCTTTATTTTTCCGAAAACTTTTTAAAGAATTAGTAATAACTTAGTTAATAAAGTTAAAAGGAGGAATGATATGGACCCCGCAGTGGCTAGTTTAGGTATTTTGGCACTTACAACAGCTTCTGCAATTATAGGACAAACAATTGAGGATGTAGAGACCAATATAGGATCACAAAGTAACCCAAATTCACAAGTACAGTTAGCACCACAGATGGGTAATTTACATAGATTTTTTAATAAGGCAATAGCTGGAGAACCATTTGCATATGGTGCATTTTGTGGAGTATCTGGGGCAATAACAGTTGCAATGTTATATCTACATATTCATGCAGTTATTGCACTGGCAATAGGTGCAGCAATTACAACACTTATATGGTTAGCATATTCAACAACTGCATATCTAGGTAGAATATCTGGACAATCTAATTTTAATCAGCCAGTATTTTTAGACATGCTAACAGAGAACTTAGGACCAATAGCTGGACATGTATTTATAGTATTTTTCACTATAACTGCAGTATCATACTTAATGACTTTACCTGTAAAGGGATTTGCACATCCATTCCCAATACCTGTCATTGGAATGATATGGGGAATGACTATAGGTGCAATAGGTTCAGCAGTTGGCGATGTATATTATGGAGCAGAAGTGCTGTACGTACATAAAAAATTTGGAGGGGGAATACCAGTAGCTAGTCATGGAGACATAGCAAGAAAGGGAGTGCTTGGAGCTAGAAGTCCTATGGAAGTAGGTAATTTCACAGTTAAATATGGATCTCCTATAACAGGAATGGCATTTGGATTAATAGTGCTTTTCACATTCTGGTTCGATATAGTGTTTGAAAAATGGAGTATACTTGCAGCATTTCTTTTCGTAATGTTGTTGATAGTAATAAATAATAGATTAGAAAAACATGCAAGAGAAAAGTATGGACCATACAGGAGGGAGTAAATTGATAGATCCTATAACTTTGGTTGCAGCTTTAACTCTAGGTGGAATGTCTGTTTTTGCTGGAGTTCATTTAGTACCTGTTGGTGGAGCATCAGGAGCAATGGCAACATCTTCAGGAATACCAACAGGTACAACCCAACTTGCAGCTGGTGCATCAATGACAGGTTTAATTGTTGCAGGAATGGCATTGAAAAAACCTCTCTGGATGATTCTACTTGCAGGAGGCATTGGTGCATCAGTCATGATTACGTTGACAGGAATTTTCACAAACATTTGTCTTGTGTATGGTATTGGATCAGTGCCAACAATTGCTAAGAGAAAAAAAGATCCAATTACCGGTTGGAATCAAGAGAAATATGTTACACCAGGTACAGAAGGACATGGAGCACCTACATCAGCTTACATAAGTGGAGCCATGGGAGCTTTCCTTGGTGGAGTTGGTGGAGCATTAATATATTGGACATTATATCATGCTTTAGTGACAATACCATATTTTGGAGATCTTGGTGCTAAAGCAATTGCTGTGGCATATGCTCTTGGAATGTTCTTTGTTAATGCAGTTCTAGCATCCTATAACATTGGAGGTACAACAGAAGGACTTTGGGATCCTAAAATACACCGTTTACCTCGTGGAATTGTAGGTAGTTTAATAGTATCATTTGTGATAGCTATATTAACACTGATAATTGCTAAAGGAGGTGCATTTTAATGGTATCACCCGCTGCTGGTGGACATGGTGCGCCTACTAAAGTGGCTGAGGTAGAAATACCACCTATTCGTTTGATAGCTCTTGGAACAATAGGTGGTTTAGTAGGAATTTATCTTTCAGGTATTCCAGTGGTTGGTCCTGTAATTGCAGGTCTTGGCGGTGTATGTGCAATTTTCTGGGGCGCTGATACAGTAAGGAGGGTTGCAAGTTACGGATTAGGTACTGGAGTACCATCAATTGGAGCAATGTTAGGTGCAGTAGGTTTATTATCAGTTATAATGGGTGTCTCAGTTCCACTACTATCTAAAGCGATACCTTCATTATTAGCACCTATTGCAGCTTTAATAATTGCATTAATCATAGGTGCAGTTTCTGGAATTGCAGGTAGAGTTTTCATAAAAATGGAAATACCTATATTTGTACAATGTACGACAGAGTTAGCTGGAGCTAGTGTGTTATCTGTTTTAGCATTTTCATCAGCTATAGCAGGTAGTTATTTAATGACAGGGTCAGGATTACTTAATCCAACACTTCTCACAGGTTATATGCCTGCCTTATACTTTATGTGTGCAATGGCAATTCAACATCCATTTAATGCCTGCTTAGGTCCAAATGAAGATCAATACAGAACATTGAAATGTGCATTAGCAGCAGGATTTGCAATGATGGCAATTGTAGGCATACTCTCCATAATAAAGAATCCATATTGGTGGCTAATTTCACTAGTTGCAGCTGTTGGCTGGGCAATATCTATGAAAATGTTTGTCAAGGATGTATTCGAGAACACAATAGTACAAAGAACAGGCTGGTGGCCTGAAGAAGAACAATAGATTATAAAACACTTGGAGGTTGTATAAAAATGGAAATGCTTCCTTTCATTCATGTAGCACCTGAATTTAATTTAGCTTTGGATCCATCAGCTGGTGTCATTAGTACTGCACTTGGAAGAGATGTAATTGTTCTTTCAATGGACGATTTAAATAAAGAGTTGGATAAATTGGAGGTGGCTGTGGATAATCTTTATAATTCTTTAGATCCTGATACAATTCCTCCAGAGTCATATCCAGGAAGAGAAGGTATCTACAAAACTCAGGGAAAAATTACAAACATGATATATGGATTTGTATTTGGATTGATAGTTTTCGCTTTAATTTTACTTAAATTTGGAGGTGTATGATTTTGGCTGAGAAAAAAGAACCAGCAGAAGGATGGCCAGTAGTTAGTGGAGATTATATTGTTGGAGATCCTGAAAGTCCTGTTGCAGCAGTAACATTAGCATCACATATAGAAGATATACCAATAGATGCAGGAGCTGCAATAGCTGGGCCTTGCAAGACAGAGAATTTAGGAATAGAGAAAGTAATAGCAAATATAATCTCAAATCCAAACATAAGATTCCTAGTTCTATGTGGTTCAGAGGTTCAAGGGCATATAACTGGACAAAGTATAAAAGCACTGCATAAGAATGGCGTTGATGATAAAAAGAAGATAATTGGTGCAAAGGGAGCAATACCTTACATAGAGAATTTACCAGAGGAAGCATTGGAGAGATTCCAGAAACAGGTTGAGATTGTTGATTTGATAGATGTTGAGGATGCTGATCAGATAAAGGAAAAGGTTAAGGAATGCATAGAGAAGGATCCAGGGGCTTTTGAAGAGGAAGCAATGGTAGTAAAGGTTGAAGAAGAAGAGGAAGAAGGGGAAGCAGAGAAAATAAATCCAATTTCACCAGAGACAGCTTTAATTGAAGCAAGAATTAGAGATATGCAGACACAAATAATGATGGTTGGAGGAATACAGAGAATGTGGGCAGGAATGTATGCAGGAAAAATTCAAGGTACTGGTATAGGTCTTGCACTTACACTTTTAATAGGATTTATACTTCTAATTTGAGGGGGTGTATTTCTTGGCAATATCATTATCTAATAAACCAAATATTAAAGGCGTGAAAAAAACAACAGATGATATTTGCTATAGGGTTCAGTTGATTGCAAGAGAAGGAAGAGTATTTTCAGGATTAATACAAACAAGAATTCTTGGATTAATCTATGGTATTTTACTTGCTGTAATTTTAATAGGCATTGTCGCCGTTTTTAGAGCTTTAGGAGGATGATATATTGACAAATAATGATGATGAAGGAACCACAATACCTCGTGTATTAGTATCAGTAGATGAATACAATAAAATAGATGAAAGACTTGATGAAATGGAAAAGAAAGTTGACTTTGCAGCTGGAGAATATTTTGAAAGGTTAGGACAACAAATTGGCAGAGACATTGGAATAGCTTATGGTGTTATCTTAGGTATAATAATTTTAATAATTTTCTTTGCACTTCCAGCAGTGAGATTATTACTTAGAATTTAAAAAAGTTAAAGGAGGTTTAATCAACATGTTTAGATTTGATAAAGAACAAATTGTTCTTGATATCGCAGGAGTAAAAATTGGTGGACAACCTGGTGAATATCCAACAGTATTAGCTGGAACTATATTTTATGGTGGTCATAGCATCATTGAAGATGAGAAAAAAGGTGTATTCGATAAGGATAAGGCAGAAGAACTAATAAAGATCCAAGAAGAGATGTCTGACACAACAGGAAATCCCCATCTTGTACAAGTTTTCGGTGCAACAGAAGATGCAATAGTTAAATACTTAGAATTTGTTGCAGATGTCACAGACGCACCATTTCTTATAGATTCAACATCAGCTGATGCTAGAATAGCTGGTGCAAAGTATGTAGATGAAATAGGAGTAGCAGATCGCGCTATTTATAATTCAATTAACATGTCAGGAGAAGAAAAAGAATTTGATGCACTAAAAGAAACTGATGTATCAGCATCAATTGTCCTTGGATTTAATGCAATGGATCCTAGTGTTGAAGGTAAAATCGCAATATGGGAAAATGGTGGAGATGCATTAGATAAAGGACTTTTAGAAATTGCAGAAGAATGTGGTATTGATAAACCATTGTTGGATGTTGCAGTAACACCTCTTGGTCAAGGGGCTGGGGTCGCTGTAAGAACATCATATGTTGCCAAAAGTAAATGGGGATACCCAGTTGGAAGTGGTATTCATAACGTGCCATCTGCATGGGATTGGCTACGAGAATACAGGAAAGAACATAAAGAAGCATGGCCAGTATGTGACGTTGGATCTAATTTAATTCAACAGATGGCAGGTGGAGATTTCGTATTATATGGTCCAATAGAAAACGCTAAGATGGCATTCCCAGCATGTGCCATGTGTGATGTATTTATAGCAGAAGCTGTAAAAGATATAGGCACTGAACCTATTGAAGAGCATCCATTCTTTAAGCTTCTCTAATTTTTTTATTTTTTTAATTAATTTTTATTTTCTGTTTTTTTGGAGGTAATTTTTTGTCATTTTTAAAAAGATTGTTTGGACCTAAACCAACCATAGCAAAAAGTAAATATAAAACAATAGAAGAAATAAAATCTACTTCTTTTATTAAAAAAACTGTTGGTTCTGGATATTCAATGGAGCCAGATGTACATTACATTGTTGCATCAGTAGAGTTAGGAAACACAACGACCAAATGCATAATAACAGCTACAAACCTCAGAACAAGTAGAACGTATTTATTAGATAAAACTGTTAAAATGACACGGGACGTTAGACCTCCAAAACCCGGTGAAAAAGTTTTTGGGAAAACAATTTGGGGTGTTGAACTTACAAAAGAATCTGTGGCAGATTTGGTCAAGGATACTATACATGAATCTGCAAAAAGAGCTAAATTAGACATAAAAAAAGATATTCACTTTGTAGTGAGATCTACAGGTGTCACAGCTGGTTTTGCATCTCCGGAAGAAGTTGGAAAAATGATAAAAGCATTGGCAGAGGGTTGTTTAAAGGCAGGCATTCCTCCAGCAAGAATGACACCTGCATTATCATTGGAAAATTTACCTAAAGAATTTCAAGATTATAGTTTGTTAGATAAGATAGCATTTGATGGTGCAGTAGCTGGAGTACTTCCTCCTACTGGTAGAGAAGTGGTTGCAAATGAAATGGAAGGAGAACTTGTAACTGCTGGAATAAAGCTTGGTGCCAAATGGACTGACGTTGATTTTCGTAATCCTTGTGTATCAATGGATTTTGGTACTACACTAGCTGGGAGAATTGTAAATAGTGAAAAACCATATGCTAAAACTGTTGGAAATTTCTGTGGATTGGCTGGTGCAATACCAGATGCCATAATAAAGGGTACTAATCTTGTTGATAAAAAACTAGGTGCAGTATTAGATGTAAAAGCTACAAAAGGTAAATATGATGCAGAAAAAGCACAAGAATATGCAGAAGAAGTCCATAAATATATAGACATAAGAAAAGTTCCAAAAAGTAGAAGTAGATTTGGTACTGTACCTGTAGACCCAAAAGCTGCAGAAAATGCTGGAACAGTTCTTATCGGGTGTGATGTAGGAAAAAATGGAAGCAAATTCCATAAACTATCAGAACTTGGAAAAGAAATTTATGAAAATGATGGTTTAGAGCTTTTATTTGGAACAATTGATTATGTAAGTGCACTAATAGCTAAAAGATTAGTGGAAGAAGCTGTTAATGAAGACATAATTGAAGATGGCTCAGTTTTGGGAGTAACAGGTAGGGCTGGTATAACAGGTAAAAAACCTGAATTAATTCTTGAATATGTTAACGATTATTTTGAAGATTGTGTATTTGTTTCTGATGGTTTAGCACTTGGAGCTGCCATGATGGCTAGATGTATGAATTCTTTAGGGACACCACGTATACCAATAGGAGGTAATCGTGGAGATAGATGTATACTTGCAGAAAGATTAAAATATCATAAAAAGAAACAATCTGGAGGGGTTTAGCTAAAATTTTTAAAGGCTTTAGTGATGGCTGGCGGTAAAGGAACACGCCTTAAATCTCTTAAATCTTTCAAAGAAAAGCCCCTCATAAATATAAATGGTAAACCAATGATACAACATGTGATAGAATGTTTAGAAAAAGTTGATAGAGTAAAGGAAATAATAGTTGCAACAAGTGTCCATACACCTAAAACTACAGAATACATAAAAAAAAGAGGATATAGAGTAATAGTGACACCTGGAAAGGGTTATGTAAATGATTTAAGATATGTAATTACAAAGATTCCAAAAAGAGATACATTACTTGTAATAAACGCTGATTTGCCATTGGTAAAACCCAAAACAATAAACATGATCATAGATATTTATGAAAAAAGTGATAAACCGGCTTTAACCGTTGTTGTACCACGAAGTATTTACAAAAAATATGGGCTAATTCCTCCTCCATATAACACTGAACAAATACCAATAGGGTTAAATTTATTAAAAGCTGTAAATAAAAAACAAGATGAAAAAAAGTTAGAACTTCCACTTTTGGAACTTGCATTGAATATCAATACTCCTGAAGATCTTGAATTTCTCAAAAAATTTGGTGGTTTTAATGGTGGAAAAAACAAAAATTAAAAGTGAAGAAAAAATTTGGAGTGAAATTAGGGGCTATAGAGTAGCCACAAATAATGCTCGAATTCTTGGAGACCTTGAAGAAATTATAATAAATGATAAAACCGGTAAAATAACAGACATTGTTGTTAAAGTTGAAAAAGATAAAAAGAACGTAAATTTGAGAGGGGCAAAAAGAAGGGGAGATTATCTTTACATTCCATTCCACAGGGTCGAAAAAGTCGGTGAATTCATAATAATAACAGAATAATTTTTTAAAGCCGTGATGCTAAGATGATGATTAAGAGCATTTTAAAAAAAGCTTTAAAAGAAAAAAAATTGAGTGATTGTGAAATTTTAAAATTGTTTAAAATTAAGAATTCTAATGATTTCAAGGAACTGATGTACACTGCTTCTGAGCTTAGAGATAGATATAAGGATTCAATCAAATTAACTTCAACAATTCACATCACAAATATATGTCAGATTTCTCCAAAATGTAAATATTGTGGTTTCGCTGCAGGAACTTCACCAGAAGGTTATTATCATCCATTTCATAAAACTGGTGATGAAATATTGGAAGCAGCAAAAAAAATAGAGAAATCAGGAATTCCAAGAGTTAGCTGTTCAGGTGCACATGGTTATGGTGGTTCTCAGGCTGTCAAGGCAGCCAAAATTGTCAAGGAAAACACGTCACTTGAATTATTGATAAATGTTGGTTCAGATCTTAATAAGGAAACAATTTTAAAATTGAAAAAATATGATACCGACACTATTTGTTGTAATTTGGAAACTATAAACAGGAAGTTATTTAAAGATTTAAAGCCTGGTGAAAACCTTGAGGATAGAATTAAAGTATGTAAACTAGTATCAGAAGCCAATATTGAACTTTCTTCAGGATTATTGATAGGCATTGGTGAATCATATTATGATAGGTTAATGCATTTAAAATTTTTAAAAACCTTTAAAACTTTAGGAGAAATACCAATCATGGGTTTCAATCCATATAAAGGAACACCTATGGAAAATCATCCTCCTTGTCCTTTACATGAACAAATGAAAACTATTGCGATAACTAGGTTGATGTACCCGGAAATAAGAATAACTGTACCTACTCCTACTATCGGACCAGAAAATGTTAAATATTCACTTATGGCAGGTGCTGACAATTTAGCCACAGTTATCCCCAATAACTATCCTCATGATGTTAAAGGTGTAGGATCACCAGAGGTTGGAAATTTAGATGACGTAATACGTGTTATTAAAGAATTACATTTAAAACCTGAACTGAAGTTACATGTTAGATGCGCATGACTATGGAAAAATTAATAAAAAAAGCATATGTTGAATCTGCGGAAGGCAGGAGACAGGGAGATAAAATTAAAGAAGTAAAGGAAATTCAAAAATATATTCTTAATGCAAAAAATATAGTTGTTCCAAATAAAACAAAAGAGAAAGTAAAAGCTATAAATGAAGTATTAGAGAAATTTGGAATTCAAAAAGCAAAACATCTTAAATTCTACACAGATGCATGTGATCTAAATAGAACACCAGCAATAAGTAAAGCATTAATGGCATTAGATATCGTTGACTGCGATTTAGTTATTGCTAGAGGAAGGCTTGGTGTTCCTGGTTCAGGTTCAATGTTAGTTATCATGGATTCAAAAGGTAGAATATTAAGTGCAGCGTTATCTCCACCACATATAATTCACAAAAAAAGTGTTGAAAAAGCTGTAAAAGATGAAATGATTACTGCATTAAAAAGAATAGGACTCAATGAAAAACATGAAAGTTGAAAATGGTATAACACCAACAGTAAAAACATATTATTCTGAATACACATTTCATGATATAATAAAATATATTGGTGAAGTTAAAACTAAAGCAGTGATAAAGTGGCTCAAAGAAAAAAAATTAAAACCAAAAAATTGTCTGATAATTGGTGGATACATTACTGGTTCTTTTTTAGCCAATAATTTAAATACAGAGATTACTTTAGTTGATATCCATCCTCAGGTTATAAATTTAGTAGAAAAAAATATAGAATTTAAGATTGGTTTAGATGGATTAAGGAAGAAATGGGATCTAATTATAGACACTACTGGTATTGGTGGCATAGAAAATCTAAATAAATTTTATACAAAAGCATTTATAATTGAGGATCCACGATCAGACGGAAGTGATAAAACAATAAGAAAAATCGGCAGTAAAAAAAGATTGATAGATAGTATCAATGCCAAATACAAGGCTTTTCTTTATACTTATGGACTACAAAGTAAAACTTCTGGAACAATGACACTCACAATTGAGGTTTTAAAAAATGTTATGAATTATTTTTTTGATGTTGAAGGCGTACTTTATTGCATGTCACCATTTGAATTTTATGAGGGAATGTTATTTAAAGAAAATAACTTCACCAAATTCATGAAAAAATTAAAAAAACATGCGCTTATTGTGTCTTCTTTGAGGCCAGTATCTTGCGATAAAGTAATTGAAAAATTTATTAAAAAAATAAAATCTAAAGTTATTGAGATAAAATGAAGGCCAAAGAATTATTTAAAAAAATAGAAGAAATTGTTCCAAAAAATCTTGCAGTTGATGGGGATAAAATTGGTTTTATTGGTAAAGATCTTGAAAATTTAGAAGTAAAAAAAGTTTTGGTTTCAATGGATTATGTCCCAACAAAAAAATTAAACAAATATGATCTTCTGATTCTTCATCATCCACCTTTGTCTAAGCCAGAAATACCTACTTATGTTATACATTCTAATTGGGATGTGGTAAAAGGCGGAGCTTGTGATGCTCTTGCAGAAACATTAAATATGGAAATAAAGGATGTTTTGGATGAGGATAGTGGAATAGGAAGACTTTGCAAAATAAAAGCTGTTTCTTTACCAGAATTTATAAAACTTATCAAAGAAAAATTATCAATAGATAATGTTAAAGTTGTTAATTTTGATAAAAATTTAATTGTAGAATATGTGGCAATTGTTTCAGGCTTTGGTTTAAGCAATGAACATCTTGTTAAAAAAGCATATGAAAAGAATGCAGATGTTTATCTCTCAGGTGATTTAATCTATAAAACAATGGTTTTAGCATATCACCTAAATTTAACTTTAATTGATGCCACTCATTATTTCACAGAACTTCCAGGGCTATACAAACTTGCTAAAATTATTTCAAATTTAGGAATTGAAGTAGATATAGCTGACAAACCAATAAAATGGGACATATTATGAATATTTCAGAGCTTGAAAAACTTAAAAATCCAAAAGGTAAAGTAACTATTGTTGGGTTAGGTAGGTTAGGTATTAGAATAGCTTTAAATTTAATAGAAGTACATAGAGGCGGACCTGCAATAATAAAAGCAATAGATGGTCAAAAAATTTCTGAAGAAGATTTTATATTTAGGATGTTAGGAGGTAAAATTGGAGAATATAAAACAGAATTCCTAAAAAGATTACCATGTTCTAAGAAAATTGAAACCATGCCTTGTTATGTGTCAAAGGATAATCTAGAAATTATAGATGGAGATGTTGTGTGTATTACTATTGCAGGAGGTAATACCATACCCATCACAGCTAAAATCATAAAAAAAGCTCATGAAATAGGTGCATATACAATAAGTACAATGGGTGTCTTTGGAATTGGGGAAGAAGAAATTAAAGTATTCAATATAGAAGATGCTCCAGAGAATCCAATAGTTTTAGGTTTAAGAAATGAAGGAATTAAGAAAAATCATATTCTTGTAGGTACAGGTAAATTAATAAAAGATTGGGAACCAATAACTCCATATGTCCTTGATAGAATTGCAAATGTTATTACAGCCAATATTTTAAAACTTTTGAGGAAGAAGTTAGATGATTAGGGTAGCAACAGCAGAATGTTTCACACATGGAAAAATTGGCAGGGAAATACATGCATTTGCACAAGGATATCCTCTCAACTATGATTGGAGTATAAAGAGAGAAGACTATAAAATATCTTTAGTTGCAGCATTGTTTATTCCAACGATTTCTGGATTAAAAACAATTCTTAAAATTAAGCCATTGACACCTGACCATGTTTTAGGAGATATAAAAGTTTACAATGAAAAATCAGACAAAAAAATGGCTCTTAAGATGGCTAAATCCATTAAAAGAATCACTAATGCGGATATAGGGATAGGCACTACAGCAGGCGTTGGTAGAGGTGGTATAGCAATTGTAACAAATAAATCTGAAATAATAACAGATTCTGGTGTTCATGCAGATTTAAGATTTTCAGAACCCAAAAAAATTTTGGAAAGACAAGCTCATGGAATAAAAAGATGTCTAAAATTATTTGAGAAGGTATTGATTGATGAATTTAAATGAATTTTATAGGAGGATCTAAATTGCTTCTCGAAATTAATGATCTTGTGGTAGAGGTCAATGGTAAAAGAATATTGAATGGTGTAGATCTTTATATAGGTAAGGGAGAGACTCATGTTTTACTTGGACCAAACGGAGCAGGAAAGAGTACTTTATTTTTAACAATTCTTGGTTTTCCAGAATATAAAGTAGTTAGAGGAGAAATATTGTTTAAAGGCAAAGATATTACCAATTTAAATACTACAGAACGAGCTAAAATGGGAATAGGAGTGGCATTTCAAAATCCACCAGCAATAAGAGGAGTGCGCCTTATTGATTTATTAAAAATAGAAAGTGGTTGTTCTTTAGATGAAAAATTAGATCCAAAAATATATAGATTTGCAACAAAATTAAAATTTAATAAAGATTTCCTTAGTAGAGATGTAAATTTAGGATTTTCAGGAGGAGAAATGAAAAGATCTGAAATATTGCAGCTTCTAGCACAAAACCCAGAATTTATAATGTTAGATGAACCAGATTCTGGTGTAGATATAGAAAATGTTGAAATTTTGGCTGAAATGATAAACAAACTTTTAGAAAAAGATAAAAAACCAAGTAAAAGAAAGAAAGCAGGCTTAATTATAACGCATTTAGGTTATATTTTAAATTTTGTTAAAGCTGAAATTGCGCACGTACTTCTAGATGGAAAAATTGTTTGTTCAGGGTGTCCAGACGAAATATTAGAAGATATAAGGAAAGAAGGCTTTGAAGGGTGTAAAAAATGTTACGAGACATAAAAAAGAGAGCAGAAAAAGCTAAAGATAAAGAATCACCATATGGCCCTAAAACAGACCTCAAAAAATTTTTAGCAGAAGATCCTGGAGAACATGAAAGAATTGAAAGTATAGAGGATGTACCAAAAAAAGTTAGGGATACATTAGTTAAAGTAGGTATTGACACATCAGAAAAAGAGAGAGCAGGTACTTATATACAGCTTGATGAAAGTGAAATATATTCTGTTTCTCCATCTAAGTCTGTAGAAATAATGGGGATCAAATCAGCATTAGAAAAATATGATTGGGTAAAAGATTATATGTGGAAAGCAGTTGCACCAGATACAGATAAATATACGGCACATGTTGCTCTGAAAGAGTTAGAAGAGGAAAAATATACGGGTTACTTTATAAGATCATTGCCAGGATCAAAGGAAATATTTCCACTGCAGGCATGTTTATTTATTGGAGATGAACGCATAATGCAAACAGCTCATAATATAATTATTGCAGAAGAAAATTCTGAATTACACATAATTACGGGTTGTGCCACAGGACAAGATGTTAATTCAGCATTGCATATAGGGATCTCAGAATTTTATGTTAAAAAAAATGCAAAAATTACATTTACAATGGTTCATAATTGGGCAGAACAAGTAGAAGTAAGACCAAGAACAGGCATTGTGATTGGTGACAATGGAACATATATAAATAATTACATATTGACAAGTCCAGTTCGCGTAATACAGTCATACCCTACAGCATATTGTACAGGAAAAAATTCGAAGGCAATATTCCAATCTGTCATGGCAGGTAAGAAAAATTCGCTACTTGACATTGGTTCAAGAGTTATATTGGAAGGTAAAGAATCAAGTGCAAATGTAATATCTAGAGCAGTGTCTATGGATGAATCTAAAATATATTCAAGAGGTCATTTAGCAGGTCGGATACCTGGAGTAAAAGGCCACCTAGAGTGTCATGGGTTAATATTATCTGATGATTCAATGATACATGCGATTCCAGAATTAGAAGGAAGTGCAACAGATTTAGAAATGTCACATGAGGCTGCTGTAGGTAAGATTGACGAGGAAAAAATATTATATTTAATGTCTCGCGGTTTAACAGAAGAAGAGGCCATATCTATGATTGTAAGAGGATTTTTAAGCATTGACATAAAAGGTTTACCTCCAGAACTGGCAGCTGAAACAAAAAAGATGATTGATATGTGTGTTAAAGGATTGTAAAAGTTTTATATCTTTATTTTTTAACTCTGCCAACCACTATAGTTCGGAAAAATGCTAGGAATGCAAGTGCAAAACCTAAAACAGTTTGGACATTACCAAGAGTTTCTAAAATTCCTGCAGGTATGGGTAAATCCCATGGTGGTCCACTCCTATTATCTGGAAGAGGCGTATAATATACACCTACAGCTCTTGCAGAAGGTTTTACATTAATATCTTTTGGTTCAACGTAATTAACACCTAAAATTAATCCATTGTCTATTGCACGGTTTATTGCTTCAGAAATTTTTACAGGATCATATCCATATTTATTGACTACTGCCTCCACAATTTCTTTAGTAGTTCCAATTACACCTTTACTGTCAGATCCATACACAGACACTATAACTGTTTTATTTGAGACCGTGATTGCATCTGTAAGTGCTTGATAAGCATATATAGTTTTTAACTGACTTCCACAGATGGGACATCGATCATAACGTTCAGCTGTTGGAAATCCCATACTCCATCCACATTGTGGACACAGTTTAACATATGGTTCATCTAGTGGATATCCTGTTTGGTTTAATGTAGCTGGAGTAAACATGTCTCCAGTTGTTGTACCAGATGCAATGTTTACTGCACCACCACCATATCTTTCTCCAGAATCTCTAGCAACTTCTTCTACAGCTTTCCCAACAATTACTGTAGCTGGATATCCATCCCTAATCATTTTTCCTACATTTATTGCTACATCTCTACGTACATTATCTGCAGTACCATATTTTGGATTCCCTGGTGTATTTCTTAAGTGAATTATAGCTCCCTTTTTTCCAGGTGGTAGCACGGCTAGCCCACCAGATACTGGAGTAATTTTTATAGTTCCATCATCTTCAACAGTTACTATGTATGCGTCAAATGATCCACCAACTGCTGCACCTATTCCTGGTCCACCACACATAACTCTTATTCCAGGGTATTGATTTGCTGCAGAAGCAGCGTCAGCAGCTGACATTCCATTCTCTAATCTTTTTATTGTTTCTACAATCGCCATCAATCTAGGAATTGCCTCTCCTTCACCACCTGATAAAACTGCAAATTTTTTATCTTTAGAAAGTAAGAATGTTGATTGAAACATGTTAGGAGCATAAGATAAACTAGCACCTGCCACTCCATTTGGATCTCTACCTGATGGATCAGTTATTACAATTATATTACATGTTGCAGATACAGTACCTATCATAAAATTTATTAACAAAAATAATACTAGATATCTAAATTTTCTAATCTTTCTTCACCCCCCTTGTACCTTAGCCAAGGAAAAATCTTCAATTACAGTGACAGTTACGATACCTGTTTTTTTATCAACCTTTACATCTGCATCTACTATTGGCATGACTTTTGTACCAGGTATTGTTGACAGTTTAACAAATTCTCTTGCATTGGCTATAGCCCTATCAAGTGGTATTTTACGTTTTGAAGTTATAAGCATGTTATCTTTAATATAACTTCCTGGTCTAAATCCAGCAGCAGCTACATTTATTTTTATTGAGCTTGTTGGTACTATATCATTACCTTTCACAATAACACCTGAAATTGGAACTGCCCCACTAAAGTCTTTAGATGAAGCATAAGACGCATAATTTAAGAATCTACCAGCCAATATGAGGAGATATGCCACAAATAAAATTATAAGAGTATCTCTTTTGACTTTTATGAACATGGTATCACTTTTATTTTTTTTAATAGTTTTGAGGCAGGGTCCATACCTTGAGCACCTATCAACAAGATCGTATCATCTTTTTTACAATTAGTTAAAGTTTCTTCCAAAGCAGTTTTCAATTTTTTGTGGAATCTATAATTTATATTATACTTCTCCAGTGTTTTTAAAAATGTTTTTTCTTCTTCTTTTTTTACTTTATTAAGGTTATCCACAACATCGTCACTATTGGTTATAACAACTTCATAATTTTCAATGTTTTTTAAAGTCTTTGATAACGATTCCGCATTTAATTTGTTGATAATTTTTCCTCTAGACCCACGTATAGCACATACAACCCACAATTTGTTTTTTGTAAGTTTTTTTGCACTCTTTATGGCCATTTTGATACCGTCAGGGTTATGTGCAAAATCATCTATTATTAATGGTTTTTTACATAAAATTGAAAATCTTCTCTTTAGTGGTTTGTATGTTAAAATTCCTTTTTTTATAATGTCTGGAGGAATATTTAAACATAAACAAGCAGATATTGCAGCAAGAGTATTTTGTATAAAATATTCACTTTTGAATGGAAGTTCTTCTTTTTTTATGAATAAATCATTGTTAACATAAATTCCACCACTTTTAAAAGTTACTGGACAATTTTTTCCATAAAAGAAGACTTTTACATTTTTATTTGTGAGTTTAGCCATTTTTCTTGTAAATTCATTATCATAATTAAGTACAGCAAATCCTTTTTCCAATGCTTTTACAGCCCCACTAGTTTCTTCAAACACTTCTTCAATTGAATTAACTAAACCTATATGGTCCAATGCTACATTGGTAACTACAACTACATTAGGATTTATGGATTTTGTCATGAGATATGCATGGTCTTTCATGAGACGATCTAGCCATCCTTGAACTTCAGACACTTCAATGACCAAATATTCGAGGTTTTCTTTTTTAGCCTTTTCAGCAAGTAACTTAGCTACCATTGGGTCTATCAGAGTGTTAAACTCTGACTTTGCATCTGTGTTTGTAAATGCTTTCTTTCCAGCATGGGTTAAAATATGATATATCATATGGGTTGTTGTTGACTTACCATTAGTACCTGTGATTACAACTCTATAAGTGTTTGGTGCAAAATTTTTTATTGTCCATTTTATGGCAAATGCACTGGCAAGTTCAATCTTGTTAACTAAAATTATAGGTACTTTCAACTTTTTTGCATATTCTAATGAATTTCCTTTTGGATTTTGAGTTATAAGTGCTGATACTTCTTTATTTTTTGCAATTTCTACACCTTTTTCATCTATCCAATGTCTAATCACAATATCATTTGGATTAGCATCGCCTAGAGTATTAAATATACCCACTTTTATTTCCTTATCTTCCCCTATTAATTTTCCAGAAACATATGAAGCTAATTCACTTAATCTCATTTTTTAACCACCATGTTATGGGAATAATCCTAAATTATACATTATTAGCCCCACACTACATAATACAAATGTTATTAACCAATAAGTAATTACAATTGTTTTTTCTGATAATCCTTTATAATGTAGAGTATGGTGTAATGGCTCCACGGGTAATTTTATAATGTTTGCACGATGCATAAGGCTTATAATTACCGATACTATAGGAACTGCAATGGCAAGTACTCCATAATATATTATATCATTCATCATAACTGCTGCAGCATATCCAGCACCTAAAGCAAAGGATCCAACATCTCCCATAAATATTGATGCAGGAAAACGATTAAACACCAGGAAACCTAATGAAATGCCTGATAACATTAAAAATGCAGAACTATGAAGGCCTTTCATAGAAGAATAAAATGCACAAAATAATGAAGATATTGCAATTATTCCTGCTGCCATTCCATCCATTCCATCTATTAAATTTATGGCGTTAATGGCGCCTAATACTCCGAATATTACAATTGGAATTGTTAAGAATCCTAAAAAGTATCCAAAAATACTTCCAACTCCAAATGATAATGCAAGAAATATTCCTGGAATACATTGTAACATAATCTTTTGTTTTTCTGTAAATTCTTTTTTTATAGGAACTTCACCAACTACTTTAATTTTCTTTTCAGCCATTAGCTTTTTGAAATCTTGTTTAGCTTTCTTAGTTGCTACTCTTGCTTCTTCACCAGGTTGGAGGTTTAATCTTCCTAGTTCAACAACTTCTGATGAAATATTTTTTACAATTTTTTGTTTTTCTTTAATGCTCAATCCAAGTAAATCATCTAAGGCTCCAATTATGCCAGCTATCACCATTGTTAATACAATCAGATTTAAATGTCTATCTCCTAAAACCATTGCCACCATTGAGGCTGTTAATAAAAATCCAAGACCACCCATTGTTGGAGTACCTATTTTGTGTTTATGCTCAGTTACAATAGGCTTATCAACTATTTCAGCTTCTAAAAGAATTTTTTTCAATATATAGGTAAAAATAACTGTAAGAACGAAAGCTAAAATTAATATAAACATCTTATCACCTTATTTAGGTCTAGTTCCTCCAAAATTTCTACAATATCTTCCATGTTTTTACCTCTTATAGTTATTCTTTGATGTCCTGGAGGACCATGAACAACCCAACATTTCTCTCCTTCAAATTTTTTAGTTGTTTTTAAGTCAGTAGTACCTATAGGAATTTCTATTGCAAAAAAATTCTTAAGTTTAATTTTCTTAGGATCCCATTCCCCTATAGCCATATCAACTAATTGGTGTAGTGGATGGATTCCAGTGGCCGCAGCTGAAATATATCTAGTACCGCTTGGTCTTGTATTAAGTTCTATTGCATAAACTTTACGAAGTTTTTCATCAAATATCATGTCAATGTCAGTATTACCTTCTGCATTTAAACTGTTTACTATCATTCTACTAAACAATAATACCTTTTCATTGTCTAAACCTTTTATTTGTGCTGGAGCTTTTTTTATTTTGTATAGAGGATGTACAGCTTCTAAGGTTGTTCTACCTTTATCTACAACGACCAAGGCTAATGACTTGCCTTCCCATCTTAAAACTTCTACTGAAATTTCAATGCCATTAATAAATTCTTCCATAAGAACTACACCATATTTTTTTAGATATTCTGTTATTTCATCTTTTGAGTTGGTTACAACTACTCCAGTTCCAGCCTGACCCTTTTTATTCTTTAATACAACAGGTTTTGTTACTTCGGAAGGTGGTTCTTTGATTATTTTATATTTAGGGGTTCTAACATTCATTTTTTTAAAAAATATTTTTGTTTTGAACTTATCAACAGCTATTGATGTTGCATGTAAATTAGATGCAACTACTGGGATTCCATAATCTTTTTCTAACTTTTCTTTCATTTTTGCAACGCCTATTAGAGGTTCATCTACACCTATCAATGGTACAACTGCATCTACATCTTCTTTAATAGCAATTTCCATAGGATATTTCATTCCTCTTGGCACAATGAAATATTTATCAGCTAATTTAATATTTGGTGATTTAGGATTAGCTTCAGTAAGTATTGTTGTAATTCCTTTTTCTTTAGCATAATAGTGGACATCGTCAAATAATCTTGCACCTATAAATAAAATTTTCATGGTATATCTCCTAAAGAAGTAAATTTTTTTCCAGTATTAGATAAAATAACTTCTTTTTATATAGATATTTTTTTGGTTGGTGAACTACTCCTCATAGAGAAAAGCTATCTAAGGATTAGTGAAAAATTAGAAAGTATTTATATAGATGAAGCACAAAATTAGTACTTGTTCTAAAAAATATACACAACTCTTCTTTTACTTCCTCTTTCTCTCTCCAAAAATGCTCTAGAAATTAAGAAAACTATATATATCCTCTCATGCTACTTTTTTTCATGAGATGACTTCCCATACAATTACAAAGCTGAAAAAAACTGGTAGGTAGTTAAGAAGGTCTAAATACATTAAAAGGATTAAAAAATAAGTTAGGAGATTATATATCAGCATTTAAGACACTGTTGAGGGAATAGAGTAACCTTGATAGCCTGTAGGCAAGTTTTCTTTAGAAGTAGGAAGCTCTGTAGGAGTAGTTCACCATGGTGGACCTATGTATTAAGAATTGCAAATTAAATGGAAAAATTGTAAATATTGGGGTTGAAGATGGCAAAATAATAAAGATCAGTAAATTACCATTTAAAAATTGTGAAACAATAGACATAAAAGGTAGAATAATATTCCCAGGCTTGATTGATGCACATGTACATTTTAGAGAACCAGGAATGGAATATAAAGAAGACTTTAAAAGTGGATCAATGGCAGCAGCGCATGGAGGATTTACAACGGTTCTAGACATGCCAAATACAAAACCTCCCACAAATACTTTAAAAGAATTTAAAAGAAAGATTAAACTTGCATCTAAAAAAAGTATTGTGGATTTTGGATTACATGCTGGTGTAAATTTACAAGAAGTCCAAAAAATTGTAAAGTTAAGTCCAGCTTCTTTTAAAATTTACATGGAAGACACGAGTATAAACACTATAAAAAAAATGTTTGATATTTTAAATTCAACAAATATCCCACTTACTTTTCATTGTGAAAAAAGAGAAATTAATTATGAAAGAGATCACAGAGGAAAAAGTCCTCATTTTTATTCAGATGCAAGACCTACTATAAGTGAGGAAATTGCAGTTGCAGAAGCTGTTTCATTTTCAGCTCATTATAATCATCCTATACATATATGCCATTTAAGCTCAAAAAAAGCTTTAAAAATCATAAAAAATATGCGAAATTTAGCACCAGTTACATGTGAGGTTACACCTCATCATTTATTTTTGGATTCAAGTTATTTCAACAAATTTGGCAGTTTTGTAAAGACAAATCCCCCACTACGGTCTAGAGAGGAAGGTATAAATATTAAAGACTTAAATGATATCGATATTATTGCTACTGATCATGCTCCACATACTTTAGATGAAAAAGAAAAAGAATTTTGGGAAGCACCAGCAGGTATACCTAATCTTGAAGTATCTTTAAAATTATTTTTAACTTTATTTGCAAAAGGTAAAATTAAATTAAATGAAATAAAAACTATGTTTTGCGAAAAACCAGCAACTATTTTTGGTTTAACTAATAAAGGTTTTATTAAGGAAGGCATGGATGCAGATTTTGTTGTCATAGATCATAAAAAAACTGGTAAGATAAGTGCTGATGAATTTTATAGTAAGGCACAATATACACCTTTTGAAGGTTTTGAATATATTGGAGAAGCAGTAATGACCATACTTCGCGGCAAAGTAATTATGGAGGAAGGTGAAGTATTTAAAAATAAAGGTAAATATGTCAGGAGTGAATATAGGCTACCTCCTACAGAGCTTCCTACTTCATAAAGAAAACTTGCCCAGAGACTATATCTCTATAAGAGACAATCCTGAGTAGAGCATTCTCCTAAACAGGCAGTCAAAACTACCTTATATCCTCAACAATACTCTATATAGACTTATTCTTACATGTTAGAAAAATAATTATAAACATGCCTATAAATCTCTAAACTTTTCTAATAGTTTATCTTCTGTTCTTTGCTTAATAAACTTCTGAATTTATATAGCTATATCTTATGAAGAAAAGTGGTATATTATGCTTTTCTTTTTTCTAAATATTAATTTGCTTTGGAGAAAGAAGGAGTGAGAGAGAGTTGTGTATATTTTTTAAAACAAGTGTTATTTTGTACTTCATCTATATAAATACTTTTCTTATTTCTCAATCCCTGATAAGCGAATATAAAAAATACTCATTGAGACTTAACATAATTTCTTAAAGTTCCTATAGATTCTATTTCTGCTTCGACAATGTCACCAGGTTTCATTGGACCTACTCCTGGAGGAGTACCAGTTGCTATTATATCTCCTGGTAGGAGTGTCATAACACTTGATATAAATTCAACAAGTTCATTTACTTTAAATATCATTTTTGAAGTGTTTGAAAATTGTTTAGTTTTGCCATTTAACCTAAGAGATATTTTTTGTTTATGTGGATCCATTTCTGTTTCTATAAAAGGACCTAAAGGACAAAAAGTGTCAAAACTTTTTGCCCTTGTCCATTGACCATCCTTTCTTTGTATATCACGTGCTGTAACATCGTTAACAATAGTATATCCACCAATTACATCCCAGGCATCTGAAGCATTTACATTTTTTGCTTTTTTTGAAATTACGACACCTAACTCAACTTCATAATCTACCTGCTTTGAAATTTCTGGATAAACAATAGTATCTTCATGTCCTATTACACTTGAAGGTGGTTTCAAAAATAAAACTGGTTCTTCCGGTATTTCCATATTTAATTCAGCAGCATGATCTCTATAATTAAGACCAACACAAACAATTTTAGATGGTGATACTGGAGGTAAAATTTCAATATTTTTAAATGAATAAGTTTGAGATTCTATTATTTTAAGATCGCCATTCAAAGCATCTATGATATTTTCAATTTCAACTATTTCATCACCAGCTATATATCCTGATTTTATAGCACCGTTGTCTTTAAATCTTAGAAATTTCATGTTTTTCCCTCTCTTTGTAATTTTCTAGCGGTGACGATGTAATGGTATTTACCTACTTTGTCAATATTTTCAATTTTAAAGCCATAAGAATTTAAAATTTCAACACATTTTTCTTCACTTATTTTTAAATTTTCAGGAGGTCCTGCTGGTTTATCAACTCTAAAATCAACTATTATAAGTTTTCCTTTTGGTTTCAAGACCCTATTTATTTCTTTCATTAGCTCATCAGTTTTTTCATTTGCTACAATACCATGAAGAACATTTGCCATGAAATATATATCAACAGAATTTTCCTCAATTGGTATTTTCTTAGTAATGTCAGCTAGAATTGCTTTAACTTTAATATTTAAATTCTTTATTTTTTCTCTAACTTTCTTTATCGATGGTTCATGTATATCAACAGCATATACTTCTCCATTTTTACCTAATTTTTTAGCAACCTCAATAGAAATAAAACCATTGCCGCATCCGGCATCTAAAAATCTTTTGCAACCTTCCATCTCAATTTTATTTAAAACTTCTTTAGCATTGAGATATTTTTCAGAACTTTTACCATAGTCACAATGTTTCACACAATATCCTCCAATATTTCCTTTTTAGCACCTAAAACAGTGGTTAAGTATTCATATTCCATAAAATGAAGAGAGGCAGGAATTACCAAACAATGTAAAGGCTTACCAAAATTTTCATTAATCATTTCAGACACTCTACCAACTTTTATTACTGGATTATGAGATCCAATTCTTGCAAGAACTATCACTACTCTGTCGTTATTTATTATTCCTTCTTTTCTTTCTTTTTCAACTTTCAATAGATATTCTAAACCTTCGTTAGCAGTCATATACTTATTTTCATCGCTTTTTATGTCTAACAACACAAGTGTATGTGCCTCATTCTCCAAATTTTTTTTGATAGTAAGATATGGAGAATGAGGAAAATAACCATCTTCAGGAAATGGTATAGTTGTAGTTTTTCCAAATCTATATGCTTGTAATCCTGTAATCCCTGGAGCCGCAGATAATATTGATGAAGAATGGATAATTTCAACGTCAATGCCTAATTTTTTTGCCTCGATGATTAATGATTGATGTGTGGTTGCTATAAGAGGATCTCCTGGCACTAGAAATGCAACATTTTTTGATTTAGCTTCTTTTACAGGAATCATTTCTTCTTCTACTTCTTTTCTTTCCAAAACCTCTATTTTCCTCCCAAAAAAATTTTCTAATTTTTCGATGTTGGTTCCAAACAATTTTGACGTGTAAAATTCAGCAAATACTTTATCTACTTTCCTTAAAATATTGTATCCCTTTACACTTATGTCTTTTTCATCATATAGTCCTAGTCCTACCATATAAAGCATAATATCACCATAAAATTAAAAATACATTGTTACATCACATGTAGAGTAACTTCTTAGGATTTACACTAGTCATGTATTTCACATGTTTCCAGGATATTCCATGACACATCAATTCCTTTATAAAAATTTTTAATCCAAGTACAGGAGGAGGATTATGTATTTGCCCAAAATCAGTTGCTAAAATACATCTTTTATATCCAACATATTTTATAGATTCCACGATTTTTGTAATGTCCAAGCCATCATGCTTAGGTTTAGGCATGCATGCTACAAAACAATGTTCTAAAAAACCATATTTTCCCATTTCTTTTTGTTCATCTAAATTAGCACCAACAACTTTTGTGAGAGGATGATTAATTAAAATTTTCTTTAAATTATATTCTTGTGCTATATCTAATACTTGAAATATCTGCGATGGCTTTAAATGTCCAGTAGCTAATACCATATCATTCTCAGCTACTATAATGATCACATCTTCGAGACTATTTTTGTTTATATTTATTTTATCAATTGAAACTGTGGGTAACCATACAATTTTGCCACCTAATTTTGCAGTAACTTCTACAGCATTAGGATTTATTCCACCAACATTTTCATTGAGGACAATGCCACCAAAAACATCAATCCCCACTAAATCAGTAGCTAGTTGCGCTCTACCCACTGTAGATTCACCATGTGATTTAATAACCAATGCTTTCATTTTTTCTTTTTTTGCATCTTTAGCGACACTAATATCATCTTTAAGACGTGGTTTAATATCAGGTTTTGTGTGGACGTGTGTATCTATCATTCCCTCTAATTTTATCTCTGAAGTGTCTAATTTTCTTTTCAACATCCTCATATAAATTTCCACCATGAGAATCCATAGCTACTATCAATGGTCCAAAATCTTTGACTTCCAATTCCCATATAGCTTCTGGAATTCCTAATTCTAACCATTTCACACTTTTTATTTTTTTCACTTTATCTGCATACATAGCAGCGCATCCACCAACAGCAGCTAAATAAACAGCTTTATTTTTTATTAAAGCTTTTTTAGTATTTTTATCCATACCACCTTTACCTATAATAGCTTTTACACCCATTCGGATAAGTTTAGGTCCAAAAGGATTCATTCTAGCACTTGTTGTAGGACCTATAGCCACTAGACTAAAATTTTCATTATTTTTAACTATGGGCCCAGCGTGAAAAATAACTGATCCTTTGAGGTCGAATGGTGGTCCTTCTTTTATAATTTTTTTATGAGCTTGATCTCTTGCCGTAAAAATTGTACCGTTTACCTTTACAATGTCTCCTACTTTTAATTCTAAAATATCTTTAGTAGATATGGGTGTTTTCAAAGTCTTCATTTTTAACACCTTTTATTTTCCTTGTGGAAGTGGATTTGCATGCAATGGATGTAAGTTCATGGTTAATAACATTGCCCAAACTAAAAACCAAACTAATGAGAATGGTATAACACCACTTGCAAACCATCCTTTAAAACCACCAACTTCTTCTTTACTAAACCATTTTTCACATAAATTTCCAACTACTAATAAAATTATGACTCCAACGAATGTTGCTAAGGCTTCATTTTTACCTATAATTGGCAAAGTACCGGAGGATAAGATATATGAAATAAATCCGGCTATTATGCCCGAAACTGTATGAATACTTGTAATTTTAGCATCCGTATCCAATCGAAGAACCTCCTTTTGTGTTTGTGTTTAAATAAATATCTTTTTCTGCTTTTCAATAATTCTTTTTTATGAAATTAACTTTTCCAAATTAGTAAAAAATTTTATATAAACTTACGTTATTTAAAAAATACAAAGATTGTAGGAAGTTTAGAAAATGATAGAGATAATAGCTCACGACGGTCCTGCTAGATTAGGAAAAATTGATGGTAAAGAAACACCACTTATAATTCCACAGGAATATATAGACCCCATCTTTCTTCCACTACCTTATGATGTGCCGAGGGAATTAGCAGAGTGGGCAGTTGAATATACTATAGACAAATATAAAAGTTATGAAGGTGAGTTTGCAATAATTACTGGTGGAAAATACATTGATCTTAGAGTCAAATGCGCAACAAAACTTGAGGAATTGGGATTTACAAATTTAGTGATAAGTAACGGAACCGAATTACTTAAAAGACCAAAAGATCTTGTTAACCTAATTGTAAAATTACGAAAAAATCTTAAACCCACTACTTCTTTATCCTTTACATTTCCTGAACCTTTGTTTATACCGCTTTTAGTCTACATGGGAGTGGATATTTTTCCTGATGGGATATGTAAGTATTATGCTGAATTTAATGTCTTAATGACACCAACAAAATCTTATTCTTTAGATACATACAAAATCTATGACTTTGATAAAAAAGAGTTGCTTGAATACAATAAAAAAACATTAGATTATGTAATAAGAGAAGTAAAATCCCATATACGTAATGGAACGTTAAGAAATCTTGTGGAAGAAAGAGCAGCGGCATTGCCTGAATGTATGTCAGCATTAAGAATTCTTGATAAAGAATATAGTGACTATCTTCAGGAATTTACCTTACTTTATTAATTTTTTAGGTGATAGGATGTCAATATTAATAAAAAATGCAAAAATTGTTGATGTTAAAGGTACAAGGAAAGGATCTATTCTTATTGAAGATGATAAGATAGTAAAGATAGGTGATATAAGAGAAGATGAAGGAGATAAAATTATAGATGCCAGCGACAAGTTGGTTATTCCTGGATTAATTAATACACATACACACTTATCTATGACGTTGTTTAGAGGTATAGCTGATGATTTACAGCTGCATAAATGGTTAGAAAATTATATTTGGCCACTTGAAAAACATTTAAATGAGGATTATTGTTATGCTGGTGCACTTCTTGGATGTATAGAAATGATAAAATCTGGAACAACAGCATTTAATGATATGTATTTTTATATGGATTCTGTTGCAAAGGCAATTGAAAAATGTGGTTTGAGGGCTGTTATAAGTCATGGGATGATTGATTTAAATAACGAAGATAAAATGAAAAAAGAAATCAAAGAATCTAAAAGGATTGTAAAGAAATGTCAAGGGATGGCAGATGGTAGAATATCGGTGGCTTTAGGTCCTCATTCTCCTTACACTTGTTCAGAAAAATTACTTAAAAAAACTTCAAAATATGCTAATAAAAATAATTTAAAAATACACATACACGTTTCAGAGACAAGAGAGGAGATTAAAACAATTAAAGAAAGGTATGGGATGAGACCGTTTGAATATTTAGATGACATAGGCTTTCTAGGTGAAAATGTAATAGCTGCACATGCCGTATGGCTTTCAGAAGAAGAAATCAAAATAATTAAAAATAATAATGTGAAAATATCCCATAACCCTGTGAGCAACATGAAACTTGCCTCTGGAATTTCACCTGTTAGTAAAATGTTAGATGAAAATATTACTGTATCTTTGGGCACTGATGGTGCAGCATCTAATAACAATCTTGACATGTTAGAAGAAATGAAGATAGCAGCTTTATTACAGAAAGTTCATTATTTAGATCCAACAAAATTGTCAGCAAAAGATGTTTTTGCAATGGCTACTATAAATGGTGCTAAAACACTTGGAATAAATGCAGGACTGATCGAGGTAGGTAAAAAAGCAGACTTAGTGTTAATAAATGTAAAGAGATGTAATTTAACCCCATTTAGGAATCCAATTTCACATTTGGTATATTCAGCTAATGGTTACAATGTCACAACAGTTATTGTAGATGGAAAAATATTAATGGAAGATAATGTTGTTCAAGTAATTAACGAAAAAGAAGTGATGGAAATCGCAGAAAATGCAAGTGATGAATTATTATCAAAGTCATAGAGGCGTGAATTAACAAGTAATAGAGGTGAGGTTATGAAAGTATTGGTATCTCCATTAGATTCATTAGAATCATTTATGTTTTGTGTAACACGTTTTTCACCAAATCGTACATACTTAATTTTTGATAAGGAAGAATATGAAGAAAAAGTTGAAAATTTAGAGAAAGTTAAAGAAACAATGAGTTTTATAAATATAAAGGAGACTGTAGTAGAAAGTAGTGACATTGTTGCAGCTGCTAAAAAAATCATTGAAATAATTGAAAATGAAAAAAATAATGAAATAACTGTAAACATTACCTGTAGTAATAATTTACAAAGTTTTGGAATGTTATATGGTTGCTATGCAAAATACAGGTATGTAGACAGGATTGTATATTTAAAGGATACAAAGGAAATTTTAGATATTCCAATACTTAGTTTTGGTATATCAAAAACAAAAAAAGAGATATTAATGGAAATTACAAAAGGTACGACTAGTGTGAAAGAATTATCAAATAAATTAGATATAAGTAGAGGGATGGTTTACAATCATATTAGAGATCTTAGGGAGAAGGGAATGATAAAAAAAGATGAATTAAAAGTAACAACTGCTGGGAAGCTAGCAATACTTGGTGATATTTGATAAAAATAGCTTGTTTTTTTTTTCGTAAAATTTATTTATTATTTTTTGTTAAATATTATATTATCATGTTTGTGAGATGGTTTAATTGAAACTTGTAAAATGGAAAGATAATCCTATTTTATCTCCTACAGACGATAAATGGCAAAATTTCCAAACATTTAATGCAGGAGCCATTTTAATTGATGATACTATCCATATTTTCTATAGAGCTATTGGTGAAGATTTTATATCAAGAATTGGATATGCAAAAAGTAAGGATGGTATAAATATTGAGGAAAGAAGTTCTTCCCCTGTTTTTGAACATTCCTATCCTTCTCCATTCAACAATAATAGGAATTTAATACCTAATTCTGGAGGAAGTAGATATGGAGCTGAAGATCCACGTGTAGTTAGGGTAAATAATGAAAGAAAAATTTACATGACTTATAATTTTTATGATGGATACAATATAGGAGTCATGTTGACAGAAATAAGTATTAAGGATCTCAAAATTAGGAATTGGAGATGGAAAACCCCTCTTCTTTTATCTCCTATGAATGGAATACATAAAAATTGGGTCATATTCCCTGAAAAAATAGGGAAAAGGTATGCAATATTACATACAATATCACCAGAAGTAGATATAGAATATTTAAAGAATTTAAGATGTCCTGAAGACATTGAAAGTTATCATTGTCCATTGCCAAAGTTTGGATGGGAAATGTGTGTTAAAGGAGCTGCAGCTCCTCCAATGAAAACAAAAGAAGGATGGCTTCTCCTTTTTCACGCTATAGGCAAAGACGGATACTATAAAATTGGAGCAATGTTACTTGACAAGAAAAATCCTACTGAAATAATATCTTGTTCTAATGGACCAATTTTAGAGCCAAAAGAAAATTATGAATTCAGTGGCATAAAACCAGGAGTTGTTTATACAACAGGCGCTGTTATAAAAAATTCTAAACTTTTGGTATATTATGGAGCTTCAGATACATATCTTTGTGTTGCATATGCAAATATAGATGAGTTTGTCGAAAGTTTATTAGAGGAAAGAGGATGCTATTATGATGAAGATGTTAGTAAAAAGATTCAAAGGAAACCCTGTTTTAGAACCAGACCCTCACAGTCCCTGGGAAAGCGAAGCTGTATTCAATGGATGCCCGGTGAAGAAAAATGACAAAATATATTTTCTTTATAGGGCAATGACGCGGAAAAATAAAAATGGAGTTTCTATTTCACAGATAGGCATTGCTGAAAGTTACGACGGTATCAGTTTTCATAAAAGGAGATTGCTAATAACTCCTGATACTCTTTGGGATTGTTTTGGTTGTGAAGATCCAAGAGTTACAAAATTAAATAATAAGTATTATGTATTTTATACAGCTCTTTCTCATTATCCACCAAGACCAGATGGAATCCGTGTAGGACTTGCCATAACTAAAAATTTCAAAAAAATTGATAAAAAATATTTGATTACACATTTTAATGCAAAGGCAATGGCATTGTTTCCAGAAAAAATAAATGGAAAGATATGGGCAATTTTAACTGTACATACAGACCTTCCACCAGCAAAAATATGTTTAGCATCTTTTAATAATGAAAAGGAAATTTGGTCTCGTGAATATTGGTATAAATGGTACCAAAAATTTGAAGATTACAGTTTACCTCTACAGAGAAGCAGTGATGATCATATAGAAGTTGGAACTCCACCATTAAAGACACCTTATGGTTGGTTGTTAATCTATTCTTACATAAAGAATTATTTTTCTGAAAAAGAAAGACTTTTTACAGTTGAAGCAGTATTGCTAGATTTAAAAAACCCATTTAAAATAATTTCAAGGACTAATTTTCCAATTCTTATACCTGAAGAATATTACGAAAAGACAGGAATTGTATCTGATGTTATATTTCCAAGTGGCGCATTTATTAAAAATAATGTAATTTATTTATACTATGGTGCAGCAGATACAACATGTTGTTTAGCATTCATTGATTTACCTTTTTTAATAAAAACAATGAAACATGGAAAAATCAAAATGAAAAGAGCAGCAAAACGTCCTATAATAACACCTATTATTAAACATAAATGGGAATCCAAAGCTACATTCAATCCAGGAGCTATATATCTAAATGGCGAGGTTCATATAATATATAGGGCACTATCAGAAGATAATACTTCTGTTTTTGGTTATGCAAAAAGTAAAGATGGCATAAATATTGATTATCGATCGTCAGAACCTATATATACGCCAAAAGAACCTTTTGAAAATAAAAAATTTCCAGATGCGGCCTCTGGCTGCGAGGATCCTAGATTAACAATAATTGATGACAAAATTTATATGTTGTATACAGCATTTGATGGAGAAATACCTAGAGTAGCAATGACATCAATAGATGTAAATGATTTCTTAGAGCAAAATTGGAAGTGGGCAAAAGCAAAAGTAATTTCTCCTTTAGATATTCCGGATAAAAATGCATGTATATTTCCAGAGAAATATGCTGGAAAATATATAATTGTACATCGTTTAGATGATTCTATACATTATAGTCTTTGTGAAGATTTAAATATTGTGAAGGAGCTTGATGATAATAAATGGATATCACCAAGAAAAAGTATGTGGGATTGCGTAAAAGTTGGAATTGCAGCGCCGCCAATAAAAACTAATAATGGGTGGATTTTATTTTACCATGGAGTTGACAAAAACAAAGTTTATAGGGTTGGAGCCTTGCTCTTAGAGTTAGACAATCCATTGAAAATCATACGTAGATCTATGTATCCAATTCTTGAACCAGAAATGTGGTATGAAAGATGGGGAATAGTCCCAAATGTAGTGTTTCCTTGTGGAGCAGTGAAAATAAATAAAGATATTTATCTATATTATGGTGCGGCAGATACTGTTGTAGGCGTGGCTAAGATTAAAATAAATGATCTATTTTGGCACCTTGGTGTTAAATTGTGATTACGGAGCATAAAAAATCCACAATGAAGCAAAGATAATTGCCAAAGCAAAAATTACTGGTGCAACAATTTTACTTACAGCCACTGTAGAACTAATAGTAGATATAAGTTCTGTAGATGCTGTGGGTCCAAAGGTATTTAATCCTTCTATTCTTATGACTTTGCATCCAACTTCAACTGGTTCTAAATCAGAAATTGCATTTTTTACAGACTTTATAATATATTCTATTATTTTTTTTCGATTTTTCATACCTACAGGATTGTAACCTCCAGATAAAGTGTTGACTGAATGTGTGTCAGTTGTCATTATTTCTGCATCATCTACATAATTTTTTAATTTTTTTAAAATTTCTTCTCTAAAACCTTTTACCATATTATTTGAATCTAATAGTATATATGCAAATTTTTGATTATTGACTTTAGTTACCAGTGTTTTGATACCATCTTCTCCAATGCCTTCCTCTTTAGAAATGTCATTTGGCTTTATAGATGAACATCCAACCTCTATTGGATATTTTTTAATATTACAGTCTATTTTTTCTATAGCGTCCATAATTTCAAACACTTCTTTATTTCCTGGGAGTATTCTAGCTGTTTCGTTGAAGGAATTATGACAATCTACAATTATCACGTTTTTTGAATTACATTTTGCTTTTGCAAGATTCATAGCAGCAAGTCCAACACCAAAATCTATATCATCTGAGCCTTTTGGTGAAAAGGTTATTAATAACAATAAATCTTTGCCAAAAAACTGTCCTTTAATTTTGCAGTCTTTACTAGAAACTTTAAAAACTTTACTAGCATGTTTTGAATATTCTATCTTATTTATTTCTTGTTTGATAGCTTTCTCTATTTTATATATTTCTTTAGAGGATACAGGATTGAAATCATGTGTGGAAGGACCATGGGCAACCATAGTAAACGTATTAAAACGTTTTGACAACAATGCAGGCATGTTAGATCCACCTATTTTACCTATAGGTCCTGGGTGTACACAAGGAGTTATAAACAATGCTTTCTTTTTATTTCTGGCTTTAAATGAAATTAGACCAACTAAAGTACTTACAGGTACTCCAATTTCTTTGAATACAGATTCTAACGCTGGTGATTCTTCTGTGAGATGTGCTATTGCCATGCTTAATAATTCAAGTGCACCTATACCCAAATTTCTCCTTAAGGGGGATTCAACAACTAATACAAAAGAATATATGGCAAATAAAAATATTGCTGAAGCAATAATTATTTTTATGGAAAGAAGTAGTACACTTAAGTAGCCAACATTCATCGTTATAATATCTAAAAATTTTAAAATTACAAACATACTTACAATAAGGCCTGGTTGTACAGAACTTATAAGTAATGAATTATATACGTTTATATTTGACGTTGTCCATATTATGATCATCCTTATTGCAAAGACCAATACACAAGTAAAAATAAAAGCATTTAATACAACATCAACTTTAAATATTGCATATATACAACACCCTAAAAGATATATTATTGATGATATCGTCATGGCGAAAAATGATAAAAACATGGACTGTTTCATTTTCATTCTTCTTCCACCAAGAGAATTAACCCATGGTTGTGTTATTGCACCACTTATAATAGCTGAAACTCCAAAAACTAAAAATCCAAAGGTTCCACCATAAAGAATATTGTAGATAGGATTATGGGCAGTGTCGCAAATAATAAAACTAAGAATTCCAATAACAAAACTCACAATTGTTATTGCTAAAAATGAAAATTTTGTATCTGGCAATGATAAAATATATTTTGAAAGATTTTTTATACTCTCCATACTTGACATTTTTTTCACATCCAATTTTTTAATTTCATGAAAAGACTGTTGAATAGATTTTTATCTAAAAGATATAATATTTTTGAATCCTGGTGAGAAAATGAAATCTATGTCAAATGTAGATGTCTATGCAGTTGTTTATGAATTAAATAAATTATTAAAAGGTTCAAAATTTGTTAAGGCATATCAACCAAGGAAAGACATTATAGTGTTGCGATTCCATGTTAAAAATAAGGGTCGGGTAGATGTAATTATACAAACTGGAGTTAGGATTCATGCTACAAGATATTCACTTGAAAATCCCAAATTTCCACCATCATTCCCTATGCTACTTAGGAAATATTTAAAAGGTGGAATTGTAGAATCTGTAAAACAACATAAATTTGATAGGATTGTAGAATTTAATGTTAAGGTTCTAGGTAAGAAAAATTATAAGTTAATAGTGGAATTATTTGGTAAAGGAAATATAATCTTAACAGAAGAAAATGGAAAAATAATTCAGCCACTAAGAACTGAGAAATGGAGTGATAGGGAAATTTTGGCTGGTAAAAAATACAAATATCCAGAAAGTAGGGGATTAAATCCATTAAAAATAACTAAATCTAAACTTAAAGAATTATTATTAAATTCTGATAAAGATGTTGTTAGAACTTTAGCTTTAAATGGTTTTGGAGGAACATATGCTGAAGAAATTGTATATAGATCAGGAATAGATAAAAACACTCCTTCAAAATCTTTATCAGATAATGAAATCAATAAGATATATGATTCAATAGAGGAAATATATGGATCCCTCAAAGAGTATAATTTTAAGCCTCAAATTATAGTTGACAAGGATGTTGTTCCTATTGAATTAAAAATTTATAAAAATTATGAAAAAAGGTACTTTGATAACTTTAATAAGGCGCTTGACGAATTTTTTACTCCAAAACTCCGTGAAGAATTGAAAAAAGAAAAAGAAAAAGTATGGAAAAATAAAATTGAAAAATTGGAGAGAATATTAAATTCTCAAAAAAATGCAATTAAGAGTTTTAAAAAGAAAGCAAAGAAATATAGAGAGATTGGGGATTTAATATATCTCAAATATGAGTTGATATCTAAAGTAATAAATACTTTAAAAAATGCTAAAGAAAAATACACTTGGAAAGAAATCATTGAAAAAGTAAAAAAAGCAAAAAAAGAGAATAAAATTAAAATAATAAATTCTATAACCAAGGATGGAATAGTAACTTTAAATATCGATGGTAAAAGTGTGAATATAGATATCAACAAAAGTCTTGAAAAAAATGCAGAGATTTATTACGAGAAGGCTAAAAAAATTAGGAAGAAGATTAAAGGCGCAATAAAAGCAATGGAAGAAACAGAAAAGAAGTTAAACAACCTTAAAAAGAAAAGAGACATCGAAATAAAGAATATACTCATACCCATCAAAAAAAGAAGAAAATTAAAATGGTTTGAAAAATTTAGATGGTTTATTTCTTCAGACGGATTCTTAGTTATTGGAGGGAGAGATGCACAAACAAATGAAATAATCGTAAAAAAATACATGGAGGAAAATGACATTTATTTACATGCAGATATTCATGGTGCACCATCAGTTGTAATAAAAAATAAAAACAAGAAAATTCCAGAAAATACAATAAATGAAGCAGCTATATTTGCAGCATCATTTTCTAAAGCATGGACATATGGATTAGGATCTGCAGATGTCTATTGGGTTTATCCTCAACAAGTTACAAAATCCCCTCCTTCTGGAGAATATATATCTAAAGGTGCTTTTGTAATAAGAGGAAAACGGAATTATATAAGAAATGTTCCTATAGAACTTGCAGTTGGAATTGTTGATTATGAAGGACCAAGAGTTATGTGTGGACCTGTATCCTCACTTAAAAAATTTTCAAAAAGATACGTGAAAATTATACCTGGTTATACAAAAAAAGAGACTATAGCCCGAAAAATATTAAAAATAATAGATAAGGAAAAAATTTTTAGAATTGAAGATATAATAAGGGTTTTACCACCGGGAAAATGTGACTTAGTTTCATGATCTCTTTAACATGAAATTTAGATCAATAGCATATCTTCCTTCCTTATCAGACACTATAACAGATTCGCTGTTCATAAGCATACCAATGTTAATCTCATAAACACCGTCTTTTTTAATTGATATTGTTTCAATGCCATCTTTATCTTTCTTTTCTTTTAAATATCTAAAAAATTTATTGCCACAATTAGGACAACCATTAATAACATCTTTCATGGATTTATATTTTTTCTTACATTTGATGCATTGATGCACAAGAATCACCAAGCTTTGCAACTATTGAAAGAAAATTAGGTTTCCTTTTAACAGTTTTCATAATATTTGCAGGTCCAATAATTGTAAATTTTACATCTTTTTTACTTGAGAAGCCTAAAAATGATTTTTTATTTTTTTCAAACTTTTGAATGTCTATTCCAATAAAATTTTCAGTATCAATCTCTCTCATCGTTGTTTCAATGAGTTCTGCTTCCTCAGTAGGAGATAACCCACCCTCAATTACCAGAATATTTCCATTTTTAACTTTTTCAAGAATCATCGATATTTTTTCCATACTAGTTTTTTTGTTAAGCAATTCACGAGATAAAAAATCCATTTTTAATTTTTCTTTTTCCATTTGAAACCTCCTATCTAAAAGTACGTAGCATGGTCTCATACAATTTATCTAAATTTTCTTTTTTAAGGGCAGATATAGGAACTACAATATGCTGTGGGAATATAGATTCTATTTTTTGTGGTTTAGCTTCTGGTAGATCTATTTTATTTGCAACAATGAAAAATGGTATGTCTCTTGCCTCTAAATTTCCTATTATAGTTACATTTGCTTGAGTTAATGGATCTCTGGTTGAATCCATAACCAATAATACGCCATCTACGTCATTTAACCACTTAATTGCTTCAATTACTCCTTTTGTTGCCTCTTTAGCTCTTTTTTTAGCTTCATCAGGAGGTAAACCAAACTCTAAAAATTTCCTATAATCAACTTTTGTTGTTATTCCTGGTGTATCTACAATGTCAAAAATCAATTTTGCACCGTCTTTTTCAATTACAACTTCTCTTTGAAAATTTACTTTTCTAGTTTCATGGGGAATTTCAGATACTTTGCCTAATGATTTTCCAACCCAATCTTCACAAATTGCATTTGCAAGCGTTGTTTTTCCTGCATTAGGGTGTCCATATATTCCCAATTTTAATTTTTTATTTCTTCTCAAGAGTTTATCAAGTATTTTTGAAAAAAATTCACAATATCACTCCTCATAACTTTCTCCCGGATTTAAAACTACTACTTTTGTTTCTGGAGATTCTCTTTTAACTAAATCCCTAAATTCTTCAGGATCTTGTTTTATTACAGGGAAAGTATTGTAGTGCATAGGTATTACCACGCGCGGAGATATCCATTTTACAGCAATTGCTGCATCCTTAGGATCCATTGTGTAGTGTCCACCAATAGGTAACAAAGCAATATCTGGTTTATAAATTTCACCTATTACAGTTTTCATGTCGCCAAAAAGTCCTGTATCTCCTGCATGGTAAATTTTTTTATTGTTTTCCAACTCTATTATAAAACCAGCAGGATGACCGCCTGGTCTTCTTTCACCCATTATATCTACAGTACAAGAATGTTTTGCTTCTACCATTCTTATCTTAATATTTTCAATTTCCAAAGAACCTCCTATATTCATACCTTCAGCTCTAAGACCATTTTCAGAAAATATCTCTGAAAGTTCATGAATAGTGACAGCTGTTGCATTTGTTTTATTTACAATGTCTAAAGCATCGCCAAAATGATCTCTGTGGCCATGTGTTATACATACAATATCAGGTTTAAATTCTTCTACAACTTTATCACAAGCAGGATTTTCGCTTATGAACGGATCTATTAATATTTTTAGGCCTTCTTCAGATATTATTTCAAAAACAGAGTGGCCAAACCATGTTATTTTCACGTTAATTTACCTCCTATCTCTTTTGAAATCCCCCATGCTTCTTCAAATAGTTTTTTTATTTTAGATACAGATTCCTTATCTTTATATACACTGCCTACCTCAAAACTATCATAAATTGGGTCGGTTGATATAAGAATCCCTTGTTTGTTATCCACAACAGCTGCTATAGTTGGTATATTTTCCATAACTTTGATCTTAACACCATTATCTATTAAAAGTTTTAAAATACTCGTAGCAATTTCATCATCAAGGTTTGCCTCTTGCACTATTAACTTACAATTGTCAACACTTATTAATTTTTTAACAACATCTAAATTCATTTCTCTTATCCAAGGATATGTCATCAAAATTTCTTTTTTGCCACTCATTATTATTTTTCTTAAAGTTTCATCTAATTTTGAGTCATCAAAAGACCATATAATATTTGATTCACCTATTTCTCTTAAAGGTGTAGTACTTGACAATTTTTCATTTATAAATCCTTGTATGTCATCAATACTTCCAATAGAATTTGTTATTTGTTTCAATCTTCCACTAAGACCTTTATCTTTCCTCTTTAACTTTTCTTTATCTTTAATTTTTTGTGTTTTAACTTTCTTTTTTTCTATTCTTTCAACAGGTTTTTTTATTTCTTTTTTTTCAATCTTAGGCTTAGGTTTGATAGTTTCAATAGCTTTTTTTAATCTTTCGATTTTTGGTTTTTTAGGTTTTGGTTTTTCTTTTAAAACAGGTTCTTTTCTTTTTGATTCAATGCTCTTTATAGGTCTCTTAAGTTCTCTTATGTCAGTAGAAATGCCAGAAATAGCTATTAATGTCATTAAAAGACCTATCACAAATAGTATCACACCAACAACATACATAAAAAAGTTTGGAGGGATTGTAAATCCAAAAGTTATCACTATGTAAGCACCAAGAATTAATATGAAAGGCGCTGTTAATGCTAAAGCAATGTATTTCATTAATTATCCTCCAAATATTATCAATTATAAATTTTAAAATATTATATTTATGAAGTTTTTGCTCGTGCAAGATCTTCAAGAGTTCTCTCCAAAATATACCTAGCACGGTCTTGTTTATGTCTAATGTTTATAAGCCCTTTTGGATAATCAAAAATTAGCAACTCATCATGTAAATTTTTAATTGAATTACAAATTTTTTCTGCCTCATCTAAATCATTCTTAACCAATTTTTCTAAAAAATATCTTCTAAGTTCACCTATTAGATCACCAATGCCAAGTAAATAATGAGACTCTGGGATTCCAATTTCCTCTGGAAGAGGAAAATCTTTCTTATTTATATAATTATAAAATAACAATGCCTCTACATATTCTTGGTGTGCATTCCTAACATATCCTGCATAATACAAATCGGGGTGATCTTTAAGCATTTTTCTGAGTTTTTTAACTAATTTTTCTGCATTCCTTAATTTTTCAGTTGCTAAATCTAACTCATCTTTATGTAATGCTCTTATACATTCTCCTGACAATCTTATTATCTTTCTAGTTATTTGTAAAGTTTCTTCTCTTAATTCATCTTTTTTATCAAGTACTTTTTTTATTTTTTTGATTACGTTTTTCATTTTAACCACACAGTCACATAGTCTGACCTTTCCTTGAATTTTTTACCTGGTTTTATTATATCAACGCCAAACATCGCTGCATATGCATTATCAAAACTTGAGGTAGGAATTTCAATCATCACAGAATTTTTATTTCTATTCATACTTATATTTTGCACTGAAATACTATTACTTGCAAATTTTTTACAAAATGCATTATTCCCTCTACATATAATGTCTATTCGTGAAACATTCTTATCGCTAAATATCCTCACATGGAAAATTACAATACAGTTCTCACCTATGTTATAGTTGGTTGAAACACCTAGTTTAATTTTATTTCCTTGATGTAAGATGGATAATGCCACAATGTCGCCTTGAGATATATCACTTATATTCACTTTTTTCTCTTGGTTTGCCTTAGAAGCTAAAATAGAAGGTACGGTTATATTTTTTGATATTTCTAGTTTTGGTTCTGGATATATTCCAAATAGCTCATTTCTCCTTACAAATGCTTCAAGTGTGGGATCTGGTGTTATTTGTGATTTATATTGTGACAAGGCTTTAGCTTTTGCTTGTTCTTCTTCTTCAGTTAAGTTGAAATATACCCACCTAACATGTCTTCTCAAAAGTTTTGGAGGTTCTAATGTCATTTGGGGACTATAATAAGGCGGACTTGGCCATCCCTTTATTTTATGGACAAGATATGTATATTTTGTGCAGGTATATTTCATTTTTGTTAAAGTGTATTGTACAAAGAGATATGTGGCCCAATGATCAGTGTGATAATCTCCAGGATCAGGGTATATGATTATTGTAGGTTTTGTTACACTTATAATTTCCTCAAGATTATTTACAACGTTTTCTCCACAATATTCTTCTCCTTTTTTATATGCAAATGAATAAGGTACATGATCATATCCGTTTGCACCTTTGTATGGATTCCCAGGATCCCAATATTTATCAAACATTGCAGCCAATCCACAATCAGGAAATCCTAGAAAAATGACATGATTTTCAGGTAGTCCTAATTTTTTGGCAGCATTTATCGTCTCCTGATGTCTTAGATATCCCAATCTAACAGGGTTTATAATATTCTTTTTCCCAAGTTTTCCTTCTGCATCTCCACAAGTCATTACAACAACGTAAACCGGAATATTTTCTTTTACAGCTTTATTAATCAATCCGCCTGCAGCAAGTACTTCATCATCAGGGTGCGGGGCAATCACCAATATTCTGTCGGATGACTCCAAATGAACAACGTTTTCTGGCTGATTTTTATCAGAATAAACAGAGTAAATAAATGTTATCATGATTAAAATTGCAACAAAAATTATTGCCATCTTATTCATATTTCTCAATATTTTCACCTCCTTTCCATAAAGGTGAAAGTTATCTAAAAAGAAAGAAATATTTAAATTTTTCTTTTTTAGCAGTCTATGTCGTCTAAAATTTTTAATATTTCCTTTATATTTTTAATGACAATGTCAGAAGCATCTAAAACATCATTAGGTATTTTTTCTCCATGTTGGAGAGTTAATATACCTATATCTGCAGCTTTTAGTGCCAACATATCGTTTGGACCGTTTCCTACCATAACAACTTTACCTCTTTTTTTAAAATTTTTTACAACCTTCTCTTTTCCTTTAGGATCAAGATGTCCAAAAACATTAGAAATAGGTATTTTTATAATCCTTGCCAACTCTTTCAAAGCTTCTTCTCTATCACCAGAAGCAATATAGATCTCTATGTTTCTCTTTTTTAATTCATTTATAACTTCTTTAACACCAGGAAATAATTTTCCACCAGCTGCTAATAAAAATTCTATTTCACAGGTGTCCAGGTTTCCAATGAATCCTGAGCCTGTACATATTTGTATATTAAAGCCTTTTTTACCTACTTTCCTCAATAAATCTTGTAATTCCTTAACTGTACATTCACAAGTTTTTAACATTTTAATAATTGTTTTGTTCTTAATTTTGAATGGATAAGTAGCACTTACTCTTATTTTGTTCTTCTTGATAAAATCATATATTTTTTGATTTGGGTTGGCATTAAGTAAACATGAGAGTGGGTCTGTATCTATACCTAACAAAACACGATTCTTTGTATGGTCTACAATCTCTTGGGAACCTATGTCAAAACAATATTTACCAGATCTTAAGTCCTTAACAGCAATATATCTTTTTGTTAACGTTCCTGCATTGTCAAACACAAATATTTTCATTTTACTGACGCCTTTATCTTTTATTTAGAAATTTAAAAAAAGAGAGATAAATAAATTGTTAAGAAAAAATAAACAACATTTAATATTCAAAAACCTCATTAATTATATAAAAAATATTTTAAGCAAGGTGAAGAGTAAAAATAGGTGTTTAGATGAGATGTGAGATATGTGGCAAAAAAATATTTGGAAGACCTTTAACGATAAAAATAGAAGGAAGTGAGATGAGAGTTTGTAAAGATTGTTCAAAATTTGGAGAAATTCAAAGAAGAAAAAAGATTAGAAAGAGAGTTGTAAGAAGGCGTGTACCACGTTTTAAAGAACCAAGCTATGATATAGTAGAAAATTATGGAAAAATTGTAAGAGAAGCTAGAGAAGAGAGAAACTGGAGTAGAGAAGACCTTGCAAAAAAAATAAATGAAAAAGTTTCGGTTGTAGGTAGAATTGAAACTGAAAAAATGGTACCTGACATCAATTTAGCACGTAAATTAGAAAAGACATTAAATATAAAATTATTAGAAAAGTTGCAGGAGGAAGAAGAACTATCATCAACATCTTATAGTACAGGTGAACTTACAATAGGGGATATAGCAAAAATAAGAAAAAAATAAATTTCGGGGTTTAAAATGCATGATAGACTTTTTATTATAAATATTTTTTCAGTTGGATTTGGAGGTTTCATTGGTTCTTGTCTTCGTTATTTAATCTCTATTTATCTTTCAAGAATCCCTTGTCAAATTCCTTTAGGAACATTAACTGTTAATGTAATTGGAGGATTTTTAATTGGTTTGTTCATGGAATTAAGTTTAAGTACGGCCTTGATACCTCCAAATTTAAGACTTTTCATTGTTACAGGAATTTTAGGTGGATTGACAACATTTTCAACTTTTAGTTATGAAACCATGTCTCTTTTTTCTGAAGGTGCATATATTTCTGCATTGCTAAATGTTTCACTGAATTTGTTTTTAAGTCTTTTTGCAGTTATTTTAGGGAGATTAATTTTAAAATTGCTTTTTAAATTAGGAGGTATATTTATTGGAAAATAAAAAAACTTTAAAAAATAAAGCTAAACTTCTAAAAATTTATATTGGGGAATCAGACCGCTATAAAGCTGAAAATTTGTATAGAGCCATTGTTAAAAAAGCCAAAGAATTTGGACTCAGTGGAGCAACTGTGTTAAGAGGTATAGAAGGATTTGGATTGCATAGTGACTATCGTTCATCATTAATTGAAGTATTGTCTGCAGATCTCCCCATTGTTATTGAAATTATTGAAGAAGAAGAGAAAATTAAAAAATTTCTTAAAAAAATTTCTCCAATGATAAACCAAGGGTTAATTGTAATGTGCGACGTAGAAGTCATTAAACATGTGTAAAAAGAAAATAAAAAAGGAAAAGGAGTTATTTATTTCTTTTCTTTTTCTAAGTATTTAAATACAGTAGGTAGAATTTCTGATAAATCACCGAAATTCATGGAGTCTGCAGTTCCAAGCAATGCCTTAGGATCTAATTTTTCTTCCATTTTATCTATTCCAACTTTCTCCATAAGGTTTGTTAATTGTTCAAGAGATTCTTTTGCCATCATTTGTGCAAAATCTGCAGGTGCTCCTAAGATATTCATTACGGAATTTCTGTATGATAATATTCCTGCATAGGTTATAGCAGTCAATGCTGAACACATGTCACATACAGGACCTAACAATTCTGCAGGTAGTTTAAATGCCTTTCCACGAGCTTTTTTGGCTATATCATAAAGTGTTTTAATAGCCTCTTCATGTGCATATCCTTCTGCTATAAAAACTTGACCTTTCATTTCAGGCACTGCACCTGGGTGATATGAAGTAATATTTAATCCTGCTGCTTTTCGTGGAGTTACCATATCGCTACCACAGCATTCTTCAAATATTTTGTAAAATTTAGTTGTTGGTATAGTACATGCGTGAGTTACTATTGCACCATCTTTAATGCTGTCTGCAAATTTTGGAATTATCTTCTCTTGAACATTTCCTTTTGGTAACCATGTCATTACAAAATCTGCATCTTCTACTGCTTCAACATCATCTGTTGTAACTTCAAATCCAAGATCTTCAGGATGTACAAAATGTATTGCACCTTTAGGTGGTTTTGGTACTTCTTTTGCTACTTCATTTACCTTTTCCCTAATTTTAGGCATTATTTTTTCAGGATCATCTTTATGAGCTTCTATAACTTCTTCAGGGTCAAAATCATCGATTACTGTAAATTCATTGTCAAATACAGGGTCTGATATAACTATGTCTTTGATACCACATAGTTCCATTAATTCTGCTCCCATAGTTATAGTAGAATGTGTCAGAGCAATTTCAGGTTTTCCAACTTCTTCTGCAACTTCACAAGCTCTTGCAAAATTTGTTATTCCACTTGCGGCATGTGTTCTATAACATCCGGCTCCTAATATTGCAACTTTTTTTATTTCCATTTCAACACCTCACTCTTAATTGAATTGCCCCTTGCATAAGCAAGGAGCCTTGTATTTACAAATTCACAACTCAATAAGCTATCAGGGTCCAAATGACCCCTCATCAACATTCCGAAATTCTCCGTGCTTCAGTATAAAACAAAAGTGTTGCCGTAATATTACTTCCCCAAAATTTTAATATATACTTTTCCACTTAAAAAAAATCGAAAAAGTTTTATATAAAAGAGTAGTTGATGAAATTCAAAAAAGCCTAAAATTAAATTTTTTAGATTAATGCAACACTTTCTGGCAATTTTTTAGTTAATTTTCTGACTACTCCAGGAATTGTTGAAGAAATTATTGTAGCATCAGATTCATTATAGGCTTCTTTATCATTAGAATGAGCCCTATGCACATCTGCTTTAATTTCAGACCTTAAATTTTCTACAGTTATTTTTTCAACCCATGGGTCTGCATCACTAATTAAAATTTGATCTACATACTTATCTAATTTCTTTGCTAAAACCCAAGCAATGAATCTTCCACCTAATAATGCAACTTTTTCACCTATCAAACCATTTTCTGCCATTTTAACTATATCATCAACAGTTTTATTCACATGAAGTTTTTCATATAGAGGTGTCAATGAGACGCAAACCCAGTGAGCATCTCCAACTGTTGTATATCCTATTTTATTTGGATAAATATTCTCTTTCCCAATTACTTTGACGGATTTTGTAAGGGCAATCAATTCGTCTTTTTGGATAGGCGCTCTTGTAAGTCCATTTTTAACTTCTTCTTTAATTATCTTTATTACTCGTGGCATTCCAAAATTACCTCTTCTGGCAGTTCCAGGAGAATAACCACACATGTATCCGTGATGATTTTTCGGGAATCCAGTAATTATTGCATTTAATCCAGATCTTAAACCAATGCGACATTCGTCTTCATACGCACCATTGGTACCAACAACTTTTCCTGGAGCTAATATTCTTGCACATGTAATTGCTCTAGCAAATGCATCCAACCTATCTTTCGCTTGATTAAATGGACCTCCCTCAATTACAAATACATCCACTCCTATTTCCAATGCTGCTTCAAAAGCTTTTATTAAGTCTTCATAACCATCTCCGACGCACATGATGGCTTCAAGGCCTCTTCCATATTTTTTAGTAAGTTTAGCAACTTCTATAGCTTCATCTAATGGAGCTGCATGAGCTTCTCCACCTTGAACAGATATTAAATTAATTGCAACTGAAGATGCAAGTTTTATCCATTCATCTCTTTCTTTTATACCTTTCTTTTCTTTTTCTAACAATCTTTTATGAATTCTACCTCGAGGACATTCCTTAAAAGGTGGGCCCTCATAATAACATTGACCCCAACATCTAGTTATATCACTGGGAAATCTCATTGGTCCATATTTACCAAAATGATCTATATCTAGTGGAACATCTACCAATTCTCTTACTTCTTTTACGAGATCTACACCACGCATGCCATAATTCTCAGCAATGTCTGCAAAAGCATATGCACAAACATGAATAGATGCTCCCAGCATGTCTGCAACAATACAATTGCCTAAAAGATCTATTTTTTTAATATCTGATGCGCATGCACCTACCAATATTTCGGTGAGATCACAACCTATTGGAAATCTTTTAAAATTTTTCCCAAGTTGCATTGTTTCTTCTCTACTGAGATCAGAAACGGCGTCTACTATCTCTTCAGGAGTTTTTTTCATTTTTGCTAATTCCCAGGCAGCATCTAAATTATTTACAGCTTCTTTAACTATATCATGCATTAGCATCATCCCTTTCTTACGCTTGTATAAAAAATTTATGAGAATTAGTAGAGATATAATTTATCTAATAAAAAAAGAATCAAAAAAAGAAAAAGAATAAAAGAATTATTTAAAATTTAAAAAATTAACTGTTTTTTTAATGGGCCCTAATTCTTTCAAAGTTTCTGTAAATTCTGTTATAGTTTTTTGGAATTTTTCACCTTCTGATGCTGAAATCCATTCATATTTAAATCTTTCTTTTTCGATCCCTAGCTCTGGTAAAATCATTTTTAATAATTCTGCTCTTCTACGCCATTTGTAATTTCCTGAGTCATAATGGCAATCTCCAAGATGACATCCACCAACAAATACACCATCAGCTCCTTCTCTAAATGCCTTCAACACATGTGATGGATTTATTCTCCCTGAACACATAACCCTAATTATCCTTACATTTGGGGGATATTGCATTCTTGCAGTACCTGCTGCATCTGCCCCTCCATAAGTACACCAATTACAACAAAATCCAACAATTTTTGGTTCAAATGCCATTTACACCACCTTCATATTTTTTCTGGACTATACATTGGAGGTAATTCTTCATCTACACCAGGAACAAAACCTGTTTCTTTACGATATTTTTCTTGAATTTTATGGAACAACCTTGCAACTGGAATATCCATAGGACAAACATCTTCACATTGTCCACAATTTATACAACTAAAGCCCATATGCCATAGACGAATTCCATGAAAAGTAAGTGGATTTGGTGGAACATTTTCAGGTTCTTTATACCATTCTTTTTCTAATTCACATTCCTCACAGAAACAGATAGGACAAACATCCCTGCATGCATAACATTTTATACATCTCTTGAAATATTTTTCCCAATCTTCTAATTTTGGATATTCTTTGTCTAAGTATTTTTCTTTGAAATTTTTGGCCATTTTTATCATTGATTTTTCAATTTTTGATCTTATGGTAATTGCTTTATCACTTGGTGATTTTACCTCAATAAAACCATCGTTGATCGCATTTTCAACAAGTTTTTTACCTTTTTCTGTTACAACCTCTATAAATGTCCAACCTTCCTCCGCACCCCAATTTCCACATGCTACATCAGCATTTCTTGGAATCATCATTTCGCATCTCTGACACATGTCTCTTCTTCCATATCCTTTCTCTTCGAGATCATCTATGCTTATTTCTTTGTGTGAACCATCCTTTAATTCTATTATAAATTTACCTCTAGCAATTTCTTCTTTTATCACATCGTCGGGGTCAACTTTATAAAATAGTTTTATCATTTCTCTTGCAGGAATTGGTCTCAATGTTCCTCCACAATTTAGTCCAATTAAATACAATTCATTTTCTATTTGCTTTCTTTTCTGTAATTCTTTTATTGCCATTGCATCACAGGGCTTTACAGAAACTGCTAATTTCAAGTCTTGTAAATATTTTGAAATTAAATCTGCAAACATTGTTGGTGCACAATGTAAAGAACCACTAATTTTTGTAAGCTCTTTTGGATCTGTAATGAGAGTAGGTATTCCATCATAGATGTCCTTTCCCTTCCTTAATCCTAGAACACCATCAACAATTTCATTTTCTAGAAGATATTTGAATAATGCAGTTACAGCCCCACCGCATTCTCCAGCTTTTCTAATTTCATTATCTTTTGCCCTTGCCAAATAATATTTTGTCATTTCAAACAACCCCTTCTAAATAAATTTTTTCATGATCTCTTCATCATCTAAAACTGTTTCTGGTTTTTCAATAATTTTTGAAAATTTTTGAGTATATCCAAAGCTATTTGTAAAAGTTCCATTTTTTTCTAACCAACAAGAAGTAGGAAGTACAAGGTCTGCAACTTCAGAAGTTTTATTTTTTTCAACTGTCTGTACGACAAGAAAATCAACATCAATAGATTCTAAACATTCCAATTCTAGAGGATCTGCATGCATTACCCAAAGTAATTCAATTTCTTCTATAAATTTTTTTAATTGTTCATCAGTTAATGGATCAATGAATTCCATCACGCCTCTTGCATTACATTCTTTAAAAACTGGTGAAAAATCAGCGCCAGAATTTACAATTTTTTTAATATCATTTTCGTTTTCAAGTTTATTGAAAAGTATTAAGCAGGAATCATTGCACTCAAACTTTTCTAATTCTTCTAAAGATTTACCATGTTTATCTGCATTAAACATCGTTCTACTTTTTTCTCCAATGTAGATTATTTCAGCGCCATTATCTTGCGCATGTAAAACACGACGGCCTAATAAAGGATTTTCGTTTAAAATGTCTCCAATAAGTATAATTTTTTTATAATTCTCTATGTCTTTTATATTAATTGAGGGATATTCCTGCTTAGGTATGTTATATGTATAAAATCCTGCTTTTGCATCTATTTTTTCAGATAATTTTTTCAATGTTTCAGCTTCTTCATTACTTAATCTACCAGATGCTAAAATTCCTATTTTGTCTTTTTCATTTATTTTTTCAGATAATAGATTAAATGCGTCGTCCCAAGATATCTCAGATTTTTTAGTTTTTGGATGCTTAATTCTGTTCTCTACAATTTTGTATGAATCTCTTCCATTTTTACAATTTTTTCCTTCATTTATTGGATGTCTTTTGTAAGGGTAGATGCCTTTTGGTACTCCATCAATACATATTATATTTAAACCACAACCTACTCCACAGGATGGGCAAATTGTGTGTTCTACAATGAATTTTTCCATATATAACACCTCATAACCTTTTAATTCGATAAAAGAAACTCATTTTTTCCTTGGATTCCGCAATCTGTATTGATCATTGTTCACACAACAACATATCATTTTATTAATTTCTTAAAAAAATTGTGAATGGTATCACTAATATATATAATTTTCGGAATCTAAAAACGAGTTATTTTTGGTATTAATAACTAAAACTTATGGAATTATTATCATATCAGTATTAAATTTATTTTAAAAAATCTTAACGGTTATTACAAAATGATAAATTAGTATTCACAAATATAAGCCTTTCTCTTTTGATTTACGAGTAAAGTTTATATGTAATGCTTTAGATCTAAATATTAAGCTAAAACATTAGTTTTGGGAGGAATAAGTATGGCATTTGAACCAAAAATTGTAATGTTTTGTTGTAATTGGTGCTCATACGGAGGCGCTGACACTGCAGGCACTGCAAGAATGCAATATCCCCCAAATGTGAGGATAATTAGGGTTATGTGTTCAGGGAGAGTAGAACCACAGTTTATACTAAAAGCATTTAGAGAAGGAGCTGACGGAGTGCTTGTTACTGGATGTCATCTTGGAGATTGTCATTACGATGCAGGAAATTACAAACTAGATAGAAGAATGAGGCTCGTGTATAAATTGTTGGATGAAATTGGAATTGGAAGAGAAAGAGTGTATCATGATTGGATTTCAGCATCAGAAGGTGAAAAATTTGCAGAAACTGTAAAGATGATGGTCGAGAGAATAAAAGAACTTGGACCTTTAAATTTAAAAAAACAAATTTCTGAAAGCTAAGGAGGGTTAAAATTGGCAGAAAAAAAGGTTAAAATAGGAACTATGTGGTTATGTGGATGCTCTGGATGTCATATCTCAATAACAGATTTTCACGAAAAATTATTAGATCTCCTAGAAGTTGCTGATATTAAATTTTCTCCTGTATTAATGGATGTAAAGTACGACGAAATACCTGATTTAGATGTTGTAATAATTGAGGGCGGAATAGCAAACGATGAAAATAGAGAATTTGCAGAATTGTTAAGGGAGAAATCTGATATTTTAGTTGCTTATGGTACATGTGCTGTCTATGGCGGCATACCTGGTCTAAGAAATCTATGGAGAAAAGAGAAAGTGATAGAAGAGGCTTATATAAATTCACCCAGTACTCCAAACCCTGATGAAGTAATACCTTCCGAAGAAGTTCCACATTTAGAAGAAAGAGTAAAACCAATAAGTGAAGTAGTTGATGTAGATTTGGAGATCCCTGGCTGTCCACCTAAATCTGACTTCGCTGCTGAAGTATTGATGAAAGCTTTAAATGGTGAAAAGGTGGAGTTACCTACAACAAATCTATGTGAAGAATGTGAAAGAGAAAAACCTCCTGAAGGATTAGCAATGGACTTCATAAAAAGACAATTTGAGATTGGCGAACCTGAAAAAGATTTATGTTTAATAGCACAAGGACTTGTTTGCATGGGGCCTGCAACAACTTCAATATGTGGTGCACAATGTCCTAAAGTAGGTATACCATGTCAAGGTTGTTATGGCCCAACTAAAGCAGTTGAAGATCAGGGTGCAAAAATGATAAGTGCGATTGCTTCAGATTTCGGAGTTGAAAAAGATAAAACTGTAGATCCTGAAAAAGTTGCTGAACAACTTGATGATATTGTAGGAACTTTCTACACCTACACATTACCAGCATCTTTAATTCCTATGAGAGTCCATAAAGGAGGGAAATAAATGGAAAAACTTGTACTTGAACCCGTCACTCGTATTGAAGGCCATGCAAAAATTACTGTACAGTTAGATGAAGAAGGAAATGTTAAAGATACCAGATTTCATGTGATGGAATTTAGAGGATTTGAAAAATTCTTGCAAGGTAGGAGGATAGAAGAAGCTCCAAGAATAGTTCCTAGAATATGTGGTATATGTCAGGTCCAACACCATTTAGCTAGTGCAAAAGCTGTTGATGCATGCTTTGGATTTGAACCAGAAGATATTCCTGAGACTGCATACAAGATGAGAGAAATAATGAATTGGGCCTCATATGTTCATTCACATGGTTTACATTTCTATTTCTTGGCCGCACCTGATTTTATAGGCGGTAAAGACAGAGAAACTAGAAATATATTTAAAATAATACAAGATTCTCCAGATGTTGCAAAACAGGCTATAGAATTACGAAAAAATGCACAGGACATTGTAGCTGCAACAGGTGGCAGAGCTATCCACCCAGTTAGTTTTATACCAGGAGGAATCACTACAGAACTGGACAAAGAAACTCAGGAAAAATTATTAAAGAAGGCTAAAAGGAATGTAGAAATTGCAGAGTCAACACTTGAATTAGCAATTCCTATATTTGAAGATAATATGGATCTTGTGGAATCATTAGGAACAATAGAAACTTACCATATGGGTTTAGTGAAGAATGGTACATGGGATGTATATGATGGAGTTGTGAGGGTAAAAGATAAAAATGGAGAAAATTTTGCAGAATTTGGACCAGATGAATATACAAAATACATTGCTGAACATGTAAAACCATATTCCTGGCTTAAATTCCCATATCTCAAAGAATTAGGATATCCTGATGGCGTATACAGAGTTTCACCACTTTCAAGACTTAACGTAGCTGACAAGATGCCAGACGCTGCTCCAAAAGCCCAAGAATATTTCAAAGAATTTAGAAATAAATTTGGATATGCACAACAACCTTTACTTTACCACTGGGCAAGATTAATAGAAATGTTAGCAGCGGCAGAATGCATGGCCAGTGCTCTTGAAGAAGATTTATCAGGCAAAAAAATCCACGGAAAACTTGAAAGACAAGAAGGTGAAGGTGTAGGTATCGTAGAGGCTCCTAGAGGAACTCTAATTCACCACTATGCATGCGACAAAAATGGTATTATAACCAAAGCTAATTTGATTGTAGCTACAGTGCAAAATAATCCTGCTATGGAGATGGGAATACAAAAAGTTGCAAAGGAACATATAAAACCAGGTGTAGACGTAGATGATAAAATCTACAATTTAATGGAGATGGTAATCAGGGCTTATGATCCATGTCTATCTTGTGCTACACACACAGTAGATGGAAAAGTAAAATTATTTACATTGGAGGTTCTTGACAGTGAGGGCAATGTTGTAAAGAGACTATGATAATATTTATATGTGAGTAATCATCTACTGTGGATATATCATACTACAATCACTGTGGTGGTCTCATGATAGTTATCAATAAAGAAGATTGTATTAGATGTGGCGCCTGTCAGGGAGTCTGTCCTACAGGTGCAATTAGTGTGAAGCCAGAAGATGTTATATATTGTGATATGTGTGGAGGAGAACCAAAATGCGTTGAAGCATGCCCCAATGACGCATTACGATATGAAGATATTACTTTAGAAGGAGGAATCAAAAAAAAGAAAATAACTTATAGTCCAGAAAAATGTGATAAATGTGGAGAATGTGTAAAAGTATGTCCACCTGGTATTCTAAAACTTGTTAATGATGGAAAAGCAAGTAGAGTTCCTCTAGAGGGGTTTTGTGTTTTATGCCAACAATGTGTCAATGTTTGCCCAATTGAAGTAATAGGGATAGAAGGTGTTAAGGAACCTTCTAGAGTAGAGATCAAAATTGATAAGCCCATATATATTGTAGATTGTGTTGGTTGTGGATTATGTGTACCTGAGTGTCCAGTTAATGCTATTACTTTACCAAAATATGGAGAAAGCATTGAGATTGATGAAGAAAAATGTATCAAATGTGGTATTTGTGCACAAACATGTCCATGGAATTCCGTTTATATATCTGGAAAAAAACCTCAAAAACGTTCCAGAACTATCGAGAATTTTACACTTGATAAAGAGAAGTGTATTGGATGTAATACTTGTGTAGAAATATGCCCGGGAGGATTTATAGAACCAAAATCAGATTTGACAGTTTCATTACCAGAGATTTGTCCAGCATGTGGTCTTTGTGAAAAATTATGTCCAACAGATGCAATTGAATTGGAAGTAAAATTAGGACCAGCTAAACCAGTAACAGAGGAAGGAATTGTGTACAATGACGAAAATTGTAAATTCTGTGGTAGATGTGCACTAAATTGTCCAAATGAGGCTATACGCGTTGTAAGTCCAAAAGGACGTGTATTCCCAGGACTTAAAAAGGTGGATGAAAAGGAATCATATACTATTTGTACAACTTGTGGTGCATGTACAACAGTGTGTCCAACAGGAGCATTAAAACTTGTTGAAGTCAGTAAAAAAGTCAATGGAGAAACTGTTAAGAGGAATAGAATACAGTACAATCCATCTTTATGTGATAAGTGTGGAAATTGTGTTGATGTTTGTCCTTATGGAATATTGAAGTTAACTGATGACGAAAAATTACCAGTGAAAGGATTCTGTATTTTATGTGAGAAATGTATTGATGCATGTAGGTTCAATGCTCTCCTTCTAAAATAATTTTATTTTTTCTTTTTCTCCATGATTATTACTAATTATTTGTTATTTATGATTTATTTAACATTTTCTTTTTTATTTTTTTAGTAAAGGATATAAACAGTTTTTAACATAGCTTCAAAAAACATCTGGATGCTGATGAATATATTTGTGATTTTAAATTATGATGTTAGCCAAAAATTTTATTATTAATAAAAAATTACATAAAAATATGAGGTGACAAAATGGCAATTTATGAAGACAAAATAGATTTGTACGATGCTAACGGAAAATTGTTAGATGAAAACGTACCATTAGAAGCAATAAGTCCTCTAAAAAATCCAACTATTGGGAAAATTGTTAACGATGTAAAAAGATCAGTGGCTGTTAATTTAGCAGGTATAGAAAACAGTCTTAAAAAAGCAGCATTAGGTGGAAAAGCTAATTTTATTCCTGGTAGGGAATTAGATTTAGACATTGTAGAAAATGCTGAGATAATCGCAGAAAAAATTAAAAAAATGGTTCAAGTTGATGAAAACGATGACACAAACGTTAAAATGATAAATAATGGGCAACAATTACTTGTACAAGTTCCAACCATAAGAATTGAAAGAGCTGCAGATTACACCGTTTCCACATTGGTTGCAGGCGCTGCAACAATTCAAGCAATAATAGATACATTTGATGTAGACATGTTTGATGCAAGTACTGTAAAAACAGCTGTGCTCGGACGATATCCACAAACTGTAGATTTCACTGGTGCAAATGTTGCAGCAATGTTAAGTCCTCCTGTACTTCTAGAAGGTCTTGGATATGGATTAAGAAATATTTTAACAAATCACATAGTTGCAACTACAAAGAAAAATACATTAAATGCAGTTGCACTATCATCAATATTAGAACAAACTGCAATGTTTGAAACTGGGGACGCTGTTGGAGCATTTGAAAGATTGCATTTACTTGGTCTAGCATATCAAGGCTTAAACGCTGATAATTTGGTATATGATTTAGTTAAAGAAAATAAAAAAGGAACTGTTGGAACTGTAATAGCTTCTCTTGTTGAAAGAGCCATAGAAGATAAAGTAATAAAAGTAAGCAAAGAAATGCCATCAGGCTTTAGAGTTTATGAACCTATTGATTGGGTATTATGGAATGCATATGCTGCAGCTGGATTATTAGCAGCCACAATAGTTAATATAGGCGCTGCAAGGGCAGCTCAGGGTGTAGCATCAACAGTTCTTTACTACAATGATATTTTAGAATATGAAACTGGCCTGCCTGGCGTTGATTTTGGAAGGGCAGAAGGTACAGCTGTAGGTTTCTCATTCTTCAGTCACTCAATCTATGGTGGTGGAGGACCTGGAATATTCCATGGAAACCATGTTGTGACAAGGCATAGTAAAGGATTTGCATTGCCTTGTGTTGCCGCTGCAATGTCTTTAGATGCTGGAACACAAATGTTTTCACCTGAAAGAACTTCAGGACTCGTTGGACAAGTTTATAGTGAAATAGACTATTTCAGAGAACCAATTAAATATGTAGCTGAAGGGGCTGCAAAAATTAAAAATAAAATCTGAGGTGTTTTTATAATGGAAAAAATGGAAAAAGTAGAATTTATTGATGTAAAAGTTGTTCCTTATAGACTACTAAATCCACAAACTGTGGAAACAATTCTAAACAAAATTTATGATTTGGATGGAATAGTTAGAGTTTTGGTTCATGGGCCTTCAATACCTAAAGAAATACCATACGGACCTGCAAAAGGAATAAAAGTTAATCATAAAGATAGACAAGTCATAAAAGTTAAGGGAGAAGAAGTAGAGTTAAAAGTTAAGGTTGGGGAGATAATTGTTGGAGTACTTTGTGATGATAAAATGGATGAAAATATTGGCAAAATTGAAAAGATTATGGATGAAAACTTACCTTGCTCATACCAAATGTGGGTTGGTACATATACAAAGAGAGATGTGACTGTTACTGATTGGATGAAATATGGTCCAAAATTTGAGAAAAAATTAGATCCAAGATATATAGGTCTTGTAGATCCAAATTCAAAGGTCAAAGAAAATGTAAAATTAATAAAATAATCTAGGAGGATTAAACAATGGCATATGAACCTCAATTCAATCCTGGAGAAACCAAAATAGCTGAAAATAGAAGAAAACACATGAATCCCAATTATGAATTAAAAAAATTGCGTGAAATTGCTGATGAAGACATTGTAAGAGTATTAGGACATAGATCACCAGGTGAAAGCTTTAAAACTGTACATCCTCCATTAGAAGAAATGGATTTTGAAGAAGATCCCATGAAGGACATTGTTGAGCCAATAGAAGGTGCAAAACAAGGTACAAGAATTAGATATATACAATTTGCTGACTCTATGTATAATGCTCCTGCACAACCTTATGACAGAGCTAGGACATACATGTGGAGATTCAGAGGTGTGGACACTGGAACATTGTCAGGAAGACAAGTTATTGAGATGAGGGAGTTAGACCTTGAAAAGGTTTCAAAAATCCTTTTAGAAACAGAAATTTTTGATCCAGCAAGATGTGGAATAAGAGGAGCAACAGTGCATGGACATTCTTTAAGGCTTGATGAAAATGGTCTGATGTTTGATGCATTGCAAAGATATATTTATGATGAAGATTCAGGTCATGTCGTTTATGTCAAAGATCAAGTTGGAAGACCCTTAGATCAACCTGTTGATATGGGAGAACCCTTACCTGAAGATGAACTTAAAGAAATAACAACGATTTACAGAAAAGACAATATTGGAATGAGAGAAGATGAAGAGTTACTGGAAGTTGTAAATAAGATCCATGAAGCAAGAACCATTGGCGGATTCGGCATGGAAGTATTTAAAAAAGATTTAAATAAAAGATTAGGTGGTGCTAATGAATAAGAAAAATAAAAAATTATTTTTAGAGGCATTAGAGAAAAAATTTAAAGGCGAATCTCCAGAAGAAAAGAAAACAACATTTTATTGTTTTGGAGGATGGAAACAATCTGAAAGAAAAAGAGAATTTGTTGAATATGCAAAAAAACTTGCGAAAAAGCGAGGAATTCCATTTTATAATCCAGATATAGGAGTACCTCTTGGACAAAGAAAATTGATGGCATATAGAATTTCAGGTACAGATGCATATGTTGAAGGAGATGATTTACACTTTGTAAATAATGCTGCAATTCAACAGATGGTAGATGATATAAAGAGAACTGTAATTGTTGGAATGGATACTGCTCATGCAGTTCTCGAAAAAAGACTTGGTGTAGAAGTTACACCAGAGACTATCAATGAATATATGGAAACAATTAATCATGCATTACCAGGTGGAGCAGTTGTTCAAGAACATATGGTGGAAGTACATCCAGGACTTGTAGACGATTGTTATGCAAAAATATTCACAGGGAATGACGAGTTAGCTGATGAACTTGATAAAAGAGTACTTATAGACATTAATAAAGAATTTCCCGAAGAACAAGCAGAAATGCTTAAAAAATACATAGGTAATAGGACATATCAAGTTAATCGAGTTCCAACAATAGTTGTTAGATGTTGTGATGGTGGAACTGTTTCAAGATGGTCAGCAATGCAAATAGGTATGAGTTTTATTTCAGCATATAAATTATGTGCTGGTGAAGCTGCAATTGCAGATTTCTCATTCGCTGCTAAACATGCAGACGTAATTGAAATGGGTACAATATTGCCAGCAAGAAGAGCTAGAGGTCCTAATGAACCTGGAGGAATTCCATTTGGAGTGTTTGCAGATATAATTCAAACATCAAGAGTTAGTGACGATCCTGCACGTATCTCTCTAGAGGTTATAGGTGCAGCAGCTACTTTATATGACCAGGTATGGTTAGGATCCTATATGTCAGGAGGAGTAGGATTCACACAATATGCAAGTGCTACCTATACAGATGATATCTTAGATGACTTTGTTTACTATGGTGCAGAGTATGTAGAAGACAAATATGGATTCTGTGGTGTGAAACCATCAATGGAAGTTGTTAAGGATATAGCAACCGAAGTTACACTTTATGGTCTTGAACAATATGAAGAATATCCAACACTTCTAGAGGATCACTTTGGAGGTTCACAAAGAGCAGCAGTCGTTGCTGCAGCAGCAGGATGCTCAACGGCATTTGCAACTGGAAATTCAAATGCTGGAATCAATGCATGGTACCTTTCACAGATATTACATAAAGAAGGCCATTCAAGATTAGGATTTTATGGTTATGATTTACAAGATCAGTGCGGAGCATCAAATTCCTTATCAATTAGAAGTGATGAAGGCCTTGTCCATGAATTACGTGGACCTAACTATCCAAACTATGCAATGAATGTTGGACATCAACCAGAATATGCAGGTATAGCCCAAGCACCACATGCTGCAAGAGGGGATGCTTTCGTTGTCAATCCATTAATAAAGGTTGCATTTGCAGACAACGATCTCAGCTTTGACTTCAGATGGCCTAGAAAAGAAATTGCAAGAGGAGCATTAAGAGAATTCATGCCAGACGGTGAAAGAACATTGATAATACCTGCAAGTAAATAATTCCTCTCTTTTTTTCTTTATTCTTTTTCTATAATAATTTCATGTTTGTCTAGGTCAATCTCCACAATTTTTCCTTTTATTTTGTTTTCTCTATTCAAAATATCTTTCATGTAAATTTCATCACCATCTACTTTTATCAAGATCACGTCATCCATTAGTAATTCACCATTTTTTAAATATACTTTTGATTCACACATTTTATTCACCTAAAAAATTTAACTATAGTTATTCAAAAATAGTTCACTTAAATAAATATTTAAAATTTTTTAATTTTTATGAAAATTTGTCTTATCAAAAAATTATTCATAGGTGTAAAGTTCATGATAATTGGTGAAAAAGAGCTAAGGAAAATCTTTAGAAGTAAAGATATACAGCCAGCAGGGATTGACCTAAGATTAAAAAATTTATATGAACAGAAGTCAGCTGCAAGTTTAATAAATGAAGAAAAAAATTTACCGAAATTAAATAAAATAGAAGGACCAATATATGAATTGAAACCTGGTAAAGCTTATTTAGCTGAAACTCAAAAAATAAAAATTCCAAGAGGTTATGCAATGTTATATTTTCCACGTTCAACGCTTATTAGGTCTTTTGTAGATGTCAGAACAGCACTTGGAGATCCTGGTTTTGAAGGAAAGTTGTATTTTTTAATAGTAAATCATGGTGAATATATATACAAGATAAAAAAAGGAGAAAGATTTGCACAAGCTGTTTTAGTTAAGGTTAAAGGATCTGGAAAATACAATGGTGATTACCAGAATTTTCAAATTGAATAAATTGGAGGATTTTTAATTGACAAAGCGTGAAGACTCAAAAGTCAGAATTGCATTACCATCTAAAGGAAGAATAAGCAAGCCAGCTATAGATTTATTAAATAATGCAGGAATTTTCATGCAAGAAACTGGAACAAGAAAATTATTTTCACGTACAAACCATCCAAACATAGATGTGATGTTTACACGTGCTGCTGATATACCTGAATTTGTAGCAGATGGAGCGGCAGATGTAGGAATAACAGGGCTTGATTTAATTTTAGAAAAAAATCGTGATGTTATAATTTTAGATGATTTAAAGTTTGGTGAAGCTAAATTAGTGTTAGCATCTCCTGAAAATTCAAAAATTAAATCAAAAAAAGACCTGAAAAACGGATTAACAGTTGCAACAGAATTTCCTAAATTAACTAAAGAATATTTTGACAAATTAGGAATTGATGTTAAAATTGTTGAAGTTAGTGGATCAACTGAAGTAACTCCATTAATAGGAGTTGCAGATCTTATTGTAGATTTAACAAGTACTGGTACAACTTTAAGAATGAATAGACTAAAAGTTATTGATACTATTCTAGAAAGCTCTGTTAGATTGATAGCAAATAAAGAAAGTTACAAAGAAAAAAATAAAACAATTGAAGAGATAAGGACGGCTTTGAAAGGCGTTGTTGAAGCAAAAAACAAAAAACTGATAATGTTAAACATCGAAGAAGAAAAAGTGGAAGAAGTAAAAAAAATTGTACCAGGAATGACAGGTCCCACAGTTTCAAAAGTTTTGCATAATAATATGGTTGCAGTACATGCGGTTGTTGATGAAGATGAAGTATTCAGAGTTGTAAATGAATTAAAGAGAATAGGAGCAAGGGACATACTTATTGTACCAATAGAAAGAATACTAGATTAATATTAGCAAAAAATTTATTAAGGTCTAAAAAACAAATACCTTTGTCTATAAATTAAAAGAGTGATATAAATGAAAAAGAAAATATTTTACTTTATTTTAGCTATATTGGTAGTAGGATTTTCAATGTATTGCATTAAAACTAATTATGCACAACAAAATAATACAACTGCTTGGGTTGGTAAAGAAAAATGGATTGAAGGCAAGCCCAATGTGCTTCTACATAGTTTATCCTGTATTGTAACAGTAACAGTAAAAAATAATGCCAACAGACCATATTATTTCAAAATTAGTCAAAGGTACACAGCAGAAGGTAGATTAAATGGGGAAATAAAATGGGTAATTGTTGATACTTATCCAAAAGCAGACAAAATGATTAGGACAAGTTATCCAGACCTTGGAGGAGATTATGGGTGGAGAATTGGCCCTAAAGAAACAAAGACAGTTACATTTGTACTAGCTGCTAAAGGCCCTTTTGGAGAAAAGGGTAGTTGTATTTTACCAGAGGGCATGCTTCCTAGTAATGCATATTGGCCACTTGTTAGTGAACCAGGTCTTTATACAAGTTGGTTTATGCCAGAAGAATTAGAATCATTGAATCCAGACTTACAAATTGTAGGATGGAGAGGTACATTTTTCTTTAAAGCTGAAAACATGGTTGATGAAGCTGTAAGTGGCATAATCAGAGCACCTATAGTACCTATAAATTCAAAGTTAGTATGTAGTGATCCTCCTGCATTAATAGATAAATCATCATTGCCTGGTTCAGAAATTGCATATTGGGATGTTAAATTTTATCCTGAAGAGACTAAGAGTTTTACATACACTTATAAATGGACTGGTAGTAAAACCACTGTTGGAGCTTTTAAAGAAGTTACACAAGCATATCAATATCGTGCACCAATATCTAATAAAACATATCCAGGACAAACAACAGTTCCAACAAAAGAAACAGGTGCACCACTTGCTCCATTATTACTTGGTGCATTGGCAATAGCAACTGGAGCCATATATGCAAAATTCTTTAGGCCTTAGGCCTTAATTTTTTTCTTTAAAAAAAAATAAAAAAAGGAAAAAAATTATTCTCCACCAGTAATAATGTCTTGTTCTTTAAATGCTTCCTCAATTTTCTTTATTACTGGATCTACTTTAACTTGGTGAGCATCTATCACTATATCTTTAATGTCAAGTCCCATTGCAATTCCATAAAGTTGTGCTAAATGCATTACTGGAAGGTTATACTCTTCTCCAAATTTTTCTTTTATCTCTATTTGACCCCTATCGAATTGTAAGTGGCAGAATGGACATACATTCACTATTACATCAGCGCCTGCATCTAGCATATTGTTTATTTTTTCTCTTGTATAGTCAAGAGCAACTTCTAGATCTCTGGATCTTACACCACCACCAGCACCACAACACATCATCTTATCTTTGTAATCTATTGATTTTGCACCAGTAATTTCAACAAGTTCGTCTAGTATTTTTGGATTTTCTGGATTATCAATGCCTAATTCATCGCTTGGTTTTAAGAAGTGACAACCATAATGCACTGCAACATTGAGACCATCAAGTGGATTCACAATGAATTCTTTTAATTTATCGAGGCCCACATCATTATATAAAATTTCAGCGAGATGTCTTACCTTAATTTTTCCTTTAAATTCTCTATTTACATTTGAAAGAATGTTATTAACTTTATTTCTCATTTCTTTATCTTCTTTTAGTAAATGATTTGCTTCAAATAATGATCCAAAACATCCATTACACTCTGTCATTATGTCTAAACCCATTTCTTCTGCAATAGTTATGTTCCTTGCTGCAATGCTTGCCCAGGTAGTTCTATCAAATGATCCAAAAACACCAGGTGCTGGACAACAAGATGCTCCTTTCATGTCAACTAATTCAATTCCAATTTTTTCACAAACAACTCTTGTTGCTTTTTCTATACCAGGATACCTGTTTGGCATTATACATCCAAGGAAATATGCAAACTTCATATTTTATCACCTTTTTATTCTAATTCTCCTTTTTCCCAATTAAATTTAACTAATGAATCAAATTTCGTTTGTTTTATAATCTCCTGGACTTCTTTTAAAGCTTCCTTATCTTCATGTGTTGTTGGAGGTATTTTACCAATGCCTACAGCATCTCTTAATTTTTGTGTGGCTTCATCTATAGGAACAGCATGCCCTGTCTTTATAACATATGATGCAACAGCTCTATGACTGTCAGCCATATATCCTTCTTTAGCAGCCTCATTTCTTGCCAATTTAATTGCATCCACAATTTTTACTCGCCTTGGACATCTTTCTTGACAAGTATAACAAGTTGTACACATCCAAAGTGTTGGATCTGCAAGTACTTCTTTCATTCCCATGTTTAATTTTCTTATAATTTGACGAACTTTGTAAGCTGTTCTTCTTCCTGAAGGACATGAACCAGTACATGTTCCACATTGGAAACAATATTCAACACTATCTGCACCAACTTCTTTTATTTTTTCTGCAAACTCTTTATCTATGCTATCTTCTCTTATAACTTCTTCTTCCCTTTTCCTCAATAATGTCATGATAATCACCTATTAATGACTGATAAGCCTCAAAATATAAAGATTACTAAAAATTTTTTAGTGTACAAATTTAGGTTATACTAAATTTTATTATAATTTTTGATGATATCTAGTGGAACCTCAATTTTTTTAAGATTAGGTTTATAATTCTGGGCTATCCATGAGTTAACTATTGTGCAGAGAAACAATATATCATAGCCTTTTTTAACCTTTTTTAAAATTTCTTTTTCTAAACTTTCTCTATTCTCTATTTTTAATTCATAAACACTTTCAATAACATCTAATTCTTCTATTTTCATAATTTTATTTTCTTTTTTCCTGGTTTTGGTTTTAGAGAATATACTTCTTCTACATCGACTAATATTGCAGCTTGTGGTTTAATTTTTTCTCCAAACCTTTCTTTTACCATGCTTTTTACTTCATCAAAATATTTTCCTTCTTTTATTACTGAAGCAGGTCCTTTCACAAGATATCCATCATAGTAAATTGCTGAAGCTACAGCTACTTTTGAACCATTCTCTATATTTTCCAATGTTTTTTTAGCAAAATTTATAGAAATTAGTATCTTATTTTTATTTATAACTTTAGAAAAGCAATTGGAGCCAGATGTGGATTTCCCTCATTATCGGTAGTTGCAACCCATATTAAGGGTTTATTCTTATCACAATATTCATTATTAAACATTTCTATAATTTTCTTTGATAACTTAACCATCTTTGTCACCATAATTAGTTTAATCTTTCTTTTTAATGAATTTTTTTAATATTTTAAAAGTAAAACATGATACTGCAATAATAAAAAATTTAGTAGAGATCTTTTTCAATTTCTAAACTAAGATCTAAAGCTGGAGCTGAATGTGTTATAAATCCTAATGAAATTACATCTACACCTGTACGTGCATAATCCTGAACTATGTTTGGTTTAATATTTCCGGAAGCCTCTAATATAACTTTATTTCTTAGATTTCTTTTCTTTAATTCATTAATAACCATTTTAATTTCTTTTGGAGACATATTGTCTAAAAGAATTATATCCGCCCCTAGTTTGGCAGCTAAAATTGCATCATTTATGTTTTCAACTTCAACTTCTATTTTTTTTGTAAAACTTACTTTCTTCTTCAACATTTTCATTGCCTTCTCCAATCCCACCAAGGCTAAATGATTATCCTTTATCATTGCACAATCATCCAACCTGAATCTATGAGTGTCACCACCACCTATTTTCACTGCTAATTTTTCTAACCATTGCATGCCTGGAGTTGTTTTTCTTGTACATGCAACTATTACTTTTGGGTTTACACTTTTAACTTTATTGACAATTTTATTTGTAATGGTAGCAATGCCACTCATTCTCATCATTATATTTAATACGCTTCTTTCCAATGTTAGAATCTTGCGTGCATTTCCTTTAATACGCATCACACATTCATCTTTAGCAACTTTTTCACCGTCATCTTTATAAGTTATACATTCTAAATTAAAATCTTTGAAAATCTCTTCAGCTATCCTAACACCAGCTATTATTCCTTCCTCTCTTGCAAGTATTTTTGCGCTAGCTTTCATATTTTTCTTGATAATTGAATTAGTTGTAATATCTTCGACACCAATATCTTCCATTATGTATTTCTTCAAATATTCAATCATCATATTTTAGAGATATTTTCATTGGAGGAGATATATATATGATGGAAGTTGTATTTTTAGGAACATCATCTGCAGTACCTTCCAAATATAGGAATCATGCAAGTATAGCAATTAAAGGATTTGGAGAAATATTTTTATTTGATTGTGGGGAAGGTACTCAGAGGCAAATGGCAATAGCAAAAGTAAGTCCAATGAAAGTTAAAAGAATATTTATTTCACATTTACATGGAGACCATATTTTAGGCATTCCTGGTTTAATACAATCTATGGGCTTTAGAAATAGAAAGAAACCATTAACTATATATGGACCACCAGGTATTAAAGAAGTAAAGGAAGCAATGATGAAACTTGGTGAATTTTCTATTGATTTTGACATTAATGTAAAGGAAATTAAAAATGAAGGAATAGTATTTGAAAATGAAAAATACAAAATAGAATGTATTAAAACAAAACATACTACTGAAAACTATTCCTATTCTATCGAAGAGAAAAAAAGACCACGGTTTTTAAGAGAGAAAGCAATAAAATTAGGAGTGAAACCAGGACCTGCATTCAGCAAATTGCACAGAGGCATACCTGTAAAAGTTGGAGACAGAATCGTAAAACCTGAGGAAGTACTTGGAAAACCTAGAAAGGGGATAAAAGTTGTATATTCTGGAGATACAGTTCCTCATGAAAAAATGATTGAATTTGCTAAAGATGCTGATCTATTAATTCATGATTCTACATTTGAAGCTGGAAAAGAAAATAAAGCGTTGGAAACTGGTCATTCAACTGCAAAAGACGCTGCTAAAATAGCTAAAGAAGCCAATGTTAAGTATCTTGTGTTAACGCACTTAAGTACAAGATATAGAGAAGCAAAAAAAATAGAAAATGACGCAAAAAAAATATTTAAAAAATCAATAGTTGCAGAGGATTTGATGTCAATTACAATAGTAAGGAAAGAGATAAGAGAAATAAAAAGAAGAATACTTGAAATAAATGAAGAAACAATTCCAAGAAGTGAGTTGAAGTTTAATGATTAAGATCAACTTTGAAATATTACTGAAAAATTGTATTTTATCATTATTAACCATAATTGTTGCGGTTTTCCTTGTTAGACTTTTCTCACATTTCATAAGAAAGGCTGGAAAAGATCTGGAGTTAGACATTACAGCAGTTCATATAATTTTAGATATTACAAAGTATGGAATATATTTTGCTACTGCAATAGTTGTTTTAAGGATATTTGGAATAGATATAACTGCTATCATATTAAGTTTAGGTATATTAAGCGTAGCAATAAGTTTTGCAGCTCGTGATACTTTATCTAATTTTATTTCTGGAATGTTTATACTTTTAGATAAAAGTTTTAAAGTAGGTGACATAATAGAAATAACAGATAAAAAAGGAAAGGTTATAAAATTAGGAATTAGAAATACAATAATACTTACTTCCAATAATGAAATTGTTGTTGTGCCTAATTCTTTATTTTCAAAGTCTGCATATATCAATTATACAAAAGCAGGAGTTAGAAGAATAGAATTACCAATAGAAATTTCAAATAATATTAAAATTAACGAATTAAAGAGAAAATTAAGACAAGAAATAAAGAATATGGGATGGGCTTTAGATAATCCAAAACCTAAAATTCTTGTGGAAGAAGTAAAAGACGACACTACAAAGTATAGAATTGTTGTATGGAGTAAACATCCTTCTAAAATAGACGTCCATAAATCATTGTTAGCAGAAATTGTTAAAAAAACAATTAATGAAGTTAAAGGTGGACAAAATGAATTATAGAGTCTATGCTTTTTTAATCTTATTTATATCTTTTATTTTCGCCTCCTTCATTTTTTTAAAAGCTTATTTAAATCATCAAAAAATTATAAAATATAAAGAAATTGTTAAAGAACATGGAAATCAGCGCCTTTCATCTCCTAGTATATATGCTGTACCACAACGAAATGTAATTGGAAGATTAGTAATTCCAAAGATTGGTCTAGATTGTCTAATAAAAGAAACATCGGTAAATGATTATAACACTGTGTATCATTATCCAGAAAGTGCAGGATTAGGTGAAAACGGAGAATGTGCACTTTTAGGTCATAGGACATTATTTTCTGGACCTTTTAAAAGAATTGGTGAGTTGTCACCAGGAGACGAAGTTATAGTTTATGATTATACACGTTCAAGGAAATATATCTATGTAGTTGTTTCAAATGGTGAGGATATAAGATGGGATTACAAAAATAATCCAATAAGATTTGAACATGGTGGTAAACCACGTTTATTGCTTATAACATGTTATCCTCCTGGAAGAAAAGATGCAGCATGGATAACACATTGTATATTAATAAAAAGTTATTAAGGGGATGGGTTTTGTGGAAATACAGGAAGAAATAGAGGAAATTAAAAAAGAAAAAAATGCTATCATACTTGCACATAATTACCAACCTAAAGAGATACAGGAAATAGCTGATTTTATAGGTGATTCTTTAGAACTTTGTTTAAAAATAACTAAAATAAAAGATAAAGACATGGTAGTATTTTGTGGCGTTGATTTTATGGCTGAAACAGCGTATATTTTGAGCCCTGATAAAAAAATATTAATACCAGACCCTGCTGCTGAATGTCAGATGGCACACATGCTTAAAGTAAGTGATATTAAGAAAGCTAAGAAAAAATACCCTGATGCAGCTGTAGTTTTATATGTAAATACTTTAGCGGAGGCAAAAGCAGAAGCAGATATTATATGTACATCTGCAAATGCTGTTGAGGTTGTAAATAGTTTGGATGAAGATACTATAATATTTGGACCTGATAGAAATTTAGCCATGTATGTTGCAAAAAATACTGACAAAAAAATTATACCTGTGCCTGAAGATGGGCATTGTTATGTACATAAAATGTTTAAGCCTGAACATTTCATACGTTTAAAAGAGAAATATCCGGATGCTGAAATTCTTGTTCATCCAGAATGTGACCCTGAAGTTCAGGAGTTAGCTGACCATATTTTAAGTACAGGTGGAATGATAAGAAGAACTATGGAATCTGATTCAAAAGAATTCATCATTGGCACTGAAGTTGATTTATGTACTAGAATAGAGAGAGAAGTACCTAATAAAAAGGCAATTCCTGCATATAAGGAAGCAATTTGTGAAGAAATGAAGTATCATAGTTTAAAGAAATTAAGGAATTCATTGATAGAAGAAAAATATGAAGTCAAAGTTCCAAAAAAGATTGCCAAAAAAGCTAAAAGTGCAATAAATCGAATGATTGAAATCTTCAATAAGTGATAAGGAGGTAATAATTTGGAATTTGAGGTTGTGGAATTAAAAGGCCATATAATAGATTCAAATATTCTGTCACAAGTTTTGGATAAAATAATAATGATGGGTGGGGATTTTGAAATAGAAAAGCTTGATGTTGGAAAAACAAATGAAGATGAGAGTTATGCGAGACTCATAGTTAAAGGTGAAAATATAGATGAAATTTTAGGTGAAATTCAACAATTAGGTGCGATAGTTCCAACAAAAGAAGTCAAAACAAAAAAAGCACCAAAAGATGGGGTTTTACCAGACAATTTTTATGCCACTACAAATTTACCAACTTATGTAAGGATAAATGGAGAATGGAAAAAAGTTAGAGATATTGAGATGGACTGTGTTATAGTAATTAAAGAAGAAAATGGAGAAAAAATACCTGTTTGTAAAAGGATGGGATTGGTTAAGAAAGGAGAGGAAGTAGTTGTTGGATATGAAGGAATAAAAGTAATACCTTTAGAAAAAGAAAGGAGTAGAGAAATTTTTGGTTTCATGCAAAGTGAAGTTTCACCAGAAAAACCATTAGATTATTATTCAAAAGTGATTGCCAAAGAAATGAAAAAAATAAAGAAAAATAATGGAAAGATTGTCTGGGTTGTTGGTACTGCAATTGCACATACCCGAGCACATAGAATTTTAGAAAGATTCGTAAGGGAAGGCTATGTAGATGCATTGTTTTGTGGAAATGGGTTTGCAACAATGGACATTGAATATGCATTATTTAAAACAACTTTGGGAATGAATGATAGAGCTAAAGTTGTAAAAGGCGGATATAAAAGTCATTTAGTTGCTATAAATGAAATATCAAAGGCAGGGGGCATAAAAAAAGCTGTTGAAAAGGGAATAATAAATAAGGGAGTATTTTATGAATGTGTAAAAAATAATGTTCCATACGTGATAGGAGGATCTTTAAGAGATGATGGACCACTTGTAGATACAATAACTGATGTCATGGAAGCACAGGATGAAATGCGTAAATATGCTAAAAAATCAGATATGTGTATAATACTAGCTACAATGTTACATGGTATTGCCACAGGTAATATTTTACCTGCCAGAGTTAAAACTGTTTGTGTGGATATGAATCCCTATGTTGTGACTAGACTTCAGGATAGAGGTAGTCATCAAGCTTTAGGAGTGGTTTCTGATCCTTGTGCATTCCTTCATATATTGGAAAAAGACCTATTATCATAAAAAAATTTAAATTCTTAAAAAATTGTAAAACAAATTTGGAGGGATTATATGAAAACGACTATTAGTGTTATAAAGGCAGATATTGGAAGTGTAGCTGGACATGTTGTTGCACATAAAGCCCTTAAAGACAAATGTAGAGAAGTACTGTCAAAGGCAAAGGAAGATGGAATTATAGAGGACTTTTATGTCACAAATTGTGGTGACGATGTAAACCTTATAATGACACATAGAAGAGGAGAAGATGATGAAGAGGTGCATAGGACTGCATGGGAAGCATTCAAGGAAGCAACTAAAGTTTCTAAAAAGATGAAATTATATGGTGCTGGACAAGATTTACTATCTGACACTTTTTCAGGTAATGTAAAGGGTTTAGGACCTGGATGTGCAGAAATGGAGTTTAAAGAAAGACCTAGTGACCCTGTAGTTGTGTTTTGTTGTGATAAAACAGAGCCAGGAGCATTTAATTTACCACTCTTCAGAATATTTGCTGATCCATTTAACACAGCTGGTTTAGTTATTGATCCTTCTCTACACAAAGGATATAAATTTGAGGTATATGATGTGATAGACCACAAAAGAGTGATGATGTCATGTCCAGAAGAGATGTATGATTTACTTGCTCTTTTAGGATCAATTAGTAGATATGTGATAAAGAAAATCTACAGGAAGAAAGATGATGAAATAGCTGCCTCAGTAAGCACTGAAAGATTAAACTTAATAGCAGGGAAATACATAGGAAAAGATGACCCTGTGGCAATAGTTAGGGCACAATCAGGATTTCCAGCAACTGGTGAAATATTAGAAGCGTTTGCCCAACCACATCTAGTTGGAGGATGGATGAGAGGATCACATAATGGTCCTTTAATGCCAGTATCTGAAAAAGATGCAGTTCCAACAAGATTTGATGGACCACCACGTGTTATGGCATTAGGTTTCCAAATATCTGAATGTAAATTAATAGGACCTATCGATTTGTTTGATGACCCTATCTTTGAGCGTTCAAGGAGATTAGCAGCAAATATATCTGAATATATGAGGCGTCATGGGCCATTTGAGCCACATAGGTTACCTAGTGATGAGATGGAATATACAACTTTACCAGATGTACTTAAAAAATTGAAAGATAGATTTGAGGACATAGAGGATTAAGAAAGTAAAGTGTTTGAACATTTTAAAATTTCTTTAGGAATATCTACAACTTGTTTGACATTGTCTATAATTACGCTGTCGCTTGTTGCAACAACGTTTCCTTTCTTACCTTCTTTTTTTAAAATATAGTCTACTTTATTAGATAAAATAACTTCTCCATTGACTTTGTGTTTTGACATGCAAGCCCTAATTCTTTTTGCTAATTCACCACTAAAACTTACATTTTTGTCAAGATAAAATACAACATATTTAGGTTGATATTTCTTTAAAGTAGTTATTATAGCTTTGAGAGCTTTATATGTAGTAGTAGATATCTTATGTTTTCCAAATACAGCACTACAATCCCTTAAAAATCCATCTTGGGCAATGAATATATCCTTTGAATTCCTAATAATATTTTCCACTGTTATCAACACATTGTAACCATCAATAAGAAGTTTTTTGTTTTTAATATTTTTTAATTTAATAATTTTAGATTTCCTTTCCTTAATTTTCCTCCTGGAAAAAACATGTCTAGAAAGATAATTTCTTTCTTTTTTTGAAAGTAAATAATGATCAGCAACAAATTTTAATGCAATAGTTTTCCTATATCCTCTATCAAGTAAATATCTAAGATCTTTTATGGCTTCATCGATTTTTCCCATCTTATCACAAAATTTTTAGCCTCTAATTTTCGCTGCAATTATGAGTACACGGTCGGATGCATCTTCTGCTTGATCAGCTATATGACCTAGTTTTGTTGTTATTTCTTTAAGTCCCAGTAGTTTTACTGTTCCTATTTTTTTATTTTTATAGAGTTTGAATAATTTTTTAATAATTTTCCTCTCAACTTTATCTGCATTTTCTTCTAGTTTTTCTGTTTCATGTGCTTTTTTAATGGCTTCTCCATAATCTTTATCGAGGTTTTCCATACTCTTTTCAAATGCTTTTAATGTTTTATCTATAGCATCTATAAATTCCCTGAAATTTTTTTTAAGAATTTTCGGAAATCTTATTTTACTTAAAGATATCGAGAACGCCACAGATTCTATTGTATCAGCTATTTTATCTGTTTTTTCTGTAAGTAATATTCTATCCTCTCTGTCAAATGGTAAAAATGCACCTGAATAATATTTTAATTCCATTTTTCTTCTAACTTCGTCTGCTTCTCTTTCCAATTCTGATATTTTCTTGGCCAATTTTTCTACTTCATCATAATTTCCTTCATAAAAGTTTTCCATCAAAAGTTTAAGTTTTTCATAACATTCGCCAACTAATTCCACATGTTTCTCAACAAATTTTTCGACTTCTGATTCCCTATAAAATAAATTTTTTATTTTTTTCATTCTAATCTCCCATGAAGAAATCTTAAAGAATCTATTAATCCATGTGCATAATTTATACACGCAAAAGATGTTAAATAATCTTTCTTTTTTAAATAAAAAATTGCATCTTTTTTATATCTTTTTGCAATGTCTATTATTTTTCTTTCTTTTTCATTAAGCTCTATAACTTTTAGATCTTTTAAAACTTCCTCAAATAAATCTATATCTTTGTAAATTCTTTCCTTATATTTCATTATTTTTTCACCGCTTTCCAAGTGTGGTGAATTCTCTGAAAGACAGTTATATATGATATCAGGAGGAGGAATATCATAAATATTGTCATTATTTTTAAGTTTACAAATTCTCCTAAAATAGAAGCTATAAATATAATAATCAATCTTTCAGGCCTTTCAGCAATTCCTATTTCACAATTTACACCTATACTCTCAGACTTTGCGCGAACATAACTTATGGTGAAAAAAGAATGTAAAAGAAAAATTCCTAAAATCCAATTTATAAATCCTCCAAAGGTTATTCCTAAAACAATTGCTGCATCTGAAAATCTATCCATAACAGAATCTAAGAATTCTCCGAATGGGGTGGGTCTAAATTTGATTCTTGCAACTGCACCATCTAACATGTCTAAAAATCCACTTATTCCCAAAACTATTGCTGCAAAAAATAAATTTTTTGTTGCAAATAAATATCCAGCAATAAGTGCTAAAATAAATCCAAGGATGGTTATATAATCAGGGTGAAGATTTGTTCTTTCAGCTATAGGTTTTATCATTTGGTTCATTTCTTTTTTAATTTTACTCAACATTTTATCTCTCCAATTCTAATGATAAGTAGTTAAATTTAAATAAAGTTTGGTAAATACAATGAAATAGTAATTATTTGTTATCATCTGTTGTTTTTTAAAATTTGTTAGTTTTCTGTGGAGGGTCTTTAGTGTTTGAAATGGAGTATTCTGAAGTTATAAATAAAATTGAAAATTTTATATCTAGAAAGGTAGAAGAAGCTGGTGCTAACGGCGTAGTTTTAGGTTTGAGTGGTGGTATAGATTCAAGTGTTGTTGCATATCTTTCAAAAAAAGCGCTTGGATCTAAAAATGTATTTGGGCTTATAATGCCCAGTGAAACTACTAAAGAGGAAGATGTAAAGGATGCTATATCTATTGCAAAAAATCTTGGAATAAATTATGAAATAATAAATATAGAACCCATTTTAAAAAAATTTAGGTCAATGTGTAAACATAAAGGAAACAAAATAGCAATAGCTAATTTAGGACCAAGAGTAAGAATGACTATACTGTATTATCATTCTAATTCTTTAAATAGTCTTGTTGCAGGTACAGGAAACAAAAGTGAATTGTTGATAGGATATTTTACTAAGTATGGAGATGGTGGTGTAGATATATTGCCAATAGGTGATCTCTACAAAACTCAGGTGAGAAAAATTGCTTATGAACTTGGCGTCCCAAAAAAAATCATTGAAAAACCACCAAGTGCTGGATTGTGGAGAGGACAGACAGATGAAGATGAAATAGGTCTTGATTATGAAACATTGGACAAAATATTATTTTTGATGGTTGAAAAAAAATTGAAAAATCATGAGATCCATGAAAAATTAGGAATACCATTAAAAACAATAGGAAGAGTTGAAGAAATGATTAAAAATGCAGAACATAAGCTAAATCCACCTGAAGTGGCACGTATCTGGTGAGAAAATGTTTGCAATTGTATATATAACTGCAAAAGATGTAGATGAAGCAAAAAAGATTGGCAACACTTTAGTTAAAGAAAAATTAGTTGGATGCGTGAATATAATACCTAAAATAGAATCGATATATTGGTGGGAAGGTGAAATTGAAAAAGATGTAGAAGCTGTTGTCATTGCTAAAACATTAGTATCTAAAATACAAGATGTGATAAACAAAACTAAAGAAATCCATAGTTATGAAAATCCATGTATATTAGCAATTCCAATTATAACTCTTACAGAAGAGTATGCTAAATGGTTAAAAGAATCATTAAAATAAACATGGCGGTGATTTCGTGGACTTCACAAATATAGAAAAGAAGTGGCAAAAAATATGGGAAGAATCAAAAATATTTGAAGCAGATCCTAATGATAAGAAGAAAATATTCATAACAGTTGCATATCCTTACCCTAGTGGTGCAATGCATGTAGGACATGGAAGAACATACACAGTTCCTGATGTGTATGCAAGATTTAAAAGGATGCAAGGTTACAATGTACTTTTTCCAATGGCTTGGCATGTAACTGGCGCACCTGTGGTAGGCATTGCTAAAAGAATAGAACGTAAGGATCCATGGACATTAAAAACTTATAAAGAAGTTCATAAAGTTCCAGAAGATGAACTAAAGAAATTTTCAGATCCTCATTATATAGTTGAGTATTTCAGCAAAGAATACAAAAAAATCATGAAAAAAATGGGATATTCTATAGATTGGAGAAGAGAATTCAAAACTACTGATCCACATTATCAAAAGTTCATAGAATGGCAAATGAAAAAATTAAAAGAAATGGGATTGATAAGAAAAGGTACACATCCTGTGAAATATTGTTCAGAATGTCAAAACCCAGTTGGCGATCATGATCTACTGGAAGGTGAAGGTGTAGACATTGTTGAGTTAACACTTTTAAAATTTAAAATAGATGACTCTTATCTTGTTGCTGCAACATTTAGACCAGAAACAATTTTTGGTACAACTAATATTTGGTTAAATCCTGATTCAAAGTATATTAAAGTTAAAGTAGGAAACGAAAAATGGATAATAAGTAAAGAATCTTATGAAAATATTTCTCATCAGAAAGATATAGAGATTTTAGAAGACGTAAATCCAAAGGAACTTATAGGAAAACATGTTAAAAACCCCATTACAAAAAAAGATCATCCTATATTGCCAGCAGAATTCGTGGACCCCAAATTTGGTACAGGAGTAGTTTTTTCAGTTCCGGCTCATGCTCCAGCTGATTATGTTGCATTACGAGATTTAAAAAATAACGATGACATAATAGCTGAATATAAATTAGATAAAGAAATGCTGGCATCCATAAAACCAGTGCCAGTAATAGAAGTAGAAGGATTTGGAGAATTACCTGCCAAAGATATAGTAGATAAATTAAATGTCAAGGATCAAAATGATCCTAAGCTTGAAAAGGCTACCAATGAAATTTACAAAGTTGAGCACAATAAAGGAATAATGAAAGTTGAAGAATATGATGGAATACCTGTTTCAGAGGCTAGGGAAAAAATAATTGAGAGGTTGTGTAAGGAAGGTAAAGCTGATAAACTTTATGAATTTTCTGAAATTCCTGTAATCTGTAGATGTGGTGCTAACTGCGTTGTTAAAATAATGGAAGATCAATGGTTCCTCAAATATTCAAATGAAGAATGGAAAAATAAAGCATTATCTTGCTTAAATCAGATGAAGATAGTACCAGATGAAATTAGACAAAATATTGAATACTTTATAAAATGGTTAAAAGATTGGGCATGCGCACGTAAAATAGGATTAGGAACAAAATTACCCTGGGACAAAAGGTGGATTGTAGAACCATTAACAGATTCAACTATCTACATGGCATATTATACTATAGCTCATAAAATAAAAGAAAAAGATCCTGAAGAATTAAATAGTGAATACTTTGATGAAGTTTTCTTAAATAATCCAGATGAAGAATTTGCATATTGGTATCCTCTTGATTGGAGATTATCTGCAAAAGATTTGATAGGTAATCATTTAACATTTCATATATTTCACCATTCAGCAATATTTCCAGAAGATAAATGGCCAAAAGGCATAGTTGTTTTTGGTATGGGTCTCCTTGAAGGACAAAAAATGTCATCTTCAAAAGGAAATATAGTAACTCTGTCAGAGGCAATTTCAGAATATGGTGCAGATGTTGTAAGAATGTTTTTAATGTCTTCAGCAGAGCCATGGCAAGATTTTGATTGGAGAAAAAAAGAAGTTATTGGTGTTAAAAGGAGAATTGAACAATTTTTTGAACTATATGAAAAAATTGATGAAAAAATAGGACTTAATTTTGAAAATAAATTGGAAATCAGGCCTAAAAAATTTATAAATAAATGGATATTAAGTCAAGTTAACCAAAGAATAAAAAATGTTACAGAAGCTCTGGAGAAATTTCAAACTAGGAAGGCTTTACAAGAAGGATTTTTCTTATTTAGAAAAGATGTTGATCATTACTTAAAACGAGTAAAACCATGGATTGAATTGGAAGAAACCAAGGAAATTTTAAGATATGTGATGAAGGTATGGGTAAAATTGGTTGCACCTTTCATACCTCATATTGCAGAGGAAATATGGGAAAAATATGGTGGTAATGGGTTAATTTCAGTTTCTAAATGGCCAGAACCCAAAGAAGAATTTATTGACAAGAAAATACAAAAGTCTGAAGAGATTGTAGAAGAAGTTATAAAAGATATCAAAGAAATCAAGAAAATAATTAGAAAAAAACCAGAAAAGGTTCACATCTATATATCTCCAAAGTGGAAATACAAAATATATGATATGATAAGTAGTAGTGATAGAAAGGACTTAGGAACTATAATTCCTAAAGCATTGTCAGAAATTGAAGGCGATAAAAAGGAAATTGTGAATTTCATAAAGAAAAGTATTAGTGAAATAGCAAAAAAAGAATATGTTGGTTATATAGATGAATACAAAGTATTTAAGGAAGCCAAAGACTATATTGAGGAAGAAGTGAATGCAAAAATAGTTATACATAAAAAACCTGATTATGATCCAAAAAACAAATCAAAAATGGCAGAACCTTACAAACCAGCAATATACATTGAATAAAATCTGAGAAATTCATAAAGAATTTAAATCATTGAAATTTTTTGGAACTTTGTTTAGGGTTCTAAGCTTTCTTGGCAATGGTTTTATCTTTGCAGGTGCTCCTATTGCTAAAGACCAAGGAGGTACATCTCTAGTTACTACAGCTCCAGCAGCTACCATAGCTCCCTCACCAATTTCTATATTTGATAAAAATGTTGAATTGGCACCAATTGTAACTCCTCTTTGTATTTTAGGTCCTTTAAGTTTGTACTTAACTCTTAAAGGATATTTATCATTTGTAAAACATGCACAAGGTCCTATAAAAACATCGTTACCTATGTAACTATTTTTAGGAATATAAACGTTTGATTGTATTCGTACATTGTTTCCAATTTTTGAATAGCCTTCTATAACTGTATTTGTTCCAATCAATACATTGTTTCCTATCCTTGTTTTTTCTCTTATCAATACATTGTGACCTGTCTGTAAGTTGTCACCTATTACTACATCGTTGTAAATTATAGTGTTGGCTCTAATCAATGGTTTTTTACCAATTATTGGTGGTTTACTACCTTTTTTATATTCATAACCTAATATTACATTTTCATCTATCTTTCCATCTCTTACTTCTTCACCAAATATTAAAGATTTTATGGACATTGTTTTTCACAATTTTTTCTTTTTTAATAACTAAATATAAATAAATTAAAAAATTTTACTCATAGCCAGAAATATTTGTGATTTGGATGATAAATAAAAAAGAGTTTGAAAAGCTAGTGGAAAATATAAGAGAAAAAATAGGACATGAAAAAGAGAAAATTAAAATTAAAGAAATTATATTTGATAAATTAAACAATGAATTAATTATTATAGTGCCTGATAGATACGACAAATCACTTGTAATTGGAAAGGGTGGATGGGTAGTAGGTAAATTAAGAGAAACATTAAATGTTAAACATGTCCATGTAGAGACCTATTCAGATCTTCTTGTAAAAAAATATAGGATGAAACTATCATTGGAAAAATTAAATAAACTTATAAAATCTCTTAGGCTAGAATCTTTAAAAATTATTAGAAATCTTTTGAAGAATAGAATAACTGAGTTACCTCTCTTTAACATACCTAACTTTGAAACTAATGAAAAGGTATTAGTGGCTCTTTCTGGTGGCGTAGATAGTAGTTTTTCTTTAGTTGTGATGAAATACTTAGGTTTTGATGTGGAAGCAGTGACAGTAGATCCAGGACCAATGATATTACCAAAAATATTTAAAAAAAATATAGAAAAGTTATGTAGTACTTTAGAGGTTAAACACAAATACATAAAGACCGATTTTTCAAATTTTATAGAGGAGTGTTTAAAAGGTCGTTTTCACCCATGCGGACGATGTTCCAAAAAAATATATGAAAAGATAAAAAAATATTGTAAAAAGAAAGGAATAAAAATTTTAGTTTTCGGTGATTTGTTAAGTACTGGATATGGTGCCATTTCTCTAGAGGATGGAATTGTAAAAATATCTCTTCCTGCCTTGCTGTGCATGTCAAAACATGAAATTAAACAACAAGTGTCTAATTTTGATTTAGAGTTACCAGCACGGTTTGGATGTCCATTACTACATGAAGTTCATAAGAGGTTCCCAAGACTTAGATTTTATTCTATTCAAAGGATACTTAGGGAGAATCGTGCTGGAGCTTTAGAACCTGGTGAATCACTGAAATTAATCTGGAGGTTATGTAAAAATTTTGACGACTCCATATACTATTAGAAATATTCCTGCTAAATAACCTACAAGTAATGGATATATCAACATTAATATTCCAACGATCACTGCTAAAATTCCAATTGCTCTTTGCAATTCTACATCTTTTGGGCCTGGCATGTTTAATTTTTATGTAATTTTCAACTTAAAATACTTTTCTGTTTTTGAATTACTCCCCAACTTTTGCAGATGTTCCCTTGCTTTATAGAAAAAACTTGCCCAGAGACTATATCTCTATATGAAATAGTTTTGAGTAGAGTATTTTCTTAAACAGGCTATCAAGGTTACTCTATTCCCTCAACAGTGTCTTAAATGCTGATATATAATCTCCTAACTTATTTTTTAATCCTTTTAATGTATTTAGACCTTCTTAACTACCTACCAGTTTTTTTCAGCTTTGTAATTGTATGGGAAGTCATCTCGTATGAAAAAAGTAGCATGAGAGGATATATATAGTTTTCTTAATTTCTAGAGCATTTTTGGAGAGAGAAAGAGGAAGTAAAAGAAGAGTTGTGTATATTTTTTAGAACAAATGCTAATTTTGTACTTCATCTATATAAATACTTTTCTTATTTCTCAATCCCTGATAGAAAGGAATCTTTTTCACAATCTTTTTAAAAACGAAAAAATTATGTTTGTAAAAAATTCTAATTTTTAAAATGGCTTGTGGATGTTCGGGATTTCTTGCCGGCATCAGAGGTCTAAAGGTTAAAGATACGGTGTTTCACAAACACATAACAAAAATAATCAAAAAATTTAACTTTATTAGTGAGAAGTCTTTTGCAAATTAGGAAACAAGAGTTGAAAAGTATTTATATCAGAAATAATAACCATGGAATACGAACTTGATAGGGGCTATATTCATGACACATCAATGGGAATGGAAATTAAAAGATGAAATTGTAGATACAGAATTATGTGCTAAGTGTGGAACATGTGTTGTAGTTTGTCCAAATGATCTATTGGATTTTGAGAATCATCCAAAACTTATTGAAGAATGTTTAAGAAAGGGAAATGGAATGTGTTATGACATATGTCCTCGTGTATCATCTGGTGGATATCAAATCAAAATTAGAGAAAGTTTCAAAAAAGAATTTTTTTATGGGAAAGGAGATGTAAAAGGTCAGGATGGTGGAGTAGTATCAACTTTCTTGAAGTATTTGCTAAAAAAGAGAAAAATTGATGGGGCAATTGTAGTTGGAGATGAATTGTGGAAACCTACTTCATGGATTATAAAAGATCCAGATGACATTGAAAAATCTGCAAAGTCAAAATATACGGTGTCAACATTAGATGCCCTCAAGAAAGCAAGTGAGATTGGATGTAAAGAAGTGGCAGTTGTTGGATTGCCTTGTCAAATACAAGGGTTAAGAAAAATCCAATATTTCCCATATTTAGCAAAATATGATGGAGAGTTAGGTAAAGATGGGAAACCTACTTCATTACCAAAAATAAAATATTTAATTGGATTGTTCTGCATGGAAAAATTTGAACATGATTCTTTTTATGAAACTTTGGAAAAACATGGGATAGATATTGAGAAAGTAGAAAAATTTGATATTAAGGGGAATAAACTACTTGTGTATCTTAAAAATGAGAAACATGAAATTCCTCTAAAAGAATTGGATGTATGTTCTGGATGTAAAATATGTAGGGATTTTGATTCTGAAATGGCCGATGTTTCAGTAGGGTCTGTTGGAAGTCCAGAAGGATATTCAACGATAATAATAAGGACAAAAAAAGGAGAGGAAATTAAAAACGCTGTAAAATTAAAAAAAGGTGTAGATATCGAATCAATTGAAAAATTAAAAAGTTTAAAAATCAGAAGATTTAAAGAAGAAATCAAAAAAAGAAAAAGAAAAAAAGTATCATTTTATTGGACAGATTGTTATCCAGGAGTAAGTAAAAGAGCAGATGGCACATACTTTATACGGATTAGAGCAAGACCAGGTGGATGGTACGATATTGATGAAGTCGAAAAAATATTAAAAATAGTTAAGGAATATGATGCTAATTTAAAAATCACAAATAGAGGTGGATTTGAAATACATGGCATAGCAGGGTATGATGTTGAAGATGTGGTTTTGGAGTTAATGAAAGAAGGACTGATAACAGGGTCAGAAGGTCCTCTTGTAAGAGCAACCCTTGCCTGTCCAGGAAAAGATAATTGTGGAAGTGGTATAATAAATACTAAAAAACTTGCACAAAAAATTGAAGATAAATTTAAAGAAAGACCTTCACCTTATAAATTCAAAATTGCAATAAGTGGATGCCCAAATAAATGTGTAAGACCACAAATTCATGATATAGGAGTAGCAGGAGTTAGATATCCACTTATAAACGAAGAAAAATGTAATGGATGTGGAAGATGCGCAGAAGTTTGTAAAGTTGAGGCAATCGACATTAGAGGAGAAACATCGTACACAAATTATAATCTATGTATAGGATGTGGCAAATGCATTGATGCATGTCCTAATGAAGGAAGAGAAGTTAAAGATGAAGGATATAGATTATATATAGGCGGGAAATCAGGACGTGAAATTGTTGAGGGAATAGACATCGGAATCATTGACAATGAAGATAAAATATTAGAGTTAATCGATGCTGTACTAAATGTATACAGTAAATATGCCGAAAAACCACAGAGGGAAAGATTATCTGCAGTTATGGAAAGAGTAGGAAAAGGAAAATTTTTAAAAGAAATAAAAAATTGAGGAAACTACCTCTGACCTTGTGTTAAAGGTGCTTTCAGATGTGACCCAGGTACGTATCCAAAGATATCTTTGACTCTACAATTAAGTTCATGCCATATTCTTGTAAGAGGTATTTCTGCTGGACAGGCATCTTCACATTGACCACAATTGACACAAGAATCTATAGTGTGAAGTAGTCTTTCAAGATGGAAAATGGGTGATGGAGGAATCTCCCCTCTTTTAAACCATTCAGGAGTTTCTGATTCAAGTGAACATTCTTCACAGTAACATAAGGGACAAGCTTCTCTACAGCCATAGCATTTTATGCACTTCCTGAACTCTTCCATATATTCTTTGAATATTTCAATTACATCTTTTTTATCTTTGAATTCTTTTTGTTGCCATTTCTTTGCAAGATTAACCATAGCTTTATCTATTTTTTCACGTATTTCGATACCTTTAGGTATTGGATCCTCTACATGAATGACCCCAGCATTTACAGCTTTTTCAAGAACTTCTGCACCTTTTTTTGATGTTACTTCTACAAATGTTGCTTTTCCAGCCATAGGTCCTATAACTCCCCAATTACCAAATGTAAGATCGGCCATTCTAGGTATATTATTTTCACATCTCCTACAGTTGGTTCTTCTACCGTAACCCATCTCTTCTAATTCATCCACACTTATTTCCTTCTCAGTGTCTGGAGTTTCAATTATAAGTTTCCCCTTGGCTATTTCTTCCTTGATAACTTTGTCAGGGTCCATTTCATATATTTCTTCTATCATTTGTATTGTCTTTACAGGTGGAAGTGTCCCTCCACAGTTGACACCCAGCATTATAACATTGTTAAGGTCAATTTTACCCTTTTTTGCAACCTCTACTATTGCCATTGCATCGCATGGCTTTACTGTAACAGCTATTTTCATATCTTTTGCACCATTTAAGTAACATGTAATAACTTTTGCAATGTTGAGTGTACCACAGTGGAGTGAACCTGCAGACTCTATAACTTTATCAGGGTCCGTTATCAAGGTTGGAACAGCATCATAAAGATCTGAACCATTTTTAACGGCGAGAACAGCATCCACAATTCCTTCTTCAAGAAGGAATTTATGTAAAGAAGTTATGGCTCCTCCATATTCCCCTTTATTTCTAATGTTTTTATCTTCAGAATAAACATAAAACATGTCACCTACTTTGACCATGTTTAATCCTCCAATTTTTCTATATTAGCCGCCGATACTTTAAATTCAGGTATTTTTGAAATAGGGTCATAATTAGTACTTGTTAACATATTAGCTGCACATTCAACAAAATGGAACGGAATAAATAAAACACCTTCTCTAACTTTTGAAGTCACTTTTGCTGGTATTTTAATTTCACCACGTCGAGTCATAACTTTAACAATTTCACCATCCTTAATACCTAATTTAGAAGCATCTTTATCATTTATTTCAACAAATCCTGTACTAACTTCATTGTCTAAAGTTTCTGATCTTCTTGTCATTGTACCTGTATGGTAGTGGAATAAAATACGTCCAGTTGTTAGGATAAATGGATATCTATCATCAGGAAGTTCGGCTGGCTCTTCATGTTCTACAGGAATGAATTTTCCTAATCCATCAGGTGTTGCAAACTTCTCTGTGTGTAATATTGGTGTTCCTGGGTGGCTTTCATCAGGACATGGCCACTGTAATCCACCTGGTTTTTGTAATCTTTTAAAGTTCATGCCCGCATATTGTGGTGTAACTTTTCTAATTTCATTGAATATTTCTTTTGTAGAATTGAATTCAAAACCATTAACATTCATTCTCTTTGCTATTTCACATATTATTCTCCAGTCATCTTTTGCTTCTCCAGGACCATCTGCTGCTTTTCTTATACATTGTACACGCCTTTCCGTACTTGTATATGTACCATTTTTTTCTCCCCATGCAGTTGTAGGAAGAACAATATCTGCAAATTCAGCTGTTTCTGTAAGGAAAATATCTTGTACAATAAGGAATTCTAAATTTTTCAATGCTTTTTTAACATGTTTAATGTCAGGATCTGATAAAACTGGATTTTCACCCATTATATACATGCATTTAACTTTTCCATCTATAGCAGCATCCATCATCTCAACAACTGTTAACCCAGGTTCAGAACTGAGATCATCGCACTTCCAAATTTTTTGCATTTTTTCAATAGCATTTTTATCTGTAACTTTCTGATAACCAGGGTAAAATTCTGGAAGGGCTCCCATGTCACATGCGCCTTGTACATTATTTTGACCTCTTAGAGGATTTACACCAGTACCTTTTTTACCAATATTACCTGTTAACATAGCAAGATTTGCTGTTGAAATAACATTATGAGTACCTGTAGTATGTTGTGTAATTCCCATTGCATATAATATAGTTGCCCTGTCAGCTTTTGCATAAGTTATTGCAGCTTCTCTTATTTTTTTTGCAGGTACACCTACAATTTTTTCAACTTTTTCTGGTTTATACTTTTCAATAACTTTTTTTAATTTTTCAAATCCTTTTGTTCTTTTTTTAATAAAATCAGTGTCTTCAAGGCCTTCTTCTATTATAACATTCATCATTGCATTTATCAGTGCTATGTTGCTTCCAGGTTTTATCGGCAGATGGATGTCTGCTAATGAAGCAGTTGGAGTTTTTCTTGGATCTGCAACTATTAATTTTGCGCCTTTATTTTTAGCTTTTAAAACTCTTCTCCATATAATGGGATGTTGCTCAGCAGTATTTGACCCAATTATGAAAATACTTTCGGCTTCTTCAATGTCTAGAATTGAATTTGTCATTGCTCCTGAGCCAAATGTTTGAGCAAGACCTGCAACTGATGGTGCATGACATAACCTAGCACAATGGTCAATATTATTTGTACCAATAGCCACTCTCGCAAATTTTTGTAAAATATAATTTTCTTCATTTGTACATCTTGCAGAAGCAAGAAATGCTATTGAATTAGGATTTTCTTTACGATATTCATTTAATTTTGAAACTATGATATCTACAGCTTTATCCCAAGAAATTTCTATAAATTTTCCATTCTTTTTTATTAAAGGATGTTTAAGCCTGTCTTTACTTTGAACAAACTGGTATGAGAAATTACCTTTTGGACATAATTTGCCTTCATTAACAGGATGCCTTTTCCAGCCTTCAACTCCCTTTATTTTCCCATTAAGAGTCACTATATTTAGTCCACATCCACAACCACAATAAGGACAAATGTTAGGAGTATATTTAAGTTCAAAACTCATAGTGTATCACCTTTCCAGAAAGTTTGCAGAATTTAATATTTTAGACATTTAGAAATTAGCAGCGAGGACTTTAACAACAAGAAAGGTCTTATTGGCATTCCACAGTTATAACTTCAGATAAGTCTACAAAACCTTATATATACCACAATAAAAATTTAAATGAATTAGTTTTTGGTAATTTTTCAATTCACAGCGCAAATTATCTATCAGTGAAAATAAGTTTGATCATTATCTTTAACAAAAAATAAAAATTATTTTGGAGCAAATATAATGAGTTTCTCACGAGTCATATCATTAACTGCATATTTAACTCCTTCTTTTCCAATTCCACTACATTTAAATCCACCAAATGGCATATTATCTGTTCTAAATGTAGATTGTTTATTTATAATCACTGCGCCTGCTTCAATTTTTTGTGAAAGTTCTAATGCCTTGTGTATATTTTCAGTGAAAACTCCTGCTTGAAGCGCATAACATGTATCATTTGCAATTTTCACCGCTTCATCAATAGATTTCACCCTAATAATTGGAGATACAGGACCAAATGTTTCTTCTTTTACAACTTTCATTTCAGGAGTCACGTAATCAAGCACTGTTGGCTCAAATAAATTTTTTTCACGATTTCCTCCATATAGTAATTCTGCACCATTTTTTACGGCATCCTTTACAACTTTTTCTACATTTATAGCAGAATTTAGGTCTATTAGTGGACCAATATCTGTTTTGGGATCCATAGGATCTCCAATTTTTAATTTTTTAGTTTCTTTAACGAGTTTTTCAGAAAATTCATCTGCAATTTCATTTTCAACTATTATTCTTTTCACTGCAATACATACTTGTCCTGAATATAAGTAGGATCCTTTAACTGCAGCTTCAACAGCTTTATCAATGTCAGCATCACTAAGAACTATTAGTGGATCATTTCCTCCTAACTCTAAAGTTAATTTCTTTAATCCAACACTTTTTGCAATCTTCTTTCCAACATTTAATCCTCCAGTAAAAGTAATTTTATTGATTAAATCACTTTTTATAAACTCATCGCCAATCATCTTTGCATTTCCAGTGATAACATTTATTACACCGTCAGGAAAATAGGTATCTATTATTTTTCCCATCATTATAGCTGTTAAAGGAGCTTTTAGAGATGGTTTTAATACTACTGTATTTTTAGCAGCGATAGCAGGCCCAACCTTATGCGCTGCTAAATTTAGTGGATAATTAAATGGAGTAATGGCTGCAACAACTCCAAGTGGCTCTCTTATTGTAAATGCTATATGACCTTCTCCAGCCCTGCATGCATCCAATGGAATAGTTTCACCATAAATTCTTTTTGCTTCTTCTGCAGATAATTTAAAAGTTTCTATTGCACGTTTAGCTTCTTCACGAGAGAATTTAATAGGTTTGCCAGTTTCCAGTGTTATCATTTTTGAAAATTCATCAATTTTCTTCTTCATTTCATTACTAACTTCATATAAATTTTCTGAAACTTCTCTTGACGTAAGTGACTTCATTTTGATTTTAGCCTTGTTTGCAGATTGTATAGCATTTTTAACATCTTTCTGAGAAGCTGAGGGAACTGTATCTACAACTTCTTGATTATAAGGATTTAATACTGGTATTTCATCCTCAGAAGTTACATTTTTTCCATTAATTAACATTTCCAAATTTATCACCAATTTTTAAATTTATCTTTTAAACTACTCCAAATCGTTGTATTATTTGTGGCATTAAATGTCCCAGTTTTAACTTCATTCATGTATGAGATAGATGCATAAAGAACTATTAACACTATCCCCAATACTCCTGCTATAAGAAGTATATATTCTGCACTACTTTGCCCTTTTTCATCTGCTATAACTATATGCACCTTTAAATCCTCCACCAAATGAACTTATGAGATCATAGCCGGTTGTACTTATGAAATAATAAATTACAAATGCAACTAAAGCCATAGGTATTGAATATTTTAAACCTTTTTTAGGATCACCATACATCACAGTTCCTAACAATATACCTCCAAGAAATGCATGTATTGCTACATAACCACCACATGCAATTTGAATAGGATCTCTTAAATTAACAAGCCTCTGCTGTACATTTCCTACAAGTGTCATGCCGCCAATTCCTCCTGAAGCAGAATATAAGTCTATGAAAAATTTTATAACAATTGATATTAATCCTACAACTAATGGAGCGCCAAAAAGTCCTGCTATAAGGAAAAACATTGCATACATCATGACATTTGATTTTCTTTCTCTTTTTAGGGCTAAAACTTGTCTTAAATCTTCAGCTACAGATTCTAATACTCGTGACAATGAGGCTCCAGCCCTACGACCCTCAGATATCATTCTAAATGTTCTGTTAAGTTGTTCAGATTTCAATCTATTGGCCATTGCTATCAATGAACTTTCAAAGCTTCTACCCATCTTTATTTCAATTGCGGTTCTCTTTAGTTCATCATAAAGAGGACCTTCACCATATTTTGTTAAATCATCTATAGCACTTTCCAATGAAATTCCTGCACGAAGTTCTGATGCTAATTGTGTTAAAAAATCAGGAGTACTTTCTTCTATTGTTCCTCTTCTTCTCTCTGCTATAATATACAATGCAGCAAATGCAGCAGCAAAAGGTGCTAAAATCCCTGCTAAAACTGCCAAAATTATATTAAAATTTAATATTATTGCAAGCATTGTTGCAACTACAGCTGAAATAGCACTCAACATAAACAATAAAGAAAGAAAATAAGAAGCTTTCATATATATTCCACAGCGTACCAAGCTTTCTTGGACATGTAATAATAATTTTTTTGGTACAAATTTATTCAAAAAGCTTGCTAATGGACTCAAACCCTTTTCAATATCCAAGTTAAACACCACTTTCTTGATATTATTTAAATCTTATCTGAGGTTTCAAATAAATTTATATAAAGTTTTCAATTTAAATAACTTATGTATGTTGAATAATCTAACTATAAGACCAAAAACAAAAGAAATTTTGGAAGAATCTTTTTATAGGCAAATAACTGTAGAAGAAGCTATGTATTTAATGAATTTGCGTGGAGATGAACTATATGCTCTTTTAATTACAGCTGATAAAGTAAGGAAAAAAATTGTTGGAGACATTGTGACTTTTATTAAAAATTGGAATATAAACTTCACAAACATATGTGTTGGAAATTGTAGATTTTGTGCATTTCGTAAAAAAGATGGAGATCCTGAAGCATATTTTATGGATATTCCAGAGATACTAAAGGTCGTTAGAAAAGCTGTTGAGAGCGGTGTTGAAGAAGTCTGTATCCAGGGAGCTTTACATCCCAATTTAGATATTAACTTCTATGAAGAACTCATAAAAGAAATAAAAGATAATTATCCTGAGCTCCATATTCATGCATTTTCACCAATGGAAATATACTATGTGTCTAAAAATTCAGAATTATCCATTAAAAAAACTTTGAAAATTCTTAAAAGAGCAGGATTAGGGTCTATGCCTGGAACTGCAGCAGAAATATTAGATAACAAAGTAAGGAGAAAAATTTGTCCAAGTAAAATAACTACAGAGCAATGGATATACATAATTAAGACAGCTCATAAGCTTGGAATACCTACAACATCTACAATGATGTATGGACATGTAGAAAACATGGAAAATATTGTTAAGCACCTCAAAATATTGAGAGACATACAAGAAGAAACAGGTGGGTTTACAGAATTTGTACCATTAACTTTTATGCATGCAAAATCTCCTCTATATCTTTCTGGAGATGCAAGGCCTGGTGCGACTGGCATCGAGGACCTTAAAGTTTATGCAGTCTCCAGATTAATGTTCCATGACCTAATAAAAAATATACAAGTGTCATGGGTGAAACTTGGTTTTAAATTTGCACAATTTTGTTTAATGGCAGGTGCTAACGATTTAGGTGGAACTCTTGGAGAAGAAAATATATCAAGGTCTGCAGGGTCTCCTCATGGTACTAAAACTGACGTAAGTAATTTAAGAAGAATAGTAGAAAATTTAGGACGTATACCAGCATTAAGAGATACTCTTTATAACAACATAAGACCATTGTCAGCTATTCCAAATATTTAATTACTGATCAAGAATCTTTGCCATGTAAGGACCTTCACGTTTATAACCAAAATTTCGATAATAATCTCGAACACCTATACCACTAGTGATAACTATTTTGTTCTTTCCACGTTTTAATGCTATATTTTCAGCAAATTTAAGTAATTCTTCTCCATAACCTCTATGTTGTCCAATCATTTTCGATTTTTTACCAATAGGGACCATAGGTCCATAAACATGCAATTCACGGACTATAGCCGTGTTTTCATCTATTTCCTTCCGATGGGCTTTTTTGGAAGGAATTCTTAAACGTAAAAATCCAACTAATACGTCATTTTCTTTATCCTCATGAGAAATAAATATTTCTTTGCCATCTGCAGCTTTATATTCTTCTTTGAAAATTTTTATATTGTCCTCCTCTGGCATGACACCTTCCTTCATTCTATGACCTATTTCACGACATCTAATACATTTGCATCTGACACCTTCTTCTTTTAATTTTCTGTAAACTAACTCTCCTAAATTTGATTTTTTAACACCGTCTACAATTAATGGTGAAGGTATGTCACGTTGTATTCGCATCGTTCTAACCCATTTTGGTAGTAATTTTTTTATTTTTACAATCAATTCGACAGCTTCTTCTGTATTATATGGTCTATACTCTCCTCTCTTCCATAACTCATATAATTCACTTTCTTTTGTTACTAAACATGGATATATCTTCAACATGTCTGGTCTAAAAGAAGGATCAGAAAATAATCTTTTAAATATTCTTAAATCTTTTTCTTCATCTGCAAATAACCCAGGCATTATATGCATTCCCACTTTTAATCCAGAATCTCTTAAAATCCTATTTGCTTCTATAACATCTTTAATGTCATGTCCTCTTTTAACTCTATGATATATATAATTGTATATTGTCTGTACTCCCAATTCTACCCTAGTTACCCCAAATGACAACATTCTGTCTACATCTTCCTCTTTGGAGTAATCTGGTCTAGTTTCAACAGTCATTCCTACACATCTAACCTTTGATTTTTCATTAATTTTTTGAATGTCTTCTAAATATTGAAATTCTTTTTTCTCTTTTTTAGATCCAAATTCATTCATCGCTTGTAAACACCGTGATACAAACCACTCTTGATAACATAAATCATGGGCTGGAAAGGTTCCACCCATAATTATTAATTCTACTTTATCAATTGGATGTCCTATGCTCTTTAATTGATCTAATCTATCTTTGACTTGTCTATATGGATCATACTTATGTCTACGTGCCCTGAGAGCAGCAGGTTCTTCTCCAGTATAACTTGGTGGAGCTTTAGTACTTTGTGGACAGTATAGGCATTTTCCATGTGGGCAAGGTGTTGGGTGACACATTACTGCTACAACTGCAACACCGGATATTGTCCTAACTGGTTTCTTACGTATGATGGGAGCAATTATTTCTTTCTCTTCTTGGGTAGCATATTTTAAAATTTCAGAATTGCTAACAAATTTTTTTATGCCAAATTTTTTGCATGCTTTACGCTTAACAATTTCCAATTCATCTTTATTTTTAACTTTTCCTTCCTTTACTTGCTTTATTATGTAGCGACATGCTTTCTTTATCATCATGCATTATATATGGTTAAATTACACATATAATTAAACTGGGAGGTGGGAAGATGAGAGCAAGCGAACTTTTAGGTAAAAAAGTTATTGATAAAGATGCTAACGAAGTTGGAAAAATAGCAGATATAGAAATAGACACTTCTACAGGGACTATTGATTATTTAATTGTTTCTAAAGCTGGTTTATCATTTAAACCTAAGACTTTCCCAGTTAAAATAGAAGATGTAAACACAATAGGTGATTATGTTATTTTAGGAGTTAAACCTAAGGAATTAGAGGTAGAAGAAAAAGAAGAGGCTAAAAAGGTAACTTTAGAAAAAACAGAATAGGAGTGGAAGGATGGAAGTTGTTGACAAAAAAGGTAAAACAATAACAATTGGTTCAATAGTCAGATATACAGGCACTGGGACCACTGGTGAAGTATCAGCAATAAAAGTTGAAAATAATGTAGGATGGGTAAAATTAGATAAGAATGACCTTTGGTATAATAGTAAATATCTTGAAGTCATTGGAAAAGAAGAATACAAAGAGAAAAGAAAAGTTAAACCAGAAATAAAAGAACAAATTAAAAAATTGAAGAAAATGCGTGAAGAACTAGAAGAAGTAGATGTTAGTTCAGAAGTATGTGATGGTGGAGGTTAAAAACAATATTTACAGTACACTTTCATCCTGTACAGCAACGCAAAATTTACACAATGCTTCAGGGCTTTCTTTTTGTTTATCCTTTACAGGACAAAGATATTTACCTTTCCTATATCTTATCTTTAAGTTGCCAGGAAACTTTGTACTTAGAGGATGTATTGGCATCTCTTTGACAAATGTAGCATAGATAGAAACAATAGCCGCTATTTTATAAAAACTACGTTCTTTTTCAGATTTAGAATTTTTTATTTTATTTTCCATAAAATCAACGAGCTCTTTTAGTTTTTTAATATCTACAGACCCTTCATATCTTTTTTTATCGTTTTTCAATTCATTTAATCTCATGAAAAAAGCATGCATAAATCTCCTTATATATTCCTTTTTTTCTTGCTTGTGCATATACTTAATTTCTTCATTTAAAAAAACACTCGCATTCATGAGATCATTTACACTGACTTTCCTTGAAGCTTTTTTTAGGATGTGTAATAATTTTCTTTTTGATATTTTTTCTGAAAAGTTAATATTTAACAGATTATCACCTGAATGCCTTTTTTATTGCAGAGGCTAATTTAGGACCAATTCCTTCAACTTTTTGAAGTTCTTTTTCACTGACTGATGCAATATTATCGCCAAATATGTTGAAAATTTTTCTTGCCCTTCTTCTACCTAACCCTTTAACTCTAACTACTAAATGTAAAATATCCTCTTTTACGCCATAATAAAGCCTTGCCGAATATTTTTCTAGATCATGAGAATATTTGTATATATTTATTGCCTCACAAATATCTTTAAGAAATTTAGAAAGTTTTGAAGCTTCATATGCAGCCCTGCGTACAGATCCTCCATAAACACCAAAAAAGTTTTCAATTTCATATTCAGTTTTTTCATTCACCCATTCAATTAGAGAAGCTGCAGTGGCTTCTCTATTTCCTACATCCCAAACAAATATTTCATTTTCTAATAATTTTTCCTTTACACGATTTTTGTAGTTATAATTCTTAAAGGATATTAATGGTAAGTCAGGAGTTTGTGATAATTCATAAATCAAGTTATTTATATTTAGATCTGTTGTATTTTCTACAAATTCCTTCAATTTTACAACGGTTTCCACAGAATAATTAGATTTTGAAGCTAATTCTCCTAATTTTGTAATTTTGAATCCAGCAGATGTCATTTTTATTAGATCTGAATCTAATAGGAAATCTAAAGCATCTTCAATTTCATATTCTAAAGCATCATAACTAAATTTTTTGATTTGATATCCACAAAATGTATCTGAGAAAAATTCTATGATATCATTTATGTCCCTGCATCCAGAAGCAATTTGACCTATTATTTGTTTACAAAGAGAATCTTTATTATCAAGTAATTGAGACCTTGTTTCTTCTATATCTCCCTCTATATAATATTCATAAAGTTTTTCTGCTTCCTCATTAGTTTTAGCTATTAAATAAGAATATCCTTTTTTATCATATTGAGGTCTTCCAGCCCTTCCTGACATTTGTTCATAATCAAATATAGGGATGTTTTGAATACCTGTTGGTGTCCAACGTTTATAATCTCTTATAACTACAACTTGTGATGGAAGATTAACACCATACATTAATGTTGGTGTCGCAGTGATCATTAAAAGGTTACCTTTTTTAAATTCTTCTTCTATGATTGATCTTTGCTCATTAAACAATCCAGCATGGTGGAAAGCCACTCCTTTTTTTACACATTTCGCAAGTTTTTTACATGTAGGTGTTGGCGGTGAACCTTTACTCTTTGGAACTTCTAAAATTTTTTTGGCAATTTTTTCAAACTTTTCCCTGTTTTGCAATTTTTTAGCTACATAATTTGCCAATGATTCTGTAAATCTTCTTGTTGAAACAAAAACTAGCATTTGTCTACTTTTTTTAAGTAGCTTAAAAACTAGATCGTTTTTATTTCTAACATTGTGATTCTCTACCACTAACACATCTTTATGCAAAGGAACTGGTCTATAATCATGTTCAAACACTTCTGCATCTAACCATTTAGCAATCTCATGCATGTTTTTAAGAGTGGCTGATAAGGCAATAATTCTTATTCCTGGATTCAATTTTTTTGCTTTTGTGATAGCACATTCAAGTATGGGTCCTCTTGAATAATCACCAAGCATGTGAAATTCATCCACAACCAACAAATCTACATCACTTAAAATTTCTGGATATGTACGTGTTAAAATGTCAAATGATTCATATATCATGACAGACAAATCAGAATATCTAGGATCTCGACCTATTTTAATCTTAGCATGATTTTCAAGTTTTTTGAATTCTTGTAATTTTTCGTTTTGTAGTGAAATAAGAGGTACAAGATAAATTACTTTTCCACCATTATTTATAACTTTTAAAGCTGCTAAGATACCAAGCAATGTTTTTCCACTAGCTGTTGGCATCGCAATTACATAGTTTTTATCTTTTTCAAGAAAACCACTCTTTAGTGCAGCTTTTTGCGCTGGGTTAAAATCTTTTAAATAAGGGTAACAATTTTTTAGAATTTTTAAGATATTTTTCATCACTTTTTCTCCTTTCTTTTTTCAACCACCTTTATATTGGATATTTTTGTAGTTGGGTATTGACCTTTTTCATCTTTTTCCACACTTTTTACCATGTCCCAAATAGTTAGAAGTGCAGCACTAACTCCAGTGAGTGCTTCCATTTCAACGCCAGTTTTTCCTTCTGATGTGACCTTAACATTAACTTTTATTTTATCTTTTTTTATTTCAAAATCTAAGTCAACGCCAGTGATTTGAATTGGATGACAAAGTGGTATTATTGATGGAGTATTTTTAACAGCGTTTATAGCTGCAATTTGTGCAGTTGTCAATACATCTCCTTTTTTAATTTTATTATTTTTTATTGCCTTGATTGTTTTTTCTTTTAAAAATATTTCTCCTGATGCAATAGCAGACCTATAAACTACAGGTTTTTCCCTAATTTCTACCATTTGAATCTTTTTCATCTTTTTCACCTAGATAAGGGACATAAATCTTTGAATATTTTATAGCTATTTTCCTAGCATTTTTTCCCATTTCCTTTTTTTTCTTTTCATTTTTAAGTATATAATCTATAGCATTTGCCAAGGCTTTAGGATCACGAGGATTAACTAACAATCCAACATCTTCAGTTACTATTTCTTTGATACCACCAACTTTGGTTGCCACAACTGGTTTTCCACAGGCCATAGCTTCTAACAAAACTAATCCAAAGCTTTCTGAAACAGAAGGAAGGACTACAAGATCTGCAGCAGCCATTACATTATTTATATCATACCTTACACCTGTAAATACCACATCTTTAATTTTTTCTTCTTTAACCATTTTTTTCAGTTGATTAAGGCAAGGGCCATCTCCTACAATGACAAGGGTTGATGGTGTTTTAACCAATTTTTTTGCTTTTAATAAATATTGTAAACCTTTTTGAGGTACTAAATTCCCAACAAATAAAATTATGGGTTTTTTTATTTTTAATTCATCTCTAAATGTTGTTTTGATGTTTGGATTAAAAGTCTTTAAATCTACAGCATTGCCTGTTATTACTACTTTTTTTTCATCCTCTATAATTTCCAAAATTTTGTTTTTTAATGTTTTGCTAACAACTAGAACATTTTCTGCATCTTGTAAAATCATTTTAATCAAAATTCTTAAAAATCTGTTAGATGATAAGATTAAAGCATCAGATCCATGTACAGTTACATAATGAGGTTTACCTGTTATCTTAGATGCTAAATATCCTACTAATCCAGGAGGCAATAGATAATGTGAATGTATTATATCAATATCTTCCTTCACTATGAGATAGAGAGCCATAATCGTTGCTGTCAATGTGAATATCAATCCTCTTAATCCTTTAATATTAATTGTTGGAGCTTGCTTAACATTATTAGATTTCAAATTTTTGTGTGGATAGGTTATTACAAATACCTCATGACCTTTGTTTTTAAGCATGTTTGATAAAAAATGAACATGGGAAGCTACTCCGCCAACATGTGGAGGATATTGACCTATTAAACATATTTTCATCTACACACCCTTAACACTATTAAGAACTCTTCCTTTCATGTCTGTTATTATAACTTTGACTTTTAATGGATATCTGTCTTCGCATCTCTTCTTTATTGATTTTGCAATATAATTAAAAACCTTTTCTCTGATTCCAGCTTTCTCTAAGTATTTTATCATTTCTTCAGTAGTTTTAGATTTAAATATTTTCTTTACAAGAACTTTTGATGCCCCTGCTAACGCTGCATAAGCAGCTATTATTTCCCTTCTAGCATCGGCAACTTTACTGTGTGTATTAAATATTCCTCCAGCAATTTTCACCAATTTTCCAGCATGCCCCAATAGTACAATATTTTTTACTCCTTTTTTAGATGCTTCATTCAACATATAACCAATGAAGTTACTAGTTTGTACAATTCTGTCTTTTTCAACTTTAAATTTATTTAAAGCAATTTTTTCACCAATATTTCCTGGCACAAAATACAATTCTTCAAATCCTTGTGCTATTGCAACATCAATTTGATAAGATAAAGATTTTTTATATGCTTTAGATGACATTGGTCGTGCAATGCCTTTTGTTCCAAGGATTGATATCCCATTTTTAATTCCCAACTTTGGATTCATAGTTTTTTGTGCAACCTCTTTTCCTTTAGGTACAAATATTGTGACTATTGCACCCTCATTTTGTTCAAGGAATTTTTTTAAATTTTTTTTAATCATTTTCCTAGGTACAGGATTTATTGCGTGTTCACCAACAGGAACTGGCAATCCTGGCTTAGTTACTATTCCTACTCCTTTTCCACCTTTAATAATTATCTTATTTTCATTTATAAGTTTCACTCTAGCTCCTATTTCAAGTCCAATCGTTACATCAGGATCTGGATATTTTTTCTTGACAACTAAAGCTTCAGCTTCATTTTCAGATATTTTTTTTATACTTTTTATTTCAATTTTTAATTTACCTATAGGTGCATCAATATTTACAATTTTAGGTTTTTTAGATTTTTTTAAAAATAAAATACAAGCAGTTGCAGCTGCAGTGGCTGCACTACCTGTTGTTATTCCTATCTTACTTTTATTCATTTTTTAATTCTTCTTCAATAGCTCTTTTAAATTCTTCTTTAGAGGGAGTTCCAACAAATTTAACTTCTCCATTTATTGCTATTGTAGGAACTGCTAACAAACCATATTCTATTGCCTTTTCTCTATTTTCCATCACATCTATTTCTTCAATTTCAACTTTGTTACCATATTCTTCTTTAATTTCTTCGGCTAATGCAATGGCTGATGGACAATGAGGGCATGTGGGAGATGTAAATATCTCTATTTTTACTACCACATTATCACCTCTAAATCTTTATTCCTAAATTATGATATAATAAGCTAGAAAAAATTTTTGTTTGGAGGGATACCTATTAAGAAAAAGGTGAAATCTCCTGGTTCAGCAACAGTTATTAATGCTATCGCCACAGGAAAAGGATCAGCATTTGGAATAAAACTTTATGTTACTGCTGAAGCTAAAATAATTAATTCTGGTATTAAATGTAGTACAAAACCTAAAGTTGACACAAAACTAATGGAAATTTGTGCAAAAAAAGTTTTAGAACGTTTAGGGGTAAAAACAGGATTAAAAATAAAAACTGAATCAAATCTTCCAGTGGCTTCAGGTTTATCAAGTAGTAGTGCGGCATCAAATGCAGTTACTTTGGCAGTATATGAATTAATTTCAGAAGAATTTGACACAGAAAAATTAGATGATATGGATATTATAGAGTTAGCAATCGATTCATCATTAGAAGCAGGAGTGACAATAACAGGGGCTTTTGACGATGCCACAGCATCATTTTTTGGAGGATTAACAATAACAGATAATTTAAGAAGGGAAATAATATATAAAGGTAAAATGGATGAAAAAAAAGTAGTAATATATAATCCTAAGAAAAAATCTTTCACTGCTGAAGCAGATGTAAAAAGAATGAAGTTAATATCACCATGGGTAGATATTGCATTCAAAGAACTTTTAAATAAAAATATTTATAAGGCTTTAACATTGAATGGTATACTTTATTCCTCTGCACTTGGATTCAACACAGATATAATTTTTGATGCACTGGATGCTGGTGCACTAGCTTCGGGGCTTTCAGGAACAGGGCCTTCTTTCATTGCAATTGTTGACAATGACAAAGTTGACAATGTTGTGGATGCATGGAATTCATATCCTGGCGAAGTAATATTAACTGAAGTTGACAATGAAGGAACAAAGGTGATTTAATGGATAAATCGGAAGCAAAGAAAATTCTAAATGAAACAAGAGAACAAATAGATATATTAGATAAAAAAATTTTGAAGCTTATCTGTGAAAGAACACTCCTTGGCAAAAAAATAGCAAAAGCAAAAATGATACTAGGTATGGATATTGAAGACCCTATAAGGGAGAAAGAAATTGAAAATAAGGCAAGGAAGATTGCTAGAAAAAATAAAATTAATGAAAAGAAAATTACAAAAATAGTAAAGATATTAACTGAGATGAATAGAGAAGAACAAAAAAAAGTGATGGGGAGGTAGTGTATGGGAAACATTAGAACTGCGTTGATAAAAAGAGTTGCAAAAGAATTAATAGAAACTTTTCCAGACAAGTTTTCAGACAATTTTGATGAAAACAAGGCAGTTTTAGAAGAAATTTCAACCGTAGAAACAAAACATTTGAGAAATAAAATAGCAGGTTACATAACAAAACTTATGAAACAAAGATCATCTTAATGGTGTATAAATGGCACTAATAGTTGTTAAATTTGGTGGGACATCAATAGGGAATGGAAAAAGAATTAGAAAGGCTGCCAATGCGGTAGTTAAAGAATACATGTCTGGAAAGAAAGTAGTAGTCGTAGTTTCTGCCATAAACAAAACAACAGATGAGCTAATTAAAATTGTAGAAGATGCAACAAAAAATATTGTAACAGAAAAACAGTTGGCTGAAGTAATTTCTATGGGTGAAATGACCAGTGCTAGAATATTTGCATCTGCTATAGAATCTTTTGGAGTAAAATCTGAATATATAGATCCATTTAGCGATAAATGGCCAATAATAACTGATAGTAATCTATTAAACGCTGAAGTAGATTTAGAAACAACCAAAAAATTGTCAAAAAATATATTAAATCTTCTGGATGAAGGAATAATTCCAGTTATATGTGGATTTCTTGGTAAAGACAAGGAAGGACATATTACAACATTGGGAAGAGGTGGAAGTGACGTAACTGCTTTTGTTCTAGCAAAGTGTTTAAATGCAGATGAGGTTATCATTGTTACTGATGTAAGTGGGGTAATGACGACAGACCCTAATTTAATAAAAAGTGCAAAAAGATTGGAAAAAATATCAGTAGAAGAAATGAGGGATTTGGCCACACATGGTGCAAAGGTTTTACATCCAGATGCATTAAAATATAAAGAACCTAATTTAAGAGCAAAAATAATAAGTTTTAAGCATGGAGATTTATCTGCACCTGGAACTGAAATTATAGGACCATCAAAAGAGAAAACTTTAAAAACAACAATGTCCTATCCAGAACCATTATCTGTTATAGCAGTAGTTGGTGAAGAGATACTTTATAAGCCAGGCATACTTGCTAAAATAACTTCCAGACTTGCAAAAGATAATATAAATATTTTAGGAATTTCTACAGGTCAAAATTCTGTAACTTTATTTGTTAACAAAAAAGATGCTAGGAAAGCCCATAAAATTTTACATGAATTAGTTATTAAAGACAAGGATCTTAGTTCTGTATCCATAGGTAAAGATGTAGGAATGATAAGTGTTTCAAGCCCTGATTTTGTAACAACTCCTGGAATTATTTCAAAAATTACAGAACCATTGAAAAAACATAACATAAACATTGTGGAAATTTCATCTTCCCAGACATCAATAGTTATTTTTGTAGAATGGAAAGATTGCGAAAAAGTCTATAATCTTGTTCGCGATGTTTTAGGATCCTCATGATTTTCGTAAAATCAATATTTAACTTTTTTCATAGTATATTTTGGGTGTGAAAAATGAAGATCGAAGGAACGATAGTTGCTATGGTAACTCCTTTTACAAAAGATGATGAGATAGATGAAGAAGGAATGCGTGAAAATATAAATTATTTGATTGAAAAAGGCGTTGATGGACTTTTAGCTGCAGGTACAACAGGAGAATCAGCGACAATAACTCATGAAGAACATAGAAGGCTTATAGACATACTCGTAGATGAAGTAAATGGTAGAGTAACTGCAGTAGCAGGTGCAGGAAGTAATTCTTCTAGAGAGGCACTTGGATTAGTAAAATATGCTGAAGACGCTGGGGCAGATGCAGCACTTGTTATAACACCATACTACAATAAACCACAACCACATGGACTAATAAAACATTACAAAACATTGGCTGAGAAATCAGATATTCCTATTATCATCTATAATGTACCATCAAGAACTGGAATAGATATAGGTGTAGATGTTTTGTGCGAACTGGCAAAAGTTGACAATATTGTAGGAATAAAAGAGGCTAGCACGGATTTAAATAAAGTTTCCATGATTATTAAAGAAACCATGGATACAAATTTAGATTTTATAGTTCTTTCAGGAAATGACAATTTAACTTTGCCAATGATTTCTATGGGTGCTAAAGGCGTTGTTTCCGTTGTTGCCAACGTAGATCCAACCAGAATGTGTGAACTAGTAAAAAGTGCTTTAAAAGGTGATTTTGAAACAGCTAAGAAAAAACATTATGAACTTTATGAACTCATGGAGGCATTGTTTATTGAAACTAACCCTGCCCCTGTAAAAGAGGCATTGAATATGATGGGAAGACCAGCAGGACATGTAAGAATGCCTTTAGCATCGTTAAAAGAAGAAAATAAAAAAACTTTAAGAGAAATATTGGAAAGGTTATCACTTATTTAGCATTGAGGTATCAATCATGAAAATAGTTGTTTGTGGCGCTTGTGGAAGAATGGGATCATTAATTATAAAGAATGTAGTTAAAGAGAAAGACATGGAACTTGTTGGTGCGATAGAAGCTCCAAATACGGAATTAGAAGGTAAAGACATTGGTGAAACAATTGGTATAGGACATGTTGGTGTAAAGATAAGAGGTGCAAATTTTTTAAAAGAAGTTCTAAAAGACAAAGATCCTGACGTTTTAGTTGATTTCACAACTCCAAATGCTGCAGTTGAAAATATAAAAACAGCTAGTAAAATGGGAGTAAATTTAGTCGTTGGTACAACTGGTTTTAATGAGGAACAGATGAAAATAATTGAGGATTGTGTAGAAAAAAATAACATTAAAGCAGTTATTTCTCCAAATATGGCAGTCGGAGTAAATGTTTTTTTCAAAATTATTGAAGATCTTGCGTCATTACTTGAAGACTATGATGTAGAAATCATTGAAGCTCATCACAGACACAAAGTAGATGCTCCATCTGGCACTGCCATGAAAGCTTTAGAAATAATATGTGATAAAAGAGGAAAAAGTAAAGATGTGGCTGTTTATGGTAGAAAAGGAATTGTTGGCGAAAGAAGTGACGAAGAGATAGGCGTACATGCAATAAGAGGCGGAGATGTTGTTGGAGACCATACAGTTATGTTTTTAGGCAATGGTGAAAGATTGGAAATCATTCATCGTGCACATAGTAGACAAGCATTCGTTAATGGAGTTTTACGTGCTATAAGATATATAAAACATGCGAAACCAGGAAAAATAAGTGACATGAAAGATGTTTTAGGCCTCAGGTGATAAGATGTTGAAAGTAGGCATACTCGGCGCCACCGGCATGGTTGGACAAAGATTTGTCAGTTTGTTGGCAGATCATCCTGACTTTGAAATTGAAGTTTTAACAGCTTCCCCAAGGTCAGCAGGTAAAAAGTATGAAGACGCAGCTAAATGGTATTTAGATATAGAAATGCCAGAATCTGTTAAGGATATAACAGTTGTTAACACAGATCCAAAAGAAGTTGAGGATGTAGATATATTATTCTCAGCTTTACCATCAAACATTGCTGCCAAGGTAGAGCCTAAATTTGCAGAAAAATATATCGTTGCATCTAATGCAAGTGCTATGCGGATGGAACCAGATGTTCCACTTTTAATTCCCGAAGTAAATCCAGAATCATTGGATTTAATTGAAATACAACAAGAAAAAAGAGGTTGGGAAGGTTTTATAGTTACTAACCCTAATTGTTCGACAATAGCACTTACATTGACATTAAAACCAATTTATGATTTATTTGATATAAAAAGAGTATATGTTGCAACTATGCAAGCAGTATCTGGTGCTGGATATGCTGGTGTTCCATCCATGGCAATTTTAGATAATATAATACCATTTATAAGTGGCGAAGAAGAAAAGATAGAGACAGAAACTTTAAAAATTCTTGGAACTTTAAAGGATGATAGTATTGAACCGGCAAAATTTAAAATAACTGCTTCTTGCCATAGAGTACCTGTGTTAGATGGACATACTGAAGCCGTATTCATTGAATTAGAAGAAAATTTTGATATAGAAGATATAAAAGATGCAATGGCAAAGTTTAAGGGTTTACCACAAAAACTAAATCTTCCTTCTGCACCAAAAAAACCAATAATAGTTTTAGACGATGAAGATAGACCTCAGCCAAGAATAGATAGAGATAACGAGAATGGAATGGCTGTAACAGTTGGAAGATTGCGAAAAGATAACACAATTGAAAATAGTCTTAAATATGTGTTAGTTGGACATAATACAATTAGAGGTGCGGCAGGAGCGTCAGTGCTAAACGCAGAACTCATTAAAGAAACAATTCTTTGATTTTTATTTTTTGGGATATCTATGCGACTATTTAAAGATTCAGAAAAAGAAGAATTAAAAAAAGTTGTTAAGTCATGTTTATTAGAAATTTCTAAATTAAGATTAGAATTAAATAAATGTCGGAATAAGCTAAAGAAATTAAAAAATGAAGGATATGAGGCAGAGATTAGAAATAAAAATTTAGAAATAATCAATTTAAAAAATATAATCCAAGAAAAAGATAAAAAAATTAAAGTTTTGAAGGAAGAATTATCAAAAAAAGATAAAAAATTAAAAAAACTTGAGAAATATATTGAAGCATTGACATCTAAACCTAAACCCGGGCTTACGTCTTTTCAATCTCAAATATATCATTTATTACCATCTAAAAAAGCCTCGGCTAAGGAATTGCATGATTTTGTCAAAAAAGTCGGATTTAAAGAACTTAAATTTGAAAGCATGTTAAATATATTAAAAGCTCTTGAAAGAGAAGGATATGCTAGAAGATATGAAACCAATAATGGCACTCTTTGGGAAAAAATAAATAAATAGTTACTCAGGTGTTTTTAACTTAGGAGGTCTGAATATTTGTTCTTCTTCATATTCAATTTCATCAACATCAAAGAATTTCCTAAATGGAGGTTCTTTTGTACGTTCTTCATAAATATGGGCTATAATTCCTGGTAACCTACCTAACATAAACATTCCTACTCCAATTCTCCAATCAAATCCAAGATCTGATAGTATTGATGCACAAGCTCCATCAACATTCATTTTTATGTTTTTTAATTCATTTAAGATTTTTTCAACTTCAAGGGCAAAAACCATATGTGGTCCTTTGAAATTAAGTTCTTCTGCTAATTCAAAAAGTCTCACGGGTCGTGGATCCTCATTATGGAATCTATGACCATAACCAGGAATTTTCTTTCCTTTTGAAATGTATTTATTTACAACATCCCTTGCAACTTCAGGTATATCATCTTCAGAATCACATAACTCAACTGAATTTTGGAATAATTTCATGGCATGTTCTATTGCTCCTGCATGATGTTTACCAAATGCTAATAGCCCACCAGCAATACAGGCATTGACAGGTGATCCTGTTGATGCTATTATCCTTGAAACTTGAGTACTAGGTGGAGTCACTCCATGGTCAGCAAATGAAACTAATACAGCTTCTAACATTCTTGCCTCTTTTTCACTAGGTAATTTTCCCTTTATTAATAAATATACAACTTCCGGGAAACTTATACTCCCAATGAGTCTTTCTATTGGAATTCCTCTAATTATTATTTTGTTTGGTTCAATTTTAGTAATTGATGTTCTCCATTTTGTCCGCATTTTTGTCATAAAACTCACCTCAAATGGTTATCGTGTATTTTCTTGGTTCTACACAACAACATAATCTTGTAGATACGATTCTGACACCGCTGGCTCTTTGTGGACCTATTTTAATTAAAGTTCCTAATGCAGTGGTGGATCCTCCTAAACCTAAAGGACCTATTCCTGAAGAATTTACAGAATTAGTTATATATTCTTCTAGTTCTGATTGCTGATCTAATTTACCATGAGCAATTGCCTTGAGCATTAACGATGTTGCCTCATAATGTGTCCTTCCAATACCTATGGCGGGTACACAAGGTGTACAACCTAGAGATTTAGCCTCTACTATTATCCATCTAATTACTTCTTTAAATACTTTTCTGTAATCATGTTCATGGAAAACTTTTTTAGTTCTAGCTCTAATTTCTGGACCACCTCCTAACATCATTATATGAATTTTTGTTCCATTTTCTTCTTTATTGTTATCTATGAAGAATGAAGGAGGAACCACTTTCCCAGGATCTTCATATATCCCTTTACTTTGTTCTATTCTTTCTATATCATTTCCTTTTAGGGCCATAGGGCGTCCTGGAAGCTCACGTAATCCTTCAGCTATGCCTCGCCTGATTTTTTGAAAAAACGTACTAGAAATTTCTGATTTTTTGCCAATTTCTATATATACATGAGGAATACCTGTATCATCGCAAAGTGGTCTTCTTTTCTTTTTTGCAACTTTAGCATTTTTTAAGAGTAACTTAAGAACCCAAACAGCATTTTCATTGTTTTCATTTTTTATGGCATTTTTATAAGCTTTTATTTGATCTTCACTATATTCTGTGCTACATTTTATAACAGCTTTTTTAACTTTTTTAACTAAGTCCAAAATTACCACCTAAGGTGAAGGTATTGCCAAATGTTTTTTACTAGAAATCTTTGCTTCAGGATAGTATCTCTCTATCATGGATTGTACAAGTAAAACTTGCTTTACCCTTTTTTTTGCTTCATCTTTAGTTGTTTCCCAAGCATGTGTTAATGCTACAGATCCTCCTGTTTTAAGATATACTGGTGCTGAAAATTTAATCATATCAGGCACTTCATAATGTCTTATAAAACCACCAGAAGATTTTGGATTTTCAGTGTGCACATCTATAGGTATATCTATTACCTGCCTTAATGAAGAAAGCATATGTATCTGCAAATCACGCACAGGGTTAAAGGAGTCTGCACCTATTTTTTCAAGTAAAATTGCAGATGCAGGATTACCGTGACCACAATGAGCTGATACTTTAAAATGTACATCTTTTGGTATGTCACCATTTTCTCTCATTTTATTCAATGCCCAGAGAAGTCCTTCATCATAAACAACTATTCCTCTAACACCTAAATCAATGGCCCTCATTACATCTTCAATTGCATATACTAAATTTTCATAACCTCTTAACCTATATCCAATTCTTGCTCCTTCTTTTGTATGCACTGTTGCACTTGTATCATATGTTGCTCGTGGACCCACACTTAAAAACAATTCAAGTTTAGCTTCCAACGCCAATTCAGCCATTTTTTCTATCTCAGAATCAGTGAGCATCATAATTCCCTTTGTCTGAGTGACTCTATGAACAGTTACATCATATTCATCTATAGCGTCTATCAATGCTTCAAGAGCTTCCACTCCTTGTATTCCAGGAACCTCAAACCTATATTCAGATCCGTCTTCAAATCTTTTGTTAGATTTTTTAAATTCATATTTAATACCTATTTTTTTAAGAAAATTTATTGCTCTTGCTTCCATGACAATTCCTCCATCAAGTCTCCAACCTCAATATCTTCCAACTCATCTATAATTTTTAATTTTTTTATTGGATATTCAGGATTCAATTTTTTGAATTTTTTCAATATATCTTCCTTTGAAAAGGGATTTTCTGGTTCTCCTCTAGGTATAGGTGTAAATTTTTCAATTCTTCTATTTTTAAATTCAATACAAACTTTTGATGGTCTTTTGTTTGCATCTAAACTTTTATCTACCTTTATTATAATTTTATCTATAATTTTTTTCACTCCAGACTCTAATCTTTCATATTCTTTTAAATTTTCTAAAGATAAATCACCTTTATACAAAAGAATTGCTAAAGAAACAGGTAGGCTTTGTCTAACAGCTTCCACAGTTTTAGGTCTGTAATTATTATGTTGTGCTGCAACCTCATATGTCTCTACAATTATCTTTTTAACTTTATTTGGATCTAATTTTTTAATTCCTAATTCTTTGAGTATTGATTCTCCAGAATCTAAAGTGGAATGAAGATGTCTACAAACAGGATATTTTTTCATATAAGTGTTTCTAATGTGAAATTTACCTAATTCTCTTTTTATTATTGAAATTTTATCTAAAGTAGAATATGCATTGAAAAATCCTTCTTTTCCATCTAATATAGTTTTTGCACCAGTAAAACCATTTTTAGCTAAAATAGCTGATATTACTCCACTTTGAGCCGCTTTTCCTGCATGCAGATGTTTTGCCATTGTACCAGCATGATCAGATTCTAACAATCCAGATGCCTGAGTACCTGCCAACCCGATGGCATTGACTATTTCATTCTTTTTAAGGTTTAAAACCTTTGATGCAGCTGCAGCGGCTGCAAATACACCACATGTGCCTGTTGTATGAAATCCTCTTTCCCTATGTTCTGGATTTATAGAAATTCCAATTGCAATGCCAACTTCATAACCACAAACAATGCCTTCTATAAATCTCTTACCTCTTACATTGTATTTTTCTGCAAGAGACAGTGCAGCTGGTATTACAGTACATGCAGGATGCATCAATGCATTTCTGTGACCATCATCTAAATCTGTATTATGTGCAAATATGCCATTTATTAAGCTTGCAGTCATTTCATCGCTTTTTCCATAACCAATTACAGTTGAATTCTTTCCCTTCTTGTATAAACTTTTAAATGCTATGATTCCACTTTTTTCTCTTGATCCTCTTAATGCAACTCCAAAGAAATCCAAAAAAGAAGATTTAACTTTATCAACAACATTTTTATTTAATTTTGAATATTTTATTTTTTTAATAAAATTAGCCAAATCTTTAGATATCATTTTTACACCTTATAAGCGGCTTAGAAAGGTGACGCCTTGCTGCAGGGGGAACTTCATACCATTTTTTCTTTATATTCCTAGGAATTTTCTTAATTATTTTATATTCATAAGGGATTTTATTACCACAATTTAAACATTTGAGACCTTTATTTTTCCCAGCAGACTTCATTCTTTTTCCACATTTTGGACATAGTGGATTTAATTTTTTATATAAAGGTGCTACTTCTAATATTTTCATTTTTTCAATGTTCAATGTATTGTGAACACCTATACCTCCATATATTTTCAATTTGTCTCCTGGTTTTAATTTCATTACAATTTTCCTAAATTCTTTTGTAGGTTCATAAGCTGCACAAGTAATTTCACCAGAACTATCTTTCAATGTGAAAAAAACATGTCCTCCTTCAATAACCTTTGGTTCGTCTTTTACTTCCCCTATAACAACATAAGATTCAAACTGCTTCATATCCGCTATTCTTTTTGCTTTTTGGATATGTTGATCAGTGTGTTGGTTTGTTTCAAAAATACATGTCCTTTCAATAGGTTCCCTTGACTTAACAACTTTATTTGCCTCTCTAACATCTTCAGGAGTTTCACCTCGTATACCATAAAGAACAGGACATGGTGTATTTGGAGTTATAAGTATGTTATCATTGTCAACATTGTCAAATGTTTTTGGATAAAATAATTTATCCATTTTAAAAACAGAATTGCTATCTATTTTTCTTTCTTTACCATAATTTTCTGGTGTTCGATATGCAAGTAATTCATAAGTTTTATCTTTTAGAGGACAAGAGATTGCTGCAAGAGCTCCTATGATACCTCTTCCTTTTTTAAACTTATAAATTTCAGCATTAACTTTTTTTGCTAATTTTTTAGCTTCATTTAAACTAACAATCTTCCTTATGGCTTTTAATGCAAATTTTTCCATTTCAGGAGTTATTTTTCCTTTATAAAATACAATTCCAGGATCTGTGTTTTCATCTTCAAGTTCTGCTAAATTTGAAACAGTGTTTAATACTTTATTTTTAATTTTTTCTTCATTTTTTGTTTTTATTCTGAGTGATACGGCACCATTTCCACGGGTTTTATGTGGTGCAAAAGGATTTAATCTTATCAATCTAGGATAACCTATCACTTCAAATCCGCAACTTTTAAATTCATGATAAAGTATACAAGCTATATAGGTAGTGCACATACCTTTGCTGGAGTCTGTATCATCTATACCTATATGAAGCATATGATCACCGGTGATAAATTATGGAATCTAGAGTAAAGCTTATCGAAGACATGTATAATTTTTTCATTGACCAGGGTTTTGAAGTATCAAGAATATATGAAAGAAGTTGTTTCGATTTTTTAGCACGGAAAGAACTATTATTATTGTTATTGAAAGTACTTGTAAATATAAATTCATTCAATGAAATACAAGCTAATGAAATGAAAAAGGTTGCTTCAAACCTTCTAGCCTCACCATTTTTGGTTGGTATAAGATCAAAAGATAAACCTTTAGAAGATGGCGTGATTTATACCAGATATGGAATTCCTGCATCAAGTGTCAATACATTAAAAAGGATAATAGCTGAAGGAGAGTATCCAGAGATATTTGCAGATAGAGGCGGGTATTACGTAAACATTGATGGAAGAAAATTACGTAGGGTTAGAGAAAAACTTGGTTTATCTTTAAAAGATCTTGCAGATCATATAAACGTGTCTAGAGAATCTATATATAAATATGAAAGAGGATTGGGGAGAATGTCTTTTGATGTTGCCTTAGCTCTAGAAAAATATTTAGGTTGTAAAATAACATTTTCTATAGATGTTTTCCAAGTCCCTGAAAATTTAAAGTATGAAAATAAGAACAAGATAAAATTTTCCAGATTTAGTTTCATTAAAACAGGAAGGACACCTTTTGATGCGTTAGCAAACTTTGGTAAAAAAAGAAACGAAACATTGATCACAGGTTTAGAGAAGAATAGAAGTGAAAGTAGATTGTTAAAATTGGCATCCTCACTTAAAGATATTTCATTAGTAGCAGGGTCTCTTGCAGCTTTTATTATGAAAAGTGAAAATGTGAAAGAATCTCTTAAGGGAGTCCCTGTTATTAGGCAATATGAAATTGAGGATATAGATACTCCTGCTGAACTTTTAAAACTTGTAAGGGAAAGAAAAGAATATACATGATTTGGTTGGTGATTTTATGAATTCAAAAGGTCAAATAGTCTCAGTTGAATATATTCTTATTATAGCACTTTTATTTTTTATTTTGGTATATGTGATGATCCCCATGATTGGAAAATCTATAGATGCAAGTATGGACATTTCAAAAGTATCAGATGCTAAGGTAGCTGCTCAAGAGATTGCCCATGCACTTGATGTTGTCTATTCAAATGGTCCAGGAGCCAAAAGAACTGTCACTGTTTATGTACCTGATACTACAAACTTAACTGTTAGTGGAAACAACGTTACATTACAGGTAACATGTAGTGACGGGCCTCACAATGTAACAACATTTACTCAGTATAATTTCACAAATATTCCTCCTATCCAACTTAATAAAGGTTGGAATACAGTTGTTGTTGAGTGGCCAATAGGAGGAACCATTACTATTAGGTAAGGTATAAAGGTTATGCAAAGATAAAGGTGGTCCAATGTTATCAAAAATAGGTGAATATTTTCTGAAATTATGTTCATTGGTGGGAACTATAGTCATTGAAATTGTAAATTTACCAAATAAAATAAAAAGAATAAATATTAGAGAGTTAGGAAGAGAATTTAAGAAATTCCAAAATAAATGGGAAATGAATAAAAACAAGGATGAAGGAGAAATAATAGTTAAAGACATTAAGATTATGGATATTAAAGAGAAGGAAAAGACTGTTTTTAAGTTACAAATTCTTTCAATAACTTTTGTTTTATTATCAATCTTATACATTTTTAATTACCTTTCATTGCCCTTATATTTATTCCTTGGCATTGCAACTATTTGTCTCATTTATTATATTTTAAAATATCAAATCAGAGTTATGTATCCTCAGGATTATGAAGTATACCGTAATTTTTTCTTGAGTTATGTAGGAATAGGTATTTTTCTTGTCATGATTGCTGATAATCCTCTCTTTGTGTTATATACACCATTTCAATATTTTCCATCAATTACTTTAATCCTATTTTCAATATTACTTGTTTTACTCATGTATTATGTTTTTAGGATTAAATATTATAGGAACTATACTTATGGTGAAGTTGTGGAAGTTGGGAAAAACACAGTACATGTTAAGGTAGATTATGATATTAGAGCTAATGTGTTACCTGATATATATATTGTTGAGAAGGGAAATTTTGATGTTAAAGAAGGTGAAATTGTTAAATTGAAAGTAGAAGGTGGAAGATTATCTGTGAAAGGAAACAAACCTACTAAAATAATTGGTAAAATATAACTCCTCACTTTTGCTTCATCAAGAAAACTTGCTAGAGACCATTTCTATATATAAAATATTCCTTAAGTAAATGTCTTCTCTCAAACAGACTATTAAGATTTTTTCTTTATTTTTCTCATGATTATATTTAACTTATTTCTATAGCTTAGCCCTTTTGATGTAATGCTTTTTAATTCATATCTATACATTCATATGGAGACTTCCAGCTGATGGAGTTAAATAAAAAAGATTATATATTAAAATTCAAAAAAATTGTACATGTATGAAAGAAAGAGGCATGGTATTAAGTAGTGATTTATTATTGGCTTTAATACCACTGACAATAATTTTTGGCATGGCAACTGTAGCTATGGATAATTTATTTTATCTTTCTCAATTAACAGTGTTCCATGCATCCATTGATAGAGCAGCAACCAATGTTGCAGATGCATTAGTTGAAACTCCTGGAAAACCACCAGATTGGTATTTAACTGGACAAGGAATTCCTGGTTTAGCAATTGTAAGAAATAATGTGGTTGAAAAAAATCATTTATCAAGTTTTAAATTATTTGCACTAAGAAAAGAACAAGTGCAAAATATGCTAGGACCACAATATGATTTTTATTTGAGGGTTGTAGATCATAACAATACAGTTATTAGAAATCTTTCATCAAACGATTTAGGATCACCTCCAAGTAATGTACCTAATATTTATCGTGTTGAAAGAGAAGTACGAGTGAATAGATATCCAATAGAAGTTGTAGTCTCATTAGTTAATTTTAGGTTCCAGAACCTTATTGTAGGCGAACTAGTTAGTGTTATTAGAAAGCGTCTAGGGACATGGGCACCATATACAATAGATTTTACAATTTCTGATGCAGAATTAAATAATTATGATTATTGGATATTAATTAAGAATAATGGATATACTAATGTTACGGTCAAGATTAATGATAATACAGTTGTAAATGAGACAAATCTCAACGATATGCCAGTGCAGATAAATAGCACTTATTTAAAAAGCGGTTCCAATTCAGTTACTATAACGACTTCAAATGCAACGAAAAATGCTACCATGGATTTTTACATTGTAAAAGTTCCAAAAGACACTGTAAAAGATATGATTAAGTTAGAGTATATTGAAGAAGTAAATGCAAGACTAGAATTGTTTGTATGGCCTAAACATTAAAAATTAAATATGGTGTTAATATTGGATGAAAAAGGCTTAATATTTACAACTGATTCAATTATTGCTCTTACAATTGTCTTTATATTTCTAACTTCAATCCTCCATTATTATGTTTTACCTGAATACATAGGCAGTGATCAGCAACGTTTGAGTGATATAGCAATAGATACATTAAATATTCTAGAACAAGATGGAAGTTTAATAGCTGCAGTTGTTAAGTTTAATTTATATGAAGACAAGAACATCACTAAAGCCATAGAGGAAGCAAATGAGGTTATAGATCCTGCGCTTAATGAGACTTTAAGTCCTGGTATTACTCATATAAACTATACATTTTGGATATGGAGCGAGCATTATCATAGATTTGTTAAAATTACTAACAATACTCCCCCATCATTTACACATGTTACATCAAGAGTTAAGGTTGTTTCTGCTAAGGAAGGTTGGTTAGGAAGAGCATGGTATTATATTCCAGAAGTTCCTTTTGAAGATAAACAGATTAATACTACAACAACAGTTTGGAATTTCCATAACTGGCTTACTAATTTTTATCCTTGGAATAGTAGTAATGGAGGACTTTATAAATATCCTTATTGGGGTTGTGATAAGTGGAAAAGACCAGTTCCAATAAATTGTTCACTCCCACCACAAAATACAACCATAAATTCTGTTAAATGGATTATTGGTAGTGCTTGTAATGGATACAATGACAGATTTTCTGCAAATTTAGTTTTAAATGGTCAAAATAATTCTGCAGATAAATCAGCGTTTAAATATCTTTACTACAATAATGGATGGTATTTCTACACATATTATGGAAATGCAACTGGCTTAATACCTGGCAACAATTCATTTTATGTTGCCTTTTCAAATATGAGGCCATATTGGTATGACATGCCATGGTTCTCATTGATTGCAAATTACACAACAACAATAAAAGTCCCAAAGACTGTAACATTTCAAACATTTCCATTGCAAGATTTAGCCGGTATTGGAGCACCAAAAAGTAGATATTTCTTTGACTTAAATACTGGGAAATTAACTTCTGCTCAGCCATTAACAATATCCTGGAATGATTTGATAGGTAAAGATAATCCAAGTGCAGAAAATCAAGTCTTTAGACTTACAGATATTCCTTCTTCCACAACTGAAGGATCTGCTGTCTGCACTGTTACAGATGTCCCAATACCTAGTAATGTAACAGTTCATGATGCCTATGTTGTCTTAAATCCATATGGAGCTGTTGATGCTGCAGTTGTTGAAGTTAATAATGGTAAAGGATGGCAGGTAGTATTCTGTTCTTTTGGAGCAGATTATAGTGCAGTAAGAAGTGGATATGGTAATTTACCAGGGGTTATTTATATTGGAGATAAGCTCAAGGCAGGAGTTAACAATAGGGTACGTGTAACTATATGGGATTATGCTCCAGGCGGAGATTATGATTTTGTAGGACTTGTGAATTCATATGTCTCAGTAGCTTATAGTTCATTTGGAGTTAAATGGCTGAATTTCCCATTTAATAGCTATCAAAGCAATACTAATATAAATACACAAGAAAGGTTGATATCTGTTGGTCAGTATGCAAAAAGAATATACCTCTTCATGGGAGTTGGTTTAGATACAAAGAGAGTAACTGTTGAAGTTAAAGATCCAAACACTGGTCAATACAAACTATACTATGATGGCATACCACAGTTTGCAATAGATCTTGGTTCAATAGATAGGCAAAATAACTACAATATATTGACAAGTGGTGGAACCCCTGACAATTACACCTGTAATCCAAGAGATTACTATGTTAGGGTTACAGTTTATGGTCCAAGTCAGGGGTGGGAATCTGGAGATAATTATGCTGAGATATTTTCAGGTACTAGGGTTGCTGTGATATATACGACATTTACTCAGGTATGGTCAACATCATTTAATGAAACTGCAAGTGGAGCCATGGAAAATGCAACAAAACTTCTTAATAAAACTCTCAATGAAATGGGGTATAATGTGGATCCAAACGCTATACAGACAGAAGCTTTATACACTGGAAATTTAACTGTTACTCCTGTAAGGTTAGATCTTTGGAGGGATTAATTTTGGATAATAGAGGATATGCCTTTACACCACTTACAGTTCTAATACTTATACCAATCATATTATTAGCTGTTGCATATGGTCATATAGTTGATGAAGCTAATAGAATTATAGCTATAGCAATTGGAGGAGATGTAACTATAAAAGTCGCTGATAATATACAATCTTATTTACAAAAAGCTGCGAGAGATGCAGGTCGTAATGCGTCTTTTAGTGCCACTCAGAAAGTCATAGACGAAGAACGATTTTTCCAGCCACGTAGTTCTTATAATGATACAAGTACTAATAATAGTGTTTTATATGTTAGGAAATTGATTGTTGATGCACTAAACAACAGAACTATAGATTTATGTAGAAAATTAGAAAATGAAACTGGAAGGCAAATATATATTAACGATATACTTGTAGATAATTATACACAAGCTGTTTTTGATATTGACGATGTTTATATTTATCAAACAGACTCTGAACCTTTTGGTTTTTATGTACACATCCCTTCTATAAAAATTAAAGTTGTGCAACAAAATCAAGCATTTGAAGGATATACAAAACCTATAGATGCATATGTCTCTATTGAAGGAGTGGTTGATCCTTATATTTGGATAAACACTAAACGTAGGCAAAGTAATGTCATCTGGCGTAGTCCTTACTATTCTAGCTATTTCGGCCCTGGAGGAATGATCATAAGTGACTATCATTTTAATGATTCTGTGGATAGTGCAGGCAGATTACAGCATCTTTGGGATTATTTAAATGGAACAAATAACCCAAGTAAGTTAGATAAACCACTAAGACCTTATTATTTCTATGATCCTCAGGGTTTATCATTTTTTGATAGATTAGAAAATAAAACATGCCCTAATGGTGAAGGTAGAATAAGTACATTTATTTTAGGTGATCCTCTTGATTATAAAAGTAAACTAGGAGTACAAATTGATTCATCCCCCGCTATTTCAAAAATAGATCATGAATACTTTAATGGAACGCCAGGTTGTGGAGTAGCATATGACGACGATGCAAATGTTAAATTTATCCGACCTGGTGAAAACCTGCCCGATAGATATCGTTATGTATATGATCCCTATGGTTATGTTTTTTGTTTATCCCTAAATTATCAAAATTACTTTAAACCCCCAGCAGCAGTATTACCTTAAGGAGAATTAGCTATGGATGAAAAAGGTGAAGTGTTAAGTGGAGACATAATTCTAACCATACTTATTGCAACTATAATTATTTCTGGAATAGGATATTTCATAAATTCAGAATTAAATAGTACTGAAGTAAGTAAAACAGGTATAGCCAGGATGGCAGGAGAAAAAGTAGCTGAAACCATAAATTTAGTGTACACTAATGGACCTGGCTACATGGTTAATATCACATTACCGGATGGAAACTACACAATAACTGTAAATGATACTGGTGTTTATGTCAACAACATTACAAAAATAGATATTATACCTGAAAACTCAAACTTAATTTCACCTACTAGCATGAATCCAGGTGAGACATGGGAAATAATATATGATCAAAATAGCGATAAAATAATTTTCACAAAGATTAGTTAAGGAGGTAAACAATGAACATATTGATTACAACATTGATAATTATAATTTACATTCTGTTGATGCTTTTCATTTTTTCATTAGCTTCTCTAATACCATATTCAAAGAAAAACATCATATTTGCATTTATTACAAGCTTTATTTTAGGTTGTGTTGGAGGTGCTTTCCTACTACTACCTATTTATACAGATATTCCATCATTAGTACGGGGTTATTACCAATACACAATACATGCAACTGAAACTATAACGGTAGAAATACCTACTGGTGTAGATATAGGTTCAATTGTTTCAAAAATCAAATCCACACCAGGAGTACATAATATTTCTACAACAGGGATTATAATGCACACTGACCCATTCTCACAACAAAGAAAACAATTTATAGAAAGCAAATTAAAATATTTAGATCCTCATATAAAAGATTGGCAAGTATATTCAAATGGCAAAATTATCATTAAAACTGAAGGTGGAGATCCAAACAATATAACAAAAAAAATATCTGACTGGCTAATTTATACAGGAGGCATATATACAAAATCTAGTAGAGTGAATGCATGCATTACTGTTGATGCATCAAAAGTTGACAATGTTTTGGACATGTTATCAGCTGAAAATGTTATAGTTACAGGAATCCATGGACCGGTTGAAGAAAAGGTTAAAAATGTGAAATCTATGATGCCACCAAAATCACAGATTGTTTTATTTTCAGGAATTTTAGGTATTTTAGTTGCAATTGCTGGAATTTTTTCAGATGCAATAATAAGAACTGTTAGGAGAATTAAAGTAAAATGAAAGCAGGTGTATTGTATTCAGGTGGTAAGGATAGTACTATGGCTCTATATGAAGCTTTAAAATCTAAAACTGAAGAAGTAAAATATCTTATTTCTGTATTCCCAGAAAATCCAGAATCATACATGTTTCATGTTCCAAACATTGAATTAACTAAATTATCGTCAAAAGCTGTTGGAATACCTCTAATACAAGTAAAAACAAAAGGAGAAAAAGAAAAAGAAGTAAAAGATTTAGAGAAAGCTTTAAAAAAATTAGACATTGACGTATTATATTTTGGAGGGCTAGAATCAAATTACCAAAGGTCAAGGGTATATAAAGTATGTAAACGCTTAGGTATCAAAGCTAAAGCACCTTTCTGGCAGGTAGATCCTTTAGATTACATGGAAAAAATAATAAAAAGAAATTTTAAAGTTATTATAACTTCTGTTTCTGCAGAAGGTTTTGATAAATCGTGGCTAGGAAAAGAATTAAATTATAAAACATTAGAAGATATTTTAGAACTTAATAAAAAATATGGAATACATATAGCTTTTGAAGGAGGAGAAGCTGAGACTTTAGTTTTAGATTGTCCTATATTTAAAAAGAAAATAAAAATTGTTAAAGCAAAAAAAGAATGGTTTAATTATCATGGAATTCTAAGAATAGAAGAAGCTAAACTAGTAAAGAAATCGTAATTAATGCTCTGTAAGCCAATCAATAATTTTATCGATATCATCACTTCTTATTTCAACTTTTATATCACCTAAGGGAGATAACTCCTCATCACTTATATTGACAATGTTCACAAAAGCTGCCTGTTTATTCACATAAAAATAAGTTTTATTACCTATTTTATTATTTAACAACAATTGCCTAACACTATCTCTAATTTTTCTTTCAGCTAACATTTCTTTAAGTTTTAATAAACAACTTAAATCTCCCTTACCCTTAATTTCATCGTTAATTTCAAGTTTTAAAGGAAATATGTTATTAATAGCTTTCTTAACCTTTTCTTTATCTTCAGTAGGATTTATTTTCGCACTAACAAATATTTCACCATTCATCGTCTAACCACTTCTCTAAAATTTTTTTCACATGTTCTCTAAATTTCCATAATGGTCCTTCATTAACTATCATATAGTCAGATGTTGCAATTACAGTGCCTATTCCAAATTCTAACTCTCTTTTATCTCTTTTTTCAAATTTTGAGAATTTATCAGCATCATCGGCTCTATTTCTTTTCTTTAAACGTTTAAACCTTGTTTTAGGCGTTGCAAAAATAGATAAAAGTCTAAATTTTGGAAAATGTTTTTTAAAGGTTTTAACTTCTGCAGGACTTCTCACACCTTCCACAAGATAAACACCATTACCATGTCTAGAATAATGTTCCTTTATTTTTTCAATACAAATTTCAGCTACAACGTTTTTCCCATATTTTTCTCTTAATTTTATAGATGCTGTTCCCAAGCTCTCATCCATCTTTTTTGCTTCTTCTCTAATAACATCCCCCATTCTTACAACCTTGATTCCATAGTCTTCAGCTATGTGCGATACAACACCCTTACCTGCTCCTGGAAGTCCTACTACTCCTATGACTTTTATATCTCTCAATTTCAATTAACTTAAGCACCTCCTCTAGATTTTTTTTGTTATCGAACTTTTCAATGATTTCTTTTAATTCTTCTTTATTTTTATTTTTTAATTTTACAACTTCTTCATATAATTTTGGTAGTGCACGAACTATATTATCAACTATGCTTATCGTTGCTGTTTGTGAAGTTCTGGAAAGAGGATTTAAATCTATAGCTATTACAGTTTTTCCACTTTTAACCAATGCTTCAGTTCTATCTCCATCTTCTAAAGGCACTAAAACTGTATCTGCATTATATATACCATGAGGACTTGCAGTAGATCTATTACTATCAACATCAATGTGTTTTAGTTTTTCATCTACTCCAAGTACTTCCTTAGCTCCTGCCTTCATTAATATTTTTTTTATTTTTCTAGCTCTTTTTACCGTTCTATGGAATAAATTAACTTCTATTTTTCCACCTATTATTTCTGCTAATTTTACAACATCTTTAGCAGATAAAGCTGCAGTGTTTCCATTTACAGATATCACTGGATTTTTTGAAAGTAGCAATGATGCTGCAGCAGCTTTGATAGCTTTTTTAGCAGGAAGAGTAGTTTTTTCACCTAACATGTAATCAAAAGCTTCTCCTCTTCCATGAGCTATTAATCCTGCAGTTGCCACTATACCTTTCTTCCACCCATCTATTATTTTTTCTCTTAACATCAAAGATTTGTACCTTGGATGTGTCTTTGGTATCAATTTTAACACCTAGCATTTCAGCAAAAATATACTTGCAGGTAACTTACCATATTCAATTTTTATTTCTTTATTAATATCATATCCAATTTTATTTGCTATTTTTCTCATAAATCTTTTCATAGGTGTTATAAAAACAATTCTACCATGAGATGGAAGAATATTATAAGTCTCTTTTAAAAAATCTTTATATAATTTCTTTGTAATATATTTTCTTCCAATTCTTAGCCCGTATGGTGGGTTTGTAACTATCACATCTACATTTTCAACATATTCATGCATTCTTTCAGCTTCACCTTGAAAAATTTTTATATCTAACCCTAGATTTTTTACAATTTTTTTACAACCCTCTACATGCTTTTTAAATTTTTCTATGCCAATCAAATTTAAATCTACTTCACGTATTTTCTTTTGTGTGGGTTCCATATCAAATAATTTTTTGTATGCAAAATCTCTGAGATGTCCTGGTGGAATATTTTTACCTATAAATGCTGCTTCAACAAGTATTGTGCCACTTCCACACATAGGGTCAACAAGAGTCTCATTTATTTTCCAAGAAGAAATTTTCACCATTGAAGCTGCTATAACTGGATTTAATGGTGCTGGATGTTGATATGTTCTATATCCTCTTTTATGTAACCCATCATCTCCTGTTGTGTCAATTCCAACAAGCAATAAATTATCTATTAATTCCACCCTTACTATTACGTCTGGCTCATCTAAATTCACTTCTAAACGTTTATTTTTTGATGATAAATAACTGTCAATTACAGCCTGTCCTGCAACCCTAGCTATGTCCATAGATGTGAAATCATGTTCTCCGAACCTTTTACTTCTAATTGCAAAAGATTGATTAGGTTTAATGAATGAAAAATCAATACTTCTAACTTTTTTATATATTTCTTCTAAATCTTTAACTTCGTCTTTATGTAACAACCATACAACCCTTTCCCAGTATCTTCCCCAATAATTTAAATCAGGTATTAATTTTTCACTGCCTCTAAAATAAACTCTACCTCTTTCCGCTTTTTCTATTTTAACTTTATAACAATTTTGAAGTTCTTGTTTAACAACTTCTTCTAATCCTGGAGGAAATGTTACATAGAATTTCATATAATAATGTTAAAAAATGTTTTCTTAATTTTTTTGCATCGAATTTTCCAGTTGTTAAAAATTGTATTAAGAATTAAATTTTATTTATTATTTATAAAATCGAAAAATATAAATATGGTTTTATCTAATCTATCCATTAGCTTTCATGTGCCTCGGTAGCTCAGCTGGTAGAGCGCGAGACTTGTAATCTCGTGGTCGCGGGTTCAAATCCCGCCCGAGGCTTTGAACTTTAAATTTCATAATTGAGTTAAAGGGGCCATAGGGTAGCCTGGTCTATCCTTTGGGCTTTGGGAGCCTGAGACCCCGGTTCAAATCCGGGTGGCCCCATAAAAAATCTCTTTAACACATTCATAAAACCGAAATATTTATATATTGATGGCTACCATACCAAACTATTTGGACACTAACATGAGTTTTTATCTACTCACCTGCCCTGGTGGTGTAGTGGCTATCATGCGGGCCTGTCGAGCCCGCGACTCGGGTTCAATTCCCGGCCAGGGCGTCACTTGGGCCCGTAGCTCAGTCTGGTAGAGCGCTTGGCTTTTAACCAAGTAGTCGCGGGTTCAAATCCCGTCGGGCCCGCTCTCTCTTTTTATTTGAAATTTTTGGAGGATATGATGTGGTAAATAAAGATATATTAAAACATGAACTTGTGCCCAAACACGTTGTTTTGTCGAAGTCTGAAGCAAAGAAAGTGCTCAAAGACTTAAACATTGACGCTGAAAAACTGCCTAAAATAAGAACTAGTGATCCTGTTGTAAAAGTTATAGGTGCAAAAGCAGGAGATATAATAAAAATAATTCGGAAAAGTCCAACTGCTGGAAAATTTGTAACATATAGGCTTGTGGTTGAAGGATAGTTTCTTCTAGGGGGAAATTTATGAAAAATGATAAATGGGAGTTAGTAGAAGCGTTTTTTGACGAACATTCATTGGTTGACCATCATATAGACTCTTACAATGATTTTGTTAATCGAAGACTACAGAAAATAATTGATGAAGTAGAAATACCAGAACTTGGTGAGGGCGAGTACGAAATAGAGATTGGAGAATTAAAAATTGAGAAGCCATATATAACTGAAGCTGATGGATCTAAAAGTAAAATATATCCAATGGAAGCACGTTTGAGAAATCTCACATATGCAGCACATCTATTTTTAGAGATGGGACTTAGTAAATCTGGGAAAAGACCTTCGTTTGAAGAAGTATATATCGGTGAATTACCTGCAATGTTAAAATCTGATATTTGCCATTTAAATGGTTTAAGTAAGAAGGAATTAATAGAAGTCGGTGAAGATCCAAACGATCCTGGTGGATATTTCATCATAAACGGATCTGAAAGAGTTTTGGTAAGTATAGAGGAGATAGCTCCAAATAAAGTTATAATTGAAAAAGATGAAGAAAAAGAAAGAGTAAAATCAGTTGTGACTTCTGTTAGAAAAGGTTTTAGGTCAAGATTAACCTTAGAATACAAAAAACCTAGAAAAACCGGTGTTTATCTTAGAGTATCTTTCCCATATGTTCCTGGTGAAATACCACTTGTAGTGTTGTTGAGAGCATTAGGATTAGCAACTGATGAAGAAATAATCACAAATATTTCAGAAGATTTCAATTATCAAATAATAGTTGCAGATGATTTACAAATTGTGGAAGATTCCTTGAGATTAGACAAAGAAAAATTAAACAAAGCGTCAGAAGAAGAAAACAGAAAATATCTAATAGAAAGTGCATTAAGATATATTGGAAATCGCGTTGCCGGAGGAATGGCTGAAGAATATAGAATAAGCAGAGCTGAAGATGTAATAGATAATTATTTATTACCTCATATTGGAGTTAAACCTGAAGATAGAATCAAAAAAGCCATATATTTATGTGAAATGGCTGAAATGACATTACAGGTTGTTTTTGGTGAAAGAGAACCTCACGATAAGGACCATTATGCTAACAAACGCTTAAAAACATCTGGAGATTTAATGGAGGACTTGTTCAGGGTTGCATTTACAGGTCTAATCAGAGACATGGCATATCAAATAGAACGAAATTTAACAAGGCGTAAGAAACCTTCTATAAGACAAGCAGTTAGACCTGATGTATTAACAGAAAACATAAAACATGCAATCGCAACAGGAAATTGGGTAGGTGGCAGAGTAGGTGTAAGCCAACTTTTGGACAGGACAAATCATATAGCAAGTTTATCTCATCTTAGAAGAGTAGTGTCACCATTAAGTAGAAGTCAACCACACTTTGAAGCCAGAGATTTACATGCCACACAATTTGGAAGAATTTGTCCAATTGAAACACCAGAAGGCCCAAATTGTGGGTTAGTTAAAAATTTAGCATTAATGGCCAGAATTTCAGAAGGAACTGATGCAAAGGAAGTCGAAAAAATCATAAAAAGTTCAAAATTAGTTGAAGAAATATAGGTAGGGCTATCACATGAAAAAGACAAAAATATATTTAAATGGAGAACTTGTAGGTACCTGTAAAGACCCTGAAAAGTTTGTAGAAGAGATAAGAAAGAAAAGAAGAGAAGGAAAGATCTCCCATGAAGTAAATATTGCATATCATCCAGAAAATAATGAAGTTTTGATTTTTACAGATCCTGGTAGAGTTAGAAGGCCACTTATTGTTGTCGAGAATGGAAAACCTAAATTAACAAAAAAACATATTGAAAAATTAAGAAATGGAGAAATTACGTGGAATGATTTAATAAAAGAAGGGGTTATAGAATATCTGGATGCTGAGGAAGAAGAAAATGCTTACATAGCTATATCTGAAGATGAGCTTACAGAGGAACATACACATTTAGAAATAGATCCAGCAGTAATGTTTGGAGTATCAGCGGGATTAATTCCATATGCAAATCACAATTCTTCACCAAGGAATACTATGGAAGCAGCCATGGCTAAACAAGCTTTAGGTATTTATGCATCTAACTATAAATATAGAACTGATACAAGATCTCATCTATTGTTTTATCCACAAATACCATTGGTAAGAACTAGAATTATGGATATAAATGAATATGACAAAATGCCAGCCGGCCAAAATTTTGTTGTCGCAGTCTTATCCTATGAAGGTTATAATATGGAAGATGCATTAATCATAAATAAATCTGCTGTTGAAAGAGGATTGGCACGTTCATTCTTCTTTAGAACTTATGAGTCATCAGAGAGAAGATATCCTGGTGGACAAGAAGACAAGTTTGAAATTCCAAAAAAAGGCATAAGAGGTTATAGATCAGAGGATAGTTATAGACATTTAGACGAAGATGGTATTATAAATCCTGGTACCGAAGTTTCACAAGGTGATGTCTTAATAGGTAAAACATCCCCACCACGCTTTTTGGGAGAAATAGATGAATTTGGCACTGTTAGTGATAGAAGAAGAGAAAGCTCAGTCACTGTCCGTCCAGGAGAAAAGGGAGTAGTAGATACAGTAATATTAACTGAAAGCAGTGAAGGAAATAAATTAGTGAAAGTTAAAGTCAGGGATGGGAGGGTTCCAGAGTTAGGAGACAAATTTGCTTCAAGACATGGGCAGAAGGGAGTAATAGGATTAATAGTTCCAGAGGAAGACATGCCATTCACTGAAGATGGGCTTGTCCCTGATTTAATAATTAATCCACATGCTATTCCTTCACGAATGTCAGTAGGACAAATGTTGGAGATGTTGCTAGGTAAAGGAGCATGTTTTGAAGGAAGAAGAATTGATGGCACGCCATTCACTGGTGAAAAAGAAGAAGAAATTAAACACGTATTAAAGAAATATGGTTTTGAAAGCGAAGGTTTAGAAGCCATGTACAATGGAATGACTGGTGAAAAAATAGAAGCAGAGATTTTTGTGGGAGTAGTATATTATCAGAAGTTACATCACATGACCGCAGATAAGGTTTATGCTAGATCAAGAGGACCTGTTCAAATACTCACTAGACAACCTACCGAAGGTAGAGCAAGAGAAGGTGGTTTAAGATTTGGTGAAATGGAAAGAGACTGCTTAATAGCTCATGGCGCAGCATTGACATTGAAAGAGAGATTGCTTGACGAATCTGATAAATATGAGGCATTGGTATGTGACAAATGTGGAATGCTTGCAGTTTACGATAAAATACATGATAAAACTTATTGTCCACTTTGTGGTGATAAATCTGATATTTACCCTGTTGAAATGTCATATGCATTTAAATTACTTTTAGATGAATTAAGAAGTTTATGCATTTTCCCCAGACTTAGATTAGAAGACAAAAGTTAATAGGGGAGAGAAATACGTGATTGGAACATTGAAAAAAATTAAAGAAATAGAATTTACATTAATGTCTCCAGAAGAAATAAGAAATTTATCAGTAGTTAAAATAGATACTCCTGATACTTACGATGAAGATGGTTATCCGATTGAAGGAGGACTTATGGATCCACGTCTAGGTGTTATAGATCCTAGTTTACGATGTAAAACATGTGGATTACGAGGAGGCCAATGTCCTGGCCATTTTGGTAGAATTGAATTAGCTAGACCTGTTATACATGTGGGATTTGCAGATGTAATTCATAAAATATTAAGATCAACTTGTCGTAAATGTGGTAGGATATTACTCACAAAAAGTGAGATAGAACATTACCATGATTTACTCAAACAAGCAGAAAAAAAAGATATGAATATAGACCCTATACTTAAGGAAATATATGAAACTGCTAGACGTGAAGAATGTCCTCATTGTAATGAAAAACAGAAAGAAATAAAATTAGATAAACCAGTGACAATAACAGAAGATGGATATAAACTTACTCCTACTGAAGTAAGAGAAAGACTTGAAAAAATTCCAGACGAGGATTGTTATTTATTAGGTATAAACCCAAGTGCAGCACGACCAGAATATATGGTTTTAACAGTTATACCAGTCCCTCCTGTTACGATGAGACCATCTATAACATTAGAAACTGGTGAAAGATCTGAAGATGACCTCACACATAAGTTAGTTGATATATTGAGAATTAATGAAAGATTAAGGGAAAATATGGAAGCTGGAGCTCCAGAACTTATTATTGAAGATTTGTGGGAATTACTTCAATATCATGTTGTAACATATTTCAATAATGAAGCTTCAGGCGTACCACCTGCTAGACATAGATCAGGTAGGCCATTGCGTACGTTGATGCAAAGACTAAAAGGTAAAGAGGGAAGATTTAGAGGTAATTTATCAGGAAAAAGAGTTAATTTTTCAGCTAGAACTGTTATATCTCCAGATCCAAACCTAAGTATAAATGAAGTTGGAGTTCCAGAAATAATTGCAAAAGAATTAACGGTTCCTGTCCGGGTAAATGAATGGAATATAGAGGAAGTCAAAAAATACATAAAAAATGGTCCTGATAAACATCCTGGAGCTAATTATGTCATAAGACCAGATGGCCGAAAAATAAAAATATACGAAGAAAATAAAGAAGCAATACTTGAACAACTAAAGCCAGGGTATATTGTAGAGAGACATCTAAAAGATGGAGATATAGTTTTATTTAACCGGCAACCATCACTTCACAGAATGTCAATGATGGCCCACGAAGTTAAGGTGCTGCCATATAAAACTTTCAGGTTGAATTTATGTGTATGTCCACCATATAATGCTGATTTTGATGGAGATGAGATGAATTTACATGTTTTACAAACAGAAGAAGCTCAAGCAGAAGCCAAAACACTCATGAAGGTTCAAGAACATATACTATCTCCAAGATTTGGCGGACCAATTATTGGAGCAATTCACGATCATATTTCTGGTGCCTATCTTTTAACAAAGAAAGGAACGAAATTTAGTGAAGATGAAGTATTCCAAATGTTAATGAGGGCAGGTATTCCATTACCTAAGAAAAAAGGTAGGGATTGGACAGGAAAAGAAATATTTAGTGTTTTATTACCTGATGACTTAAACTTAGTATATAGGGCAGAGATATGTAAAAATTGTCCTGATTGTAAAATGAAAAATTGTGAAAATGATGCCTATGTACTTATTGAGAATGGTGAATTAAAATCAGGAGTTATAGACGAGAAAGGAATAGGAGCATTTTCAGGTAAAATATTAGATAGAATTGTGAAAGAATATGGACCTGACAAAGCTTGTGAGTTTTTAAATGCAGTGACAAAGTTAGCCATAGCAGTTATAATGAAAAAAGGATTTACAACAAGTTTAAGAGATGAAGATATACCTAAAGAAGCCAAAGAAAAAATTAAGGAACATCTTAAGAAAAGTGAAGAAAAAGTTAATCAGCTCATTAAAGCTTACGAAAATGGAGAACTAGAAGCATTACCAGGTAGAACATTGAGAGAAACACTTGAAACAAGGATAATGCAAGTGCTCGGAGAAGCAAGAGATAAAACAGGTGAAATAGCTGAAAGTTATCTTGACATGGATGAAAATCATGCAATGATAATGGCATTAACAGGTGCAAGAGGGTCAATGCTTAATTTAACTCAAATGAGTGCATGTGTTGGACAACAATCAATCCGTGGAGAACGAGTACAAAGAGGATATTATGGAAGAACATTGCCTCACTTTAAGAAAGGGGACATGGGTGCCAGGGCAAGAGGTTTTGTTTATAACAGTTATAGGAAAGGTCTTGATCCACTTGAATTCTTCTTCCATGCAATGGGAGGTAGGGAAGGATTAGTAGACACTGCAATTCGTACTGCACAGAGCGGATACATGCAAAGAAGACTCATAAATGCCTTACAGGATTTACACGTTGAAAGGAATGGAAAAGTCGTTGATAGCAGTGGAACATTGATACAAAGAAAATATGGTGAGGATGGTGTTGACCCTGCCAAAAGTGATTATGAAAAGGCCGTTGACCTAGACAGATTAGCAGAAGAAATTAGATTAAAAGCAGGGAAATAGGTGATTATTTTGGACATCGAGGAAATTGTTAAGGAAAAGTGCAGCGATGAACTTCCAGAAAAGCTCATAAATGATATGATAGAAACAATAAAGAAATATGAACTGGAAGGAGAAGAAATCGATGAATTTATAGAAAAAACCAAAGAACGATACAAAAATGCACAAGTTGAGGAAGGTGAAGCAGTAGGTACGGTTGCTGCACAATCTATTGGAGAACCTGGAACACAAATGACAATGCGTACGTTTCATTATGCAGGAGTAGCTGAAGTTAATGTGACCCTTGGTCTCCCTAGATTGATAGAAATTGTTGATGCCAGAAAAAAAATATCAACACCTATAATGACAATTTATTTTGAAGATGATAAGAAAAATGATGAAGAATTTGTAAAGAATTTCAGTAACAATATTATCAGAACAAACCTTGAGGATGTATTAAAGAACTTTAGTGTTGATTATATTGAAATGTGTGTAAATGCAGAAATAGATGAAGAAAAAATAAAAGATAGAGGATTAGATTATAAAAAAATAATGGAAAAAATAAAAAAGACATTTAAAGATGTAGAGATAAATGGAAATAAATTGAAATTTAAGCCCAGACAAGCTACAATAAGAAGTTTAAGATTACTTGCAGATAAAGTTAGAAAATTACATGTAAGCGGTATAAAAGATATTACTAAGGCAGTTATAAGAAAAGAAGAAGATGAATTTGTAGTAGTTACTGAGGGATCTAATCTTTCTAAAATTTTGAAAATGGATGGCGTGGACAAAACTAGAACAACCACAAATGACATACATGAAATTGAGAAAGTATTGGGAATTGAAGCTGCAAGAAATGCAATAATAAGGGAAGCAAAGAACACACTAGAAGAACAAGGTTTAACTGTGGATATTAGACATATAATGTTAGTGGCAGATTTAATGACATCAGACGGCACTGTTAAACCAATTGGTAGACATGGTGTGAGTGGTGAAAAAGCAAGTGTACTTGCAAGAGCTGCATTTGAGGAAACTAGTAAACATCTACTTCAAGCAAGTATGCGGGGAGAAAAGGACCGTCTTGCAGGTATAACTGAAAATGTAATTGTTGGGCAACCTATACCATTAGGTACAGGATCTATTAAAGTAGTAATGAAAAAGAATTATGGAAGGAGGAAATAAATGGACGTCGAAAAATCCATAAGAATGGCGGTAGATACAGGAAAAGTGATATTAGGATCTAAGGAAACAATAAGAAACTTAAAATTAGGTAAAGGTAAATTAGTTATAGTTGCTAAAAATGCACCAGATGAAATCATGGAAGATGTAAAATATTATGCAAAACTTTCAAATATACCTGTATACATATATAATGGAAGTAGTGTAAAGTTAGGTGCTGTATGTGGTAAACCATTTACTGTTGCAGCTTTACTTATTAAAGATCCTGGTGATTCACCAATACTAGAAATGGTGGGGTAAACACGTGACAATAAAATTCACAACAGATGAAATAAGATATATAGCCTTGTTTGAAAGCCTAACTGGTGCTGCAGTAAAAGATTGTATTATAGATGAAAAACGTGGAAAAGTAACGTTTTTAGTAAAAAAAGGAGATATGGGATTAGCAATAGGTAGAAGAGGTAGTACTATAGCTAAAGTTAGGAAAACCTTAGATAAAGGTGTCGAAGTTTTAGAACATTCTGACGATCCAGTGGAATTTATTTCAAACATCTTATCTCCCGCTAAATTAAAAAGTATAAGAATTTTACAAAAAGAAAATGGTGAAAAAATAGCTACAGTTAAGGCCGATGCAAGAAACAAAAGAATTATAATAGGTAAAGGTGGCCAAAATATTAAAAGAGCTAAAATACTGGCAAAGAGACATCACAACATAAGTAACATAATAGTGAAATAGGAGGAGTAAAAATGCCAGGGCTATTTGCAGCCAGAAAACTCAAAGCAAACAGAAAAAAATTTAGATGGAAAGATAAACATTATAAGAGAAGGATGTTACGTTTAGATGTTAAAGCAGATCCTTTAGAGGGGGCACCTCAAGCAAGAGGCATTGTCATCGAAAAAGTAGGAATTGAAGCAAAACAGCCAAACTCAGCTATTAGGAAATGTGTAAGAGTGCAGCTAATCAAAAATGGAAAACAAATAACAGCTTTTGCTCCAGGTGACGGTGCTATCAATTACATAGATGAACATGATGAGGTGATAGTGGAAGGAATAGGAGGACCAGAAGGAAGAGCGATGGGTGATATACCTGGAGTAAGATGGAAAGTCGTTAAAGTCAATGGAGTTTCATTGCAAGAATTAGTTAGAGGTAGAAAAGAAAAACCAGTGAGGTAATTAAGATGTTTCTATATGAAAGATGGGATCCTAAGGAAGTTAAAGTGAGAGATATGGGATTAGCTAGATATATATCATTAAAAAAAGTTTTGGTCCCACATACAATGGGAAGACATGCTAAGAAACGATTTGGAAAAGCTGAAGTTCCAATAGTTGAAAGATTAATAAATAAAATGATGAGAACCGCTAGAAACACAGGTAAAAAAAATAAAGCATACAATATCGTTAAGAAAGCTTTTGAAATAATAGAAAAGAGAACAAAAAAGAATCCAATACAGGTACTCGTAGATGCAATTGAAAATTCTGCTCCTCGAGAAGAAACAACAAGAGTTAAGTATGGAGGTATAGCTTATCAAGTAGCTGTAGATGTCGCTCCTCAAAGAAGATTAGATTTAGCTTTAATGTTCATTGCTAAAGGTGCATTACAATCATCATTTAAAAGTAAAAAATCCATTGAAGAATGTTTAGCAGATGAAATAATTTTAGCTGCCAATAATGACACAAGAAGTTTTGCTGTACAGAAAAAAGAAGAAAAAGAAAGAATAGCAAGATCTGCTAGATAAGGTGATTATTTTGAGTAGACGTGCTAGAATGATTAATAAAATCAAAGAATTAATGCATAAACCAGATAATATTAGAAACATTGGAATAGTTGCTCACATCGATCATGGTAAATGTGTAGCAGGAGACAGTTTAATATCTCTTGCAACAGGAGAAAATGTTAAGGCATCAGAATTATTTAAAAAATTTGAAAATAAGGGAAGGATCATCAAAGAAGAAAAAAATGAAAAAGTAATAGACGTTGATGGATTTGGAATACATGTAAGTAGCTTAGATAAAAAAGAAAATAAAATTGTAAAAGGGAAAGTAACGCATCTATGGAAATTAAAGAAGACAGATCCATTAGTTGAACTTCACTTAGAAAATGGAAATAAAATAAAAACAACGCCCGAACATAAATTCCTTGTGTTTGACAATGAAGAAGGTATAATAGAGAAAAGAGCAGACAAAATCAAGAAAGGCGATTATATAGTCGTTGCAAGGAAACTTTATCATGAAGATTTAACTAATGAAGAATTGAAAAAGAAGATTATTGAGATTTTATCTAAAGATGAAGGATTCATTGCTTGTGTCAATGGGGACACCTGTAAATTAAGTTTTTTAAAAGATAAAAGATATGATAATATAGAATGGATTTCACATGAAGAATTATTTAGTGATGGTGAAAAATTAAGATTGCCAGATTCAACTGAAGAATTCACAAAATTTTATTATTTAGCAGGTATTGTTAAAGCTGGCGGTAATACAAAATTAAAAAATATATCAATATTTAAGAAAGTTGTAGATACTTTATTTACATGGAAATTCATAGAAACTTCTCCTAAGAAATATATCTCTTCATTTATAAGAGGGTATGTAGATACTAGAGGTATAGTGAAAAATAATGGAATCTATATTTCATCTGACAATGAATTTATAAAGAGACTGCAATTACTACTCTATAAGTTTGATATAGCATCCATAAATGAAAATAATGGAACGTTGTGTATAACAGGTAAAAGTTCTTTAACCAGATTTAAGAAGATAGGATTTTCAGACATTAACAAGAAGAAAGAATTTAACAAATTATTAAAGAAAAATATAGATTCAAAAATTGACCACATTCCAGTCTCAAGAGAAATCTCAGAAATAATTAATGAAGATAAAACAAGCATATCAAAACATGAATTACGAAACATCTTCAACAATTTAGAAAGTAAAAATGTGAAAGATTTAGAACCATTAGTTTGTGACGATGTTTCTTATGTGAAAGTTAAGAAAATAAACAGAATCAACGACGAAAAATATGTCTATGATTTAACAGTAGAGAAATATCATAATTTTGTAGCAAATGGTGTAATTGTACATAATACGACATTATCAGACAACTTACTAGCAGGCGCTGGAATGATTTCTGCTGAATTAGCAGGAGAACAATTATTCTTAGATTTTGATGAACAAGAACAAGCAAGAGGAATAACTATCGATGCTGCAAACATCTCTATGGTCCATAAGTACAACAATGAAGAATACTTAATCAATTTAATAGATACTCCTGGACATGTAGATTTTGGAGGAGATGTAACAAGGGCTATGAGAGCTGTAGATGGTGCTATAGTCGTAGTTTGCGCAGTGGAAGGTGTAATGCCTCAAACAGAGACAGTATTACGACAAGCACTTCGTGAGAATGTTAAACCAATTTTATTCATAAATAAAGTTGATAGATTAATCAATGAACTTAAATTAAGCCCTGAGGAATTACAACAAAGATTTGTTAAGATTATAACTGATGTAAATAAATTAATTCGTAATATGGCTCCTAAAGAATTTAAAAATAAATGGCAAGTTCGTGTAGAAGATGGTAGCGTCGCATTTGGTTCTGCATACTACAAATGGGCAATAAATGTACCAATGATGAAAAAGACAGGGATAAACTTCAATGACATCATAAGATATTGTAAAGAAGGAAAACAAGATGAATTAGCTAAAAAAGTTCCTTTACATAAAGTAGTTTTAGAGATGGTTGTCAAACATCTTCCAAGTCCTAAAGAGGCTCAAAAATACAGAGTACCAAAAATATGGTCTGGTGATATTGAAAGTGAAGAAGGACAAGCAATGCTTAACACAGATCCAGAAGGTCCATTAGCAATTATGGTCACTGATGTACGAATAGACAAACATGCTGGTGAGATAGCAACAGGTAGGATATATAGTGGTACTATAAAGAAAGGAAAAGAAGTATATCTTGTTTCATCACAAAGTAAGTCAAGAGTACAGCAAGTTGGAGTATACATGGGACCAGAAAGGTTAAATACTGAGGAAGTACCAGCAGGCAACATTGTTGCGATAACTGGCGTAAAAAATGCACTTGCAGGTGAAACTATTTGTGATAGCGAGAGGAAGATAAAAGCATTTGAATCACTTGAACATATTTCAGAACCTGTGGTTACTGTGGCAGTGGAAGCTAAAAATACAAAAGATTTACCAAAATTAATTGAAGTTTTGAGACAAATGGCTAAAGAGGATCCTACAATCAGTGTAGAAATTAATGAAGAGACTGGTGAACACCTTGTTTCAGGTATGGGTGAATTACACCTTGAAGTTATTGCACATCGTATAAAAGAAAAAGGTGTGGACATTGAAACTTCAGAGCCAATTGTTGTATATAGAGAAACAGTAACTGGTGAAGCAGGGCCTGTCGAAGGTAAATCCCCAAATAAACATAACAGATTTTACATAACAGTAGAACCACTTGAAGAATCTGTGTTTAATGCAATTGCAGAAGGTAAAATAAAAGAAGGTCAAGTAAGAGGAAAAGAAATGACTAAAAAATTCATTGAGGCAGGTCTAGATAAAGATGAAGCAAAAAGAGTTTGGGATGTTTATGAGAAAAATTTGTTTATAAATATGACTAGAGGTATTCAGTATCTAGATGAAGTTAGAGAATTACTGATAAAAGGGTTTAGAGAAGCAATGGATAAAGGACCGTTAGCTAATGAAAAGATAATGGGAATCAAAGTTAAACTTGTAGATGCTAAGATCCATGAAGATCCTGTACATAGAGGTCCTGCACAAGTAATGCCTGCTGTGAGGAGAGCAATTTATGCTGCAATGATGATGGCAGATCCTATACTTTTAGAACCAATACAAAAAGTATTTATAAATGTCCCTCATGATTATATGGGAAATGCAACACGCGAACTTCAAAATAGGAGAGGTCAAATAGTTAACATGAACCAAGAAGGAGACATAATGTTAATAGAAGCTATAGTGCCGGTAGCCGAAATGTTTGGATTTGCGGGAGCTATAAGGTCAGCTACAGAGGGTCGATGTCTATGGTCAACAGAAAATGCTGGATTTAAAAAATTACCAGATGAACTGCAAGAAAAAGTCATTAAAGAAATAAGGACTAGGAAAGGTTTATCTCCAGAACCATTTGATGCTGATCATTACCTACAATAATTTTTTATAAACCAAAAGATATATAAACTTCATGAATTAACAAGAAAAACAAAACAAAGTTTAAGGGAGGTTAGACTGTGGCTAAAGAAAAGGAACACATTAATTTGGCTTTCATTGGACATGTAGATCATGGAAAATCTACATTGGTTGGCCACCTTTTACTTAAAACTGGAGTGATTTCAGAACAAAAGTTAGGTGAAGGAGAAGATAAATTTAGATATGTAATGGACAAATTAAGAGAAGAAAGAGAAAGAGGAGTAACAATTGATTTAGCACACGCAAAATTTGAAACAGATAAATATGAATTTACAATAGTTGACTGTCCTGGACACAGGGACTTTGTAAAAAACATGATTACAGGTGCATCCCAAGCAGATGCAGCAGTGTTAGTAGTAGCTGCAGATGATGGAGTGATGCCACAAACAAAAGAACATGTATTTTTAGCTAGGACTTTAGGTATAAACCAATTAATAGTTGCAATTAATAAAATGGATTTAGTGGATTACGATGAGGGTAGATTTAAAGAATTGAAGAAAGAAGTAAGTGACCTACTTAAAATTGTAGGTTACAAACCAGATGAAATACCATTTGTACCTCTTTCAGCATTTAAAGGAGACAATATAACTGAAAAAAGCGAAAATATGGGATGGTACGATGGACCAACATTTCTAGAATCATTAGATACATTAAAGCCACCAGAGAAGCCAATTGATTTACCATTACGAATACCTGTACAAGACGTTTATTCAATTACTGGTGTTGGAACAGTCCCTGTTGGAAGAGTAGAAACGGGTGTTTTAAAAGTTGGTGACACAGTTGTTTTTGAACCACCAGGTGTTAGTGGAGAAGTAAAATCTATTGAAATGCATCATGAAGCAATGGAAAAAGCAGAACCCGGAGACAACATAGGTTTCAATGTCAGAGGCGTTGGAAAAGATGATATAAGAAGAGGAGATGTAGCAGGGCACACAGATTCACCACCAACTGTTGCAAAAGAATTTACAGCCCAAATAGTTGTCTTACAGCATCCGGGTGCAATAACTGTAGGATACACACCAGTTTTCCATTGTCACACAGCACAAGTAGCCTGTACCTTAACAGAATTAAAACAAAAGATAAATCCAGCAACAGGTGAAGTACAAGAGGAAAATCCTGACTTTTTAAAGACTGGCGATGCTGCAGTAGTAAAAGTTAAACCAACCAAACCACTGGTAATTGAGAAGATTAAAGATATTCCTCAGTTAGGTAGGTTTGCAATTAGAGACATGGGTCAAACTGTTGCAGCAGGAATGTGTATAGACGTAGTTCCAAGATAATCCCCTTTCCCTTAATTAATTTTTTTGGAGGATTTTTTTATGCAAGAGGCAAGAATTAAATTAACAGGGACAGACCCAAAAAAATTAGAATATGTATGTGAACAAGTCAAAAAAATAGCAGAGAGAACTGGAGCTGAAATGTCAGGGCCGATACCATTACCTACAAAAAGATTAGTAGTGCCTACAAGAAAATCACCAGATGGTGAAGGCAGTGCTACTTGGGAAAAGTGGGAAATGAGAATACATAAAAGACTTATAACTGTTGAAGCAGATGAAAGAACTATGCGTCAAATAATGAAAGTCAGCGTGCCTGATAACGTAAATATAGAGATAGAATTAAAAGGTTAAGAAGGTTAATACTTAAATATTAGAAATTTAGTAGATAATTAATAGATGCCGGGGTAGCCTAGCCAGGTAAGGCGCGGGACTTGAGATCCCGTGGGGCATACGCCCCTCCTGGGTTCAAATCCCAGCCCCGGCGTGTCGGGATAGCCTAGCCAGGTAAGGCGCAGGATTCGAAATCCTGTTGAGCAATGCTCATCTTGGGTTCAAATCCCAATCCCGGCGTCAACTATTTCTCTAAATGAATTAATTATATAATCTATTTGTTCTTTATCCATCCTATATACACTACATTTAAGTGTTTTTGTATATCCTGGCTTTACACCAGTAATATTTCTCTTTTTTAATTCGTGATAGAGGAAATAACCTTTTTTTGGATGTTTTTTACTTATTTTTTCAAATATAGGTGTCTCAAAATTTACTAAATCATGCATCTTTGGTTTTATACCAAGTTGTTTTATTCCTTCTATTTTTTCCATTTCTTTAACAAAATAACGTGTTTTTTTAACTTCTTGGTCCCAGTTTTTCACTCTTTCTTTTACATGTGGAAATGATGCCATTAAAGTTACTATAGGCGCACCGCGGCTTGTACAACCAAGAAGTTCAATTTCTTTATTTGGATATTTTTTTGATTTGCGAAGTATTTCATCTTCCCATTCTTCACTCAATCCAAGTATTCCAATGGGTCCTGAGGCTGCCATACTTTTATGACCACTTCCCACAACAAAATCTGCTTTTAATTTTTTTGCATTTATTGGCATTCTTCCCATCGTATATGCGCAATTAAGTAAAAGAGGTATTCCTTTCCTCCTACAAATCTTTCCAATTTTTTTAGCATCTGTAAGGTTTCCATAATTTCCATCCACATGTGTTAAAATTGCAAGTTTAACATTGTCATATTTGTCTAGTACGTTGTCTAATGTTTCTTTCCATTTCTCAACCTTTATTTCATAATTAGGATATCCACTATGTGGAACAACAATAGTATCTGTTTTATTTCTTTCGGCAGCCACATATGTTGTATAGTGAGCATTTCCATCTACAACTATTTTATCCCCTTCTTCACAAAGAGAATGTATAACTATGAATTTACCTTCTCTAGCGCCATGAGTAGGCCTAACAATGTCAACATTAATAAACTTTGAAAATTCTTCTAGAAACTCATGGATAGGTGGTTTATTTATCTTATCTAATCTTCCTTCACAATAGTCACATACACTATACCCATCCTCAAACTCATGTAATGCAACTTTAGCTTCTGGTGTTAATATTCCTCCTCTTTGTATTGGATTAATATTTAGGCTTTTTTTAGCAAGTCTTTGTTCAGCGCAATATTTCATAACATTCCTCCAAAAATTTAGAAGATTTTATATTTTATTATAGTTTTATTGTTATTAAAAATTATAGGGTGTCATGATGATAGAATTAGCAGATGAAATTTTAAAAAAGGCCATGATTTATGCAGATGATGCAGAAGTTTTTTTAGAAAAAGGAAAAAGCCAGGAAATACAAATTAGAGACAACAAGATTGATTTATCTTGGGAAGGTTCTAGCTTTGGCATTGGATTAAGAATAATCAAAAATAACAAATTAGGATTTTCATATACCTCAGATATTAAAAAGATAGATAAAATGATAGAAAATTGTGTGAAAAATGCTAACTCCAATGTAAAAGATAAAAATTTTAATTTTGCAAAACCATCTAAATATAAAAAGCCTGAAAACATATATGATCCAAAATTTTTTGAAGATGAAATTAAATATGAGTTTGTAAAAGAAATGATAGAAATATGTAAAGAAAAAAATTGTAATTTGGTGACAGGAGGATTTTCAGCATCTCTTAATGAAGTGACGATCGTGAATTCAAATGATGTTGAATGTTATGAAAAATCCACGACCTTTTCAGCATATCTATCTGTTAATACTGGAAATGAAAATAAAAGTAGTGCACATGAGTCTGATTCATCAAGGATGATGGATTTAGATCCAAAAATTGCTGAAAGAGCTTGTAACATTGCAATTGAGTCTTTAAAACCTAAAAGTTTTGAAACTTGTAATATAGACGTTGTTTTCGATTATCATGCTGCATCTTCTCTTTTAGATCCATTAGTAAATGCTTTAAATTCAGATAATGTGCAAAGAGGAAGATCTATATTTGCAAATAAAATTAATCAAAAAGTTACAACGTCAAATCTTACTGTATATGATAATGGCATCGTTGATAAAGGTATTAATTCGTCATCTTTTGATGATGAGGGTGTCCCATCCCAAAATACAACATTGATTAAAAAAGGAATTTTAAAAGGATTTATGTATGATCTTTACACTGCAAAAAAAGAAAACAAAAAAAGTACTGGGAACGGATTAAGATCTTCATTTTCAGAAACACCTAAAGTTTCACCTACAAATTTAATTTTTGATTTTGAAGAAAAAATAAAAATGTCAGAGATCAAAAGAGCAATATTGGTATATGATGTATTAGGAGCTCATACTGCAAATCCAATATCAGGAGATTTTTCTGTCAAAGCTAATAATGCGTTTTTAATTGAAAATGGTGAAATAAAATATCCAATAAAAGATATAATGATATTTGGAAATGTTTTTTCAATGTTAAAAAAATTAAATGCCATAAAATCCAAAATTAGACAAATTGGACCATTTATAATACCTAAGTTTTATGTAAAAGATATTCATATAACTGCTTAATTATGCAATACTACCGGCTATAAATGCAAGAAATGTTATTATCATTCCAATTTTAAGATATTTAGATGTTTGCCTAGCAGTTTTTTTATCTTGTTTTTTAAAAATATCAAATGCGGATTTTAGGAATAAAATTATTGCAAAAGATAAAAATAGGATATATAGATTACCAAATATTTTTAATAAATAAAGAACAGGGCTAAGTAAAGCCGTCAAAATAATCAATATTGCTGCAGTCTTTCCTGAAATTTCAGTTCCATAAACTATTGGCATAGTTTTGGCTCCCATTACTTTATCACCCTCTATATCTTCTATATCTTTTACAATTTCTCTAGCCATTGTCATTAAAAATGCAAAAATTGCTATATAAAATGAGGTTAAAAATAAATTAACAATTATGCCAGCAAAAATAAATGTTAAAGATGTTAAAAATGAAACAACAACATTACCTATTAAGCATTTTCTTTTTAATTTATAAGCATAAAGTATTAATAAAGCTTCTGCTACAATAACAATGAAGGTGATTATAGGTCTTAATAAGAATGAAAGAAATACAGCAATTAAAAATAATGCAAGAGAATATATTAAAGCTATTTTAGCTTTTATTCTTCCAGAAGGAATTGGTCTATTTGGTTTATTTATCATGTCTATTTCACGATCAAAATAATCGTTAATAACGTTTCCAGCACCCGTAACTAAAAAAACTATTAAAGATCCTAAAATTACATTAAATCCAAAATTTTTTGATATTATGGCGACTATAATTACTGCTATTGTGGCCATAAGAGCGTTAATAGGTCTTAATATTTCAATGTACACATTCATAAATTAACCCCTCCTTAAAGGTGAAAAATATGCAAATAACATGTCTGGTGGAAGATAGTAGTATAGATGTTAATTTTAAAGCCGAACATGGTTTATCTTTACACATTTATTCAAACAAAAATATACTTTTTGACATGGGTGCAACAGACTTGTTTCTTGTAAATGCTAGAAAATTGGGTATAGATATTAGGGATGTAGATATTGCATTTATTTCCCATGGACATTATGATCATGGTGGGGGACTTCCATATTTTCTAAAGGAAAATCAAAAAGCCAATGTTTATTTAAAAAAAGAGGCTGTAAATAAATATTATGCAAAAGATGATGGGAGCTGGCGAGAAATTGGTCTAAACATTGAAAAAGAAAAAAGAATAAAATTCCTCAGTAAAAACAAAAGTTTTGGAAATATTCATGTAATAACTGAAATAAATAAAAAGTTTCCCCAGTATAAAGAACCTTTATATAAAAAATCAAATAAAAACTTGATACTTGACGATTTTTCCCATGAATTATTTTTAGTCATAGAAGAAAAAAATTGGATATCAATTATAACTGGATGTTCACACAACGGGATCTTAAATATTGTAGATACTGCCTATAGACATTTTGGGAATAAAACTATAAAACTTCTCATAGGAGGCTTTCACATGATAAATTTAAGTACAGAAAAAATAAAGTTTATTGCTGATAAACTTTCAGAATACCCAATACAGATGATCTACACAGGGCATTGCACTGGTGAAAATGCATATAATGTTTTAAAATCAAAAATAGATAATGTAATGAAACTACAAACAGGTTTAACAATAAACATATAGCAGGTGTTTCATGTGAGTAAAATAAAGGTTGCCATAGCTGGCTTAGGCAATTGTGCGAGTGCTTTAATCCAAGGCATTTATTATTATAGAAATAAAGGAGAAGAAGATTGTGTAGGATTGATGCATTGGGATATAGGTGGATACAAACCAGGAGATATAGAGATTGTGGCAGCATTTGATATAGATAAAAGAAAAGTAGGAAAAGATGTTAGCGAAGCTATTTTTTCACCACCAAATTGTACAAAAATATTTTATGATGATATTCCAAAATTAGGTGTTGAAGTTTGCATGGGGCCTGTGATGGATGGTGTTGCAAAACATATGTACAATTATGATGAAAAATTTACTTTTGTTGTGGCAGATGAAAAACCTGTGAATGTGACTGAAGTTTTGGAAGATTCTGGAGCTGAAATATTGTTAAATTATTTACCAGTAGGTTCTGAAGAGGCTAGTAGATATTATGCACAATGTGCAATAGAGGCAGGAGTAGGTTTTATAAATAATATACCTGTGTTTATAGCCAGTGATCCAAAATGGGCTGCAAAATTTGAAAAAAATAACCTACCTGTTGTTGGCGATGATATAAAGTCTCAAATAGGTGCTACTATAACACATAGAGCACTTGCAAATTTATTTAAAAAAAGAGGTGTGAAATTAGAAAGAACTTATCAGTTGAACATAGGAGGAAATACAGATTTTCTAAACATGTTAAACCATAAAAGATTGGATTCTAAGAAAAAATCAAAAACAGAGGCAGTACAATCAATACTTGGTAAAAACAGATTGGAGCCTGAAAACATTCATATTGGTCCTAGTGATTATGTTCCCTGGTTAAAAGACAATAAAATTTGCTTTTTAAGGATGGAAGGTAAAATATTTGGAGATGTTCCTATAGATCTAGAATTACGTTTAAGTGTTGAAGATTCTCCAAATTCAGCAGGGAGTGCTATTGATGCAATAAGATGTTGTAAATTGGCATTAGATAGGAAAATAGGAGGACCACTCATATCAATTTCTGCTTATACTATGAAACATCCTCCAAAACAAATAGATGATGAAAAGGCTGCAGAAATGGTTGATAAATTTATAAAGGGAGAATTAGAGAGGTAATCATTTAAAAAACTTTAAAGGGGCTTTCCTTATTTATTCTTCTGGTTCTACTGTGATGGCCTCATTTGGACATACATCCATACAAACCATACATTCATTGCATTCTTCAGTATTTTTAGCAACAACTTTGTCTCCTTCTATAACTAGAATTTCCATTGGACAAACATCTACACACTCTGCACAATCTGGCCCATCACATTTATCATAGTCAATTGTTATTTTACTCATGACTCCACCTCCTTTTGAAAATTTTTTTAAAGCATAGGAAGATAAAAATACCAATTATTAATACTCATTAACTACTATATAAAACTTGCTATTAACTGAAAAATAATTATGGAGATGTAAGTTTTGGAAGTATGATTGTTCCTTCATTTTTATCTCCTAAAGCAATATACTTTTTCTTTTTATAAAAATACCCGACTATAGCAGCTATCATTGCATCAAACTCATGAATAGTCATTTTACTAATTTTTTTATTTGTTTTAAATCTCTTTAAAATAGAAACATCTATCATTTTCTTTGCAGTATTTGGATGAGTCTCTATAACACAAGTATTTTTATTTAAGGACTCTATAATGTTTTTTAGTTTTATAGCTCTAAACACAAGTTTTTTCATGCCTCTAAAAGTAAGAGGAAGAACTTTACCATACTTTCTAATTTCAATGTCTGATTTCCTGAAATGTCCAAATTTACTACATTCACAATTTATTTCAAGACAACATCTGCCTTTTGGAAGTGAAAGCGGTGCATCAAAAACTACTATTCGAGCTTTTTTACATATTTCAATGATTTCATTATCATAATATTTTTCAGTTGTATATATGTTATTTTTGTTTAAAATTGCAATTCCACTCGCATTTTTGTCTTTTCCAGCAAGGTCTACACCAATTATCATATATACCTTAACCAACCATATTTATCCTCAACCTCTGCATTTATTACTTTGAAAAATTCTTTCTGTAATTTTTTAGTTATAGGACCTCTTTTGCCATTCCCGATAGTTATTCCATCTACAGAGCGTATTGGGGTTATTTCTGCTGCAGTACCTGTAAGAAATATCTCATCAGCAATATATAACATTTCTCTAGGTATATTTTCTTCTCTAACCTCTATACCTATATCCTCTGCCAACTTCATGACAGTGTCTCTTGTTATACCTATCAATATTGATGAATGGACAGGAGGTGTATAAAGAATCCCATCCTTTACAATGAAAATATTTTCACCGCTGCCTTCACTTACAAATCCTTGGTAATCAAGAATTATTCCTTCGTCATAATTATTTGCTATTGCTTCCATCTTAACAAGTTGTGAATTCAGATAATTTCCTCCAGCTTTGGCAATATTTGGAAGCGTATTTGGAGCCATCCTCCTCCAACTTGATACACAAACATCTACACCATTTTTAATTGCTTCTTCCCCTAAATAAGTTCCCCACTCCCATGCTGCAATAGCTACTTCTACTGGACAATTCTGTGGATTTACACCCAACTCACCATATCCACGGAATGCTATTGGCCTTATATAACACTCTTCTAGATTATTTATTTTCACTGTTTCTATTATTGCATCACAAATTTCATCTTCAGAATACGGGATTTCCATTCGGTATATTTTTGCAGATTCAAATAATCGTTTTACATGATCTTCTAAACGAAAAATTGCAGACCCTTTTTTGTTTTTGTAACATCTTATTCCTTCAAATACACTTGATCCATAATGTACAACATGTGAAAGAACATGAATTTTTGCATCTTTCCAATCCACAAATTCTCCATTGAACCATATCTTTCCTTTTCCAAAGTTCATAATCATACCTCTTTCAACCATTCTTTCGTGGCATCAATATCTGCCGTAAAATCAAGTTTTAGGGGTGTTAAGGTAATCTTTCTTTCATTTTTTAAAACATAAACATCGGTTCCTGGTAAATCCTTATGTACAGATTTTCCATTTATCCAATAGTATGGTCTTCCTCTTGGGTCATGCCTTTTCTCAACATTTACTTTATACATTCTTTTTCCTAATTTTGTAATTTTAATTTCTTCATCTTTTGGTTTTGCTGGTATGTTGATGTTTATAAAATCTACACCATCTGGCAATCCTTTTTTTAAAATTAATTTAGCTATTTTTCTTGTTATTTTTTTTGCATATGTGAAGTCAACATCTACATGGCCATCATGAAATTTTATATCACTTTTTTCCACTTGTAATGAAACAGCCATTGCTGGCACTCCATGTACAGCAGCTTCCATTGCAGCTCCAATTGTACCAGACGTTGTTAGCTCTGATTTACCCAAATTTTCACCAATATTAATCCCAGATATCACTAAATCAACTTTACCTTTGGCTATTTCATATATTCCAAGTATCACAGCATCTGTAGGTGTACCTGAAACTGCATATGCGCAACTTCCATCTCTGAGTATTGTAGTATTGACTCTTATCGGTTCAAATAATGATAAAGCATGTCCAATTCCACTTTGTTGGGTTGTTGGAGCCACTATTATACAACGTCCTAAATCTTTTACTGCCTCCTTTGTTGCCAATATTCCTGAAGAGTTTACACCATCGTCATTTGTTATAAGTATCTGCTTCATGTTCTACCTCTCTCTTTTTAACTGTTTTTTTGTAAAGTAAGAATAATTCTATAAATTAGCTAAAAAAGTTATTATAACATTTATTTAATAAAAAATTAATGGAAGAAATAGATAATAATGTTGCTTTGAAATATACCAAATATTATTGAAAGGACTACAGCAATTGCTAAAGGTAGAGAAGCAATAACGATCTTTCTATTTAATTTTACATCCTTTTTGTCATTTCTTTTAGAGAAAGAATATATAAGTTTAAAGGCATATCCTGTAGAGAACAATATTGCCATAAAGAAAGCTAACGCAAGTAGCTTCCAGATGCCTCCCAATGAATAAGAGGCAATGAAAATAAATACTTCACTCCAAAACGTTAGAAGTGGTGGTAAGCCTAAGAGTCCTATAGCTGAAGTAATTACTATAAACCTTATGATATCAACATCCAATTCCCTAAGGCCTGAAACACTGTACATGCCTACATATTCTATCATTAGATATGCAACTAAAAATGCTGGTATTTTTACTGTAGCATGGGCTAAAATATGTAAAGCTCCATATTGGACTCCCAATGGCACACCAGTTGTAAATGCAAATAACATGTATCCAAAATGTGATAAAGTACTGTAAGCCAATAATCTCTTAATATTTTTTTGAAATGTTGCTGCCAATGCAGCAATAATTGATGTAATAACTGCCAATATACCTACAATTTCTTTTGTAAATATATTAGTAGATGCAATATGTCCAACTACATATGTTGTTGAAGGAGTTGCAGCACCCATTAGTAAGACAGCTAAAAGTGGAAGCATTGTCATATGTACATCAGGTAACCAGAAGTACATTGGAAACATTGCTGCCTCAGCTGCTAACCCCGCAACTATAAGCACTTTTGCAATAAATGAAGATTTATGGATAATATCAGTAATTTTAGTGCTTTGTGCATCATGTATTGCCATAAATATTCCTACTAATGCAACTAGCACTGCTATTACACATATGACAATATATTTTATACTGGCTTCATATTCATCTTCAGTATGCCTCATATTCAATGATCCTAAAATTACAAAACTGAGAGTTTTCCAGTAAATAAACAACCTTATAATGTCATTGGTATATGGGATAAGAAATGAGACTGCATTAAAAAGTATAAGTCCAATAGCTAACATAGTTTTTCTTTCAATATTTTCGGCAGTAGTAATTGATACTAACAAGCTTAATATACTAATAAACGCTGCAGTAGATCCAGATAGTCCTGCAACACCTTTTGCATATAAAGATAATACTAATTGTACTATTGAAATAAAAATTGCTATATATAGTGGAAGTAATTTCCTTTCTTTCCAAATAATTCTACTTGTCATGATAACAATGACTGCAATTATAGCTATCATAATTGCCATTCCTTCTAAATTCATAGTGCACCACCTCTAATGAATATAAATATTAACAATACAAGCAGAAACAGATAAAAAGCCATTAAGCCTTGTGAAGCTCTACCTGTATGGATTTTTGCTGCTAATTTAACTATTACCTGGCTAAATAAATTACCTAAATTTTCATATGCTTTATCTAGATAAAATGACGTCTTGAATAATTCCCTAATTTTTTCACTAATTTCTTTTTTAGAAGTTAAATAAGTTAGTGAAAGTAATATACCAACTATAGTTCCTACTAGCATCCCTATATCTATATGTAACCACTCTACTTCAATTCCAAGCCATTTTGGTATTTTAATTAAAGGTAAAAAGACGATGAAGACAAACACAAAAAGAAGTATTGTTGGCAAATACATAAATGGTTCATAAATGTGTTTAACTTTAGTTTCTTTCCCCGATGCAAAGAAAACTATGACGAAAGCTCTCATCATGAAGAGTGACATCAATATTGAGAGTGAAATGACTATTAAATAATATATGTAGCTTACAAAAACAAGATTCAAACCTTCAAATATACATTCCTTTATGAAACCAGAGGCTAATGGTGGTAACCCTGCTGCACATAAAGCTCCTACTAAAAAAACTATTCCTTCCAATTTAAAGTTTTTTCTCCATAAACCTCTTGCGACCCGCATATCTCCTTTTCCCACGTCATGCTCTATAATTCCAGCCACCATAAATAATAACGTTTTGAAAATACTGTGTGTTAAGAAATACATGGCTGCTAGTATATATTCCCCTAAAGCCAAAGCTAAAAACATTAAAGATAATGAACTAATTGTACTATAAGCCAAAACTCTTTTTATTCCATAACTTACTAAACCTGCAAAGCATGCTAAATATAATGTTATTAAAGATATAATTATTAATAAAAACTTTGCGAAGTGAAATGCAGATATTAATGGTAGAAATCTCATGATTAAGTATATACCGGCTTTAACCATTGTAGCTGAATGTAGTAGTGCACTAACTGGTGTAGGACCTTCCATAGCGTCTGGTAGCCATGTATGGAAAGGAAATTGTGCAGACTTACCAAATGCAGCTATTAATATCATAATTGAGGATATAGATAATAAAGTAGGATTTAACAAAACTATATTTTGAAACTGAGAAATATCTGTTGCATTTACTAAAATTGCCATGACTGCAAGAATCATTAATCCAATATCACTAATTCTTGTCATGATCAATGCTTTTATCCCTGCTCTTCTTGCAGCTGGTCTTTCCCACCAATAACTTATGAGTAAAGCACTACAAATCCCAACTAATTCCCAATGTAACAACAAGTAGAGTATATTTCCTGCTAAAATTAAATGTGTCATCGAAGCTATGAAGAGAAGCATCAATGAATAAAATCTGGCATAGTCAACTTCTTTTCTCATATAATCTATGCTATATAGAATCACAAATGTCCCTATTAAATTTACAATTAATGTTAACAATGCTGAGGTTTTATCAACAAAAATACTAACATATGGTAAAATTTGAATTTTTGTTGGACATGTGAAAATAAATAGAAGAGTTGTTGAAAGCAGTAATGACAATGAGGTTGAAATTATAGCAGTGATCTCAACATATCTTCTGTTAAATCTATTTAATAAGAGTACAGCTCCAGAAGCTAGTAAATTTATGATAATAAGCAATAATAATATAATTTTCATCAAAGTTACCACCTCAGAGATTTCAGTTCATCTATTTCTCTAATTTTGATTCTCTTAGATAATGAAACAATAAATGCAACAAGCACTGCTTCGCTTGCAACAAGCACTGACGCGGATATTATTATTATCCACTGTAAAAACCCAAACATACTAATTAAAATAGATGCAAACAAAATAACTGAAATTTCTATAGTTGATATCCCTAAAATCAATCTGAAAATATTTTTTCCAAATAGAATTGTTGCCATTCCTCCATATAGTAATAATAATGGAGGTATAAATGCTAAGAGTTTCATGATTTACCACCCATTATACTTACTATTGCATAAAAAGATGCTGTCAATGTTATCATTAATGCAAGTAAATTATTAACGGTGATTTTAGGCCATTCAACTCTAGGAGTAGTTAGGACCAATATTTTATGCTTAGCTAAAATTAATAGTGATACACTTGTAAATACAACAATTGTGAGAACTATAGCAGTTACAGCAACTTTCAAGTTTTTTATCTTAATTGTAGGTACAGTTAATCCGGCTAAATATAATAAAGCAACTAAAGTACCACCAAATAAAAAAATGACTATTAATCCAATTGGTATTGACGTATATAATGCAATGCTAATTCCTATTAATACACAACCAACAAATAATGAAACTATTAACCTAGGTAATTTTTGTTCAAGCAATGCATAAATTATTAAAATTGAACCAATAATTGACATTATTTCACATAACATGACCTATCACCAATGATTATCCTATATGATGACTCTTTTTTGATTTTTATAGCTCCAAACTTACATACTTCCGAACATAAGCCACAGTATATACATCTGTTGTAATCAAATTTGGGATTTTTTAGAGGTACTTTTCTTTTACCTACTACTCTTTCGCCTACAACAACCATGTTTATTGCTTTCACAGGGCACATAATGGCACAAATAGAACAGCCATTACATTTCTCAGGTATTAAAGTTGGCCTACCTAGCCAATATCTCTTTGTTATTTCGTCCATATCTTTAGGTATAAGTGTAAAAACCTTTGATCCCAAGTTTTTGGCAGCTTCTTTTACAATTCTCAAAATATTATTCATTATATTGCCCCCAGAGTTTTAAGTCCACCTATTATTATGAGCTGTAATATCAAAATGGGAATGAACTTGAGCCACAAATTTTTAGGTAAATACAGACTTCTAACTCTTACTGCTATAGCTTTAACAAAAGTAACTAGGAATACTACAAACAATAATTTAATAAGTAAATAAATGATCCACAAAAATCCATATTTATTGATTCCTGGCCCATATCCTCCTGCTAAAAACACTGTAACAATTATTAAGGCAATATAGAGGAATTTTAAATTTCTTGAAAATAGTATGAAAGCAAGTAATCTGCCTGAATATTCAGTCTTCCATCCAGCTACAATTTCTTGCTTAGCATGTGGTAGATCAAATGGTGGTTCTTCTAATACTGCCAACAATGAAAAAATCATTACAAAAAATGTTAGGGGTTGTGTTAATATCAATGGATAATTTGCAATTTGATATTTTAAAATTGCTGAGATTGAGTAGTCACCCACCTGCGCAAAAGCTAAAAATAGAGAAATTATTAATATCACTTCATACATTGAATATTGGACTATTAGTCTCCCAGTCCCTACAACAGTAAATGGTGTTAATGAGGCCAAACCCGCCATAACTATAGAGAATGCCAAAAATGAAAGTATAACCAAAATAAATAGAAAATCACCTTGGAAATTATAAGGAGAGACTGGAGAAAATATAGGGATAAAAAGTATCCCAAATATTGGTAATATAACTGCTAGTAACACTGCAAGATGTGCAACAAGTTTATCCATATTTTCAGGTAAATTTTCTTCCTTTCCAAGAAGTTTAAAGAAATCATAGAAGGGTTGTAGGAATCCTTTAGGCCCTGTGAAATATGGACCTACTCTTCTTTGGATTTTTGCCACCAATTTTCTTTCTATCCATTCTATAATAGGTGCCATAATGAATGAAAATATAACAATGGAAATTGTGTATGTAAAAACACTATAATCCATGCATGTTCCTCCATGCCTGCTTTATATAGGTGGCAACTTCACTTTTTTCAAATAATTTTTTAAGTTCAAGGGATCTGTCTAAACAAGCGAAACAAGGGTCCATAGTTGTTAATATTAAAGGTACATCTGATAATGTTGATCCTTTAAGCAGATTGGATGTGAAAATCAAGTTTGCAAAAGTTGGTGTTCTTATTCTTACTCTATATGGATTTTTAGAATTCTTTGCCATTACATAATCAAATAATTCGCCCCTAGGTGCTTCAACACGGCCTATTGCTTCTCCATCTTTTATTCTTCTAGAAAAAAATCTTTTTGGAGTAGGATTTCCAGAAGGAATGTTTTCTATAGCCTCTATAATTATTCTACTGGATTCAAGAACTTCGTACATTCTAAGAGTTGTTACATTAAATACATCTCCACCATCCTTCGTAACTACATCCCATGGTAGTTCTTCATAGGCACCATATGGTTCGATTTTTCGTATGTCATTAGGGACACCAGTGGCCCTGATTACTGGACCTGTTGCTCCATATTTAATAGCTTTTTTAGAATCATAAACTCCAATTTTTTTCATTCTTTCAACAAGAGGGTCATATGAAAATAAAGCATCCATTAGTTCCTCAGCAAAATCTTCAAATGTCTTTACAACTTTTTTTACTTCATTTAATTTTTCTTCTGAAACATCTGTTACTGTTCCTCCTATAGTTATAAAAGAGGCATTGACTCTATTCCCTGTTATCAATTCTAAAAGATGCATTATTTTTTCTCTTATTCCCCATATCCACATGAACATTGTTTCGAATCCTGCCCAATATCCTAGCAATCCAATCCACATTACATGGCTGTGAATTCTTTCTAATTCAGCGACTATTGTCCTTAGATATTCTGCTCTTCTTGGTGCTTTAATGCCAGTAAGTTCTTCTACAGCGAGAGTATATGCCCATGAATGAGCAAAACTACATATTCCACATACTCTTTCAACCAAATACAAAACATCGTGGAAGGGACGTGTCTCACAAAGTTTTTCTACTCCTCTATGTGCATATCCAATCCTTGGAAATACATCAACAACTTTTTCTCCTTTTAAAACAATTGCAAAATGCTCTGGTTCCTTCAATGCAGGATGATATGGTCCAAATGGGACTGTTACTATAGATTCACCTTCATATTTTATTGCATCAGTAGATACATCAATTATTCCATTTTGAATACAGTGATTTGATAATTTTTCTCTTAAAGATTTTAATTTTGTAGTTTTGAGTAAAGGTGCAGGTAAATTATCAGAATAACAATCTGGTAAAATTAGTTTGGAAGATGTATAAGAGTTTTGGAACTTTATTCCAAATAAATCCTTTGTTTCCATCTCATATACTAATGCTGCAGGAGTTACATCTGTAATACTATCTATTTTTGGAGAATTGACAGGTATATATGTAATTACATGTTTTAAATTTCCTTTTAAATCATCAAATGTATAAATAATTTTTAGCTCCTCATCTAAATGTATGGGTGTTATAGTTATTAAATGAGGATATTTCCTCAATGTTTTTTCTGCCATATTTTTTATTTCTGATGGGTGAACTTCTACAGTATTATCCAACTTCCTCTTCCCCAACCTTCTCACCTGTTACTACTAGTTTACCATGATATATACTCTGTAACACTCTAAATATTGCTCGAGGACTTGGTGGACATCCAGGAATGTAAACATCTACTGGTAATACTTTATCTACGCCTTCAAGAACATTATAAGAATCTTTGAATACACATCCATCACATGCACAATTACCCACAGCAATTACATATTTTGGTGAAGGCATTTGCTCATATATGAGTTTTAATGAGCTTAAAGACTGAAGTGTTACAGGGCCAGTTACAACAAGTATGTCAGCATGACGTGGTGAAGATACAAGCTGAATTCCCATCCTTTCTACATCATACAACGGTGTCAAAGCTGCAACAAATTCTATATCACATCCATTACACCCTCCACTATTAAAATGAAATAACCACATGCTTTTCCTCAAGATATTTTTTGTGAAAAAATTTGTGATTTTATTTTGCATTTTACTCACCTCTAGAGAATAACATTGTGAAAAGCACGACAGCAATAAGAGTAAGTGTGAAATATATCAAAGTGGAAAATGATAAACCTGTGAATATTGATGCGATTAGAAGTGATTCCAACGTGAAGAAGAATGATAAAAATACTACTATCTTTGTTATGTACTTATAATGTTTTGGTAGATTGACAGCTCCACTTGTAAATGGTCTTTTGAAAATTTTCTGATGTTTACTTTTACTTGACAACATTCCGCTTAACCAGTAGCTACATGTGATGATTACAACGACAGTTAGCCCTCCAAATATGTAATCGACAGTGCTCATATTTTTAACCTCTATTTTCTCATTTGTGAGCTCAATATATAAGTTTTTCCTCTTGTTGAGAAGGTATATTTATTTAAGTATGGTTCTGATGCATTAACACGTTTACACAACTTTATATTATTACATGATAAATCATGATAGTTTGTAAAAAAATTTAAAAATTCTAACATATAAGCATTGGCATTGTAAGAAAATTTTAAATAAATTTACTACTCCCATCCTATAGAAAATTTTTCTTTAATAGTCTTTGGCAAAGGAATATTTTCTTTAGGCACTCTGATCTCAATAAGAAATGGTGAATTAAATTCCAGTGCCTTTCTTAAAATTTTATTTATTTCCTTCAAGTTTTTAACCTTCATAGCTTTTATTCCATATGATTTGGCAAGTTTCACAAAATCAGGATTTTTCAACTCTACAGAATAACTAGCATTATACATCATTTCTTGCCATTGTCTTATAATGTTTAAAGATTGATTATTTAAAACACAGATAAGTATAGGTAAATTATACTGTTTGATTGTAGCCAGTTCTTGCAACGTCATTTGAAATCCACCATCTCCCACTATAACTATTACGTTTTCATTTGGTTTTGCAAATTTCACACCAATAGCTGCTGGTAATCCATATCCCATAGGACCAAAAGATCCTGAAAAAATAAGAGACCTTGGTTTTACAACTTTTTTACATAAGGTTACCCAGGTTGTATGACTTCCAGCATCATTAACAATTATTGCCTTTTCATCAAATTCTAATATTTTTTTAATAATTTGTTGAGTTTTTGATATTTTAGAATTTTTAATAATTTCCATGTGTTCTTTTTTAAGATTTTTTAATTTTTTTAACCACTTTCCATCAACTGATATATCTATTTTCTCAATAATCTCTAAAAATTCTTTTACATCCATCTGTAAATTAACATCTCCTTTTAAAAATCTTTTATCAAGATTTACTTGTATTATTTCTGGATTACCAATTCCTTCTAATGTACGTTCTGTAAGTTTAGCTCCTAAAGCCAATAAAACATCACATGTTTTTCCAGCAAAATTTGCAGCTTTTGTACCTCTTAAGCCAATCATTCCCAAACAAAATTCTTCATACTCATTAATGACTCCACGAGCTGGATATGTAGTAACTAGCGGAATTTTTTTAGTTTTTACTATTTTTTTTAAAATTTTGGAGGCACCTGCCCATAAAACACCTCCACCTGCTAATATCAGCAATCTTTTTGCAGATTTTAAAATATCTATGGCGTCACTTAACCTACTTTTGTCCTCCCTGATTTTTATTTTAACTTTTTTATCAACTAAACTACTCGAAACTCTTTCCTCAAGAATATCTTTATGTAAATTTATGTGTATAGGACCAGTTGGCCCATATTTTAACATTTTTAAAGATTTTTTAAGTGATAGAATCAAATCTTCTGGTGTTAAAGGATCAAAGCTTTCCAAAGTTATAGGTTTTAATATGCCACAAATATCTACTTCCTGAAAAACATTTTTACCAACATCATTTGTTGGAATATCTCCCGTAAGTATGAGTAAAGGAACAGAATCCTTATATGCTGTAGCAACACCCATTACAAAATTAAGAGCCCCAGGACCTCCAGTTGAAAGACATACAGCAAATTTTCTATTAGCACGGGCATATCCATCGGCTGCATGAATTGCTCCTTGTTCGTGTCGAAACAATACATGTTTAATTTTAGATTTTCTAATTGCATCTAGGAGGGGTAAAACATGTTCTCCTGGATGGCCAAAAACATATTTAATATTTTCTTTTTCAAGAATTTTTATGATTGCGTCTGCACATCTAAATTTCATTTTACATCTCTCCAATTTTTAACTTTTTAAATCCAATAAAAATTTAAATATTTTATGATGAAAACTAAAAATTATGAGATTTAAAGTAATCATTTTAATAATTTTTTTGCTTGGGTGTTTTTTACGTTTATATCCATTTGACACAAACTATAGAATCATGTGTGAACCTGACTCATACTATAACTATCGTTTGACTGATAACATATTAAAAAATGGACATATGGGAAATATATTAAAAAATGGAGATTCGTGGGATATTTATTCTTACTATCCTACTGGTAGAATTGTTGATTATCCTCCATTACTTCCTTGGGTAACAGCTGTATCATATAGAATCCTCAATTTTATTTTTCCATCATTACAACTACTTCAGCTATGTTTTTATTTTCCAGCCTTTATTGCACCTCTAGCAGGTATAATATCCTTTTATTTATTTCAGGACGATGATAAAGTAACTGGAATCTTAGCAGGATTATTATTGGTAACAAATCCCATATACACGGTTAGAACAAGTGCTGGAATTTTTGACACTGACATGTTTTATGCTATTTTCCCACTCCTTACTTTATATTTCTTATTAAAAGCTAAAAACTCTAAAAAATTTATGTATGTAATTCTAGCTTCTTTTTCAGTAGTTTTGTTTTCACTGACTTGGGAAGGTTGGACATACATCTATTATTTGTTTACAATTTCATGTTTTTTAAATTTTGTTAAAGAAAAAAGAAAATTTGTTATATTGTTTGTGGTTATCACTACAATCCTACTTATCTTGATTCATGGTGTCAATTCTTTGATTCCTCCATTTGGATTTTTCATGCCAAAATCTTATTATCCAAATATTTATGAATCAGTGGTAGAATTGCAGAAGCCCTATGGGCTAAAATTCATTTGTATCACTTTCGCATCAATCTACTTAATAATATTATTTGCATTTTTATTTTACAAAAGAAAAATAAAAATAGACAGCTTATTATTTTTAACATTGATTCTTTGGGTAATTACGGGAATTTTATTATATGTTCAGGCAATTAGATTTATTATTTGGCTTGCAATATCATTATCACTTATTGTAGCCATTATTATTAATTATATCGGAAAATTATTTATTAAAAAGAAAAAAACTGGAAAACATGTAATTTTGTTGTTTGTTTTATTTCTTCTTATTTTACAATGTGGAGCATCCTTAAATAAAGAAAAGGCCATCATAAATAAAGATCAAGTTGCTGCAGCAGAATGGATTAAAAACAACACACCCCAAAACTCTGTAATAATATCAGATTGGTCCTATGGTTATTTTTTAGAAACTTTTGCACAAAGACCAGTATTAGTTGATGGTGGATCACAAAATACACCACGTATATATTGGATATGCAAAGCATATGCAACAGACAACGAATATTATTCTTCCAATATTTTACAACTCTTATCTTCAAGTGGTGATTCTCTGATTTATTCATTGCAGAACAAGACTGGTGGTAGGCATGTAGAAATTCTGGACGAAATACTAAAAATGGATAAAAACAATACAACAAAAATTTTAGAAAATTATATGAGTAAAAAGGATGCTGTAAGTTTTTTAAAAAATAAATGTTCTGAACAACCAAATATACTTATCTTTACAAGTGATAGAGATGTAGAAGTAGGTTATTGGTATTTCTATTATAGTAATTGGAATTTTAAAGCTGGTAAAAGCAAGGAAATATTATATATTTATCTAAAAAAAGAAAATGCTTACAAAAACCACGTTGTTTTAGATTTAAATCATAAAAGAGCATTGTGGAATAAAAAAGCTCCTCACTCTTTTATCATTGTGGATAGAAACATAAAAAAGGTAATAATAAATAAAGACAGTAATTTTTCTATAATTTTCATTTCACCAGATAAAATATTGATAATTGATAAAAACTTTGAGAATTCTATGTTTGTAAAATTAGTTATTTTAAAGCAGCCGACGAAATACTTTAAACCAATATATAGGAACAATTCTACGGTAGTTTGGCAATTAGTAACTAATTCATCTTATTTTTGCTCCTAAGCCTTCTAACAATTTTTTAACATTTTGATAATATTTTTTATCCAATACTTCAAAACGTATTGTTATACTTACCATTCCTTGTGGTATTTGCTCTCCTTTATATACATCTATAATTTTGGCTGATATAACTCCCTCTTCATTTTCAACAACTTTTGCAATTACGTTTGGATCACATTTTTCAGGGAAAATTGCAGATATATCGAATTTTTTTGTTCCAAATTTTTTAATTTTCCATTTCTGCAATTCTTTTTTATTGAGTATTCTTATGTTTGAAGTTTTTAATTTTAGAGTCATTTTTCTAGATTTTAAAACTACAAAATCAGGAGATACTTCCTTTAAAATCCCAACATGTACTTTACCAGAATATATGTGTTTTAAACCAACTTCTTTACCAACAGATTTTTTAAGTTTCTTAATTTCTTCATTTAATGCTGCTATTGCTTTATCAGATCTTCCTAAAGCAGATTCAATATCATCTAAATTTTTTGCTGCTTTTCTAACTTCCTCTATAAATTTTTCTTTTTCATTGTTTTCAATGATGTTGTTCATTTTTTTTGCTATATCTATGAAAAGCTTTCTAACTTTTTCACCTTCCTTATTTTCATGCTGAATTGAAAATGTTAAATGAGGATTCTGTGCAACTATTCTGGCAATAGTATCTACCATAAGATTATATATAGGGCTAGCAAATTTCCTTGATTCTTTTATATTTATTTTAAGTTTCTCTATAGTTGAGGCTATACAAATATAGGCAAAATGTGTCAGAACTTGTATTACACTCATCATTTTATCATGTTTTTTTGGCGTAGTTACTATTACTCTAGCCTTTTTTTCTTTTAAAAAATTAATAACTTTATTTAAACATTTAGATTTCCTTATTGGTGTTAATATGACAACTTGTCCATCTAAAGACGTAATACGTGGTCCAAACATAGGATGTGTCGGTAAAACCTCAACATAATTAGGAACGTATTTCTCCATAGCTTTAGCAGGTTTTTCTTTAATAGATGTGACATCAAGAAGTAAAGAACCTTTTCTTAAATGAGGTGCAATTTCTTTAATAACTTTAACCGTACTTGCTATAGGTACAGAAACAATGACTATATCTGAACTCTTTGCAGCATCTATATTATTCTCACAATATTTTACTCCCATTTTTTTAGCTACTTTTCTTCCATATTCATGATCTCTACTTGTTATGGTGACTTTAAAACCTTCCTTTTTTAGAAATTTTGCTATCCATTTACCTAAACCTCTGCTACCACCTATCACTGCCACTTTTTTATTTTTCATTTTTTCTCACACTACTGCCTATGAATCCTCCAATTCCACCTAAAAACATGCTTAATAAACATATCAGCATAAAACTTAAACTAAAAGTTAAGAAATCTGGACCAAGAGATCTTGAAATCCAGTCTGGTACTTCAGGAATTTGTATGAGATGAAAAAAGAAATATATCATTCCTAAACACAATGAAGCAGTTGCTCCTATTCCACTATTTTTCTCTTTAGAGAGATAAGTACTTAAAAATCCCACAATTATCAATACAAATATTTTGTCAAATAAAAATGAAAAAACAATTCCAATTATTAATGCTGTAAAGATAGCTGTTCCTGTATCATATTTTTTCATGAATACACCTCAAAAATTATCCTGAAGCACTCATTAATTTTTTCATGAAAGATTCATGGTCAAAATTTGGGAGTACTTTTTTCCTTAATATTTTATCTACACCTGAACCATATTGGACTGCCTTCTTTGGTCTCATTGCTATGTATTCGGGCACTCCAAGTTCAATAGCAATTTCCCGTAATATTCTTTTCCTAAGGATATCGCTTGGATCCTTTATTTTATATTTTATAGGTATTTGAACTGCAACTTTTATCACATCATAATCAAGGAAAGGTACACGAAGTTCAATTGAGTTTGCCATTGTAGCAGCATCATCTCTCTCAAGGTTTACATGATACATGTTTTTCAAGTCATGGAGAAGTGCTTCCTCAAGTTTTCCTTCTCTTAAAAGCCGTTTGTAACGATAATATCCTGCAAATAATTCATCAGCTCCTTGGCCAGAAAATATAACTTTATATCCATCAGATGATGCAGCTGCAGATGCAATGTAGAGAGGCATTGCCACTCCGATTTTCATTATATTATATTCCTCGATAGCTGTAAGTACTTTTGGGAGCATTTCCTTTACAACATCTTTTTCAATTTTTAAAACTTTAAGTTCCATATCTAAATCTTTTGCAGCTTTTAATGCGAATTTAAGATCTTGGGAACCTGGAACTCCTACAGTATAAAGTTTAACATCAATATATTTATCAAGAAGAATTGCTAGTAATGTACTGTCAACACCACCAGAAAATACTAATGCTGCCTTATCGATGTCTCTAGTTCTTTTTTCAACTGCAGAAATAATGGATGACTTAAGCATATTTTTCAATTTTTCTAGTTTAATATTATTAAGAGGTTTTGGTTTTGGAAGATCTTTAAGTTTTACAAGCTTATTATTTATGAGAGCATGTCCTGGTTTAAGACTTTTTATATCTTTCAAGCCTATTTTCCATAAAGCTTTTCTTTCTGAAGCAAATGCTGAATCAGAGTAATAAAGTGGTTTAACACCTACTGGATCACGTACTAATGCGATATTTTCACCATCAAAATAAGCAAATGCATAATCTCCATCTATTTTGTTAACAGTCCATTTGAGAGCATCTTCAATATCTCCACCATGTTTCTCAATAAGGTAAAGTACTGTTTCTGCATCTGAATTTGCCTTAGCATAAAGTTCTTTGTAATTATAAATTTCACCATTGAACACTAAGACACCTTTTCCTGTGATTGGCTGGGGACCTCCAATTATTGAAAGAAGATTATGACCAAGGGCTAAATTGCTGGAAGGCGGAGCTTCTTTCTCCTCCACTTTTTTATCATAAATAATTTTTACTTTGCTATCATAATAAATTCCTGTTGCATCAGGTCCTCGATGCTTTAAAATTTTAAGCATTTTTTCAACAATTTTTTTTGCATTTTTTCCAGAAAAACCTGCAATCCCACACATATGTGACCATCATAGTTAATTTTTGGTGATTAAGGTCTGTGCCACATTTCCATTCTCTTTTCTTTTTTACTTTCATATTTTTTTATTAATTTTTCCACATTTTCAATCTCTTTTTTTAAATGATAAATTGGACGTTCCGATTCAAACCAAGATTTTATTGCAGATCTGACTACCTCTGCAAATGAGATACATCTGCCTTTACGAGCAAGTCTTTTCCTAAAATTTTGAACTTTCTTATATGTATCATCATTAAATGTTATACTTAACTTTCCATTCAGTGATAATGTATCTTTATTTTTTGTTTTGAAAAAATCCAGATCAATATCTTTCCTTGTAACATACTGCTGTACTATATAATCTACAAGTTGCGAAATAGATAACCAACCACAAGGTATTTTTAAAGCATCTTCACCTTTTTTTAGAATTTCTAATTTTTTTTTCTTAGTACAAAGTTCATGTTCTAAATTGATGACTTTTATAAGTCTGTTACGCCATTTTTTTGGCACAGCAACCGTTAATCTTTTCAAGAAAATCTCTCCAAATATTTGTATTCTCAAATAAAATATTTTTTGGTGATTATTCTATATATTGTTTAATCAAGAATAAAAAGCTGTAAATAACAAAAATAACAAATTTAACTATATTTTTATTTCAATCGATCGCTTAACTTCTTTTTCAAGAATATCAAGTATTTTACCTCTAATTTCCAAAAATTTTTCATCTAATCTGTCCCTTGGTCTTTTTAGATTTACTTCAAATATTTTTAATATTCTTCCAGGTCTTGCACTCATAACAGCTACCCTGTCCCCAAGAAAAACAGCTTCATCAATATTATGTGTAACAAAAACAATTGTTTTACAAGTCTTTTCCCAGATATATGATAATTCTTTTTGTAAGAAATTTCTTGTCTGCATGTCTAAAGCTGCAAATGGTTCATCCATCAATAATACTTTAGGATCATTGACTAAGGCTCTAACGATTGCAACTCTTTGTTTCATACCGCCTGACAATTCATAAGGGTATGCATCCTTGAAATCTTGTAGATCCACAAGCTTAAGATATTCTTCGGCTATTTTACGTCTCTTACTTTCAGATATTCCCTGAATTTCTAATGGAAACATTACATTTTCTAGCACAGTTCTCCATGGAAATAATGCATATTGCTGAAATACCATACTACAGCTAGATTTATGATTTCCTACCTTTTCACTGTTGATATAAACTTCTCCAGACGTAGGTTTTTCTAATCCAGCGATAATTCTTAACAATGTTGTTTTTCCACATCCTGAAGGTCCTACAATGCAGAAAAATTCACCATCTTTTATTTTTAAATTTATATTATCTAGAACTTTAACGTTTCCAAATTTCTTTGAAAGGTTCTTAACAATGATCATGTTGTTTTTCCTCTCCATTTAAATTCTCTTTTTTCAATTTTTGCAAATATAGTGTCGATTAAAAAACCTAGTATTCCTATTGTTATGATACCTACAAGCATAGTTCCAGTGTCCATGAGCCGCATAGAATCCATGATCAAATAACCCAATCCTGATTTTGCGGCTATCATCTCTGCTGCAACAGTACACATAAACCCTATACCAAATCCTACTCTCATACCTAATACAATTCCTGGTAGGGAACCTGGTAATACTACTTTAGTTAATATTTGTTGTTCATTGGCTCCTAAGACATATGCACTTTCGATGAAAACTTTCTCAACGCCCTTAACAGCGTCAACTGTATTAAGCAATATTGGGAAAAAAGAACCGATAAATATTATAAACACTTCTGATTTAAGACCAATACCAAACCATATTAATGCGAAAGGTACCCAAGCTAAGGGAGGTATGGGTCTTAATATTTGTATGAGGGGATTAAAAATATTTTCAATTGTTTCTGACCATCCTATTCCAATGCCTAATGGTATTGCAATTGCTGAAGCTATTAAAAATCCTAGAACGACTCTCATTAACGTATTATATGCATGGACAAATAATTCACCATTTTTTATTAGAGTATAAAATGAAATAAGAACTTCACCTGGGTTTGGTAAGATATAATTGGGTATTATATTTGTGAAAGTTAACAATGACCATAAAATTATTACCAACAATGGGCTCAAAGTCATCTCTAAATATTTTTTCACTAACAAACCTCCAAAAAAATGCTTAAAAATAAAAAATTAGGAAGAAGGAAGATATCTTAAGTCAAAAATATCTTCTTTTGTAAGATCTTTTTTGATGTAACCTATTTGTTTCAATATCTTAACAAATTTCATTATATTGTCCTGAGATGGCACTGATGTATATTTGATATGGGTCATGGCTTCTTTCTCAACATCTACTGGTGTTCCTAATTTTTTGGAAATTATTGATGCAACTTCATCTTTATGTGCTATTATGTAATTTGTTGCTTCTACATGAACTTTCAAGAATTTTTTGACAATTTCTGGATTGTTATTTATGAAATCGTCTCTAGCTATTACAACACAACATGGATGGTCCTTCCATATTTCACTTGAATACATTAGTACATCTCCATAACCTTTCATTTTTGCCATTGTAACATAAGGTTCCCATGCAATAAATGCATCTATTCTACCTGCCTGTAAAGCTTTTGGCATCATAGGTACATCCATTTCAACAATGTTTACATCCTTTGGATCTATGTTATGTTGTTTTAGTACCATTTTTAATAAAACATCTTGAATACTACCTTTCATTGGTATTGCAACGGTTTTTCCTTTAAGATCACTGATGCTATGAATTCCACTTCCTTTTTTAACTACAATTCCTGAACCTTCTTCATTAACAGCTGCAATTATTTTTACAGGTACACCTTTAGATATTGATGTTACAGCAGGTGGTGTTCCTACATACCCAATATCTATCTGTTTTGATGCAATAGCCCTCATAAGTTCTGGTCCGGCTTTGAATTCTATTGTTTTAACCTTTATCCCTTCCTTCTCGAACATCCCTTTTGCCAATGCAACATACAATGCTGCATGATGATCACTTTTTAAATGTCCAATGACCACTTCTCCTTTTGGCTGTGCTGTGTAGTTGTAAATTCCATAGACAGCTATTATCACTGCTATTATTGCAATTACCACTAATATTTTCTTATCCATATTTATGCCTCCATTTTTGAACAAGCATAATCTTTGAATAAAAATATCCACAATTTTTACATTATAAATTTTTCTATCTAATATAAGGAAAAAGTTTTTATATTAGTAGAAAAAACTTTATTTTTTCACCGAGGTGGGAAAAACATGAATTTAAAAGCAGTAATAGTGTTTTGTATTTTGCTGATTGTATGTTCTGTTAGTTCAGTTACAGCTGCAAACAATGATGAATTCATGATTAAAGATGTAATAAATGCATCATATAGTGTGAAATATAGTATAGAAAACATGCATAAGGTGCCTAAGACAATTAACATTTCAGAAGTAAATGTTACATCTGAACAATATTTATATTTGAGCACAAAATGTGTAGTAAGTTTATACAATGGCAAAAATGAAGAAACTAAAATAAAAAGTTTCAATGTTTCTAGTCCTATAAATCCACAGGGGGCATGCATACAAGGCACATTATCAAAAATGGAATATATAAATATTGCCAAAAGAATTCAATCATTTGTTGAAAATAATTCCAGAGCTCCAAATTATGCTAACAGTAAGTTGGGGAAGATATCATACCACACATTACTTTACCTCTTTGCTAATATATGCATACTATATGATAAAGAGAAAAAGTTGCCAGATTATGTCACATTAACTCCCATTATCAATGTGGCTATTTATAATGGTACTGATGCTTTAGATGAAAGTGTCAATGGGATAGTCCAATGTCTTTCAACAACAAACACTGAAAAATTTATAGTTACATTCTCTAAGATAGATAAAATAACCTATGACACTCTTAGAGATTTTGATGTTTTGATAATGCCTGGTGGAATCTCAGGAAGATCTTACATTAAAAATGAAAACATCTCAGAAGCTGCAATTAAAAATTTTGTTTATAGTGGGAAAGGTTATATTGGTATTTGTGCTGGAGCATTTGCAGCCTCATCATTAGTAGTAACAGAAGATGATTATTACAATGGTTGGGGATTAGCTAGAGTAACATCACAGGCAACATCTTATATTGGTAACATTACTGTGAAAATTACTGAAATTGGTAAAGAAATTTTAGATTTAAATGGTTGTTTAACTTTATGGTTCTGGAATGGTCCAGTAATGACTGGATCAACAGCACTTGCAACTTATTTAGATAGATATTCAGGGAACGCAATTATAGTTGATAATTATGGTAATGGAAGAGTTGCATTATTAGGTCCACATCCTGAATTAAATCCTCAGATACCTAACATTATCCTAAATTTAATAAAGTGGGTATCTAAATGTAATGAAAATATATCTAAGTTTTCAATAACCATAACCAACAAAGGTTCAACGCCAACAACCATTAAATATTATGTAAGTGTTTATACAGACACAATAAATGGTTCAAAAATCTTTTATAATGAATATTCACTAACCTTAAACCCAGGAGAAAAGAAAGTTATAATTTTAGGTGATTATCCAAGTAGTTATGCAGTGAGTACGACTCTCATTCTAACGAATGTTAAAAAAAGTTACGTGCCTATCAATTTACAGTTGAAATATAGTATAGGTAATTGCAATCCACAAATAGTTGAAATAAATAAATATATCGCTCCAGGAACATTTGTTAAAGTCGTTAGATATACAAGCCGTGGAAATTATGTAGACATTTGGTAGATTATTTCTTGTTAAAATTTTTAACTTTATCGACAAGAAAATCTCTAGGAATACTGTCTTTAGGCTAGTTTTCTCTATGAAGGAAGCTCTGTGGAGTAACTCATCTTATATAAGATATATATGAATATAAGAGAAGATAACTGAGTGACTACAGAAAAGAGGGCTAAAATAACCAGTGAAATCTCATATAAAAACCCCATGATGAAACTTCCTATAAACCATGAAATACCAAAAATCATGTGAAATGTTCCAAATGCTGATCCTCTTTTTTCTTTTGGACTTAATATTGTAACCATAGATCTCATTATTGATTCATTAACACCCATGCCCATTCCCCAAAGACATATTCCAATAATTACTAAAATACTCCCTCCAAGAAATGTTAAAGGTGCAAAAAACGATGATAGAAGTATGGATACAGCTAAAATTACTATTCCAAATTTATCAAACATTCTTCCAAATATTAAAGCTGATATACCATCGATAGCCATTGCTAAACTAAACAAAAGCGGAATAATTTCATCTGAAAATATAAAATTTTGTTTTATGTGATATGCTATTAGTGGAAAATCCGCAAATCCAAGAGCTATTAGTGAAGCTGCAGCTACATATATCCAATATGCTTTACTCATTGATTTTATACCAATTTTTGTTTCAATCTCAAGTTTTTCAGGTTTTGGGTATAAAAAATAAGAAATTATTAAAATTGAGATACATAATATAGCTGGCAATGCTAAAATAATAAAACATGTTTTGTAACTTCCTTTTAAATATAAAACTGTAAACATGATAAGAGGTCCAAGAACAGCGCCTATTTGATCCAAAGCTTCATGTATACCAAAGCCCCATCCCCTTCCTGTATGTGCAGTAGCATAAGATAACATTGCATCTCTAGGTGGAGTTCTAATGCCTTTTCCTATTCTTTCTGCTATGAGAAGCATTGTTGCAAGTTCCCATCTATTAACAAATGCTAAAAGAGGCACTGCAAACAAATTTATGAAATATCCTACAAAAGTTATACTCCAATGTTTTAATGTTTTATCACTTAAATATCCTGATAAAAATCTGACAGCATATCCTGCCAATTCACCAAATCCAGCAGTAAATCCTACAATTATAGCACTTGCACCTAAAAGTGCTAGATATTGTCCTGCAATTCCTTTTGCACCTTCATAGGTCATATCTGCAAATAAACTTACGATCCCCATGAGGATTATGAATTTCTTGGCGTCATTCATGTCTACACCTCTCTCAACAGTATATACCAAATTCACTTTTATAAAAATTTGTATTTCTGGAGGTGAAAGTTTTGATAAGAAAATGTCCAGAATGTAAAGGGAAAGGTTATATTGTAGTAAACTATAAGATTTGTGAAGCATGTGGTGGAACTGGTTATAAAGACTTTGAAAACGTGAAAGAACATGTTAAAGGAATCCCAAAAAATACTTTAGAAAAATTTGATTTAGACGAAGAACATGGGATTCCCTGTGATGTATGCGATGGTAAAGGTGAAATAGAAGTGCGAGAAACTTGTAAAAAATGTAAAGGCAAAGGTGAAATAAACGTATGTCCAAAATGTGGAAAAATTATTAAACCTGGCTTAGAATATTGTTCAGACTGTAAAAAAAAGACTTCAGTATATGTTTTACATCCTGCATGTGATATAGAGGATGTTGAAGCTAAAAAAATATATAGAGGAGAAGTTGGAAGAATAGAAAGATATGGAGTGTTTGTAAAACTTAATGATCGTGTTTGGGGATTAATGAAAGATGTAATACCTCAAAATTATGAAATAGGGCAAAAAGTATTTGTGAAAGTTTTGGATGTAAGGCCACATAAAGGAGAGATTGACCTTCAACCAGTAACCCTTACTAAACCTTATGAGATAGTTAAAGTCAAAAAAGAAATTGAAAGGACAAAAGCAAAAGATATCAATGAAAAATTAATAGGTAAAACTGTGAGGGTTGTAGGGGAAGTTATACAAGTACAGCAGACTTCAGGACCTACACTCTTCACAATAGCAGATGAAACTGACACTGTTTGGGCAGCTGCATTTGATGAACCAGGTATAAGAGCCTATCCACACATCAAAACAGGTAATATTGTTGAAGTAATTGGCACAGTTAATCAGCATGGAGGTAAAGTGCAAATAGAAGTAGCATCAATGGAAAGATTAATTGGTAAAGATGCTACACGTGTAAGAGAATTAATAAATGAAGCTATTGAAAAATGGGCTGAACCTCAATACATAGAGTTATATGTAAAGAGCGATGTTCTTAATAAACTTCATCCAAAACTTGTTGATGCAGCAAGAACAATAAGACGGGCAATATTTGATGGTAGACCCATATTGGTTAGACATCATGCAGATGCAGATGGAATATGTGCTGGCGTAGCAATTGAAAAAGCAGTGTTACCATTAATACGCAAAATAAATCCAGATCCAGAAGCAGAATGGCATTGTTTCAGAAGATCACCTAGTAAGGCACCATTTTATGAATTGGAAGACGTAGTTAAAGATTTATCTATGGCATTGGAAGATTGTGAAAGGTATGACCAAAAGTTACCATTGCTAATTCTACTAGATAATGGATCCACAGAGGAAGACCTGGTTTCTTTAATGAAAACAAAGGTATATGACTTAGAAACAGTGGTAGTGGATCATCATTATCCAGGAGAAGTTGTTGATGGTAAAGTTATAGTAGATGATTATGTGGATGTACATGTTAATCCATATTTAGTTGGAGGAGATTCAGAAATACCTGCTGGGGCATTAGCATCTGAAATCTCAAAAATGATTAATCCAAAAATAAAAGACATGATTTTACATATACCAGGAATAGCAGCTGTAGGTGACCGATCACAATCTTTAGAAGCAGAAAGATACATAAAACTTGCAGAATCCAAGGGATATAGTAAAAAAGATCTTGAAAAAATTGCAGCATGTTTAGATTTTGAGGCATTCTATTTGAGATTTAGAGATGGTAGGGGTATAATTGATACCTTATTAGGATTTTCAGGTCTTGATAAACAACGAAAATTAGTGGAAATCGTGTACAATGAATATAAACGAAAAGTTAAAGAACAATTAAAAGCTGCTTTACCACATGTAAAATCACGTAAATTACCAAATGGTATTATTTTAAATGTTTTAGACGTTGAAAAATATTCACATAAATTTACGTTCCCTGCTCCAGGTAAAACATGCGGTTTTGTGCATGATCATTTTGTACAAAAAAAAGGTGAAAACACTCCGATTGTTACATTAGCTTATGGACCTGATTTTGCTGTTGTTAGGTCTACAGAAACTGTATACAAAGAAATGGGTTTTAACTTAAATAAAGTTATTTCTGAACTTAAAAAAGAAATACCTGAAGCATCAATAGACGGTGGCGGACATGAAGGCGTTGGTTCTATGAAATATGTGGAAGGTCTTTCTAAAAAAGTTTTAGAATCTTTTGCAAAAAAGATAGCAGCTTTGAAACCTTAAACTTCTAGATTTTCCACATACTTACAAAATTTTTTTATTGGACATTTTTCATGTTTAGGATTAGTTGGCTTACATATATTCTTTCCAAATTCTACAAACAATTTGTTAACTTCTTTCCAATAATCTCTTGGTATTATTTTCCTGAGGGTTTTCTCTGTTTCTTCAGGAGTTTTTGTATTAACTAATCCGATTCTATTTGCAACTCTATGAACATGTGTATCTACAGGTATTGCATCCTCATTAAATCCATAAACTAACACACAATTAGCAGTTTTTCTTCCAACTCCTGGCAATTTTAGAAGTTCTTTTAAATTTTTAGGTACTTTACCATCATATTTATTTATTAAAATTTTAGATATTTTCTTAATTCTTTTGGCTTTAACTCTGTAGAATCCTACACATCTTATTAATTTTTCAAGATCTTTTTCTTGTGCATTAGCAATTTTTTCTATGGTATCATATTTAGAGAATAATTTTTTTGATGCTTTTTTTGTATTTTCGTCTTTTGTACGTTGTGATAAAATAGTTTCTATCAACACTTTATAAGGATCTCGTTGTTCAATTTTCTCAGGATATAATTCTTTTAATTTTTTTAAAATAATAGTAATCATTTTTTTATTTTTCATACTCATCTCTCAAATTTTTTTGAATCAAATTTTTCCTGTTTTGAAAAATTAAAATAATTAATGGTTTTAAAAAATTATTCTTTGACATTAACACTGATCCTAAGTAAAGTAAAGACTATATAACATTTTATTTCTCCCCCCGGCATGAAAAATTTTTTATATGTGTACTACAATATTTCACAAGCAAAGATCAAATCTTTAAAACTCTGTTCAAATAAATACATGCGTGTACAAACTATGAATTCTTACATTATATTATTACTTAAGGTGGTTTACATGGTTGACAAAGTTCCTATAGGTATTCAGGGAATGAATTCTTTACATGAAGGGGGGTTAATTCCAAGAGGCACTACTACATTATTATATGGTCCTCCAAAAACTGGAAAAACATTAATTTCATGGCATTTTTTGTATTCAGGTCTTGAGGTAGGAGAATCAGGTATTTTGATAAATACAGAATCTCCCTGGAAAAATATTGCAGAAAGTAGTAAGGATTTTGGTTTCAATTTTGAAACCTTTTTTAATGAAGGAAAATTATTTGTTATAGATATTTTACCTTCAAAACCAAAAAAACTATCATTTCCTAATCATTTCTCTGTATCAGTAAATGACATAACTGGTTTAATTTTAAAATTATCATTAATTTTACAAAAAGTAAAATCAAATGTCAGAGTTGTGATGGATTCTTTATCATATTTACTTCTTTTTAACGATGAAAAACGTATCTTAAGAATGTTGTACACATACAACATGAGAGTAAAAGCTGCTAAAGGCACAAGCATGATTTGTTATCACGAAGGCTCAGCAGCAACTAAGAGTGAAAACATGATAAAAGCATTGTGCGACAATATCATTCACATAACTGGCGACGAGTTAGAAGTTGAAGCTTTAGCATCTGAAATATTTAAAAAACGTTGGAAATATAAAGTAACAAAAGAAGGCGTGGTAATAAAATGATTGGCAAGTTATTTGGCAAGAAAAAAAGTATTGAAAGTCTTTTAGATGAATTAACTAAAATTAAGAGAAGAGAAATGGAAATTTTATGTGAATTAAGTAAACATTACTTTGATGATGAAAAATTTGAGAAAGCTATAGATAATCTCCTTAAAGCACGTGACATTGCAGAGGAAATTAATGACAACATATATAAAAATTACATCCAAGAATCATTAGCTGATATATATTTTACTCAGAAAAAAGTAGATGAGAGTCTAGAATTGTATAAACAATTACTTAAAAATCTAAAAGGAGAAGATAGAGATAGGGTCTTAGAAAAAATTCGTGAGGTTGAAAGAGTAAAAGAAGCAATGGAAGCTTCAAAAATTAGAGGTTTGTATAAAAAATTCCCAGAAGACTCTTCTAAAAAAATTGAAGTTAAATTGGATAAATTAAAAGAAATTGCTGATGATTTAGTTTCAGAACTCAAAATCCCAGAAGAATATTTAGAAGTTTACAGGAATTCATCAATTTTACCATTGGAAGAGGCTATCAACATTGCTGAATCAATAGGTGATGAGAAAGCATGCTCTTACCTATATTTTTTATATTCAATTAGAAATTTGAGAAGAGGTTGGTATAAGCATGCAGAAAAATCTTTGGATAAATGTATAAAATATTCAAAGGAGGCAGGCTTAAAAAAGATAAATAGTTTTGCAAAAATGCTTCGCAGTATTGTTGCCGGGGGGGAATTATCAAAAAGTAGTGAAGAAGTTATCATCGAAAGTTTCAAAGCACTGAAAAAAGAAAAAGATAAAAATTTATTTAGAAGAGTATTAAACAAAATCATAAGCATAGACTAATAAAACAGCAAGAATACAAAAAATTATTTCTATTACCCATATTATTTTAACAATTTCATTCTCTTTCATAGGTTTTTTAAGTAATAACAGCCTAATAAGTGAGTTAAAATTTCTTTCTTTTGGAAGAACAAGTAATCCATCCTTTGTAACTTTTGTTGGTTTATGCTGTGATCTTTCCATTATTCCAGCAGAAAAAAACTTAAGTGAGGCATCTATAATATAAGGCATTAGCATAATTAAAACGATGAATTCTATATTTCCAAAAAATGCAACAACACAAATACATGCTCCTATTGTCAATGTTCCAACATCTCCTGGAAAAATACGTGCTGGATATTTGTTATAGAGTAAAAATGCAAATAAAGACCCAAACATTGCAGCAGATATTGGAGTAACATGAAATTTTCCTAAAATAACACACACAATTGTTATAAAGAACATTACTATTGATCCTAAACCAGATTCAAGACCATTTAACCCTGCTAACATATTAGTTAAATTGGGCACCACTATAAATGCTAAAGGTATTAAGATTAAATAAAAAATTGTTTTTGGGAAAGTGAAGATAACTGGTAAAGAGGAAAAAAATAATAAAAATATTTTTTCTTTCCAAGATAAATTCACAAGGTCATCTATTACACCTACAATCCCTACAAAAAATACAACCACTAAAGCCAATAAAAAATGATAATGAGGTAATAAAAAATAAGCAATAGAAACTCCTAAAAAAAACCCTAATAAAATACCTAAACCACCCATTTCTGGAATAAGTGGTTTTGTTGGCTTATGTATGTCTTTACCTACAATTTCCGCATTTTTTAACTTCTTAATCAATTTTGGCATTATTAAGTATGTAGCTAAGAACGATACTATGAATGCAGATAATGTGGGTAACATTTGATCACTACTCACTCCTCAATATGTAATAGACAGTTCTTAAAGGTATGTTCATTTTTTTAGATATTTCTCTAGCACTAACTCCTTTTTTAGCCATCTTTTTAACTTTTAACCTTGTTTCTTTCGTGTATTTTGGTTTTTTACCTCTTTTAAGTTTTAAGTTTCCTTTGAGGTAATACACAGTCTTTAGAGGTATATTCATAATTTTAGAAACTTCTTTTGGAGTTTTGCCTTTTTTAAGTAACCTATTTACCATCGCTTTGTCCTTTTCTGAATATTTTCTGGGCCTTCCTCTTCCTCTTTTTGTGGCTCTAACTTTAACACCTAATTCTTTCAAGGCCTTAATATATTTAGGAGATATTCGACGATATAAACTTGCAGGACATGTAATTTCTTCAAGGTCTGGATTTTTTTCTAATAATTCTGTTATTGTTTTTATTGTTAATGGCTTTGTAACATGTATTTTTCTTGCCATTTTACCTCCCTGTTTTCTAACCTCTAACAATCTCTAAGAATCTTTTAGCCTTGTCTGATGAAGGTTTTGTAATAATTTTTATGTTTCTCTTTTCTCTTTTAATATTCTTAGGCGTTGTTGAAAACAATTTAGAACATTTTTCTATATCAATATCAGACTTCAAATTAACAATGGCTGCTCCAAATGCAAAAGGATCTGTTTTAAGTCTAAGACCTTTCATTTTCCTTTCTATTTTGAAATTTTCAAGGATTATTTCATTTAAGTTAGGAATGTACTCTATTTTCTCCATAAAATATTTCTTAATTATTTTAACAGCTTTTTTGTTAAATTCATTGAATATTTTTGCTTGATGTCTATCTAAAACTGGTCGTAGGCCAGGAAAAGGTCCAGAATGTTTAGTTCTTCGATCATATGATGTGCAAAGATAATAATTAGCTATGTCCCACAATAATAAGGTTATAGGGACATTGACAAATACTTCTTCAATTTCTTTTTTAATTTTTAAATCTTCTCTAATTTCTTTTATGAGTTCCCCATTTTCATTTAAAAAACCTTTTTCTTTTAAAACCTTCTTTATCTCCTCTTCTTTAATTTCCTCTCTAATTTCAGGATCCAGTGATAACAATGATCTCTCAACATCTTTAATAATCCTTAAATATTCTTCAAAATATTCAGGATTTTTCATTTCACTGTTAAATATCTCATTTTTTAATTTTTCTATCTTGTTTTCACAAAAACAAGTATAACCTAAGGCAAGTGCATTACGAATGTATCTATCATCAATAATCCTTGCCTTTCTTCTATGAAATTGCATAAATTCTATACGTAAATTTGATCCATATTTTTTCCGCAATTTATTCTCACATTCTTCAAAACTACCATTAATTACGATTTTTTTTCTGAGCCATCTTTTTCCATCAAACACCCTTATGACAAGAGAAGTAGATTTTATCGTGCCTCTCTTTTCATGTCTCAACGTACGTACAATTTTTTTAAAAGCTTCTCTTGCCCAATTACTTAACTTAGATATTTTTACCATGTAATCTCCAGATAAAGGAAGATATGGAATTATTTCTATTCTATGGATACCTTTTTCATTTGGAACCACTTTATATTCATCTTCTCCATTACATTCACATTTTTCATATATTTTAAATCTTTTTCCACATCTAACACACTTTAACTCTATGTATTCCTCTAAGTTACTTATTGCAATTTTATGAGATGCTATAGCTGAATTAACACGGTCTAATATGTTTTTTCTTATAGAAGCTTTTATTCTGAAATATCTAGCATGTCTAGCCATTTCATGTGGCTCTTCATGAATAGGTTCTTCAATGTAAGTTGAATATTTAGCTATGGACCTATATGGACTTCTATAACCCTTTAGTTCCATTGTTTTTTTAATTTTTTCAAGCTTATTAAGAGTACTCTTTAATTTTCTATAAATTTTAAAAGCTTTATCATAAGACCTTAAGTCATCTACCTTAATGCTACTTTTTTTTATTTCCGAAAGTAATCTTTCTGTTCTGCTTATTAATCCTTCTTCATTCATTTTTTACCTTTTCTTTTAATTTGGTTTTTTCTTTCTCAATTACTTCTGATTTTATTTTTGAAAATAATGGTTTAGGTTTATTTATTTTATGATTTGGCTCTATAAATTCATTTGCATCTTCCCATCTTACATTATCATCTAGATTCAGCATGCTTAAAATATTTGAAGAAGTTTTTGGTAAATATGGTTTTATTAAGACTCCAATAGCTTTTACAGCCTGGTCACATAAATATATGCAAGTTGCAGCCTTATATTTATTTTCTTTGAATGTTTTCCACGGCTCTTGATCATTAAAGTATTTATTACCATCTCTTGCTAATTTCATTATCTCTATTAATCCATCTCTAAATTTAAAATTTTCTATGAAATTTCCAACAATTTTTGGAGATTCTTTTATCCTTTCTTCAAATTCAATATCTTTCTCTCCAAACTCTGAAGGTTCTGGTATTTTTGCATCAAAAAATCTATAAGTGAACATTAGAGCTCTATGGATGAAATTTCCAAGGATGTCAGCAAGCTCATCATTTACTCTTCTCTGGAAATCATCCCAAGAGAAATCTGTGTCTCTTGTTAATGGAGCATTAATTGTTAAATAATACCTTAAAAGATCGGAATCAAATCTCTTTAAAAAATCTGAGACCCAAACCACCCAATTTTTACTTGTAGACATCTTTTTTCCTTCTAATGATAAATATTCACCAGCTATCACAGTCCTTGGAAGTTTACAACCATAGGCCATTAACATAGCAGGCCAAAAGATTGTGTGGTGATATATTATATCTTTTCCAATGAAATGTATGGCCCCACTGTCCCAATATTCTTTCCAATCTTTTTTATTTTTCTTTGACCACTCAATAGCTGAGGAAATATATCCAAGGAATGCTTCTCCCCAAACATATATAACTTTTCCTTCAGCATCTTCAAGAGGAACTGGTACTCCCCATTTCATATCTCTTGTCATTATCCAATCATTTAATCCTTCCTTTAGCCATTCTAATGTATAATTTTTGACATTTGATGGTAATTCTTCATTATTTTCAACCCATTCCTTCAATTTCTTCTGAAATTTTGATAATTTAAAAAAATAATGTTTTGATTTCCTTATTTCAGGTTCTCCAGAACATAATATACAGCGTGGTTTTATAAGTTCTAAAACTTCTAGATGTCTACCACATACTTCACAATGGTCTCCTCTTGCACCTTCAGAATCACAGTATGGACAAATACCTTCCACATATCTATCAGGTAAAAACCTTTTACAATTCGTACAATAGAATTGTTTTATTTCTTTTTCATAAATGTATCCTTTCTTATACAATTTCAAGAAAAAATTTTGTGCAACTTTATAATGAATATCGCTACTAGTCCTTGAAAAATTATCAAATGAAATATCACATTTATCTAAATCTGATTTTATTTTCTTATAATATTTTGTTGTTATTTCTAATGGATCTTTTCCTTCTTTTTCTGCCTTAACTGCTATTGGAGTCCCATGTTCATCTGTTGCACAAACAAATAATACATCATTTCCAACCATACGTTGATATCTTGAATATATGTCTGCTGGAATATAGGTTGATCGTAAATGACCAAGATGTAATGGACCATTTGCATATGGCAGTGCACAAGTTACAAAAATTTTCAAACTAATCCCCTCCTTTCTTTTTTAAATAATATACTAGAGGATTGTTGACTTTTTTACATGTTTCATCAGGATCACATAATTCAGGAGCATATATTTGAATTTTATCACAATTCATTGGAGAATACCATTCGCTTTCCCCTTCATTTTCAAGATGAGGTTCCTCATGAAGTCCAAAACCTAATTTAGCAATTATATTACGTTTTTCTTGTGGATCGTCTTCAAAAAGAGGAGGGTCACATCTCTCTGCAGCTTTATAAATCATTGGAAGTATCTCATTTTTTAATATATTCAACTTAGGATCATAATCAGAGATCTTTAAGTTACGCTTTCCAGAAAGCGTTGGACAAAGTCTTGCACGTGAAAGAAAAGGTGTTAAAAGTGTAACTATGGCATAATTTCTTAAGCCTGATTTTACACCCTGTAATGCTTTTTTTATACAAGGTGGAAATGCATTAGGATCCAGTGGAGATTTTTTCATTGGCTTTATAACAATGTTTGAGGGATGTGTGGTTATCCTAGATATTTCTTTTGCAATCTTTTTGATATTAGGATGTGGTTTAATTTCTTGAGATTTAACCTTCTCATAAACTTTGTTAATATATTTTTTGACTTTTGCAGCAACTATTCCTGAAATAATATCTTTTAGTTTATTTCCTACAATTTTCCTATAAAACCTTCCAATATCTCTATTTTTAAATCTTTTTCCAAATTTTTCCTGAAATTTTTTTTCACTTAAAATTACTTTACCTTCATCTAGCAATAAATCTTTAAACCGTATATTACCATATTTTATTGCATCTTTTAATTCTGTCCACTTAACAATGTCTCCAAATTTTTCAATGAATTTTTCCTCTAACCTGGGATATAATTTTAATCTTTCTTTAGTTAGTTCTTTTTGTGAATCTATTAATATTCGTGATTCACGAGAACTAGACCCAAATTTTATTGCAATTGCCTGGGCCAATGCATAGAAAGCTTTTACATCATACTCTGCAATATTTTCATCAAACAAAAATTCATATTCTCTGAAATTTTTATTAAAATACCATTTTAATCTAGCCAATCCAATGTCAGCATAACTGTACCCAATACTTTGTTTATCAAATAAATTATCTAGAGAATCATCTTGCCTAATTATTTCTTTACCTTCTTTACTCAATGGATCAATGAAAAATATTTTCATATTAAACACTCCTCTGGATTAAAGTCATCTAAGTTATTGACTTCTGTACACACTGCTCCAACTTTTGAATGAACACTTCCAGGTAATCTGAGGATCCTATTAACATCAATTGTGACTTTTGTATCAACAAGTTTTGAATTTATATTCCTTATAGGATCTATCAATCTTTTTAAATCGATTCTAAGTTTACCAAATTCATTTTTTTTAATTTTTTCTCTATTTTTCCTAATTTTTCTTAAGGTATAGCGTGATATTCCCTCAACTTTGGAATTCTCATCAACATTTAAAAAAATATATTTCATCCACTTTGTAAATACTTTGGGATAACCTATTGGTATTGTGAAAAATACATCGCTGCCTGGATCATCCCAACCAACAACATATTTTAATATCTCACGCCTCACTTCACTATCCAATTCCAAAACATCTTTATCAAGAACACGAATATGGTATCCACGACCAGAATAAATAATATGAATTTTTTCTAATCCAAAATCATTCCTTAATATACTGTTTATTATTTTAACAATGTCTTTTGCCTGTTCTAAACAAATTTCACATGCATTTTTACATTTACATTTTTTAATAGGCAAATCTTTTGCATCTATATCAAAAACAAGTTCTGCCCCTTTCCAACCTTCTCTTTTATGAGGTTTCTCATAGAATGCTACTGAAGAATATATAGCATAAGGTGCCCTAATTTTGATGAATTTCTCTAACTTTCTCTTATTTTTAAAGCTACGGTATCTATCGCTAGGACCACTTCCATCATGATCAAAAGCAAATTCTCTAAATTTTAGAGATTTTATTATAAATTTAGGTACTTTTTTTACACTCCAATGCCTATAATATCTCCTTCTTTCTTCTTCACTGATTTCTCTGAATTTCATTGCCCCTCTATCTCCATAAATGTATGCCTGGATTTAAAAATTTTTTTAGAAATTCTAAAGATTGTTTTGGCACATAATCTAAGAATTCTGTTTCATTCATTACCTTGGATTTACTAACATAATTTTTAATGTCTTTACCTACTCTTATTTTTCCACTTTTTAATAATTCTTTTATATAAGATTCTACTTTGTAATTTTTCCTTTTCCTTCTTGATACAACTCTGTCTTTCTCTACCCACACATTTTCTTTACCATATTTTCTTAAAAACCTGTAATAATGTTTTTTTATCCAAAATTTCGGACCAAAATGTTTTTTATATTTAGGTAATCTCCAGACTTCAAATTCAAATATTAAAAATCCTAAATCTTCTTCATTACTCCAGTGTCCACTTCTAAGCACTTTAAATCCTTCTTTGTTTAAATGCTTCTTAATGGACATTTCTGTTTTTTTCAATTGTGGATAAAGTGTGTCTGCAGGTAATTTTGGATGTTTAAAGATAACTGCAACTATCCTACTTCCTCTTTTTTTAATTTCTTTTTTTAATTCTTCTTTTGAAACTTTAAGTTTCACAGGGTAAAAGTAATCTTTTTTTGGATTTTCAAGGAAATTTCTAGCTGCAACTATAAATTCAGTCATTTTTTGCATTGTTAATGCAGAGGCAACATTTCTATTTTTATCAACAGGATCTATAACTATTAAAGGATCTCTAAATTTCCTTGAAGTTCCATAATTTTCTATATCTATAACATAACCAGGTCTCCATTCATTACTAGCAGCCTTTAAAACATTTTCAAATGAATCATAATAAAGGATTAAAAGTTCGCATAAATAACCTGAAAAACCACCAACTTTAAATTCTGAACCATAGGTTTCAATTCCTTCCATAAATTTTTTTAGCAACAACACTTCATCTTTCTTCTCTTCATCTAAATTTTCTTGTATATATTTTGTATGTAATAGTGTTCGATCTACGGCTGATCTAAGTTGATTAGCATCTTTTATTTTATAACATGGTACAAAATCAACTTCATATCCCTGTATATGACCAGTAACATATGGATGTGCAGCATATTTTTCTTCAGCTTTTCCCCCAACTTTTTTTATGCATTCATGTCCTAGATATAGGCCTTTTTCTCTGAGTTCATCTTCTGGTGTAGCTAATGGAAATGGTAGAAAAATATCTATATCTGCTTTTCCAGAAAGCCATGTGCCTTTTGCAACAGAACCTACAAGTGTTGCCTCAACAGGTATATTTTCTTTCTTGGCAATGTCATTAATATTGTCAATTAATGTTTTGCAAAGCGTTTCTATTTTTTCCTTTTCAGACTTTTTAGGTTTTATTTCATCCAATATTTCTCTGTACTTCATAGTATCACTTACTAAGAGTGAATATTTGTAAGTCTTTGTACTTTGGACCTTCGGGCCTCAATATACTTTTTTTGAGAGATAATTCTTTAACTTTCATCGAACCTACAGTTACATTTTCTAATTCATTTATTTTTTTGATTAATCTATCTTTATTTCTTGCAGTTTTTACCCTGCCAATGGTTAAATGAGGAACGTAATCTCTTTCCAAATCAAAACCTATTTTATTAAATTCAATGTCTAATTTTTTCTGTAACTTGATGAAATATTCAGGATTGTCTACACCAATCCAAATGACACGAATATATTTTTTATTTGGAAAAACTCCAATGCCTTTCAGATGCAATTCAAACTCATGAAAATCTTCTATACTCTTTTCAACAATATTTGATATTTCATTTAATTGTTTTTCATCAATATTACCAAAAAATTTAAGTGTAAAATGTAAATTTTCAGGTGTTACAAATTTTATGTCTGCTTTAGTTTCCTTTAATTTTTTCTGAATTTCAATTACTTTTTGATGTAACTCTGAATCGAGATCAATAGCTAAAAAAGTTCTCAACTTATCACCTATTTCTCAATTATACTTTCTTTTATAGCCATTCCAAAATGTCTGGCGCTTTCTTCTATATGAACTAATACTTTATCACCTTCTTTTAACTCTGAAACTGACACTGGCTTACCTTTTTCATTTACAAGTCTAATTGTTTCTGCATTTTGAAGTAAAGTTGCAATTTTCATACCTTCACACTCAGCTTCTATAAGCAATAAAGGTCTTTTCTCGATTTTTACTCTGCCTACAATAGCTTTTCTTCCATTGCCTTTACTGTCAACAATTAATACCTCATCGCCACTTTTTAATTCTGAAAGATATTTGGTTTTGTGGTTAGGCATCATTATATATGCATGCACCGGCCCTGCATTTACTCTGAAAGGTCTTGCCTCAACATATTCACTTTCAAGAGTTTCACTATGAACTAAGAAAAATCCATGAGAATAAGATCCAACAAGCATTCCTTCACCAATATTCATCAATGAACACGTATCTATACATACTCTGTCACCAGATCCCACAGGTTTTATCTTAGTTATCTTAGCTGTTTTGAGATCATATCTCTTTGCTTCAATGTCTTCAACCACTTTTACAAATTCTTTTATTTCAGATAGTTTTGATGGCTGTATTAATATACCATCAGCTCCATGTTCCAATGTTTCCAATGCCACTTTTGCTTCATCAACGTCTGAAACTGCCGCAATTATTTTTGCTTTTTCACCCTGTAAATCTGCTATTACATTTTCTAGAGGTATTACCTTCCAATCTTTGCCAACCAATATTACATAATCCACAACTTTCCCAATGTTTCTAGCTAATTTTTCATGTTTTTTACTAGTTACCTCTACATATGCAGCAGTAACTTTTCCCTTTTTCTTAAAACTCGTAGCAGTTGCAATATCTTTAGATTCTTTAGCATCACTAGGAACAGACAATGTACCATTTCCTTCTCCATTTTTACCAATTAAAAATATGTCCGCATTTTCTCTATTTGATATAACTTTAATATTACCAAGTTTTTTAATTTTGTCGATATCGTTACTAAAGTCCACTATATGATCAATTCCTGATTCTAAGGCTGTTGTTACAAATTTCTTTTTGTATTCCCAGTCCCCTTTAGGCAAAAGTAACCATATGAACTTCATTTTCATTTACTCCTTTAAAATTTCCAATGCTTCTTCTACATCAAAGTTTTTATGTACTATTGCAGAAACAGCTTTTGTCATCTTTTCAGGAGATTCTGCTTGGAATATATTTCTACCAATTGCAACTCCAGATGCTCCTGCTTCTATAGCACCTTTTACCATTTCTAAAAATTCTTCTTCTGTTTCAACTTTGGGTCCTCCTGCAATAACCACTGGCACTGGACAACCCTTTACAACTTCTTTGAAGCTATCTGGATCTCCTGTATAATTTGTTTTTACAACATCTGATCCTAATTCAGCTCCAACACGAGCAGCTAATTTAACAACTTCAACATCGTGCTCATTTTCAATTTTTTTGCCTCTAGGATACATCATAGATAATAATGGCATTGACCATTCTCTACATGCTTCAGCAACCATGCCTAATTTTGTTAACATTTCTGCTTCCTCTTCAGATCCTACATTGACATGTACTGATACTGCATCAGCTCCAAGCTTTATAGCTTCCTCAACAGTTGTTACAAGTACTTTGTGGTTTGGATCTGGTCCTAAAGAAGTACTAGCTGAAAGATGCACTATAAGTCCAATATCTCTTCCATATCCTCTGTGACCAGCTTCAACCATGCCTTTGTGTAATAATACAGCATTTGCTCCCCCATTTGCTACTTCATCTATTATTTTAGGCATGTTTTTTAAACCCTTTATTGGACCAAGAGACACTCCATGGTCCATGGGTACTATAACAGTTTTTTTACTTTCTCTATCAAATATTCGTTCCATCCTAATTTTTTTACCTATCATAGGATTTGCCCCCAGGATTTATTATTATAAGATTCTAGCGCCTGTAAAATCAATTTTTGCAATTATTACATCATCTAATGAAGTTTCTGGAGTTTCAGATATTCCAAATATTGTTTTACCTAACATTGCTACAGAAGACCCAATTGTTTCTTCATTCATAATATCCATTATATCTTTAATTTCAGGTGTCACTATAGATATCTTTTTAGAAAAGTTAGAAGATAAATTTAGAAAATTTTTTAGTGAAGGTTGTATCAATATCTTCTTCAACATTTTTTCCCCAATCTTGTTTATTTTTTCTAAATATAACTTATCTTTTAAAATAGAGGGTGTATTTATCTTATCCAATACCTTTATTATAACATAAAGTGATGGAACAATTATTTTATCTATTTTTCCATAACTAGGAGCACCTTCTCTAGTTCTTATAACTAACCCGCCAGACAACTCTGCAATAACGTCCCCCAAACCTGTTTTGAGCTCAACTTCTGCTAAATGTGCGAAATCAGCTGCTTGGTTGAGAGTTATAGGTAATTTTAATTCTTTAGCAATTCCAATGGCGGTGCCTAAAGCACATGCACCTGAAACTCCTAATCCACATCCAATAGGTACGTCAATCTCATGTTTAACTTTAATATTTCCAATGTTGTAATATCTTTTCATTACTTCAATAACTTTTTTAGCAATTGTCTCCAAACCATCTATCTTAGTCTTATTAGAAGACTTTACTGTAGTTGTCACTCCTCTATTTATTACTATACCAGCACCTCTTGACCCTTTTTTGAGAGGATTATTATGATCTACCACTTGGAAAAATCCTGTTATATGAGATGGGACAAATACCGAAACCATGTTAATCACTTTTTAGGAGGGAATTAAATGAAGAGGATAGACTTGCATATTCATAGTATATTTAGTGATGGAGATCTTATACCTTCGGAAATAGCCCGTCGCGCAAAATTTTTAGGACATGAAGCTATTGCAATAACAGATCATGTTGATCACTCAAATATATATTGTGTTGAGAATATTATTAGAGTTGTGGATGACATCGAAGAAAATTGGGAAATTAAAGTTATTCCTGGTGTAGAGATAACACATGTACCTCCAGAAGTGATAGAAAAATTAGCAAATAAAGCCAGAAATTTAGGCGCAGAAATAATATTAGTTCATGGAGAATCTTTAGTTGAACCTGTTGCAAAGGGCACAAACCATGCTGCGGTGGAATGTCCTGAAGTTGACATATTAGCACATCCGGGATTAATAAGCTATGAAGATGCTGAAATAGCCAAAGAAAATGATGTGGCACTTGAAATAACCTCTAGGGCTGGACATTGTTTATCAAATGGTCATGTTGCAAAAATAGCAGTGGAGTTAGATATTCCCGTTGTTGTTAACAGTGATGCACATTCACCTGAAGATCTCATAGATTACAATTTTGCTTATAAATTAGCAATAGGCTCAGGATTACCAAAAAAAATTGCAAAAAAAGCTTTAGATAAATATCCGAAAAGAATAATCAATAGATAACTTTATATTCTAAAATTAAATCTTTACCAAGTGTATAATATTTCTTTAATTTTAATTTTATTGCTTCATCCATTTTTTCAAAGCCAGGTCCATCAACTAAGGTTTTTGCATCTTTACCACCAACAATCATTGGAGCTACACAAACTCTAACCTCGTCAACTAAACCTTTGGATAACATGGAAAAATTTAATGTAGATCCTCCTTCTAACATTAATTTATTTATTCCCATGTCTTTGAGTTTTTCCATTAGTGCCACGAGGTCAACTCTTTCCTTTCCAAGTACTAACACTTTTGCTCTTTTTTTAAGCTTTTCAACTTTTTCATTTTTAGCTTTCTCACTAACAGCGATTACTGTAGGTGCTTCATTATTTAATACTCTTGCATTCAATGGAGTTCTTGCTCTACTGTCAGCAATAACTCTCACAGGATTATCAGATGGCTTCGAATTTATTTTATGCACGGTTAATCTTGGATCATCTATAATGACAGTATTTATACCTACCATTATTCCATCACATTCTTTTCTTAATTTATGGACTCTGATGAGATCCTCCTCACCTGAAATTTTAGAGTCATAGGTTTTAGTGGCAATTTTACCATCAAGAGTCATTGCAGCATTTAGAATCACATAAGGTCTCAAGTGATCACCCAATATTAAAAACTTTTCTAGCATTTCTATCTGTTATTTCATCTACTTTTTCTATGCTCATGGATTTTAGTTCAGCTATTTTTTTAACAGCTTCTTCAACAAATGATGGTTCGTTTCTTTTACCTCTATAAGGGGATAAAAATGGACTATCAGTCTCTGTTAAAATTTTTTCCAGAGGTAAATTTTTTACAATATTTTGATGATGTTTTGAAAAACATACAAGAGTTGGAACAGAAATATAATATCCTTCTTCTAATATTTTTTTAGCAAGCTCTACACTTCCACTATAACAATGAAACACAACATTTGAATCATCTTTAAGTTCCTTAACTATTTCAAACACGCGATCTTCACATTCTCTTGCATGAATAACCAGAGGGAGTTCATATTCATTTGAAAGCTCTATAAATTTTTTAAAAATATGTTCTTGTCTTTTTCTTTCTTCAGGATCTTCCACACGATAAAAGTCCATTCCAACTTCACCAATACCAACTATATACTCTACATTTTTCTCTATTTCTTCGATGGTTCTATCTATAGGCTCATTATTTGTTGGATGAAAACCAAGTGTTGGGTATATGAATCCCTCATATTCTTTAGAAAGTTTTAAAGTTTTTTTATTACCTTCATACGATGCTCCAGAATTAATAACAGCTGTCAATTTCTTTTTTGCACGATTTATGACTTCTTCACGATCCTTATTGAAATTTTTGAAATCAAGATGGCAATGAATGTCTATCAATTTTTTCACCTACCAAATCTTCTTTCTCTTTGTTGATATGATCTTATAGCTCTCAAAAAATCTACCTTCCTGAATTCTGGCCATAAACTATCACAGAAATAAAGTTCAGAATAGGAGGACTGCCATAGCAAGAAACCACTCAATCTTTCTTCTCCACTAGTCCTTATAATTAATTGTGGATCCTCTACTTCCGCTGTATAAAGATGTTTATCAACAACCTCTTCGTTTATTTCATTTAGTGAAAGTTTACCTTCTTTAACTTTTTTAGCAATTTTTTTCACTGCATCAACAATTTCTTGGCGACCATCATAACCAATAGCAACATTTAACAACCTTTCTTTGTAATGTTTTGTAGCTTCTTCTGCTTCTTTTATAGCTTTCCTCAAATTTTTAGGTAATAATTCTAATTTTCCAATAGCTTTTACTCTTATTTTATTTTTATGAATTTTTTTATCAGTTTTTATCCTTTTGAAATTTTCCTCGAAAAGTTTCATTAGCTTTTTGACTTCATGTTTTGGTCTTTTAAAATTTTCGGTTGAAAAAGCATAAACAGTTACAATCTTTATTCCAAGTTCTATACACCAATCAAGTAGTTTTTCCAATGTTTTAACACCCTTCTTGTGACCAATTGTTGGATCTTTACTACCTATTAATCTAGCATATCGTCTGTTACCATCCATAATTATAGCTACATGCTTCGGTATTTTGTTTTTGTCTAAATTTCTTTTTAAGTGCCATTCATAAAGTTTATAAATAGGTTTTGTTAATGACATTGTCCTTCCTTTTTAAATTTTGTTGCAAGATATTTTGCAAATTTTAGAGCTCTCATATATCCTTCTACAGTTTGAGATCTTGATGTATCTATAAATATAGGATCTATTCCCAAAGAAATTGCCCCATAACTTTTAGCTGAACCTACTAACACTAAAGACCTAAAAATTAAATTTCCACAAATACCATTTGGTGCAACGACAAGATTACATCCATCTTTTATTGCTTTCTCTATTAATATATAGTAATGTTTGGCACCCATATCTTTTGCAAGTTTTTCTAATTTTTCACCTTCCTCTATGGATTTATCAACTTCTATTGACCTTCCCACATCTTCCTTACGACCACCTGAAAGTATAGCTATCTTAGGTTTTAAATTTATTTTTTTAAAAAAATTATAACATTTTTTAATTATTTTAAGCTTTTCTTTGAGAGTTCTACCTTCATCGATACCCACTGGTGTTAAAAAGAATCTTTTTCCATTTGTTTCTATTAAGGATGCTCTATGAATTTCACCCATTTTTCTAAGTTTGAGAATTATTGATGAAGATAAAGAACCTCTTACATAAGCATCGGCTTCATTATTTTCTATCATTTCAATTAGCTCATCTTCAGAATGGGCTAATAAAACATCAAAATTTACATTTTTAACTGCTTTTTCTACATTTTTATTTTTTCCAACACCAATAGCTATTGAAACCATGTTATTCATTTTTTAATTTTTTAAGAGAAGTCTCAATTTTTTCAAGTGTATTATCAAGAATTTTGTAGTCATGAGCATCAGATATAAAACAACACTCAAATTGTGACGGTGGAACAAAAATTCCTTCCTTCAACAATGTTTTGAAATATTTATTAAAAACTTTCACATTTGATTTTTTAGCATCTTTATGATTAAGTACTTTTCCCTCAGTGAAATAAATTTGAAACATTGATCCAACAGATGATAGGTATCCAATACCTACATCTTCAACTATGTCATTTATTCCTTCTGTAAGATATTTACCTTTTTTATTCAGCTCCTTGTAAAATTTTTTATCTAAATGTTTAAGAGTTGCTAATCCAGCAGACATTGTCATTGGATTACCATTAAACGTTCCTGCCTGATATACATCCCCACTAGGCGCTATATTTTCCATAATTTCTTTTTTCCCTGCTAGTGCACCTATTGGAAGTCCCCCACCTAAGACTTTACCTAAAGTTACTAAATCAGGTGTCACACCATAATATTCTTGTGCTCCACCTTCAGCCAATCTAAACCCTGTTATCACTTCATCAAATATTAATAATATATCATTTTCTTTTGTTATTTTTCTTAAAAATTTTAAATAACCTTTTTTTGGCTTTATACATCCTATATTTCCCATAACAGGTTCAACAAGAACTGCAGCTACATCATGATTTTCAATGGCATTTATTACAGATTCTTCATCATTGTATGTACACAATATTGTATTTTTGGTTGTTTCTTTTGGAATACCTACTGAATCTGGCAATGTCGTAGCACCAGAACCAGGTTTAACTAAAACATAATCATGTGCACCATGGTATGCACCTTCAAATTTTACAATTTTCTCTTTGCCTGTAAATGCTCTTGCCAATCTTATAGCACTCATAGTTGCTTCAGTACCTGAATTAACAAATCTAACCATTTCTGCACATGGAACTTTATCTACAACAAATTTTGCAAGCTTTAATTCTTTTTCTGTCGGTGTCCCATAAGTTGTTCCTTTTTCAGCTTGTTTATATACAGCAGCCACAACCGAAGGATGAGCATGTCCAAGTATTAGTGGTCCATATGCTAAACAATAATCAATATATGAATTTCCATCGATGTCATAAATAAAACATCCTCTACCTCTTTCAACAAAAAATGGATAGGGTTCAAAAGCTCTCACTGGGGAATTAACACCACCAGGCATAAATTTTTTAGCTTCTTCAAATAATTTTTTAGAATTCATTTTTTATCCCTCATATTTATAAGTGAATTTATTGCAGCTACAGCTACAGACGTACCTCCTTTTGGACCTCTAGTTATTAAATAAGGAATACCTGAATCTTTTAACATTTCTTTTGCTTCTTCTGCAGATACAAATCCAACTGGTACACCAATTACACTCTTAACTTTTAATTTATTCTTTTTATGAAATTCAATTATTTTGTATAATGCAGTTGGGGAGTTACCTATAACAACAATTCCATTAAAATTTGTATTCACAAGATGTTCAACAGATGCTGCAGCTCTTGTTATTTGTTTTTTCTTAGCTAATTTGATTACGTCTTTATCATCGATATAACATAATATATTCCCAGGGTATTTATTTATTCCAACCTTAACCATTTTTACATCTACAAAAATATCTTCATTATTATTTAAAGCTTCCAAACTTTTATTTACAAAATTTGGATGAATTTCGATTAACTCAGCGAAATCTAAATCAGCTGTAGAGTGGACAACCCTCTCAATTATTTTTCTTTCCTCTTTAGAAAAATTTTTTATTTTATCTTCAATAAGTAATCTCACTATCTTACGACTTTTTTTTGCAATTTCATAACCTTGTTTTGTTGATGCACCCATCATCAAAAATCACGGAGTTAATCTTCTTCTATCTCTTGGAAACAAAATAGTTTCACGTATATTTTTTACACCTGTTAATGCCATCATAAATCTTTCAGCTCCGAGACCCCAACCAGCATGTGGTGGCATTCCATACTTAAATGCATCTAAATAATATTTAAAGGATTCAGGATTTAGGTCTTGTTCCTTAATTCTTTTTACTAATAAATCATGATCATGAATTCTCATAGCTCCTGAAGATATCTCTAAATCTTTATACATCAAGTCAAATGCATAACATTTCTCTGGATTTTTTTCATTTGGCATAACATAGAATGGTTTTATTGAGGTTGGCCAATCTATAATAAAGTAATAATTATCCATTTCTTCACCAAGGGCCTTTTCAGCAGCCCTTGATAGATCTTCTCCATATTCCAGTACTACTCCCTTAGAATTTACAATTTCAATTACTTCATCATATGTTATTCTCTCAAATGGAGTTTCAGGAACCTCTAATTTTTTATTTAATATTTTTAATTCTTTTTTACAACTTTTGTTTAGATCTTCAATAACCCTAACAATGAGATTTTCAAGAATCTTCATAACATCTTCATGATTAGCAAATGAAACTTCAATATCTATAGATATAGCTTCATTCAAATGTCTTAATGTATCATGTTCTTCTGCCCTAAAAATTGGTCCAATCTCATAAACTTTTTCAAAACCTGCAGCCATCATCATCTGTTTGTAAAGTTGAGGACTTTGCCCTAAAAAAGCCTCTCTTTCAAAATATGTAACTGGGAATAAGGCTGTTCCACCTTCTGTTGCAGAAGCAACAAGTTTTGGTGTATTAATTTCTATAAATCCATTTTCTTCAAAAAATTTTCTTACAGAATTAAGCATTTTGTTTCTTATTTTAAATATTGCATTTACATTTAATTTTCTTAAATCTAAAAATCTAGCATCTAACCTGGTATCCAATTCTGCCTTTACTTTCCCTGTTGTGTCAAGCGGAAGTGGCTGTTTTGATTTATTTATTATTTCAAAATTTGTTGGTATAATCTCAACATTATTTGGAGCTTTTGAAGATTCTTTTACAGTGCCTTCCACAAATATAACAGATTCCTTTCCAGATTTTCTCATTTTATCCATTAATTCTTTATCCACTTTTTTACTTGGTGCAGTAACTTGAATTATTCCCTCTCTATCTCTTAAAAGTAAAAATACAATACCTCCCAAGTCTCTTATTTCATGTACCCAACCTACCAATGATACTTTTTTTCCATCCATGTCAGGCGTAATTTCATCAGAGTAATGTGTTCTTTTTTTAACATTTATCATGCTCACTTTTTAACACCTCTAGTCTTTTCTTGAAAGATTTTGCATGTCCGTCCAAACCTTCATATTCTGAAAGTGGAATTACGATATTTTTTAGGGAAAGTAGTCCTTTTTTAGAAAGTTTTTGCACAGTTATTTTTTTAATAAATGATTCTGTAGATAGACCTCCACATGCTTTTGCAAATCCTCCAGTTGGTAAAACATGATTACTTCCTAATCCATAATCTCCAGCTGATACTGGTGTATTATCACCCAAAAATATTGAACCTGCATTGTTTATATACTTTAAATATTTTTCTGGATTTTTAACCATTAATACTAGATGTTCAGGCGCATATTTGTTAGCAAAGTCAATAGATTCTCTAATGTTTTTAGTTATTACAATTTTACCATTTTCTTTTAATGATTTTTCAATAATTTCTCTTCTTTTATATTTTTTAATTTTCTTTTTAATCAGGGATCTAACGTTGTTTGCAATTTTCGTTGAATTGGTAACAAGAACTGATGAAGCTTGTGGATCATGTTCTGCTTGTGCCAACATTTCAGCAGTAATGTATTCTTCTTTAGCATTTTCATCAGCAATTATTAAAACCTCTGAAGGTCCAGCAAGAAAATCTATGTCTACATCTCCATAAACAAGTTTTTTTGCAGCAGTGACAAATATGTTTCCTGGCCCAACAATTTTATTGACAGGCCTTATTGTTTCAGTACCATAAGCTAGTGCAGCTATCGCTTGGACTCCACCCACTTTATATATTTCGTCTGCTCCTGCAATATCTGCAGCAACTAAAGTTGCATCATCAACAAATCCATTTTCTTGTGGAGGTGTACAACATACAACTCTTTTTACTCCTGCAACTTTCGCAGGAATTATTGTCATCAATGCTGTAGATGGATATACAGCTCTACCTCCTGGTATGTAACACCCTACACTTTCAATTGGTCTAATTATTTGTCCAGCATAAATATCATTATTTATAAACCATTCTTTTGGAATTTGTCGTTCATGAAATTTTTTAATATTTTTTGAAGCTTTTTTTAATGCATGAATAATGCTATCATCTAATCGTTTGTAACTTCTTTTTATTTCATCTTTTGTAACTTTAATTTTATCAATTTCTACTCCATCAAACTTTCGAGTTAAATTTATTAGTGCTTCATCCCCACATTCTTTTACTTCCCTTATTATTTCACTAACTTTCGGTATAACAGTGCTTATATCAATTTCAGATCTTTTTATTAAATTCCCTATTTTTTCTTTTTTAAACACAACAACTTCCATCCTATCTTTCTCCTATAAGTAATAATATTGGGAATCAAATTATTATGATAAATACATTTTTTATTGCATTGAACCAAAAAAGTATATTAAGGAGTAATAATCTCTAGCATAAAATCTTTGTGATTTTAATGGGAGGATAAAATGTATAAAGATGAATTGATACAATTACATCAATTTTTAGTTTACGTTTTAAAATACTTAAAAACTGTTGAGAATGTAAATGAGGAACCTAAAGAATATTTATCACTTAACATAAGTCCTCACCATATTCACAGAACAAAGATTGAACACAAGTGCGCTATATTTGTTCTCTCAGCAATAATATCAAAAATAATCTTTGAAAATGGGAACGACATTTTACCTGAAAGCGTTGTTTCCGGACTTCAAGATCTAGCAGAGAAATCTAAAAAACAAGTAATAGAAAAAAGGCAAAACTTTTCATGATCTTAACAATGATTCAGCAATAAAGTTTCACAGCCTCCTTAACATTGTTATGCAATCCTATGGCAGCTAATGCACCTATCTTACCTTTCTCGCCAGTCACATCTATCAGACTGATACCTAATTTTTTTGCAGTGGTTAAACATTCATCTAAAGATACCATTTTAGTTTTAGCTTTTATTGAATATTTTATAAGTTCTTCAGGGATTTTAATACCTTCAAAAACAGCTATTGCAGTATTATCAGAAAGCGTTGCTTTTTCAAGGAATTTCACTGCATTATTAACGAGTTTTTCCTCCATTCCTGGCCTAACAGCAAACGTTAGTGCTACTGCAACGCAGTTTTGTGTTTTATTAGGATTCTTTGGGTAAAGCTGTACTATTACATGATCAATATATTCATACCCCTTTTCTTTCAATTTTGTCCCAAGATTGTGTGCTAAAGTCCAAGTTGCACCTTGTTCTTTTGTATCTGTATCATCTATCCCAATTACGATTTTCTTCATCAAAGGAGTTATTACAGCTGCTTTTCCTAATTTGGATCCGCCGCCTAAACTATATATTTCTATTCTTTTTACACCCTCTGCCATTCCTCTACAAATAGCTGCACCAACACCTGCCCCAGCAAGACCTGCATGTACAATCCTGACTTCATCATCTTTTACATTCACTTCTTCGATCCCTGCAGCACTAAAACTGGCTTTCAAATTTAATTTTTCTTTACCTACTTTAACTATATAGACATGTTTGTTTCCATCTCTATATGCATCTAAAACTAAGTTACTTGTCCGTTTATACTGGTAGATCATCCATTCTGAACCTGAAATACATGGATGATATTCAACCAGTTCTACAATCTGATCATCCACCATTGTAATTATTTTTTTGTATGGGGCTACCCATGGATCTTTAAATTTTTTTCTTAATTCATTGGGGGTATAAATTTCCATTAGAAATCCCTTTTAGCTTTTCAATCGCTTGCACATTTTGACAGCAGCCTCTACAGCCCTTTTAGCATATTTGACTCTTTCATGAGCCTCAAGTCTACTCATTCCTGGACCTGAAATTCCTAATGCTACTGGTTTATTATATTCAAGAGAGAGATCAATAATTTTTCGTGAAGCTTGTTGCATTACAACCTGGTCATGATCTGTTTCACCCTCAATTACAGCACCAAGTGTCACAACTGCGTCAACATCTTCATTCTCCAAAAGGAATTTTACTGCTAATGGTATTTCAAAAACTCCAGGCACATGTATAACCCTAACTACTTCTGCTTCTAAAAATTTTGCATGTTCTTTAGCTAACTTTAGCATCATTTGTGTGATATCATAGTTAAATTCTGATACTACAATCCCTAGCTTTACCATTTTCTCACCTATCCTAATGCTAAAATTGCAGCAGCTATACTACTTAGCACCATAATCAAAATAAATATTATTGCTATTATTCTTGCCCTACTCATACACTAACCTCCTTTATAGTATTTATAAGTTTTTCGATGTCCATAAAATTATTGTAACAGTGTACTGAAGCTCTAACAGTTCCTCCATATTTTTTTGCACCTATGTGTTTGATTAGAGGTATGGCACAATGATGTCCACTTCTCACACAAATTTTACTTTTTTTGTCCAACAATCTTGCAACTTTGTTAGGATCTTTTCCTTTTACATTAAATGAAACAATTCCATGAATATTTTCAATGTCGCCATAACATATTACCTTATCAATCTCTGATAATTTACTGTACATCTCTTCTGTTAATTCCATACAATATTTTTCAATTTTTTTGATACCTATTGATTCTAAATAACTTACTGCAGAACCCAGTCCAATGATTCCAGCAATGTTTAAAGTACCAGCTTCAAATCTTGCAGGAGGTTTTTCTAATTTATATTTATTTTCTGAAACATCAATTACAGTTCCACCACCAATATTAAATGGTTCTAGCTTGTGTAGCAACTTTGAATATAAAAATCCAGTGCCTACTGGACCCAACAATCCCTTATGTCCAGGAAAAGCAACAAAATCAGCATTAATTTTTTTTACATCCACTTTTATATGTCCAATTGCCTGAGCAGCGTCTACCATATATAGAATATCGTTGTCTTTAGCAATTTTACCTATTTCTTCGATGTCTTGTACAACTCCCAACACATTTGAGATATAGCTTACAGTTATTAACTTTGTGTTTTCATCAATTTTATCTTCAATAACTGAAGGATCGACAATGCCGTTTTTCCCTGCTTTTATTACTTTAACATTTACACCTTCTTTTCGAAGCCTTAGCCATGGTAAAAAATTTGAATGATGCTCAATATTAGGCACTATAATAGTGTCGCCTTTTTTAAATTTTAAACCATTAGCAACTAAATTTATAGCCTCAGTAGTATTTTTTGTGAATACTATATTTTCAGGAGGAGAGTTTATAAAATCTCCTAATCTTTTCCTTACTTCTTCAACCTTTTCTGTAGCTTTAACTGCTAATGAGTATACACCACGTCCCACATTAGTATTGTATGTATAGAAATATTCATTCATTGCTTGTACAACACATTTTGGTGTAGGTGTTGTACTGGCGGCGTCCAAATAAACACAATGTTTTAGTAGAGGGAAATCCTCCCTAATTTTATTAATTTCCACCTTATTTAGCCTCCAGTACATATTTTCTTATTTCCTCAGCCATCTCCATAGTCTTAAGATTTCCACCAAGATCAAGAGTTACCTTTCCCTCCCTAAGGACCTCAATCAAAGCATTCTCAACCAAATCACCTTCTCTCTCAAATCCAAGATGCCTCAACATCATAACTGAGGATAGGATCATTGCAGTTGGATTTGCAATCCCTTTACCTGCAATATCTGGAGCAGATCCATGTACAGGTTCGAAAAGCGAATTTTTTTCACCTATATTTGCAGATGGTGCCAATCCAAGACCACCAACTAAACCAGCAGCCTCATCAGAAAGTATGTCCCCATATAGATTTGTTGTGACCAAAACATCAAAATCTTGTGGTTTTGTTATTAGGTAGAGGGCCATTGCATCAACATAAACATCCTCAGCTTCAATCTCTGGATATCTTTCAGCAACCTCATAAAATACTTCCCTAAACAACCCATCTGTCTTCTTAAGGACATTTGCTTTATGTACAGCAGTAACTTTTTCATTTGCAATTTTGAATGCAAACTCACAAATCCTTTCACATGCTTTCCTAGTTATAACTCTAACAGCTTCAGCTCCTTCATCTGTATATCTCTCTATTCCAGAATATAGGCACTCTGTATTCTCTCTCACTATTGTTAAGTCTATATCTTTCCTAATACATTCTATTCCAGGATAGCATTTAACTGGTCTTACATTTGCGAAGAGGTCTAGTTCTTTTCTTAATTTAACAATGACATCAGCAGCTGATTCTCCTACTGCACCAAATAAAACAGCATCAGATTTTTTTGCAAGTTTTAATGTATCCTCAGGCAATGCAGAACCTTCTTTTTTAAGACATTCATCTCCTGCTTCCCCAAATTCGTAAGTTAAAGGAAGATCTAAAGCACTTAATATATGTATGGTAGCTTCTGTAACTTCTTTACCTATTCCATCACCCGGAATTACAGCTATTTTCATCTTTCGACGCCTCTTTTCCGATCATTTCTTTTTTTCTTTTAAATATTGTATTAAGCCACCTTTCTCAATTATTTTTAACATGAATTCTGGCAACTTTTTAAATTTTATAATTTCACCATTTTCTTTTCTTATGATTCCTTCTTTTAAATCTATTTCTATAACTTCATTATTTTTAATTTTTTTAGAAACATTTGGAGCTTCTATAGCTGGAATACCTAAATTAATAGCATTTCGATAAAATATTCTTGCAAACGATTCTGCAATTACAGCACCAATACCAGCACCTTTCATTGCAAGTGGTGCATGTTCTCTTGATGATCCACATCCAAAATTTTTACCAGCGACTATGAAATCTCCTTTCTTAATTTTTTTATGGAAGTTAGGATCTATTCCTTCCATCAAATGTTTTGCTAATTTTTTTGGATCTCTTATTGTCAGATATCGTCCAGGAATTATAAGATCTGTATCTATATTGTCACCGAATTTCCAAACCCTGCCTTTCATTCTCTCACCTTTCTAAGCTTCTAGGATCAGTTATTTTTCCAGTTATAGCAGAAGCTGCAGCTACTACTGCCGATGATAAATATATTTTAGCTTTAGTACTACCTTGACGACCTTTAAAATTACGATTAGATGTGGATAAACACACTTCATTTGGTCCTAGTACACCTATATGTCCTCCAAGACATGGTCCACAACAAGGATTACATACAACTGCACCAGCTTCTAAGAATATCTTTATTAGCCCTTCATTTAAAGCTCTTTTATAAATTTCTCTTGATGCAGGTATTACAAGCATTCTTACATTGTCTGCTATTTCATGTCCTTTTATTATTTTTGCAGCATCTCTTAAATCTTTTAATCTACCATTTGTACATGAACCTAAGAATATTTGATCAATTTCAACACCTTCAACTTCAGAAACTGGCTTAACATTGTCTACATTATGCGGACAAGCAACTTGTGGTTCTAAATTTTCAACATTTATTTCCATTGTCTCAAGTGATGGAGAATCAACATCTGTTTTAAAAATTTCAAATTTTTTAGTTGTACGTTTTTTAATATAGTTTAAAGTTTTTTCATCAGGTTCAACAAGTCCTGTTTTACCACCCATCTCTATTGCCATATTACACAATACCATACGCTCGGATATACTCATATTTTTCACAACTTCTCCAGAAAATTCACATGCTTTATATGTAGCTCCATCAACTCCAACTTCACCTATTATTTTTAATATAACATCTTTTGCAGTAACATATTTGTCTAGAGAACCATTGATTTCAAATCTAAGTGTTTCGGGGACTTTAAACCATAATTTTCCTTCTGAAAAAACCATTGCCATGTCTGTAGATCCTATACCAGTAGAAAATGCACCTAATGCGCCATGAGTGCAAGTGTGTGAATCTGCACCAACTACAACTTCTCCAGGCACTATATGACCCTTCTCTGGTAAAACTTGATGACAGATACCTTCTCCTACATCGTAAAAATGTTTTATACCTTGTTCCTTTACAAATTCTCTCATTATGATGTGATTTTCAGCAGATTCTATACTTTCTGCAGGAACTTGATGATCAAACACAACCACAATTTTTTCAGGGTCCCAAACATTTTCAGCTATTTCTTTAAATCTTTCTACAGTTAGAGGACCTGTTATATCATGAACCATAGCTACATCTATATTAGCCATTACAATTTCTCCAGCTTCTACCTTATCTTTCCCAGATGCTTTAGCAAGTATTTTTTCTGCCATTGTCATGCTCATTTTTGAATCCTCCTTAAAAAAATGAATTAGGAATAATTTTTTTCTAAATAAAATAAATGTTTTTACCTAAAATTCTCTGAAGCTTGAAAACAATGTCCAAAATATTTTTAATATTGTTATTTAATTTTTCTTATTTTTTGAGAACTGTAAAATTTGTATGAACAAAAATTTGATAATAAAGTATATAATGTGAAATTTTTTTATAATATTCATTGATAAGAATTGTGATAAGATGTGGTTAGTAAAAATTGGAGGTAGTCTATTTCCAAAATATGCATTAAAATTGCTAGAATCTCTAGTAGGGAAGGATGTAATGGTTATATGTGGTGGAGGCGAACTTTCAGATAAAATACGTGAATATGATTCAAAATTAAAGTTTTCAAAAACTACGGCTCATGATGCAGCAATATTATGTATGGATATTATTGGAATGTTATTAGCGGATTTAGTTGATAAAGCAGAGGCCGTAGATAATTTAAGAGACGCTAGGAAATTATTAAAAAATAAAAGAATACCTATAATTCTTCCATCAAAAATATTACATTATTTAGATCCATTAGAACATTCTTGGAGTGTTACCTCAGATTCAATTTCCTTGTTTTTCTCACATTTATTAAATTCAAAACTTTTAATAGCAACAAATGTTGATGGTATATATACAAAAGATCCTTCATTGTATAAAGACGCAAAATTTATTAAGGAGATAAATGCAAAAAAATTGCTGTCTTTTGGTGAAACTTCTGTTGATAAATCTTTTGCAAAATTACTTCTTAAATACAAAACTACTTGTTATGTTGCCAATGGAAAATATCCAGATAGGATAGTCTCTATACTTGAAGGTAAAGGTAAAAAATGTACAATTATTAGGGGTGATTAAATGGTTAGATGCATATCATGTAAAAGAGAAATACCACTTGGAGAAAAATATGTAAAATTTGAATGCCCTCTCTGTAATGAAGAAATAGTAAGATGTGAGAAATGTAGAACATTTGGAAACGTATATAGATGTAAATGTGGGTTTGAAGGACCATAAGGAAGTGGAAAAATGGGAAAAGTATTAGCTACCATAAGATTAACACCTACAGACCCCAATGTTGATTTAAATGAAATTAAAAACAACATACAAAAGGAGTTAGGGGAAGAATTGCATGATATCAAGGAAGATCCAATAGCCTTTGGGTTAGTAGCTTTAAATGTTATGGTTGTTGTTGATGATGCAAAAGGAGGGACAGACAAAGTTGAAGAAAAGTTATCAAAAATAAAAAATGTAAGCACTGTTGAAGTAACAGACCTCAGGCGATTAGTTGAATAGGTGATTAAATTTTTGATTTATTGATTGCATGTTTTATTGGAGTATTATGTGGTGTTATAACAGGGTTAATTCCTGGTTTACATGTAAATAATGTTGGAGCATTAATTTTTGTGTTTTCTGCTTATTTTCTTAAAAATTTTTCTCCAGAAGTATTATCTGTATTTCTTCTTTCTTTATCTGTCTCACATGCTTTATTGGAATTTATTCCTTCAATGTTGCTTGGAGTTCCAAAGGAATCTACAGCACTTGTTGTACATCCAGCACATAAAATGATTTTGGGAGGATATGGGAAGAAAACTATCAGATTGGTGGCTGTTGGTGGACTTTCATCCATACTTATTCTTGCATTTCTTTTTCCACTTCTTTCCATACTTCTACCTATTCTAGAAAAAATTTTGAAACCTTATATTTGCATTATTTTAATTTTAGCATCAATTTATCTTCTTATTTCTTTAAATAGAAGTGTCAGATCAACATTGATTTCTACAATTATTTTTTTAGTTTCAGGAATTTTTGGAATATTAGTATTAAAATTACCATTTTCATCAAATGTTTTACTTACTACGATGTTTTTAGGTCTTTTTGGAGTAAGTACGATGCTTTATAGCTTAAAAGAAAATTCATACATACCTTATCAAAGCGAAATCCATAATTTTAAAGTGAATGGTAACATCATTAGAGGAATAATTTCAGGAACCTTTGCAAGTATATTTTTAGCATTTTTGCCTGGTTTTGGACCTGCACAGGGAAGTGTAATTGCACAAGAATTTTGTGGAAAAAATAAAAATGAGTATGAAAGTTTAATAACTGCCATAAGTAGTGTAAATGTATCAGATTCTTTGTTTTCGCTTTTAACTGTTTATTTAATTGGAAATGCACGCAGTGGTATTGCAGTCTATATTTCACAATTTTTGGGAGAGATAGATTTAATGAAAATATTACTTTTTATTTTCGTTGGGATTACCTCAGTTTCTCTTTCATTTTTTATCTGTATAAAAATCGGTGAATGGATGATTGAAAACATCGCAGAATTAAATTATAAATTAATGACAATTTTCATTGTTGTAATTATAACTTCTTTTGTTTATCTTTTATCATATTTTGAAAATGCCAATGTAATTCTTGTTTCTTTTTGTTATTTTACATCAATTTTTCTGGGGATTCTACCACATTCGCTAAAAATAAACAAATCTTATTTAATGGGATGTTTAATAATCCCTGCAATAGTAATGTACTTATAAATTTAAAATAAATTATGAAAAAATAATGAAGGTGTAATCAATGCTTGAAATTACTGTACATAAAATAATAGGTAAATGTCCTGTCTACAAAGAAGGAGATAAAATAATTATAGATGATCCAGAGATCGTACTTGAAAAAACAGATGCTCTTTGCACACATGCCTTATCTACAATTCTACATTACACAACTATTTTGGAGAAAAAATGGTGTCCTGTTGAATTAGGATTAACAAAAGAAGATGATCCTGATCATGCGTATATGCAATGTGTAGACCCTGGTGAACCATACACTGATGGTGGTACTGTAATATTTAAATGTCGTCGGATTGAAAAAAAGAAAAATGATTAATATTGAAATTATGTAGGTGTCAAAGCTGACAGAATTCATAGATTTGGCAAAGAAAGGAAAAAACGATTGGTGGAGATACCTCATTTCATTATTTTTCATATTATTTTTGCCTGCTTTTTTATTCATCCCAATATATATTTTGTTTTCAATCCTTGGATTAGATATTGTTTCTCCAAGAACAGGTATGGAAGGCGTATTTAGCCTTTTGGGAACCAACATTTATTATTGTTGTTTGTTATTAAGTTTTTATATCTCCTTGCGAATTTTCCATAATAGAAAGTTTAAAACTGTTGTTACAAGTCACTCAAAGTTTAGATTTAAAAGATTTTTCTCAGGGTTTTTCGCATGGTCACTTGTACTTACATTGTTTCTTTTAATCGACCTATATTTTGACCCGCATTCATATAAATTAAATTTTAAAATGCCTGAATTTTTAATGTTGTTTCTTGTTTCCTTAGCTACAACTCCAATACAGGCAGGATTTGAAGAGATATTTTTTAGAGGTTATGCACTCCAAGCAATAAACCTGATCACAAATAAACGTATTTATCCAGTTATTATAACTTCAATAATATTTGCTACTGGGCATTGGGGCAATGGAACATCATTGGTTGCAAATTTGGATATATTTATTGACACTTTGATTTATGCATTGATAGCTTCCATAATTACATTAACTGATGGAGGTTTGGAGGCTGTCATTGGAATTCATACAGCAAATAATTTATTTTCAGAAGTTATTGTAAGCAGTTCATATTATATGCCACTGCCTTCAATATTTATCAGTGCAGAATTGCCAGAACCATTATTTCAACTTTTATTTTCTCTATTGTCCTCTGCCCTACTGATATTTATCCTTTACAGAAAAAATTGGAACAAACTATCAACAACTTTACATAAACTCTTTTAACTTCTCTTTAATGGTTTTTACAACTTTATCAGTAATTTCTGGAGCAAGTCCTATGTATGTGTGAGGATCCATTAATTCTTTTACTTCTTCTGAACTTAAATATTTCTTAATTTCTGGATTTTCTTCTACAATTTTGAAAAATGGTAAGTTTTCTTTAATTGACTTAATTGCACAATCTCTGACAATTTTATATGCAGTTTGTCGCCCCATGCCATTTTCTACAAGTTTAGACACAATTCTTTCGGCCATTATCAATCCTTTTGTTAAATTAAGATTCTTTTCTATGTTTTTGTCGTTAAACTTCAAATCTTTCAAAATTTTGAATGTTAATTCAAGTATGTAATCTGTAAGTATACAAGCTTCAGGAAATATTATTCTTTCTGGAGAAGAATTTGTGAGGTCTCTTTCATGCCATAAAACATTATTTTCCAATGCAGAGGTTACATATGATCTAATGACTCTAGATAATCCGCATATTCTTTCTGCAGTAATTGGATTCATTTTGTGAGGCATTGCACTACTTCCAACTTGTTTTTCAATGTCAAATTTTTCATAGACTTCCCATATCTCAGTTCTTTGTAAATTCCTTATTTCAGTGCCTATTTTATCCAGTGTTGATGCAATATTTGCCAAAACCATTATGAATTCAGCATGATTATCTCTTTGTATAATTTGGTTTGATATTAAAACAGGTTTCAATCCTAATTTTTCAGAAACTCTTTTATTTACTTCTAATCCTTTTTTACCTAATGCTGCGAAGGTTCCAACTGCCCCTGTTATCATTCCAACACACAATCTATCTTCACAAGAGTTTAAACGTACGAGGTGTCTATACAGCTCATCTGCCCATAATGCAAATTTCATTCCATATGTAGTTGGCAAAGCATGCTGTCCATGTGTTCGTCCAATACATACTCTTTTTTTATTTTTTTGTGCCAAATCCAAAAGCAGTTTTATAAGTTTTATTATTCTTTTTCTTAACACCTTAATACTATCTTTAAAAAGTAGTGATTGTGCTGTATCCACAATATCATTTGAGGTAGCACCAAAATGAATGTATTCACCAGCATTCCCAACACATTGTTCTTCTAAGGCCTTTATCATTGCAACTACGTCATGTTTTGTGTCTTTCTCTATTTCCTTCACTCTCTCTAATTTAACGAACTTTGTGTTTGCTTTTCTTTTTATTTCTTTAGCAGCGTCTTTTGGTATTATACCTAATTCTGCTTCTGCATCTGCTAATGCTGCTTCAACTTTAAGCATCTTATCCAATTTATTTTCAGCTTCCCAAATTTTTTTCATTTCTTTTGTTCCATACCGGAATTCTATAGGATGTATCGGCATTAATTTCACCCTGAAAATCTAAGTACTATGCAAAAGATTGCAAGCAATATTGTAATAACAACTACATGCTCAGGTGTGAGTGCTGGCCCCATTTTTTCTTCTTCTTCATAATATCTAACTAAACCAGCTCCAGTAGGAGGGAGGCGCTTTTTATCTTTTTTTCCCATTTATTTCACCTCTTAAAAATTTTTGAATGACTTCTTTACATTTTAAAACTTTTTTATAATCGTTAACTTCGATTATACCATTTTTAATAAATTTTAAATATTTTAAATCAATATTGCCTTCACCAAGTGGAAGATGCTGATCTTTCTTACCATCATTATCATTTATATGGTGATAACATGCCTTAATTTTCATAAATTCTTTTAATTGTCCTGAAGTATTTGCATGTCCAATATCTATAGTGGCACAAGAATTACATTCCTCAATAAACTCCAAATACTCGTTAACATTTTTACAAAGATATATATTGCGATTTGGCATGTTTTCTATACAAAGTTTCATACCTATTTCTTCAGCATATTCCTGACATTCATGGATTGAATTTTTAGAATATTTAACAGCAAGATCTCTTAAGTGTTTATCAGGTCTCTTCACGTAGCCAGGATGTATTGTTACAGCTTTTGCATCCAATTCTGCCGCAAGTTGTATTGATTCTTTTATTTGGACTTTACTTTCATTTCTAATACCTTCATTTAAACTTGCAATATTTAAATCCACAGTAGGTGCATGGACATACAACTTGAGGTCATAGGATGAAAAAATTTCTATGATTTCATCAATTTTTTTAAGAAGATTTCTTGGCCAATAAGGTCCGTCACATAACAATTCAAGCAATTCAAATTTTGATTTTGAGAAAATTTTTAAAATTTGATTTAGAGGTTTTGGAATAAGAGCAAGAGTTGAAAAACCTAATTTCATGGTGAAAGTCACACCTTTGAAAGAAATCTCTTAAGCGTTTTTTTCAAAGTTCTAAAGCCTTCTTTATCTTTTTTAACACCATTTAATGAATCCTTTGACCAAAAACATGCGCCAAGATTAGCTCCAAATGCACCTCCACTAACAGGGATTGCTCCATTTAAAATAAAGAAAGTGTGAATTTGAAGGAGAGCTAACTCTTGCCCTCCAGATCTATCTCCTCCCACTGCAATCCCCATGCCAACTTTATTTTCTAAAAAATTAAAATTTTGAGCTCCCAAAGCTCTACATCTGTCCATGATGGCTTTTAATTGGGCACTAACTCCTCCATTGTATACAGGTGTAGCCATAATAATTCCTGATGCTTTTGGCAAAGTTTCATAAATAAACTTCATGTCATCTTCTATAATACATTTCTTATTTTTTATGCAATAGTCACAATGTCTACATGGATTTATAGTTTTTCCCCTCACTGTAAAGAATTTAACTTCATGACTTCTTTCTACAATTTCCAAAGCTTTTTTTAATACATATTCTGTTGCCTGTTTTCTTGGACTACCACATATTCCGAGTATCAATTCTATTCCTCCAAATCCTAAAAATAAAAATATAATAAATCATATAGACTCATCTTCATCAAGAGGTAATCTCATAGTGTCTGGATCTGGGGGTAATTGATCAAGAAATTCTTGTGAAGCTCTTCTTACATCCTTAGAGCCAGTGATATACCTGCCAACTACGATTATATCAGCTCCACTTTTAATTGCTTTTTGAACATTATCTGGTGTTATGCCACCAGCTACCGCAACTAATGCATTTGTTATAGATTTTATTCTTTTTATATTACCCCATTCTGTAACTTCACCTATCTTTTCACCACGTTCAGCTTTTACAGTTTCAACATCTACACTTCTATGTAGCAATACTATATCTGGTTTATATCTTAATTTTTTGAGTTTGCCTTCAATATCACTTACATTCATCATGTCCAATATTGAGTATACTCCCTGTCTCTGTGTTTCATGTATTGCTTTTTCAATTGATTCAATGCTTGCAAGACCTGAAATTGCTACTGCATCAGCTGTCTCATCAGATGCCATTTTAACTTCCAATCTTCCAACATCCAAAGTTTTAAGATCTGCTACTATAAATGCATCTTTTCTTAATTTTCTTATTTCATTAACTACATGCACACCATATTTTTTAATTAATGGCGTACCTGCTTCCAATATTAATCTTTCTCTTTTAGGTAATTCGTTTATTACTCTTTTCATTTCATTTAAATCATCCATATCCAATGCGACTTGTATATATGGAGGATTCCAAAGTTTTGGTACTTTAAAGCCCATTATAGGATGTACACTCCTATCTTTTTCTGATAATATCTTATCAATTGGTGGGTAACCTTCTATTGCTCTTCTCAATGCTAATTTGGTTGCTCCATAATTATATTGGTAGATTTTCCTATAATCCTTTGCATCTGGATGAACAAAAACACTTACAATTACAACCAATTCTTCAACTTTTTCTTTAGGTATTATACCTTCTTCTACTGCATCTGCAATGGCCCTGCCTACGGCCATTTGTGCTGGTCCAAAAATTTTATTTGCGTCATCCATGTCCCTAATAGTAACTTTAGGTATTATTAAAGTTGCGGGTTTTGTCATCAAATTTGGACGTATTACTGATAATAAAGGAACATGACCAATAGATGCATTTGTAAATCCTTTTACAAATGCATCGCCTACTTTTCCATCCTTTTTTCCGATAATTAGTTCGATGTGAGCAACTTCGTTTCCTTTTCCAATTAATGCTTCCCCTATTCTATACATTTTATCCCTCATTCCACCCCTTTTTTGCTAAAAACTCAATTAATTATGATGATAATTGACATTGTTTATTCTTCTGTGCTTAAATATTTTTCATATCCTTTTAAATCTAATAATCCGTGGCCTGAAAAGTTTATAACGATTGTTTTTTCTTCACCACTTTTTTTGCATTTTTTTGCTTCATCAATTGCTACCTTTATTGCATGACAAGTTTCAGGCGCTGGTACAATCCCTTCTGCTTTAGAAAATAATATTCCACTTTTAAAAATATCTTTCTGTTTTACAGCCCTAGCTTCCACTATTTTTTCTTTTACAAGTAAAGATAATTGTGGTGCCATTCCATGATACCTAAGACCTCCTGCATGTACAGGAGGTGGTACAAAATCATGTCCTAATGTATACATTTTAATTAGAGGAGTCATGCCAGCAGTATCACCATAATCATAACGATATTCTCCTTGAGTTAAAGTGGGGCATGCTGTTGGTTCAACAGCTATAAATTTACAATCTAACCTTTCATTTAATTTTTCCTTTACAAAAGGAAAAATTGCACCTGAAAAATTACTACCTCCGCCAGCACATCCCACAATAATATCTGGTTTTTCATCTATTTTTTCCAATTGTTTTTTCAATTCTAATCCGATTATTGTTTGATGGAGAAGCACATGATTTAATACACTTCCAAGAGAATAATATACATTGTCATTTTTCAATGCAACTTCAATTGCCTCTGAAATTGCAATTCCTAATGATCCAGGATGTTTAGGATCTTTTTTTAACATTTTCCTACCAAATTCAGTTTTCTTACTAGGTGAAGGGAAAACTTCAGCGCCATAAATCTGCATCAATATTTTTCTTAATGGTTTTTGGTGGTAAGAAACCCGTACCATAAAAACTTTACATCCAATATCCATAAGGGAACATGCAAGGGAAAGTGCTGAGCCCCACTGTCCTGCCCCAGTTTCAGTTGTTAAATATTCTGCCCCGTCTTTTTTTGCATAATATGCTTGAGCTATTGCAGTGTTTAATTTATGACTACCGGTCGGAGAAAGATCTTCCCTTTTATAATATATTTTTGCGGGCGTGTTTAGCATTTTTTCTAAATTACGGGCTCTAAATAAAGGAGTTGGCCTCCCAATCTCTCTATAAATTTCTCTAATTTTCTTAGGAATTTTTATCCATCTTTTGGTAGATGTTTCTTGTTTTAATACATGCTTAGAAAAAATCTTTGGTAAATCCTTTACTCTATCTCCTTTTGGTGGTGACAGTTGTTTAGGAAGGTCTGGCGTAATATTATACCACTTTTTTGGTAATTCTTTTTCATCTAACAATACTTTATACATATAATCACCGTCAATTGAGTAAAAATTTATTAACTTACCAATCAAATCAGAAAGTCCCTTCGTTCATCATCAATCAGATTTGGGCTTTTTCATCATTTTTATGCCACAGTACAAATACTTATTTTTACATATTTAAAAATCCAAAGAAGCCCAATAGTTAGTAGTCTCTACAAAATATAAAGACTTTTCTAGTTATTAAAAATTGATAAAAAATATAAAAAATTAATTAAAATCAGACGCTGGCGTTTTCATCATAAGTTATTCAGACAACCGCACTCTCATCATTTTAAGTCAGACCCTTCGCAGGTTCATCATCTTTTAAATTTTATTTACAATACTATAATTTCTTTACAACAATTCTTCATTTTGTAAATGAATTTTTTTGGATCCATCCCAGGAAAAAGATCTAAAATACATAAATCAAAATTTTCTTTAAGTATTTGGATTAGTTTAAGCACATCTAAATTATATATTTCAAAACCATTTTTAAATCCATTTATTTCTAAATTTTTCAATGTCATATATGTAGCAGGTGGCCAAATATCATTAAATATAACTCTTCTAGCACCCATCTTCAATGAAAAAATTCCAAGAGTACCAACCCCACATGTCGCATCTAATACTGTAAAATCAGATAAATTTTTCATGTGATTATATAGTGTGACTATTTTAGGGTCATGTTTTTTTGGTAATTCAATATGAATTTGACTTTGTTTTTTAAATAATGAAATACATCCCACAGGAGTTTCAACAATGTCACATCTTGCATCTGATCCTGACAACAATCTATAATTTCCTAGTTCTGAGATATTGCCCTTAATTACTCCTTTAACTTCAGAAACTTCATTGACAATCCTTTCAGCTGTTTCTTTTGAAATATGAGGTGATAATAAAACTAAAGATTCTTTTGGTAAATAAGGATAATGCTCAAAATAATACATGGGTGTTAATAATGGTGATCCAACATCTCTGAGGCACGCATTTTTATTTAGATCTTTTTCATCTATCATTATTTTTAATATATGTGCCATGACAGCATCTAAAGGTCTTTTGCCGCATGAACACCTTTTCCAGGAATCTGAAATTTTGTTTATGTCAACCTGTTTATTCAAAGGTATCAATTTATTTAATATAAAATCAGGACAATCTTCACAATTCTTAAATATTTTTTTATTAAGAATTTCTCTACATCTGAACATATGTTATTTTATGATACCCGTAGCTTATATTCTTTCTTGATGATAAACAAGTAGTGAAAATTTTCTAATTTCATATCTTTTAAGGTTAAATTATGTTCACTCATTTTTCACACTTTAATTACCACAAATAAAATTTTGAGAAAATATAATTATAGAGTCAATCTCTCATGGAAATATTTGTTTGTACTACCATAGCGTCTATCAAGTTTCAAGGATAGCAGCCACAAGCAATATTTTGCCACAAAAAACAAGCCAAATAAAATAACTAACGCAGCTAATACAGATTACAGGCAGCTTTCTATCCAACCCAAAAATTTATATTTCTTTAATTTGTATATTGGAGTTATTTACTAATAGGAGGGTGTTTCTTGAACATCAAGAAATACTTCCTATTAGCTTTAGTTCTGTCTTTGCCATTTACATTTAGCTTTAGCTATGGATGGAAAGAAGAATCTCATCGCTATATAGTTGAATTAATCTACAATAACCTACCTTCTGAATATCAAAGCAAAATTGACCTCGAAGCTATGAAGGAGGGTTCAACAGCCCCTGACTTAAAATTTAAGGACTTTAAAAAACACCATTTCCCTCCAGCTTATTATGAAGCTAAGAAATGGCTTAATAAAGGTAAAGATGCTTGGAAGAAAGGAAATTACAAGTATGCAAGTTATTGCTTTGGAGTTGCAACTCACTATATATCTGATTCTTTCTGTGCTCCACATAATATAGCTAAAGAGTCAAAAAAAGATCATGAGATGTATGAGTCTCAAGTTATTGGTTATACACCACAGATCAAGTATATTCCAGGAGATCTCTATACTTTGATGTCATCAGCGAAAAATGAAAAGAATGATTGGTATAAGTGGTTAAAGACTAGAGATCCTAGTATAGTGGAGAAGCATTTTGATAAGGCTGCATCAGTTGCATATTCTGCAGTGCTTAATAGTTTAAAAGAAACAAAAAAACAAAAGAAGCAGCTGAGATATGTTGCAGCCGTAGACAGTTGTAGCCTTAAATATAGCCTGATTTAACTTTGTTTCTGTTTTCCTTTTTTTCTTTAAATTAAGGAGAGTTATTTCGCGTGGAGAAACTCTATAATATTAGCTAACCTCTATGGACCCATATTCATTCACTCTGTATTTCACATTGTATTTAAATTCCTTTCTTGGAGCTATGTAGTTGCTTATTTTCCTTATTTCCGGATTGAATCCTTCAATTTCATATTTCACCTGTAGATTTAATTGAATTCTTTTCTTTGATGGATTTTTGACAACAATTGTCCCAGATACTATATGTCCTGCTGGATATTTACCAAGATATATTCTCTTTGTTTCTTTTGGCTTTAGAGTTATTGTTACTTCCTTATAGCCAACTTTCTTTCCATTAACTGAATTTGTGTAGATTGAGATGTAACATTTTATGGTTATTGTTGATTTTCCAGTGTTTGTTAAGGTTATACTGTAATTTAGAGTATTATTGAGAGGAATGTTGGAGTCATTTGGGAGATTGTCAATGAAGATATTAGAGTTATCTACAAGGATAATGGCTTCATCTTCTACCCTTGGATCAACACCAATGGCTCCTCCATCCATTCCAGCATAATTGTACATAAATATAGAATTTGTAACTTTTAAGTTGTTTGAAGTGCTTATGGCACCACCATAAGTAGCAACATTGCTATCAAATATGCAATTGTCTATTATTAGTCGATTACCATCATTAGAAATGGCACCGCCAACCCCATCCTCTTTAGCAATGTTACTAGTAAATGTAGAATGCATTATTCTCAACTCACCGCCATTATGGATAGCACCGCCACTTGCACCAGCGGTGTTGTTTTCAAATACACAATTTTCGATTGTTAAATAACCTTCATTATCTATGGCTCCCCCAAAATCAGCGCTGTTATCTACAAATACACTGTTATTTATTGTAACCTGACCTTCATGAGAATTGTAGATAGCACCGCCTGATTCACCATCATTACATCCAACATAGTTATTTTCAAATCTGCAGCCATTTATTGTTAAAGTACCACTGTTAAAAATGGCACCGCCATTTTCGCTAGCATAATTATCCACAAAAGCACAGTTTTCAACCTCTAACTGTCCATTATTGTTTATTGCACCACCTTCTGCTCCATTTCCATTGATCAATGTTAAATTTATTAACTTTACATCTGTATAGGCATCAATGTAGAATATAGGACCTTCTCTTTGAGCATCAATTACAACTCCATCCCTATCTTCACCTACAATAGTTAGAGGCTTGTCTACCACAATTCCTGAAACATAATATGTCCCATTATGCAGAAATATTGTTTCTCCAGGATTAGCGTTTTCTATTACATCTTTAAGAGTACCATACTCTGAATAAACTTCTTTAACTCCATATGCTTGAGAAATTGCCAACAGAACTAGCAATGTTGAGAGGATTAATACAGCTTTAGACTTCATTTAGGCACCCTCCTGTGTTTATATCTTAAAATTTATGAAATATGGATGACTATGTTATGTATTAAGGTATATACTTTGTCAATGCAATGCTAAAATAACATGAATAAAGCTGTCCCTAAGTTATCAAAAAATATCCACCACAATCTATGTATTTAAACGAACCACCGTTTTCTAATCATGAGTTAAGGCATTTTCCCATCGCATCTAAGTAGAGGTTAGAAATCATATATGTCGCTAAATCTATATTTAACGACATACACATGTACATCATTATGCAAGAAGTAATCTTTATAAGCTATTTTTGTATTACTATTGGATGATACATAGTTGAGAGGGTGTGGATAGATGATTCCGAAAAGGAAAATTCTCTTCCCAATATTACTAACCCTTGGTTTTTTAGTATTCCTGAGTTGTGTTTCAGCAGAAAACCACCTGATTTAACAACTTTAATTTCTTTTTAAAGACAATTAGGTGGAATATATGCTGCAATGGATTTCCAGTCTTAAGTCGAAAAGATGTATAGCAATTGGAATTATCATTGCTGTTAGTATTATTAAAGGTTTTTACTATGGTTGCCACTTTAATTATCTTGGAAATTTATATATTATACTTGGTAGATTTAATGTTATTGCTTTTTTGGCATCTTTATTCATATATCTTTCACTCTATTCTGCATTTGAGAAAAACAATAAATTGTTTTACATGTCTTTAGCATCTATTGCATTAATATATATGATAGCCGGCGCAATAACTGTATTTAAGGTGCCTGTAAACATATTAAAACCTCTTAAGCATCCTATAAATTGTGTTTGGGGCTATAGCAATGAAACTAGTGTTAAAACCATAAAATTTTTAGGTTTTGGTTATGATACAGGTATTAATGCAGGTCCTTTAAACAATTTTTTATCCATATTCCTACACAATGCTATTTGTGCCATATTAAAATTCATAGGAGGTTTTACAATAATTATACCATTTGTAAGGTTGGCATGTGGAGGATTACTAATTGCAGATTACTATGTAAGTCCTATTCGTGCATGGCATTGGAAAGGAGCATTACTTGTGCTAGGATCACTCCATGCCTACTTAGAATTTCCAGCACAGTTTTTATCTATCATTGCAGGTGCAAATGTAAGTCGTTATATGTTTAAAGCCATAATAGATGTTTTGAGGACTCGTAGGATCCGTGGAAATTTTGGTGAGGTTAAAGAGGCCTTTAAATGGGGGTTGAGATTACTTAAAATTAGTATTGTTCTCTTCTTTGTGGCTGCTATCCTTGAAACCTGGTGGACACCATGGTGGGCGCATCAAATATTTCCATGAGTGATTCTCTTTCATTGTTCAGGTTTGTGTCATCAAATAATGTTGGGATGACTCCAAAAAAGAAGATTAAGAATACCTGAACTAGATATATTATTGATAGGTGATGTCAATGGTATCAAGATTAAAATTATTAAAGGCGGCCTATTGTATATTAGGCATATTCTTTACTTTTTTCATAGTATTAGATTGGATAGTTAAATCCAGACCTAATTTGCTGCCCTGGGCAAAAACACATATGTTTGTAATTCTGCTAGGAGGTTGTATAAGTTCTGCCGCACTAAGTATCTACCATGCGTCTTTATATTGGGGAAAGTATGGATCAAAGATTTTTAAAGGTGCTGAAAGAGAAAGAGGAAGCTTTGTGTATTATTTTAGTAGATTTATAATGCCTTTGGTATTCTTTGGGATTTCATTTAGATTTTTAGGAGACATAGGCGAATTAACAAAGCAAGCATGGTTGGTGAATATAGGTGATGTAGGAAGTAATATACTTGGTGCTATAATACTCATAGGGTTTATCCTTTACCCTATTTACGAAAAACGAGACAAAATGCCTCATAGGTGATGGTATGGTATCAGAAAGATTTGTAAAAGCCATTTGTGGGATATTAGGATGCATACTCTTTATTTTTGCAGTATTGTTAATGATAGCTAGCTTCAATGTAGTAGGACATATATTTCTCTTGCTAATTATAGGGATAGCTCTCTTTATTTGGTGGAAACAAGGTAAACTTACAAAAGCTAATGCTTCGATGTTAGTGTCTATATTATTTATTTTATTGTTAGTGCCAATAATAGCTGAGTTTAAACCTAATTTGTTACTTTGGGCAAAAACACATATGTTTGTAATTCTGCTAGGAGTTTGTGTAACTTCTGCACTAACAGGTATTTTCTTTGCATTTTTATCTTTATATTGGGGAAAGTATGGATCAAAGATTTTTAAAGGTGCTGAAAGAGGAAGCTTTAAGTATTTTGTGCAGAGATTTACAATGCCTTTGGTATTCTTTATGCTTTCATTTATATTTTTAGGAGACATAGGCGAATTAACAAAGCAAGCATGGTTGGAGAATATTTGTCTTGTAGGAACTGAGATAGCAATCATAGGATTTATCCTTTACTTTATTTTACGAAAACTAGGTAAAATACCTCATAGGTGATGGTATAGTATCAGAAAGATTTGTAGCATTACATACATAAAGTATATTCCAATGATTTTAATGTTTAGTTAATATAGAGAAGCTATTTGGTTAATTTTCTATTTGGCATGAGAATCCACATACAAATTTTTGTGTAAATTCACAAAATTCTCAAATTTTTTGCCAATTCTAAATTACTTTAAATTATCTTAAAAAAATATAAATATGTGTATTAAATAATGTAAATCCATTAATAAAATTTAAGTGGTAATAAAATTTAAGTGGTGGTGAGCATCTTATGTGTGTACCTATCAGTGTGAGTACTCAAAAATTGGAAGGTGAAGATTATTATAACAAAGGAATTTCACTTTACAATGTTGGAAAAGATAGATTTGATCCTGAGGGAGTTTCTAAACTTAAAATGGCTTTAAAAGCGTTTAACAAGGCAATAAAAGATAATCCTTATGTTCCAGAATTTTATTACATGCGTGGGATCACTTTACTACAGTTTATACATTTTTATTTTAGGCCTTTTACCAATGAACAAGAAAACATGTTTTTAAAATCATTAACAGATTTTAAAAAGTCTTTAACTTTAAATAATCAATTTTATATTGCATATTCTGGCATGGGAAACGCACATGACAGATATGGTTTATTTGATGATGCTATAGAATATTACAATAAATCACTTTTACATGAAGATGAAATCAAAGAAAAAAATGGGAAAGAGGCGTTGGCATCAATTTACTTTTCTAGGGGAAGAGCTTACCACCGTACTCTTAAATCTCGATGTATACAGGATTACGAAAAATCATTAAAATATTATGAACTTTGGCAGACAAAAATGCATCTTGCAACTGCTTATCTTCAAGCTGGAATGTTAAAAAAAGCTATTAAAATGTCTGATAAGGCAGTAAATGCTGTAATGTCTAAAGAATATCAGGCACCATGGGACTATAGAGCATTACAAACTCGTGGAAAATGTCATATACTTTTACATGATTATGACAAGGCTATTGATGATTTACACAGAGCATTAGATATTGCTCCATTTCAAGACCCTGATTTATTGTTATTATTAGGGGAAGCATATAGAAAAAAAGGAAATTCTGAAAAAGCCACAAACAATTTTAAAAAATGTATTGAAAAATCTGCAGAACTGTTGAAGCATCCGCATCAAATGAAGCCTAAATATACAGTGTATAACACGCGCGGGCTGGCTTATATGAATTTAGGTTTATATGATAATGCTGTGGATGACTTTAAATCTGCAGCTAAATTAGCTCCAGAGTATTATCCTCATGCTCATACACATTATAAAACAGAGAGTCTAAAAAACTTAGCTCTTACTTATATGTTACTTGGAAATAAACAAAAGGCTAGAAAAGTTTTTGATAAAGCAAAAACTATTGCAGAATATCAGGAATTGGAATTTACATTGAGGGAACTTAATGAATTATCCTCCAACTTTAGCTAATAATATGACATTACAAATAGAAATCAGCAGGTTATGTAACAGAAATTGTCCCATTTGTTTGAGGCCTTATATCAGTGAATCTCAGAATCAATTGATGTCTTTCCATGAGTTCTCTAAAATCTGTGACAAGGCCATGGCATCAAATATTTTTTCTTATGTTGCATTGCATGGTTGGGGTGAACCTTTACTTAATCCTGAACTTTCTAAAATGATTAAACACGCAAAAAATATTGGTTTTTGTGTCAGTCTCACAACTAATGGGTTCTATTTAAATGAACAAATGGATAAATTATTGTCAAGTGGCCTAGATGAAATTGCTATTGGTGTATATGATATCAATGTTTTAAATATTTTAGCACCAATTATAAAGGAATTCATCAAAAAAAGAGAAAACATTAAAACATATTTAGACGTTACAATTTTAAAAACTAATTTTCATGATCTTCCAAAGTTTATCTATCTTGGCAAAAAAATAGGAGTTGATGCAATTATTTTTCATCGTCTCTTTAATCTTCACAACCCATCTATTGAGTATATTCCATTAGAGAAAGAATCAATCTTATTTAATAAATTAATAAAAAACGCAAAAAAATTAAAAATAAAAATATATTTACCTACAAAGCATTTTTATCCGTGTAAGGTAATGAGAAAAAGTATTTTTGTTACTGTAGATGGTGATGTCACTCCTTGTTGTTTTCTTCCGGAATATTCAATAGGTAATATTTTACGAAATAACATTGAAGATATCCTTTCTTCACCACTGTATTATGCTATAACTACTGGAAAAATACAACCTAGTATATGCAAGAGGTGTTATTGGTGACTAAAAAGAATATTCTCCTTAAAAAACCTAAAATTACAGATGTCAAAAAGTTATATGATATCTTAGGATCATCTTCTAAGTATTATAAACTTTTCTGTGTATTATACACAGCAACAAGTCTCAATCTTTTTGATAACCTTGAAGAGTTTAAAAAACCAAAAGATTTATCAGATAAGATAGGAACACATCCTCGTTTAACTCATATCTTATGTGAAGTACTTTCAAACATAGGATTATTGAACAAAAAAAAGGATAAATATAAAAACACAAAAATTGCTGAACTTTTCCTAAAAACAGATTCTGACTATTCTCAAATAGAAGTTATCAAAAACTTATATAATGGTTTTAAAATTTGGGAAAGATTACCTTCTATTATGAAGAGTGGACCGTTACATATTGATGAAGAAGATTTTTTTGAGGATAATCTTATTCATGCGCTTGCGGCAGAGATACTTACAGGCGAACTTCAAGATACTGTAAATATAGTTGCTAGGCTTCCAGAGTTTCAGAAAGCTCGAAAATTATTAGATCTTGGAGGTGGTCATGGACTTTATTCTATCGCATTTACAACACTAAACCCTAATTTAAAGGCTTATGTTTTTGATTTTCCAAATGTTATCAAAGATACACGTAAGTATCTTGAAACTTTTAATGCAGATAGGGTAAAGGTAATTGAAGGTAACTTTTTTGTAGATGATATAGGTAGTGGGTATGATATTATATTTTTCTCATATAATCCAGGCGGAAAAAACCCAAAACTGGTTCCAAAAATTCACAAAGCTTTAAATGATGGAGGAATTTTCATAACTAAACATGCGTTTTACAAGAAAGGTGAAGGTTCTAAAGATCCACTTCTGGATCTTGAATGGAATCTTACGAAATTTGAAGGTGTAAAAAAGAAAGATAAGATTTATAGTTTTGAAGGGGACCTTTATTACGAAGATTATTTAGAATTGCTAAAAAAATACTTTTCTATTGTTGATATAGTTGAAAGCAAAAAATTCAGTAGGCTACCTCTTTATAAATTTGGAGATGTTCTTGATTCAAAAATTATAATCTGTAAGAAGCAGCCTAATTAGGTCAAAATTAATTATTAATGTTATTTACTTTTTTAATCCAATTTTTAATTTTGTCCAGTGCCACTAGTGAATGTTATTTATATATAAAATTTACTTTCTAATTTTTAAAGTAAATTTTATTAATACCATCAGCCAATAGTTGTTTCAGGTTTAAAACAAGGAGGTGGGAAATATGGAACAAAAGAAGTTGTTGTTTGCACTTGTATTAACACAATTTATGTTGCCTTTTTTAATGTATGCATTAAATGTAGCTTTACCTCCTATTGGAAAAATATTACATGGTAGCCCTGTTATACTTGCGTGGATTCCTACCGCATATTTTCTTGCATTAGCAGCATTACAGATACCTTTTGGATGTATTGCAGATATTTACGGAAGAAAAAAGATATTATTGACAGGGATTTTAATATTCCTGATTTCCTCCATACTTGCAGCCTTTTCGGTCTCTTGCGAAATGATCTTAATTTTTAGAACATTTCAAGGAATAGGAGCTGCGATGATATTTGGAGGTGTACTTTCTACAATTAGCTCAGCCCTCCCTATGACTAAAAGAGGTAAGGCATATGGATGGATAAGTATGGGTGGTTTCAGTGGAATGGTTCTTGGGCCATTTTTAGGTGGCATTTTGACAGGAAAATTTGGATGGCAAAGTGTATTCTACTCAGTAGTACCTATTGCATTGATATGTTTCATGTTAATTGTTAAGACACAGGAAGAGTGGTATGGAAAGCAAAAACCTTTTGATTTTAAAGGTGCAGTGCTTATGGCACTTTCAATGATTTTCATTGTCTATGGTTTGTCTTCAATCAAAAAAGTAGAAAATGTTATTTTTGTTGTATTTGGTTTGATATTATTGGCATCGTTTTATGTACATGAAAAAAAGTTAAAAAATCCATTAGTTGAAATACATCTATTTAAGAAAAAAGAATTTAGTTATAATTTATTATCCTACTTTTTTGCAATGATGGCGATGTATCCTATCCAGTTTTTATTGAGTATGTATCTTCAGTATTTCTTACGGTTACCAGTCCCAAAAACAGGGTTCATATTGACAATTGCTCCATTAATAATTGGATTAATTTCACCTGTTTCTGGATGGTTATCTGATAAGAAAAATCCAGCAGTTGTAGCTTCAATAGGTATCATTTTTCTAATTCTTTCGCTAAGTTTTATAATTAGTCTAAACTATCAATTTATTTTGTTGGGGCTTATTATATATGGTATTGGTTTTGGATTATTTTTCACGGCGAACACAAAATTAGTATTGAGCGCTGTTGGAAGAGAATTTTTGGGCGTGGGGGCTGGAACATATGGAACATCTTCAATAGTAGGAATGAGTATTGCAATGGCAATAGTGATCTCACTTATGAAATTATTCATCAAAGGTCCTTTACCACTAAATAAAGAGGCATTTGAACTTGTAGTGCGTTCATCTATTATTGTTATAATAATATTTCTTGTAATTTCACTTTTATTGACCATTTTAGCAAAAGATTTCTCGACACTGAGAGTTTTAAGAAAAGGTGAAATTAATGAAAAATAAAAATTTCTCTAAATTTGAGTGTATTGATGCAGGCACTGAATACTGTCCTTGTTACCTAGCTAAATTAGGGGAATGTTATGAATGTCCTCTTCTAAGAGGTGAGAAGTTTTGCGACTGCAAATGGAGAGGTATATGTAAATACTATGAATATATATGGAGCACGGGTAATATAAAGTTGCGAAAGACAGTGTCATCTAAAGTACTGAATAAAGACATGAAGAATGACATCCTATTTCTCAGGTTAAAACTTCCACATACATTTCTTATTGAATTGAAAAAACCAGGATCTTACGTATTCGTCAGACCGTCCTCTATGCCTCCTTATTTTGATTTACCTGTGGCTGTGATGTATGTCAACGAAACTTATAATTACATAGAACTAGCAGTAAAAATAAAAGGACCAAAAACAAAAGCATTATCTTTAGAAAAAAACAGTATAATGGTACGAGGTCCTTATTACAATGGTATTATTGGATTAAAAAATATAGAAAACCTGAATAAATCAAAGTGCGTTCTTATTTTAAGTGGAATGGCACAAACTTCAGCTGTTTTATTAATTAATGAATTGCTAAAACACAATAACATTGTTTTTATTTTTAAGGATAAATTATGTCCGTTTTTCATAAAAAAATATATAAACAGTAATAAGATAGAAATTCAAACCATTAATTTAAACGGAAATAATTGGCTAAAGGATCTTGATTTAAAAGACATAGATTTTATCTATGTAGGAGGATGTCGAGATTTACAAGATAGAATTTTTAATTTTTTAAAAGCACGTCAAAATAAAGTTAAAGTTGCATTTTCAAATAATAATCGATTATGTTGTGGTGAAGGGATTTGTGGAAGTTGTGAGATCACAATATCTGGTTATAAATTAAGATCTTGTAAAGTACAATTTAGGTGACAGTAATGGTTAAGGTTGTTATAGTAGGAGGTGGGTGGGCAGGGTGTACTGCTGCATTTGTAGCTAGTAAATTAGGTGCAGAAGTTACTTTAATCGAAAAATCAGATACTCTTCTAGGATGTGGTTTAGCGGCTGGAATTACAGAAAACAATGGCAGATATACTGCCACAAAAGAATTAGAATATCTTGGTTGTGGTGAATTATTAGATACAATTAACAATGCTACAGTACATGAAAGTGTGGATCTTCCAGGACATCATCATACAAAATTATATGATCCAGTAAAAGTAGAGCCTCAAATTCGTAAAATCCTTAAAAATATGGGTGTAAATTTATATTTCCGGTGCAGAGCGGATGACGTGGTAGTTGAAAATAAAAAGATCAATGAAGTAATTCTCTCTAATGAAATGTCAATAGATGGAGATGTATTCGTTGACGCCACAGGTTCTGCAGGTCCAATGGGGAATTGTCTAAAATACGGAAATGGATGTTCTATTTGTGTACTAAGATGTCCTTCTTTTGGTCCAAGGGTTAGTATAAGTGGTAGAGCTGGTATTAATGAATTAGCAAGTAGAAGAAATAAAGATGAAGGCTTTGGTGCTTTTAGTGGCGCATGTACTCTAATCAAAGAAACTTTAGACGAAGAATTAAAATCCCAATTAGAAGAAAATGGTTTTTTAATCATTCCAGATCCTAACAATTGGACAGAAATAAATTACTTAGATATAAAAGCATGTCAACAATATGCATCGCCAATATTTAAAAAGAATATTATATTATTGGATACAGGGACTTATGCTAAACTTATGAAACCTTTTTATCCTCTTGAAGAGCTTAGGAAATTAGATGGCTTTGAAAATGTGATGTATGCACATCCCCAAAGAAGTGATTCTAATTCAATAAGATTTTTATCTAGGGCTCCAAGAAATAATGCTTTAAAAGTCAAAGGTATAAAAAATCTTTTTTGTGTAGGTGAAAAATCAGGTTTTTTTGTAGGCTGCGTTGAAGCAATGGCAACAGGATTTATTGCAGGTTATAATTCTGTAAATTATTCAAAGAAAAAGAAACTTTTGAAATTACCTTCACTTTTGTCTGTTGGTGATATAATTTTATATGAAAATGAACGTGTTAAAACAGGAGATCTTAAGAACAAATACACTTTTTCTGGAGGATTGTATTTTCAGAGAATGAAAAATAAAGGGCTTTACATGCTAAATGATGACGATATAAAAAATAAGGTAAAAAAGGTGTTAAAAGATGAGTGTGAATCCTGCAAATCCGAAATGGTGGAATAAATGGGCAGAAATTTTTGATGAGTCGGTTGTACAAAGAGAATTGGAAAAAAAATGGCTTTTTGACGCTTGGAAAAATCTTTTAAAAAAAGTATTACCTGAAGAAGATAATTTATCTGTTTTAGATATAGGTACAGGGACAGGATTTTTAGCAATAGTTCTAGCAGAATTAGGACATTCTGTAACAGCAATAGATGTTTCATCAAGAATGTTAAACATTGCTAAAAAAAGAGCTATCCAAAGAGGTTTAAATATCAATTTCAAATTAGAGGATGCTATGAATTTATCTGACGTTTATTCTGAAGATTTTGACGTTGTTATTAGTAGATATCTAACATGGTGCTTACCAGATCTCAAAAAAGCATATAGAGAATGGTATCATATCATAAAAAATAATGGAAGATTGATAAATATAGATGGTAATTGGTTTAGATATCGTAAGTCCCTTACTGCAAATATTTGGCGTTCTTTAGCATGGGGGTTAATATACCTTACAGAAAAGCGAAAACCTGGACGCCATAAAAAGCAGGAGTTGGTATCCTACAAATATCCTACTGCCAGATTAACACGTCCTGAGGATGATATAAAAATATTAAACTCATTAGGATATAGAGTAATAAAGGTAATATCGGATATATATCCTTTTCTTTATAGAGGATTGCAAGGAAAGATAGAATACATAAAAAGAGGTTACTGGGGACCTGCTTTTATGATTGTGGCTGAAAAACGGAGGAATTATTGTGATTAGAAAAATATTTTTTGGTTGTAACACTGCCCGTGGATTTTGTTCTTTTTTTAATTTTCTAAAAGAAAAGGATAAAGGAAGGATATTTATATTAAAAGGAGGCCCGGGGCATGGTAAATCTACGATTATAAAATCTGTAGCTGATGAAATGATAAATAAAGGCTATGATGTTGAACTTCAATTTTGTTCTCTAGATTGTAACTCTCTTGATGCAGCAGTAATACATTCCCTAAATTTAGCAGTCGCTGCTACTACTGGTCATCATGTGATGGATCCTGAGTTTCCAGGAGTTGTTGAGAGCATCGTTAATCTTGACAGGTGTCTTCAAGCTTCCAATCTTTTTTGCTATAAAAACGACATTATCTTCCTTTTCAAGAGTGTTCGAAGAAATTTGAAGAGAGCATGTAGATATCTTAAAGCAGCTAAATTAATGGCTGAAAATATAAGAGATGTTACTTGTACCTATCAGAGCCTGTTGGAAATTAATAAAGTTGTAAAAGAACTCAAAAGAAATATTTTAGTATCATCTTCAAATTCAAAAAAATTGGGTCTTAAAAGACATGTTTTTGCAAGTGCTTTCACACCAGAAGGCTATAAAACATTCATCAAAACGCTCGTAAAAGGATATACAATTTATAAAATTATTGGAAATGAATATTGTATAACAAAGATACTAAAAAAAATTGGCGAAGAAGCCGTATTAAATAGATTTAACATTGAATATTGTCATCATCCTCTCGATCCTTACAACATAGAACATTTAATTTTCCCAGATTTAAATTTAGCAATTATATCCAATACTGATATTCCTGATAAAAAATGTGAAGAAGTTTATAATATCAATAATGGTCCTCTACAGATGCCAGAAGAAAAAAAGATGGAAGAGCTTATTGAATATGCTATAAAGAACTTTAGAAGAGCTTATAAATACCATCGTAAACTAGAGGAATATTATGTAAAAAATATGAAGTTTAATTGTGTAGAGAAAATTTTAGAAAGGCTTATACAAGAAATAAATGAGTGGGAAAGTTTCATTAAAAAGGGATAAAATGATAAATGCAAAGGTAGTATATGACAACAATATTGGTAAAGAGGAAAAAGGTTTAATAGCTTCTTGGGGATTCTCGGTTTTTATTAGAAGTCATGGAAGATCTATATTATTTGACACTGGCGCTGATTCTAAAATACTTATTAATAATATTAATCAATTAGGTTTAAATGTGGAGGATATTCATTCGATAGTTATCTCCCATACACATGGTGACCATATTGGAGGCCTGCGGGGTTTATTAAAGACCAATCCAAGCCCCAATGTTTATATTCCAGGAAGATATAGTGCACTACAGAGTAATTCATATAATGTAATCGAAGGTTGCCAGAAGATCTATGAAGGCATATTTATTATAAACTATGATAATAGTCAGGCTCTCATATTTACAGAAGATGAAAACATGACTATTTTTGTTTCTAGGACACCTTTAAGAGCATTGAAAATTATAAAAAAAGCTTATGAGACAATGAAAAAAGATATTAATTGTGCATTTTGTGGTTTTTGTCTTCATAGTCCATTAGAAACAGAGAAAGCAGCTAAATTTTTACATGATATTGGTGTTAAAAAAATTGTTATTTGTCATTGCTCAGATGAATTAGATAAAAAGATTTTAGATAAAAAATTTGAATGTATAAAAGCAGGAGTTGGAACAACTATTAAAATTTGAGTTATAAATTTTTATTTTTAAAACAAGATTTAATTTAAATAAAATTAATTATTATTAAATAAATTTATTAATAAAATTATGATAAAGATAAATTTGGAGGTGACATTGAGATGGAAAGAAAATGGATAATCGGATGTATTGTTCTTCTGCTTGTTATAGCAGGAGGTATTATAGCCTATGAGTTTGGAATACAACCCGAATCAAATAAAATATATGTAGTTACAACAAGTAGTGACATAGCTGACATAGCTAAAGCAGTGGGTGGAGAAAAAATAGAAGTTCAAAATATTGTTCCTCCTGCCCAATGTCCTGGACATTTTGATATTAAACCAGAAACAATGGAAACTTTAAAAAAAGCCAAGTTGTTTTTAAGACATGATTATGATAGTCAAAAATTTAGTGATAAATTAGTAAAATCATCAGGAAATACTAATGTTACAATTGTTACAGTTGGAATGATGAATGCAACATTTATGACACCACCAATGCGTATTGTTGGTATAGATAATGTTACTAATGCCCTTATTAAAATAGATCCTAAAAATGCCAATTATTATAAACAAAGAGCTGAAGCTTTAAAATTGGAAACTAAAAAAATAGCAGCAGAACAGAAAAAAAGATTAAATCAATATGGTGCCAATAAGACAAAAGTTATTGTAGCATTATACCAAACAGGATTTGCTAAATGGGCTGGATTTGAAATAGTGGCAGTTTATCCTCCAGATATACCTATGGGAAAAGTAAAACAATTAATTGAAAGAGGACGTCAAGAAGGAGCTGAATTAGTGATAGACAATCTACAATCACCTGACAGAGCAGCAGCTAACGCCATATCTAAAGAATTAAATATCCCTATGGTAACATTGAGTAACTATCCTGGAGGAATGGAAGGCACAAGTACATGGAAAGATTCCTTCATTAAAAATGTAGACTTGATTATAATGCAACTACAAAAGATACATAAAAAACACTGAAATTGTGAATAATATGGAAAAAGATATAGTGATTTCTTTAAACAAAGTCGCTGTTTCGTATCGTGATGAAATAGCACTGAGGGATGTTACTTTAAAAATAAAACAGGGAGAATTAGTTGGAATTGCTGGCCCCAATGGGGCCGGCAAAACTACTCTTCTTACAGCAATCAATGGTTTAGCTACATTAGTACATGGAGAAGTTAAAGTACTTGGATATAAAATGTCAGCAGGAAAAAAAGGAAGAGATTTTCGCCTTGACTGGAAGATAGCTCAATTAAGAAAAAAAATTGGATATGTACCTCAGGGACTAAATATCGACCCACGAGTTCCTATTTCTGTAAAAGAAGCTGTTATGATAGGGCGTTATGGTCACATTGGTCTAGGAAGACGACCAAAAAAGGAAGATTGGGATATAGTTAATGAAGTAATGAAACTCATAGGAATAATGAATTTAGCAAATAAACCAGTTGGCCATCTGTCAGGAGGTGAAAAACAAAAAGTTTCTATTGCAAGAGCATTAGCACAAAAACCATCAATTTTATTGTTAGATGAGCCTACTTCTTTTTTAGATTGGCGTTCTCGTATAGAAATACTTCGACTCATAAAGGAGATACATGAAAAATATAATTTAACAACATTATTTGTGACTCATGATCCTATAGACACCTTTAATATTTGTAATAGAGTAGTTTTATTAAATAAAGGGGAGATAGTGGCCACAGGCCACCCTAATAAAGTATTCTCTCCAAAAAATCTCCGAAATGTTTATGGTGTCAACTTGGAGGAAATTACTAATGCTACTAGACATCTTAACATCTAATTTTATATTACGCGCATTATTAGTTGGACTTTTGGGTGGAGTTTCATGCTCAATGATTGGTGTCCTAGTGACAAGTTTACGTTTATCATTTATTGGGCCAGTTATTTCACATGCTGCATTTGCTGGTGGTATAGTCTCCATGTTTGTAGGCATTGATCCACTAATAGGTGCTTTTTTGTTCAGTTTATTATCGGCGGCATTAACAGGTCCATTAATTGATAGAGGAGAAATTAGCCCAGATACTTCGTTAGGCATAATATTCGCCATTGCAATTGGCATTGCTTTTCTATTTATGGGTTTGATGCCTTATGCTGAAAGAACAGAGTCATATTCACTGATTTGGGGTAGCATTTTAACAGTTACAGACTTTGATTTGATAGTTTTGGTAATCACATCTTTATTTATAATAACCACCATTGTTCTTTTTTATAAAGAGTTTCAAGCTATTATTTTTGATCGTGAAATTGCTCTCTCTGTAGGATTGCCAGCATATTGGCTATTTTATGGTATTCTATTTTTAACAGGTTTAAGCGTTGCTGCCACCATTCAGCCTATTGGTGGGTTATTAGTATTTAGTTTAATAATAACTCCTGCAGCAACATCTTACAATTTAACTGACAACTTAAAGGACTTATTTATTATGTCAGCAATTTTAGGAGTTCTCTCATGTTGGGTAGGTATATTTTTATCATATATTTTTAATCTCCCTAGTGGTGCATCTATTGTTACAATTTCTGCAATAATATTTTTAATAAGCGATTTTTTCAAAAAAGCTAAAATCAATGAAGTTAAAAAAAGGTGTTCTAAATGATGATTTTTTTAGATTTGTTTAAAATGTTTTCCTATGACTTCATGAGACAAGCTCTCCTAATAGGAACAATAGGAGGTTTTACATGTGGGATGTTAGGAGTTATGGTAGTTGGAATGGGTTTATCTTTGATTGGTATAACTATTGCACATGCCGCATTTTTAGGCAGTGTTATTGCATTTTTCATTGGAATAAACCCCTTAATTGGAGCAATCGTTTGTAGTATTATAGTATCTGCAATTATAGGTCCATTAAGTGATAAAAGGGAGTTAAATCCTGATACAGTCATGGGATTTGTTGTTGCCATCGCACATGGCTTAGCTTTTCTTCTTATGGGCCTAATGGTATCAGCCAAAACAGAAGCACTGAATTTGATGTGGGGGAATGCCATAGGGATGGATATAAATGCCTTAATGATTGTTATTGCTTCGTTTATATTAGTAGTAGGTAGTACAAGTCTTTTTTATAAAGAGTTTCAAGCTATTATTTTTGATCGTGAAATTGCTCTCTCTGTAGGATTGCCAGCATGTTTAATATATTATGGAATTATTTTTTTGATTGGCTTAACAGTTACTGCCAATTTAGAGTCAATAGGCGGACTGTTAGTATCTACATTAATAATATGTCCAGCTGCAGCTGCTTATCAAGTAACACATAATTTAAAACATTTATTTTGTGTTGCAGGGTTTTTTGGAGGATTATCTTGTTTTTTAGGAATTATATTTTCTTATCTTCTAAACACTCCATGTGGAGCAGTAATAGTACTTATATCGGCCACAATATTTTTTATAACTAATTTAATTTCACCAAAATATAGAACAAAAACAATTCAAAGTTAATTTTCCTCGTCATCAAAAAATTTCTTCTGTAAAATTATTTAATAAAGGTTGTTTTACACATCATGCAAACTTAAACCATTTTAAGTATATAAGTGGAAAAATATGCTTTCAAAGCTAAAAATATTAGAACGTGATTAAAATTATTTGATTGGAAAATTCACAATAAAATTTTTAGAGGAGGTAAAGATGAAACAAGTTATAGTTGTTAGAGATGACATTAAGATGTCTAAAGGTAAATTGATAGCTCAGGCATGTCATGCATCACTTGAATCATTTAAAAATGCAGAAAAAAATAAAATAAAAAAATGGGAATCTGAGGGTGCAAAAAAAGTTGTTCTTAAAGTAAAAACTTTGGATGAATTACTTAAAATTTATGAGGCTGTAAAAAATTCTGGACTACCACATTATCTTGTGAAGGATGCAGGACATACAGAATTGCCACCAGGTACAATAACATGTTTAGGCATAGGACCTGACGATGATAAAAAAATTGACAAAATAACTGGAAATCTTAAATTACTGAAATGAAAGAACGTAAATTTTATAATCTTTATTTTGGTAGACTAGCTTTCCAAACTTGGGTTTTTTCATATTTGATCTTATAACCACATATTTCACTTTGTCCTTTTTTATATCTTCTTCAGTAAATTTATTTTCCAAATATTTTTTTATACAAAGTGTTCGAACCATTCCAGGTGCATATCCCCCAGCAGAAACTGGTTGCCTTGCAATCGAAACTATCATTGGTTCTAATTTATAATCAGCACTTATAACTACACTCTTTTTATCACCATATTTTTCAAACCATTTCACAACCTGATATTGGCTTTCAGTAATTACAGGCTTCAAAGATTTTATTGTTGAATATCCAGAAATAATAGATGCAAAAATCAGTGCCAAAATCAATAACAGTCTAATTTTTCTATTTTCAATTTTTAAAATTGTGAGGCTTGCCAAAGTAGCCAATGGGTAAATTGCAAAATAGAGTATTCTATCAACAAGTAATTTAACACCAAAGATGTAAAGCATTGAAATTGACAACGTTGTTATCAGCCAAACTAGTATAAAAACATTGTTTTCTCTTCTTTTTTGAAATGCAAAGTAAATACCTGGCAATGCAAAGATGGATGGAATTATTCCAAGAACCATTGGATATCTTGTTGGAGGTATTATTTCAGGTGGTGGAGGTCTGAATAAATATCCATATTTTAATATAAGTGGGATAAACCAAATACTCAGAATTATAGTGCTAACAACAAGCATTATCCAATAATTTTTATTTCTTCTTTTTGCTAGTGTAAATATTGTTAAAATTGTTAAGGTAATGCCTGCAGTTAGAAGATGTGTTAAAAAACTCAAACCTAAAAATATTCCAGCAATTATACTACTTTTTTGAGTGTTTTTAAAATAAAAATAAAATGCAGCTGGCACAAAAATCATTGCCATTGTTTCTGGTATTGGTAACATCATCCTGAAAAATAATGGTGATAAAAATAACATAAATCCAGATAAAACTGCCATTCTGGCATCATATATTTTACTTATAAAATATGTAAATGATAACATTGTTAGAGCTGCAAACACAGGTTGTAAGAATTTTGCAAGTAATAGTGGGTTTAAATTTAAAATCCATGCAAAAAAAGAAAGAAAATAATGAAATAATGGAGGATAATAAATTGGTCTTCCATATGGTGCACAAGTTAAATTATCCCAAAAAGTTGGCCAGCTTTCTAACTGAAGTTTAGCCACATGAACATGATAAAATATATCCCAGCTTAAAGGCCATTGATATTTTAAAGTTGGTATTAATGCTAAAAGCAAATACAGTAAAGATGGTATAAATATTTTTAGTTCATTTTTTTTCATATGCACTCCTTATACTTGTTTTAGAATCTGGTATAATTTCGAGTTCTCTTTTGTACACAGAGACTCTTCCTTCAACATTTATAAATTTTTTGCTAAATTCTTCAATTATGATACCATTATCTTTCATTTTTTCTGCAAGAGACGAAAAGATTACTACAGGTATTAATCCACTGCAATCCCTAACTGTTAAAAAATATGTACCGCTCTTAGACTTTGAAATCTTCTCAACAAAACCACTGATCTTTATTTTTTTACCAATACTTTCCTGCCCTATTTGGTCTATCTTAACTTCAGGTGTCAGTGACATGTTGGAAGTAATGATTATCCCAATAATACCTACTAATACACCAACTCCTGCAATTAAAGATATATCTCTGTCATCCATCATTTACCTCAAGTCATTTTTTAAATACACTTTCTTCTAGTCTTTTTATTCTTTCTTCAATAGATTTAAACTTTCTATTTGTATGTTCTCTATATTCATTGAATCTATGTTCTAACTCATCTATGTTTCTAAAAACAGCGTTTAACCGCTTTTCTAATTTTGAAATGTCGTCTTTAGTTGCTAGTGACCAATCTTTTATTAATTCATCACTTTTCTCTTCTAAAAATGCATCTATTTTTTTTGATATTGTATCTGTACTGATTGGTACTTCTTTCACTTTAGACATTATTTTGTCACCAATTTTATATGCCTTCTTAGTCATTTCTCCTTCTCTCCTACCAAGCACTCTAGACTTCACTACATCTATTTGCCTTGGTTCATTTATGTAATAATATATTAAAAGCAATATTGCACCTGCCAAAATTAGAACAGCCAACAATTCTGCAGGACTCATAATCTCACTCCTAGAATTTCTTTAATCTTCTTTCTAATTCCGATTCTTTATTTTTTATCTTTTTAAGCATTTCTTGTAATTTTTTAAATTCTGTTTGTGCTTCAAGTCTAGATAATCTAACTTCAATTTCATTTTGTAGATACCTGATTTGCTTCATTAATTTAGATGTATCTTTTCTTATTTTTGCTAATTTCTCTTGCTGGTCTTTAGGCAATGTAATGGCTGACTCCATTAATTTCTTTGCTTCAATGTCTTTTTCAACTAATGCTATTTTTTTTAATTCAATTTCCTTTTCCAATAATTTTACATTATTTTCAGCTTCTCTAACGCGTCTCCATTGAATTGCAACTATTATTATTGTTAAAAATGCCAAAAAAGATAGTATTAATATCATTATTTTATCTGGGGGTAAATATTGATCCATCCACTCACCTAAAATTTTTGTAGTTTACATAGGTTCCTGCACAGAATTTTTCAATAAAAAATTTTCTAAAATTTGTTAAGTAAGTATATTCCTTTTAATACTTTTGTAGTATAAAAAACTTTCGGCTTTCCTAATAAAACTAAATTTGTTTAAGTTTTACATTCCTTAATTAATTTAATTCCCCATTTAACTAATTTTTTTGCATCTTCTTTGTTTTTACTTTCAGCAAAACATCTAAATATAGGCTCAGTGCCAGATGGACGCATGATTACCCAGCCTTCATCCTTAAATACTTTAACACCATCAGTTGTATCTATATTTTTCACAGATGGGTCATTTTCAACCTTTTCCAACAATTTTTTCAGTACCTCGTCTTTCATTTCTTCTGGACACTCAACTTTCTCTTTTTCTGAATAATATTGTGGAAGTTCTGCAACAAGTTTTGAAAGTGGTTTTTTCTCTTCTGCCATTATTTCAACTATTTTAGCAGCTGAAAGTGCTCCATCTCGCCCATATACAAAGTCTGGAAATATAAGTCCTCCGTTTTCTTCTCCGCCAAACAAACCATTTCTTCTTTTTAATTCTCTAGCAACTAATAGATCTCCAACAGGCGTTGTTACAACCTCTCCACCATACTCTTCTGCTACATCATATATAACCGATGAAGTTGCAACCGTTGTTACAATCAATCCACCGCCATTATCTTGTAACATCTTTTTTTCCACTAGTGCAAATGTTTTGTCACCATAAACAAAATTTCCATTCTCGTCTATACATATAGCCCTATCAGCGTCCCCATCATGTGCAATTCCAATATCTGCTCCAACTGCCTTAACAGTCTCCATTAAATCTTTTAAATTTTCTTCTGTAGGCTCTGGATTTCTACCTGGGAAAAATCCATCTGGCTGACAATTTAAAGTAATTACTTCACATCCAAGTTCTCTTAAGACATAAGGAGTTACATAAGATGCAGCTCCACAACCAGCATCCACTACAACTTTTATGTTTGAATCCTCTATTACATCTTTGTTAACTCTCTTTATGATTTCGTTCTTGTATTCATCAAGTATATCCACATTTTCTATCTTACCAATGTTTTCCCATTTAACTCTCTTAAATTTGTTCTTAAAAAACAAATTTTCAACTTTATCTTCCATATTTTTTGGTATACCTATTCCATCTTCATCTACAAATTTTATTCCATTATATTGAGGAGGATTATGTGAAGCAGTTATAATAACTCCACCATCATAATAATTTCTTACAGCATATTGGACTGCTGGTGTAGGTAAAATACCAAGATCTACAACATCACAACCACTAGAAAGTAAACCTGCTATTACTGCGTGTTTGATCATGATTGTAGAAGTTCTTGTATCTCCACCAACTGCTATTTTACCATCAACTAATGATCCATAGGCACAAGCTAACTTTGATGCAAATTCTGGTGTTAATCCTTTGTTTGCTATTTTTCTTACACCAAATGTTCCAAATAATTTCCCCATGTTTTTCCTCCCTTAAAATTTCAATTTAAGTGTTATGATTTCAAAAGGTTTAATTTTGAGGTATATTTTATTATTTTCTACTTTTAAATTTTTATTAAATTCATTAGTTTTTCTTTCTAACATGTCGACAGTTTCTACATTTTTAGGTTTTTTAAATAGCTTAATCTTAACATCGCTTTCAATGCCAGCAGCCTCGTAGAATCTTATAATTACAGAATCATCCCTTTCTGATTTTTTGAACGCTGTTAATATTACGTTATCAGGTTCTATTTTTAGGAAGGATTTTTTGTTTTCAGAAACTTTTTTATTAATTTGAAATCCAATTAATCCATAATTAAATTCATACCCTTGCTTATAGACTTTACTATCTTTCCAATTACCTGTATGTGGATAAATGGAATACCAAAATTCATATCTTTTAAATTCTCTTGCATCAGGGACAGGGATTACAGGACCAGGTTTTCCATCAGTTGAAAGAACATCTACAGATCTCAATAATGTGAGATATATTGTCCTATCTCTTATTTCATGTTCTGGGTTCCCAAAATTGATTAATGCTACACCTATCTTCCCATTACTATAATCTATCCACCGAAGTGTTGGGTAGACACCACTAGGTTTTTCTTTCCAATCTTTTGGATTAAAATAATATTGATTTGTTTTTCTAGTTATAGCACCAAATTGAGTATCTGATTTATATGTTGGTTCATCAATTGGTGTATTAAACTTAACTCTAAGTCTGGTCCTTGGATGTCTATTTTCGACATCTATAACAAAATCTATCCTTGGAATATCTCTATACACAATAATTTTTTTCTTACATTTCAGGAATTTATGTCTCCAAATTCTTGGTTTCCATTTTTTTGTTAATCTATATGGCCATCTCAAAGAATAATAATCCACAGCAATGTTAATAATTTTTCTTAATTTCGATCCAGTTATTTTAATGTCTTTAACTTTGAATGCACCGTACTTTATACCTTCACCTGACTCTGTTTTTAATGGACCACTAATCCCCTCTTTATGATAGTATAAATCGCCTATTTCTTCTTCAATCACAATTTCATTTCCTTCACATATTTCTTCGCCATTTTTCACAATTTTAATCAAACCAGTATCTGGGGAGAATTTAATTTCAAAAAATTTATTGCGGACGCTATTATCACTAACTTCCAGAACACCTGTCTTTGATTTTGGGGGTCGCTGTAATATCTTATATATTTTATAACCAAGGGCAGGAACTTCTGCAATAAAACCAATTTTGGCTGTCTTTATAGAACCATCGTCATACTTCCTAAATTTTATAACTTCCACATCTATTTCTTCTTCACCACATTTCAGTCCCTTGATATCTTTTATAGCTCCTTTATCAAATTTTAAATCTACTTCTACCCAATTTTTTGAGTCCCATGACAATGGATTATATACTACAACGTCTCCTTCCTTATCTCCCTTCTCAACTATTGACATCAAAATTTGTGGAGTTAAATCATTTAATAATCTTTCTAAAGATTTTATATTTTCTTTAACTTCATTATAACACACATCTACGCCAGTTCCAGGAGCTACATCATGAAATGCCATAAATAACAATTTTTTCCATGATTCAGGAAGCTCCTCTGGATAATGTGAATTTAACAAAAAATTAATTGTTGAGAATCTTTCAAAGGTATAAAGCCAATTTTCAAATTTTCTTAGTGCTTTTTTTATCCATATTCTACTGGATGCAACGTCTGGAAATACTTCGGAATATTTACCACTATACATTTCACCTTTTCTTATTGGTAAATCAGGATTTAAATCCTCTAATGACTTAAAAAATTCTTTAGGTGTAGAAATTTTTATTTTTGAATTTTTATGGCTTCTGTTCCACTTTTTAACAAATTCAATTGTTTCTTTTTGAGGCATTGTAACTCCGCTACCAGAGGGCATCAATATGTGATTAGTTGCTGATAGTTCCTTTAATTTTTTAAAGTTTTCATCTATTTTTTCGAGATTTAACCCAGCCCTATATCCAAGTGGCATAAAATGTGATAAAATTCGTGTACCATCTAATCCTTCCCACAAAAATTCAGATGGATTATTCTCAGGAGAACCTCTACGAAATGCTAAATATTTGTATCCACATTTCCTATAAATTTGAGGTAATTGAGCATTGAGACCAAAACTATCTGCTTGCCACATTACATCAACATCTACACCAAATTTTTCCTTTACATAATTTTTACCCACCATTATTTCTCTTACTAATGTTTCTTCCTGTGGCAACATTGTGTCTGCCATTAAATATTCTCCATCTGCGATTTCTATCCTGCCTTCTTTTATATATTTCTTTATTTTTTTAAACATCTTAGGATATCTTTTTTCAATTTCTTCAAGAAGGTATACCTGCTCTAACAGAAATTTGTATTCCTCAGAATTTTCAATCAATTTTAAAACTTTCTTTAAAATCATGTCAATATTAATGTAGAAATAGTCTTCTTTTGTGAAAACCCACACAGCATCATAATGGGTATGTGGAACTAAATGGATAACATACTTATTATTAGACATTTTTATCACTCAAAATGAATTTTTTTATAACTTTTGACCATCCTTTTGGTCCAACGCCATTAGCTCTATATAGGTTCTTAATTTTTAAATTTACCCATTTACCATCTTGTCCCTTCACTATTGCAGGAATGTCTACAACTCTTAGCATAGGTTCATCTGTATAGGAATCACCAATGCCTATCGTTTTTACTTCCCTATATTTTTCTTTATAGAATTTTGTTAATAATTTAACAGCTTTTCCTTTGTCAGCGTTTTTACCAAATACATGGATAAATTTTCCACCTATTACTACATTAAATTTTTTCTTTAGTTCTTCAATTGCTTTATTTTCAGCCTCTACAATAGTCTCACTAAACTCCCTATTTTTTGCTAATTTTGAATCTTTAAAATTAAGACCTGTAACTTCTGAAATTTCTTTGATACTCATGTCCTGATACCCGATTATATGATATTTTCTTTGAAGTTTTTCTATTTCTTCTCGTATTTTATTTATTTTAGTTCCTAACACTATAACCTCATAATCATCTATAACTTTTCCCTTACGTGATCCAAAGTAATTTTTTGGTATGTATATGGCCGACCCATCTTCAACAATGAAAGGGTCCTTGATTCCAATTTTTTTCCTTATAACTTCTTGTTCATATTTAGTTTTTGCAGAACAAAACACTATAGGAATCTCTTTTTCCTTCAATATCTCTAATACATCTTTTGCATCTTCATATGAATACCTACTGTCAAGTAAAGTATTATCTAGATCTGTAAAAATAACATACAAAATAATCACCTTAATTCTATAAATCCTTCAGAATCCCTTACAATTTCAATAAAAGATTTTTCATCTAAAGTTTCTATTGGAGACATCATAATATTTTTCTTTGGTTCTTCTTTATCTTTCAATACATTTCTTTTCTTCAACTCTTCAATTATTTCAAGCTTTATGTTTTTATTGGCTAGCTTACTATGATATATCGTTGACAAAGAATCGTGGATCATATTATTTATATGTTCTTTCCCCTTGTTTTCATGAATATGTGGATTCAATGTTTCTATCTGGAATATCTCAACAATTTTGTTTCCATCTGATTTCCCAAAATTCTCAAGAATATAAATAATTTCAAATGGTTCAATAGAATAACCAGAAGAATATGCTAGTTTATTAGCAAGTTCAATACTCATAGCATGTTCGCCAGAATTAGCTGTCTTCATTATTGTAGTTTTATACCCAAAATAATGTCCTATGAGTTTATTTAAGAATTTGTTTGTTACTCGTGACACACGACCCCATCTTTTAAAGTAAACTTTGTTTTTTATTAATTTAGGCTTATATTTCCATCTAAGCCTTACCATAGAATATGGAGATTTTGACATTTTAATGCCTGCAGCAAAATCCAAAACATATTCATAAATCGAAGATGGTAGATAATTATCTGCATCTACAAATCCAACATATTTACTTCCAATTGCTTTTGCCACTAAAATACCAATTATCATGCCTTCTCCTTTGCCATCTCTCACAAATTCACCTTTGCCATTGAGTATATCATAATATTTTAATTCTTTAAACGCTAGGGCAACATTTGGGTCTTTTTGGTGGATATACATTATAGGATGTTCTGTGACATTGTAAAATTGTTTAACAACTTCCTTTTCAACTTTACATCTTTTTTCATTGCTATTTGACACTACAATTATTGGACAATTATGAGGGATTGAACGTAATGCACCATCAAATAAATTAATTCTTTCGTTTTTTATTGGAATTACAATAGAAAGATCATTTAAAACTTTATGTAAATCTGATTTTGAAAAAGTGTAAAACAAAGGATTATCAGATAATTCGGAATCCAATTTGATAACTCGTTGTATATCATAAAGTTTGACAGCGCCAATAGTTTCAAAATGCCTTGGAGTTTCAATTAGCATTTTTAACTCACCGGTTGTCAATATTTTTTAGCTTGTAATATTTTTGTACATACAACAACATTAAATTTTCTTTAATACATCTCATGATAAGAGGAAAAATTTTATCAAGAATTGAAATAAGTAAAAATTTTAGAAGTAAAAAATTATTTTATTGCCAATTTACTAAAATTTAGCTCGATTGGTGGTAAAGTGAATGTAAAGCTAAGTGTTCCTTCATTATTTGGGACTTTAATAATAACAATGATATTGGTAGCTTTAATTTTTGGTCCAAATCCTCAACCAACAGTTCTGGTGCTAGATGAAAATGTCACACACATGAATATACCTGGATATAAGGTGTATACTATATCTGATTTAGACATTGTTGGTGGATTTTATCTTTTACATGCTGCATACTCTCAAGAATTTGATGTCGTAATATTAGGTAAATTCAACTTACCAAAAAATGAACTGAGAAAGCAGAATTTAATTGATTCTTTGGAGGTAATTAAAGCAGACAAAAAATTCATTATTGTTGATGATAATAGGAAAGGAGAAGTTGGAAAAGCTATTATGACAATGTCTAAAAACGAGAAAAACGTAATATTATCTAAAGACCCTGTAAAGACCGCTGAAAACCTCAAAAATAAAATAAATAAACACCGTATTTTAAATTTCCCAAGTTTATTTATAATAGCAGCAATAATAGAAGCTATATTATCTTTTATTTTGGTTGGAGTTTTAGCTTTTTGGATAACTAAATATTCTCTTGAAAATAATTTAAAAAATTCATTAATATTCATAGTTGGGATAATTTGTATCACAGAAGCAGTATTTCTTTATACAAGCAGATTATTTGGTATGCCTATAATTTCACATGCGAGAGATCGTTTAACCGCTGCAAGTTTGATACCAGGGCTTGGTGGTGGAAATCTCGTTAGGATGTTCGTTGCACTCATAGCTTCATGTTTTGCTATTTATAGATCTAAAATAAAGATAAATTGGAGAATATCTCTTGCAACCATTGTTATCTTATTTTTATTAATTTCCTTTACATTTGGAATTGTAAATTTCTTAATATTTGTAATGACTGGTGAAGGAAGTGGTACATATTTACGAATCCCCTATGTTTTACAACTTATCTTAAAATTAAGCTATGTAATTAAAGATATTAGTCTTGCAGAAACATGCGGTGTTACTGTAAGTAGAGGTTTGGTTATTTGCATAGCATCTGCAATAATATTCACGGTTATGAATGAAATTAAGAAAGAAATTAGAAGTGTTTTTATGATAATTTTAATGTTTTTATTTGCTAGAGGCTTAACAAGGATAGGGGATATGAATCCATTATCTCTAATAATGTCTATTATACCTGGAATTATTATAGGTTTGGGAGTTGTAGAATTGATTCAATTGACTAAAAGAAAGAATTTAAAATTATTTTTTAGAAAGAAGGTGAGATAAAAAAGTTGTAAAAATGAATGTTAAGAAAAAAACTAATGTTATTATTTCTAACTCTTCCATTTATGACCTCCTAGCTTTAGCTTAATCTTCAATGGCCTCAAAAACATATATTCCATCTTCAGTTTCATGCTCAAGTTCTATTAATTCTTCTTTGAATTTTTCTACATCTACTGTAGTTGTCAAGTCACTAAACATTTTACTCTCAAGTTTGATATGAAGAACACAATCATTGTTTAATATAACCTCTCCAGGTATATATGCCATGCCAATAGAAATTCTGACAATGTCTCCTTCCTTTACATTGTCTCTAATGTAGTCACATATCTCACTACATGTTGCTTGTTTTTCAATTTTTTTCATTACAACCACCAAATAAAATTTTGTAATGTAAATTATTTAAGATTAACTCATCTGTCTAACAAAATAAATATAAATTTTATAAAAGCTTTTCCCAAAATATTAATAATGTGAAGGTAACTACTGGACCTAAGAAGAATGTTGCAAATTTTAGGTGATTTAATGCGTTGTAAAGCTTTAACAAAGCTTGTTGATTATCTTAAATATAAATCAAATGTGGATGATGGTGTAAGACCTTTATCTAGAGATAAATCTAAGAGTTTTGAAATATCCACTGATAAGTTTCATGAATTTAAAGCTCCAAAAAATTGTAGAATTGCATTTGTAGATGGTGGAAATCAAGAAATTATTGGAACTCCAAAGATTTCAATACAATTTAATCGTATATGTTTTAGTATTTTTAAAGGAAAGGAACATGAGAAACGAAATTCCAAAATTCCACGAAAAATTGAATTTTTATCAGTAACATGTGCTGAATTAAAAAATGGAGAAATACATTACGAAACAAAGTTATTTCCACTAAAAGAAGAATATAAAAGATTTTTACCACATGATGAACATTTATCATTTACTTCCAAAAAAAGAGCAACTACTTTTCATGATTTGAGTAGGGTTGAATCTATATCTAGAAGATTTGCTGAATTATCATTTTCAAAATATGTATTAGAGAAAGAACTAAGTAAAGATGATATTTTGGTTAAGGATGGTTCTCTTCAGGTAACATTTTCTAAAGAGGATAAATATCTTGAGTCTTGCCTGGATGTAGCAAGTAAAAACAATCTATATTTCTTAGGTATTTCAAAAACTTGTCGACGTATAACAAACAGTGGTGTACCACTAATAAGGGCATTGCAACATTGCTCAAAAAAAGTTGGAAAAAAGCGCTGGTGTTATTATCCATTAGAAGAATATAACCTAAATAATCATAAAATTACTGTAGGGGCTGTTAAGTTTAGTCCTGAGTCACGTATTTTTAGATTTGACATTTATAGTCCAAAATCAAAAATTTTGGAAATTCTATCAGCAATAGTGCCAAATACTCAGGATTCATTTATTCATGGATATCCTTATGGACTAGTTAAAGTAGATTCAGAGGCAAGGGTTAGAAAAAATGAAGTTGAGATATTTAAGGCAAGATTATTGCAATTAATCCACAAATATGGTGAACTAAAAGAAAACATACTTGCAGATATGAGGGCAGTGGACATGCATGACATTCTTGATGAAAATTCATTGTTGTGGTGAATTTTATGGATGATAATGAAGTAGCAGGGCAAATAATAGGAGGAAATTCATCAAAAATTTTAGTTAGAGGAAAATTTGGCAAAAGACTTGAACTTGGGGATTTATTAATTGCCGATGAAAATAATGGTAATAAAATTTTACTACAAGTTAAAAATCTTGAATATCGTTCTCAAATACCACAAGAGAGAAGAGAATTGATATCAGGACTTCAATTGGAACATGAAGATGAAAGTACAACATTTATTGAGCCAGAACTTAGAAATTATATTATAGCTGAAGCAAAACCTTTACTTTATATACATAATAATTCCAGAAATGCAAAAGCCCCAAAATCATTACCTCCATTCTTTAAAAAAGTTAGACGTGTGAAAGAAGAAGATTTAAAATTTTTGAGTAAGCCAAAACATCCTCTTTATTTAGGTGAGGTGAGAAGTGGTTCTCAAAAATTAAATTTACCTGTTTATATTGACTATAAGCATGCAATACCTCACCATATACTCATACCTGCAACTACAGGAAGAGGTAAAAGTAATTTAGTAAAGGTAATGCTTTGGAATTTAGTTGATGAAAACGTTGGAATACTTGTTTTAGATCCACATGATGAATACTATGGAAGAGGAAATACAAAAGGTTTAAAAGATCATCCAAGACATGAAGAAGTATTATATTATTCACCTAATCCTCCTAGAGGTGGGTTAGAATTAAAAATTAATAAAAAATATTTAAAACCAAAACATTTCCAAGGAACTGTTTCTTTTACAGATGCCCAATGGCAGGCAATGCACAAATTTTATAAAGAATTTAAAGATGAATGGATAATTAAAATAGAAGAGATGGAGAGAATTGGAGAAGAAATTCACGGTGTAAAAAAGCCAACAATAGCTGCAACCAATAGAAAACTGAATCATGTACTTAGCCATGAAGATGTTTTTGTTGAAAACGGAAGAAACGTTATCGAAGACATTGTTAATAATTTAGAGAAAGGTAAAATTGTCATAATTGATACTTCACAAATGAGTGAAGAAGCAGGAATACTTGTGGGTAGTGCAATAATAGAGAATATTTTTAGAAGATACCAAAGATATAAGGCAGAAGGTGAATTAAATAAAAAACCTGTGATAGGGATTGTAGTTGAAGAAGCTCCAAGAATACTTGGCAAAGATGTACTTAAAGATGGACAAAATATATATGCAACAATAGCTAGGGAAGGACGTAAATTTAACATTGGACTAATAGCAATAACTCAATTAGTCACACCAATTCCCAAAAGTATATTGGCAAATATGAATACAAAAATAATTCTTGGTAATGAAATGCCATCGGAAAGATCAGAAATAATTGGAAGTTCTCCACAAGATTTATCAGATGATGATAGAGCTATAGCTAGTTTGGATAAGGGAGAAGCAATTGTGAGTAGTATATTCACAAAATTTGCTGTTCCTATCTATATACCTCTTTTTGAGGATTATATTGAAAAAGATTTAGAGAAATCAGATGATCAGGAATATGATATTGACCCTCTATGAAATTTTCTTTTAATTAAAAAAATTTATAAAAGAAAATTAGTATCTTACTTCAAAATTTCTAAATTCTCCCTTGTATTTTTCCCATTTTACATCTACATTTGTAACCTTTGCTAGAGGTGGTCCTTCCCTACAAAATTCAATTACTTTTTCTACATCTTCTTTTTCTCCTTCTAAAACTGCTTCAACTCTTCCATCAGGGAGATTGCGTACCCAACCTTTTACACCATGCTTTTCTGCTACTTTTTTAGTATTTGCTCTGAAGAATACTCCTTGCACTCTTCCGCTAATAAATATATGAGCCCTAACTTTCAAGATTTTTTACCTCCTTATTTATTCATAATTTTATTGGCACTAGATTTTTATTTTTAAAAGTTTTTCAATTAAGAATATTTCTTTCATCAAAATTATTTGAATTAGAAAGTTTTGAAAAATTTTATATAAGTATTACTCAATAATCCTAATGTAGTAATAACAAAAAGGAGGTGAAAAGTTGAGGAAGTTTTTAGTGATTGCATTGTTTGCAGTGTTTTTATTGATTTCAGGGGCTTTTGCTGAAAATGTGACTCAACAACAACAAGGAAAAGTACAAGTATTCATGATTGGATCTTCTAGTGCATGTAAATCTTATGTTGAAATAGCGAAAACGATTACTAATGAAACAAATGGTACTGTAAAGTTTCAAATTAGATCAACAACCCAGATGAATAACTTAAAAGAAACTGACATTAAGAATCTGGTGAATTCATCAGATATTATTTTAGCAGAATGGGGTACAGAACTTGGTAATTCATTATATCCTGTTGTAACGAAATATCCTTCAATAATAGATAATAAAATATTTTTAGTTTTTGAAAGTGATCCTAAACTTGTAAAATTAAGTCAAATAGGGAAAACTAAATGTTTTGAGAATGTAAGTGATAAAGACATTGGGACATATGACACAGTGGGATCTCTTATTGGAGCATGTCATGACGGCGATGTAAATTGCCTACTTAGTTATAAACAGAAATATCCAAATAACAAAGGATTACATGCTTGGATAGATGCTGCAGTATATTATGCAGCTAAAGGAAAAGATAACCTTATAAATCAGGTGAAATGGGCATTAAAGAAATTATATGAAATAAGAGGATGGATATTCCCACAAGAATGGGAGCCAGAACCAGTCAAACTTGGATTTGGCAAAGAGTTTCTGTATAGGGATGGTGAAATATTCAGTAAGGAAGATTATTTCAAAAAATACCCACTAGATCCAAAAAAACCTACTGTAGCTATATTGACATATCTTAGTTATTCAGGAGAAGTATATGCAGAGAATGCTTTCCAACAAATTATTGATAAGCTTGTTGAGAAAGGAATGAACGTAATTCCTATTGTTGGTACTTGGTCAGACATATTAACTCTCAATGAAACTCAAGTTACAGAGTTGGCAAAAACATTGCTTGAGCCAGGACAAAATTTAAAACTTACAGCAGTTAAAGGAATAGGAAATTACACAGATTCTGATAAAATTTGTGGTGTTAGAACTGATACTAAAGCAAAGGTGTATGAATTCCAAATACTTGACAAAGATGGTAGAGTTGTAAAAGAAGTAAAAATAAGTAATATTCAGCCAGCAAATGTGTATTCAGCATTAGTTAAGTTTTTAACTGACGCAAATAATACAGTGCAATATGAGTTCGAACCTTGGAAATATCCTGTAAAGTGTGATGCAATAATAGACTTGTTACCTTTCTTAACAGGTTCTTCACCATCATGGAAACAAGTTCTCAATTTCTTCAATAATTCAAATGTTCCTGTATTTAGGGCAATGGTTACCACAGGAGGATATAGAACATTAGGCCAGTGGTTGGTATCTGATGAAGGTTTCAGTTGGGCCGCTGTTTATTGGCAATGTGCACAACCAGAAATGCAGGGCCAAATAGAGCCAATAGCAATTGGTGTAGGTGAGATTCATAGAGATAATGATACTGGGGCTGAATGGGATGTCACAATTCCAATACCTGACAGAATAGAAAAATTAGCAAACAGAGTATATAACTGGTGTCTACTCAAGCACTTACCAAATAAAGATAAAAAAATAGCAATTGTTTATTACAATTACCCACCAGGAAAGCAAAATATAGGGGCAAGTTATCTAAATGTTCCAGAAACCATAATAAATATTTTAAAAAGATTAAAACAGGAAGGTTACAACGTAAGTGGAATACCAAAAAATGCAGATGAACTAGTATCTATATTGCTAGAGCGTGGAATTAATACTGCAAGTTGGGCTAAAGGATTCATAGAGAAACTTGCAAACAATCCTAATACAATTTTATGGCCTTTAGAAGAATACAAAAAATGGTTCAAGAAATTAAATCCAATAGCTCAGAAAGAAGTAATTGAAGGACCAACTGGTTACATAGAGGAATTAACTAAGGCAGCGGTTGAATATATTAAGAAAGGAGATCCAAAGGTTAAAGATGAATTAATCAAAGTTATAAATAGATGGAACCAAGAGATGATATCTAATGCTAAAACCACAGATAAAGCAGATAGGGCTATAGATTTAATAAACAAAATGACTTCCGCATTGATTGAAATTATAGATAAAGTAAGTAATAATACAGATCCTACAGATTCTTGGAAGAAATTCTATGATGCAAAGAATGCATTCCTAGCATTAAAATTACCAGGACTTTGTGGATGGGGACAACCAGAGGAAAATCCTCTTGTGGTAACAAAAAATGGCACAAAATACTTCATAATTCCAGGAATATTATTTGGAAACATATTCATTGGTCCAGAACCATTGAGAGGTTGGGATCAAGACATATCAAAACTTTATCACTCAACAGTTGTTCCGCCACCACACAGTTATTTAGCATGGTATGCATGGGTTAACTATGTGTTTAAAGCAAATGCCCAGATTCATGTTGGAAGACATGCTACCTATGAGTGGACACCAAGAAAACAATATGCATTAGCGAGCTTTGATTATCCAGACATATGTATTGGTGAAACTCCTAGCATTTATATTTACATTGTAGATGGTGTAGGAGAAGGCATGCAAGCCAAAAGAAGAGGACTTTCAGTGATAGTAGATCATTTAACACCGCCAATGATAACGACTAAACTTTACAGTGGATTAAAAGAATTGGCAGGGCTTGTTGATTTATATGAAAAAGTGCCTGAAGGGAATCCACTAAAAGATGAATACGCTAAAGCAATAAGACAAAAAATTAAAGAATTAAATCTTGCAACAGATTTAGGTTTAAATCCTGAGAATATCACCGATGAAGACATTGATAAGGTCCATGATTATCTAATAAACTTACAATCAACTTTAATGCCTTATGGATTACATAGTTTTGGAGAAAATTGGACAGATGACGAAATTGCATTGCTAGTTTCTTCAATGTTGTCACCAGATAGCGAATCAGATCCGTCAATACAACATTTACTTTCTGATTTACATGGCTTTAATTGGAAAAAATTAACATTGACACAAGCAGAATTATTAAATAATGAAACAATTTCATTAATAAAAGAACTGCTCAAAGGCAAAACTCCAGAAGAATTGACAATCAACATAACAGATGTTAAACTAAGAGAAGCCATGAAAAATAAATTAACACTTGCAATGACTTATGTTTCATTATTAAAAATAAGTCCTAGTAAAGAAATGGATTCACTTATAGATGCATTAAATGGTGGCTACATAGAACCCGCAAAAGGTGGGGATCCAGTAAGAGTATCATCTTCATTACCAACAGGAAGAAACTTCTATGCTCAAGATGATAATACATTACCAACACCAGTCGCCTGGGATCTTGGTAAAAGACTGGCAGATATGGCATTAGCACAAATGGAAAAAATACCGGAAAAAATAGCAGCAGTTGTTTGGTGTGTAGAAACAGCAAGAGATGATGGGGCAATGGCATCATTTGTATTAAGGATGTTGGGTGTAGAACCAAAACCTGATGATAAAACATGGCTTGGTGGAGGACGTTTACAATATTTAGTTCCAACACCACTCAATAAACTTCTTGAAGATTTAAACAAAGTTAGACGATCAATGGGGCTTTCAAATGTGACAGTGAGACCAAGAGTGGACGTAATCACAACTACAAGTGGATTGTTCAGAGATCTATTCCCCAACCTTTTAGCAAAAATGGATTTAGCATTTAGAATAGCATTAGCAGCTTCATATTCAACTATAACAGAGAAATACCCTGAATTAAAAGATGAATTAAATAAAGCATTGGAACCATTAATAATAGGACAATTCTACCAAGCAAAGAATTTAACAGACCTTCTAAATAAATATGACCTTAAAGAACCATTAGAGCTAAATTATGTTGCAAAACATTGGGTAGAACTCGTTAAAAAAGGATTTGACGGTGACACAGCAATAACAAGAATATTTGCACCACCTGTAGGTGACTATGGAGCTGGAATTACCCACGCTGTTGAACAAGCATGGACATGGCAAAACAGAAGTGAGTTAGCTGATATATACTTACGTAGAATGTCACATGCATATTCAAACACTGTCTGGGGATTATCAAGGCAAGATTTATTTGAAGAATTACTCAAGGGTGTCAGTGTTGCATATCATAGTAGGTCAACAAATCTTTATGGAGTTCTTGACAATGATGATTACTATGATTACTTCGGCGGACTAAGTATGGCAATAGAAAAAGTAAATGGTGGAAAAGCACCTCAGCTCAATGTACTTTATTATGCAAATCCAGCAGTTCCACAAATAATGTCACTACAACAATTTATGCTAAGAGAAATGAGAACAAGATATCTTAATCCAGAATGGATTAAAGGAATGATGAAGGAAGGTTACAGTGGTGCAAGATACATAAGTAATAAATTTGTTGCATACTTATGGGGATGGCAAGTAACAACACCTCACCTAGTCCAAGATTGGATGTGGAATGAAATTGTAGATGTATATGTGAAAGACAAATACAACATTGGAGTATCACAATGGCTATCAACTGGAAATAGAGCATATGCAATGATAAGCATCATAGGTACATTACTTACAGCAGCCCACAGAGGCTTCTGGCATCCATCTACAGAAACTCTTAGATTCCTTACAAATAGATGGGCTACTCTAATAGCCAGATATGGACCAGCATGCTGTGATTGCAGTTGTGGAAATATAGCTATGATAAGATGGGCATTAAACTATGTAAATCCAAATCTATTAAATTCAGTAAGATCTCAGCTATATATAGCAACAAAAAATGCTGCATTTGCTCCTTCAATCCCAGGAGCTCCAACAACACCACAACCTTCAATTCCAGGAGCACCATCACAACTAGGAGCTCCAACTGCATTAGGAAGAGTAGGAATTGGAACTGCAGCAACAAGGGGAGTTTCACCAGGAATTTCAGGTCCTTCAGGTAGAGTTGGTGGTGAAATTGGTGCAAGAGGAGCAGCTCAAGCTGCTGGAGCAGGAGGTAAAGCAGGAATTACAGGTGCTGCAGCAGGAAAAGCATATGAGATTACACCAGTGTCTAAAGGAATTGGAAAGCCAGGAATTCCATTCGCAGGAATAATCGGAGTTATAATATTGATTGCATTAATAGCAGCAGGATATCTATTGAGAAGGCCGGAGAAATGATTTTCTTATTTTTTTAATTTCTTTTTTTGTTCTTTTTTATAAACAGAATTTTTGTTAAAAAATGAAAAGAAAATAGCAATTAAAAAACAGATTTCCACCCCATCAGGGATTGAGAAATAAGAAAAGTATTATATAAATGAAATATAAAACTAACACTTGTTCTAAAAATATACAAACTCTTCTTTTACTCTTTCTCTCTCCAATGCAATAATACCTAGAAAAAAACTATATATACTTCATACTACTTTTTTCATACGAGATGACTTCCCATACAATTACAAGGCTGAAAGAGCTAGTAAGATAGTTAAGAAAGTAAATCCAAGAGGAACATCGAAAGGATTAAGCTATAAGAATAAGTTAAAAGATATTATATATCAGCATGTAGAATATTGTTAAGGGGATGGGGTAGCCCTGATAGCCTGCCTGAGAGAAAACCTCTACTCAGAACTATTTCCTGTAGGGATATAGTCTCTGGGCAAGTTTTCTCTATGAAGCAGGAAGCTCCGTAGGGAGTAGCTCAATTCGGGGAGGAAAGGACATGATAGGCATCATGGCAGATTCTCATGATAATTTAGATGCAATAGATAAGGCTGTTGAATTTTTCAATAGACAAAATGTGGACATTGTATTACATGCTGGAGATTTAATATCGCCATTTACAGCGCCAAGGTTTGAAAAACTTAAAATGAGATTTGAGGCTGTATTTGGTAACAATGATGGAGAAAAGGATGGATTAAGAAAAGCATTTAATAAATTATGTGATCTAAGTGATTTTAAAATCATAAATTTTGAAGGATTAAAAATAGCATTACTTCATGGTACCGATGAAAGGATTGTAAAATGTATTTTAAAATCAGGAGAATTTGATGTTGTTGTAAGAGGACATACACATGAAGCTAAAATTGATGAGGTGAACAATACTTTATTAATAAATCCTGGTGAAACATGTGGCTATGTTTCAGGGAAGAAAACTATTGCAATTTTGGATCCAGACACTTTAAAGCCCAAAATAATTGAGTTAGAGTAATATGAAACATAAAAAATCAATAATACTTATAATAATAAGTATCAGTCTTCTAGGATTAATGTTAATTTTTATTGGGCCAGAAAAAATCGTAAATGATATTAGGAAGGCAGATCCTCTCTATTTGTCTTTGGCTGTTGCTGTTCACATGCTTACTCTTTATTTATGGATGGTTAGGTGGAGAATAGCAGTTGTTGCAGCAAAAATTAAAACCAAAAATCAACCTCTTTTCAGAATTCTTGTTCTTGGATTAGCTACAAATAATATTACTCCAGCAAAAAGTGGTGGAGAGGCATTAAGAGCATATTTATTGTCTAAATATTCAAAAACACCCTTTGAGTCATCTTTTGCAACAGTTTTAATAGATAAGGGATTAGATACTTTCCCACTAATTTTACTTTCAATAATTTCACTATTTCACATGATTTTAGTTTTTAGATTTTCTTTATGGCTTGTGATAGGTTTATTAATAACGTTGTTCGCTGTAGTATTTTCATTTTTCATCATTTTATATGTTTCAGTGAAACCAGAATTAGGTAAAAAAGTTAAGAGAGGTATCATGCGCATAGCACGTATATTTTACAAACATAAAAGTAAGAAGTTGAGTAAGCTGGAAAGTAGAATAAGTGATGCAATTGTCAAATATCAGGATGCTGTTAGACTCATGATAAAAAATAAAAATGTTATATATGTTGCTCTCCCCTTGTCCTTTGTAATTTGGTTTTTGGAAATTATAAGAATTTGGGCAGTATTTTGGGCATTTGGTGTATATATTTCACCAATAATAATTGCAGAAGTTATGATAGTGGCAACTTTAGTTAGCATGGTACCAATTTTCCCTGGTGGCTTAGGAGCAATAGAGGGTCTCATGATATTATTTTATTCTATGGCTGGAGTACCATTGCCATTAAGTGCTGCCATAACGATAGTTGAGCGTTTAATATCTTTTTGGCTCACGATTTTTTTAGGAGTAGCAACATTGCCATATTTTGGATCAGACATGGTTGGAAAAGTATTTAAATAAGTAAATGTAAGAAAAATTGGCAGGAGGGATGTAAAATGAAAGTAAATGGTGTGGAAATTGAAGACACTTTTGCTGAAGCATTTGATATAAAAGTTTCTAGAATATTAGTAACAGCTGCTAGTAAACGATTAGCAAAAATAGCTGCTAGAGAAGCTACAGGATATGGTACATCAGTTATTGGATGTCCTGCAGAAGCAGGTATAGATACATATATACCTCCTAAAAATACCCCAGACCAAAGACCAGGATTTACAATTATAATTTGTAATCCATCAAAAAAGAAATTAGATCATGAATTATTAGAGAGAGTAGGAATGACAATATTGACAGCACCTACCGCAGCAGCATTTGATGCATTAGAAAATGCTGAAGAAAAAGTAAATACAGGATTCAAATTGAAATTTTTCGGAGATGGTTATGAAAAAGAAGGGGAAGTCCAAGGTAGAAAGGTACATATAATTCCAATAATGTCTGGTGAATTCATTGTTGAAGAGAAATTTGGAATAAAAAGTGGAGTAGCAGGAGGGAACTTCTTTATAATGGCAGAAACCCAAGGCTCAGCATTATTAGCTGCTGAAATGGCTGTTGATGCTATAAAATCCGTTGAAGGCGTTATGACACCATTTCCAGGTGGAATAGTAGCTTCTGGATCAAAAGTTGGATCTAAAAAATATGATTTCTTAGATGCCTCCACAAACGAAAAAATGTGTGTAACACTTAAAGATGAAATTGAAGATAGTGAAGTTCCTGAAGATGTTAATGGTATCTATGAAATAGTTATTGATGGTATTGATGAGGAATCTGTTAAAAAAGCTATGAAAGTAGGAATTGAGGCTGCATGTAAGGTACCAGGGGTCAAAAAAATCAGCGCTGGTAATTATGGAGGTAAATTAGGCAAATATAAGCTACATCTACATGATTTATTCTAGAAAATTAATCAACGCAGAAAGGTTCAACAGCTTCCTTTTCCACCATTTCCCATATTTTTTCTTCAGGAAAATTAACGCCTAACAATATTCCCTTTTCTTTTAATTCTTCTTCAATTTTTTTTGTTATTTCTGCACTAGGTGTAACAATGGTGTGAGAATGGATATTGGCAGAAAGTTCATACAATGCTGTTAAAGTACGCCTTGCCCTTGGTTTTTCTAATTCTTTCTCACATTTTTTAACATCTTCCATTGTTTTTAAATTTAATTTTCGAGTCAGTACATATCTTATTCCTGGGAGATAGTGTTTAGATGTTAAAATTCTACCACCATATTTGACAACAGTTTTTTTATCTTCTAAATTTTTGACATCATGTTGCACTAAGATATCTACCACAGTGCCAGATTTTTGAATCATTTCTTTTATTTCACCTAAACTCATATTTATGCCAATAAGAAACCCTTTTTCTTTTAATTCTTTTTCAACTTTGTTTAAAGATTCTAGACTTCTAGCAGATATTACATGACTATGTATACCGCCTCCAGATAGCATGTAGAGTCTATCTATAGCATCATATTTTTTTGGATCTTTTTTTAACGTGTTTAAAAATTTGTCTATATCTTCTATAGAATCAGCGCCTACATGTCTCTTTAAAGGTTCTCTAAAACCAGGAATATAATATTCAATATCTTCAATTGTACAACCATGTTTTAGTATTATCTCTGCCTCATCTCTTATTTCATCGATTCCATGTTTATTTACTACTGTGATTTCTGGTTTTACCATTACTTCAGCCAACATTCCATATTTTCTCGTAATTTCTTTAATTTTTTCATCGTCCAAATTAACTCCTAATAAAATCCCTTCTTTTTTCAAATCTTCAACTACCTTTTCTAAGTTTTCTTTGCTTGGACCTGAAATCCAATGTGAATGTACACCACTTGTGGATTCATACATTTTGTTTAGTGATTCTCTAAGGCGGGGATTTTTTTTAACTTGAAATAAAAACTTTTCTATGTGATCAAGATCGCTAACCTCTATTTTCCTTTTCAAAGGTTCTCTAAATTCTGGTAAATGATACATAATGTTTTCTAGTGTACAATTATGTTTAAATATTATTTCTGCCTCTCGTTTTATACTTTCTATGCCATGTTTAACAGTTATTTTCATCATTAAAGGTTCCATCGCTGCAAAATAAATGTCTTTTCCTCCACTGAATTCTGGTGATATTATTCTATTTGCTCCAGCCTTTTTTAATCTACTTATATTTTCTCTTTCACTTGCTCTAGCTACAATCCATATTTTTGGGTTCAATTCTTTAGCTTCAATTGTTATAAAAAGATTGTCAACATCGCTACCTGTTGCTATTATTATACATTTTGCACGTTCGATCCCAGCATATCTTAATACATTTTCTTTTGTGGCGTCCCCTGGTATAGCAATTATGTTAGGATCTGACCATAACTCTGTTTCCACCAAATCTTTATTTTTTTCAATTATTACTACTTTTTGTTTTCTTTTTTTAAGTTCTTTAAATGCTGTTGATCCTACTCTTCCAAACCCACAAAGAATAAAATGATTTTTCATTGAGGCTATTTTCCTTTTTAATTTAGCTCCTGTAACATATTCACTAAAACTCATAAACATCACCGAAAGCATTAAAGTGAAAATATAAAGTAAGAATCCAGCTCCTATTAATTCTAGTGAGGCTGTAAAAAGTTTTTGTGATGGAGTAATTGGCCTAATATCACCAAATCCAGTTGTAGTGACAGTTGTTATTGTATAATAGATTGCATCAATAACTCCTAAATGCATAATATAAATAGATCCAAAAATACCATATACAAAAAGCAATATTAAGATTAATACAGCATAAATTACAGCATTTTTAAGATTAGTGGGGTAAAAACCATCCATATAAATCCCTTACATTGTAAATGATTCTTTAAACCCTTTGATTACATCTTTTATGGATTTTATTAACGGATTTTTTATTTTCTTAGGGTTTTTTAAACTTTCTAATCTCTTTATTCTAAAATAGAGAGGAGGATGAGGATCCCATTTCAACCAATCAAAAATTTTGTTATGAGGCTCACGTTCAAGAGCTAATCTTTGATATCCTATTTTTCTAAGGGCTTGTGCTAGAGATTTGGGCTTACCTATATATATCGCCGACAATAAATCTGCTTTTGCTTCAAAGAATTTTGCAATGAAAAATATCATTGCCATTGCTATGAATATGTAGAGTAGAGGAGATATCATAACAATAGGCAGTAGCACTGTTAATCTTAAAACAAACTCTGTTGAGACTATCACTAACAATACTAAGGGATCTTTACCAACAAGGTGTCCTAATTCATGACCAATTACACTCAATATTTCGTCATGCTCTAATTGTGCTAAGAGACCTGTAGTTATTATGATTAAACCATGTTTAGTGTTAGGTCCAGTTGCAGCTGCATTTGCAACCATTGTATTTGACACTACTATTTTTGGAATAGGTATTTTAAATTTTTCTGCAGCTTTTTTAACAATTTCGTAAACATTTATAGTTTTCGATGTTTCATAAAGAGGAGTACAACGAAATCCATATTTTTTGAGGATCTTTTCACCAATTTCAGGTTTTAAAGGCTTTCCAGCACCCAATGTTTTGTTATAAATTTCTTTCTTTATATCTACAATGGCTTCTTTACCAAATTTTTTTTCAAATTCTTTGTATTCATCCTCCGATAATTGATATTTTAAAATATGGACATATGGATTTTTTGGTGTTATTATCCAATCTCCAATCCATCGATACAAATATCCTGAAAATAATAATATTAAGAACTGGAGAAGTATTATAAAAATAACTGCATAAAATCCTAAAAGCAAAAACAAAACTATGTTAATCCCAAAAAACAAAATGTATATCAATATAATATTTCCAAAAATACCTTTAGATTCTTCTTTTCGTGTTGGAGGTTTTTCTGGTATTATTTCTTGGCCTTCAACCCAAGAAAAACAAAGAGTATATTTCTTAAGGCTATCTTCAAAATATCTCACTACTATAAACAAATCTTCTTCTATTTCTGTTATTTTTTCTTCATCAAAATGTTCAGAATACAATTCAATATTTATTTCCTCTCCACATACAATCTTACAATAAATATCATCAAATTTAAATAACAAAAAATTATCCATAAATTCCAATACATTGATCTTAGGGTTGGGATAAAGATAATATTTGTATAAGAAATCAAGAAATTTGGGATAATGTGCAGGACTTATTTCAGTTTTTATTGTGAATGTCTTTGTATAAAACATGATACCTTTCCCCTAAGTATTTATTTTTGACATTGAAATGTATAAAGATGTATAAAATTAATGGGTGAGTCAATGAAAGCAAGCGAAATCATGGAATTAGAAAGAAAATATATTATGAATACATACTCTAGATATCCTATCGTTTTATCACATGGAAAAGGATGTAAGGTATGGGATATTGATGGAAATGAATATATAGATTGTTTTGCCGGGATTGCTGTAAACAACATCGGTCATGCACATCCCAAACTAGTTTTGACAATATGCCACCAAGCTCAAAAATTGATTCATTGCTCTAACTTCTACTACACAAGAGAACAGGTTGAACTAGCAGAATTATTAACTAAAATATCTTCATTAGATAAAGTATTTTTTGCCAACAGTGGCACAGAAGCCAATGAGGGTGCAATAAAACTTGCAAGAAAATATACAGGAAAAAAAGAAATAATAGCTGCTAAAAATTCATTTCATGGACGAACATTGGGAGCTTTATCAGCTACCGGACAAAAAAAATATAAAAAAGAATTTGAACCACTTACTCCAGGATTTAAGCATGTTCCATTTGGTGATATAGATGCAATGGCTGAAGCAATAACTAGTGATACAGCTGCAGTCATACTAGAACCTATACAGGGAGAAGGCGGGGTTGTAGTACCTCCAAAAGATTATTTAAAACAAGTACGAGAATTAACGGAAGACAATGACATATTACTAATATTGGATGAAATTCAGACTGGATTTGGACGTACAGGTGAAATGTTTGCTTCAGAATTGTTTGGTGTTGAGGCTGATATAGTTACTTTAGCTAAGGCGATGGGAGGGGGATTTCCTATAGGTGCTATATTAGCTAGGGAAGATGTTGCATCTGCATTTAAACCAGGAGACCATGGATCAACATTTGGAGGAAATCCTTTAGCTTGTGCAGCAGCTAAGACTTCTATTGAAATAATAATAGAAGAAAACCTGCCAAAAAGATCCAAAAAATTAGGTAAATACTTTAAAGAAAAATTAAAAAAATTAAAACATGAAATAATAGAAGATGTTAGAGGGCATGGATTGATGATTGGGGTAGAACTTTCAAAGAAATGTGATTCTATAGTTTTAGATGCATTGAAGAAAGGTGTATTGTTAAATTGTACAGCTGAAAACGTAATAAGGCTGGTACCGCCATTAATCATTAAAAAAGAAGAAATAGATAAAGTTGTTGAGGTATTGGATGATATATTAGCAAAAAAATAAATTGAAGTAATGTGTATGATGTGAGGCAAATAAAATGTCAAACAAAGTATCTTTAGAAAAATTAAATAAGTTGCTGAGAAAAGAAGGATATGTACCAAGTGAAGACATACTAATAACATTATTTTTGGCTATGGAATTAAATAAACCTATTTTAATTGAAGGTCCTCCAGGAACAGGTAAAACAGAATTAGCAAAAAAATTTGCACAAGCCCTTAATAGAGATTTTTTCAGGATTCAATGCTATGACGGTATTACCTTTGAACAAATTGTTGGGGAATGGAATTATCAAAAACAGCTACTTCATTTAGAAAAGGCAAGAATTTATGGAACAGAAGAGGATGTATTTAGTGATGAATTTTTTATTAAAAGACCATTGTTATTGGCATTTCTAAACAAAAAACCGTCTGTAGTTTTAATAGATGAAATAGATAAGGCTGATGAAGAAGTTGAAAGTTTTTTATTACAAGCTCTTGGTGAAAAACAAATAACTATTAATGATTTAGGAACCTTTGAATTAAAAAATGATTTAATGGTATTTTTAACGTCAAATTCTCAAAGAAATTTACTTGATGAAACAAAAGATCGTTGCCTTTATTTATATATTGATTATCCTTCACCAGAAAGAGAAATGGAAATTGTAAAATCTCATGTTCCCGAAGCTCCAAATTCTTTAATTAAGCAAGTAGTAGAAATAATACAAAAAATAAGAGAATTAAACTTAATTAAGAAACCCTCAATTAGGGCAACAGTAGATTTAACAAAAACCATTTTGAAATTAAATAAGAAAAAATTGGACAAGGATTTAATTGAAAATATTTTAGGCGTGTTTTTAAAATACAAAAGTGATAAAGAAAAAGTTAAATCAAATCTTGCTAAGATCCTATGAAAATTATTGATTTATCAAATAAATTAAGAGAAAAAGGAATTCCTGTAAGTATAAGAAGTACGAAGGACGCTTACAGAGCTTATAATATTTTTAAGAGAAAAAAAAGATTATTAAAGAAAGCATTGAAGGCAATTTATGTAAAAGATAAAAGTCAGGAAAAATTGTTTGAAGAAGCATTTAAAGAAGTTTTTGAAAATTTAAATTCAAAAGAAAAGAAAAGTTCAAAAGACTCAAAAACTATTAAAGAATTCGTTTTTACACAAAATACAGTAAAAATTAAAGATACGTCTGAAAATATACCTGATGAAGAAATCATAGAATTTGGACCTAGATTGGAAGAAATTAATGATTTTAATTCTGATGAAATATCTCTTTTAGATAGAGATGTGACAACATTACAATTTAATCCAAAATTATTTGATTTATGTAAAAAATTAGGGATAAAAATCGCTAATAAAAGATCAAGAAGGTTAAGGATAGATAAACAAGGTAAACCAGATATAAGAAAAAGTATACGTAAAAATATAAAACATGGAGGAGTATTGTTAGAATTAGTTAAATCAAAGCCTCGTGTTAAACGTAGTCAGCATATTTTTCTTTGTGATGTAAGTGGATCTTGTGAATGGGTAAGTAGTTGGTTTTTCTGCATTATTTATGCTGCACAACACACTTTTTATAGGTCAAAGTTTTATGATTTTGATAATAAAATAATTGAAACAACAGAAGCTTTAAAAGAAGATAATATATTGGATGCATTCGCAAAAATAAGAGATTTAAGACAGAAAAACATGATGGTACATGGCATATCAAACATGTATCTAGCATTTAAAGACTTCCTTAAAAAAGTTAGAATCGATAAAAAATCATATATAATCATACTCAGTGATTGTCGTGATTGGGCAGGTCCAAGAATAAAAAATTTTCCAATGAGTGCAAAACTAATACATGAAATGTGTAAAAAAAGTAAAGGCGTGATAATTTTAAATCCAGAACCAAAAAATAAATGGGATGTTGTAGATAGTTGTGTTTCATATTATAGAGAGATGGGAGCCATAGTTAAAGAAGTTAGAACTTTAAGACAACTGGCAGGAGTAATAGAAGAATTGTAACAAAATATAAGTAGGGATAAGATGAAAGAGGAGATACTTGTTTTTCATTATGCTGATAGAGCAAAAGCATTCTTGTTGGAGTTATTTAGAATATTTGATGTATACATTAATTTAAACAAATCTAAAGATCTTGAAAGACTTATGTTAGAGATTATAAAAGGATGTGAAAAAGAAATCAAATTAGGTATGAACATATGTTCTGGAATACCTTGGGCAGAAAAATATTTTGAGGAATCATCAGAAAAAATTGAAAGTTGTTTAGAGAATTTTAATTCAAAAAATTATGATATGGTAAAAGAGAATATTAGAGATGTATTGAATAGAATGACTACATGTGCTGCAAAAGCTGAAGAAAAGCTAAAATAAATCTTATTCTTTGACTGACACAGATATTATTGATGAGGTATTTACATCGACTAAACCTTTATCTGTGAGTCTAATTTCAGGTATAACTGGTAAACTCATGAAAGATAACACCATAAATGGGTTGTGATGATGAATTCCTAACTCCAGGCATAATTTTTTTAGTTTTTTTAATTTTGAGTAAACGTTATGAATTTTTTTATCTGACATCAATCCAGCTATTGGCAATGGCAAAGAGCCTTTAACTTTTCCTTCCTCTACTACTACTATCCCACCACTCATTCTTATTAATTCTTTTACGGCTAATAAAATATCTTCATCTTTGACTCCAGCCACAACTATGTTATGAGAATCATGTGCAACTGTAGAGGCTATTGCTCCTTTTTTAAGACCAAGACCATGTAAGAATCCGACACCTACATTTCCTGTATATTTATGTCTTTCAAAAACTGCTAACTTTACAACATCTTTACTTGGTGAAGGTCTAAAATAGCCATCTTTGATTGGTAATTTCATCTTAAGTTTTTTAGTAATAAGTTGACCAGGGACAAGGCCAATTACATATGCTTTTTCAGATTTTGCTGGCACTTTTAACTTACTTTCTTTTGGTTCCTTTACTTTCATTGTATTTCCAATTTTTTCTGTCTTTGTTTTAATTTTTGAAATAATTTTACCATTTTTAGCAACTAATTTACCATCCTTAAAAACAATTTTAGGTTTAAACTCTTTGAAATCTTCAAAAACTAATATGTCAGCTATATATCCTGGTGCTATTGCACCTAGTTTATCAAGCCTAAAATAATTAGCAGCGTTTATTGTAGCCATCTGAAGGGCTTTAGAAATATCTATACCATAATCTACAGCAATTTTAACCATATGATTTATTGATCCTAGTTCAATGATATCTTCAGGATTGCGATCATCAGTTACAAAAAAACATCGATGGACAGTATTTTCATTTACAACTGGTAAAAGATCTTTTAAATTTTTTGCTACAGATCCTTCTCTTATCATTAAATACATTCCACAAAGTAATCTATCCTTTGCTTCTTCAACATTGATACATTCATGGTCAGATTTTATTCCTGCAGATGCGTAAGCATTTATCTTTTTCCCTTTAAGGCCAGGCGCATGTCCATCGACTATTTTGTTTTTGGCGATTTCTATTTTTTTTAATATTTCTTCCGATGTTTCTAACACACCTTCATAATCCATTAATTCTCCTAAACCTAAAACCCTTGGGTGATCAATAAATTTTTTCAGATTTTCTGCAGTTAATCTTGATCCAGATGTTTCTAATGATGTGGCTGGTACACAAGAAGGTAACATAACATAAATATTCATTGGTAGATCTTTTGTTGAATTTAATATGTACTTTATACCTTCTTCCCCTAAAACATTGGCAATTTCGTGAGGATCTATTATTGCTGTCAATGTTCCTAGAGGTACTACTGCTTTAGCAAATTCTAGTGGAGATACCATCGAACTTTCAATATGTACATGGCCATCAATAAATCCAGGTGTTACATATGCATTATCAAGATTAATTTCTTTTTTTCCTGAATATTTACCAACTCCTGCTATATATCCAGAAGTTATGGCAATATCTCCCTCTATAAATTCACCAGTAAAACTATTAAAAACATTACAATTTTTTAAAACCAAATCAGCGTTTTTCCTTCCTAAAGAAACATGTATCAATCTTTTTAGAACTTTCAAAATTATCACCAATTTTTATATTTTAAGATAAGTTTTACAAATCCATATTCTTTGTAATACTCAACTAAATTTACATATTACTAAATTTAGAACCAATAACTTCATATAATAGTTATGACTTAAGTAAAAACAGCATTATAAATCATTATAAATCATTAAAAATTGTGAGGAATATGGCATCTGAAAAAAATAATCTCATAAAAAATGCACTAAAAATTAATAATATTCAAATATCAATTGGAAAAATAATTACGGAGGCTGAAGAAGAAATTTTAAAAGGTCCTACTCCCAAACCTAATTTAGCTGATTTTAGGAAATGGGATTATGTATTATTAAGTCGTTATAAACCATTATATGCTCCACTCTGTGATGAATGTTGTTTATGTACTTTTGGAAAATGTGATTTATTAGGAAAAGAAGGAGCATGTGGAATAAATGCTAAAACACAACAAGCGAGAATGATGTTACTGACATGCCTTATGGGTACTGCTGCACACGCTGCACATGCAAGGCATCTTCTAGATAATCTAATTGAAGAATTTGGACATGACCACCCTATAGATCTTGGAAATAATATTAATGTTGAGGCCCCCATCATTAGAACTGTTTATGGAAAAGAACCAAAGGTTTTGGGAGATCTTAAAAAAGTTATTGAATATGTTGAAAGAGAAATGTCTCATTTATTAGCAGCATGCCACACTGGGCAAGAAGGAAATCATCTTGATTATGAGTCAAAAGCTTTCCATGCAGGATTAATGGATGAAGTTGCAAAAGAAGTAGCTGATATCTGCCAAATAGTCACTTTAAATTTACCAAAAGGAGAAGAAGACACAGAACTTATAGATTTAGGACTTGGAACTATTGATAAAGAAAAACCCGTGATACTTTGTGTAGGTCACAATGTCCTTCCTGGCGCTGATATTATCGATTACCTTGAGGAAAATAATTTAGAAGATAAATTAGAGGTTTGTGGGATATGTTGCACTGCTATTGACATGAGTAGATATAATAGCAGTGCAAAAATTGTTGGACCATTATCTAAACAACTTAGATTTATAAGGAGTGGTATAGCTGATGTAGTTGTAGTTGATGAGCAATGTGTTCGTGCTGACATACTAGATGAGGCCCTCAAAAAGGATTCTTTAGTTATAGCTACCACAGATAAAATATGTCTTGGCTTACCAGATATGACAAAGGAAGATCCGGATGTAATAGTTTCTAAATTAGTTAAAAGAGAAATAAAAGGTGCATTAATACTTGATCCAAAGAAAGTTGGCGAAGTGGCAGTTAAAGCTGCAATAAAAGTATCTAAATTAAGAAAAAATATAAAAAGATTACTTGACGAAAAAGAGATTATTGAAAAAGCTAAAAAATGTATAAAATGTGGATTATGTGATAAAGCATGTCCAAATAATTTTCCGGTTATGGATGCCATTGTTTCTGCAAGTAAAGGTGATTTATCTAAATTAGAAAAATTATGTATCGAATTATGTTACACTTGTGGACGTTGTGAACAAGTCTGCAAAAGAAATCTTCCTATTGTTTCAATGATAACGAAGGCTGGAGAAAGATTCGTAAAAAAGGAAAAATTTAAAATAAGAGCTGGTAGAGGTCCTGTACAGGACGTAGAGATAAGGAGAGTTGGAGCACCCATTGTATTCGGAGAAATTCCTGGCGTAATAGCATTTGTTGGATGTAGTAATTATCCAAAAGGTGGGAAAGATGTTGCATTGATGGCCGAGGAATTTTTAAAAAGAAATTACATAGTTGTAACTACTGGATGTTCAGCAATGTCAATTGCTGAGTTTAAGGACGAAGATGGCAAAACATTGTATGAAAAATATCCTGCAAGATTTGAAGCAGGTGGGCTTGTGAATCTTGGATCTTGTATTTCTAATGCACATGCTTCAGGAGCTGCTATAAAAATTGCCAATATATTTGCACGAAAATCACTAAAAGGTAATTTTGAGGAAATAGCTGATTATATATTAAATAGAATAGGTGTATGTGGCGTTGCTTGGGGTGCATATTCTCAAAAAGCAGCAGCTATTTTTACAGGGTTAAATAGATGGGGAATACCTGTAATACTTGGCCCTCATTCACTTAAATATAGAAGAATATTGTTAGGAAGGACACATGATAAAGAATCTAGACAAATAATCGATTTGAGGTCAAAAAAGAAAATAGATGGAGAGCCTGCACCAGAACATTTACTCTATGTTGCAGAAACTAGGGAAGAAGCTGAACCACTCATAGCAAAGTTATGTATAAGACCAAATGATACTCCAAGAGGAAGACAGACAAAATTGAACAATTATATTGATTTATATAAAAAGCATTACGGTAGAATGCCACCAGATGTCCATAAATTTGTCAGAACTGAGAAAGATATACCCATAGTTCATAAGAAAGAAGTAATGGAATTTTTAAAGAAAAAGAATTGGAAACCACGTAAAGCACCATCTGAACCCTCATGTTTACACTATAGGTATCCATAAAGAGAGGTGTATACCATTAGGAAAAATGCAATGAGATTGAAGCCTGAAACTTTTAAATCGATGTTAAAAAGATTTGATAGACCTTTGTTAGTTGCAGGTCCATTAGTAATAGAAAATTCTGTATTAGATTTAGTGATTAATATAATAAAACGATGGAATTTACCTGTAGTTGCTACTGCAAATACTTACAAATTTTTTGCCGAAAAAAATGTTGAAGCAAAGGCCTATGGGTTAGTTGAAATTGTGAATTTACTTCAAGACAAACAATGGAAAGGTTTAGATGGCAAAGGTCAATACAATCTAGTGATTTTTATTGGATGTAATTACAATGTTTTGTTACAATGTTTATCATCATTAAAACATTTTGCCCCACATATTAAGACTATTACTATATGTAAACATTATTATCCAAATGCATATGCATCTTTTCCTAATATGGATAATAGAAGATGGTTAAAATATCTTAAAAAAATATTAGAAAGCTAATTAGGGGATCTAAATGTTTGAAAACATACCAGTGAATGTTGGAGCAGCATACGAGGGTGAAAGAATAAGATCAGCTAACATGTTTGTTGAGCTGGCAGGTCCAAAATCCATAGGTGCAGAACTTGTAAGAGTTAAAGAGGATGTGGAAGATGGCAGAATAAAAGTTATTGGCCCCGATCTTGACGAAATGAAACAAGGTGAGAGGCATCCATTTGGTATAAAAATTGAAATAGCTGGAAAAGACCTTGAAGAAGACCTTGAAGGAGTTATAGAAAGAAAAATACATGAATTATGCAATTATGTTCAAGGATTTATGCATTTAAATCAGAGAGATCAAATTTGGTGTAGAGTTAGTGTAGAGGCAAAGGAAGCTGGATTTAGATTGAAACATTTAGGAGAAGTACTAATTGCATTATTCAAAGAAGAATTCAATATTATAGATAAAATATCTGTAACTTTAATCACTGATGAAGAAAAAGTGAAAGAATTTGTAGAAGAGGCACGTAAAGTATATGAAAAAAGAGATGCTCGAGTAAGAGAACTTTCAGAAGAAGATGTAGATGTATTTTATGGTTGTGTGATGTGCCAATCTTTTGCACCCACTCATGTTTGTATAGTAACTCCTGACAGGCCTGCATTATGTGGTGCCATGAATTGGTTTGATTGTAGGGCCGCACATAAAATAGATCCTGAGGGTCCTATATTCGAAGTAGAAAAGGGGGAAGTTATAGATGAAATTAGGGGTGAATATAGTGGTGCAAATGATGCAGTACTGGAAAAATCACAAGGTACAATAGAAAAAGTATATTTACACAGTGTTTTTGAATATCCTCATACTTCTTGCGGATGTTTTGAAGCAATAGCATTTTACATACCTGAATTGGATGGTATAGGCATTGTACATAGGAATTACAAAGGAGAAACACCATTAGGTATACCATTTTCAACCATGGCCGGTCAATGTTCTGGTGGAAAACAAGTTGAAGGTTTTTGTGGCTTATCTATTGAATATATGCGATCACCAAAATTTTTAAGGGCTGATGGTGGATACGAAAGAATTGTATGGATGCCAAAAGAAATCAAGGAAATGGTATTTGATTTCATACCAGAGGAATTGAGAGATAAAATACCGACAGAAGAAGAAGCTGTTACAATAGAAGAAATAAAAGAATTTTTAAAAGAGAAAGGACACCCAATTGTAAAAAGGTGGAAAGAAGAAAAAGAAGTTACAAAGGAAAAAAAAGAAGAAGCAGAAGAAACTCCGACTGTTTATGCACCTGAATTGGCGTTGCCAACCTCTGGTGGGGTAAGAATTGTGTTGAAGAACGCCAAAATATATGCTGAAAAGATTATAATAAAAAAGAAAAAATAGGGATTTAATGATAATCGCAGTTAGTGGTAAAGGCGGCACTGGAAAAACGATGGTGGCTGCTCATTTAATTAGACATTTAATTAAAACTGGAAAAGATATCCTTGCAATCGATGCTGATCCAGATTCAAATTTAGCAGATGCATTGGGAGTAAATTACGAAAAAACTTTAGGAGATGTGAGAGAAGAATTAAAAAAAGAAACTTCCACTGGTAAAATACCACCAGGCGTTGATAAATGGAGTATTTTGGAATATAGAACTATGGAAGTACTAGTTGAAACAAAAAATTTTGATTTACTTGTAATGGGTAGGCCTGAAGGGAGTGGCTGTTATTGTGCTGTTAATACTATGCTAAGGAAGATAATAGCTGAACTATCTTCCAATTATGATTATGTAGTAATTGATACTGAGGCAGGTTTAGAACATCTAAGTAGGAGAACAACGCAAGACGTAGATATAATGTTAGTTGTAACAGATTCTTCGCAACGAGGAATAATGACTGCAAAAAGAATAGCTGAATTAGCCAAAGAACTTGAAATTAAATTTAAAAAACTTTTTTTAATTATAAACCGTGCTAAGGAAGAATATAAAGATGAACTAATACAAAAAGCAAGAAAATGCGGATTAGAAGTAATTGGAATAATACCTGAGGATCCATTAGTTGAAAAATACGATATGGAAGGTAAACCACTTATAGAGTTACCTGAAAATGCAAAATCTGTAAAGGCTGTAAAAAAAATTTTAAATTCAATATTAACAATTGAAAATGAAAAGAGGAATTAAAATGAAGGAGATAAATAAACTTTTAAAATTACTTGAAGATGTGGAATCAATTGAATTAGAAAATTTTAAGATTGAAGTTGACAGCCTTGAACTTCAACTAATGCCTGTAATAAAAGAAGCTCAAAAAGTTGTTGAAGAAAGAAAAGAAAAAATTGAAAAAGAAGAAAAAATAGAATTTGAACCACCTATAAAATCATATCCTGGAAAAATAAATGAAGTAAAATTAGGAGGCGGAAAGAATAGGAAAGAAATTAGATTAGGAGGTCAAAAAGCATTATATAGGTTTGAAGAACCACAACCAAATCCACCAGTAGTTACATTCGATGTTTTTGATATACCAATGCCTGGTCTTCCACGGCCTATAAGAGAACATTTTGAAGATGTGATGGACGACCCCGGAGAATGGGCAAAAAAAGCTGTGAAGGAATATGGAGCAGACATGGTTACCATTCATTTAATTGGTACAGGCCCTAAAGTTATGGATAAATCACCTAAAGATGCTGCCAAAGATATAGAAGAAGTTTTACAGGCTGTAGATGTTCCTTTAGTAATAGGAGGGTCAGGAGACCCAAAAAAAGATCCTATCGTATTAGAAAAAGCTGCAGAAGCTGCAGAAGGTGAAAGGTGTCTTTTAGCATCTGCAAACCTTGATTTAGATTATAAAAGAGTTGCTAAAGCTGCAATAGAATATGATCATGCTGTATTATCTTGGGCCATTACTGATATAAACATGCAAAAAACTCTGAACAAATATTTACTTAAAGAAGGATTGAGCCATGAAGATATTGTGATGGATCCAACAACATGTGCACTTGGTTATGGAATAGAATTCTCTATTGATGTGATGATTAGAACTAGATTATCTGCATTAAAAGGTGATACAGATTTACAGATGCCTATGTCTTCAGGAACTACGAATGCTTGGGGATCAAGGGAAGCATGGATGAAAAAAGATGAATGGGGACCTACTGATTACCGAGGACCTCTTTGGGAAATAATAACTGGATTAACAGCTATGCTTTGCGGTGTTGACCTTTTTATGATGTTACATCCATTATCTGTAAAATTATTACGTGAAGTAGCTAATACATTCACAAAAGAATATCTCACAGCAGATCACGATGATATTAGCAATTGGATAACTCAACTTGAGTAGCTGCTATTGGAGGCAATAGTTATGGAACTTACAGCGATGGATATTTATAAGTTACTTCCAAAAACTAATTGTGGTCGTTGTGGAGAATCATCTTGTATGGCATTTGCAACAAAATTATTGGAAAAAAAGAAAAAAATAGAAGATTGTCCATTGTTGTCAGGGGCTGAAAAAGAGAAACTTGAAGAACTTTTAGCACCTGCTGTAAAAGAAATAACATTTGGCAAAGGAAAGAAAAAGGTTACTATTGGTGGCGATGAGGTTCTTTATAGGTATCAACTAACTTTTTATAACCCAACGGCTTTAGCTATCGATGTTACTGATGAAGAAAATTTTATGGAAAAGGTAAAAAGATTAGAAAAATTTGAAATAGAAAGGACTGGAGAAAAATTAACATTAGATGCAATTGCATTAAGGAATAAATCAAATGATCCTGAAAAATTTGCTAAGGCCGCGGAAAAATTGAAAAATTCAAAATATCCATTAATTCTTTGCTCATTCAACTCAAAGTCAATGGAGGCTGCACTTAAAGTTGTTGGGGATGAAAGACCGATAATTTATGCTGCAACAGAAGAAAATATAGATGAAATGGCAGAATTAGCTAAAAAATATGATTGTCCTTTAGTATTATTTATACAATCAGATTTAGAAAAAATGAAAGAACTTTCACGTAAACTTAGAAATTTAGGAGTTGAAGATATTATTCTAGATCCAGGTACATTGGTTGGTGAAGCAATAGGCGATACTCTGGATAATTTTACAATGATAAGGAGATTAGCTATAGAAGAAAAGGATGATGATTTCAGATTTCCAATTATGGGTGTACCTGCATTAGCAAGAATGTACAGCACTGATGAGATTGAGAAAGGTATAAGAGAAGCCATGGTAGCTGCTGCACTAATCAACAGATATGCTGATATACTAATACTACGAGGCACAGAAGTTTGGGAATTGTTACCTGTATTAACACTTAGACAATCTATTTACACAGACCCAAGAAAGCCTCAAGCTGTAGATCCTGGTTTATATGAGTTTGGTAAAGTAGACGAAAATTCACCAGTGATTATAACAACTAATTTTTCATTAACATATTATACTGTTGAAGGTGACTTAAAATCAGGTAAAGCTAATTGCTATTTGTTAGTACTTGATACTGGAGGTAAAGCTGTAGATGTTTCGGTGGCTGGAGGTCAATTTAATGGAAAAGCAGTAGCAGATTTAATCAAAGAAACAGGGATAGAAGAAAAGGTCAAACATAGAACTTTAATAATTCCAGGGCTTGCAGCATCAGTTAGTGGTGAAATTGAAGATGAAACTGGTTGGAAAGTTGTGGTTGGTCCAAGAGATTCCTCAGAATTGCCAGATTTTCTAGAAAAGAAAGCTATTGCCTAACACAGAGTTCCACATAATGTTTTTTAAAATTTAAAATCCTATGGTTTTTTATTTTAATACCTTCATTCTTAAGTATTTCTTCTTTCATTCTGGTTCCACCACGATATCCTCCTACTTTGTGATCACTCCTTACAACTCTATGACATGGAATGACTATTGGTAAAGGATTATGGCTGAGGGCATTGCCAATTGCACGATAAGCTTTAGTTTCAAGTGAATTTGCAATGTCTTTATATGTCGTTACATGTCCATACGGTATTTCTGAAACTTTTTCTAAAACTTTCCTTTGAAAGCCAGTTGTTAAATTTAAAATTTTAAATTTAACTTTTTTACCATAATAAGCTTTTCCTAATCTAATTGCGATAGAATTATCTTCAGAAAAATTACCAACAATTATTTTAAGGTCTTTAATTGCTAATTCAGGCCTTTTTCTTCCTAAACTACTTGATACAACTTTACCACTTAAAGTACTGACAGCAAAGTATTTATCTCTGTATTTTGCAAGACTTATCATATTATTCTTTCTGCTAAATTCAATGCTTTTTCATTACCATAAATCATGCTAAGATCATAAATTAAAGTTAGATAGGATCTTAGAGGTGTTGGATCATCTTCTATTTTCTTTGAAAATATATAATTCAATGTTTTTTTCATTGAACTTTCATCGCCTGCAACATGGTATACAATACAGGCATCTGCATATTGACTTATACAATATTCTGGATTACCATCATCTTTAAATTTACCAAAGTTTGTTTGATGTGATTTAAGCCATTTAGCACCTTTTTTTATACTATCTAACACCCTAGGATCTTTCGTATAATTATAGTAGAGACATAAACCTTTTAAAATTCCAATGTTTTTATATGTTTCATCATGCCATGAGCCATCTTCTCTTTGTTTTGATATTACTTTCTCGATAATTCCCTTTTTATTTTTTGGATACATGCCACTAACTTGAGAATCTGTTTTTAAACTTAAATAATCATTGGAATTTTCATAAAAGTTCGAAACCTGAATAGAATCCTTCGATGTCTGGGACTCAACATATTCAATTCCTTTTTTAACTATTATCTTATGTTTCTCATTCCCAGAATTAAATTGAAGTAGAGGATATATTGTACTCATAGTTGTAAGCGTATATTCTTCTGGTGGACTTGTCCCACCAACAAAAGATCCATTATCTAATTGCTTACAAGCTAACCAATCTATTATATATTCTGACCTTGTTTTTAACTCGGGGTATTTTTCAGAGAGATTATTGTAGAGTAGAGAAATCATAGCATTCAAGTCAGGACTTCCTGGAAAAACATCTCTAAACTCGATATCCAATGTGTCATTGTATAGAGAAGTACCTATTGTATCAGAATATGAATATCCATTCCAAAATTCTTCAATAAATTTTATGCTTTTTTCATTGATGTTTAATTTTTCTTTTCTTGTTAGTTTCGGTTCTGCCACATATTGATAAACTATTGCATCTCTGGAGATGAATAATGGTTTAAAATGTGGATCAAATGCCATATATTTACTTAACGTTGAATTATTGTAAGTTCCTTTAGCTAAATATATATATGTAACATTATATTTCTCTAACAGGAAATAAACTTCATTTAATAATGGAGAATTTAGCATTTCATTAACATCGTTTTGGACAGTACGTACCTCATTAAGTGAAGGTGGTTTATCAAATAACCCTTGATACACACTTTTTTGTAAAATAATATCTTTTCTTTCAGTCTCACCTACTAGTAAATATGCATCGTCCCTACTAGCAAGGAAAATTGAATTTTTTGGCGTGTTGTCTTTTATAAAATTGAAAGCAGCTAAATGCCTTTCTGTTGGTTTTGCGACACTTGAATAAGATACGGCAACGCCTTGTAAAACAACTATTGATAAAAGCAATAATAAAACAAATGGTTTCAATTTTTTATTTATTTTGAAGGATTTTATAGTATTTATAAATTTTAATAGTATAGGACCTGCCAAAATACATATAGGAATTGCTAAATATGGATCCCTAAATCTAAAGGAATATGCACCAGCAAAAATAAATAATATTGCCCACAAAACTATAAATTTATAAATTGGATTATTAGATTTAAAATATTTAAAAATTGCATATACGCCTAAAACTAATTGAATGGCACCTAACCATTTGAAAAACCCTAAAAATGCTACAGTTTGTGTTTGTAACCTTTCTGCATTTTTAATAAATATAAAACCAAATAAAGCTAATAATATGACAATTATAGGCAATAATTTTGGTTCTTTTTTAATTGATGGTAATAAGAAAACCAGGAGTAAAAGAAGTAAAGTAAGAAGGAGGAATACCCACCCTCTATGTGTAAAAACATATAATATAAACAATGCTATTGCTGCAACTATAAATTTTTTTTCTCCTGTAAATATTTTAAAAAAGTTTCTTAATTCAAAATTTTTTAAATTCTCATGCCCTTCTATGGATTTTATATACTTTACAAGTAAATAAAGTATAGAAATAAAGAAGAAAAGTCCTAAAGATTCTGGTATGAATATAGACGTCCTTACAAAATAGGATGGAGCAAAAGCAAATAAAAATGTAGATGCAAGTCCTATCTTTTTATTATTGAAAATTTCACATGCCATTTTATAAAATATAAATATTGTGAAAATACTTAAAACAGGAGGTATTAAGAAAAATACTAGTTTTGTTTGAAAAATTTTATAAATTGCTAAAGAAAGAAGATGGAAAAGAACAGGATAACCATATTGACTTATTCCTGTTATAGATTTCAGGTTCCATGACAAAATTCCTAATCCTTCATTTGCTAATCTTATAACAATATCCTTGTGAACATAAGCATCATTGCCTACAAGTATTGTAAGCTTGCTTGGAATCAATCTTGTGAAAAATGCTATCATTAGAATTATTAGGAGATATTTTGATACATTTATTTTCAAATTACTCATTTTCACACCTTTTTAAATTAGCTTTTATTTTTTAAAATATGAATTTTTTATATTTGCTATTCATGTTTTTAGTTAAAAATTTTTATTTTCTCATATTGTAAAGATCTGTGTATAAAGATAGAACAAATTGAATTAAAGTTTAAATATTAGTGAAACAAAAAATATGTATAGATAATTTTAATAGGAGTGTTAAAGAATTATGCGAGATTCTCCTGCACAATTATTCAAAAGAATTGAAAATCTTAAAAAAGAAATAAGGATGCTCAGAGAGGAGAATAAACGAATCAAAAGGAATTTAATGTGGAAAATCAGGAAACTAGAGAAGGATAAATTATTAATAGAAAACGAAAAAATGAGACTGGACAGAGAAGTTAGGTCATTGAGAAGTGAAATTGAAAGACTTAGGACACCGCCATTAGTAATAGGCACTGTCACTGAAATATTGGACGACGAAAGAGTGGCAGTGAAAAGTAGTACAGGACCATATTTTGTTGTTAATCGTCCAAAAAATTTAGATGGTAAAAAAATAGAACCTGGAACAAGAGTTGCCCTTAATCAACAAACATTTAACATAGTAGATGTTCTACCAAGTGAGAAAGATCCTGCAGTTGTTGGAATGGAAGTTGAAAAGAGACCAGAAGTTGGATATGATCAAATTGGCGGATTGAAAAAACAAATTAGGGAAGTTAGAGAAACAGTGGAATTACCACTTAAAAAACCAGAACTATTTGAAAAAGTAGGTATAGAACCTCCAAAAGGTGTACTCCTATATGGACCACCTGGAACTGGAAAAACATTGCTAGCAAAGGCTGTTGCCCATGAAACAAATGCAACATTCATAAAAGTGGTTGCTTCAGAATTTGTCAGGAAATATATTGGAGAAGGAGCAAGATTAGTAAGAGAAGTTTTTGAGTTAGCTAAAGAAAAGTCACCAAGTATAATTTTCATAGATGAAATAGATGCTGTAGCTGCCAGAAGATTAAGAAGCTCCACATCTGGTGATAGAGAAGTTCAGAGGACCTTAATGCAGCTATTAGCAGAACTTGATGGCTTTGAATCAAGAGGAAATGTTGGTATAATTGCAGCTACAAATAGACCAGATATTTTAGATCCTGCACTACTAAGACCCGGAAGATTTGACAGATTAATAGAAGTACCTCTACCAGATGAGGAAGGTAGAAAAGAGATATTAAAGATTCATACAAAAGACATGTCTTTAGCTGACGATGTTGATATATCATCATTAGCTAAGATGACTGAAGGTTCATCAGGTGCAGATATAAAGGCTATTTGTACTGAAGCAGGAATGTTTGCAATTAGAGATGGAAGAGAAGAAGTAACCATGAGTGACTTCATTAAAGCTATTGATAAGATTTTAACTGTCGAAAGAAAAGAGGATTTCAGAAAAGAAACTGGAGTGATGTTTGGATAAACAATTACTTTTAGCCCTATGATGATCCCTATGAGCTCTGAGTGAATTGTGATGAATGATGGGCGATCTGAGGCTTATATTTCCCATAATTCACTTAAGACAACCTTTTTATTTGTAGCGACTAGTTTAGGTATTTTACCAACTACGCCTGCATGTTCACCCACAATTATCAAAACACCTTTAAAATGTTCCTTAAGGTCATCTGCTCTATCTAGTGCATTCTGTAAAGCTTCATCATCTTTTTTACCTGTTGCATAATTTCCTATTGAAGTTGCAATTGCATCTGCAACACTAGCATTTTCTGCAAAAACAGTTACTGCATCTGCTCTACCAAAACTTATTGAATGACCTACAGTTCCTGAAGATGTACATATTCCCAAAGGTTTTTTATTTTTTTTAATTTTGAACCCTATTTTACCTGAAAATGGTGAATCTCCAGCATAAAGACCTACAATAACCTTTTTCCTTTTATTTATTAAACTTATATCACCACCATTATCTACAATACTTTGCCTAGAGCCTTTCCTAATTAGATATTCCAATGAGAGTTGTGAAATAGTTCCAGCAACAGAGGCCATTGGGCCTACTCCTGCCTTCCTACTAGCCTTTGCCATCAATTTAACAATTTTTGGCGACGAATCATCTATAGAAACAGGTTCAAAGGAAATTAAAAAATACGGATTTCTATAAATGTAGTTTTTAAGTTTTGTTCTTTGAGATATAATAAAAGAATATAAATTATGATTAACAATGTCTGTAATCAAATTTATGTTTGTCTCTTCTATCCTTATATTTTCATGGATCATAAGTAGACACCGGTGATAACAATGGAGAATATTGTTTATAAAACACGTCCAAATATAATACTTTACACAAATTTACCAGTGAAATTGATATTCCTTCTAATTTTAATATATTTATTTCCATTAGCTATGAATTTTCTTTATGACATTGAGAAAACACTAATACCTCTACCTCTAATAACATTGCTGACTTATATTTTCGCATTCATTGGTATTATTCTTATATTATCAATATTCTTAGATTTCCTATCTTGGAAATTCACAAACTATATACTAACAGATCATAGATTGATAGTTGAGAGTGGTTTTCTTAGAAAAGAGAGGGCCTACATACATTATCCTAAAATAGTGGATATAACAATACATCAAGGAATAATTGATAGGATGTTCAACGTAGGTGACATGGAGATTAGAGGTGGCCATGATATTGCACCACTTATTTTGAGAAAAATTCCAAGACCAGAAGAATTTGAGGAAAAGATAAATCAACTGATATCATCTTATGAATCAAAAAAATAAGGCTGGTAAAAATGAAATATGATGTCATTGTAATTGGAGCTGGACCTATAGGTTCTACAGTTGCTAGATTTTTAGCCGAAGAAGGGTTTAATGTTTGTATATATGAAAAGAAAAAACAAGTAGGTCTTCCACTCCAATGTGCTGGATTAGTATCAAGAAAAATATCAAAATTAAATCCCCTACCTGAAAATGTTATAATAAATAAGGTTAGGAAAGCCAGAGCATATTCACCATCTAATATATCTATAAATGTTTCTAAAGAAGATTATGTTGGATATGTGATAGATAGAGTAAAATATGATCAATATTTGTTGAACAAAGCCATTGAAAATGGTGTTGATGTATTTTTGGGACATAAAGTAGAAAAAATAAATCATGATGATGCCAAAGTATATGTAAAAAACAAAATTGTGAAAGCAAAGTTCGTAGTTGATGCAAGTGGGTATAATTCTAAGGCTGTTTCAAAACTAATCCCTGCCATTCAATATTTAGTTGAAGTCGATAATATCGAGAAAGATTGTGTGGAAATACATTTATTTTCTAAATTACTCCCAGGATTTGCATGGATGATACCTTTATCAAAAAAATTGGCAAGAATAGGATTATTGTCAGGAAATGAAAAAGATCTATACAGAATAATGGATAAATATAAGGTGAAAGGCGTGTTAGAAAAATACAGAGGGTTTGTACCTGCTCCAGAATTTAAAAAAATATACAATGGTAGAACAATATTAATTGGAGATGCAGCATCACAAGTGAAACCAACAACTTATGGTGGATTAATATTGGGTTTTTCAGCTGCAAAAATAGCTACAGAAGTACTTAAAGAAGCCATTGAAGAAAATAATCCTAAAATATTAAAGAAATATCATGAAGAATATTACAAAAAATATGGTAAAGAACTTAGAATACAATTATTAATCAAAAAAATTTTAAGTTTAATGAATGATAAACAACTAGATTACCTATTCAGGAAAATTAAAGAAAATAATATTGAGGAATTATTATCTAAATATGGTGATATGGACAAATATTCAAAGTTATTTAAAGAAGTTATCAAAAAAAATCTATCATTATTAATTCCAGAATCTGTGTGGCAGAGAACATGGAATTTCTTTTAATTTTATCCCGAGAGCACCCAAAAATACCATATTCTGAAGTAAAGGCAGTTTTGGACGTTGAATGCAACAACTACAACGTAAAGTATCAAAAAGATGGTATAATGGTAGTTTCAAGTGATGAAGATGTTGGTGAAATACTTGTAAATAGGCTTGCTTATGCACACGAAGTATCTAAGTTACTTTTCATGACAAATATTGAAAATTTAAAAGATAAAATATTAAAAGTTGATTGGGATTCTATACTTGGCCAAACATTTGCAGTAAGAGTAAAAAGAATAAATTCTGAAATTAGTTCTAGAGAGATGGAAGTGAAGATAGGTGGTATAATCGATAGATTGTCAAGTTCAAAAGTAAATCTCGAAAATCCAGAAAGTTTTGTCAGAGTAGTGTTTAATGATTCAAAGGTTTTTTTTGGTATAAGGGTTGGTAAAATAAATAAAAAACATTTTAATATTGCCAAACCCCATAAAAGACCGTTTTTCCATCCTTCTTCATTAGATCCAAAAATTGCACGGTGTATGGTAAATCTTGCTAGAGTTAAAAAAGGTGAAAAAATTTTAGATCCATTTTGCGGTGCTGGCGGTGTATTAATAGAAGCAGGGATGATAGGAATTAAAGTAATTGGATGTGATATTGATAAAAAAATGGTTAAAGGAGCAATAGAAAATTTGAAATATTTTGGAATAAAAGATTTTAAAGTGTTCCAGGAAGATGCAAGAAAAATAAAATTAAAGGAAAAGGTAGATGCAATAGTTACAGATCCACCATATGGTATATCTACATCTACTAAAGGTGAGGAATTATCTAAACTTTATTATGAATTTTTACTTTCAGCAAAAGATAATCTTAAAGACAATGGAATCTTATGTATGGCATCCCCTCACTTTGTGGACATTGATAAAATAATTGGGAAAACAAAATTTAAAATCCTTGAAAGATATGAAATAAGGTTACATAAAAGCTTGACAAGGATAATAAATGTTCTAAAAAAATAATGAGAAGGGAGAAAATTGAAAGTTAAAATACTTGATACAACATTACGTGATGGAGAACAAACGCCAGGAGTATCATTGACACCAGAAGAAAAGCTTAGAATAGCCATAAAATTAGATTCTATAGGTGTAGATATAATAGAAGCAGGTTCTGCAATTACTTCAGCAGGGGAAAGGGATGCCATTAAAAAAATAGCTTCAGAAGGACTTTCTGCAGAAATATGTAGTTTTGCACGAGCATTAAAACAAGATATAGATTCTGCAATAGAATGTGACGTTGATAGTATACATCTGGTTATTCCTACATCTGATATCCATATACAATACAAAATGCGAAAAACCAAAAATGAAATTTTAGAACAGGCAATCGAATCTGTTGAATATGCTTTAGAGCATGGATTAGTGGTGGAGTTATCAGCTGAAGATGCAACAAGAAGTGATTTCAATTTTTTAAAAAAAATATTTACTGAAGGAATAAATGCAGGAGCACAAAGAATATGTGCTTGTGACACAGTTGGCGTTTTAACACCAGAAAGGGCATATGATTTTTACAAAAAATTAAGTAAATTAGATGTACCTCTTGCTGCACATTGTCATAACGATTTTGGATTAGCTACTGCAAATTCATTGTCAGCAATAAGAGCTGGTGCAAATGAAGTTCATGTAACTGTAAATGGTATAGGTGAGAGAGCTGGCAATGCAGCTCTTGAGGAAGTCGTAGTTGCATTACACTCACTTTACAATATTAAAACTAATATCAAAATAAATGAGCTTTATGAAACATCAAAAATGGTAGCAAGATTAACAGGTATGTATTTACAGCCAAACAAGGCAATAGTTGGCGAAAATGCATTTGCACATGAATCAGGAATACATGCAAATGGTGTAATTAAAAAAGCAGAAACTTATGAACCAATAACTCCAGAGATGGTTGGACATAAGCGTAGATTTGTACTTGGAAAACATATAGGGAGAAGTTTATTAAAAAAACATTTAGAAAGGTTAAAAGTTAAAGTAAATGATAAGCAGTTAAATGAAATATTTCAAAGAATTAAAGAGTTGGGAGATAAAGGTAAATGTGTAACTGATGCGGATCTTCAGGCAATAACAGAAGATGTGTTAGGTATACCTTCTAAGAAGATTGTTGAAGTTCAGGAGGTAACAGTAGTATCTGGAAATAAAGTAACTCCAACAGCTTCTGTTAAACTCAAAATAAACGGGAAGGAGATTCTTGAATCAAGCACTGGAGTAGGACCAGTAGATGCCGCAATAAAAGCTATGAAAAAATGTTTAGACTATTTTGCAGATATTTCCTTGGAGGAATATCATGTAGATGCAATAACTGGCGGAACAGATGCTTTAATTGATGTAATGGTTAAATTAAAATATAAAGACAAAATAATATCTGCAAGGAGTACGCAACCAGATATTGTCATGGCTAGTGTGGATGCATTTGTAAGTGGTGCTAACAGATTATTACTGGAAGTCTATGAGAATGAAAATATTAGGGCTTAAAGGTAAAATTGAAGATATTGACGCAGCAATTGAAAAAATAAAGAAATATGATTGTGTTATACAATTAATGGATGCTAGAGCTATAGGTGGCAAGAGACATGTTAAGCATGCTGTGATACATGCATTAAATGCCATGAAAAGAAATGAAAACATTGCAAATGATTTAGGCATTGAAATTTGTGTTAGAACTGCCGGAGAAAGGCAAATATCAAAAGCATTAGACATTGTTGGAATAAAAGATGATACAGAAAAGTTTTGTGCTGTATTTTTAGGATGCGATGAAGATATTATAGAAGAATTTATTAAAGATTTTGGATTTGAAAAGAACAATGAAGTATTGAAACCCAACGAAAGTTATTTAAAAAAGTTATATAATCTTGGAAAAGAAGTTGAAGTTGTTGGAGTTGAAAATGCCTTAATAGAAAGAACTACTCTTTTGACAATTGAAGTTTAGAAAGTAAATCTAAAATCTTATCTAAGTTTTCTTTAGAAAGACATTTTGGTTCTATATTTTTTATTTCAATAGATATGGCTTTCTTGTTAATTCTTTCATATCTTGGGCAAGTCACGATTATATTTTTTTCGATGTTTATATGTTTTTTAATTTTAAATCTATCTTTTTTTGGATTATCTGATGGTAAAATTATATTTACTCCTCTTTTATTTTTATGAAATACATTATCTATATTTTTCTTAAGGTAAGTCACTGCATTTACAACTTTGTCAAAAACATCAGGGGCTCTTTTCAACTCTTCGATCATCCCTGCACAAGTAATAGGATCTGCCCTAATCATTCTTATTAAATATTGCTTTAATATTTTTTTGTCGTTTGTTGATATAAATCCTCCATTTCCTACATTAACAATTTTTGGGGAGCCTGTAGATGCAACAATGATATGGCTGTGTGATGCATTACATAATTTTCTTTTTGGATCTCCAATACTTCCAGAAGAATCTTCAACTAAAAGAATATCATGTTTATCACAAATTTTATATAATTTTTTTATTGGCTGTTCAGCTGTATAACCTGCAAAACTTGTGACAAAAAGCGCAGAAGGTTTATCATTTAATTTATCTAGATATTCCTCAAAAAAGGAAGGATCAATTATTCCTAAATTTGTAGGGACTTTCAAAATTTTTTTATTCAATATTTTTGCTATTTCTATAAATCCTTTCCATCCACCTTCATCAGGTATTAAAAACGGCTCTTCCAATATATTCATCACAGCCATTATTGCAGAATCTCCAGAATTAACAACCCTAGCATATTTATGACCTGTTATTTTTTTTACTAATTCTTCAGCTTTGGATATTAAGCTATATTTATACAAATAAGTTTTAGAGTTAGATGCTACATCACACATAGCTTTCCTTGCTGCAGGCGATGGTCTTCTAAACTTTAATTTTATCATGCTAATTCTATAGTACTTGGTGGTTTATCACTTATAGATAAAGCTACATGTGTAACTTCAGGTATTTCAGAGGTTATTCTCTGAGATACTTTCTTTAAAAAGTCCCATGGTAATTTAGGAACTTTGGCTGTCATGGCATCTAAAGATTCTACAATCCTTATAACTACAAGATATCCATAATCCCTTTTATCACCTTTAACACCAGTAACTTTTGTGTCTGTAAGCACTGCAAAATATTGCCATAATTTTTCATGTAAATTTCTCTTAATTACCTCTTCTTCAACAATTTTATTGGCTTTTCTACATATCTCAATTTTTTGAGGAGTGATTTCACCAAGTATTCTAACAGCAAGTCCTGGGCCTGGGTATGGTTGTCTTTTAATTATTTTTTCAGGAAGTCCTAATTCTTTTGCCAATATTCTAACTTCATCTTTATAGAGATCACGAAGAGGTTCAACAACTTTTAGTACTAAACCACTAGGAAGTACAACATTATGGTGAGATTTTATTTTTCCTCTACTTTCTATCCAATCAGGTGCTATTGTACCTTGTAATAAATATTTTGCATCTTCTTCTCTGGCGACTTCTTCAAATATTTCAATGAATACTTTACTTATAATTTTTCTTTTCTTTTCAGGGTCTTTAACACCTTTAAGTGCATCTAAAAATCTTTTTGAAGCATCTACATACCTAAAATTCAGTTTGTCCTTAAAAAATTTTCTAATTTCTTTAGCTTCACCTTCTCTTAATAATCCATGATTTACAAATACTGCAATCAATCTATCCCCTAATGCTTTTTTTGCTAAAAAAGCTGTTACAGAACTATCTACTCCTCCTGAAAGTGCTATTATTGCTTTTGATTTCCCAACAGTTTTTTTGATATTTTCTACAGCTTCTTCTATGAATTCTTGAGGTTTAAACATTTTTTCACCTTTTACAAACTTCATAGAAATTTGCAAATATTTTTTCACCGTTTTCAGTGTGATGAACTTCTGGATGGAATTGTACACCATAAATAGGTTTCTTGCAATGTTTCATGGCTTCTATTTTACACATTTTAGAACTTGCTAACAACTCAAAATTAGATGGTAATTTTATTACTTCATCTTTATGTGATGCCCATACTCTCATTTTTGGGCCTAAACCAATAAATATATCATTTTCATCTATTATATCTATTTCTACCATTGCATATTCTTCAAATTCTGCACTACGTAATTTTCCACCAAATACTAATGCTATGAGTTGGTGTCCTAAACATATTCCTAAGATAGGTATATCAAGTTTCTTTATATATTCTTTACAATTGCCTGATCTTTCAATAGATGGTCCACCACCAATGATAAGTCCCAAAGGATCCATTTTTTCGATCTCTTTAACTGATGTATTATTCTCAATCAATTTACACTTTATTCCTAAATATCTTAATGTTCTATATATCCTGTGGTTGTATTGACCATAATTATCAATAATTACAATCATTTTTGTCCCCGTAAAAGATCGTTATGTGCTGTTAATGCTGCTATTGCACCTTCAGAACATGCTACAATCCATTGATTTGGAGTATGTGTAATGTCTCCCGCAGCATATACATGTTGAACATTTGTCCTTTGAAACTCATCAGTCATTACATATCCTCTTTTATCAAGCTTGACTCCAAGATCTCTAGCTAACTTATTGAGAGGTATTTCACCTATTGCTATAAAAACACCGTCAACTTCAACAATTTTCTTTTCTTTTGTTTTTTTATTGTATAAAACTACCTCTTCAACTGAATTATTGCCTCTTATTTTTTCTACAACTGAATCCCAAATTACAGGAATATTTAAATCTTTAAGTTTCTTTTGTAAATATTTTTCAGCTCTTAATTTATTTCTTCTATGTACTAGTTTAACTTTACATCCTATGCTTTTGAGATATATAGCCTCTTGTACAGCACTATTCCCACCACCAACCACTAAAATATTTTTATTTATATATAGAGGTCCATCACATATAGCACAATAACTGACACCTCTTCCTTTAAATTCTTTTTCTCCTGGAACATTTAATTCTCTGTGTGTAGTTCCAGTTGCTAAAATAACAGCCTTACTTAAATATTTGTTTTTTGTGGTAGTAACAATAAATTTTGAATTTTCATGTTTAATACTTTTAACCTCTTCAAGTTCTTTTATATCAACAAGTGGAGAAACTTGTTCTTTCATTTTTTCTATTAAAACCATTCCTTTAACTTTTTTATAACCAGGATAATTTTCAATATATGGAATTTCCAAACCTTTTCCACCAACACGACCTTTCTCTAAAATTAGGACATTATCACCCTGTCTTCCTCCATATAAACCTGCAGTTAAACCTGCAGGTCCAGCTCCAACTACAATAATATCATATCTCATGATACCAACTTTTGAATTTTTTTAGTAACAATTTTATTTACTACTTTTCCATCAGCTTTACCTCTAAGTTTTTTCATGGACATTCCCATTATTGGTCCAATAGCATTCATTCCTCTTTCCTTAATTAACTCAATATTTTCTGATATTATTTCATCAATGATCGATTTGATTTCATCCTCGCTAAGTAGTTTTAGGTCTAATTTTTCTGCTGCTTCTTCTGCAGAACAATTTTTATCTGTCATGTATGCCAATATTTCATTGATAGCATCTTTTGATATTTCTTTATTTTCTAATAATTTAAATACATCTAATAAATCGTTGAAAGTTAATTTATCAATGTCATGACCTTCTCTTCTAATTTCATCTAATGAATATGCCAAAGTGGCACCAACAATCTTACCTTCTAAATTCACTTTTTCCATAATTTTTTCAAAAATGTCAATCCGATCTTTTTTAAGTAATTGAGATGCTAAATCTTCACTTATGTTATATTCACTCATAACTCTCCTCATTTTCTCTTCTGGAAGTTCTGGAAGATTAGATTTTATTTTTTCTATATATTCTTTGGTTATAGGGACTGGAGGAATATCAGTTTCTACATACATTCTGCTTGCTGTTGGCAATGGTCTTAAATATTCAGTATTACCATCACTTAATGCTCTACGAGTTTCTTCAGGTACTCCTTTTATTGCAAGCTTAGCACGCTTTTGAACTTCTTTTAAAGCTTCAATACATTTCTCCTTTTCACCAACTACCATTACAACTGCATCTTCATCACTAACATTTAAATAATCTTTAAGATTTTCAGTTTCTTCTTTACTAATTCCATAAGCAGGAAGTTCGTCAGTATGAATTATGCCGCCAACGCCTCTTTTTTTTGCATAATCAGAAAGTTCAGTTCCAAATCTTCTACCTGGCTGCACTTCTTTTCCAAGTAAGCCTCCAAATCCACATAATTTTATAGCCATGACATGTGGAGAATTAGCAATTATCTTAGAAGATGTATTTTTAAATATTTCCTTAACATCGTATATTTTATTTGGAACTTGAGCATTTCTATTTTGTAATTCATTTTTTATTTCTAAGAGGGATAATTGTCTTTGAACCTCTCTTTTAACTATTGTAGGAATTAAATCTAAATCTTGAACACCTTTAATTTCAACACGAGCTCCATCTTTAATTGAGATGTTAAGGTCTTGCCTTATAGTACCTATACCTCTCTTTACTTTCGTACTTCTTAATATCTGGCCAATTTTATATGCAACTTCTTTTACTTGTTCCGGATCATTCATTGTTGGTTCAGTTGCTATCTCTACCAAAGGAATTCCTAACCTATCTAACCTAAATATTACACCATCTTTTGTTTTTTTTACTTTTCTTGCAGCATCCTCTTCTAAACATAAAGTCTGTATACCAACCTTCCCATTTGGAGTCTTTACATATCCATTAGTTGCAAGCAATCCTGTTCTTTGAAATCCTGTAGTATTACTACCATCTATCACTTGTTTTCTCATCACATGAAATTCATCTACTATGTTCATGTTAAGAAGTAAAGCTATTGTTAATGAAATTTCCAAAGCTTCTTTATTGATACTATGTGGTGGTTCTTCATCTGCCTCAACTAAACATGTTTCATTAGTATAGGCTTGGTAAATGAATTTTAATTTTCTCCGTGCTTCTTCGAGCGCTGCTCTATCAAATTTACCTAACTCACTTAACGTAGGTCTAAGTTTTCTAAATATTTTAAACTCAGGATCTTTATCGATTAGCTCACATTTGCAAGGACAAAAAAGTTTATGTTTGGTATCAAGTTGTTGATGTATTTCCAGTCCAACCTTAAGACCTATCTTTTTCCAGTCCATGATATCCACCTGGGAAATAAATAAGCGATGATTTATTGTTGATCTCACCCACTAAATTTTTAGTCATCATTTTTGAAACTTCTTCAAAATCTTTTGTTTGTCCAAGTACCCACATCAGTTTTACTAAAGCAACTTCTGGTAGCATATCTTGGGCAGGTATAACACCAGCTTTAAGTAATTTTCTTCCAGTACTATAAACATTCATATTTATACGTCCATTTATGCATTGAGAAGTCATGACAACAGGAATTCCTGCATCTTTAGCTCTTTTTATGCTTGGAATTAGAGATTCTGCACAGTGCCCAAGTCCTGTACCTTCAATAACTATGCCTTGATAATTGTTTTCTACATAAAAATCTATTATTTCTGCATTCATGCCAGGATATGTTTTTATTAATGCTACTTTTGGTTCTAATTTGTTATTTAATTTGGGTTCCATTGTATCTCTTTTTATATAATTATTGTTGATGATCTCTACTTTGTTATCCTTTATTTTTGCCAGTGGTAAATCATTAATACTTAAGAATGCATCTCTACGTGAAGTATGCATTTTTCTTACTTTTACTCCTCGATGTAAATAACATTCTCTATCATGAGGTGTGGCATGCATACACACAGCAACTTCTGCAATATCAGATTTAGCAGCGACAACTGAACTAATTAAATTTAAACGAGCATCTGTGGAAGGCCTGTCAGAACTACGTTGTGCACCTGTTAGTATGATTGGAATAGGAGTCCTTATCATGAAAGCCAATGCAGCAGCTGTGTAATGCATGGTGTCTGTTCCATGTGTCACAACTATACCATCGACACCATTTTTAATTTCTTTGTATATGGCTCTAGCAATTTTCTCCCAATATTTTGGATCCATATTTTCGCTTAAAATATTTAAAATTTCTTTACATTTTATGTTAGCTTCATCTAAAAGTTCGGGATAAGCATTCAATAAATCATTTGCTGTAAATCTTGGATGAACAGCCCCTGTCCTATAATCAATAATTGAAGATATTGTTCCTCCTGTAGAAATGATTGAAATAAAAGGTAGATTAGGATCTTCTTTGATATCTAAACCTTCAAACTTTATTTCTGATTTTGTTGATTTTTCTATAAGTTCTATTTTTGCATCTGAAATATCTATGCCAATATTGTAACCATTATCAAGTTTTAAAGTTATATAATTCTTATCAAAAGTTTCAGGTCTATCTAATAAGATACCTTTATATGTTATGTTTGGTTTTACAATTTTAATTACATCGCCAGCTTCGGCTCCTACTTCTTCAAGAATTTTTTTGGCTGAAACTTTTGATGACATTATGGATCCCCTTCTTTTAAAATATGAACTTCTATTGCCAATGGTTCTGGACATGTATAGTAACAGTTCCCACAACCATTACATTTCTTACCTATATATTCAACATAATTGTAGCCTCTACTGTTTATTTTACTGCTCATTACAAGAGCGTTTTTTGGACAATCTTCTATGCACCTACCACAGCCTTTACATTCTTCTATGTTTATCACTGGCTTTGCCTTCATACTATTCACCCAAATTTTTTCTTGTACATTGATTCTATTCTTTGGACAGTGTCAACATCCTCTAAACTTAAATCATCTCTTATTCTTTTAACGACAGGGAATCGCAGGGAATAACCACTTTCATATTCTGGACTTTTAACAATCTCGCTAAATGCTACTTCTAATATTATTTTGGGTTCAACTTCTATCTTTTTACCTTTTTTATTTACCATTATGCGTTCCATTCTTTCAGTTAAATTCTTAAGTGTATCATCATCTAAACCAGTTGCAACATGTGCAACAGGTTTTAGCTCCCCTGTATCTTCATCTCTAGCTGCAACAAGATATGAACCCACCAGGTGTGCTCTTTTACCTTCACCATAATCTCCACCAATTACTACTAAATCAAGAGTTTCTGGCTCTGCTTTATATTTTAACATTTTTTTTCCACGTATTCCTGGAATATATGGAGCATTCGGATCTTTTATCATTATTCCTTCATGACCAGCTTCTATTGATTCCTTAAACAATTTTTCTGCATCATCTATATTTTCACAAGTTACTTCTACTTTTCGACTAAGTTCAACCTTTCCTTCCTTAGTTTTTGTTATAGATTCTAATATTTTTCTTCTATTTTCGAATTTTTCATCTATTAATGGATTTTCAAAATATAAAACATCGAAAAGGAACAATGTAAAAGGAATTTCTTTTATAGCCTTTTCAATTTCATATTTACGTCTAATTCTGTGTAATAAATACTGGAAAGGAATTGGCCTACCATTTTTAACTCCTATTATTTCTCCTTCAACGATGAAATCCTTTTTTGGCAATGCTTTTTCCACAGCATCAACTATATCTGGAACTGCATTAGTTATATTTTCAAGTCTACGTGTAAAAACAACTATTTCTGAATTTTTTCTATGGATTTGGACTCTTATTCCATCATATTTAGTTTCACAAAAGGCTTTCCCCATTTCTTCTATGGCTTTTTTAATGCTTGGCGCTGTTTGTGCTAACATAGGTTTAACAGGCCTGCCGGGCTTCAATGAAAGTTGTTTTAAGCCTTCGACTCCTTTTTCACATGCAACTTTTGCAACTAAACCTAAATCATTTGTTAACATATGAGCTCGTTCTACAATCTTTGGATCTACTTTAAATGCTTTAGCAATTGCATCCCTCATTATTCCTTCGCCTACACCTACCCTCAACTCTTCTAATATCATTCTTGTTAAATATTTGGCCTCCTTTGGTTTTGCCAAAGAAAGAATATCTGTTATAAGATTTATTTTACGTGTTTGTGCACCTTCTCCTGTTATGTCTGCAACTTTTTTTAAATTTGTATAGACTTTCTCAACTGTAAGTGGTTGTGTAATAAAGGTGACTTGTCTTCTTTTTTTGAACAATTTTTCTGCTGCTAGCCCTACATCGCCTTCTTCAGCAATTTTTTCTTCTATTTTGTTAGCAGATATTCCAGAAACAATTGACATCGCCTTTACAAGTAATTTAAATCCTACACCTAATTCTTTTTCACTCCATCCAGGAAAAACAGTGCCTAATGTCATTAAAACTACAGCTGGAAGCAACTCTTTATCTACTTCTGATAAAAATTTAGAAAGCAAATCTATTTTTTTTAACTTTTTTGTTGTTGATTCTAATTTTTCATACAATTCCACAAGTTTTATATATTTCAACTTATCATCCTCTCATTCAAATAAATCTTTTAAAATTTTAATTGCACAATATTCTCCACACATAGAACATGCTCCTTTACTTGGTTCATAATATTTTTTTGCTTTCTTAGGATCTAAAGCTAATTTAAATTGTTCATCCCATTTAAAATCTTTTCTTGCTTCAGACATTTTTAATTCTTTACTCCATGCTTTAGATAAACCCTTAGATACATCTGCTGCTTGTGCAGCTATTTTAGCTGCTATAACACCTTCTTTAACTTCTTTTATTCCAGGTATTGATAAATGTTCTGTAGGTGTTACATAACAAAGGAAGTCAGCTCCTGCAGCTGCAGCTATGGCACCACCAATAGCTGCTGTTATATGGTCATAACCTGGTGATATATCGGTTACAATAGGACCTAAAACATAAAATGGAGCATTTTTGCATATAGATTTTTGGATCTTAACATTTGCGGCTATTTGATCTAATGGCATATGTCCAGGACCCTCAACCATACATTGCACATTTTTTTCTCTGGCTTTGGCTACTAACTCTCCTAGATTTATCAATTCTCTTATTTGAAGCATGTCAGAAGCATCGTAAAGACATCCAGGTCTTAAACCATCTCCTAAACTTAAAGTGACATCATATTCATATGCGATATCTAAAATATACTCAAAATTTTGATATAATGGATTTTCTTTCTCATTATACTTTATCCATGCAGCTATAAATGCTCCTCCTCTACTTACAATGCCCATAATCCTTTCGGATTTTGATAATTTGTCTACAATATCTTTTGTTACGCCACAGTGGATTGTCATGAAATCTACGCCATCTTTTGCTTGGGTTTCAATTGCTTTTAACATGTCATCTTCATCCATATGTATTACAGCGCCTTTTTTCTTTCTTGCTTTAACTCCAGCTTCATAAATTGGAACTGTACCTACAGGAACATCAACATTTTTTAAAATTGCTTTTCGGATTTTAGATAAAGATTTCCCCGTACTAAGATCCATTACAGTATCTGAACCATATTTTACAGCTATTTTGGCTTTTTTAACTTCTAAATCAACGTCGTCATGATCGGGAGATGAACCAACATTTGCATTTACTTTAGTTGACGCATGTTTTCCAATAGCACAAGGCGTGGCTGACCTATTCACATTATGTGGTATGACTATTTCACCCCTAGCTAATCCTCTAACAATTTTTTCTACCTCAATATTTTCCATTTTAGCAGATTTTACCATAATGTTAGTTATGTTGCCTTTTGCTGCTTCTTCCATTAATGTCACTTTCATCCCTCAAAACTTTATTATTTTTTTAAATTAATGAGAAATGATTACTTAATCATTAAAATCATGATTTGATTATACCTTAAACTTATTATAAGATTAAGATCATAGATATAGATAGTGTTCATGACACTTAGCACTTCAAATGAAAATCTTTTTTAGCAAAGTTTTTTAAATTTTTTTATTTTAGGAGGATCTCAAAATTGATTTCTACTACAAAAAAGAAACTTAAGGACCTTAAGGCTCAGGATATAATGATTAAAGATGTATTGACAGCTAATCCAGATGATACTGTGGCAGCTGCTAAATTAAAAATGGTTAGAGCTAATGTAGGAGGATTACCTGTAGTCAAAAATGGAAAGCTTGTAGGCCTTATAACTCATAGAGATATACTATTAGCTGGTAAGGAGGCATTAAACCTCCGTGTTAAGGATTTAATGAGTAAAAATCTTGTTGTAGTTGGAGTTGATACTTCTATAAAAGAAATCAGTAAAATAATGAGTGAAACTGGTTATCAAAGAATTCCAGTAGTTATCAATGACAACAAATTAGTTGGTCTCATAACTCAAAGTTGTATAATACGTGCTGTAGCAAAATATTTAGATTAATGGATATGGTTGACCATAGCTGTTAGAAGATCCTTTTTTAGCTGTTTTAAACTTCAACAATATTTTTTTACCTTTTTTTGTTGCCGCGTAAACTGGTATAGATCTCCCAACTTTTAATAAAGCTTTTTTATCCCCTATTTTACGGATATATTTTGAAGCACAGGAAGTAATTATATCTGCAACTTCAAATAGTTTTTCTGCATCGTTTTTAGATATTCCTGTTAAATGCACTGCAAATATGCATGCTCTAGGTGCAATTTTTCTTATTTCAATTGCTTCTTTTACAGAAGTTACCGTAACTGCTATTGATTTATAACCTTTATTAATTGCTTTTTTTACACCTTTTACCTGGTCTATTTCTGCAGTTTTTTTATTTAATACGTTATCTTCACCAATAGTTTTTATTATTGTCTCAATTGGTGTTGTAGATATTATACCAGAAATTCGTCCGCCTATACCTTGGGCAAGCATGGGATCATTGACAATTACTGTACCTGCACCATCACAGACCATTACTGCACAATCTAATATTTTATCTTGTAGAAGTGATGATATAATTTCTGAGGTGCCATAAGATAAATATTTTTCCATATATAACTTTCTTTTTGGTGTACACATCCCAAAATCCCTTATTCTAAACTCAATATTTTCTTTTATGGCTTTTCTTGTAATTTTTTTAATTCCTCTATATTTATAGAAAATAGGACAATATTTAATTAATGGTTTTCCAACATATTCAACATTTCCGTCTCTAATAATAATTTTTGTCTTTCCAAGTGCTTCTATTATGTGCTTGTCTTTCATATCATTCCCTACGTGGAAAACCTTTTGCTGGACTTGGCTTGAGAATTATTTTTGCATCAGATCTTAATAATGCATTTGCAGATGCACTTAACGAACAAAGAGTTCCTACGCCATGTCCAATAATTTTATTGTCCTCTACCAGATCAACAGTAATATAATTTTTGTATTTAACGATTTCCTTAACATTAATTTTCTTTATTCTTTCTAAAACTTTGTTTCCAATAGCACTTATTGGTTTTCCAAGCCAGCAATGCTTTAATGGACAATTATCACAATAATTCTGAAAAAGTCTGTTTAATTTTTTACTGCCAAGTCCAGCATCCATTTCAGCCCTAACGGTTGAATAAGCAATACAACATCCCCAATTCAATCCTATTTGTTCACCCTTTTCTAATATTCTTGTAAAAACTCTTCTTTTTTTCCATTCAATTATATTTACCATTTTCCTTTGGTATTTTATTTTACCAGTGTTTACACTATTCTTAAGTTTTTCCTGTATTTCTTTCCTAATTTTTTTATTTTTAGCAGCCGAAATATTTATTGCACAAACCGGACAAAAAGAAGAAACAGCTTCTGATATTAATTTATCATTAGAGTCATATAACAATGATTTAATACCTAATCCTTCCTTTTTTATTTCTACATATCCACCCTTTTCCCAAATTTTTGATATTACAATTGATGCAGGAGTTACAACTCTACCATAACCAAACATTTCTGAGACTTTTTTTAAATCAATCTTAGAAGTTAATACTTTACTTAAATCGTGTGAAATATCTGATGGCAACAACTCTGCATCTATTTGTGCTTTGAGTATTGATGGCGCCCATGTTATATCTTTGCCTTTCCCTATTACTTCACCGGAGTCATCTACCACTTCTGAAAAACATCCTTCAGGTAGTTCAATAGATCTTGTAAATCCACCATTTTCACAAATTCTTTTAAGTACTTCATGACATATTCCACAGGCACCTTCACTTAAGTCAAGATCTAAAGAAGAAAGAACTTTTTTTCTAAACCCCATTTAAATCTCCATTTATTAATTTATCCCAACAATTTATAAATTATTTATTAATAAATTAGCAATCAAAATTCTTACTTTAAAAAATTGTATAGTTTTTTAATTTTATTAAATGCTAAGTTTATATGGAAATTTCCATTGTTAACAATTTCTCCATGACCAGGTAGCAAATATTCAACATCATAAGATTTAATTTTCTTTATAGAATTTATTAGATCTTCCATATTGCCTCCAGGATAATCACAACTTCCAAAACCTCCATTTGCAAAGATGGTGTCTCCAGAAATTAATATTCCATCTGAGAATAAGCATATGCTACCTGGCGTATGACCTGGCGTATGTATAACTTTAAAACCAGCTATTTTATTCCCATCTTTTAGTTTTTTATGAACTTTCATGGGATGGCATTTTTCTCCAAATAAATATGAAACAGTTGCCATCTTGTCTCCTTTCTCTAAAGCCTCAGAATCTTTTTTATGTATTGCAATTTTAGCTGAAAAAAGAGAATTTCCACCAATATGGTCATAATGACAATGAGTATTTATGATCAATTTAATATCTTCAGGGTCAACTCCAGCTTTCTTCATTTTAGAAAAAACATAGTTTTTATTGTGCCCAGTGCCTGTATCTATTATAGTATTGTCTATTACATAAATATTTGAATCATAATCTTTGCCAGGTATGATTATAATATCTTCTATGTCCAATTTAGACCCCAAAAAACAGTTATAAAGAAAAAGTGGGGACACTGGGATTTGAACCCAGGTCCTGGGATCTCCCCTGCTCAGGACTCCAGATCTTCATCACAGGTCAGAAGCGCGCCTTTCATCAATCATCTGGAGTCCCAGATGATGGCCTGACTACACCATGTCCCCACAAGAAAAATTTAAAGCCGAGGGTGAGATTTGAACTCACGTCAGCGGATCTGCAGTCCGCCGCTTTGCCCCTAAGCTACCTCGGCTTCACCTCGGCCAAGATTAATATTACATACTAATTATATTTAAATTTTACGGTTAAGTTTATAAATAAAATAGATTTTCATGCTGCCAAAATTTACAAATTAAAACATTACTTTTTGTGAACTGTTAAATAACGATCTTTTCACATGTAATGAGAGATCTTTAATACTCTAATTTTTGTGAAGTATTTTTATACAATTTCTTTTTACAATTATTACAATTTTTTGGATGATTTGACGTTTTAATGAAATTTAATAGATAGATTCAACAAAAATAGATAGTAGAATGGAGGATTCATAAAAATGAAATTCATAATCAAAACAAAAAATATAACTAAAAAATATGGAAATTTTACAGCTGTAGACAATGTAAACATCCAAATACCTAAAGAAAGTATTTATGCAATTTTAGGTCCGAATGGAGCTGGTAAAACAACTTTAATATCCATGTTATGTACAATACTTCGCCCTACTAGTGGAACAGCGAAAGTTAATGGATATGATATTATAAATGAAGCTGCTAAAGTGAGATCTTCCATTGGCATTGTATTTCAATCTAGATCTCTTGACGACATGTTAACTGGTAGAGAACATCTTGAAATGCATGCGGCATTGTATGGTGTTCCAAAAAATATTAGAGAAAAACGGATAAATGAAATTTTAGAACTTATAGATTTAGAGGAGAGAGCAGATGATTATGTAAAAACATATTCAGAAGGCATGAAGCGTCGATTAGAAATTGGAAGGGGATTAGTACATCATCCAAAAGTATTGTTTCTGGATGAACCAACACTTAGGTTAGATCCCCAAACTCGTGAGAGCATATGGGAATATATAAAATACCTAAACAAAGAAGAAAAAGTCACAATATTGCTTACCACTCATTATATGGAAGAGGTAGATAAGCTGTGTGACAAAGTTGCTATAATGAACAAGGGAAAGATAATAAAAGTGGGTACTCCTGAAAGTTTAAAAAATGAATTAAAAAGTGATACAATAACTGCAAAAGTTGAAAGGCCAAAAGAATTTGTTAAAATAGTTCAAGACATTGAAGGAGTAAAGGAAGCATTTCTCAATGAAAAAATTATAAAAATAATAGTGGAGAGAGGAGAAAATCTCATACCAAAAATAGTGAATTTTGCAAATATGAACAATTTTGAGATAAAATCGATAAAAATAGAACGCCCCACACTCGACGAAGTATTTAAAAAATATATATCTGAAGGATGAGATGTCTGAAATTGAAGGCATTTATGTTGTATGGTTAAGAGAAGTAAAGAGATTTTTACGTTATAAATCAAGAATACTTACCTCAATAGTTACACCTCTCTTGTGGTTGATTATATTTGGCACTGGTCTTGGTATGTCAGTGAAATTCACAAATATTCCAGGAGGATATAGAACTTTCATTTTTCCTGGAATAATAGCACAAACCATACTTTTTACTAGCGTGTTTTCAGGAGTTTCAGTTGTTATAGATAGACAATACGGATTTTTAAAAGAAATATTAGTTTCTCCAATTTCAAGACCATCTATTATCTTAGGAAAAGCATTTGGGATTAGTACGGCCTCAGTAATTCAAACTGTAATTTTATTGGCACTGTCTTTTTTAGTAAATATTGAAATAACTCTAACATCATTTGTCATCAGTGTTATTTTGTCCTTTATAATTTCTATGGGTTTTGGTGGCTTAGGCCTTATGATTGCAGCAATAACTGAAAGTACAGAAGGATTTAATCTTGTGATGAGTTTTATAGTTTTGCCAATTTTCCTATTGAGTGGCGCATTATTTCCCATAACAGGATTGCCTACATGGCTTCAAAGAGCCGTACATGCTAATCCCCTAACTTATGGTGTTGATGCATTGAGATTTATAATACTCCACAGATCAGTGTTCCCATTCTGGATCAATTTGTGCATTATTTCTTTATTTTCTATTTCCATGATTTTAATTGCATCAATACTTTTTGATATTAAAGAACAAAATCTACTATAGAGAAATTTTTAGGAAGTGAAAAAATGAAAGAGAAAAAAAGTGCTAATTTATTCGCAATTTTGATAATATCTTTATTGGCATATGGAATGGCTTCAATTCTGTCTTTATATTTACATTTTACTTTTCCAGGTTTCATACCATTAACCACAAGTGGAGAAAATAAAATAATACCAATTCAAGATAAGACATTTACTCCAGTAATGATTAAAGAACCAAAATACAAAGAAAGTACAATAAAAGGAAATACTTCAACTAGTAATTTAACTCAGAGAAATACAGAAAATTACAGTGAAATTTATTTAAGGAAATCAACAAACAGACATCAGTCTTTTACACAACAGACCACTAAATAATTCAAAATTTTAGGAAGGGTAGAATGTTAAATGCTGAGACATATGTAACAAAGACTAGAGGAATTGGAGGGAAAATTAGAGAAAAAATTGAAGATTTTTATGTAGAGGAAATCCCCCTAATTAAACCTAGTGGAAAAGGACAAAATGTATGGATATGGATAGAAAAGAGAAATAGAACAACTTTAGATGTAGTTATAGATATTGCAAAAAAGTTGCACATTGACAGAAGAAGAATGGGATTTGCAGGGATGAAAGATAAGTATGCTGTAGCCAGACAATGGATATGTGTTAGCAATATAGATCCGGATGAAATAAAAAATTTGAAAATTCGCGGTGTTAAATTTCTTAAAATTGTAAGACATGAAAAAAAATTGCGTTTAGGACAATTGATAGGCAATAAATTCCGTATAATTGTTAGAAATGTCAAAAATCCTAAAAATGCCGCTAAAGATGCCAAAAAAACGCTTAAAACATTGTCAGAAATTGGAGTACCTAATTATTATGGTTGGCAAAGATTTGGAAAACCAAGAAGTAATACTCACTTAATTGGTAAAGCTTTAATAAAGAATGATTTAAAAAAAGCTGTAGATCTTTATGTGGGTAATCCTTTCCCTGGTGAACCTGAAAAAATTAAAAAAGCTCGTAAATTATATGATTTAGGTGAAATTGAGAAATCTTACGAATCCATGCCAAAAACATTACAATATGAACGTACAATTTTAAGAATTTTGTTGAAAGATAAGAAAAAAGGAAAATTAGACGATAAATCATATTTAAAAGCTATTTTGGCACTCCCAAAACCTCTAACTCGAATGTTTATCCATGCTTATCAATCATATCTCTTCAATAAAGTTGTTAGTGAAAGATGTAAACTTGGTATAAATAAGTATGTAGAAGGGGATATTTTAGTTAATAATCAAAACAGAATCATTAATGCTGAAAATGCTGAGAAATTAGTAAAGGAATTCAAGGCACATCCAACAGCCCCTCTTTATGGTACTAAAGTACCTTTAGCTAGTGGAAAGGTTGGAAAAATAGAAAAAAAGGTTTTAAAAGAAGAAAATTTAAAATTAAATGACTTTAAGTGTGAATTAATACCAAAGTTAGGAACACATGGAATAAGAAGACCGATAAGATTCAGAGTATATGATACAAAAGTTGAAGCTTTAAGTAATGGTGTTTTACTCGAATTTTCAATCCCTAAGGGTTGTTATGCTACTGCAGTTCTAAGAGAAGTCATGAAAAAAGATGTAGCTTAAATTCAATTGGAGCGTTGTAATATGAATGTTAGAGTAATTTCAAAAGGAAATGCAAAAGGAAAACCACTCGTTTCTAATGAACCTCTGAGTTTTCTTGGAGGCGTTGACCCAAAGACGGGCAAAGTGATTGATCCACGACACCCATTAAAAGGCAAAAGTATTAAAAATAAAATTTTAATTATACCTGGTGGTAAAGGTTCAACAGTCGGATCATATGTGCTTTACCAACTAGCTAAAAATAAAACAGCTCCTGCAGGTATAATTTGTATTAAAGCTGAACCTATAGTTGCAGTTGGTGCGATAATAGCTAAAATACCTCTAGTTGATGGTATAACAATAGAAGATATGGAAGAATTGTCTAAATGTCATGAAGTTGAAATTAAAGATGGAAAAATTAAAATGATCAAAAAATAATTTTGTTTGTGGAGGTCTCTATGATACTAACGAACATAAATATAATCGATGGCACAGGAAGAGAGCCATATCATGGGTCAATTATAATTTCAAAAGGTAAAATAAAAGAAATAACAACTAAAAAAATGGAAGGAATTGACCTAGACGATGGATATGCTCTACCAGGTTTCATAGATGCACACGTACATTTAATGATGAATGGTTATGATGAAAGAAGAATAGAAAAACCTTTATCATTATATTTTTATGAAGCAATTAATAATATGCGTGCAACATTAGATGCTGGCGTGACTACTGTTAGAGATGCTGGTTTTGCAGACCTTGGAGTTAAATTAGCAGCTGAAAAAAATTTATTTCCATCACCAAGAATTTTAATAACTGTTGCACCACTTTCACCTACAGGTGGACATTTTGATGGTACTTATAAATCAGGAATTGATACAACATTTTTCTATCCTGGAATGCCAAAGACAACTTGCGACGGTGTAGATGAAGTTCGTAAAAGAGTACGTGAAGTAATTCGTGCAGGCGCTGATTTTGTTAAAATTGCCACGAGTGGTGGTGTATTAAGTCCAAATGATCATCCTAAAGATGTCCAATTTTCTATTGAGGAACTGCAAGCAATAGTGGAGGAAGCGAAATTTAGAGGGAAAAAAGTAATGGCCCATGCCCATGGTAATAAGGGAATATTAAATGCCATTAAAGCAGGTGTACACTCAATAGAACATGGAACATTTATAGACAGGAAAAGTTGTAGACTTATGATTGAAAGAGGCATATATTTAGTTCCTACTTTTCTTGTTACAAGATACAACTCAAAGGAAAACAAAGATATTCCTAATTATATGAAAAAACAAGCAAAGGAAATTAGCAAAGTACATAAAGAAAATATGGAATTAGCTTATGAAGAAGGAGTAAAAATGGTAATGGGAACTGATTCTGGTGTTGTTAAACATGGTAACAACCTTAAGGAACTGGAATATATGTGCGAAATAGGAATGGATCCTATGGAGGCAATACAGTCTGGGACTAAAGTTGCAGCCGAATGTCTTTTACTTGAGGATAAGATAGGAACGATAGAAAAGAATAAAATTGCAGATATAATAGTTGTCAAAAAAAATCCACTTGATGATATATCTGTACTTAGTGATAAAGAAAACATAATATTAGTGATGAAAGAAGGTAAAATTTACAAGAAAGATATATAAGTCAAAATTTTTCATTGTTTTTTATATTTCTAATTTTTGAGTTCTCAATACTTTCTAAACCCATCAATATCAGGATTTCATAGGAAGAATAAACACAAAATTTTTTAGTAGATTTCTTAAAAAAATTTTCATAAATTGTCATGTTTTTTCATGAGGTGTAAAAAATGAAAATAGCAATTTATGGAGCTGGAAATCAAAATCTCTATACAAAGATATTAAAGCTGCAGGAGAGATTTGGTGGAGAACCACCATTTGGCGGAAGTAGAATGGCAATAGAATTTTCAGAAGCTGGACATGATGTAGTTCTAGCTGAGAAGAATAGAGAGGTGATGGAAGAGGAACATTGGAAGAAAGTTGAGGATGCTGGAGTTGAAATAACTGATAAAGATGAAGAAGCAGCGAAAGATGCTGAAGTAGCAATACTTTTCACACCATTTGGGAAAAGAACTTATGAGATAGTTAAAAAAATAATAAAACATTTGCCAGAAGGGTCTGTTATTGCAAATACTTGCACAGCTTCGCCATTAGTTATCTATTATACATTTGAGAGGGAATTTAGGGAAAGGAAAGATCTAGGAATTTCATCTTTACATCCTGCAGCAGTTCCAGGGACACCTCAGCATGGACATTATGTTATATCTGGGAAAACTACATTTGGGCTTGAAATAGCTTCTGAAGATCAGGTTAGGAAATGTGTTGAGCTTGCTAAAAGTTGTGGTAAAGAAGTTTTCCTAGTTCCTGCAGATGTGTCTTCTGCTGTTGGAGATATGGGTGTTCTTGTAACTGCTGTTACATTGGCTGGGATACTTGATTATTACACTGTAGGAACAAAGATAATTCCTGCCCCTAAAGAAATGGTGGAAAAACAGATAATAATGACACTAAATACTATTGCATCTCTAGTAGAATCTTCAGGAATAGAAGGATTAATAAAAATTTTAGATCCAAAAATGATTGTAAAATGCGCAAAATCAATGCTTCTTAAAGATGATCAAGAGGAACTGAAAGCTGCACTTAAAACTTTGTCTACGATAAATGATGAATTCAATGAAATGAAAAAGAAAGGTAAAATAAATCCTACACACTTTGTTGCGTCACAAAGCCTTACAAAAGAACTTATAAACATGGTAGGTGAGGCTGCAGCACGTGGAGTTCTTAGAAGGTCATGGCAAGAATTGTTCAAATATTAACAGAAACATTTTCTTCTTTTTCTTTCTTTTTAACTTTAACTGCCGTTCCATATGCAAGAATTTCTTGCATTACATTAGATATCTCTGATGAATCGAAACGTGTACTAATAACTGCATTAGCTCCCATATTTCTTGCATGTTCGATTAAACGTTCAAGTGCTTCTTGACGGGAATGTTCCATCATAGTAATATATTCTTTAATTTCACCACCAATCAAAGATCTTAAAAATGCAGCTATCTGACCTCCCAAACCTCTGCTTCTAACAGTGAGACCGTATACAAATCCAATAGTTTCAACAATTTCATATCCAGGTATATGGTTGGATGAAACTACAATAACATCTTCAGATTCTTCGGATGCAATGACGGCATCTTTTACAATGTTTATTTCTTTAAGTTGTGTTCCACACTCCTCACAGAAATTAGCATTTTTATTATAACTTTTTCCACAACTTGGACAATACTTCATATATTTTTCTTTTATTTTCAAGTTAACACCACATTTTAAATTTTAGCCCCTTCTAATGCTTTTTGACACTTACAATTTGGATCATATTTTAATTTTTTGATAGTTTTTTTAATTATTTTAATTAATTTTTGCTTTTTATTTTCAAGGACTTCAAAAACTTCATCTATAGTCAATTTTTTCTTTGAAATTGAGGCAGCATAATTTGATACTACACATATTGATGCATAACACATTTCTAACTCTCTAGCCAGAATAACTTCAGGTACGCCTGTCATGCCAACAACAGTTCCACCTAATTTCTTAAACATTCTAATTTCGGCAGGTGTTTCAAATCTTGGTCCTTCAGTACAAACATATATACCTTTATCTATAACATCAACTTCTCCATTATTTATTAATACCTCTCTAATATTTGGACAATAAGGGTCTGTCATGTCTATATGAACTGTCTTGTCATCATAAAAAGTGGTTGGTCTGTTTTTCGTAAAATCAATGAAATCATTTGGTATGAGCAATTCTCCAGGCTTAACATTTTCTTGCATAGATCCTACAGTGTTAACAGCAATAATTTGTTTTACACCAATTTTTTTCAATGCATAAATATTTGCCCTATAATTAATCTTATGAGGTGGATAATTATGGTCTTCAGCATGTCGAGGCATAAATGCTATTTTTTTGTCATAAAGTTTAAAAATTGAAATTGGTGAAGAAATACCATAAGGAGTCTCAACAGTCTTTTTCTCTACATTCTCACCTTTAGCCAATGTATATAACCCAGTCCCACCAATGATTCCTATCATTCTATCCCCAAATTTTTGTAAAAATTTATCCTTTAGCTACGCCAAGTGGTGTTAATTTGGCAACTAACTTTGATATTCCTGCCTTATGTGTGGTTTCAACCACAGTGTCAACATCTTTATAAGCTCCAGGGGCTTCTTCAGCAACAACCGCCATTGAAACTGCCTTAACATAAATCCCTCTACTGCCTAACTCTCTTTGGACTCTATTTCCACGATAAACTCTCTTTGCACCTGCTCGACTCATCTTACGACCTGCACCATGTGCAGTAGAGCCAAAGGTTTCTTCCATTGCCATCTCAGTTCCGTGGAGTATATATGATGCTGTTCCCATAGTTCCTGGTATTAAGACAGGTTGCCCTATGTCTCTATATTCTTTTGGTACTTCTTTTCTTCCAGGACCAAATGCACGTGTTGCACCTTTTCTATGAACATATACTTCAATGTTTTTTCCATTTACTTTATGTACTTCTCTTTTAGCAATGTTGTGTGCAACATCGTAAAGAATCTTCATTCCTAGGTCTTCAGCTTCTTCACCAAATACCTGTTCAAAGGATTCTCTAACCCAATGTACAATCATTTGACGATTTGCCCAAGCATAATTAGCGGCTGCCGCCATTGCTTGGAAATAGTCTTCTGCTTCAGGTGTATCTACAGGAGCACATGCCAATTGACGATCTGGGATATTTATGTTATACTTTCTATAAGCTTTATTCATAACTTTTAAGTAATCTGAACATATTTGATGTCCACATCCTCGTGACCCAGTATGAACCATTATTGTTACTTGTCCTGGTTTAAGTCCAAATACTTCTCCAGCGTTTTCATCAAAAACTTTTTCAACCTTTTGAACTTCTAAAAAATGATTACCAGAACCTAATGTTCCTAACTGTGGTATTCCTCTTCTCTTTGCTCTTACACTTACTTTCTCAGCATTTGCATCTTCCATCTTACCATTTTCTTCAAGATATTTGAGGTCTTCTTCCCAGCCATATCCATTTTCAACAGCCCAAACAGCCCCATTTTCTAATACTTCATCTATTTCTCCACTCTTTAACCTTATTTTACCTTTACTACCTACTCCTGATGGTATGTTCCTAAATAATGTGTCTATTAATTCTTTTATCTTAGGTCTTACGTCTTCTTCAGTTAAGTTTGTTCGGATTACTCTAACACCACAATTTATATCAAAACCTACTCCACCAGGGCTTATAACTCCAGTGTTTGCACTAAATGCACCAACGCCTCCTATAGGAAATCCATAACCAAAATGTATGTCAGGTAATGCTATAGAGAATTTTTGGATACCTGGTAGACACGCTACATTTGCAACCTGATCTACAGCCCCTTTTTCTAGTTTATCTAATTCTTTTTCATCCACAAATATTCTTCCAGGAACTTGCATGCATTCTTTATAATCTGTAGGTACTTCCCAGACATAATCATCTTTTTTAATTAAAATGTCTCTTATATTCATATTTATCCCTCATTTTATATATCTACAATTACTGTTGCTTTATATTTGTCATTTTCTTTTGTTATATTCATTAGATGATAAGTTATAGCCTTTACTTCACATTTTATTTCATGTATATCTGGATTTATTTTTTCACCCCATGCCATTCCACGTAATTTACAATCAGAAATTTCAACTTTAAATTTTGAAAAGAGCATCATTTCAATTTCATGCGTCACTAAAAGTTCTTCTAACCAGTCATGCAGTAATGATATCTTGTCTTCACTTTCTATTTCAATTTTACGACATTCTTTATCCTTTACTTTTGAAGTATCAGTTATTATTTCAAATAAAGCTAAGGCTGCGTTTTCAAATAATTCTTCTAAAGTAGATCCATATGCATGAAAACCTGCATCAGCAGTTACATCAATAAATTCAAACTTCATGTATTCACCTTAATTTTTTGATTTCAACATTTTTATTATCAACAATCCACTCTATGAGTTTCTCTGCATATTTTAATTTTAGTTTTTTTATCTCATCGGCCTCTTCTACATCTCTACTAAGTTTAGGCCTTGAATATTTCGTTATTTTTTCGCCAAAATCCATACCTGCCAAAATTATTTTTTTAGCACCCAATTTGATTGCCAAAAACACGGCTCTATCACCATCTGTAAATCCACCAAAATTATATACGTTTTTGAGAGGTTTTGACTGTGTTGTACCCATTATATTTTTTAGTTTTGGAAGATATTTTTTCAATTTTTTTAAATTGTCACCATGACTATGTACTACAACAACTGATCCTAATTTATTGGCTTTTATTATATCCGGCATGTATCCATCCAAATCTGTAACAATTATATCTGGGATTATTTCTTCATTAAGTAATGCAGTGGTAGCACCATCAGCTGCTATGACAATTCCTTTGCTCTTAATTTTTTTAACAATTTTAACATGTTTTTCTATTGAAGGACCTGCTCCACATACAATGGCTGTATTAGAGTGTGGCAAGTCATCTAAGTTTAAGGCACAATGTTTTTCCAAAAATTTATTTAGATACTTTGCAGATTTTTCATCTTCCTCTTGTTTAAATCCAAAATCTTTAAGTATTTTTCTATACCATTTCATCCATGTTTTTATTTTCATTTCATAAAACTTTTATTAGATGAGGAATATTTAAATTCTTTGATTAAGAAAATTACTACAAAAATTTATCTAGCTTTTCAAAATACCTTCGGAGGTGTAAAAAATATGGATCAATTACTGATGATTCCAGGACCAACTGGCGTTTCTCAAAGAGTTCTTAAGGCAATGTTAAAAAATATTGTAAACCACAGAGGAGAGGAATTTGGTAAAATTTTAGAAGAAACATCAGAAATGATGTCAAAAATTTTTAAAACAAAAAATGAATCATATATACTTACAGGATCTGGTACAGCAGCAATGGAAGCAGCATTAGCAAATATATTGGAAGAAGGAGACAAAATTTTAAACATAGTTAATGGAAAATTTGGCGAAAGATTTATGCAAATAACTACAACATTTGGTGGTAATTCAATACCTTTAAAATTTGAATGGGGTAAAGCTGCAGATATAGAAAAAATTAAGGAAACACTAGAAGAAAATGAAGATATTAAAGCAGTAACTGTTGTTCATAATGAAACTTCAACTGGTGTTAAAAATCCAATAAAAGAAATCGGTAAAATATTGAATAATCATGAAGCATTGTATATTGTAGATGCTGTATCTTCTCTCGGAGGCGATAAAGTAGAAGTAGACAATTATGGCATAGATATTTGTATAACTGGCTCACAAAAATGCTTAGCAGCGCCTCCTGGTTTATCAGCAATAACTTTAAGTGATGAAGCTTGGGATGTAGTAGAGTCTACAGATTCTAAAACTTATTATTTAGATTTAAAAAAATATAGAGAAAGTAAAAGTTTAAAACCTCCTGAAACTCCATATACACCATCAGTTTCCTTAATATATGCATTAAATGAAGCTTTAAAAGTTGTTGAGGAAGAAGGTTTAGAAAATAGGATAAAAAGACATAAAATGGCCGCAATTGCTACTAGAAAGGCTGTTAAAGCCTTAGGTTTGGAAATATTTCCAGATGAAGAAGTTTCTTCAAATACTGTTACTGCCATTCATTTACCTAAGGGAACAAGTGACAAAGAATTTAGAGGTTTAATACGTAAAAAATATGGTGTGGAGTTAGCAGGAGGACAAGACCATCTAAAAGGAAAAATTTTCAGAATTGGTCATATGGGAAATATTACACAAAGAGAATTAACAGTGACCATATCTGCAATTGAATTAGCCCTGAAAGAACTAGGATTTGATATAGAACTTGGAAAGGGCGTGTCAAAGATTTTAGAAGTATTTTCAAGTTAATAGAAATTTTATATTTAATTTAATTTTTTTGTATTTTGTGAGGGTTAAATTTAAATATTAGTACTGACAAATAACTGTACTAGCTTGAGAATCTCCAAAAATTTTTAAAATAGTTTTTAACACTAGTAATGTATGCAGGGGTGCCCGAGTGGTCAAAGGGGGAGGACTTAAGATCCTCTGGCGTTAGGCCTTCGGGGGTTCGAATCCCCTCCCCTGCATCGTATGCCTCGATAGCTCAGGGGTAGAGCGGTGCCTTGGTAAGGCACAGGTCGCGGGTTCAAATCCCGCTCGAGGCTTAATTTCTTTTTCTACTTCTCAACTTTTTTGAAAGTAAAATTTAAATATTGAAGTGGAAAACATAGTTGAATAAATTTTCATTGATTACTGATTTAGGTGATTTTATGGATAAAACAATAATTCATTTATCAGATATCCATTTTGGTGACAAAACTTTTTCTTCTGAATTAAAAAGAAATTTGACATCAGGGATTGAGAATATAAACCCTGACATTATTGTAGTTGCTGGAGATGTAACAACAAATGGCTATAAATATGAATATGAATTAGCAAGTGAATTTATAGAAGAGCTTAACGATATTGCTGATACTTATGTTGTTCCTGGCAATCATGACGCAAGAAATGTTGGATTAGTACATTTTGAAAAATTAATAGGACATCGAAAATTTTTACATATAGATAAAAGTGGAGAATTTGCAATAATTGGCCTTGATTCATCCCAACCAGATATAGATGATGGACAAATAGGGATTGATCAAATGGAATGGGCGCATGATAAACTTAAGCGCATACCCAACGGATTTATTAAGATAGTTACATTTCATCACCATCTTCTGCCAATTCCACAAACTGGTAGGGAAAGAAATATATTGTTAGATTGTGGGGATGTATTAAAATTACTTATTGACTGCGGAGTTGACTTTGTTTTAAATGGACATAAACATGTACCAAACGTATGGATGATTGAAAAAATGGCCACCATAAATTCAGGAACAGCGACAACTAGAAGATTAAGAGGTGAGAGTTTTCCTTCTTATAATGAACTTACAATTACTGATGAAAAAATCCATGTTAATCTCATAAATACAGAAAATAATGTCAAAAAAACCATAGCGCAATATGGGATCAGTAAAGAAGAAGAAGCTGAGATTGTTTATTATTACTAGGTGAATTGAATGGTTAAATTGTCTAAATTATTTGATATATTGATGGCTGGAGTAATATCAGCTATTGTGACATTTACCACTATAAAGCTAGGTATAGGTGGTACAGTTTTAGGAGCTGCTTTAGGTTCTATGTTATATCAATTTTTGTCACATTACATAAAAGAACCTCTTAAAGAACCTGTGAAGAACATAAGAACAAAAAAGATAGAGAGTAGTGTGGTATATACAATACCCTTATTTTTAGTTTTATCTATTGAAATAATATATGTATTACATCCCTTTTATTGGAAATCAGAAAAAATTTTCTATTTTCTTGAAGGAATAACTAATTGGAACCTTTTCAGGTCTATTGGAATTGGACTATTGGCTATGGGGTTATATCTTCTGTTTTTTCCGAGTGACATTAAACAAAAACATGGATATCTTCTTATACTAGTCTCACTAATAATGTTAACAAGAGGATTTTGCGATGTTGGAGGCAGTATTTCAGATGTTATCAAAACTTTCCTTGAATTGTCATACCCTTATTTAAGCTTCATTATAATATTCTTACTCCTTTATCTTATAATCCATATCCTCAAAGAATCTGTGGAAATTAAGATAGATGAGGGAGAAAAAAATGAAGAAAAAAAGAACTAAAAATGCTACATTAAAATCATTATTAAAAATCATACTTTATGAAAATCCATCAACACAGGCAGAAATTGCCAAAAAATTGGGGATTAGTAGAAGATATGTAACAAAACTTTTACAACCTCTAATAAATAAAGGTGTTGTAAAAAAGGCATATATATTAGACATTGGAAAGTTTGAAGAATTCTCTAAAGTCTTTGGAGAGGATAAAGCAAAAGATGAACATCCAGGAAGTTTTTTCATTAAAGAAATTCTAAGAAAAATGTCAGAACATGTTTCTAAACAATTAAAAAATTCTTTTGAGTCATTGTTAAAGCATGATGAAGAATTGGCACAAAAATCTCTTAAAATGGATTACACAACTAACAACATGCATGAAAAAATTAGATCATCTGTTGAGACAGCACTAGCACTGAATCCATACTCAGAATTTAGCAAAACATTGATTTTTGCTGAAATTGCATATGATCTTGAAAGAATAGGAGATCACTCATGCACAATTGCTGATTTCGTTGTAAAAGAGAAGAAACCGGTGGGTGAATTTATAAGAGGATATTTGGAAGACATGTTTAAATTAGCAAATAAAATGCTTAATTTATCTATGGAAGCTTTCTTAAATGAAAAATTGGAATTTAAGAATAAAATCATGAGATTCGAAGATAGAATGCACAAACTACAAAAAGAAGCTCTAAACCAAATAGCCATAGAAATGGCAGAAACAAAATTTATAAATAAAGAAGAATCAACGTATTACATATCTCTAGCACGCGTTGTTAAGGCGTTTGAACGTATAGCTGATATATCAATTGAAATAGTGGATACGGCAAGTGAATATTATTTAAATATTCCAAGAACTACAATACCTGAAAGATTTAGAAGATTAGAAAGTAAAAATGGGGTATAATTGATGAAAATAAGATTCACATCTCAAGAACTTAAAGAACTCCTTCTGTCGATGATTGTAATAGCAGCAATTTTTGCATATCTTTGGAGTAATAAAAATTTGCATGTCATGATAACTATTTTTCCAGCAATGATAATTGTTGTGGGTTTGGGGTTTATACTCCACGAAATTGCCCATAAAATTGTAGCTTTAAAATATGGTTTTTGGGCAGAATATAAATTATGGTTTGAGGGATTAGTACTTGCAATTGTGATGGCAATATTTTTAGGCATTGTTTTTGCTGCACCAGGAGCTGTCTATATTTATGGAGGACATATAAGGCGAGATGAAGATGGAAAAATATCTTTAGCTGGACCTTTAACAAATATATTTTTAGCTCTATTGTTTTTGGCTTTAACTAAAACAGGGTTCTTTAGAGAAATATTTTACCTTGGGTTTGCAATAAACAGTTTCTTAGCATTTTTTAATTTACTTCCAATTGGTATACTTGATGGTTCAAAAGTTTTTCGCTGGAATTTCATAATATGGTTCTTTACAATTGTTTTCGCATTTGTATTATTCCTGTTTGCAATATTTGCAATATCTGTATAGGTGAGTTTAATGATACATGAATTACATGTAGAATACAAAGAAACCTCTTATAGGATTGTAAGCCCATCTAAAACAATTGAGTATACTAAAGATAAAGTTAAGGAAATTGGAGTGAAAAAAATAAAAAATATAACCAATATCGATAGAGTTGGCATACCTGTATTTTTAGCATTTAGGTCAGGAGTAAAAAAAGGTGCAATAAATGTATATAAAGGTAAAGGTGTCACCAAAGAACAGGCGAAAGCTTCTGTAATTATGGAAGCAATTGAAAGGTATTCTGCTGAAATGAGAAGCAATGATAATACAATAATTTCTACAACTGAAGAACTTGAAAGATGTATTGATCCCAATGAGTTGATTTTGCCAGGAAGGATCTCACCTGATTCAAAATTAGAATGGTGTGCTGCATTAAATTTAAGAAATAATAAAAAATATTATGTGCCTGCAAATGCTGTTTATCATCCATATAATCCCAGGAAAAATTCTGTTAGGTTATTTAGATCTAATACTAATGGATTAGCTTCAGGAAATGTAATAGAAGAGGCAATACTTCATGGCATATTTGAAGTGATTGAAAGAGATGCATGGAGTTTATTTGAAATTCGTAGGAGGGGGGCAAAAAAGATTGATTGTAGTAATGTTGAAAATGAAATGATTGAAAATTTATTAAATAAGTTTAAAAAAGCTAAAATTGATATTAAATTGTTAGATATAACTTCCGATATAAAAGTACATACTGTAGCAGCTGTAGCAGATGATATACATTTAAAAGATCCACGACTTTTAACTATAGGTTTTGGATCACATTTAGATCCAGAAATTGCAGTGATGCGTGCATTAACAGAAGTAGCACAAAGTAGGGCAACAGAAATTTATGGTGTAGAAGAAAGCAAAATGAGAAAAATGTTTGTTGAAAGAATTGGATATGAAAGAATGAAAAGAATTAATTATCATTGGTTTAGAGAACCTGAAGACGTTATTGGAATTGAAGAACTAAAAAATGAAGCTTCAAACAATTTAAAAAAGAATATTGAAATAGTTTTACAAAAACTTAAAAAAAGAGGATTCAAAGATGTATTTATAGTAAATCTCACACGAGAAATAGGAGTTCCGGTTGTACGTGTAATAATACCCGGACTTGAGCTTTCCACTGTAGATCCAGAAAGAGTTGGGCAGAGAGCTAAATCCGGTGCTTTTAATGCTGGATAAAAAAATAAAAAAACTAAAAGAATTATTAAAGAATAAAAACATTGCTGTAGCATTTTCTGGTGGCGTAGATAGCACATTATTATTAAAAATTGCTAAAGAAGTTTCTAACGAAGTTATTGCAGTGACAGTTGATATAGGTGCAATTCCAAAAAATCAAATCACTGAGGCAAAGAAAATTGCAAGAGAGATTGGAGTTAAACATAAAATAATTAAAGAAAATTTTTTAAAATATGAATGGTTTCAACATGAGAAATATCGCTGCTATTTTTGTAAAAAAAGAATGTATAAATTAATTAAAAATTTCGTGGGAGAAAAATTTGAAATTATTGATGGGACAAATGTCACTGATATGTTGGAAGATAGGCCAGGAATTGTGGCAAATTATGAAGAAAATATTAAGAGTCCATTAGTTGAAGCCCAAATATCTCATGATGAAGCTGCAGAATATTTAAAAAATAAAAATATAAGGCATTTAAAAGACACAACATGCCTTGCTACAAGAGTAAAAAAAGGAAAATTAACTAAAAATAAAATAAAAAGAATAAACAAGGCTGAAAACATTGTGAAGAAATTTTTTGCAGGAAATATCAGAGTTAGGGACCTTGATGGAATTGCTGTGATTGAGGCTGAAAAATTTAATATTGATGAAAAAATCTTAGAAAAACTTTGCAAATCATTGAAAAAACTTGGATTTAAAAAAGTATTATTGGATATAGAAGGTTATAAGAAGAAATATAATATTAAACAAAAGAACAACGAATTGATTGTTACTCTTCCATACCAAATTAATTTAAAAGATTGTAAAGAAAGATATGTTATAAAAAAGGGAAAAATATACTTAGATTCAGGAGTTGTAATCCTTTCCAAAAATGGAAAAATACATGTAAAATCAAATAATCCAACAAATACCTTATTTAAAGTATTATCATGTATTCGACGTGACTCTATATAGTTTTTTCGACAGTTGCATTAACTCTGCGGTGAAAACTTGTTAATTTTGTTAACACATCTCTTTTGTCGTTTCCTTCTAACCTTAGAACTTCTCCAATAATTTCAAATTCTTCATTATCAGCCCTTAAATTTTCTAATATAATTTCTATTTCATTGGAATTCTCTAGTGAATCATTTGATTCAATCCTATATATTATATCTAATTTTTTGTGTGGAAAAACTTCAGAGACTGTCTCCTTAATAACTTTTTCAAATACTGATAAAAAAGTATCTATATATGGTCTGTTGTGCTGCATACAGAAAGCCCATAGAGGCATTAATTCCACTTCTTTAACTGAAACCTTTCTATTGTTTTTTGATATAACTTTAATAGTTCCATCAGACGCTGTAATTTGAATTTGTTTCATGTTATTCCTCCAATTAAATAATTTGTAATTTCTATCTCTACTACTAAACACCTTTATAAAATTTTTTATGATAATTTCCCAAATTTTTAAAACTAATGTTTTATAAATTTGATTTCTATTAAAAAAGAATAGAATAATTTTTTTCCACCATAATAAAAATTTTTGTATTATGAACTTTATAAGTTAATATTGAAAATAGTAAAATTGTGGTTTTCATGAGGAAAAAAAGAAAAAAAGACGCATTGAAAGAATTAAGAGAAATACTCGGTGATTTTGGAAGTGAAAATTTTGATGAAGACATAATAGGTGAAGAAAAACGAAAAAAACCTTTACCAGAAATTACAAAAGATAAAAAAAGTACAACAGTGTTTAAAGAAGAATCTGAGATTGAAGATTTACCTAAATATATTGTGAAAGTTCCTGAATTTACAAAAAAAGAAAAAGAATTAATGGACGAAATAAGGGATAGGCTTGTAGATACAGTTTTATCTAGGGAAGAAGAATTCAGAATTGATAAAAAAACATTCAAAAAAGAAGTTAAAAGATTTTTAAAACGTAGAGGTATAATTCGCAATGTAGATGAAATTGCAGAAAGAATAACTCAAGAGATGTTGGGTTATGGTAAACTTGATCCGCTCATTAAGGACGATGACTTAGAAGATATAATGGTTATAGGTGTCAATAAACCTGTATTTGTATATCATAGAGAAAAAGGAATGATGGTCACAAATTTAGTATTTGAGGAATATTCAGAGCTAAAAAATATAATAGATATAATGGCACGACAAGTAGGTCGTAGAATTGATCAACAAATGCCAATACTTGATGCAAGATTGCCTGATGGTTCAAGAGTCAATGCGACAATACCTCCAGTATCTCCAGACGGACCAACATTAACCATCCGTAAATTTAGGAAAGATCCCTTTACAATTGTTGATCTTATAAATTTCAACACGCTTTCATCACATCTTGCTGCATTTCTATGGGTTTGCGTTGAAGGATTTGGAATAAGACCCTGTAATGCTATAATAGCAGGTGGGACAGCTTCTGGAAAAACTACAACTTTAAATAATATAGCTGCTTTTATACCTCCACGAGAAAGAATAATTACAATAGAAGATACATTAGAATTACAACTTCCACATACACATGTTGTACGCATGGAAACAAGACCTCCAAATATTGAAGGAAAAGGCGAGATAGACATGGACACCCTAGTTAAAAATGCATTGCGTCAAAGACCTGATAGAATAATTGTAGGTGAAGTTAGAGGTAAGGAAGCAACAACATTATTCACAGCTTTAAACACAGGACACTCTGGTTTTGGTACTTTACACTCTAATAGTGCTAGAGAAACTATCACTAGACTAACAAATCCACCAATGAATGTACCTGAGATCATGATACCTGCTTTAGACTTCATAATAATGCAGCAGAGGATGTATGGGCCTGGTGGCAAATCAATACGAAGAGTGACGGAAGTTGTAGAAATAACAGGGATGGAAGAAGGCAATGTACAGCTTAACAAACTCTTTGTATGGAATCAAAAAGAGGATAAGTTAGAATATGTGGGGATAACCAGTCAAGTTTTAAGGGAGATTGCAGATTATACTGGAATGGATATATTGGAAATAGAAGAAGAAATTGAGAGGAGAAGATTAGTTTTGGAATATTTAGCTGAAAGAAATATAAGATCACTCAACGAAGTTGGAAAATGGATAAAAGACTACTATAGGGACCCTGATGAAGTTTTAGAAAAGGTTTTATAATTGGTGATTTTATTGGCATTAAGAGGCGTAATAAGATTTTTAAACAAAATTGGGGACATGACTATTAAATCATCTAAGAAAGTAGGACACACTGCTGAAAAACCTGTGAAAAAGATAAGCACTTTAAAACCTACACCTAAACTTAGAAAATTTAGAGGATCTACTGTACTTACACGAAGAAAATCTCCTTTTGGGTTTTTTAGAAGACCAAAAATGAGTGAAAGTGAAATAGAAATATTAAAAAGATTAGTTGAAACAGAAGCTTATAAAGAAAAATTATCAGAAAAACCAGAAGAGAAAGAACGTTATGAAACAGAATCATTAAGTAAATTATTGGAAGAAAGAGAGAAAGAACTTGATCCTAAGTTTGTATATTTAACAGGTATAATCACAGGGTCAATATTAGCATTGGTTATAATATTGCTTGGTTTTGGCTTTGTATTTGCATTGCTTTCCTTACTCGTAATGTTCATGGTTTCTGTATTTGCAAGATTTTTACCCAAACTTAGAGAAGGTAGTAGAGCAGATGAGATATCAAGAGAATTGCCATATGCATTACGGCAAATGGCTACCGAACTTAGGGCAGGTTTAGGTTTCCATGATGCCATGAAATCTGTGGCAACTTCAGGTTATGGTGCTTTATCTGAAGAGTTTGCAAGAACATTGGAAGAAATAAAATATGGAGAATCAACTACGCGTGCATTAATGAATCTTAGTGTTAGGGTGCCATCACCAGGTTTAAAAAGAGCTATACAACAAATAGTTAGGTCTTTAGAGAGTGGTGGTGACGTTGCCAAAGCCTTAGAGATAATAGCTGAAGACATTGCATATGAATTAAGAATGAAATTTAGAGACTATTCTCAAAAGCTAAATTCTTTTATGATGATTTATATGTTTATAGGAATTGTAGGTCCTGCAGTATTGCCAATATTACTCATTATAGCAACAATTTTCATGCCAACGATGGTAATACCATCACCTCTCATTTTAATCCTGTATCTTCTACTACTACCACTGGTAGTTGTTTATTTCATATTCATTGTAAAAAGATTGGAACCTAGGGTATAAAGAAATGTAGGAGTACATTCAATAAGGTTCCAAGAGATAATGTAACAAGCACCATTATGCCAAAAACTTTTAACATGTCTTTTAATCCTAATTCTTTTAGTAGTATAACAAAAGTTGCAACACATGGGAAATATGTTGCTAATACTATTGATGCGACTGTTAGTTGTGTAGGTGAAAGATGTAATGGTGCCAACATTGCCATTGCCACATCTTTTCTAAGAAAACCGACGATTAATACTTCCACACTTTGTGGTGGTAGCCCAAATAAACCTGAAAGGATAGGTGCTAAAAGTTTTGAAAGAAATGAAATAATACCAAGATAATAAAGTATATTAATTATAATTATTCCTAAAAGCATGAAAGGCACAGCCTCAATTAAAAAACTATAAACTCTAAACCATGTTTTCTTTAACAATGTTGGGATGTGTGGAATCCTATATGGAGGTATCTCTAAAAATATTTCAGGACATTCTCCTCTCATACTTTTATTTAATCCATAACCCAATGTAAGATATAACATAATCAATGTAACATATACAATAGCCACATATTTTAATCCATATTTACCAAGCAATCCTATTATTATTGCAGTTTGTGCCATACAAGGTATGGATATAGCAGTTAAAGTTGCAGCAATAAATCTTTCTTTTTTATTTTCTAGAATTCTTGTGGAGATTATAGAAGGTACATTGCATCCAATCCCCAATATTGCCGGTATTATTGCTGCTCCATGAAGCCCTATTTTATGCATGATTGTGTCAGCCATGACTGCCAATCTTGGAAGGTACCCCACATCCTCCAAAAATCCAAGAATCAAATAAAAAAGTAGGACATATGGTAAAACAACAGCAAATGGTACATATAACCCTGTAGTTAAGATGCCAAATGATTCCATGAAATCTCCATGTTCACCTATTAGAATGTTATGCAGGATACCATGAGGAAAAATATTTCCAATTAAATTTTTAATAAATGGTCCATAGTATTCTTCAAAAAAATATCCAATTATATTGTCCCCTATCCATCCTCCTAAGTTTACAACTATTTTTATTGTTATATACATGATGATTAATGCTATGATAATACCATAAATGGGATGAAGTGTAGCATCTTCTAAAATCTCAACAATTCCTGGATGTTTATGTTCTATGCTTTGAACCTTTGAAATTAAATTACCTATATATGCCCACCTTTCCTCATCTTTCATTTTTGGAAATTTAACTTTTTTTCCAATCGTTTTTTTAATTGCAGAAACAAGATCTTTTATTCCTTCACCAGTGATTGCAACAATTGGAACAACTTCAATCCCCAATTCCTTTTTTAATTTTTCAACGTCTATATGTATGCCTTTTCTTTTTGCTAAATCCCACATATTTAATGCTAACACTGTTGGTACTCCTGCCTCTAATATTTGTAGGGTAAGATACAAATTACGTTCTAAATTTGTGGAATCTACAACTACAACCACAACATCAGGATTTTCATTTAAAAACATTTTTTTTGCGACTTTTTCTGCTTCAGATGTTGGAACTAATGAATAGGTGCCTGGCACATCTATTACTTCTGCTTTTTTACCATCTACATACATAAATCCTTTTGTAAATTCAACAGTTGTTCCTGGATAATTTGATGAAATGACATGAACTCCTGTTAACCTTGAAAATACTACGCTTTTTCCAACGTTGGGATTACCCATGAGAAGTATTTTCATCTAAAACCTCCACGAATATTCTTTCTGCTAAACCTCTTCCTAATGCAACCTTGCTTCCACCAACATCTACCACTAGTGGCCCACGAAATGGTGTAGCAGATATTACTTTAATAATTTTACCAATACGTATATTTAGTGATTCAAGACGTTTTATTAGTCCAATTCCGGCAACTATTTCCTTTATTATTACTTTTTTCCCTGTTTCAACTTCTGTTAATGGTAGCATTCATTCCCTCCAAACAATATTAGTGATTCATATATTTTTTTAGGTTAATAAAAAAATATTAATGGAGGAAAAACATGCTGATAGGGGTAATATCTGATACACATATCCCAGATAGAGCTAAAAGCCTCCCAAAAAAAGTATTTAAAGTTTTTAGCGATGTAGATATGATACTACACTGTGGTGATCTCACAGAAGTAAGGGTTAAGGAAGAATTAGAATCTCTGGCACCTACTTATTGTGTACAGGGTAATATGGATAGATATTATGGATTAAAGCTACCTAAGAGCAAGATATTTAAATTAAAAGGATTTAAGATAGGTTTAAATCATGGAGAAGTTTATCCACGAGGAGACACACAACAATTGAAATATATAGCATTAGAAATGGGTGTGGATATATTGTTGTCAGGACATACTCATCATCCATTTATAGAAGAGGTTGATAATATTAAATTGTTGAATCCTGGAAGTCCTACAGTGCCTCGTTTTTCAGTTCCAACTGTAATGTTGTTAAATATATCTGAAAAAGATATAGAAGCTGAAATTATAAAGGTAGGTAGTAGTAGATGCATACCTGGGAAATAGAGGTAAAAAAATGGGTAAAAGATGGTGGAGACAAAGAAAAAAGGATTATTATTATAGACTTGCAAAGAAAGAGAAATATTATTCAAGAGCTGCATATAAACTTATTCAACTAAATAAAAAATTTAAATTAATACGTAGAGGTAACGTTGTTTTAGATCTTGGAGCAGCTCCTGGAGGTTGGTCTCAAGTAGCTATAAAATTAGTTGGAAGCAAAGGTAAAGTTGTAGCTGTAGATATTAAGAAGATGAAACCATTAAAATACGAAAATTTCAGTTTTATTCAGGGTGACTTTACAGATCTTAAAATACAAAAAAAGATAAAGGAAATTACTGAAGGAGGTGTAGATGTAATTATTTCTGATGCATCACCATCACTTTCAGGCATAAAAGATTTAGACCATATAAGATCTATAGAGTTGTGTAAGTCTGTGATAAATATTGCAAAAAATGTTTTAAAAAGAGGAGGAAATCTTGTAGTTAAGGTATTCCAGGGTCCTGAATTTAAAAATCTTTTAGATGAACTAAAAAATGAATTTAAGTATGTAAAAGCAAGTAAGCCTCCATCTTCAGAAAAATCCAGTGCAGAAATTTATGTTGTAGCAAAATATTTCGTTGGACCTTGAATTCAAAAAAGTTAGTGTGAAGACTTTAGTTGATTTATTTTTTCTTTTGCAATTTGAACTTGTGATTTAGCATTTTCTAACCTATCTTTAATTTCTGATATATCTTTGTTTGATTCCAATGCACTTTTAACATCGTCTATTGCAGACTTTGCCCTTACTAATTGTAATTCAACGTCTATACATCGTTTTTTAAGATTTTCATCTTGAACAAGATTTACTTTTAAAGATTCATATTCATTTTTCAGTCCATAATATTCATTTTCAAGTTTTGCTACTTGGTCATATAATTTCTTTTTCTCAAATTCTGAACCAACTTTGTTGATAAAAAGGTTAAAACCCACATATGCAAAAAGCATAACAGTTCCAATTATTAATATTAGTCCTAAAATTGAAATTGTCAGTGAAGTAATTTTAAATAACCTTAAACGTGACTTTTTCATTTTTTAATCACCCATTTTAGAAGTTAAATTTTCTCTGATAGGTTCTAAAATCTTTATAAGATATTTTGCAACAGCATTCTTGAGATCTAATGGATGTAACTCTCCACTAGAATATAAGTTGATTAATTCTTCACAATTAACTTCTAAATTGCCACCATATTTTTCAGGCCTTTCTATTAAAATTTTTTTGTTTTCATCAAAAATAATATATTTTGCAATTTCTATTACAGGATTTCCATCTATTTTAGCTGCTGGACAATAACTTTTCATTATTTTATCTTTTATAACTTTAGGTGGATCATCAACAGCAATAAAGTTCCCTTTACTTGATGACATTTTTTCTGATCCATCAGTTCCATGGATTATAGGTGTGTGTATACACACTGGTGGCGTGTATCCAATTTTTGGTAAGTTGTCACGAGCTAACATATGAATTTTTCTTTGTTCCATCCCTCCCACTGAAACGTCTACTCCCAAATGAACCATGTCAATAACTTGCATTAATGGATAAAGCACTTCAGAAACTTTATGTTCACCAGCTTCTCTTATTATTTGTGACATACTCCTTTTAGCTCTATTTAAGGTAGTTATATGTGCTAACCTATATAGATCTAAAACATAATCATCATCTGTTTGAAACTCAGAACCTAATATGAACTCTGTATCCTTAGATAATCCCATAGCTAAAAAACAACGCTTATTATATTCTGCAATTTCTCTAATTTCGTCTAACTCTCCTTTATAATTTAGATATGCATGATAATCTGCTAGAAGAATTTTAATTTTAAATCCAATTTTTTGTAAATCTATCATCTTCTTTATGGTAATTAAATGTCCGAGATGTATTTTTCCTGAAGGTTCATAACCTATATATGCCACAGGATTTTTCTTTTTTAGGACTTCTTTAAGTTCTTCAATTGTAATTATTTCCACTGTGCCTTTTTTAGCTAATTCAAGTTGTTTGTTCATGAAATCACCATATGTTGCGTCAATCTACTATGTAAATCCTTTTATTAATTTTTATAACTTTTACTTCATCTCCAATGTTTAAATTTTGGAACCATGATTTCATGTCTAAATCTATAGGTTGAAAGGTTTTAGGATCTAATATTTGAATTTTATCTAAAGATTTAGAAACTACAGTGGTTGTTTCTATTTCTGAATGCTTTGCTTTTAACTTTATTTTATCATATTCTTTCCAAGGAATCTTTTCATGTTTGTTATTATCGAATATTTTTACTAGTATTCCTCTACCATCAATAGATTTCACCTGACCAATTTTATTTTTATATTCAATGATATCTTTTTCCTCAATAAATGGAAGTTTTAATAAAATCCAGTATCTACATATTTCCCTGCCTTTAGACTTATCTCTACCTACAACTCGTGAAGATTCATCTATTATACCGCCAAAATTATTCATTATGGCTGACACAATTTTTCTTGCAGCAGTATAAGAACCTATATAATAATCAACTCCTTCTTTTAATTTAGAAATTTTAGATACATAAGCAAGTCTATTTTTTGGCCATAATGATTCTAAAGTATTTGAAATTATCTTCTCTATTTTTTTAATTTCTTTATTTTTTAAGTCTCTTTTATCAGCTCGTAGTTGTATTACTGCTTCATAGTATCCAGACGCACGCCTACTACAATAAGTACAGACAGAATTACGTAAATGAACATTGCAATAATATTCTTTTTGCAATTTTTTACCAAAAACTTCACCTTTTATCTTTACCAAACACTTATACAAAGTGCCTTTTCTTTGTATTATGTCTATTTCAGTTTTTGGATTTTTAACTTTAGGATTGAAAGATATCTTGTCTAAAATAACTTTACGAACAACCTCTTCTCTTGATAACCCAATATCAACCCATTTATTTTGTTTTAAATGGGAATGACAATGCACACAAATTTTTGTTTCAATCTTTTCTGGAATATTAGCCATTTTGAATTCTCTATAAAAACATTTTTCACATAATCCATTTTTAAAAACTTGAGAATTTCCACACTTAATGCAGAACAATGTAAAAACCTCCTAAATTCAGAGTCTAGCCTTTTCATCATTGAAAATCAGAAGTGGCCAAATTCATCATTAAAAATACAAAAATTTTCAGTTATAATATAAGTTTAAACTAATTCATATATAATTTTTTAATTAGAGGTGATTAAATGGCTTCAATAAAAGGAAAATTATTGAAGATTACTGATAAAGGGTTTTTGGTTGCAAAGGTTAAAATGACTCCAGCAATAGGATCCCCTGTTTATTCTTCTGATAATATTAAAATAGGCAATGTTAAACGAGTTTTTGGTCCTACAAAAAATCCATACATTACAATCGACCCTGCAATTAATTCTAAAAAACTTGAGAAACGAGTTGGAACAACAATATTTATAAAGAAGAAGAAAAGGAGGAGAGAAAAACGAAAATGAAAAAGAAAGTTCTTAAAGGTTCAGTTTGTCCTGAATGTGGATCTGAAGACTTAATTGAAGACCATGAAAGGGCTGAAATAGTTTGTAGGAAGTGCGGACTTGTTATAGATGAAAAATTAATTGACATGGGACCTGAATGGAGAGCATTTGATCACGAACAAAGAGAAAAACGTACACGTGTTGGTGCTCCTGTCACATATACAATTCATGATAAAGGATTATCTACAATGATTGATTGGAGAAATAAAGATATTTATGGAAAAGATATTCCTGCAAAAAGTAGGGCTCAATGGTACAGATTAAGAAAATGGCAAAGAAAAATTAGAATTTCTGGTGCAACAGAAAGAAATCTTGCGTTTGCATTAAGCGAATTAGATAGAATTGCATCAAGATTAAATTTACCTAGGACTGTTAGAGAAACTGCATCAGTTATTTATAGAGATGCTGTAAAAAAGAAACTGATAAGAGGAAGAAGCATAGAAGAAGTTGTAGCAGCTGCATTGTATGCAGCATGTAGGAAATGTAATGTGCCTAGAACTTTAGATGAAATTGCTGAAGTTTCTGGTGTTAAGAAAAAAGGTGTTGGTCGTACATACAGATTTTTAGCTAGAAAATTAAATATACGTTTACCACCAACATCACCTATTGATTATGTACCTAGATTTGCAAGTGAATTAGGACTTTCAGGTAAAGTACAGTCAAAAGCTATCGAAATAATTAAAAAAGCTATGAAAAAAGGACTTACTTCAGGAAGAGGTCCAACTGGAGTGGCTGCAGCTGCATTATATATAGCATCTGTATTACTTAGAGAAAGAAGAACTCAAAGAGAAATTGCTGAAGTAGCTGGAATAACAGAAGTAACAATACGTAACAGGTATAGGGAATTAACAAGTAAATTAAACTTAGGCGTGACATTCTAATCTAATATTTTTCAGGTTTAGCATATTCATCAATAATTTCCTCAAGATCTGAAATTAAGAAATCATTTCCACAATATTCGTAATCTTTAAGCTTTTCACGATATTTATCTAGGTTATTTAAGAATTCCATAATTTTTCCAACCGAACTCTCTTCAATAAATTTACCATAGCCTAATTTATCTAGGTATAATGCATTTAATATTTGCTCAAATTGTCCTTGGATTGGAATACTAAGTATTGGTTTTTTTAAATATAAAGCTTCACTAATTAGGCTGAAACCACCATTTGTTATCACAGCTTTTGCAGAAGCTAAATCATCGTAAAATTCTGATTCATTGAATTTTTTAAATTTTAAATTCTTTACTTCCTTGTTTTCATCGAAACCATAAATGATAAATTTTTGGTTTATTTTCTTTAAATCATTGAGTAATTTTTTATTAGTTTTGCTAGTTTGGTATACAAAAACATGGTCACCATAACTAGGTTTTAATTTTATGATTTTCTTTCTTAAAATTGGCGGATATAATTTCGTATTCTCAGGATATTTAACCTGTGGGAAATAATATGTTGTTATAAGATATTTTTTAGCCTTTATGACAAAAAGACGTATAACTATCTCTGCTTTTATCCTATCCCACCAATATTTTCTAGGATATTTAATTTTACAACGAGATATCACATGAATATTATCAATACTTATAAGTGGGAGTCGCATTATATTTGCAAATAAGCTAGAATAAAACTCAAAATCAGAAATTACTATATGAGGATTAAATTCATTAACTATGCGATATATTGTCCAAAAATTTGATATTAGATGTTTTGGAAATCTTCTAATAGATTCAAAGAATGTTTTTATAGTGTTAACCCTGTTATTTTCATAAACTGTATTAAAACCACCTATTTCATACACATCCTCAAATTTTTTAGATAAATATTTGTATGCTCTTCCACTAGCCAATATTTTTATACTGTGTTTTTTTGATAATTCTTCCAATATTACACCGCTCCTAATAGCATGACCCATTCCTTCCCCACATACACCATAAAGTATTCTTTTCCTTTTACCAAAGATTTCATCAACAATTTTAACTGATGGGGCATCTACATCTCTATACTCAAAGTTATAATTTAATTCTTTTGCACTTACATTCTTTCCAAGAAATTGATGTATTGTACTCTTTGTGTATTTTGCTGTTAGATTTTTTAAACCTTCTTTTTTTAATCTTCTAGTTGAAATTAAAAGACGTGGTTCTTTTAGGACTTTAAATTTAGTTATCTTAGACATTCGTTGAATATAATCTGTATCTTCTCCAAAGTCCAATGATTCATCAAAACCTCCTATTTTATCATGTAAAATTTTCCATGTCGCAATGCCAAATCCTCCTGATCCGTGAGGTTTTACGGGTTCTAACATTTTTACAGCTTTATTTGCGATTTCATGTAAAATTTTTTCTAAAACATTTCCATAAACTGGAGATATTTGGGTGATAGCAATTCCTATGTCTTCTTTCATGAAATTTTTTACCAATTTTTCTAAATAATTAGGTGTCAAAATTGTATCTGCATCTAAGAATAATAATAAATCCCCATTGGCATGTTTTGCTCCACTGTTTCTACCAACTGCTGGTGTTCCACCTTCTACTATCTTACATCCGTAAGATTTTGCTATATCTCTAGTTTTATCTGTAGAATTTGCATCAGCAATTATAACTTCGTAATTTTTGTAATTTTGTCTTTTGATACTCTCAAGCAAAGCTGGTAAAAATTTTTCTTCATTGTATGTAGGTATTACTATGCTAACTCTGATCATAACTATCACCAATATGAAAAGAAATTCCAACTCATAAAGAAAGCTATGTACTTTCCTTCAAATTTTTTTGTTAAGTGATTTATAAGCCATCTTTCATTATATTTACCTGGCATATATGAGTATATCTTTTCGTTGTTATTTTTTAGTGCCGTTACTTCGTAAAATTTTGTATTTGAATGAGTTATATCAAGAGCAAGGCCTATAAAAATTATAATCAAAATAATTAATGTAGGTTTTATTAGATTTTTACCAGTTGGAGAATCAGTGGTGGCAAATTTCATATAAAACAAAATAAATAACCCTACCAGTGAGGGCGTTGCAAATATCCCTCCATCAATAATTCCAATTATTAGAGTAGATAATCCAAATATAATTAAGATTTTTTGTATTATTTTTCTTTCGCTAAGAGATAACAAACCAAAAAAATATATTAAAAAGAGAACTATAGTTGCATAAACTGTCAGCCAACTTGGAATGTAATGTAATAAAGACGTGCCTATATGAATATTTTTGGAAATTACAAATTTTTGGAATATAGGACTTAAAGAAGCTTTAAAAATATGTGAATGTAAAATGCTAGTGGATGTTGGCGTTGGTGATAAAACAACAAAAGTTGTGAAGGGCGAGACTGAAAATTTATAACGAATGTAAATTTCAATAATTTCAGAAATAAGATAGCTAAGAAATGCTAAAAATAAAACTACTGACAAGTAAACTTCTCTATTAAATTTTTTAAATATTCTATTTTCAGATAAAGGACTTAAAATCATTGACAAACCCATCAAAGAAAAAAATAAAATATCTTTTCCTTCAGAAGATCCCATTAAGAATATATGTGTAAACGGTGTCACTAAATTTTTAACATGCGGGTTTAGCATGAGGAATGCCATAATTATGAAAAACAATCCCATTACTCTAAGTTTCAAGAAATTTCACCTCTTAGATAAAGTTAATAGGTTGAAGTATGAGCATAGATATATTGGGTTACATAATAATACTTATAATTACTGGAATAGGCGTTGGAACATTAACAGGGATGCTTGGAGTTGGTGGTGGATTTATACTAGTTCCTATATTTTTCTTTTTAAATCAAATTTTTTTAGGAGTTAATGAAAGTTTTGCATTTAGAATGGCAACAGCCACTAGCTTATCTACATTTATTCCAAACATGGTAAGTGCCTATGAACATGCACAAAGAGGTTCTGTCTTGTGGAAGGAAGGCACATTAATAGCTTTTTTTGGATTTATTGGTGGAATAATAGGAGCTACCATAAATTTAATTTTACCTGTAAAATTTTTAAAAATATTCTTTGCCTTGTTATTAGTTTTTTTGGCTATAAAATTAATTAGGAATGTAAATCCCAAAACTTTAACTTTCCAAAAAAATGTTTTTCTCAATAATATTAGTTATCTCATACCTATAGGGATACTTACCGGGATTCTTTCTGGAATGTTTGGTATTGGAGGTGGCATAATTCTTGTTCCATTATTAACAATTATTGGATTTGATTTATTGAAATCAATAGGAACATCTACTTTTGTTGTAACTATTACTTCATTAGGTGGCATTTTAATTTATATCTTCTCTACCAATGCTCAAAACTTATCATATTCTATAGGTTATGTTAATCTTTTACAATCACTTATAATAAACATTACCGGGGTATTGTCTGTTAGATTTGGTGTTAAAATGGCATATAAATATCCAAAAAAAGTTTTAAAATATGTAGTAGCCATATTATTAATTATTTTTGCTATTAAATTACAATTCTAATATTTCAGATAAAGAGAAACCTTCAGACATCTTCTTTTTTATTTCTTTTTCTTTTTCATTTATTTCTCTAGTTTTTTCAATTACTTTATCAAATAATTCATTTGGAATAACAACTACCCCACACTCATCTCCAATGACATAGTCATTGGGTTTTATTTTAATTCCATTGTATTTTACTTCTACATTTATTTTGCCTTTACATAGAGGACTTCCAGCATTTGGGACAACCTTTTCAGCAAAAACAGGGTATCTTATATTTTTAATTGCATGTAAGTCTCTACATGCTCCACATATTATAGTTCCAGCAATATTTTTAATTTTTGCAGCTTTCGATGTTAATTCACCCCAAACAGCGTTTGAATTACCTTCAGTTACTATAAATATAACTTCATTTTCATTTGCAATGTCAATGGCTTTTACTGAAGTCCCCCAATCATAATCTTTGGTTTTTACTGTCACTACTTTTCCAAACACTTTAAGATTATTTAGTGGTTTTATGTTATGAAGAGCATAATTTTTACCTGTAAGATCAAAAAGAGCATCTGAAACTTGAGGAGTAGAAATTAAGCTTAAATCTATTTTTTTTGAAAAACCTTTGAGCAATGTTCTTGGTGAAATCTTGGTTTTTAACATGTGAATCACCTTTTTATTTTTTCAAATACTAATTTTTATATATTACTTGTGATTAATAATAAGAACAATAACTGTAACCTTGATTTAAAATGACACTGGGAACTTTACATTGTTTAAAAGAGGAATTAAAAGAATTAAAATTTTATGCAGAAAAAGGCGTTCCTATTCTTATAGAAGGTAAAAAGGATGAAGAAGCCCTACAAAGATTAGGGATAAATGGAAATTTTATCAAAATTTCTGGATCACCGCTCAAATTAATTGAAATTGCATATCTAGTGGCAGAAACTGCATCAGAGGCTATAATACTTACGGATTTTGATGAAAAAGGTGAAGAATTAGCTAATAAGTTGCGTAAAAACATAGAGAGCTTGGGCTGTCGTGTGAACACGAAGATAAGATATAAACTTAAAGCAATGACAAAACGGTACATCAAAGACATTGAGAATCTTCCAAAATATCTTGACAGACTAAAGTTTGAGATATGTCCCTACACATCGCACAATGATTATTTATTAGATTTTGAAAATGGTTATAATTTTCAGGAGGATTAATCATGGGTAAAGAAGAAATAAATACTACTAAATACCTTATTCATGCAAAAATCACAGCAAATGGAGTTGTAGAAAAACCTGATGTTGTTGGTGCTATATTTGGTCAAACGGAGGGTTTATTAACTGATGATTTAGATTTGAGAGAACTTCAAAAAACAGGTAGGATTGGAAGAATTAAAGTCAAAATTAAATCTCGTCATGGCAAATCTAAAGGAAAAATAATTGTACCATCCAGCCTTGACAGAGTTGAAACAGCAATATTGGCTGCAGCATTGGAAACAATAAATAGAGTTGGCCCATGTGAAGCTAAAATTAAAGTTGAAAAAGTTGAAGACATAAGATCTGTAAAAAGAAAAAAAGTAGTGGAACGTGCCAAGGAAATATACGCTGAAATGATGGAGCAAGTAGCTCCTGAAAGTATGAAAATGATTGAAGAAGTAAAAAAAGCCGTTCGTAGTCATGAAATAACAGAATACGGTAAAGAAAAATTACCTGCAGGGCCAAATGTTTCTACTTCTGACGCCATAATTGTTGTGGAAGGTAGGTCGGATGTTTTAAACTTATTGAAACATGGTATTAAAAATGCCATAGCAGTTGAAGGTGTAAATATTCCTCAGACTGTTATAGATTTAAGTCGTGAAAAGACAGTTACAGTTTTTGTTGATGGTGATAGAGGAGGAGAATTAATATTAAAAGAAATACTACAGGTTGCCGATGTAGATTACATTGCTAGGGCTCCAAAAGGTAAAGAAGTTGAAGAATTAGATAAAAATGAAATTATAGAGGCTCTTCGTAATAAAATACCTGCAGAACAGTTTTATCAAGAATTTGGAATTTCAAAAGGAAAGGATAAAAAAACTATACTTAAAAATATGCTTAAAAAACTAATAGGCTCAGGAAACGCAGAAATATTAGATGAAACTCTGAATATAATGAAAGAAATAAGAGTTGAAAATTTATATGATGAATTAAAAAATATAAATAATGATGCGTATGCCGTTGTCTTTGATGGTGTTGTAACTCAAAGAATTGTTGATATTGCATCAGAGAAGGGTATTAAATATTTGGTCGCTGTAAGAAGTGGTGGGTTAGTAAAAAAACCTGTTGAAATTAATATAATTACGAATAGAGGGTTATAGATGTATGTTGATATGAGAAAAGAGTTTTTGGAAGACATAAACACTACGGAAGATGTATTAATACCTGAAGATCCTCTTGATAGAGTTATTGGACATGACGATGTGATGCCTATTATTAAAATAGCTGCTAAACAAAGGAGAAATTTACTTCTTGTTGGTCCTCCTGGAATTGGAAAATCATTAATTGCACAAGCAATTTCTTCATACTTACCCAAACCAAATGAAGAAATAGCTGTTTTACATAATCCAGAAAGGCCTGAAAGACCAATTGTTGAAGTAAGAAAAAGAAAAGAAATAGAGAAAGAATCAAAAGAATTTGGAGGATCTTCTGGTAAATTAATAGATCCAAAAGAAGTTCCAGCTAATGTAGCAGAGAAACTGGGTTTTAGATGTGTACATTGTAAGGAATATAGTTCCGCATATGAAAAAATATGTCCAAAATGTGGTCGTGATAAGTTTGCTGAATTAAATTCTCAAAAAAGACACGTTAGAGAACTATTAGGAATGTTTGACTCTAACAAAAGAAGTAGCACGTCATTTCCTAAAAAAAGAGTGACTACAACTAAAATTATCAATGGTCGTGAAGAAGTAGTAATATATGAAAGAGTAGGTGGAAATAAAATCCGTATTTTGAGACCAAGAAGTTTTGAAAGAAGAGGTCGTTTCTCAAGGGAGAAAAGAAATGTTATAGTACCTCTAAATAGGAAAACATTTGTGCAGGCAACAGGAGCTAGTGAGACAGAGCTTTTAGGAGATGTGAGACACGACCCCTATGGTGGTCACCCTGAGTTAGGATCTCATCCATATGAAAGAGTTGTACCAGGAGCAATACATGAAGCACATGAAGGAGTGTTATTTATAGATGAAATAGCACATATTGCAAGATTACAACGCTTTATACTTACTGCCATGCAGGAAAAAAAGTTTCCTATAGTTGGTAGAAATCCACAAAGTGCTGGAAGTTCTGTAAGAGTTGAAGATGTACCATGTGATTTCATATTTATAGCTGCTTGTAATGTTTCAGATTTACAATATATTTTACCACCATTAAGATCTAGAATACAAGGAGAAGGATATGAAATATTGTTAGATGTTACAATGCCAGATACTGAAGAAAATAGGGCTAAAATGGCACAATTTGTTGCACAGGAGATTGTTAAAGATGGTAAAATACCCCATGCAACAAGAGGAGCTGTAGAAGAGTTAATAGAAGAATCTAAAAGACGTGCACGTGTAATTGATGACACAGATAATGCTCTTTCATTACGATTACGTGATCTAAGTGGAATAATAAGAATGGCTGGAGATTTAGCTGTAATGGAAGGAAGCAAATATATAAGAAGAAAACATGTGCGTGCAGCAATTAAGAGAGCTATTCCAATAGAAGATCAAATAATAAAAAGATATGGATCTTATGAAGCTGCAATGCAAAAAGATTTAACAACAAGGTATGGAAACAAGTCATCGTTCAAAAATAACAATGAGGAAAGTGTAAATAGGAGTTATATGTAAAAAATAAGTTTATGTTAATTATTGAAAATGGATTAGTACTTTTAGGTAAAGAATTGAAACCTGTCAGAACTAATTTAGTTATTGAAGATGACAAAATCATTGAGATAACTAATAATAAATTTAATCATGGAAAAAAAATAGATGCTACAGGATGCATAGTACTTCCTTCTTTTACAAATTCACATATACATATTGCAGATTCTTTTGCAAAAGACATTGCGGACGGTAAAAGTTTAGATGAAATTGTAAAACCTCCAAATGGAATAAAACATAGATTACTTGAGAAAACTCCTAAAGAAAAAATAGTTGAAAGTGTAAAAAGATCTGTAAAAGAAATGTTGATGACTGGGACAACAAGATTTATAGATTTTAGAGAGGGTGGTATTGAAGGTATTAAACTTGTTAGAGATGCAATTAAAGACTTACCTATTGAGTGTAAATTTTTAGGTCGTGATCCCATATTTTATAATCCCAATGCTAAAAGAAATGAAGTTAGAAAAAAAACAAAAAATCTTTTAAGTTATTGTGATGGAGTTGGTTTAAGTGGCTTTGGTGAAATAGATGACAATATAGCTAAAATTGTAGTGTCTCAATGCAAAAAAAATAAAAAAATAGCTGCAATTCACGTTGCTGAAGATGTAAAAACCCAAAAAATATCATTAAAAAACACTGGAAAAACAGAAGTTCAGAGGGCACTAGAAACAGGATTTGACATGTTAATACACGTGACAAATCCAACATCAGCTGACATAGAATTATTAAAGAATTCAGATGTGTCTGTAGTTTTGTGTCCACGGTCAAATGGTATTTTAGGCACTGGTATACCTCCTATCTCAAACTTACTACACTTAAATATAAATTTACTCCTTGGAAGTGATAATGTAATGTTTAATGCTCCAAATATGATAAGAGAGATGGAATACACACTTAAAGTTTCTAGGGGTTTCTCAAGAAAATATTTAGATCCTAAAATAGTAATTAAGATGGCAACAACAAATTCGTTGCCTATTTTTGGCGATGTAGGTTGTATAGAAGAAGGATATCGTGCAGACATACTCATTGTTAAAAAATTGTCATCAAATCCTTGGTTATCTATAATAAATCGCCTTGAGCCACATGACATCCATTATGTCATAAAAGATGGTAAAATAGTAAATTTAGCTAATTGAAAGACCAATTTGTATTAATACTGTTGAAGGCATAACAATATATATCTCATAATTATTATTGTATAGAAAGAGGTGGTGATTTTGTATAAAAAAATATTATTACCTACAGATGGGTCAAAATATGCAAAAAAAGCTGCAAAACATGCTGCATGGATAGCAGAAAAAAGTTCAGGAGAAATAATTGTACTTAACGTCATTGACACTTCAACGTTGTTAGGTGTAAGTCTAGAAGATACAATGATACAATATAAAAAATTAATGGAAATGGAAGCATCTGAAATTTTACATGAAACTAAAAAAATTATAAAAGAATTCAATGAAGATTTAAAGGTAAAAACAAAACTAAAGGAAGGACATGTTGTGAATACAATTTTAGATTATATTAAAGAAAATAAAATAGATCTGGTAGTTATGGGAGCTTCTGGAAAAGGAGGATTAGATAGATTGCTTCTTGGAAGCGTAAGTGAAAAAATAACTAGACATGCAACATGTCCAGTACTCATAGTTCATTAATCAATTGTATGTAGTTGGTGTAAAAAATATGAAAGTGGCAATAACTGGAAAAGGAGGCGTAGGTAAAACTACACTGGCAAGCATGTTAGCTTATATATTATCAAAAGATTATAATGTATTTGCAATTGATGCAGACCCTGATATGAATCTGGCAACTAATATGGGAGTTAATAATAACATAAAACCATTGTCTGAGATGAAAAAATTAATTAAAGAAAGAACTGGGGCAGAACCAGGATCTACATTTGGAGAAGTTTTTAAAATCAATCCTTATGTAAGTGATATCCCTGACTCATATTCTTACAAAATCAACGACAATTTAAGACTTTTAGTCATGGGCACAATTGAGAAAGGCGGGGAAGGTTGTATTTGTCCTGCTTCTGTGTTTTTGAGAGCATTGTTAAGACATCTTATATTAAAAAGGGATGAAATAGTGATTTTAGATATGGAAGCAGGTATAGAACATTTAGGAAGAAGGGTTGCAGAATCTGTAGATTTAATGATAATTGTTGTTGAACCTAGTTTAAAATCTATAAATACTGCAAAAAGAATTAAAAAACTTGCAGAAGATATAGGAATAAAAAACATAGAAGTAGTATTAAACAAAATATCAAATATTTATGAAAAAAAAGTTATTGAAGACAAGTTAAAAGAAATAGGTTTAGATGTTTTAGGAACAATACCTTATGATAAAAATATCATAAAGGCCGACATGTCAAATACACCACCATATAAATATAAATCTCAATCTTTTTCAGCTGTTAAAAAAATTGCTGAAAAAATTAAAAATAGGTATTAGGTTACAAGTATGGAAACAAAAATAAAAATAACAATGAAATACAAAAATAAAAGAGAGGCAGAAATTGTCCATAATGCCTTAAAACCTGACAACTACAATTTTGTTGAGAGTTCTGTCATAGATAATAAAATTTTATTCAAAATAAAGAATAATTCTGTAAGAAGTGCATTAGCGACTGCAGACGACCTAATAGCAGCAGAAATTATAGCAGAAAAAATTTTAAAAATCATTGGTGATTAAATGAAGTTTGAAGTAAAAGGTAGAATAATACTAAGTGGTAGTAATAAAGAAATGAAAAAGGATTTGGAAAATTTTATAGAAGATGCAAATAAAACATTATTGGTAAAAGGAACTAAGGATAAAAGTGAAGCTGCCAAAATAACTGATTGGAAGTTGGAAGACAATATTATAAAAATAAAAATAAAGTCAGGTAGAAAAATTAGGGCACATGACGCTATATTAAGATTAAAAAATCCATTATCCCAACTTTTGGGTCCAAAATATCATATTGGTGTTAGGAAAATTAAAGTCGATGAATGTAAAGCAATAATACCTAGAGGAAATCCTGAAATAGAGGATCTACCGTTTGTTGCTTCTGTTGAAGTTAAAAATGATAATCTTATTGTAAAGTTTGAAAAATTAGATGAATCTGAATTAAGAAAACATGTCGTTGACAGAGTTATCAGACAAGCAACAAGAAGAAAAACTTTAACAGAAAAAATTGTAAAGGCCAAAGCTGGAGAAATTGTAGCAAAAAGTGAAAAAAGAAAAGCATTATTCGATGGGGATCCTACAGAGGAAGCAATAAAAAGAGGATGGATTAAAAAATTTCCTGGAAGAGGTCAATGGTTTTATACTCCTCCAATGGCTGCACTCTGTAGAGCATTTGAATCCTTGTTAATTGAAAAAGTCGTTGAACCATTAGGATTTGAAGAATGTCTTTTTCCAAAACTTATCCCATTATCTATAATGTATAAGATGAGATATCTCGAAGGTTTACCAGAAGGCATGTATTATTGTAGTGCACCCAAACGAGATCCTGAATTGTTCAAAAAATTTAAAAATGAATTAATAATCAAAAAGGAAATTCCTATAAATTTATTAAAAGAAGGACTTAGAGACCCTTCATATGTTCTTGCACCAGCGCAATGTGAACCATTTTATGAATTTTTAAGTCATGAAGTTGTTGACAAAAGCGAATTGCCAATAAAATTTTTTGATAGAAGTGGATGGACATATCGTTGGGAAGCAGGAGGTGCCAAAGGTCTAGATAGAGTTCATGAATTCCAAAGAATAGAGATGGTATGGTTAGGTACACCTGAAGATGTGGAAAAAATTAGAGATAAAACTGTTGAATTATCACAAAAATTAGCAGATAAATTGGAATTAGAATGGTATACTGAAGTTGGAGATGACCCATTTTATTTAGAAGGACGTGAATTTGAAGAAAGAAATTTAGAATTTCCAGAAATTCCTAAATATGAGATGAAACTTAAAGGTAAAGAAGATGTGGCAGTGGTGTCTGCAAATGTCCATGGTACTCATTTTGTAGATGGTTTTTCAATTAGAGAGGCACACAATGATAGAATATGGACAGGATGTACAGGATTAGGTGTGACAAGATGGGTATATGGATTCTTATCACAGAAAGGTTTTGAATATGAAAACTGGCCAAAATTAATAAAAAATAGAATAAAGAAAACAAAAGTTCCTAAGTTGTTGACTTGGCCTTAGTTTTTTCAAATGCACTTATAAATTCAACTCTTTTGACACCTTCAATATTATCCCAAATTTCTTTTGCTATCCTAGCTTGTGTCAATGTAATGTTAGAATGTGGCCTATTATCAAATTTAAACGTATCATCTACTTCAATAGAAACAGTTCCATCCTTTATTTCAACATTTATATCTTCTAACTTTGCATTTGGGTAATACATACTAATAATTCCTTTAATTTTCTCTTTATCATCTTTTATTATTTTTTTGACTTTTAAATCTAATTTTAAATGTTTTCCTGCAAGGGGATGATTAAAATCAATACGTACTCTTCCACCAGTAATGTTAACAATCCTTCCAACCGCATTGTCGATTGTTACTCTCATGCCTACTTTTGGTTTAATACCTCTTTTCCTTAGTTCAGTAATTGGAATTAACTTTACAAGTTTTGGGTCCCGTTTACCAAATCCTTTTTCAGGAGGTACTTCTATACTCTTTTCTTCATTTTCCTTCATCCCTATTAATGCTTCATCTACTCCAGGTATGAGTTGTCCCTTACCAACAACTACAACTAATGGCCTATACACCGTATTTTTTTTAAGTATACCTGCGTCTTTAGCAATTTTTGGGTCAGTGGTATCAAAAATTTCACCTGTTTCCTTGATTTTCCCAACAAATTCTAATTCTACGAAATCTCCCTTTTTCACAGTCATGTCACTATCCTCCTATGTGGTACGTTATTTTTAAATACTCTAAATGTCTTAGAATCTTTATACCCCAGCACGCGGATTGTCGCTGGATAATTTTCTATATACTTGGAAATTGTATCCTTATCAATTTTTGCTTCTAAAACAGATAAAATTCTTTGTTTATGATGAGTACTAAAACCTGCTGGAATGGCTTTTTCAATTTCTTTGATACTTTTATAGGGTCTGTTAGCTATCAATTTTTTAGCAGTTTTTTCATCAATTAAATTTAGATTCAACAACTCTTCATAATTTAATGTATTGGCATTTTCTAATATCTTTTCCTCATTTCTATACAAAGGTGCTCTTCCAGCACGTAATTCTTCTTTTAATACCTTATATGTTTCTTCTGGTAGCATATCTTTGACAGATTCAAGCTTCCCTTTATACACAGCATTTCTAATTTTTGTCCCACTTACACCAGAAATCCTTTTTACAAAAATAAATTTATTTTTAAAATTAAATCCAATCTTACCTAAAGATTTCGATAATGAAACTATAACATAATTATCTTCCTCTAGTGGATCTTCAAGTAATATTTCATTTGTTGTCGTGTCAATTATTTTATATGGTTTAGGGACAATTATATGTCCATCGTTTATTCTTTTGAGAATTTTATTGAAATTTGGGGCTGGTTTATAACCTCTTGGGATGTAATCTGTATTTAAAGCCTTAAACATTTTTGCTAGGCATAATGAATATTGTCCAGAACCCATAACACCCATTGGAGGTCCTTCAACTGCAATATCAGCTCCAACTGCAATAGCAGCCCTTGCACGTGCATATCTACTCATAATGTATGGTAATCCACGACCACTTCTTTCTGTAGGTCCTGGAATCACAGCAACAAATATTCCGTCAGGTACTTTTTCTTTAGCTTTAAACATACAATACCTATGCCCTTTATGTAATGGAGAATATTCTGTAAAATCTGCAATAATTTTCGTAGTTTTTTTAATTTTTTTGAATTTAGGTACTCTATCAGCATCTTTTTTTATCAATTCTACATCTTTTTCTATATCCATCAGATACCCCCAACTAAAGATCATTAATTTTTTTATATGATATAAGCTATAACATAATTTGATAAAGTTTGGAGAGTGACAATGACAACTAGAGAAGAAGTTATCAATTTTGTTTCCAACATTTTAGAAAATTCAGGGTTTAAAATTCGTAAAAATTTGAAGGTTTTAGGTAATCGTATTGACCTTTACGCCCAGATGTCACTCTCAAAACTTGGAAAAATTAAAATAATAGTATTGTATAGAGATTGGAAAGTTGGAATTGATTTTATCAAAGAAATTGAGATGATAAAAAGGTATCTAAAAATTTCTAAAGTAATTATCATTGCATCTTCTGGATTCACACAACAGGCTATAAGATATGCAAAAGCAAAAAACATTAGTATCATAGATGAGGAATCAATTTTATCATCTAAATCTGAATTAGAAAGAAATATTGCAGATGAAATAGAGGATATCTCACCCTCTTATAATTCAAGTAGATTTAGATTCCCTAGAAAAATCAAAACTAAACATGTAGACTTAAGAAAAAAACCAGAAAAATCATCGTTTAAAAGTTTAACACAAAATTTATTGTTTCAAGTATTAATTGTTTATGTCGCTGCCCTAACACTAATGGAAACAATACGATGGACAAAATCCGTACCTAAAGAACTTTTGGGGGTTTTAAGACTTTTATTCTGTTTTATTTTTTCGTATACTCTATCTTATGCAACAAATAGAAAAACAGGTTTTATTAGAGGAACAATAATATTTTTTTCTTCAATACTACTGGTTTTTATGACAATTATAGTTCTAAAACATTAAAATTAAAAAGAAGTTAGAGTGGGTCCGGCGAGATTCGAACTCGCGACCTCCTCGTCGTGAGCGAGGCGTCCTAGGCCACTAGACCACGGACCCACTTATGGGCCGGGCGAGATTCGAACTCGCGACCTCCTCGTCGTAAGCGAGGCGTCCTAGGCCACTAGACCACCGGCCCTATCTGTATCCTTTCATTATAATTTTTCTTATTTATACTTTTTGGTATGGTTTAATTTTAGGGACATGAATAATAAAACATTCTTATAGTAAAAGTGATGAGGTGTCTTAAATGGAAGAAAAAATAAAAACAAAAGATGTTGCAATCATAATAACAATCGGTATTTTAGGTAATCTCCTTATACTATTGTTTTTATCTGCAATTATGTGTGGTCTTGGCCTTCAACCATAAAATTTTTACTGCGAAAAATATTTATATAACTATTGTAAAAATTTTTGTACATCTATTTCTCCAAAATTTTAAAGGGAAGAGAAAGTATATATTGTTGGTTGTCGTAGCTTTTATTACAAACTGAGCCAATGAGTTGGAGGTGATGAAATATGGCAAAACCATTCTATGTGAAATTTGATGTACCAAAAGAGTTAGCTGACAAAACATTGGAAGCCGTGGAAATAGCAAGAGACACTGGAAAAATTGTCAAAGGAACAAATGAAACAACAAAAGCCATTGAGAGAGGTATAGCAAAATTAGTAATTATAGCTGAAAATGTAGACCCACCAGAAATTGTAGCACACTTACCTGTTCTTTCAGAAGAAAAAGAAATACCATATATATACGTACCAAAGAAAGAAGAATTAGGAGCCGCTGCCGGTATAAATGTATCAGCTGCATCTGCAGCCATAATAGATGCGGGTGAAGCTGAAGATCTCACAAATGAAATTATAGAAAAAATTGAAAGCATTAAAAAATAATGGTGGTTTTATATGGCTTTAATAGAAGAAGAAAAAGCCGTGCCTGCAGAAGTAATTGAAGTTGTTGGAAGGACTGGAATGACAGGTGAAGTTATCCAAGTGAAATGTAGGATCCTAGAAGGACGTGATAAAGGGAGAATATTAACCAGAAATGTCATGGGACCTGTGAGAGAGGGAGACATATTAATGCTACTAGATACAATAAGAGAAGCTAGAGAGATCAAGCCACCATAGGTGATTTATAAATGAGAGTATGTTCCTTCTGTGGCGAAAAAATAAAACCAGGCACTGGAAAAATGTTTGTTAAGAGAGATGGGACTATATATTTCTTTTGTGGCAGTAAATGTGAAAAGAACATGCTGAAATTAGGAAGAAAACCAAGAAAAGTCAAATGGGTTAAGAAAAAATGATGGAAAAAACTTTTGTGATGATTAAACCTGATGCTGTAAAACGTAGGCTAATTGGAGAAATCATACAACGTTTTGAAAAAAGAGGATTACAAATAGTTGCAATGAAAATGGTAGATGTCGATAAAGAATTGGCCAAAAAACATTATGCTGAACATAAAGATAAGCCATTCTTTAAAGATTTAATAAAATACATAACATCGTCGCCAGTCGTTGTTTTAGTACTTAAAGGTAAAAACTGTATAAGTGTTGTAAGAAAAATGGTTGGTGCAACAGATCCTAAAGAAGCAGAATCAGGTACTATAAGAGGAGATTTCGCATTAGAAATTGGTAGAAATATAATTCATGCTTCAGATTCGCCAGAATCTGCTGAAAGAGAAATTAAATTGTTCTTTAAAAATTCTGAAATATTTGAGTATAATATGCCAGACGCTGATATAATATATGAGTGATATAATGAAAATAAGGTCTCCAATAGTTTCTGTATTAGGTCATGTAGATCATGGAAAAACAACATTGTTAGACAATATTAGAGGCACTGCTATAGCCCATAAAGAGGCCGGAGGGATAACGCAACATATTGGAGCTACCGAAATACCTATTAAAGTAATTGAAGAAATTTGTAAAGGTTTATTAGAAAAATATTCAATCCAACGAATTATTCCTGGATTATTATTTATTGATACTCCTGGACATGAAGCATTTACAACTTTGAGAAAAAGAGGAGGATCTCTAGCAGATTTAGCAATACTTATTGTTGATATTAATGAAGGTTTTAAGCCCCAGACTTATGAGGCACTAAACATATTAAAGATGTATAAAACTCCATTTGTGGTGGCTGCAAATAAAATAGACAAGATAAGAGGATGGAAAACACATAAAAATTCTTCTTTTTTAGAAACTTTTGAAAAACAAGTTCCAAAAGTTCAACAATCTTTAGAAACAAAGATATATGAGTTAGTTGGTAGTTTACATGAAGAAGGTTTCAATGCAGAACGATTTGATAGAGTCACTGATTTCACATCTCAAGTAAGCATTGTTCCAATCAGCGCACTTACAGGTGAAGGCATACCTGAATTACTTACTTTGTTGATTGGATTAGCACAACAATATTTAAAAGATCAGTTGACTATTGAGTCAGATTCTCCAGCAAAAGGTACAATACTTGAAGTAAAGGAAGAAAAGGGATTAGGTACAACCTTAGATGCTATAATATATGACGGTGTTTTAAAACAAAATGATAAGATAGTTTTGTTAACTTTAGAAGATGTTGTGGTCACTAGGATTAGATCATTATTAAAACCAAAACCTCTTGAGGAAATAAGAGAAAGTAAAACAGAATTTAAGCGTGTTAAGGAAGTAGTCGCTGCTTCTGGTGTTAAAATTGTTGCTCCAGGAGTTAAAGATGTGATTCCTGGATCTCCTTTACGAGTTGCAAAAGATGAAAACTTAGAGGATATACGGAACGAAATACGAAAAGAATTAGAAGAAGTTAAAATTGAAACAGATAAGGCAGGAATTGTCATTAAAGCAGACACATTAGGTTCTTTAGAAGCTGTGATAAAATTACTAAAAGAAGAAACTGATGTTCCAATTAGAGTAGCTGACATAGGTGATGTATCTCAAAGAGATGTCATAGAAGCTGAAGTTTCAAAAAATACAGATGAGATTTATGGTGTCATATTAGCGTTCAATGTTAAGATATTACCATCAGCAAAAACAATTTTAGAAGAATCTGGTGTAAAAGTATTTTCTAATAATGTGATATATAAGCTCATTGAAGATTATGTTGACTGGATGAAAGAAATTAAAGAAAGAAGGAAGAAATCATTAATGGAAAGTATTATAAGGCCTGTTAAAATAAGAATATTACCAGGTTTTGTTTTTAGAAGTAGTAAACCAGCTATTACAGGAATAGAAGTACTCGCTGGTAAATTGAAACCTGGATACAATCTAATCAGAGAAGATGGAAACGTTGTAGGAACAGTCGGTAGTATTCAAGATAAAGGTAAAAATATAAAATCCGCAAAAAAAGGACAAAAAGTTGCCATATCTATAAAAGGTGGAATAATTGGTAGAAATATTGAAGAAGGGGATATACTATACAGTGATATACCTGAAAAGGATTACAAAATATTATCAAAACAATTAAAAAATGAATTAACAGCTGATGAACAAGAAACACTTGAAGAAATTGTAAAAATTAAAAGAAAAGTAGATCCTACCTATGGTACTGGATATTCATTGAGCTAGGGGGAGGGATTTTTCGTGTTTAAAGTTGTAGTTTCACACAAAGATAAATCATACCAAATAGAAACAGATACAGACAAACTCATTGGGTTAAAAATTGGAGATGAATTTGATGGTTCAATCATTGGCTTACCTGGCTATAAATTAAAAATAACAGGCGGCAGTGACAAAGATGGATTTCCAATGAGAAAAGATATAGAAGGTAGTAGAAGAGTTAAAGTGCTTTTATCCAGTGGACCAGGATTTAAACCAAGACGTAAAGGGGAAAGACGACGTAAAAGTGTAAGAGGCAACACAATTTCTGAAGACATTGTTCAAGTAAATACTGTAGTTGTGAAAGAGGGAGAAAAACCGATAAAAGAACTTATAAGTAAAAAGGAAAAGGAAGAATAGGTGTAATTTGTGAAATTACAATCAGAAGTTAATATAGGAATGGTAGGTCATGTAGACCACGGAAAAACAACATTAACTAAAGCTTTATCCGGTGTTTGGACAGATACACATAGTGAGGAAGCTAAAAGAGGAATATCCATACGTTTAGGATATGCTGATGCAATATTTAGAAAATGTCCAAATTGTCCAGAGCCAAAATGCTATACCACGAAAAAAATTTGTGAACATTGTGGATCAAAAACAAAAATATTAAGGAAAGTTTCTTTTGTCGATGCTCCTGGCCATGAAACATTAATGGCCACGATGCTTTCTGGTGCAGCAATAATGGATGGAGCAATATTAGTAATAGCTGCTAATGAACCCTGCCCCCAGCCGCAAACCAAAGAACATTTAATGGCATTAGATGTTATAGGTGTCAGGGATATTGTAGTGGTTCAAAATAAAATAGACACAGTGTCAAGAGAAAGAGCATTGGAAAATTATAAGGAAATTAAAGAATTTATAAAAGGAACTGTTGCTGAAAATTCACCTATTATTCCAGTATCTGCACAACAAGGTGCTAACATAGATGTATTGATTGAAGCCATTGAAAAAACAATTAAAACACCAAAAAGACCTGTTAACAAGCCAGCCAGAATGTTTGTGGCACGTTCTTTTGATATAAATAAACCAGGGACGCCTCCCGACAAACTAAAGGGAGGAGTAATAGGTGGTTCATTAATTCAAGGACGATTGGCGGTTGGAGATGAAATAGAAATAAAACCAGGCATTGAAATTAAGAAAAAAGGTAGAAAAAAATGGGAAAGTTTATATTCAGAAATTGTTAGTCTTGTTGCTGGTAATGAACCAATGGACGAAGTGAAGCCTGGGGGATTAATAGGAGTAGGCACAAAATTAGATCCTTCACTAACAAAGGCTGATTCATTATCAGGGTCTGTAGCTGGAAAAGTTGGTACATTACCAGAAGTTTTACATACTTTAAATTTAGAGGTGCATTTACTAAAAAGAGTAGTTGGTACAGAAGAAGAAAGAAAAGTAGAACCTTTAAAAATGAACGAACCTTTAATGATAAACATAGGAACTGCGACAACAGTTGGTGTCATTAGGCACATTAAGGGCGATGAAGTTGAAGTAGTCTTAAAATTACCAGTATGCGCTGAACCTGGTCAGAGGGCTGCAATTTCACGAAGATTGGGTGCCAGGTGGAGGCTAATAGGATATGGTGTGCTCAAATAAGAATGTTGTTTTAGACACAAATTTTTTATTTTTACCAATACAATTTAAAGTTGATATTATAGAAGAAATTAAAAAGTTAGTTCCTAATTGTAAAATAATAGTTCCATTTTTTTGTTTTGGAAGAATTGAAAAGAGTTAGGGAGAATTTACAAGGCAAAGATAAAATTGCTGCGGATTTTGCATTAAAACTTATTAAAAATTCAAAAGAAATTGAAATTTCAAAGGAAGATATTAAAAAAGGTGAAACAATAGACGATGCATTGCTTAGGGTAGCTGATATATTATGTACTAATGATAAAAAATTAAGAAAAAGGGCTAGAGAAAAAGGAATACCTGTTATTTATTTAAGACAGAAAAAATATCTAGATATAGATGGTTACATTAGATGAGGGGTGAGTAAAATGGTAGATCTTTGGAAAGATATAAAACCAGGTCCTTCAGCACCTGAAATTGTTTATGCTGTAATAGAGATCCCAAAAGGTTCTAGAAATAAATATGAATATAATAAAGAATTAGGAGCTTTTAGTTTAGATAGAGTACTTTATTCTCCTTTTATGTATCCAGCTGATTATGGTATAATACCACAAACTTTATATGACGACGGTGATCCACTAGATATACTTGTAATGATGGAAGAACCTACATTTCCTGGCTGTATTATAGAAGCAAGGCCTATCGGAATGATGGAAATGATAGATAAAGGTAAACAAGATGATAAAATACTCGCTGTACCTGTAGAGGATCCAAGATACAAAGAGATAAAAAATATTGATGAAATACCTTCCCATATTCTAGATGAAATAGCTCATTTCTTTTCAGAATATAAACGTTTAGAAGGAAAGAAAACTGAAGTAAAGGGTTGGAAAGACGTTAAATACGCACATAAAGCTATAATTCATTCTATAGAGCTTTATAAAAAGAAGTTTGGATGAGGTGTCACTTTGTACTATTTAACTAAGCTGGTTAATACTGTTAGAGTACCTCCATCACGATTTGAAGAACCTTTAGAAGAAGTTGTTATGGATATATTAACACAATCCTTAGTTGGAACTTTTGACAAAAAACTTGGGTTCATGATAGCTATAAAAAATATAGAAGATATAGGCGTTGGTAAAGTAATAATAGGAGATGGCGCAGCATATTATGATGTAACATTCAATGCACTGTTTTTTAAGCCTGAATTACATGAAATTATTGAAGGGGAAGTTATTGAAATTACAGAATTTGGAGCTTTCGTTAGAATAGGCCCTGTAGATGGACTAGTCCATATATCTCAAATAACTGACGATTATATTGATTATGATCCAAAAAATTGTATTTTGGTAGGAAAAGAAACTAAGAGAGTGTTAAAAGAAGGGGATAAAGTAAGAGCACGAATAGTCGCAATAAGTACAAAACAATTACCTCTCAAAGTTAATATTGGATTAACAATGAGACAACCAGGATTAGGAAAACTTGAATGGATTGAAGAAGAGAAGAAAAAAGAGAAGAAAAAGAAAGAAAAAAAGGAGAATAAAAAATGATAGAAAAAGCCTGTACAAAATGCAAACGAATAACATCTGAAGATCAGTGCCCAGTATGTAAAGCTCCAACCTCAGAAAATTGGAGTGGATTACTTATAGTTATAGATCCTAATAAATCAAGGATGGCAAAAGAATTGAACATTAATTTGCCTGGAGAATATGCTTTGAGGGTTAGATAGTGCTTATATTGCCAAAAAAATTAAGAAAAAAATTAAAAAAACCCTTTGGAAAATTGTATAAATCAATTGATGATATAAAAAATTTTCCACCAAATGAATACAAAATAATTTCTGTTGGCGATGAAACTACTAAAAATCTTGTAGATAGAGGTATATATCCTGATGTAGCTATAATAGACAGAAAAATACAGAGAAAAAAATCTTATTATAGAATAGAATATAAATCAAAAATATTGAATGTTAGTAATCCGCCAGGTACGATAACTGAATCATTGATGAACGCTATAAAAAAGGCTTTAAAATCAAAAGAAAAAACAATAATAAATGTATCTGGTGAGGAAGACTTAGCAGTTTTGCCAGCAATTTTATTTTCCAGTAAAGCTTTAATTTTGTATGGTCAACCAAATGAGGGAGTAGTAGTCGTTGACGCTGATAAATCCAAAAACAAAGCAAAAAAAATTATTAAAGAATTCAAAGAGGTGAGAGAGCATGGAAATAAATATAACTGAAGAAAAAAGGAACGAACTACTAAAAAGAAAAGAAATAAAATTTGAATGTTTGCATTCAGGAGAACCTACACCTAAAAGAGTTGATGTAAGAGACAAATTGAGTAGTATATTGGATGTTAATAAGGAATTGATAGTGATAGATACTCTCGAGCCAAGATATGGGGAAGGAAGATGTGTAGGATATGCTAAAATATATGATTCAAAAGAAAGTTTAGAGGAAATAGAGCAAGAACATATAATAAGGAAAAATAAAATTGGAGAAAGTAAAGCTAAAGAAGGTGAATAAAAATGGCTAAATACAAATTATATGAAATAAAAGGTGACAAAATAATACGCAAAAATCCATTTTGTCCACGATGTTCAAGTGGTGTGTTTATGGCAGACCATGGTGACAGATACGCATGTGGTAAATGTGGATATACTAAGTGGAAAAGAAAAAGGTGAAAAAGATTGGATATTAGGAGCAGATTAAAAAAAGACATGAAAAAAGATGTTGCAAAATTTTTGTCATCTTTAGATTTTGATCGTTATATATTTGAAGCTGATATTGACTGTAATATTGCACATGTACAAATGTTGGCAGAAGAAAATATAATAGATGTTGAGATTGCAAATAAAATAATAAAAACTTTAAAAGAATTGAAAAAAAAAGGAATAAAAGCTTTAGATTTAGATCCATCATTAGAAGATATTCACATGGCAATAGAAAATTATGTGACCTCTAAAATTGGTGAAGAAGCAGGTTTCATGCATATTGGGAAATCAAGGAACGATCAAGTGGTTACAGATCTTAGGTTGGCACTGAAATCCAAAATTGAAAAATTATGTAAGAAATTACTTAATCTAATTTACAAGATTTCAAAATTAGCATCAAAACATAAAGAAACTGTGATGGTGGGATATACACATCTGCAACATGCACAACCAACTACTTTTGCACATTATTTGTTGGCATATGCAAATTCGCTAAAAAGAGATTATGAAAGATTAAAAGATACTTATAAAAGAATAGATATAAATCCACTAGGATCAGCTGCTATGACAACCACTACATTTCCAATAAATAGAAAAACTACAACAAAAATTCTTGGTTTTTCATCTTATTTTGAAAATTCAATAGATGCTGTAAGTTCACGAGATTTTATTGCCGAAACAATTTTTGATTTAGCCATGCTAGCTACAAACATAAGTAGAATATGTGAAGAATTAATTCTTTGGAGTACCTATGAATTTGGATTAATTGAAATTGGCGATGAATTTTGTTCTACATCATCAATAATGCCTCAAAAAAAGAATCCTGATGTAGCTGAAATTATAAGGGCAAAATCTTCTAATTTATATGGGGATTTAATGTCTGTTATGAGTATTTTAAAAGCATTGCCACATAGTTACAATAGAGATTTACAAGAAGTGACTCCTCATCTCTGGAATTCTGTTAATACCATAGAAAAAATTATAGACATTATGGAAGGAATGTTATCAAGTATAAAAATAAATAAAAAGAGAGGAATAGAGCTTGCTAAATCTAATTTTTCTGTTGCAACTGATATTGCAGATCTAATTGTAAAAAAAAGGAAATTGCCATTCAGGGTTGCACACAAAATAGTTGGAAAATTAGTAAGTAAATGCATAGATGAAGGTATCAAACCTTCAGAAATTAATTCTAAAATTTTGGATGAAGTTAGTAAAAAAGTAATCGGTAAAAAATTAAACATTAAGGATGAAGAACTAAAGAAAGTCATTGATCCATTTGAATGTATAAAACAGAGAAATATAGTGGGTGGACCATCGCCAAAAGCTGTTGAAAAATCTATAATTTCACTCCAAAAATATGTCAAAAATGAATATGACCGTTGGTGATCATAATGACAGGTATATGGACAGAAAAATATAGGCCTAAAGTATTAGATGACGTTGTAAATCAAAAACACGTTGTCTCAAGATTAAAAAAATATGTAGAAAAGAAAACTTTACCAAATTTGCTTTTTGCAGGGCCTGCTGGCGTTGGTAAAACTACAGTGGCACTTGCACTTGCCAGAGAAATACTTGGAGAATATTGGCAACAAAATTTTTTAGAGTTAAATGCTTCTGATGCAAGAGGTATAGATACTGTAAGAACTGAAATAAAAAATTTTTGCAGATTAAGACCAATTAATGCTCCATTTAGAATTGTATTTTTAGATGAAGTAGATAATATGACTAGAGATGCTCAACAAGCATTAAGAAGAGAAATGGAAATGTATGCTGAAACTGCAACTTTCATTCTTTCATGTAATTATTCTTCCAAAATTATTGAACCTGTTCAGTCTAGATGTGTAGTTTTTAGATTCTTACCTCTTAAATCCAAGGATATTATAAAGAGACTAAAATACATTTGTGAAAAAGAAAATGTAGATTATGAAGAGAAAGCCCTTGATGCAATAGTTTATTTTGCTGAAGGAGATCTTCGTAAAGCGATCAACATATTACAAGCTGCAGCTGCTTTGGATAAAACTATAACTGAAGATGACATATATGATGTTGTATCAAAGGCTAGACCAGAAGATGTTAGAAAAATGATAGTAAAGGCATTAAATGGAGAGTTTTTAAAAGCTAGAGAAATGCTGAGAGAAATAATGATATCATATGGTGTAAGTGGAGAAGATTTAATAGATCAAATATATCGAGAATTTTCAAGGTTAGCCATTGATGGAGAAGTAGATGAAGAAACATATGTGAAATTTGTAGATGTAATTGGTGAATATGATTTCAGGATAAGAGAAGGAGCAAATCCAAGAATACAGCTAGAATCATTGCTTGCAAGTTTATTACGGCCTGTCTAATATTTTCTCTAAGGTGATCATTTGAAGTGGGTTGAAAAATATCATCCAAAAGATTTTGATGAATTTATAGGCAATAGGAAAGTAGTTGAAGAAGTAAGAAAGTGGATTAGAGACTGGAAAGAAGGTAAACCACAACCTCCTTTATTGTTGGTAGGTCCTACTGGAGTAGGTAAAACAGCGTTAGCCCAAATAATTTCTAATAAGTTTTCAGATAGTATTAGCTTAAATGCTAGTGATAAAAGATCATATTCAATACTAATGCGTATTGTGGGGGAATCATCTAAATCAGGTAGTCTTTTTGGGAAACATGAACGAGTTATTGTGTTAGATGAAGTGGATAATATTCATAGTATAGAAGATAGAGGCGGTGCAAGCGCAATTTTAAAAATAATAGACATTAGTAAACATCCAATAGTATTAACAGCAAATGATATTTACACTAGACATCTTGCTAGGATCAGAAATAAATGCAAAGTTTTGAAGTTAAGAAGACCACCAGCTAGATCAATTGTAGCATTGTTAGGAAGAATATGTAGGAAAGAAAAAATAAAATTTAATAGATCAGTGCTTATGGAAATTGCTAAAAAGGCTTCTGGCGATGTTAGACAAGCTATAAATATGTTGGAAGCTATAGCAAGAGGTGAAAAAGAAATAAAGCCAGAATATTTAGATTATTTGGCAACAAAAGATGAATTTTCTAACATACTTGAACTATCTATTGTTGTTCTTAAAAGTGAGAGCATGTCTCATGTCATGCAGAAAGTGCGGAGTACGGATGAAGACCCCAACTATATTTTAGAATTTATTGCAGAAAATATACCAAGAGAATATGAAAAGCCTCATGAAATTAAAAAAGCTTATGACATGATTTCTAAGGCAGATGTATATTTAGGAAGGGCTCAAAGAACACAAAATTATGGATATTGGAAATATGCAATTAATTTAATGACTTTAGGTGTAGCATTTTCTAAAGATAAAAAATATAAGAAATTTACTAGGTATAGTGGTCCTTCATACTTCAAGTTAAGAAGAAGTGCAAGAAAAAAAATAGAAAAAATAGATACAATTTTAGAGAAATTAGCCAATAGATTACATGTCTCAAAAAAGGTTGCTTTCACCTTTTTACCATATTTAAAAATTATTCTACAAAATTCTAAAATGTCAGAAGAAATATCACGCTTTGCAGGTTTTGAAAAAAATGAAGTAAAATTCCTAAAAGAATTAAAACTCCTTTCCTAGTTTTTAATAACTTTAGAAAGTTCCAGTATAGAACTTGCAATTTTTTCTTTATAATCAGGGACCACTGTATTGAAAAACTCCATAAATTTATTTACCATTTTGTCTTGATATTCTATTTTACATTCTTTTTTTAACCATTTACATATCCAAGAATATGGAACTTTTGAGAGGGGATATATAACTCTCTTGTTATCTTTTTTTACTTCCATTTTTAATTTTTTTCCTGATAAAAGTTTTTTAAACACGTTAATAACTATGTCATCCAACGTCAGTGGATTTACTATACAATCTGGATTTTTTTCTACTATTTTAATTCCATATTTTCTTGTGTATGGTTCTAAGACTGCATAAGCTGCAGTGTATCTAATTTTATCTGTTTTCATGATTAATACTCTATCCTTTGGTTTTAATTCATCTCTTAAAATATTTTTACTTCTTGTAGAAATCCTTTGAAATATTTTTGATCTAATTACTTTTATTCCTGGAAAGTATTTTTTTAAAATCTTCTCTCTTTTCCTTGAAAATCTTGAAAACCTTAAATTATTAATATATATACATGAATCTATAATTGTAATAAATCGTGTATCAACTCCAATCCTTGAAAGAAATTTTAAAAGTTTTTCTTTTTTCATACTACCATCCTTAAAAAAATTTTTGTTTTTTGCATTTAAATTTATACATTACATAAAATTTAAATATATATTTTGAACAAAAGATAAAAAATTATTGTAAAAAGTTTTTATAGGTGAGAAGATGATTGATAGTCATATACATGCAGATACAAGACCTTACGAAGATTTTGAAATGATGGCAATTTCTGGCATTGAAAAAGCTATAACCTGTGCCCATGATCCATTGCCAATGAAATCCGCTGTTGTAACCTTAGAACATATTTCTCGTCTTCAAAAACTTGATGTTAAAAGAGCTCAAGAAAATGGAATTGATTTATATGTGGCTGCAGGTATACATCCCAGAGCTATTCCCACAGACTATGAAAAAGTGATAAATAAATTACCTTCAATTTTGAATAATCCAAAAGTTGTGGCAATAGGTGAGATAGGGCTTGAAAAAGGATCTAAAGAAGAATTAAAAATTTTTAAAGAACAAATAAAACTTGCTGATAAATTAAAAGTTCCAGTTATTATTCACACTCCTAGAAAAAATAAAGAAAAAGTAATTGACACAATATTGTCATTATTAAGCGAAAATTTAGATGAATCTTTAGCTGTCATAGACCATATTGATGATAAAGTTGTTGACAAAGTTGTGGATAGAAAATGCATGCTTGGACTCACAATTCAACCAGGTAAATTAACCATAGATAAGGCTATAACAATTTTAGAGGAATATGGTGTTGACAAATTTATGTTAAACTCTGACATGAGTTCTGCACCTTCAGATCCTCTTTCAGTTCCAAAAACTGTACATAAAATGCGACTCAAAGATTTCAATGATTCAGAAATTGCAAAAGTTTCTTATAAAAATGCAGAAAAATTCTTTAAACTTTAAATTTTTGTTTTTTTTATTTATAAAATTTATGTTTTTCTTTTAAACGGAAAATTATAAACTTCCCCTTGACAAGAATGGATAATAACTTTTCAAATAGTTATCATATTTGGTGAAAGTTATGAAACTAGGCAAGGGTATAAACAAGAAAGTTTGCCTTTGTGGAATTTTAATTTTGTTATTATTTGGATGTTGTAATTTTGTATTTGCAAACAACCTTTCAACAAATTCATCAGATATAAAAATGGAAAATCTTACACAATCTAAACTTCAAAACACTAAAATGGTTGTATTGGTTACTGGATGTGTTGTAGGCACTGTTGACAAAGTTATGTATGAAACATACAAAAAAGAGTTAGAGCCTAAAGGTTATAATTTCACATTAAAAATATATACTATGGATTTGATTAACTTAAATTCTACAGTTTATATGAAATTTAAAGAGGATATTAAGGATGCTAATATATTCTTTTTATGTACAAGACCTGGTTATCCTGTAACTGGATTAACCTATGGGACAGAACTTGATGCACCTATAGATTTTCAGAACATAATTAATTCACTACCATCTGGTGCAAAAGTTTTTGTATTAGGGACAACGAAGCCAAATGTTACAAGAACTGATATCGGAATTGAGCTGTTAGCACCACCTTATGCTGGAATAGCAGCACCAATGTTAAGTCAGGAAAACATGAAAAGACTCATACTTGAAATATTAAGACGTGCGGGAGTAATAAATATTACTCTCAATGAAACAAGATTTGTACCACCACCTAGTGATTTTCTGTATCATCCTGATGCTCCCTATGGGACTATTTTTCAAGATTTACAGTCATATATAACTTGGTATAAGAGTTCTGGAAAATATAAAGAAGGACAACCGTGGGTTGGAGTACCCATATTAGGTAGATATTATGTAGCTAACAACATGGAAGTGTATAAAAAACTAATAGGAGAGCTTGAATCTCGAGGCCTTAATGTAATACCTTACTTTTATACAAATGATGCAATCAATTCATCAAGAAAATATTTCATGAAAGATGGAAAACCATTAGTGGATATAATTGTTGCATGCCTTCAATTTGGATATTGGACGGATAATGCAACTTTAAAATTATATAAAGATCTTAATGTACCTGTTTTGGGACCGTTACCTGTATTTTCACAAACAACGCTTGATGAATACTTAAAAAACAAAAAAATGGGGTTAAGAGGTTTAGAATACTTTTGGCTCTGTATTTTTGAAGTACAAGGACGTATTGAGCCAATCCTCATTGGAGGAGACATTATTACAAATATAGATGAAAATACAGGGTATCCCGAAAAGAAATATATGCCATACGAATTTGGAATTAAACAGTTGGTAGATAGGGTTACAGCTTGGATAAATCTCAGGAAAAAGAATAATTCAGATAAAAAAATAGCAATTGTATATTTTGATAATACACATGATGAAAAAATGCCTGTAACTAATGGTTTAAACTTATATAAAAGCTTAGCTAATTTATTAAATTCCATGAAGCTAGCAGGATATGATTTAGGAAATGTTTCAATTTCACCTACATTTCTTATGGAAATGATAAATAGATGTGGAAGAAATCCAAAAAATGTAACAAATATTCAATATATTGAAGAATTAATAAAGAATGGTTGTATAACAATTGATGTAGAAGAATATTTAAAGTGGTATAATACACTTCCAAAAATACTTAGAGATCAAGTAGAGGCTGTGTGGGGACCTCCACCAGGCAATGTAATGGTATATAAAAATAAAATTGTTATTCCTGGATTTATCCTAGGTAAAATATTTTTAGGACCTAATCCTGTGTGGAAATGGAAAGGATCACTTCAGAATTTATATAACAATACATTACCACCAACTCATCAATTCATAGCATTTTACCTTTACATTAGGAATAAGTTTCATGCAGATGCATTGGTTTGTATAGGACAACATGGGACTCTCGAATTGTTGCCTGGTAGACCTTGTGGCATGACAGAAAGTGATTGGCCAAATAATTTGATAGGTTATCTGCCATATATACATCTGCTTAGAATGGATGATCCTTTGGAATCCGTCATTAATCCTATAAAGAGGAGAGCTTATGGTATCACCTTGTCATATCTCCCACCACCTTTAATAAAAACTGAACTTTTTGGAGAATTCAAAGAATTGTCTGAACTTTTAAAATCATGGGAATCTGCTCAGTCATTAAATAATACTGAGAGAATGGAAGTATTAGAAAAATTAATCCAGAATAAAATCAATGAAATACCTGGATTAAAAGATAGAATTGGGGCAAATGAAAAAACACCTTTTGTTATACTAAAAGATAAGTTGTATGAATATCTCAAAGAATTACAAGAAACTTTAACAACATTTGGACTTCATACATTAGGTGAGTTGCCTGACAACAAAACTTTAGAGAAATTCATAGATGTAATAGTTGAATATGATCCTGAACATAGAAATCGTGATGAAGTAAAAAAATTATTGATTGACTCTTGTTCAAATGAAATTAACGCTGTATTGAAAGCTTTAAATGGAGAATTTATTGATCCTGTACCAGCCAAAGACCCAATAACTAACTTAAATGCATTGCCTACTGGACGTAATATGTATTCATTTGATCCTGACGCTGTACCAGATAAAGCTGCAATAGTACTCGCTAAAAAATGTGTAAATGAATTTTTAAAGCGATATAAAGAAACATATGGTAAATATCCAGAAACAGTTGCCATTGATATCTCAGATTTAATACCAACTCAAGGACTTAGTTTAGCTATTATCTTTGAATTAATAGGATTGAAACCCATATATGAAAATGAAAAATTGGTTGGAGCTGATATAGTACCGTTAGAAGAGCTTGGCAGGCCTAGAATCGATGTTCTTATACTGGATTTACACAATTTCAGAAGTCTTGTTCCAAATGCTCTGAAAGTAATAGATAATGCTATAAAACGAATTGTAAGCTTAAATGAACCAACTTCTCTCAACTTTTTACGAAAACATTATTTATCAATAAAACAAGATCTCTTAAATGAGTTCATTTCCTCAGGATTGGCAAAAGAAGAATCAGAGAGATTATCAGAAAGATTAGCTAGATCAAGATTATTTGGATTGCCTCCTGGTTCAGATCCACATGGAGTTTCAGTAGATCGTGTTCTTTGGTCAAAGGATGATTGGACACCAAAAGAATTAGCAGAAATGTATACTAATTATTATTCATATGTATATGGAGCAGACTTAGATGGTATTCACAGTCCTAACTTACTTAAGTTATTAACGAGAACTGTTGAAACAAGTATAGCAATAATGCCATACAGGAGCAGTGGTGAAGGCCTTTGTCTTTACAGGGCTTCAGCACTTATAAATTTCGCTGTAAGATATTTAACAGGTAGGGAAATGGAAAGTTATATTATAAAGACTGCTTATGCAATTCCTCGTGTAAACACTTTAAAAGAATCTTATTATGATACAATAGTGACAACCTTGCTTAATCCAGAATGGCTCGAAGGAAAACTAAATGAAGGACCATCAGGACATGCATCTGTAGCACTACAAATTAGAGATTTATTTACGACAGATGTGCTAGTTAAAGTTATAAATAAAGATATGTGGAATAGATTGGTGTCTATCTACTTAAATAGAGATATTTTAAGAAAATTTGATGCTTCCGCAGCTGAAATGATTTGTAGATATATTTATCAAGCTTATTCTCGTGGAATGGTACAGCTAACATCTCAACAACTTAATTTGGCTAGTGAATATTTAAAAGTTTTAGTTCCCTCAACTATCCCAGGAGCTCCAACAACACCACAACCTTCAATCCCTGGAATTCCAACAACTACACCACAACCTTCAATTCCAGGAGCACCATCACAACTAGGAGCTCCAACTGCATTAGGAAGAGTAGGAATTGGAACTGCAGCAACAAGGGGAGTTTCACCAGGAATTTCAGGTCCTTCAGGTAGAGTTGGTGGTGAAGTTGGTGCAAGAGGAGCAGCTCAAGCTGCTGGAGCAGCAGGTAAAGCATATGAGATTACACCAGTGTCTAAAGGAATTGGAAAGCCAGGAATTCCATTTGCAGGAATAATCGGAGTTATAATATTAATTGCATTAATAGCAGTGGGATATCTATTGAGAAGGCCTGAGTGATAGTCTTTTATTTTTCACTGAACTTTCAATGATATGTTTTACATCCAAAAATACTTTTTTAAAATTTTTATTTGCATTGATCTTAACAAAATTTAACTCTTTAGAAAGACGTAAATATGTTCTTCTTGCTATCTCTAGGTATTTCTTTTTTTCATATTTGTCATGTTTATATATTCTTTTCAATGCATTGTCTACGCTCACATCTAAAAATATAACAATATCTGGTTTAATTAAAGGTTTGTGTATTTTTTCTATCCAATTGCGTAAATGTGGCCTATATGCAATACTTGAATAAGGGCTACGATCACTTAAAACAATTCCTCCATTTTTTAAAAATTTTTTAATTTTGTGATTACATTGTAACATATCAGCAGTTATAAGTAATTCAAAGGCTATTTCGTTCCATTTAATTTCACCTTTTAACATTTTTTTAGCTAATTTACCAATTTCATTATTGCTAGGGAATCCAACAGTAAGGACTTTATAACCGTTTCTTCTCAAATATGAAGAAATATACTTGCATATAGTTGTCTTTCCTGAACCATCAATTCCTTCGAATGCTATATACATATTTTTCCTCGCAATAAATTTTTAATTATTAATACTATCGTATTACTTTTGTTTTAAAAATTCTCAAAATAATAATTGTTTAGAGACTTTTAATCTGGAAAATATTTTGTATTCTCGATGACAAAGTAAAATATGATGAAGTTTAGCATACCTCTTCCTGGAACTTTAGATTCTGAAAAAGAAATATTTAAGAATTTACCTAAAAGAGATTACGATGTATATATGGCAGGAATCTCTGAATTTATAGGTAGTGGCAGGGCTGCCTTATATTCACCTTTTTTCGATGATATTAAAGAACAAGTAAATTATGCCCATAAACATGGCATAAAATTTAATTTAGTTTTAAATTCTTCCTGTTTTGGAGGAAAACATCTAACTTTTGAAGGATATAAAATCCTAGCCAGATATATCAAGAAATTAGAAGAGATTGGTGTAGATGGTGTAATAGTTTCAGATCCCTATCTAGTTGAGCTTGTGTCAAAAGAAACTAAAAACATTGAAGTATGTGTTTCTTGTATTGCACATATTGATTCACCAGAAAAAGCAAAATTTTTTGAAAAATTAGGAGCATCGGAAATAACTCTTGATACTAATATAAATAGACATTTTGATATTATAGAAGCTATTAGAGATTGTGTAAATTGCAAATTAAAGGTTATAGCTAATGAAGCATGTATTTATAAATGTCCTTTCCGGTATTTCCATTTTAATTTATTTTCCCATGTTACTACATCTCCAGAACCTATTTTTGGTGATTATTATTTTGAAAGGTGTATATCACTCCGAGTTCAAGATCCTTCCTTAATCATAAAATCTCCTTGGATTAGACCTGAAGATATCAAAGAATACAAGAAATTAGGAATAGATTCTGTAAAAATAGCTGGCAGAAGTAACACAGTAGAATGGATTATAAATACAGCTAAAAGTTATATGAAGGGGAAATATGTTGGAAATTTATTAGATATATTGGATTGTCCAAATGAACTTCGAGATCGTTTTTACATCCCCAATGATAAATTAGATGGTGTTATAGAACAATGGAAACAATGTTCTAAATTTTGCCATGATTGTGGTTTTTGTAATGAACTAGCTAAAGAAGTAGTTAAATGTGATGTAAATGAAGTTAAATCTGTTGAGCGATGCTAGAAATAAAATAGAAAATGACCTACAAAATTTTACTGGTAAGTTTGTTTATGTACCTGAAGTAAAAATTTTTAAAATGGCTTGTGGATGTTCGGGATTTCTTGCCGACATCAGAGGCCTAGAGGTTGAAGATGCAGAAGTGTTTCACAAACACATAATAAAAATGATCAAAAAAATTTTAAAGAATATAACTATGAAAGTAGATATTGTGTATGCAAGGAATTTCCCTGGTACTTCAATGGTTGTTGGTTTAACAGCTAGAAAACTTTGTAATAGATGTAAAAAGGAATTTTCAGGTAAATCTCCTCGTCCAGATATTCTCGTACTTTCAAGAGGAAAACAGTTGGTCAAAAGCATCTGATATCATTTTTGCAATCTTTTCAAGTAGTTTTTTATCTGCATCATTAAATGCAGAAAGTTGATTACTGTCAACATCAATAACCCCTAAAATCTTGTCATTTTTCTTTATAGGTACAACTATTTCAGATTTTACATTTTCATCGCAAGGGATATAATTTTTTTCTTTTGAAACGTCATTAGAAATTATAGTTTTTTGTTTAAGTGCAGCAGTACCACATAAACCTTTACCTAAAGGTATTCTTTTATGTATTGTTGGAAATCCTTTATATCTGTCTAAAACAAGTGATTTCTCTTTGAGTAAATATATTCCTACCCAATCAAAATGAGGCAATTCATAAAGTAATTCTAAAACTCTAGTTATTGAACCTTTTTTTATTTCTTTTTTAATATTTTTTATTAATGTCTCATACCTCTTCATAGTTTTTAATTAAATTTATTTTTTCAATAAATTTTATTCTTCAAAAGATAATTCAAACAAACAAAAATCGTTGCCTTGTGCGTAACATTTTTTTTCATTTACCTTTACCTTTTTACCAGTATATAATTGAAATATGTTGCTGAGAATACCAGAATCCAACACACATGCTGATTTTCCAATATTTGGCAGTGTACCACATTCAAAACAATCATATACTTTAATCTCTAAAGGTTTTTTCTTTTTTATTTCCATTTTTCCAAGACCATATTTTTGCCAGAAATTAACTAATTTAATTAACAACTTTTCAAAATTTTTTTCTTCTACTTCATCATAAATTATTTTTCCAAGTTTTTTTCCAACATTTTTTAAGATAGGATCCAAATCTATACCTTTTTTCATTAATTCAACACGAATTAGATGAAACATGAGTCTATAAAATCCTCTACTTCCATCCTTTAACAATTTTTTTAAATCTTCTATGTTTTCATGAAATTTATATGGACTTCTTTGCATTATTTTTCCTAAATATTTAGATTCTACATAAAATATCTTTTTTCTACGATTTCTTGGAGAAACTTTCGATTTTACAATGCCCTCATTAATTAAATCTTTTAGGTGTGTAGATATTGTTGATTTTGATTTTCCAACGGCATTTACAATTTCGTTAAAATACATTTCACCATTTTCCATTAACAAATTTAATATTTTCAATTTTGTAGGACTGTTTACAATCTTTAAGCCTTTTTTTGTTGAAAATATACTGCTTTTTAGTTCTTGCATTTTTTCACCTAAATTAATTTTATTTATATTTTTATATAAAATTGTTCGATCATGACCGAAAAATATATATTGTTCGAATATTATAGAACAAAATGGTGATAAAATGAAAGCCAAAGCTGTAAAAATAAAAGACGGTGTATATTGGGTTGGAGTTTTAGATTGGGATATTAGAATATATCACGGATATACACTTAAAGGCACAACCTATAATGCATATTTAGTTTTTGGGGAAGATAAAACTTGTTTAATTGATAACACATACCCTGGCACTGAAACCCAATTATGGGCAAGAATAAAAGATGCATTAGAAAAAGAAAAGAGAGAAAAAATTGATGTAATAGTACAAAACCATGTTGAAAGAGATCACAGTGGAGCATTGCCACAAATCCATAAAAAATTTCCAGAAGCTCCAATTTACTGTACGGAAATAGCAGTTGATGGTTTAAAGAAGCATTACCCCCAACTTAAAAATGCAGATTTTATCGAAGTTAAAACAGGTGACAAATTAGATTTAGGAAATAAAACACTGGCATTTGTGGAAGCTTTCCTTTTACACTGGCCAGACAGTATGTTCACTTTACTTGTTGAGGACGGTATATTATTCCCAAATGATGCCTTTGGACAACATCTCTGTTATCCTCAAAGATATGATTATGAGATTCCCGAATATGTGCTAATGGATGCTGCCCAAAAATTTTATGCAAATTTAATTACACCTTTATCAAAGAGAGTCTTAAAGAAATTCAAAGAAATAGAGGATTTGGGGCTTTTAAATAAAATAAAAATGATAGCTCCTTCCCATGGACAAATATGGACAGATCCAATGAAAATAATTGGAGCCTATAAGGATTGGGCTGAAGGAAAATGTAAAAACAAAATAACGATAATCTATGATACAATGCATTACTCAACACAAAAAATGGCACATGCAATAGCTGAAGGTATAATAAGTGAAGGAGTAGATGTTAGGATGTACTACCTTCATGAAGATGAGAGAAGTGAAATTGTTAAGGATATTCTAGACAGCAAAGCCGTTGCTTTTGGAACTCCTACTATTTATGACAAACCATATCCCACACTTGGAGATATTATATATTATCTTAAAGGTTTAAGATTTGATAGGACTGGATTTAAAAAATTAGCAATAACATTTGGATCTATGGGTGGAGAAGGTGGAGCCCCAGAAATAATAGCAAATGAACTTAAAGAATGTGGTTTTGAGGTTATAGATGAATATGAAATATTTTATATACCTGATGAAAAAGAATTAGAAAAGTGTTACGAAATTGGTAGAAAACTGGCAAAAAAGGTAAAGGAGATGTAAAAATGAAAGTTGTTAATGAGCATAAAATTGGAATAACCAAGAATACAGAAATAGAAAAAGAAGTTCAAAATAATTTTGAAGGTGAATGCAAAGAGGTAGGAATGTACTTAGCAATGGCTAGACAAGCCCAAAGAGAAGGATTACCAGAGGTTGCAGAGGTTTTTAAAAGAATTGCATTCGAAGAAGCAGAACATGCAGCACATTTCGCAGAAATGAATGGTGTAATTAATGAAGATCTAAAGAAAAACATAGAAATGATGTTAGAAGGAGAATTGAAAGCTAATAAAGAGAAAAAAGATGCTGCAACCAAAGCAAAGGAAGTTGGCATCGATCCAGCACATGATTTTTTTGATGAAAGTTCAAGAGATGAAGCTAGGCATGCTAAAATGCTAAAAGGTATTTTAGATAGATATTTTTAACTCGTTAGGGGTAGTTCACGAATTCTAAAATAGCAGAAATTATATCTCCAAATAACACAGAAATCAAGAAGCCAATAAATATTGCAGGCCCAAATGGAATGCCTTTTTTAATTTTTATTTTATTTTCTAATTTTTTTTCTTTTACAAGTTTTTCTAAGAGTTTAATATCTTTTTCTGATAAACCCGCCGCCATTGATTTTATCAATATTCTACCAGGATTTATTATTGGACCTATGTTTCCCATTCTCAAACATTCTTTTATTTTTTCTTTTAAAGGTTTGGAATCAAAAAATATTTTTCCATTCTTCTCAACAAGATCATATGCTAATATCATTCCTTCTTTAAGATCTTCAACTTTCACATCGTCTCTCAAAGCCTCAGTTACAATTCTTGTGAAAAAATTCAGGAGAAAGCTAAAAATTAATAATGTTATAAAAATTGAAATAATGGAAATAAAATTATTGTAAGGATGTATAAACAAAATTAAAAAGGTTATTGATAGAATTACAGCTAACTTTATGTATTTCTGTAACTTAGAAATGAAAAGAAAAATAAGAAATGTAAATATGACTGTTAAGACTATGGAATAAAGATATATATGTGTGAAAAATTTTGCAAAGTTTATAGAAGCTACCAAAACTATAGATGTTACTAAAATTTTTTTATAATTCCGTATTGGCTCTAATAATTCATTCACCAAGTGCTTTTTTTCTTTAAAAACAATATAGGTCGTATAAAACATTAAATAAGGTAAAAGGGATATAATACTATTTATTATAATTGTAAATGGAAAAGGGTATGGGGCTGTTACAGTCACATCTGTTATAGAATATCTGTAAGGTACCAATGCCGCCAATGCCGTAAGTAATTTTACGTCGCCCCCAGACCAAGCCCCTATCCAATAGAAGAAATAGCAAATAGCAAATACAGAACCTACAAATATAAGCATGTTAGTAAGAAAAGGAATATTAGACATCATAACTGCCCAAGCAGTATTTAATAGCAATCCTAGGAGAAGTGTTGAAAATGTTAATTTATTTGGAATAATACCCCATTTAAAATCACTATATGCTGCATAAAATGTTACGATTATACCTATAATCACGCAGATTGTTGGTATCATTTTTTATCCCTGTCTCTTAATTTTTTATTATTCAATGATGCCTCAATGAAAGAAACAAACAATGGATGAGGTCTGTTGGGTCTTGATTTAAATTCTGGATGAAATTGACATCCTAAAAACCATGGATGGTCTTCTAGTTCAATAATTTCAACTAAAAAATTATCAGGAGAAACTCCGGCTATTACGAGTCCTTCCTCTTCTAAAATGTCTCTATATTCATTATTTACTTCGTATCTATGTCTATGCCTTTCATATACAAGATCTTTTTTATATGCATCATATGAAATTGTGCCTTTCTTTATTTTACAGGGATAAGCTCCAAGTCGCATTGTTCCTCCCATCTTTCTTATCTTTTTCTGTTCTTCCATTAAATCTATAACTGGATATGGTGTATTTTTGTCAAATTCAGTGCTGTTAGCATTTTTGAGGCCATGTTGTCTAGCAAATTCAATAACCATACATTGCATGCCCAAACATATTCCAAAAATTGGGACTTTGTTATTCATAGCATGTCGTATGACCTTTAATTTCCCTTCAACGCCTCTTGAACCAAAGCCTCCTGGAACTAGTATAGAGTCTAAATTTTCAAAATTTTCTTTCTTGAGATCTTTGTCGGCGCTAATCCATTCAATATTAACATTTACACCAACTTTAGCGGCTGCGTGCCTTAATGCTTCTCTTATACTTATATATGAGTCTTCTAGTTCTACATATTTTCCAACTATGCCAACAGTAACAGAAGGTTTCTTTACTTTCATCATTTTTACAATTTTTTCCCAACGAGACATGTCAAAAGGAGATCTTGGCTTTAGATTGAGTCTATTTATTATATATTCCCCTACGTTTTGTTTATTTAAAATTAGTGGAACTTCATATATCGAACTTACATCAGGAACGTTTATAACGGCATTTGGTTCTACATCACAAAAATGAGCAATTTTATTTTTTGTGTTAACATCTATGGGAATTTCACTTCTACATATTATCATGTCAGGATTTATACCCATACTTCTAAGCTCTTTTGTACTATGTTGTGTAGGTTTTGTTTTAAGTTCTCCAGCTGACTTTAGATAAGGAACATAAGTTACATGAATGAACATCACATTTTCATAATTTTCTTCATTTTTCAATTGTCTTAAGGCTTCTAAAAATGGTTGACCTTCTATATCTCCTACAGTGCCACCTACTTCAACTAATGCAACGTCATTATCATCTCTTTCTGATATATTCCTAATCCTTCTTTTTATTTCATCTGTGACATGAGGTATAATTTGAACACATGATCCTAAAAATTTACCTTCTCTTTCTTTTTTGATAACAGATAGATACACTTTTCCAGTTGTGATATTTGCTTCACCTGGTAAATTCACATCTAAAAATCGTTCATAGTGTCCAATATCTAAATCTGTTTCCATACCATCTTCAGTGACAAATACTTCCCCATGTTGATATGGATTTAAGGTTCCAGCATCCCAGTTGAGATATGGATCTATTTTGATTGCTGTTACACGTAGACCATAAGATCTAAGTATTCTTCCAATTGAAGCTAAAGTTATGCCTTTACCTACAGAACTTACTACGCCACCAGTAAAAATGATATATTTTACCAGTTTATCACCCCATCATCTTTTTTATTAAATTATAGCCTTTATCTATACCAAGTGAACCATTTTTAGCAGAAAATTCATCATAGCTATAAACGTCATCAGGTTTAAGTCGTGGTGAATAAAGGACATACGGTACTGGTTCTGATGTATGTGTCTTCACAGAAACTGGGGTGAAATGATCAGGGAGCACTGCTATCGTTAATTCTTCCATATTTACATTGTCAATAATTTGACCTAAAATCTTAGAATCTATATTTTCAATTGCCTTAATTTTTTCTTCTACATCACCTGCATGACCAGCTTCATCAGGAGCTTCAACATGTATATAAACAAAATCATAATTATTTAAGGCTTTTATAGCATATTTACCCTTAGCTTTATAATTTGTATCAATATAGCCTGTAGCACCAGGGACTTCTATATTTTTGAGACCTAAATAACTACCAATCCCTTTTATTAAATCAACTGCTGCTATCGTTGCGCCTTTAATATTAAATCTCTTTTCGAATGGTACCATTTTTGGCCTTTTTCCTTGTCCCCATAGCCATATCATGTTCGCTGGCTTTTTACCATTTTTTTCTCGCTGCTTGTTGATTGGATGATTATTAAGAATCTCTCTAGATTTTTCCATTATCTCAACAATCTTCTTCGAATTTTCACCTTTTGGTAAATATTTATCAATGCGTTCACCAACTATGTCATGTGGTGGAGTAGTTTTTAATTTATTGATTTTTCCATCAGGATATATGAATATATTTCTATAACTTACACCAACGTAAAACTTACCACTTTTTATTTTATTATTTAAAACATTAATTAATTCTTTAGATTCTTCAGTAGTTATATGATCAGCACTGAAATCTACCATAACATTATTATTTACAGTTACAAAATTACATCTAAATGCTACTTCATCATTTTTCAATTTAATTCCAAGACTTGCTGCTTCTAATGGACCTCTTCCAGTATAATATTTTTTGGGATTATATCCGAAAATAGATAAATTTGCTACATCTGAACCTGGATTCATACCTTTAGGTATAGTTTTTAAAAGGCCACTACAACCTTTTTTAGCTAGCTCATCCATATTAGGCTTATTTGCTACTTGTAGTGGCGTTTTATTACCTAGATCCTCTATAGGATAATCAGCCATCCCGTCGCCAACTAGAATTACATATTTCATTTTTCTCGCCATATATTTATGATGTCTGTAAGTATTGCAGATGCAGTTTCTAATGGACCTGCTCCACGTCCCATAACAGTAATATTTTTTGCAAGATCTGTTTTTAACATTGCTACATTTAAAGTACCATCGACTGCTAATGGTGAATTTTTATCTACAAGTCTTGGTGAAACTTCCATCCTATCTTTAGATATTTCTGCTATTAATTTTATTAAATATCCTTCATCTTTAGCTAAATCTATAGCTTCCGGGGTTATATTTGTTATCCCAGTAATATCAACATCTTCTAGAGTACAATTTAATTCCATAATTGAATTAGCCAAAATAACAGATTTACAAGCAGCATCTATACCTTCAACATCATATGTTGGATCTGTTTCTGCTATTCCTAGTTCCTGTGCTTCTTTTAAAGCCTGTTCATACGATGATCCTTCAGATGCCATTCTAGATAATATAAAATTTGTTGTTCCATTTAATATTCCTATGATAGATTCTATACTACATGAAGGTAAATTATATTTTGCAAAATTTATGATTGGCATGGCCCCTCCTACTGATGCCTCAAATTTAAATTTAACATTATTCTTTTTGGCAATTTTCATAAGTTTTGGGAAATAAAGAGCTAAATGTCCTTTATTTGAGGTCACAACATCTTTGCCATCTTTTATAGCTTTTATTGTTAATTTTCTTGCTGGCTCACCATCAGTAATATTGGTTGGTGTCATTTCAACTAAGCAATCATAATCTATTTCATCTAGGACTTCAAGTGCAGTAACGCCTTCAACGCCATAATTAGGATAATTTGATACTTTCCCTGTCTTTTGCTTTATTTTTAATAATTTTTCAAGATTTAACCCATTTTGATTAAGTGCAGCTCCTGAGGAATCGGCTACTGCTACAACTTTAACATTTAGACCATATCTTTTTTTCAAAAACTTATTTTTTAATAACAATGCTTCTGCAACTCCTTGTCCTACAGATCCAAAACCCACTAAACACAATCTCATCTTATCCTGCCTCACATATCACTAGAATATTTCTTTTCGATGCAAGTTTCTTTACTTTCCCTATTACACTTTCTTTTTTATTTTTTGGAGTTTCTATAACTAATTTTGCTGCAGCTGTTCCTGGTTTATGGGAAATTTTAAAAGATAAGTCTACAATTCTTGTTTCAGTAATAGAATCTACTTTATTTAAAATTTCTTGGATTTTTTGATCCATGTTTTTTCCAATGAATATTAAGGTTGTATCTTCTTTTTGTGTAACACCGTCAATTTTGACAATGGGTATTCCTGCTGCTTTTAATCCTTCAAGTGCTAAATCTAGAGTTTTTTTATCACCTTCAATTGTTATTGAAACTGGTACTTTTTTTCCTCTAGCGCTTTTTTCTCTTTCGTGTATTATTGTTACTATATTGGCACCAGCAGAAGCTATAGGTTTTAATGCATTAAACAGTTGTCCTGGAACATCTAGAAGCTCAAGAACAAGATTCATTCGCATTATTTTTCCCTTCATTTGACCCATTTACCTCTTTCGACTATTATTTCCCCTTTTTCATTAGTTTTAGCATTTTTTAAAAGTTTAGTTGGATTTTTAGTCTTTGAAACAACGTCAGGGCGTGTTCTATTAGTATTATCAACAATGTAGTATGTCTCATCTAATTTAGGTATATTTTCCAATGCTTTAGAAAATTCATCTAATATTTTTTTTGCATCTTTTTTAACTTTCACACTACTCCTCCTTCCTTCTAATAAAAATTTGCAAAAATAGTTAATCTCAAATAGTATAATTTATCTATATAATTTTTTAAGTGATTCAATAAAAAAGTTTTTAGTGTATCATAAGTTTTAAATTTTAAATTTTTCAGTTGGTGTTTTTCATGTTTAAAGAATTTGATAAAAAATTATTAGAAATTTTAAGAATTCTTGCCGAACATAATGAAGTTCTGGGGGCAAGAGCTGTAGCAAGAGAACTTAAAGAGAGAGGATATGATATTGGAGAAAGGGCTGTAAGATACCACATGCGTATACTTGACGAAAGAGGACTTACAAAACGTATAGGTTATTCTGGTAGGAAAATAACAAAAAAAGGATTAAAAGAAGTAGAAAGAGGCCTTGTATATGATCAGGTTGATTTCATATTTTCCAGATTCGAAAATATGATGTATGAAACAACGTTGAATCCAAAAACAGGTGAAGGTAAAGTTGTTGTAAACATATCAGTGATTCCATCTGAAGCTTTTAACATGATGAAAAAGATTTTCCATATGGGGTTGTGTGTAAGTCCTAAAGTAGGATTAAATAAAAAAAATGGAAAATATGAAGTAAAAACTATTTGTGGAACCACAGTAGATGGAATGCTTTTAAATGAAGGAATTCCAGTAATACCTAAGTTTGGAGGATTAGTCGAAGTTGAAGATTTCCGTCCAATAAAGTTTACAGAGTTGATTGAATATAAGAAAACTTCGATGACACCATTAGAAGCATTTGCTACAAAGGAATTAACTTCAGTTCTTGATGTAGTAAATGAAGGTAAAGGGAAAATTCCTGCTAATTTTCGTATTATACCAAAGTCTGCTAAAGAAAAAGCAATAAATCTATTTAAAAAACTTCGTAAAATAGGTATAAATGGTTTACTAAAAATTGGAGAAAAAAAAGTATTGGGAGTACCGGTAGATGATGGAATGATTGGAATAGCAATAGTTGGGGGCATTACTCCAATTTGTGCGGTACATGAAGCAGGATATGATATTGATATTAAAGTTGCTGAGGATTTAACAGAATTTAAAAATCTTAAAACCATAACACAAACAAATCCGATCCTAAAAAAGAGTAAAAAAGAGAAAGGTAAGAAAATCGTGCCTTTATTAACAAAAGTGTGGAATCTAATAGGACAGGTAGACTTGGATATCAAAAAATTGGATGGAAAAGTCATTGCAAATTTATCAACTATAGATAAAAAATACTTAAATGATGCATTGGAAATATTTCAAACCATTATTGATGAAAAACCAGAATATTCTGTGTTTCCTTCTATAAAATTAAAAGAAAGAGATAATAAAGTAGATATAGCAACTGTATGTAGTTTGACTATAGATGGCGTACTTATAAACAATGGAATAATGTCTGTTCCAAGATATGGAGGTTTACTTGAAATAAAAAATAATAAAAAAAGATTTGTAGAACTTATTGATTATAGTGGATCATCTTTTGACCCTCATGAGATATATATTTCAAAGAACATGACAAAAATATATAGATCATCTAAAACTTCCACAATATTGGCAAGTTTGAGAGAAATACCATACTTAGCAAGAAACAAGGCTTTAAAGGTAATTAAAAAACTTAAAAAAGCCAATTTTCAAATTATGAAGGTTGGCAAAACGAATGAAATTTTATATAATGCAAAAGTGGAAAGATATAGAGTAGGAATTGTTACTCCTGGTGGTTTAAATTTAATTGCTGCCCTAAAAGAGAATGGAATTAAAGTAAATATTAAGTCTGCAGAATTATTAATGGATATAAATGAATTTTCTTTATTAGATGATATTAATTTCTGATAAATTTTCTCTTGTCCATTTTGCACCTTTTTCAAATATTTCTAAATTTTTGTTGATTATTTTGTCTTTTCCTTGAAAAGCCATTTTTATTGCTGATTTAAATGAATCTTTTGATATATTTATTAAATTTAATTCTGTTAGAGCCCCTAACATTGCAGTGTTGGCAGCCCTTTTAATACCTTCTTTTTTTGCAATTTTTAATGCAGGAACTGCTATAATGTTTAAATCTGTAGGTTCTTCAAATCTGAAAGTTGTTGAATCATATAAAATAACATCCTTTACTTTATCTTTAAATTTTTCAATTGAACTTTGAGTAAATGCAACCAATATATTAGGTTCATGGACAACTGGAGAAGATACTTCACTTCCTGAAATAACGACATCACAGCTAGAAATTCCTCCTCTTTGTTCTGGACCATAAGATGGATACCAGGTAACATATTTTCTTTCAATGCACCCTGCTTGAGCCAAAATGAATCCCATACTGATAATTCCCTGACCTCCAAACCCTGCGAGCTTTATTTTAATTTCTTCAAACCTTTTATCATGTTTTGGAGATGGCAAAGATCTTTCATTTATTTTAAAGATTTTATCTAAACTTTCTTTTGAAAAATCACTTTTCATTTTTGGCATTGGTTTAACATCTTTACTAAAATCTCTGAAATTTTTTACAGCGAATTCTTCTTCCATTTTTTTCATGAAATTTTTAACGTCGGTTATTTCATGGTTAAAATTAGTAGGGCATGGTGAAAGTACCTCTACAAATGCATAACCTTTTCTTTCTTTTTGTATTTTAAGAGCCTTTTTTATGGCAATTTTTGCTTTTCTTATACTTTTTGCATCATAAAGTGAGACTCTTTCTATAAAAACTGGAGCTTTAAGTTTATTTAATAATTCACATATATGTATTGGATAACCAGTAAGTTTTGGGTCTCTACCTTGGGGTGTTGTTGTCGTGATTTCATCCACTAATGTTGTTGGAGCCATTTCTCCACCTGTCATACCATAAACAGTATTATTAACAAAAAATACAGCCATTCTTTCTCCTCTATTGGCAGCCTGTATTGTTTCATTCAAACCTATAGATGCAAGATCTCCATCTCCTTGATATAGTATCACTATTGCATCATCTTCAGCTCGGGACACTCCTGTACCAACAGCTGGAGCTCTACCATGTGCAGCTTGTATATTACCACAATCAAAATAATAATAAGCAAAAACTGCACATCCTACCGGACTTATGAGAATAGTTTGATCTTGTATTCCAAGTTCATCTATACATTCAGCAATTAACTTATGCAAAATCCCATGACCACAACCAGGACAATAATGTGTTGCAGTTTTTGGCCCATATTCTTTTCTATGAAATACATTGTAAAGAGAATTTGGTTTTTTTAAGATTTTTTTACCCATGCTGCTCCTCCTAGAATTTATAAAGTTTTTGAAGGATATCTCTTACTTCTATAATGTTTCCACCCATTCTGCTGACAATGTGAACCTTTTGCTTTGTTATTCTTTCTATTTCTTCTTTCATTTGACCATTGCTCATCTCCACTGCTACAAACTTACATCCTTCTTCACTTAACTTGTTCAATTTATTTTCAGGAAATGGAAATAAAGTTATAGGCCTCAATAAACCAACTTTAATTCCCTTATCTCTTGCTATATCTACAGCATGTTTAGAGATCCTACTGCTTATGCCATAAGCAACCAAAATAATTTCAGCATCTTCTGTTTTATATTCTTCATATCTAACATCTTCTTTCATTTTTTTGTATTTTTTTTGTAATTTTTTATTTAATTTTTCAAGTTTGTCAAAATCTAAACGTATAGATGTTATAAGATTCCCTCGAGAGTCTTTTGTTCCACGAACTGCCCAATCTTTATTTAAATTTGGTTTTATAGCTTTTGATGGAAATCTCATTGGTTCTGCCATTTGTCCTAAAACACCATCGGCAAGAATAACAACTGGATTTCTATATTTTTCTGCCAAGTCAAATGCATCCATTGTTAAATCGCACATTTCTTGAACACTATTTGGAGCTAAAACCATGTTTTTATAATTACCATGTCCGCCGCCTTTTACAATCTGATTATAGTCACCTTGTTCAGGTCCTATGTTTCCTAAACCAGGACCTGCTCTCATAATATTTACAATTACTGCAGGGAGTTCAGACCCAGCTAAATATGAAATACCTTCTTGCATTAAACTCATTCCAGGTCCTGAAGACGCTGTCATTGCTCTATGTCCCGCGGCAGCTGCTCCATAAACCATATTTATTGCAGCTTCCTCTGATTCTGCCTGAACGAATTTTCTTCCAAGCATTGGGAAATATCTAGATGCCTCATGAAGTATTTCACTAGCAGGTGTAATAGGGTATCCAAAAAAACAATCACAGCCAGCATACAATGCTCCAATTACTATTGCACTATTCCCTCTAACTAATTGTACACCCATTCTCTATCCCCAAAATCATAATTTCTTTTGTTGTTCTTTTTTATATCTCATCTCGTCTCTTTTCCTTATTTCGGCCCTCTTGATTTTACCACTAATAGTCTTTGGTAATTCATCGACAAACTCAATTATTCTTGGATATTTATATGGCGCTGTAACTTTCTTTACATGTTCTTGAATTTCCTTTTTTAGTTTTTCAGATGGTTCATATCCATCAGTTAATACTATAGTTGCTTTTACAACCTGACCTCTAATTGGATCTGGATAACCAGTCACTGCACATTCAAGAACTGCAGGATGTGAAATAATAGCACTTTCTACTTCAAACGGACCTATACGATATCCTGAACTATTTATTACGTCATCGTTTCTTCCAACAAACCAAAAGTATCCATCTTCATCTACCCATGCTGTATCTCCTGTGTGATACAAATCATTATGCCATGCTTTTTTTGTTTTTTCAGGATCTTTATAATAGCCTAGAAATAGTCCTAAAGGCCTACCATCAGAAGTATCAATTGCTATTTCTCCTTCTTCTCCAATGTCTACTTCATTGCCTTCTTTGTCAACAACTTTTACATCGTAAAGTGGCGATGGCTTACCCATAGATCCTGGTTTTGGTTCCATCCAAATGAAGTTGGCTATACATAAAGTACATTCTGTCTGTCCAAACCCTTCCATGATTTTAATTCCAGTCTCTTCATAAAATTTTTTAAATACTTCTGGGTTTAAAGGCTCACCAGCAGTTACAGCATGTTCTATACTGGATAAATCATATTTGGATAAATCTTGCTTTATGAAGAATCTATATACTGTAGGAGGTGCACAAAAAGTATTAATTTTATATTTTTCAATTTTCTTCAATACTTTGTGGGGATCAAACCTATCAAAATCATAAACAAATACTGCACTTCCGGCTATCCATTGACCATATATTTGTCCCCAGACAGATTTTGCCCAACCTGTGTCTGACAATGTATAATGTAATCCACCTTCACGAACATTTTGCCAATATTTTGCTGTTATTATATGTGCAAGTGGATAGTTGAAATCATGTTGGATCATCTTTGGCATTCCAGTAGTACCCGAAGAAAAATAGATAAGAGATATGTCATTCCCTGAAGGATACTTGTCACCTTCTGGTTTTTTAAAGTTTGAAGGTGTTTTCTTAACTTCTTCCCTGAAGTTTAACCATCCATCTCTTTCATTTCCTACTATAATTTTCTTGAGTTCTACACCTAATTTTTTTTCAGCGCTTTCATAAGACTCAATTAAGTCTTTATCATCTACAGAGATAACTGTGTCTATACCTGCTTTTTTTATACGATATACTATATCCTTTTCTCTGAGCATATGGGTAGCAGGTACAGCTATAGCTCCTATTTTATGTAAGGCTAACAATGAAAACCAAAATTCATATCTTCCTTTAAGAGTTAGCATTACTTTATCGCCTTTTTTCACACCTAAATTTCGTAAAAAGTTAGCAACTTTGTCTGATTGTAATTTCATATCCGCAAAATTTAATATCTTTTCATTCCCGTTGTCATCGCACCATACAAGAGCCCTTTTTCCAGGTACTTCCTCAGCATATCTGTCAACTACGTCATATGCAAAATTGAAATTATCTGGAACTATTATTTTAAAATTTTTCTTGAAATCTTCGTAAGATTCAAAATTTACTCTATTTACAAATTCATTGAGTAAAGATGCCATAAGTACACCTCACTTTACATTATTATAGCCAAGAATTTTGCTTCTTTGTCACCAACTGCTTCCATTGCATGTTTGTAGGAAGAATCAAAAAATATAGAATCTCCTTCATTTAAAATGATTTCATGATTGTGAATATAAACTTTAAGGGTGCCTTTCAATACATAATCAAATTCCTGTCCAGGATGACTATTCATTTTGGGTTTTCCTTTCCCTGGTTTAACTGTAACAATAAAAGGCTCTGCTTTTTTATGGATAAATTTTTCAGCTAGGCTTTCATATTCATAATCTTCCCGTCTTTTAACTTTTACACCTTTACCTTTTCTTGTCACTGTAAAAATATGCATTCTTGTTTCTTTACCTGTCAGTAGTAATCCCATATCTACATTTAATTTTTGTGCAACTTCAAAAAGTAAACTTACAGGAATGTCTTCTTCTCCATTTTCATATTTTTTATATAATTCTACAGGTATGCCAAGAAATTTAGACATTTCTTTTGCGCTAATGTTTGATAATTTCCTTAATTCCTTTATCCTAAGCCCTATTTCCTTACTTTTCTCATGCAAGATTGTTCCTCCCATTCCTGATCAAAAGAAATTTTTTATTACAACCCTAACATCTCTTCTATTTTATTAATATCTACATGCTTAAGGACAATATCTGCTAATTTATCTAGAGAATATTTTTTATTTTGTTTGTAGTAATCTTTCATGTGATTGTTTGTTTTTAAACCTTTCTTTTTCCTCAATATATTTACAAATTGTGTCCTAAACTCCGGGTTGTGGAATATACCATGAAAATATGTACCTGCTACATTTTCATTAACTGCACCATCATATTTACCATGTAATAAATTCCCATGACCTTTAATTATTTTGATAAAAGGCCTAACATTTTTTAATATTGTTGTGCCCTCATGAAGTTCATAACCCTCAACAACGACATTTTCCATATTTTTAAATATTCCGCCGCCAAGGACTATACCTTTGCTCTGAGATATTATTTTAGATGATATTGAAAATTTTGTTTTACAGTCAAGGAGTCCAAGTCCTTCCACCTCTTCAAATTTAGATTCCTTATGATATTTGTCTATTATTTTTGTACCCAACATTTGAAATCCGCCACAAATTCCAAATACTATAGAATCTTTAGAAAATTCTATAATTTCTTCATCCAATCCATGTTCTCTAATTTTAATTAAATCTTTAGCAGTGTTTCTAGTACCAGGTAATATCACTGCATCTAATTTATCTAAAGAATCATCTAAACCTATAAATTTTAAACTAACGTCTGGTTCTGATTCTAATGGATCTACATCAGTAAAATTAGATATCTTTGGTAAATGAATGACTCCTATTTTTATTTTACCTTTCTTTTTATATTTTCTTTCAGCCAAGGATGCTGAATCTTCTTCAGGTAACCTCAAATCTTCACTATAAGGTAATACTCCTATTACTGGTGTTTTAACAATTTTTTCAATTTTTTTTATTCCGGGTTTTAAAATATCTAAATTTCCTCTAAATTTATTGATTATTATTCCTTTAATTCTTTTTCTATCTTCTTTATTCAGCAATAAAAAAGTTCCTGCAATTGATGCAAAAACTCCGCCCCTATCTATATCTGCCACAAGAATAACATTTGAGTCTGCTAATTGTGCAACTTTCATGTTTGCCAAATCATATTTTTGAATATTTATTTCAGCTGGTGAACCCGCTCCTTCTATTATTATTATGTCATGACGTTTTCTTAGATATGTCAAAGATTCTTTAATTGCCTCTAATGCTTTCTTTCGAAATTTTTTTTGGTATTCATCAAAACTCATATCTCCAACAGGTTTTCCATGCACTATAACTTGTGAAATAAAACCTCCTTTTGGTTTTAAAAGTATAGGATTCATATGATATGATGGTTTCACACCGGCAGCTTCAGCTTGCAATGCTTGAGCCATTGCTATCTCTGAATTTTCTTCAGTTGCATATGAATTGAGTGACATATTTTGTGATTTAAAAGGTGCAACACTATATCCTTTTCTTGCAAATATTCTACATAATGCAGCAACTAATACGCTCTTTCCAGCATTTGATGATGTGCCTTGTACCATTAAACACTTTGCAAGGTTATTGGCCATTGTATATCTCCCCAACATAAAGATGATATATAAATACTTGAATGTTACATAATAGTTATAGTTAATGTTAAGTTTTTATTTGTCTCACCATAAAACTTGATAAAAATTGTAGGAGGCATAGATCTAAAAATGTCAGAATTTGAATATAAAACAACAAAAGATGTTAAAGTTCCTAAGAGGCTAATAGATCAGGTTATAGGGCAAGAAGAAGCTGTCGAGACAATTAAAAAGGCTGCAAAACAAAAAAGAAATGTATTATTAATTGGTGAGCCCGGAACTGGTAAATCAATGCTTGCGCAGGCCATGGCAGAACTATTGCCACGTGAACAATTAGAAGACATTTTAGTGTATCCAAATCCCGAAGATCCAAACAATCCAAAGGTTAGCGTGGTACCTGCTGGTGAAGGAAAAAAGATTGTAATGAATTATAAAAGAAGAGCAAGAGCTCAAGAAGAAAAGAAAAACTCGCTCATGTTATTTTTAATCATCACAATCATATTCATGGGTATAATAACAAAAGAGTTCTTAGCGAGTATAATAGCTGCTGCATTAGTATTTTTAGCCATGCAACATATAAAAACTAAAGAATCTGTTCAAGTGCCAAAATTATTGGTTAATAATGAAAATAGAAAAAAAGCACCATTTGTAGATGCTACGGGTGCTCATGCTGGAGCATTGTTAGGTGATGTAAGACATGATCCATATCAATCCGGAGGTTTAGGTACTCCAGCCCATGAAAGAGTTGAACCAGGAATGATTCATAGAGCACATAAGGGAGTTCTTTTCATTGATGAAATAAGTACTTTAAAAATGAAAACACAACAAGAATTATTGACAGCGATGCAAGAAAAAAAATATGCAATAACTGGCCAAAGTGAGACCAGTAGTGGTGCAATGGTAAGATCAGAAGCAGTACCTTGTGATTTTGTGTTAGTTGCTGCAGGTAATTTAGATGCATTAAAAGGAATGCATCCAGCCCTACGTTCAAGAATTCGTGGATATGGATATGAAGTTTATATGCGAAATACAATGCCAGATACTCCTGAAAATAGAAAAAAACTCGTTCAGTTTATAGCTCAAGAAGTTAAAAAAGATGGAAAAATTCCACATTTTGACAGAGGAGCAATTGATGAAATAATAAGAGAAGCAAGGAGAAGGGCAGGTAAAAAAGGCATGCTAACACTTAAATTAAGAGATTTAGGTGGTTTAATAAGAGCAGCTGGAGACGTTGCTAGAAGTGAAAACTCAAAATTAGTTAGAAGAGAACACGTAATTAAAGCTAAAAAACATGCCAGAACATTAGAACAGCAAATAGCTGACAGATACATAGAAAATAGAAAAAGATACAGTGTTTTCAAATCTAAAGGTTATGAAATAGGTCGTGTAAATGGTTTAGCTGTAATAGGTGATAGAAGTGGAATAGTATTACCAATAGCTGCGGAAGCTGTACCATCACAAAGTAAAGAAGAAGGAAGAATAATTGCCACTGGTAAATTAGGCAAAATTGCAAAAGAAGCCGTACAAAATGTTAGTGCACTCATCAAAAAATATACAGGAAGAGATATTTCTAACTATGATATTCACATACAATTCTTACAAACCTATGAAGGGGTTGAAGGTGATAGTGCTAGTGTATCAGTTGCAGCTGCAGTGATTTCTGCTCTTGAAAATATACCTGTAGATCAGTCAGTTGCACTTACAGGATCATTAAGTGTTAGAGGGGAAGTGTTACCTGTTGGAGGTGTAACTAGCAAAATAGAGGCTGCAGCTGAGGCTGGTATTAAGAAAGTATTAATTCCAAAATCTAACTATAAAGATGTAATGATTGAAAAACACTATGAAGATAAAGTCGAAATTGTACCAGTTGAGACACTTGGAGAAGTCTTGGAACATGTGCTTGTAGGTAAAAAGAAAAAAACATTAATAGAGAAAATGCAAAAAGTTGGTAGTATTATTCCAAAAGACATGACAAAGGCTATCCCTCATTGACTATTTTAATGTATTAGCTAAAAGAGGAGCAACTGATACTTTACTTATAGGGGATGACAACGTATCAGTACCTACAATTTCTTTTACACCACTCAAATATATCTTCATCAATGCATCACCAACAAGTACAGGATGAACACAACCAACAAATATATTTTTAGCTTTTTCATTTTTTAAAATCTTTGAAGCATTGATAATAGTACCTCCAGTACTTATGATATCATCAACTAATATCACATCCTTATTTTTTACATTTATTTCTTTAATTTCTGTTGAAACTTTATCCGGGGATATACGCTTTTTTTTCAAATAATCATGTTCGCAATCAAGTATTTTAGCCACTTCTTTGGCATGTTGCAATGCGCCCTCATCAGGGGCAACCACAATAGGATTGTTCACAATATCTTTAAAATATTCAGCTAGTAAAGGCATTGCAGACAAATTTTTGACTGGAATATTAAAGAATTCCACTATTTTCTCTTCATGAAGATTTACTGTAATAACTTCATCTATTCCTGATGATTCTATTAAGTTTGCAATAATTGATATGGAAATGGCCTCTCCTTTCTTAAATCTTTTATCTTGTCTACTATAAGCCAAATATGGAATAACTGCCCTAACTTTTTTACAACCCAAACTTTTAAGGTTTTTTGCTATTAGAAATAATTCGATTAAGTTTTCATCTTGAGGATAACCTGTAGATTGGACAATTGTTATCTCATCCTCAATATCATCATTAAATCGTATGTACTTCTCACCATCTGGGAATTTTTTAATCTCTAAGTTACCTAATTTTTCATTTAGAATGTTTGCAATGTCTGCAGCCAATTTTTGTGATGCAGAACCACCTATTATCAAAAGTATCACCTCACAACCTTATTACTTTTTGATGTTTAAAAATTTCTACTGAAATAATAATGATTAAAAGAGAAAAGATTAAAGTTGGAATCGAATCAAAAATCACTTCCTCTTTTAATGTTGGATTTGAAAAAGTTTTAATTAAAATTATTGTAGGAATGTAATCAGAAAACTGAGAAAGAACTGGCACTTTTGTAAACAGTGGTATAAAAAATATAAAAGTTATTAAAGATAATAATAATGTCATGGCAGTGTTAGATTCCTTTGTACTTTCAACAACCATAGATATCAGTAATCCAGCACCTATAAGTCCCATACCACAGATAAACAAAAATGTAATTACATAAAATTGATTGTAGATTGGAAGTTTTAAAATTTGGAGTAAAATCATCCACGCACATGCTTGGACCGTAGAAAATAATAATATTGGCGTTATTTTTCCAAGAATAATTTTATATTCAGGTAGTGGTGCCATCAGTAAAATTTCAAAGGTTTTTCTTTCTTTTTCACCTACTATCGTGTCAGTTATAATATCTAATGCCATGAAATATGGAAGAAAAAGAACTAAAGGTATAATAAAAACATACATCATTTTAACAAAAGTTGGACTTTGTAGTAAAAAAGGTAAAGAATTATTGTCAATATAATGTTCGTTTAGCCTTACAGATTTTAATTTTATGTTATATTTATTTAGCATTGCATCTACTCTATATTTTTCTATTGCTTTATTGATTTTTTGTGACACAACAGGAGAAAATACATTCCCGTAATCCAATTCAACATTAATGTTACCATTTTTTTCATAAACAAATGCAATTATCTTAGAACCTAATGCTTTTCTACCTTCCTCTAATGTCTTATAATAAATTGTGTTTAAATTTTGTGACTTAATATAATTATCTAAGGAAGACCCACGTAATGAATCTGCTAATCCTACGCTTAATAAATCTTTTAATCCTATTTTGTCAATTACTTGAGGATCAGTAGTTGCAGCAAACGCAAGAGAAAGTAGAAAGGCACCTACTATTATGAATATTTGTAATAGCACCATGAAAATATAAAGGCGATTAAAAATAATATCTTTTGTTTCTTTTTTGATTAGAGGAATAACGCTCATTTTCTCCCCCATATAATTTTAAATACACTAGGTCTGGGTCCAAATATTATTTCATCCTTTCCAAATAAGTATATTGACAATGTATAACTTATAAAAGCAACGGAAAATATTAAAGAAAAAGGCACGATTAAATCACTTAAGGTAAGGGACTGAGAAGAAAGTAATTTCACCACAAGCGTCATTGGTGAAATAACTATCCTAGGATTTGTTATGTATAAAATTGTGGGAATAACTAATATTCCAAGTATTATTATATAAGTGATTGTGACTGCCATGCCAGCTTCTCCATAGTTTTTAGCAAAAACAGATATCAACATTGTTACTCCAACTATAGGAATCGCCGTAAAAATAATTATGGTATAAACTAACAGCGGTTGTGGAATTTTAAAGCCCAAGAGTGATAATATATTTATCCATATAAACACCTGGATTCCAATTACAATTAGAGCAGAAAGAGATTTTGAAAAAATTATTGATGTTTTAGTTGTAGGTAAAACCAGAAGAAATTCTATTGTTTTTCTTTCTTTTTCTCCCACCATATTATCTACTATAATATTTCCAAAAAGAAAAATTGGAAGGAACAATAATATTGCGATCATAAATTTATTAATCAGTTTTACTGGTAAAGCTTCTCCTCTTGATATGGTTTGAGCATTTGGAATTTTTTTTGAAATTCCTAATTTATTTACAATTTTATTTAAAATAATACTTTCTGTCCTGTTCGATGCTTTTGAAACTTCATCTTTAATAACTATGGATTTTGGATCTTTTCCATTCAAAAACAAATCCAGAGATATTGGAGACGAAGAATTGACAATTAAAACTCCAGTTAAATCATTGTTTTTAACGTTATTTATTGATAAGTTATTTTTTTCAAGTTTTAAGCAACTTTGATCAATATTTTTAATTATTAGCCCTGTGGGATCATTTATACCTAATGTAACAAAAGTAAATGAAGGATTTAATGTAACTTCCCGAGTTTCAAAACTATGTGATACTATGCTGAAAACAAAAATTATCATGCTAAGAGATAAAATCTGCAATAAAAACAAAATCATAAACTTTTTACTTTTAAATACATTTTTTATTTCCCATTTAGCAAGTTTAATGAAACTCATCCTCACCAACCATCTTTATAAAAACGTCTTGTAATGATGTTTCTTTTGTATTGATAGATAGGATATTTTTTCCTAATTTTTCAACTATTTTTGGGATTACAGATCTTTTTTCTAGAAAAATCTCAACATTGTGGTGTTTTTTAACTTCAATTTTTTTGATACCTTGAATCTCTAAATTTCTTAATACATTTAAGTCATTCAATTTTACTTGGAGGACAATTGGACTGTGAATTTTAGATTTCAATTCTTCAGGAGTTCCTATATCCAAAATTTTACCTTTATTTAATATAGCAACCCTATCACATAACATTTCTGCCTCTTCCATATAATGTGTACATAAAATTACAGTTTTTTTACCTCTAAGTTTTGCAATGAATTTTCTTATTGTAAGTGCAGTACCAGGGTCTAAACCCATCGTTGGTTCATCAAATATTACTATTTTTGGATCATGTATTAATGCTCTTGCAACCGCGACTCTTTGTCTCATTCCTTTAGATAAGGTATTTATACGATGATTTGCTCTATCTTCCATATTTACTAATTTTAAAAGTTTTTTTATCCGCATTTCTAATTTTTTCTTATCTACATCATAAAGTTCGCCAAAATACTTAAGCAACTCATAAACTGTAAATCTTTCATATAGATTTGGTTCTTCAGGTAAGTAACCAATCAGTTTTTTAACTTCTAAAGGATTTTTAGTAACATCATATCCATATACACGTACTTCTCCATCATCAGGACGTAATATACCGGATATTATTCTTATAGTCGTTGTTTTTCCAGCACCATTGGGGCCTATTATTCCCATAATTTCTCCTTCTTCAATCTCTAAAGTAAAATTATTAAGCGCATTAATTTCCCCAAATTTTTTACTCACGCCTTTAAGTTCCACAGCTTTCATCAAAAATAATATTTTTAAATTTGTTAAAAAGTTTTTACTAATGGAGGTGATTAATTGTTTTTTACAAAACTTTTTTCAATTAATGAAGTATATAAAATACTAGAAAAAGAACAAAAAATATTAGATTTGGAGGTTGTAAGATTAGAAAATGCATATAAGAGAATTTGTGCTAAAGACATTGTCTCAAAACTAGATTCACCACCTTTTGATAGAGCTGCAATGGATGGTTATGCAGTTAAAGCTGAAGATACTTTTCAAGCTTCTGAAGATAATCCTGTAGAATTGAAAGTTATAGATAGAATATCTGCAGGAAGTGCATCAAATAAAAAAATAAATTCTGGAGAAGCAATTAAAGTTAATACTGGTGCACCACTACCTCCTGGTGCAAATGCAGTGATAATGGAAGAATATGTTTTAGAAAAAAATGATGATAAAATTCTCATCACAAAAAGAGTAACACCCTTAGAAAATGTGTCTTTGAAAGGAGAAGATATAAAACGTGGTGATAAAGTTATAAAAAAAGGGCAAATATTGAGATCTCAAGAACTTGGAGCATTAGCATCTGCTGGTTATTCTAAAATTGAGGTATATAAAAGACCCAAAGTAAATATAATAGTAACTGGGGATGAATTAGTAGAACCCAAAGAGAGTTTAAAACTTGGAGAAATAATTAATTCCAACAAGTATATTATGTTAGGAATGGTAAAAAGTACTAATGCAATTCCAAATGTTAAACACTGTAATGACAACCCTACCCAGCTTAAAGAAATGCTTTTAGAAGCTAAAGAAAAATATGACTTAATAATAACTACTGGTGGAACCGCAGTGAGTGAAAGTGACATTGTTGTAGACACTGTAGATGAGATTGGTAAAGTATTTTTCCATGGCACTGCAATACAACCAGGAAAAGCCATGGCATTTGGAAAAATTGATGGTACACCTATTTTCATGCTTTCAGGATATCCAGTGGCTGCAATGGTACAATTTGATATTTTTGTAAGACCTTACCTCCTTAGGATGCAAGGCATAGATTTTGAACATCAAATAGTTAAAAGAATAACAAAGAAGAAGATAATATCAAGCCTGGGAAGAACAACTTTTGTTAGAGGCATTGCAGATGACAAATATGTTACACCAATTTTAAGTAAAGGCTCTGGTATAATAAGATCTATGGTGAAAGCAAACTGTTATATAGTAGTGGATGAAAATGTTGAAGGTATATATAAAGGTGAAGAATGTGATGTAATATTATTTAATTCATTTACATTAGGGGTGTAATAATGGATGCTTTGCATTTTTATCTGATATTTTTTCTCATTGTTTGGACATTTGGAATAATCTTTAGGGACAAATTGAAAATTGAAATTCATGGATTATTAATGATGAGAAAAACAAAAAGAATGAGAGAATTTATAGATAGAATCGCTAAAAGACATAAAAAATTCTGGAAATGGTATATGAATGTTGGAATTGTGGTTGCATTTATTACCATGGTTGTGACAACAGTATTTCTTTTTTATTCATTAAAAACAGTATTTAAAAAACCTGCAGTTTCAGTTGTCGTGCCTGGCGTTGACATGCCCGGATCACAGATATATGTGCCTTTAGGGTATGGAATAATAGCATTAGTAACTGTTTTAGTAGTGCATGAGTTAGCACATGGAATATTAGCCAGAGTAGAAGGAGTTAGAATAAAATCCATTGGAGTAATGCTTTTAGCCATACTTCCTGGAGCATTTGTAGAGCCTGATGAAAATGACATGAAAAAAGCTAAAAGAATATCTAAACTTAGGATATATGCTGCAGGGTCGGTTGCAAACATCACTTTAGCATTAATATGTTTAGCAATTGCCTTCTTAATTGGAAATTTTGTAATTCCTGCAGCACTTCATCCAGATGGAATGAAAATTACAGATGTTGTACCTGGATCCCCTGCATCGAAGGTTTTAAAAAGTGGGATGGTTATACATGCTATCAATGATCACCCCACAAATAATTTTTCAAGCTATTTTGCAGTAGTAAGTAAATTAAAACCAGGTGAAAAAATAAAAATTCAGACTGATAAAGGAACATATACTTTAGTCACGGCTCATAAACCGGAAGATCCGAAAAGAGGATATATGGGTATAAGAAGTATGGAAAATTATGTACCTAAAAAAGGACTTGAAAGTTATGCACCATTATTTTCATTTTTATTAGAGTTTAGTATATTACTTTCTTGGATACAAATTTTAAATTTAGGGATAGGATCTTTTAACTTACTACCTATAAAGCCTTTAGATGGTGGATTGATGTTTGAAGAATTGTTAAAACATTTAAATATTTCAAAAGATGTTGCAAAATCTATAACAAATTGCATTGGCATAATATTGGTTTTAATAGTCCTTATAAATATTACATTCAGTATTGGAAAAGGTATCATTTTTTAGGTAAGGTGACGTTATGAGAGTGGTCATAATTGGCAGTGGTGCAGGTGGGTTATCCACAGCTTCTAATATAAGAAAATACAACAAAGAAATCGAAATAATAGTTATCACAAAAGATAAATATGTTGCTTATTCTCCTTGTGCAATACCTTATGTCCTCTCAGGGAAAATAAAAAGCTTTGATGAAATTATAATGCATGATATCGAATATTATTTGGATAAAGATATTAATATATTAACTGAAACAGAAGTAATTGAAATTTCACCTGCTAAGAACTTAATTAAATATAAAAGACTTGATGATACAAAAATAAAAGAACTAAAATATGATTATCTTGTTATAGCTACTGGTGGAATTCCAGCAGTCCCTCCAATACCTGGTGTTAATCTAGAAGGTGTTTTTACAGTTAGAACTCTTGAAGATGGAATTAAAATAAAAAAATGGGCAGAAAATTGTGAACATGCGACAGTAATTGGCGCTGGTCTTATAGGAATAGAGATGGCATATGGATTAAAACATTTAATACCGGAAGTTGATATTATAGAAATGGCTTCACAAGTTGTTCCAAGATCTTTAGATCCTGAAATGGCAAAAATAATTCAAAAATATTTGGAGAAATTAGGAGTAAATGTATTAGTTGGTAAAACCGTAAAAAAAATAATAGGTGAAAAAAGAGTAAACGCTGTAAAATTAAATAATAAAAAAATTAATACCGATATGGTATTATTGGCAACAGGTGTTAAACCTAATATATCTTTAGCAAAAAAAGCAGGGATTAAAATAGGAAAATGGGGAATAAAAGTAAATGAGAAAATGCAGACTTCTGTGAGAAATATTTATGCGGTTGGAGATTGTGTTGAGGTAAAAGATTTCATAACAGGTGAAAATACATTATCTCCATTGGGATCAACTGCAGTTAGACAAGCAAAAGTAGCTGCCAAAAATATCATAGGTAAGAAGTGTAGATTTCGTCCAGTATTGAATGCTATGGTATCACGTATAGGTAATCTAGAATTTGGATCAGTTGGAATGACAGAGATTAATGCTAAATATCATAATATAGAGACTGTATGTGGTATGAGTAAAGCTCTTACAAGGGCTAGATATTATCCAGGAGCTGAAAGGATTTATGTAAAAATTGTATGTAATAAGGATGGAAAGATAATTGGATGCCAAGTAATTGCAAAAGAGGGAGTTTCAGAAAGAATAGATGCAATGTCAATTGCAATTTCACAACATTTGAAATGTAGCGATTTATGTGAAATGGAATTTTCTTATGCACCACCATTGTCAACTGTGGTTGATCCTTTTGTACCTGCTTGTGAAGAAATAGTTGAAAAGCTTCAGAATGGCTGAAAGCAGCTTAAAGATGATAAGTTATAGATTGTTGGATGAGTTAGCAAATATACAGTCCAATCTTTCAAAAAAGGTTATAAGGAAAAATTATTTAGATGAAGTTAATACAGTTGCCGGAGTAGATGTATCATTCCCTGTAAATAATTTTGCAGTTTCTGCTGCAGTTATAGTTGATTTTAACGATTTAAAAATTATTGAAAAAAAGACAGAAATAACTAATTTATTTTTTCCATATATTTCTGGCTTTTTAGGATTTAGGGAGGCAGATGCTATAATATCTGTAATTAAAAAATTAAAAAATAATTTTGATGCGTTAGTTGTGGATGGAAATGGAATATTACATCCAAGACGTTTTGGACTTGCTTCTCATATTGGAGTTTTATTAGATATCCCAAGTATAGGTGTAGCAAAAAAATTGATAAGAGGTGCAAAAGTAAAGAATAATAAAATATTTTATCAAGGTGAAGTTTTAGGAGTAAAAGTAGGAGATGTGTATGTGAGTGTAGGACATAAAGTGTCTCTTAAGACCTGTGAACAAATAATTTCAAAATTAATTAGGTATAAAGTACCTGAACCAGTAAGATTGGCACATATCTTAGCAACAAACACCGCAAAAAATTTAAAAGTAAAAAAACGTAATATTTATATTTAGGTCTTATTTACATATATTTTGATGGGCTGGTAGCTCAGCTTGGTAGAGCGTCGCCTTGGCATGGCGAAGGCCCCGGGTTCAAATCCCGGCCAGTCCATTAATTTTCACATGCTTCATAAATTTTATTTATTATTATTTTAAAGAGATTGTCTGTTTCCAATTTGATTTTTTTGGGTTTGTCACCAAGTAATTTTAATGCTAACTCTACAATTTTTTTAGGATCTAAAGAGTGGTACATGAGCCCCTTTTCTATATAAAATTTATCTACAGCTAATATTTTTCCTGGATAACATGAAATTACTGGAGTACCTAATAAAGCTGCTTCACGGTTCATAGTGCCTCCTGCTCCGATCATCAGATCACATTTTTTTATTAAACTAAATGTATCTATAGGTGGTTTTAAAACCACTACGCCTTGTTTTTCAAACATCTTTTTTTGTTTTTCAGATCTTGGCAACACAAGTATGTCAGCATAATCTCTTAATTTTTCAATTACAGGTATCAATATTGATGTATCATGACTAGCTTTAAAATAAGATGCTTTTATTGGTTCTGGCCGCATTAAAATAATATGGTCTTTATTTCTTTCTATTCCTAATTTTTCCAATATATTCTCATCATATTCATGATCTTCAAAATGTAAAATTTCTGAAGTTCCATTATATCTAACTAAAGAATTAGGATCTGCTCCACATTTTATTATATCCCAGACATTTATTACTTTAGGTAGTATTATAGTTTCACAAAGAGGTAAAGTAAGTTTATTAGCTTTTATTGCATGTTCGTTATCTAGTACATATACTATAGGTATTTTAAGACCAAAAGCAACTCTTGGAAGTTCTATAGAATGTTTGGACACGGCTACATCTGGTTTTAATTTTGATATTAATTTTGATAACCTATAAGCTCTATATGTACTTTCTATCAATTTATCTTTTAATGTTGCTTTATGTTTACCTATTGATATAAATTCAAAGCCAAATTCTTTAAGTAATTCATGTATTCCATGAAGTTTACGTGTAGTTATTATAACTTCTTCTCCATTTTTTTCTAAATGTTCTATTATTTTTTTGAAGAATCTTACATGCGGTGTGTTTGTCATGTCAATCCATACTTTCATCTCTTCACCATTATTTGCCCATAAATTCAAGTATTGCATTCTTTACATCATCTATACCTTCACCAGTTTTTACAGAAGTTTTAATAACTTTGGCAGTAGGATTAAGTTTTTTCACATCTTTAACCATCTTATTTATGTCAGAACCTACAAATTCTGCGATATCTATCTTATTTATTACTACAATGTCAGCCTCTTTAAATATATGAGGATGTTTTTTTATTATGTCATCTCCTTCAGAAGTGCTTATCACGACCATTCTTAGATGTGATCCCAATTCAAAATCTACAGGACAGATTAAGTTTCCTACATTTTCAATAAACAATACTTCAATTTCATCTAAAGGTATTTCTTCTAGTGCATGTTCAACTAAATGGGCATCTAAATGACACTCCTTACCAGTGTTCACACCCACTACTGGTACATTAAGTTTTTCAATTCTTTTGGCATCATATTTACTTACGACATCTCCTGCTATAACAGCGATTTTTTTGTTCATTTTTTCTATCAATTTTTCAATTAGAGCTGTTTTTCCAGAACCAATGGCTCCTAGGACATCGATGGCAAAAACATTTTTTTGATTTAATAAACGTTGGTTTTTCCTTGCTAATTTTTTATTTGCCATTATTATATCCTTTTCTACCTCTACCTCAGCTATTTTATGCATTTAATCCCCCTTCTCAATTTTTATACTCTTTACATTGCATTCTCTTCCTGAAAGTATTTTTATATCCATACATCCACATTTAGGACAGGAAACAAATGCCAAATAGTGATCTGAATTATCATCTATTTTTACCTTACCTTCATAACCACAGCAATTACAAGAAATTCTTGCAGGATTTTTTTGTATTTTAAACTTTGTATTTTCTAGAATAGTATCCTTACTTAAAGTTTCAAGGCAAAATTTTAGCTGTTCTGGATTTAACAATGTTAATTCACCAACTTCGATCTTCACTTCTAAAATTTTATTAGCATTATTTTTTTTGGCAGAATTAATTACAGTTTCAACAATAGCATTTGCCATTGAGACTTCATGCATTCATTTTCCTCCACAAAAAATAATATATTTAAAAAGCCGTGGTTCTTATGACTTGGTTGAATATTTTGTGCTAACTTTATATATAGATTTTTATTATCTATTTTTCATTATTAAATAAAAAACAACAATATTTTGTTTAAACAAATAATGTTAAATATTTATCTTAAATTAAACAAATAAATAAAATAAAAAATAATTTTATAAATTGTTCAGAGAGTGGTGGAATGTCTCCAAAAAATAAAAACAACGTTATGTTGGATGAGATAGATAAAAAAATAATAAATTTGCTAAATAACGATGGAAGAATGTCTTACCGAGAAATATCAAGAAAATTAAATATTTCAGTTGGCACTGTACATAACAGAATTAAAAAACTGATGGATAAAGGTGTAATAAAGAAGTTCATGCCAGTTATTGATCATTCAAAATTAGGTTATGATCTCACAGTGATTATAGGTATAAAAGCAAAAAGTGGGTTTTTAGAGGATCTAAAATCATATTCATCTAATAAGAATATATTGTGCATATATGATGTCACGGGAGAATTTGATGTTGTAATAATTGCTAGATTTAAAAATACTAGTGAATTAGATAATTTTATTAAAAATTTACTTAAAGAGCCAAAAGTTGTACGCACATATACACAAATTGTACTAAATGTTGTAAAGGAAAACATGAATTCATGTGAAATATTGGAGGGCAATAGTTAGTGATTGATAGTCTTAATTAAGTGATCATAATGTCAATAATATATAGTAAAAAATATAATCTTCATAACAATCCAAATCATATCGAAAATAAAAATAGAACTGAGGCAATATTAAATATTTTACATGAAAAGGGAATTATTAAGCATTTGGAAGTATATAAACCAAAAAGGGCAAAAATCGATGACTTAAAAAAAGTTCACGAACTTCATTATATTAATTACATAAAGGAATTTTGTAAGAAAGGAGGAGGCTATTTAGACTTTGATACATATGCCACATCCTATACATATGATGTTGCTTCTCTGGCTGCTGGTGGAGCAATAGAAGCATCAAAATTAATAATAAATGGTAAAAAGTGGGTATATTCCATATCAAGACCACCGGGACACCATGCAACAAAAAATAAGGCCATGGGTTTTTGTATTTTTAATAATTTGGCAATAGGACTTGAAAATTTGAGAAATAAATTTAAAAATTTTTTAATATTGGATTTCGACCTTCATTATGGTAATGGAACAGCAGAAATATATTATGAAGATCCTAGCGTCTTATACATTTCCATACATCAAGATCCTAAAACAATATTTCCTAGCTGCGGATTTATAGATGAAATTGGTAAAAATGAAGGAGAGGGATATAATATAAATATCCCCATGCCTCCTAACTCTGATGATAATGATTACATATGGATATTAAGTGAAATTATCCCACCAATAATCGATGATTTTAAGCCAGAAATAATATTAATAGAGGCAGGTTTTGATGCACACAAAAGGGATCCTTTAGGTAGTATTAATTTAACTGAAAAATTTTACGCATGGATCGCCAAATTCCTTAGAAAATTTAATTTACCTATTATGTGCGTGTTAGAGGGAGGCTATAATTTAAAAGCATTAAAATATTCAAATTTGATGTTTATATTATATTCAAATCCTGAATTATTGGGGATGGATCAGTTTTCAAATTTGAGAATTTTGGATGGATTTAAAGAAGCTAAAAAAGTTAAAATAAGAGTTAAAAAATTATATTCTGAAATAAAAAGTATTATATCCAATTTTTTCAAAATATAGAGGTATGAAGATGGATAGAATAAGAATAAAACAATGCGAAAGATTAATTAAAAAAGCTAGCAAATCCAAACCTAAAATAAAAAGCAAAGATAAAATCACAATAAATAAAGTTAAAGAAGGTCAAATAGATATAGAAACTCTCAATGATGCAATAAATAAGTTGTTAGAGTCTGAAACTTTTATTTATAAAACTTTACCTTCAAGAAAAATTAAAGGTAAAGATGCTCAAGAATTTTGTAATAATTTGATGTTTGTAAAAAAGAAAATAGAGAAAATATTATCAGATTTTGATGTTATAAAAACTGTTGAAGAGGAAATACCCAAAGAAATTTTGATAGTTACACAAAATACAAGAATTAAAAAAAGATTACAAGATATTGGAGTAGATCCAAGACAAATAATAGTTGCAGGAGTACCTTTAGCTTTAGAAGACATGAAAGAAATAAATCCAAACATCCCAGAACATGCATTAAAAAATATTGAAAAACGGATAAAAGTCATTAAAAATGAAATATCACGTAAAATAAAACATTTTGAAAAAATATTAGTTGTAGTTCAGAAAGATAAAAGTGGAAAACTTTTAGCTAAGAGAGCTAAAGAATTATACAATGCTGAAGTCATGTTCTGTGAAGATCCTAAAGATATTGACTTACATAAATTATCTAAATTTTGGGGTGGTTAATTTTGAGCACATGCTTCCCAGATACACAAAACGAATTGCCCAAAATCCCCATATCTTTAACAAGGGTGGGGGTTACAGGTGTTAAAAAACTTGTAAAAATTGAAAGAAAAAATAAAAGACCTATAATAATGTTACCAGTTTTCAATGCTTTTGTAGATCTTCCAAGTAGTAAAAGAGGAATTCATATGTCTAGAAATCCAGAAGCAATCAGTGAAGTAATAGAAGAAGCTGTAAATGGTATAAATATAGAGTTAGAGTCTTTATGTGCAAAAATTGCAAGTTTATTACTTAAAAAACACAAATATGCTCAAAGAGCAGAAGTTAATATGGAAAGCGATTTTGCAATTGTAAGAAGGACACCAGTAACAAACAATAAGAGCCAAGAAATGGTAAAAATAATAGCAAATGCTGTTGGTTTTAGAAACGGAAACGATGTTAAAATAAGAAAAATGATAGGTGCCGAAGTAACAGGAATAACTGTTTGTCCATGTGCACAAGAACTACTAAAGGAATTAAATAAGCAGAGATTGTTAAAGTTTTTAGATGAAAATACTGTAGAAAAAGTGATGAAGAATGTTACAGTAGCTTCTCATAACCAAAGAAGTAGAGGCACTATAATGATAGAAGTCCCTGAAAATTATGAAGTTCGTGGAGAAGACATAATAGAAATAATTGAGAGTTCTATGAGTTCACCTGTTTATGAGTTACTTAAAAGGCCTGATGAAAGTAAAGTTGTAGAAATGGCACATAAGAAACCAATGTTTGTTGAGGATTCTGTTAGGGAGATGTTATATAAAATAGTGGAAAAATTTTCCTATTTACCAGATAATACCATAGTTACAGTTAGACAAGTAAATGAAGAAAGTATACATCAACACAATGCATTTGCAGAAAGAGTTGCCACATTGCAAGAATTGAGATATGAAATTAACAAAAATAAAGAACAATAACTAATGGGTGTCTATGTGATAGGTATACATAATGTTGCAAAGGAGATACTATTACATTTCAATGCTTTTGAGGGTTCAAAACCACTTTTTGATTCTCAAAAAATTTTAATTGTCAGAGGGGTATCTCGTAAAAAAATGGATAGAGAAAAAATAAAAAAAGAGTTAGAAAAATTACTTGAAAAATTAGATGCTAAAGAAGTAGATTTAATGTCTGGAGAAGGTTCAAATATTTTAGCTATGATGGACAATAATATAAGATCAGAGATAGATCCAGAAGCTGAATCAGATTTTATGGGAATTGAAAAGCTTAAAGAGACTTTTGAACAAATGAATTTTATTGTAGAATATAAGCTGGCAAGAAAAAATAATATAGGTATATTTGTTGTTGTCTACAAAGATAAAGCAGATGTAGGACCATGTTTCATAGAGGTTGTGGTGTCCAGCCTTGCATGAAAACATGAATAAAAAGGAAGCAATAGAATTATTTTATTCAGACTTATTAGAGCTAATGAGAAAAGCTTATTCTCTAAAAAAAGATAAATACATAACTTATTCTAAAAATGTTTTTATACCGGTCACTACTTTTTGTAGAAATAAGTGTGGGTATTGTATTTTTAGAAATGAAAATTATAAAAAACCTTTGATGATGCCAAAAGAAGTTCTGTCAAAATTAAAATTAGCAGAAAAATATGGATGTAAAGAAGCATTGTTTACAATGGGTGAGATAGATGATTCTGTTGAGCCTGTGAATAACATACTTGATAGACTAGGTTATGAAAACATGGTGGAATATGTATATTATTTATGCAATGAAACTTTAGAAGAAACATCTCTCCTCCCACATACAAACATGGGCGTACTTAGCTTTAAAGATTTGAAAATACTTAAAGAAGTTAATGCATCGATGGGTCTAATGTTAGAAAATATCAGTGAAAGATTAATGGAGACTGTTGCTCATAAAAATAGTCCAGGTAAAGATCCTAAACTCAGACTTAAAACAATTGAAAATGCTGGTAAATTAAAAATACCGTTTACAACCGGATTATTAATTGGAATTGGTGAAACAGTTGAAGAAAGAATTGAATCATTGCTTAAATTAAGGAAGATTCATGACAAATATGGTCATATACAAGAGATCATAATTCAAAATTTTAAACCAAAACCAGGAACTCCGATGGAGAATTATCCAGAACCTTCATTAATTGAAATGTTAAGAACCGTTGCAGTAACAAAATTGATTTTCCCAGATGTTAGTGTTCAAATACCACCAAATTTAAATAGGGAGACTGCACAATTATTCATTTTTGCTGGTGCGGACGATTGGGGAGGTGTATCACCAATAACAAAAGATTATGTAAATCCAGAATCTAAATGGCCTGAAATTGATGAACTAAAAAACCTTACTGAAGAGGCTGGATTTAAATTAAAAGAAAGATTACCAGTTTATCCTAAATTTATCTCAGAAGAATTTTTAAGTAAAAAAATTCTACAAAAAATCAATGAATTAAAGCATCAATAACAACATGTGAAACTCCTGGAGCATATTTCTTGACAACTCTCTTATGTAAAATTTTAACATCTTTATCTTTTGCTGCAGATTTTATTCTATTTATTGGGCGTTTAAAACCTAATTTATCTGGTACAGCTTCATGATAATGTATAATTCCTCGATCAGATATGCATTGCATTGCAGAATCTAAATATTTGGATGGGTCTGGTAAATATCCCATTATTACTCTGTCTGCATCAAGTTCTGGAGCTATTTTGCCGCAATCCCCAAGAATTGGAAATACTTTCTTCTCAACTTTATTAAGTTTTATATTTTCTTTTAGATATTTAAATGCAGTTGGATTTATTTCAATAGCAAATACTTTCTTTGGTTGTGAATGAACAGCTATAGGTATTGAGAAGTAACCTATACCTGCAAACATGTCTACAACTGTCTCATCTTTATTAACAAGTTTTGCAATTCTCATTCTCTCATATGTATTTCCTTTTGACCACATTACTTTTGAAATATCTAGTTTGAATAAACAGTTGTTTTCTTTATGTATAGTTTCGGTGTCAGAGCCATATAAAATTTTTATTTCTGGTTTTCTAACTTTTCCTTCTATTTTTTCTATTTTTACAATTGTCTTAATGCCTTTTTTCTTAAAATATTCTACATCATTAATCTTTTTGTTTAATATTAAAATATCTCCAATTCTTTTCCATTTCATAGTTGAGTAAAAACAATTTTATTGTGAATTAGGATTCAAAATGAGTAGTATGGTAACATATATTATTTAAATTTTGCTTCTCATAAACAAGAAAGATAATCTTTATATCAAAAATAAAAAAACTACCCTAAAAAACTAGGTTGGGTAGGAATGATAAAAAAAGAGGAAATAGTGGAAATATTAAACGAATATGAGAAAGATAAAATAACTATTGCTACATTAGGTAGTCACACAGCTTTACATATATTACATGGTGCAAAAAAAGAAGGATTTAGAACTGCCGTAGTATGTGAAAAAGGTCGTGAAGTACCTTATGAGAGATTTAGGGTTGCAGATGAATTCATAATTGTTAATGAATTTAAAGAAATAAATGATGAAAATGTGCAGGAAAAATTGAGAGATATGAATAGTATAGTGATTCCACATGGATCTTTTGTTGCATATGCTGGCCTTGATAACATTGAAAATGATTTTTACTTACCAATGTTTGGAAATAGGAAGATATTAAGATGGGAATCAGAAAGAAAGTTAGAAAGAAAATTGATGAAAGAAGCAAAAATAAGAATTCCATATAAATACGATGACCCAGAAAAAATAGATAGGCCTGTGATAGTTAAATTTCCAGGGGCTAGGGGAGGAAGAGGATATTTCATTGCTTCCTCACCTGATGAATTTTATGAAAAAATAGAAATAATGAAAAAGAAAAACTGGATTAGTGAGGACGATATTTCCAAAGCTCACATTGAAGAATATGTTACAGGTACTAATTTTTGTATTCAGTATTTTTATTCCGTACTTAAAGATGAAGTTGAAATATTAGGAATGGATTCAAGATTTGAATCAAATATTGATGGACTTGTGAGAATACCTGCTAAAGATCAATTAGATATGGATATAAATCCTTCTTATGTTATCACAGGGAACCATCCAGTAGTAATGAGGGAATCTTTATTAGTTCAGGCATTTGAAATTGGTGATAAAGTTGTAGAAGCTGCTAAAAAACTTGTGCCTCCTGGCATGAATGGACCATTTTGTCTTCAAACGATTTGCACTGATGAGTTAGAAATAGTAACTTTTGAGATGAGTGCAAGATCAGATGGTGGTACAAACACATTTATGAATGGATCTCCATATAGTTACTTACTTTATGGCGAAGGAATGAGCATGGGGCGAAGGATTGCTAGAGAAATTAAAAATGCATTGAAAAAAGACATGCTAACAGAATTGATCACATAAAATATCTTTTTTAGGCTTTTTTTACAAATTTTTTTAATATTTCATTAGGAATTTCATTTCCGAAGGAAAAAGCCGAAAACTTTTTATAATTGTTAAAAGAATTATTATTGTGAACAGAATTTTAATTTGGAATAAGATTTTTGTAAACATGGTTAGGTAGTTTCATTGCTGGAAACAGAAAAGTTTTTTCTGTGGAGGTTGTCAACATCAATTCTCTAAGAAAACATAAAATATATATTATTGTAAAAACCTACAACATTTCTGATTAAAATTTTGGAAATTGGTATTCTGAGAGCGTCAGAAGTTAAGAATTTTCCAAAAAATTAATGCAGCGTATTCTATTTTTATAGAATCAAGAGGTGTGTATATGAGTAATAGAAATAATTTTAAAGGCACCACAACAGTAGGAATAGTATGCAAAGATGGCATTGTTTTTGCCAGTGAAAAAAGAGCAACTTTGGGGAACCTAATAGCCCATAAGGCTGTAGATAAAATTTTTAAAATTGATGAGCACCTTGCTACTACTGTTGCTGGTTCAGTTGGCGACGCCCAGAAATTAGTAGAATATTTAAAAGCTGAAGTAAGATTATATAAATTAAGGACTGGAAAACCTGCAACTGTTAGGGCAGCTGCAAGCATTGCATCTAATATTCTCCATGCAAGTAGAATGTTTCCATTTATTGTTCAAATGTTGATTGGTGGAATAGATGAAACCGGACCTAAAATTTATTCTGTCGACCCTGCTGGTGGTAAAATTGAAGATAAATATGTTTCAACAGGTTCTGGATCTCCAATAGCTTATGGGGTTTTAGAAGATAGGTATAAAAAAGACATGAGTGTTGAAGATGCTATTAACATTGCTTTACGTGCTATTAAATCTTCAACAAAGAGAGATACATTTTCTGGGGATGGTATCTCATTAGCAGTTGTAACTGAAAAGGAAGGATTCAAAAGGTTTGATGAAAAATATATAAAATCTAAGATAAAGGAGATTGATTGCTAATTCTTCTTTTTTTTAAAAATTTATTTTCCAGTGATTCTATGACATCAGAGATTCTTAAAGAAATTAGAAAAGTTATAGCAAGTAAAATACCTGAAAATGTTGAAATTACAAAAGTTGAATTTGAAGGCCCTGAATTGGTTGTTTACACAAAAAATCCAGAGATAGTAGCTGAAGATGGTGGATTAATTCGTACATTGGCTAAAGAATTAAAAAAGAGAATAATTGTACGTTCAGATGCATCAGCACTTCTTGATCCTGAAAAGACAATTGAAAAAATAAAAGAAATAGTACCAGAGGAAGCTAAAATTACAAACATATATTTTGACGATGTAACTGGTGAAGTTATAGTAGAAGCAAGGAAACCTGGTTTAGTAATTGGCAAACATGGTTCAACATCAAAAAGTATAATAAAACATACTGGTTGGGTCCCAAAAATATTAAGAACACCTCCAATACCTTCAAAAATTGTTGAAAAAATTAGAAAATTACTTAGAAGGGAAAGTAAAAAAAGAAGACAAATATTACGTAATTTAGGATGTAGAATACATAGACAGCCCAAGTATGAAAATGATTGGGCACGAATAACAGCTCTAGGAGGTTTTAGAGAAGTTGGAAGGTCTTGTCTATATTTACAAACCCCAAATAGTAAAATTTTATTGGATTGTGGCGTCAATGTAGCTGCAAATGATGAGAAAAATGCGTATCCTTATTTAAATATCCCTGAGTTCATTCTTGATGAAATAGAAGCCGTTGTAATTTCCCATGCACATTTAGATCATTCAGGTTTTGTACCTTATCTATATCATTATGGTTATAGAGGTCCAGTATACTGTAGTGCACCAACACGAGATTTGATGGCTCTTCTACAATTAGATCATATAGATATAGCTGAGAGAGAAGGTCGTGAATTACCATTCAATGCCAAAGATGTTAATAAATGTTTGAAACATACTATAACACTTGAATATGGGGAAGTTACTGATATAACTCCTGATATCAGACTTACATTGCATAATGCTGGGCATATATTAGGTTCAGCAATTCTACATTTACATATTGGCGATGGACAACATAATCTTGTATATACTGGAGATTTTAAATATGAAAAAACTAGATTACTAGAACCGGCAGTAACAGATTTTCCTAGACTAGAAACACTTGTGATGGAGAGTACATATGGTGGAAAGGAAGATATTCAACCAAGCAGAGAAATGGCAGAAAAAAGATTGATAAAAGTTATTTATGATACTATAAAAAGAGGAGGTAAAGTATTAATCCCTGTTTTTGCTGTAGGAAGAGCCCAAGAATTAATGGTTGTTCTTGATGAATATATTAAAAGTGGAATATTAGAGGAGATACCTATATTTGTTGATGGCATGGTTTGGGAAGCAACTGCAATACATACAACGAGGCCAGAATATCTCAGTAAAACTCTTTCCGACCAAATATTTCATTACGGATACAATCCATTCACTTCTGAGATTTTTAATAAGGTAAGTAGTTCAGATGAACGAAAAGATGTCGTAGAAGGAGAACCTTGTGTTATATTGTCAACATCAGGAATGTTAGCTGGAGGAAATTCTGTAGAATATTTCAAATGGTTATGTGAAGATGAAAAGAATACATTGGTCTTTGTTGGTTATCAAGCTGAAGGTTCGTTAGGAAGAAGACTACAAAAAAATCGGAGAGATATCACCTTTGAAGAAAATGGTAAAATGAAGGTTTACAAAGTCAAAATGCAAATAGAAACAATTGAAGGATTCAGTGGTCACTCTGACAGAAAACAATTGATGAAATATGTACATAATCTTTCACCTAAGCCTGAGAAAATTCTAGTGTGTCATGGCAATGCTTATAAATCATTAGATCTTGCCTCAAGTATTTACAAAAAATACAGAATAGAAACCAGAGCTCCTTTAAATTTAGAAGCTGTACGTATATATTGAATCGAATTGGTTTTAATTATGTTTTTGGTTGAGGTGGTAATGTGGTAACATATTCAGAATCTGGTGTAGATATAAATCTAGAGGAAAAAACAATTTTAGCATTGACAAAAAACCTTAAAGATACATTTAATTTTGTCAAATTTATAGGAAAACATGGTCATTTTGCTTCTGTAATAGAAGTTGATAAGAAAAAAATAGCAATGACTACGGATGGTGTTGGTAGCAAAATCATTGTTGCAAATATGATGAAAAAATATGATACAATTGGCATAGATTGTGTTGCAATGATTGTAAATGACCTTCTATGTGTAGGAGCCAAACCTGTAGCCATGGTCGATTATTTAGCATTTGAAAAACCAGACCCAAAAATTGCAGAAGAGATTGGTAAAGGTTTAGCAAAAGGAGCAAAAATGTCAAACATTGGCATAATTGGTGGAGAAACAGCTTCTTTACCAGATATAATAAATGGGTTTGACCTTGCTGGAACAGGTATCGGAATAATCGAAAATGAGATTATTGATGGAAGTAGAATAGAAGTAGGCGATGTTGTAATTGGAATGAAAAGTAATGGTATTCATAGTAATGGTTTAAGTTTGGCAAGAAAAGTATTTTTTGAGGAAGAATCTTTAAATGTTGATGATCCATTGCCTGGTTTTCCTGATGTCAAAATAGGAAATGAATTATTAAAACCCACAAGAATTTACGTAAAACCAATACTCAAATTATTAAAAAGTGATGTTGAGATCCATGGGCTTGTGCATATAACTGGTGGTGGTTTTAAAAATCTAGAGAGGCTTAATGAAGATGTTGGATATTATTTAGACAACTTACCAGAACCACAACCAATTTTTAAATCTATTTATAAATTAGGAGTACCATTGGATGAAATGTATAAGGTATTTAATATGGGAGTAGGTTTTATTGTGATTGTAAAGAAAAAGGATGCTTCTAAGGCTCTTAACATTTTAAACAATTATATAGATACCAGTATTATTGGTAAAGTCACTGAAGATAAAATATTAAGAATAAAAACATTTAAAGACAAAATAATATCAATTTAATTTGGAGCTATCAATAGTATAGAAGAGGTGTTAAATTGATAATAAGTCCAGAAGAAGAAAGATCACTCATAATAAAAATACTAAATGCATTGGGAGTATCTGAGGAACATGCTAAAATAACTGCAGATGTAATTGTTGATGCAGATCTGAAAGGATTTACATCTCATGGTATTGGAAGATTTCCACAGTATGTTGAAGGTATTAAGCTAGGTACTATAAAAACATCAGGAAACATTGAAATAGAAAAAGAAACAGACTCTGTTGCACTGATAAATGGTAATCATCTCTTAGGACAGGTAGTAGCATATAAAGGCATGAAATTAGCAATTGAGAAAGCTAAAAATACTGGTGTCGGCATTGTAGGCATACATGATTCAAATCATTTTGGAATTGCAGGATATTACTCAGACATGGCAATGAAAAATGACATGATTGGAATTACTATGACTAATACAGAGCCAGCTGTAGCTCCATTGGGAGGTAAAATACCAGTATTAGGTACAAATCCTATAGCAATAAGTATTCCATCAAATGAGTATTATGTTGCTGTTGATATGTCAACTGCTGCGGTTGCAAGAGGTAAACTTTTAGAAGCTGCAAGAAAAAATGAAAAAATACCTGAGGGTATTGCAGTAGACAAAAATGGAAATCCAACTACTGATCCAAATGAGGCGTTAAATGGATCAATTTTACCATTTGGAGGACACAAAGGATATGCTTTATGTTTTATGATAGAAATTCTTGCAGGTCCTCTTGTTAAAGCAGAATTTGGATCTAAGGTTAAAGGTACTGTAGATCCTTCACAAATGTGTACAAAAGGAGACTTACTCATAGCTATAGATCCCTCAAAATTTTATGATATAGAAGAATTTAAAAGAAATGTAGATGAATTTGTTAAAGAAATAAAATCTACAGGAAAAGATGTTTTAATACCTGGAGATCGAGAACGAATGAATATCAAAAAACGGGAGAAGGAAGGCATAGAGCTAGATAAAAAGCTTGTTGAAAAGTTGAAAGAAATAGCAGACGAACTCAACATTGAACTAACATGGTGAAAATTTTGAATCCTAGTAGAGCTGTCTATGAAGGTATCAAAAATGCTGGTATAGACTTTGTTGTAAGTGTGCCTTGTGTATATTTATCTAAAGTATTGGAATTAGTAGAAAATGATAAAGATATAACACATATACCGGTAAACAGAGAAGAAGAAGGATTTGGCATTGCTGCCGGAGCTTACATTGCTGGAAAAAATACTGCAATACTGATGCAAAATTCTGGACTGGGAAACTCTGTAAATGTACTTGCATCTCTTTATTTATTTTATGGTATACCTATATTGATGGTTATAAGTCATAGAGGTACAAAAGGTGAAAAAATAGAAGCACAAGTGCCTATGGGAAATGCTACACCAAAAATTTTACATTCTCTTAAAATTCCAACTTTTAGACCAGAAACAGCTGCAGAAGCTAAAGATAAAATTGTAGAGGCTTGGAACATCGCATATGAAAATAAGACACCTACAGCTATACTTTTAGAGGTGTCATTTTGGAAAGAATAGAGGCCATTAAAAAAATAATGGAAGATATTAAAGATGAGATTGTTGTATGTACTTTAGGATTTCCTGCTAGGGAACTTTATCATGTTAAAGATTCAAGTAAAAATTTTTACATGCTTGGATCAATGGGGATGGCATCTTCAATAGGGTTGGGAATAGCATTAGCAAAACCTAATAAGAAGGTTGTTGTATTGGATGGTGATGGTTCAATATTAATGAATTTAAATAGTTTAGTTACTATTGCATGCCAAAAACCACGTAATTTTATACTTGTAGTCCTTGACAATGAATCTTATTCAACAACTGGTTCACAACCTACTTATGCTAAGTGTGTAAATCTTAGTGAAATAGCAAAAAGTGTTGGATTAAAGACATTCTTTTTTGAAGATGAGATAAATTTCAAAAAAGTACTAAAATGTAATGGACCAATTTTTGTCCATATCAAAGTGAAACCTGGAAATAGTAAAGTGCCTACTATACCTCTTTCACCAAAGAAAATCTTATCAAGATTTATTAAAGAAGTAAGAAAAGATACATGAAATAAAAGTTAGGATAGGGATCCTCATGGGTATCAAAATTGTTGAAACTGCGCTTAGAGATGCACACCAATCGCTTATGGCCACCAGGTTACGTACGCGGGACATGATACCTATTCTTGAAAAAATGGATAAAGTAGGGTATTATGCACTTGAAGCATGGGGTGGAGCAACCTTCGATGTCTGTATAAGATATTTAAATGAAGATCCGTGGGAAAGACTTAAAAAAATTCGGGAAAATTTAAAAAAGACAAAAATTCAAATGTTGTTGCGTGGACAAAACCTTGTTGGTTATAAGCATTATCCTGATGATATTGTGGAAAAATTTATAGAGAAAGCATATGAAAATGGTGTTGATATTTTTAGAATATTTGATGCTCTTAATGATATTCGTAATATGGAACATGCAATAAAAGTTGCTAAAGAACAAGGTGCGCATGTACAAGGTACAATATGTTACACAATAAGCCCATATCACACTATAGATAAATATGTTGAATTTGCAAAAAAGTTAGAAGACCTAGGATGTGACTCCATAGCTATAAAAGACATGGCAGGACTTATATCCCCAAAAGATACATATAAATTAGTTAAATCTTTAAAAGAAGAGACAGACTTACTTGTTAATTTGCATTGTCATTGTACAAGTGGAATGGCTCCAATAAGTTATTATGTTGCATGTGAAGCAGGTGTGGATATATTAGATACTGCAATTTCCCCATTATCTTGGGGTGCTTCTCAACCACCAACTGAAAGTATCGCTGCAGCATTAAAAAATACAAAATATGACCCTAAATTGAATATGGAACTCCTAAGTGAAATAAAAAAGTATTTTGAAAAAATCAGAGACAAATACAAAAAATTTATAGATCCAATCGCTGAGAGAATAGATACAGATGTTTTAAAATATCAAATACCGGGGGGAATGCTTTCAAATCTTGTTGCACAACTTAAAGAACAAAATATGCTTGATAAATTTGAAGAAGTGTTGAAGGAAGTACCTAAAGTTAGGAAAGACATGGGTTACCCTCCATTAGTTACTCCAACTAGCCAAATAGTTGGTACACAAGCAGTTATGAATATAGTTGGTGGCGAAAGATATAAATTAGTATCAAATGAAGTAAAAGAATATTTCAGAGGATTTTATGGAAGACCTCCAGCACCTGTAAATCCTAAAGTTAAGAAAAAAGTTATAGGCAATGAAAAACCAATAGATTGCCGTCCAGCAGATTTATTGGAGCCCCAATATGAAAAATATAAAAAAGATGGAGAAAAGATGGGTATAATTAAAAAAGAGGAAGATGTATTGACATTTGCTTTATATCCTTCAATAGCTCCTAGATTTCTCAGAGGAGAATTAAAAGAAGAACCTTTAGAACCTCCAGAAGAAGAAAAAACACCGAAAAAAGAATTAAGTATACCTACTCATTACCATGTAGAAATAGATGGAGATGAATATGAAGTTAAAGTTATTCCTACAGGTTATATACCACATGAAGAATTGGAAAAACCAATGCCTCCTAAAAAGGTTAAGGGAGGAGTTGTTTCCACTGTACGAGGTATGGTAACTAAATTAAAGGTAAAAGAAGGGGATAAAGTAAAAAAAGGAGATGTAGTTGCTGTTATTGAGGCAATGAAAATGGAAAATGATATACAAGCTCCACGTACAGGAGTTGTAGAAAAAATTTTTGTGGAAGAAGGTGACAATGTTGAACCAGGAGACACTTTAATGACTATAAAATAATTTTATTTCATGTATTCTGTTGGATCTTCAACTTTTGCCAACTTAAATGCTCTTTTTCTCCTTACACATGATTCACATACACCACAATGTTTTTCAAAGCCTTGATAACAAGAATATGTAAATTCAAATGGAACACCATATTTTTTACCAAGTTTAACAATTTCATGTTTATCCATATCAATCAGCGGAGCTTCAATATTTATATTGCTCATAGTACCTATAGCTAAAAGATTGTTAAAAGCTGATAAAAATTCTTTAGAGTTATCAGGGAATGTGGATGCTTCTTCTCTATCCCATCCAACTATTATTTTCTCAGCATTTTCAGCTTCTGCAAATGCTGATGCAATAGCTGTAAATACTATGTTTCGTGCAGGGACCCATACCATTTTTGCAGTCTTTTCACATTTTTCTTTATCTTCTAAATCAGATATTTTTAATTTTGGTATTTCCTTATCAGTTGTTAATGCTGAAGTTCCAAGCTTTCCTAACCATTTTACATTTAAAACACTATGTTTAATTCCTAAATATTTACATATTTTCTTTGATGCATTTATTTCCATTTCAGCACTTTTTTGACCATAGTCAAATGTTATAGCATGTACCTCTCCATTAGGATTTTTTTTGATAAAATCAAAAAGTGCAACAACTGAATCTAACCCTCCTGATAATATTGAAATTGCTCTTGGAGCTTTAACCATTTGAATACCTCCTATAAAATTCTTCATTTGCAATTCTCATCACATCTTTTAAAGGTAAGCCAGTTTTTTTTGAAATACGTTTTGCATCCTCATATTCTATTCTTGCATCCAATATTTTGCTTCCTAAGAAGCTAACCTTAAAATTAGCTTGTCTTTTACCTTTTACATCAATTTCAAGATTAATCTTTTTTCTTTTAATTATATATCTATGTACATGAGGAAATACTCTAATTCCCAATGTTCCTGTTTCTTCAAAAATTTTTTGAGAGATTTTATCCACGTCTTTTGGACGACATAAAACTCTAAGTATATGTCCTGGACGATTTTTTTTCATTACACAAGGTATTATGCTAACATCTAAAGCCCCAGTATTTATCAATGTTTCAAAAATATTTCCTAAAATCTCACCACTTAAATGATCGATGTTTGTTTCCAATAATGCAATATTATCTTCTTCATAATTCATTTTACCTTTAAATATTTTTAGAATGTTAGGAACCTTTAGATCATGTTTTCCAGCACCATAACCTATTTTATCTATAGTTATTAATGGCAATGATTTTCTAAAGTTATCACACATTTTTTTAAACAATGCAACACCTGTGGGCGTTGAAATTTCATTATTTATAGATTTTTCAAAAGTTGGGATCTTCTTTAATAATTCAAAAGTAAGGTAAGAAGTTTTTGTACCTAAAGCCACTGGGAGGCCAAATATTTTCTCTTTGTCTAAACCTAAAGAAAAATAAGAATACACAGCCCCAAAAACATCTGCAACAATATCTGTAACACCAACATTATGGAATTTTATATTTTTAATAGATTTGTTATGTATACGTGCCTCACATAATGCTATTTCTTTAAAAATAGATTTTGCAAGTTTTAATATTCTTTTACTTATTTCTAAATTCTCTAATTTGTCAATTAACTCAAAATAACTAATTTTTTTGTAATCGTTAGATTCCACATTTACATAAGTACACTTAATTCCAGACTTTGTTGTTTTAGTTATTTCAACATTAATATCACCAAAAATAGAACCTGTTTCTTCCATTATTTTCATTACTTTTTTCTTATTTGCTCCTATATCCACTAAAGCCCCAACTACCATATTACCGCTAATTCCTGCCGTCCTAGGATCTATAACTACTGTCATTTTAGTTTTCCTCTTATAATTTCCATTATTTTTTTGTATTCAACATCTTTTACAACTAAAGTTTTATCACGACTTTTTATGCCTTTAACTATTTTAACTTCTTTATTGAAAAGCTTAGAAAATTCTTCAATTATTTCTTTATTTGCTTTTCCTTTTCTTGCAGGTGATTTAACAGTTACATATAATCTTTTTCTCCATGAATCGTATTTTTCTATACCAAATTTTTTTGAAGATGGAATAACATGTATCTGTAACAATACATCACTACCTTTTTTCATTATTGCTTCCATTCTTCCACCTTCTGCCCATTTATCCAATCGAAAATTATTTATAAAAGTGAATTTATAGCATGTAAATGAAAATGCAGGGGTGGTCGAGTGGTCAAAGGCGCCAGGTTGAGGGCCTGGTGGGTTAGTCCCTTCGCGGGTTCGAATCCCGTCCCCTGCATTTAACAACTAATTTTATTTTCAGTTTCTTCCCATTTTTTAAGTCTTTTATGAGTTTTGGATTAAGATCCTTGGCAGCTTTATTTGCTTTTATCATAAGTGTACGATCGCAAATATAGTTACTTTTCCTACACACAATATCTGTAGGATGTTTCAATGTGAGATTAGGATGTCCATAACCAATTATTTCATCTTTAGCATTTTCGGTTTCCAATATAACTTTTATTTTAGAATTTTCATTTGCTATTGCTTTTTTTATATTTTCAGGTAAATCTTTCAATGCTTTTGTTGATTTGACACCTACAATACAATCTCCTGTTTTACTAACTTCAGGGTCTTTTGTAATTTCAAATGTTGTTCTATGCTTTGATGTTATATTTGGATGGCCTTGTGCATAAAAAACATATTTCATAATTATCTCCACCTTTTATTATGAAAGGTAGTTATTGCCTAATAATGAAATTAAAAAATAATTCAAAAATAAAAGTTGGAAAATTAGGTAAGTTAAACTTTGAGAAAGGTTATTATGTGTATGTTGGTTCAGCACTTAATTCTTTAGAAAGTAGAGTGAAAAGACATTTATCTTCCAATAAAAAATTACATTGGCATATAGATTATTTTTTAATGTATGCAAAAATATTAGAGATAATAGCTGCAATCTCCAATAAAAGAATAGAATGTGAGATTGCTAAATATTTAAATAACTATGCTGTTAGCATTGAAAATTTTGGTTCTTCTGATTGTAACTGTCCTTCACATCTTTTCTATTTTAAAAATTTTGAGAAAGCAAAAACATGTGTTAAGAATGCATTTAAAAATTTAGGCAAAAAATCTTTCTCTATGAGACATTATATAGATTTTTAATAAATTTTTCTAACTCGTCTATACTCATAGGTTTTGGTTCAACGAAATCTTTATTTAAATATATTGATTTCGCTAGATCTCTATATATTTTCGCTTGTTCAGATTTTGGAAACTTTTCGATTACAGTTTTTCCTTCTATTTCACTTTTTTGGACTAAATCACTTCTAGGAATTACACCTACAACTTTACTACCTATTTTTTTTGCAAATTTTTCAACAATTTCTACTTCATTCTTTATACCTCTACAATTACAAATGATACCGCCAAGTCTTCCTTTTAATCTTTTGATACCTTTACATATGTTGTTTGCGGCATATAATGACATATATTCGCCCGAAGTGACTATATAAACTTCATCTGCATAATCTTCACGTAAAGGTACAGCAAATCCTCCACAAACAACATCTCCAAGTACATCATATATTATTATGTCTAAAGATTCCCTAAATACCCCGAGTTTTTCAAGTAAATTCATAGCTACAATTACTCCTCTACCTGCACAACCAACACCAGGTTCTGGACCCCCAGATTCAACACATTTAACACCATTATATCCTACATACACTACATCTTCAACTTTTGGTTCTTTCTTTTCCTTTAAAATATGTAGTACGGTGGGTATCCTGGAGCCATACAATGTCCGTGTTGTATCAGATTTTGGATCACAACCAATTACTAAAACTTTATACTTATCAGAATATGCAGCTGCAATGTTTGAAACTATGGTTGATTTTCCAATCCCTCCTTTTCCATATATTGCTATTCTACGTTGTTTCCTTTTTTTCAAAATTAGCACCTTTTAACCCTTTTATAGACAAGATCTCCAGGATTTACTTTACTTTTCATTTTAAGAGTTATTATTTTTCTCAATTTACCTTTTTTTGCTTTTATTTCTTTTAATTTTATAGACTTTGCTCGCTGTATAATAGCACCTGTTTTCTTTCCTTGAAATACTAACTCATCGCCTTTTTTTATTTCATCCCAAATTCTTAGTTTAGCCAAATTATTTTCATTGTTATATTCTATAACTTCACCCACATCTTTTTTTATTAATCCTTGATTATAAGTACTGCCTTGTTTAGGGCGTCCAAAATAAAATCCATGATCGAATCCTCTATTAAAGACTTTTTTCAACTCTTCTAACCATTCTTTGTTGAATTCCCAATTTCCATTTAAATATTTATCTATAGCTTCTCTATAAACAGATACAACTGTTGCAACATAATCTGCTGATCTAGCTCTTCCTTCAATTTTAAAAGCATCAACTCCTAATTCCATTAACTCTGGAATGTACTCAATCATACACAAATCTTTAGGACTAAAAATATAACTTTTTATATTACCATTACCACTTTCTACTATAAATTCTTCATTATCTTCAGATATTACTCTCCAAGCCTTTCTACAAGGTTGTAAACACTCTCCTTTATTAGAACTTTTCCCTGTAAGGTAAGAACTCAATAAACATCTTCCAGATATTGCCATACACTGAGCTCCATGTATAAAAATTTCTGTTTCAAGTGGAGATTTTGAAGCTATATCTTTAATTTGGTCTAATGTGAGTTCTCTTGAAAGTATGACTCTTGATGCTCCTAATTTCTTGAGTACCTTTATTGCTCTAACATTGGATATATTAGCTTGAACACTAACATGAACTCGTAAATCATTTTCAACAGCCAAATCTATACCACCAAGATCTGAAACTATAATTGCATCTACATTACTTTCATGTAATTCTTGAAGTTTTTTCTCCAATTCATATATATCTGAATCATAAAGTATTGTGTTCGCACAAACATATAATTTAACATTATTTTTGTGAGCATATTTTGTAGCATCATTTATTTCGTCCAATGTAAAATTAGAAACATTTGAACGTAAATTACATCCTTCCATGCCAATATAAACAGCATCTGCACCATTTTTTATTGCAGCTGATAATGAAGCAAAATCACGAGCTGGTGCTAAAAGTTCTACCATACTTCTCACCAAAAAATCAGTAATGATATATATCTGGCTTTATCTTCCTTATTTCATCAGGTGTTAGAGTTGGATATTCGCCATCAAGACAACCTGTGCATAAATTTTTCTTACTAATACCAATACATTTCACTAGAGATTCGATTGTGAGGTATTTTAACGAATTTACACCTAATATTTTTCTTATTTCTTCTACATCCTTATTAGATGCTATCAATTCATCTTCAGACCTTATTGCAATCCCATAATAACATGGATGTTTGATAGGTGGGCAACCTATCCTCAAATGAATCTCTTTTGCATTTGCATTTTTTAAAACATTGACTAATTGCTTGATGGTGGTCCCACGAACTATACTATCATCAATAAGAACTATTCTTTTTCCTTCAACTTCAGTTTTTAATGGATTCATCTTTAATTTCACTGCTGACTCTCTACTTTTTTGTGTTGGCATTATAAATGTTCTACCTATGTAACGATTTTTTATGAAAGCTTCTCCATAAGGAATTCCAGATTCTCTTGAATATCCAATTGCTGCAGGTATTGCTGAATCAGGTACAGGAGCAACCATGTCGGCATCAATAGGATCTTCCCTATAAAGAGCCTTGCCAATATTTAAACGAACTTTATATACTTTTCTCCCATTTATGATACTGTCAGGTCGTGCAAAATAAACATATTCAAATATACAATGAGCTCTTCGTTTTTCCTTTCCTAATTCATAACTTTTTTCAGTATTTAGATGTAATATTTCTCCTGGCTTTATATCTCTTTTATAATCAATGTTAACAACATCAAGTGCAACTGTTTCAGATGCAACAATTTTTGATTCATCATCTTTTCCAAATACTAAAGGTCTAATCCCAAAAGGATCTCTTATAGCATATAAATCATCATTTATAAGAATTACAAGTGAATATGAACCTATAATTTTTTTCAATGCATCCTTTATTGCTTGCAAAACATCATTAGTTTTTGAATATTCATCACAAAATAAATGAGCAATTATTTCAGAATCAGTTGTTGAATAAAAATTATATCCTCTTGATTTAAGATCTTTCCTCAGTTCTCTTGAATTAACTATATCTCCATTATGGGCCACTGATATTTGTCCTTCCTCAAATTCAATCGTAAATGGTTGTGAATTTTTTGGTTCTGATTTTCCAGTAGTGGAATATCGTACATGGCCTATTCCTACATGACTACGGAGACTATCAAGCTTTTTCTTATCAAAAACATTACATACTAATCCCATACTTTTATAAGTTACAATTTTGCCTTGGTATGTTGCCATTCCTGCAGATTCCTGCCCTCTATGTTGTAGAGCATACAAAGAATAATATAGATAATATGGTACAGACTCGGGTTTTTCTGAGTAGATACCTACAATCCCACATTTGTCTTTCACATAGATCCCCATCATTCAACAATTGTCAAAGCTGTCTTTATTATATTTAGCCATTCTATAGCCCTTTTCTTAGATGGGGCACAAATTAATCCTTGACCAACAATGATATCCTTTGGCTTCACATTGTTCGTGATTTTTACAATTTTATCTTCGTCTACTTCTTCACCAAAAAGTTCTGCCCATAATTCTTTAAGAGAAAAAGCTTCTAATAAACCTCTTTTTTTCATTTCCTCATAATTTGATTTAACACTCTTATATTTTTCTTCAATATTCTTATATCTTTCTTTTAATTCATTATATTTATCCTTTAATTCTTTATATTTTTTCTCAAAATTTTCTAGTTCAGATTCTAGCTCATCTTTACTCTTTTTTAATTTTTTATTTTCCTCAGAAATTGATTTTATTTGGTTTTCAAGTTCATCTATTTTTTCTTCTAATTGATTACAATGTCGAATGTTGGGTAGAGAAGATAAACCTGATCTAACAATCGCATTTTTTATTTCCTTTTTTAGGAGGTCTGAATCTATATATTCCACATCATGGCCATAAGGCAATTTTATTCTTTCCACATGTCCAACATGGTCTTTAAGAGATTTTTCAAATTTTTTTGCTAATTCTCTACCTGTAGGATCTACATCAGTTGCTATCAGTACTATGTCTGCCCCTTCAACAGCTCTTTGTGCAATTTCTACACTTGTCGTTGGTATTATTGAGGAAATAGTTACATGGTATTCTGAACCTAATGAAATCATTTGTAACGCTTTAGAAATTGTCTCTACATCAGAAGCCCCTTCTACAATTATTCTTACATCTATAGGACGTTTATCTTCCATTTATGTCAACCTTTGACCATTAACTTTTTTATTTTGCCAACTATATCTTCTTATTTTTCTTGTTCTACCAAATCCACAGGCTGCACACACTTTTTTCTTTACGTGATAAGATTTACGTCCGCATCTTCTACAACGAATATGTAAGGTTTTATTCCTTTTTCCAAATGATGGCGTACCTTTCATTGTGATACCTCCAAAAAACAACTAACTTTTAAGTATCTATGGAGAGATGTAAACTATATTATCTCCACGAATAAGTACAGTTCCTAGTTTCCTTGTTACTTCTCCATTTTCAATTTCTTCTGCGTCATTTAAGACAAGGTTCATGTGGAGATCAAAACTTTTTAATATACCTCTAAATTCTCTTTCACCTTTTAATCTAATGAGAACTGGAGAATTCAAAGACTTACCTAGCGTGTCTAATGGTCTTTGTATATTTTTTTGTTTATTCACTTCCATCACCTTATTTTTTAGTAGATCATTTAGATATTTAATATTTTGTAAGGAATTATTTAACTTTTTTACAAATAATTTAAGTGGAAAATTATGTTTACCATATATCAACAATGCCGCCTTTATCTGTAAATCTACTGGTATATGTAAGTAGAGATTTGGGTCTTAAATATTTACTTATAACTACTTTTTGACCATTGCTTCCTTCAATTTCAAACCTCTCCTGAAGTTCCATATTTATAGTTTTTGTATTTTTATTGTATGTCACAATTGTTGTACTCACTGCATAATTTTTTGGAAATCTTCCAAGTGTAATATTAACATAACTTCCCGGTTGCAATGTATAACTATACTCTCTATACATCACTTTTTCTCCATTAACCGGATTTGTATAAACACTTGCATAATATTTAATGGGAAGTATTGTCTTCCCAACGTTGCTCAAAATTATAGAGAATAATGGGTAATCCACACTTTCATTGCTACTGTTACTAAACAATCTATTGTACCATTTTTCTGCTTCTATATCATTGTAAGGTGTAACTTCTGAGGGCATGGGGAATTTACCATCCCAGTTACCAACAAAACATGCATAACCATGTTGGTTTCTCCAAATTATAGTTCCATTATATATTTGTGATTCTTTTATCTGTTCGTAATTCATTTCATTTGCTTCTTTGAATGTCCTTGCGCCTTGAAGAAATGCATCAATTATGCCACCACCATATTCCCATGCTGAGGCATAATAATTGGCTCCTGAACTTGTGAACATTTTTGAAAAATGATATATGGTTTCTATTGCATTTGTTAATTCAACATCATCAACCCAACCTGTTGAAAAACAAGTATGGATTAAAATTACAGGTATGCCAGACTTAAATGGTGGATAAAACGTAATATTTGTGTCATTTATTTTTAATTTCCCGTCATCAGTTCCAAATATAAATCCATCATAGCAAACTAAACCAAATGGTGGTTTTGCAATTCTTGAAACATTGTCATAATTTCCTTCCATGTATCCACCATGCCCAATATATATAATTCCATCTGCAAGATACATGCCTTTTAACACATTTTTTAGTGTGGCATTTTCCCTATATAATTCTAAAATTTTATATCCATTTGATTTAAGGTTGTTAGCAATTTCCTTCGCTTCATTATATGCTTCAGGAAAATCCCCACGGGTATCGGCTATAATTAAAATATGGGCACTAACGCTTGAAATTAAAATTAAGGACATTATCATTACTACATATTTCTTCATAAATTTTACCTCCTGGAAACAAAAATTATTATGTATAATTTTTTTGGAGGATTAAAATATGAATATTTGGAGGAAAAGTATAAATATAAATACAAAAGAGAGAGTTGAATTCATTGATATTACCTCAAAAGTTGAAAATTTTGTTAATTCCTTAGATATAGATACAGGATTGGTAAACATTTTTAACAGGCATAGTACTGCAGGTCTTTTAATAAATGAAAATGAAAAAGGATTAATTAATGATTTTAAAAAATTATTGGAGCGTATTGTCCCTGTTGATGGAAACTATGAACATAATAGAATAGATAATAATGCAGATTCTCATCAAAGGTCAGTTCTTCTAGATTCCAGTAAAACATTACAAGTTGTAAATGGCAAATTAGATTTAGGGACCTGGCAAAGAATTTTTTTCGTGGAATTAGATGGTCCAAGGACAAGGACTGTAAATGTTATGGTTGTTGGTGAGTAAATTCTAATTCAAAGGCTGTAACAGGATACTCTAAATCAAAATTAATTATAACTTCTGGATGTATCTCACCAAAAACGCCATCTATTGAAGCCTTGTCTTTCATTTTAGCTCTAACCTTTGCTACCCTACCTTTGATAAAACTAGGATGGTTGGTCTTCTCTAACTCCATTTTATAACCTAAGTTTTTGATTATTGTAGCTACAATTGATTTTATTTCTGTAAAATTAGTATTTGAATGCATTACTGCCCCTGCCAATTTTTTAACACTTTTTACTTTTGTTTCAGATTTTTTGTCAATATATACAGCTTCACCAACTTCAAATATTTTTTGTGGCAATTCAGCATGTCTATTGTCCCTTAAAAATTCCATGAGATTTCCTAGAAGGCTTTTTCTTATCATGGTTCTATCTTCTGAAATTGGTTGAGAAACCTGAACCCTATCGTCTTCCTTTAATCTCATTTTTTTGTAATGTGTATCTTCATTTGTCAACATTAAACTCATAATTTCCTGGAAACCTAAACCAACCATAATTTTCCTTAATACGTTGTCAGAAATATACCATGGGTCTTCTTCACCAACAGTGGCAACTTTTGGTAATCTTGGCTTAATATTATTAAAACGGTATTGTATCGCAACATTTTCTATTATATCAACTTCATGAAGTATATCAACCCTATAAGCAGGGATATAAACTTTTAATTTATCATCTGAAATCTCTTCTACATCCATTCTCGCCTTTAATAATGAATGTTTTATTTCATCTAAACTAATATCATGGCCTATAATTTTTTTAACGTTTTCTACATTTAGCAACTTGGTTTTAGGAGTTAAATCTGGAGTCTTTACTTTCTTATCAGGGTAAATAATTTCAACTGTTTCAATTTTTCCACCACTTTCTGCAAAGGAGGTTGATAATATATTGACAGTTTGCATTACAGCTTTAAAATCTGTACCTGTAACATCTATAAGTACATTTTTCGTATTTTCATCAATTTTTGTTAGTTCTGCATTTATTATTGGAGGCATTGAAAGGACATTGTCATCATCATCTAAAATTAGAGGATATTTTTTGTATTGTTTTAATAAATGCGCATATTTTCGACCAGTTTCATGTTTATTAAGTATTTCTCTAAGTGTCATCTTTTTCTGGCTGTTAAGAGGAACAAATGCTACATTATCTGGGTCAGCTGCCTTATAATAAAAGGGAGGCGTGACAACATCATAATTATGGAGACCTATAGCAACTTTTTTTCTATCTCTACCCATGACCCAATGTAGATCTTCTTGAAACTCCATAATTTGTTTTACTTTGTCTTCATTAAATTCTAAATTTTTCACTATACAGACAGCGATAAATGGCCTAATTTTAGATATTTTTTCATCTACAAACACTTTAAAACCAGAATCTTTGATTGTATACTTAGGTATGCCTAATTCCATCCCTAAAAATCCTTTTAAACTTCTAGAAATACCTTCAACAGAAAAGTTATCTGGACGATTTGGGAAAAATTCTACTTTAAGAACATTATCATCATAATCTTCAATATCACAACCTAACATAGGCAATGTCTCAATGATTTCTTCATTGCTAAGTTCAATTCCCAATTTTCTTAATTCATCAAATTTTATGGTTATCACTGGCATGATTATTCACCTCATGAAAATTACTTTAAGCAAATGACCATGCTTAAGTTTTTATTTAAATATAAAAATAAATTATCTAATACCTACCATTATAAAGAATAATGACTCCACTGTGAAGTGTAAAGCTCTATGATGTAACCAGCTGTATTCTCTACCACTCAATTCATGGAATATATCAACAGTCATGTGCACTACAGCTGCCAAAAAACCAATTTCTACTGAAAAAAATACCAATGATAAAACTATGAAGTGAAATAATGCTTCCAAAATTTCATGAATAAGCCACACTTGTATGTTTGATGAAACAATTTCTTTTATAATGCCTGCTAACAATATATAAAAGTCTAAAAGTATATCCCACATTATTTTAGTATGTATTTCATCACTAATTGCAAGAAACACTGCTATGTAGAACCATGTGATGCCCATTTTCCACACACCATATTTTATGTTTATGTTAATAGAATACAGTAACATAAAAAGGTTTCCATGGAGAGATACCATGCGTGTTGAAATCCCAAAAGATTATGATCCAAAAAATGAAAGCAAATGGCAAAAAAAGTGGCAAAAAGACAAAATATATGCATTTGAAACTGATAAAAGACCTTCTTATGTTATAGATACACCTCCACCTTATCCTACAGGTTCTATACATATGGGTCATGTATTAAATTGGGTATATATGGATATAATTGCCAGATTCAAAAGAATGAATGGGTTCAATGTTTTGTTTCCTCAGGGATGGGATTGTCATGGACTTCCAACAGAAGTTAAGGTAGAGGAAATACATAACATCAAAAAAGGAGATGTACCTAGAGAAAAATTCAAGAAGATGTGTATTGACCTTACAACTGAGAATATAAAAAGAATGAAAAGACAAATGATTTCATTAGGATTTAGTCAGGATTGGGACAGAGAATACATAACTATGGACCCTGAATACATAAAGAAAACTCAACTCTCATTTTTAAAAATGTATAAAGAAGGATTGATATATCGTGGTGTTCACCCTGTGAATTGGTGTCCAAGATGTGAAACAGCTATAGCATTTGCAGAAGTTGAATATTCAGAAAAAGAAACTTATTTAAATTATATAAAGTTTGAAGGATCAGAGAGTGATATTGTAATTGCAACTACACGTCCAGAATTGTTACCAGCTTGTGTTGCTGTCTTAGTACATCCAGATGACGAAAGATATACAGACATGGTTGGAAAAAAAGTTAAAGTTCCTATTTTCAATCAAGAAGTTGAAATATTAGCTGATGAAGATGTAGATCCTAAGTTTGGTACAGGAGCAGTCATGGTATGTACCTTCGGTGACAAAACAGATGTTTTATGGGTTAAACGTCATAATCTAAAAATTATCAATGCTATAGATGAAAAAGGTAGAATGACTAAAGCAGCTAAGAAATATGAAGGTTTGTCTATAGAGGAGTGTAGAAACAAAATTATAGAGGATTTGGATAAAAAAGGATTTTTAATCAAAAAAGAAAGAATAAAGCAAAATGTGGGAAGATGTTGGAGATGTAAAACACCAGTGGAAATCCTTGTTAAAAAACAGTGGTTTATAGATGTAAATAAATTAAAAAAAGATGTCAAAAAAACTATAAATGAAATAAAATGGCATCCTGAACATATGAAAACTCGGCTTTTAAATTGGATAGATGCCATGGAATGGGATTGGTGTATATCTAGACAAAGAATTTTTGGTACTCCAATACCTGTCTGGTATTGTAAAGAATGTGGAAAACCACATGTTGCAACAGAAGACATGTTACCTGTAGATCCAACAAAAGAAAAACCTAATTTTACATGTGAATGTGGTTGCAATGAATTTATACCAGAAAGAGATGTATTGGATACCTGGATGGATAGTTCTATCTCACCACTTGTTGTAGCTGGATGGCCCCAAAAAAATTATAGAAAATTATTTCCAGCAAATTTAAGGCCACAAGGACACGACATAATACGTACGTGGGCGTTCTACACAATATTAAGGTGTAAGGCATTAACAGGTGAAAAACCTTTTGATGAAATTGTGATAAATGGAATGGTTTTTGGCGAAGATGGACATAAAATGAGTAAATCACGAGGAAATGTTATAGAACCTGAGGAAGTATTAGAAAAATATGGTGCAGATGCTTTAAGATTATGGGCAGCAAATAGTGTCCCAGGTTCAGATGTGCCTTTTGCATGGAAAGATGTGAAATATGGATATAAATTTTTAAGGAAGTTTTGGAATGCATTTAGATTTATGAGTATTCATATATTTAAGGAAGAAGAGAATGAAGTTGAAGCTAAATTAAATTATATGGACAGATGGATATTATCAAAATTAAATCGTCTTGTTGAGAATGTTACAAAATCCATAAATCAATATAATTTTGCAGATGCTATAACAAATATTCAACAGTTTGTTTGGCATGTTTTCTGTGATGAATATATAGAGGCTGTGAAATATAGACTTTATTCTGACGAAAATAAAGAAATGAGAGAAGGTGCTAAAAGAACTCTGGAAAAAGTCCTTAAAACTTGTTTAAAATTGCTTGCACCATTTGTGCCACATTTTGTAGAGGAAGTGTATCAACATTTTGATGATAAAAGTATACATTTAACTTCATGGCCTACAACTAATTATGAATTAATAGATCCAGAAATTGAGGAGTGTGGAGATACTGCAGTAGAAATAATTAGGGAGTTACGTAGATTTAAATCAGACAAGGGAATACCTCTAAATGCAGAAATTAAGCAAGTGAAAATTTACGGTGATGAAGAAACCGTTGAAAAAATAAAACCATTTTTTGATGATATTAAGGGTACGATAAGAATTCAAGATTTAGAAATAAAGGCAGGTAAGCCCAGTGTCAAAGAAAAAATAGTTAGAATAGAGCCATTAATGGATAGAATAGGGCCTAAATTTAGAGATAAAACTTCAAAAGTGATTAAATACCTAAATTCTGAAGATCCTGAAATATTAATTGAAAAATTGAAAGAAGGAATTGAAATTGATGGTAAAACTATAACAAAGGATGATATAAGGGTAGAAAAAGAAATTATAGGAGAGACTGGTGAAAAAGTTGAAATAGTAAAACCTGAAAATGTAGACGTTGTTTTAGAGATTGCTGTAGGATGATTTTATGGATTTAATAGTTAAAAAAACAGAAGGAATTGAAGGCAATGTGAAAGCACCTCCATCTAAAAGTTATACACATCGTGCAGTAATAATAGCTTCTTTGGCTGACAACATATCTCACCTTAAAAATCCATTAGTTGCAAAGGATACATGTTCCTCTGTTGAAGCATGTGAGGCATTTGGAGCGAAAATAGATATAAAAAGAAATGCATGGATTGTAAAAGGTGTTAATGGTAAAGTTATCACTCCTGAGAATGTTATAGATGTTGGAAATTCTGGGACTACTTTGAGAATCATGACAGCTGTTGCAGGTTTAGCAAAGTATTATACAATTCTTACAGGGGATAAATCTATAAGATCTAGACCTATGCAACCTTTACTTAATTCACTTAGGGATTTAGGTGTAGTTGCTTTTTCATCAAGAAATAATGGTAGGGCACCAATAATAGTTAAAGGAGGGTATGAAGGTGGATATACAGAAATACCGGGAAATATAAGTTCACAATTCATCTCCGCACTTTTAATTATAGGACCATATGGATCTAAACCTCTTAAACTGAAAATTATTGGAGAATTAATATCAAAACCATATGTTGACATGACTGTTGAAGTTATGAAGAAGTTTGACGCTAAAATAGAAAGAGAAAAAAATACTTATTATGTGGAGCCTAACGGTTATAAATCTTGTAAATATTCAATAGAAGGAGATTTTTCTTCAGCATCATATATTGTAGGTGCAACTGCAATAGCAGGAGGTAAAGTAAGTATAAAAAATTTATTTAAAGATTCAAAACAAGCAGATAAATTAATTTTAGATATAATCAGTGAAATGGGAGTAGATATTAAAATTAAGAAAAATGAAATTATAGTTTGTAGTGATGGAGAACTTAATGGGATAGATGTCAATTTAAAAAATTCTCCAGATCTTCTTCCAACTGTTGCAGTTTTGGGGGCTGCAGCAAAAGGCAGAACAAAAATATATGGAATCAGACATGCAAGATTTAAAGAGACTGATAGGATAGCTATGTGTGCAAAAGAATTGTCTAAGTTAGGAATAAAAGTTAAGGAGTTAGATGATGGCTTAATAATTAATGGTGGAAACATTAAAGGTGGCATTGTGGATTCACACAATGATCATCGTTTAGTGATGGCTTTAACACTCCTGGGTTTAAAAAAAGGTATTAAAATTAAAAATGCTGAGGCATATAAAATTTCATTTCCAGATTTTGTAAAGGTTATGAAGGAGTTAGGATGTAAAATTGTGGAAAAACCTTAAAAAATTTTAACTCATGCTTATTCCTAACTCTTTACATAATTTGCATGCCTGACATATTTTTCCTGATGCTGGCTCTCCACAAATTTTACATGTATCAAATGTATATTTTTCCTGAAATTTTTCTTTTAATATAGGTTTTATTTTTTCAAAGCCTCTAAGTATTGAATATCTGATTGTTGGGTGTTTTGCGGAAATTCTCTTTATAAACCTATATATTTCTCTCCTAAATGCATATCTCACATAAGGGCAAGGTTTTAGATAAGTTTTCAATCCTTTAAATTTTGTGTAGAGTATTATTTCATTTTCTGGTATTTCTCTAAGTGGTTTTATTTTTGTTAAAAAATCTTTACTCTCACTTATAGGGCCCAATCTTATTAAATTTTTTATATTCCCTTCAAGATAATTCATTAAGATTGCCTCTGTTTCATCGTCAAGATTGTGAGCAATGGCTATTTTATCAGCTTCTAATTTTTTCCCAATTTTGTTGAATATCCAACGCCTGAATACTCCACAATATGTGCAAGGACCTCTCTCTACATTACTTGATACTATCTCATCCAATGTAATTCCAAAACAATCTTTAAATTTAACTATGTGATGTGGAATTCCAAGTCTTTTAGTATGATATTTTGCAATTTCCAATGTTTTTTCTCTATAATTTTTAATGCCTTCATCTACAGTTAAAACTTCTAATTCAATTATTCCTCTCTCATGCAAAATATTAAGAATATCTAGCATTGCTACACTATCTTTACCACCTGAAACCCCTGCTAAAACTCTATCACCTTTCTCTATTAGTTTATTTAATCTAATGTTTCGGAGGACTTTTCTTTGTATAAATTCAATAAAACAATCCTTACATAATCTTTGGCTTGAATATCTCCTTCTAAAAACTACATCTTTGGATCCACACTTCATACATCTCATCTTTTTTCCCTCAAATCCAAAGGTTTTTTGAATAAATCTTTGTCCTGTACATAACTCTTCCCTGTAATTAGGGCTATTTCTGCTTTTTGTAATTCTGAACCAAGATATGCTGCATGTTCGAGTCTACTTACTAATCCTCTTTTGATTATTTCTTCATATATTTTCTTTGAATTTTTTCCAACAAATTTGACTGTGGGTTTTCCAGATTTATAATGAATAACTTCAATATGATCATCTTTAACAGATATTTTAAAGCTTCCTGCTTTGTCTGGGATGAATTTTTTCATTCCTTTTGCTTTTATTACTGGTACATCTACATTTTCATCTATCATCTCATACCTTCGCTTATCTTTAAAAATTAAAAGATTGACACCTAAATCTTTAGGAATTGACCTTCTCTTCTTTGCTAAAAACATTATTATTGATGATAGAGCAAGCTCATATACACTTCCTCTTGTTTTTTCGCTTTCTTCTGGTGTAAATAGAATACTCGCTCCTAGTTCCATGCCAATACCAGCAAGAAGTGCATTTACACCAACAGAATCAGCATCTAGAAGTTCTGTTACATTGCCAACACCAAAGAATAAAGGATCTGGATTTCTATCAGCATATAATTTACACGCTAATATAGAATCAACAATGCTCTTACTATTTATAGGATCAAGTATTGGATCTGCAATGATATCTATACCTTTACATTTCTTTTTCAAATTTTCTAAGGATTTTACTCTTTCTTCTGGCTTCTCAGGCACCCATCCTTCAGTGTAGTTTGTAGGTAATATCACTGCAGGTATGTTATTATCCTCTAAAAGAGGTAATACATCTTTGTAGTTCCCATGATCAAGACTTAGTACTAAATCTATACCACATTTTATCGCTGTTTCAATTTCATTTACATTTAATGTATCTATGCTAATAGGAACTTTTCTAGCCCTTTTTCTTACAATTTCAATAAGTGTTGGTATCTTATCAGAGTAATCTTTACCAGCAATCATCCCTATATCTATCATGTCAGCTCCATTTTTTATAAAATAGTCTACTTTTCTTTTTAATTCGTTTTTTGTTAACGAAGGTGCATTTGCAATTTCTGCTAAAACTCTCATTGGAAAATCTCTACCTACTGGAAGATTACCAACTAAAATGTTTTCATCTTTTTTTAATAATTCCTTTCGTATTTTTTCATTTTTTTCAAATTTTTTTATAAAATTCAATGCTCTTTTTTTCTGTTCTTCTTCAATTAACTTGTTTGCAGGCTTTTTTGGTGAAAGCTTTACTTTATTAATTATATCTAATAAAATTCCTAAATCAGCAGCATCTGTTGGTCCTTTGTATGCAGGAATATTTGTTTTTTCAGTTATTTTTTTTGCATTTCCTTTAACTAATCCCGGAATTATTACCATGTCATAATTTAAACCTTCTATTTCTTTTGCTATCCTCTCTGGAGTTAAAAATGCTGCAATTGGTGTATTCACAGTATAAACATCTACCTGATGTTTTGAATTTTTTACATTTGATTTAACTACGTCACTAGCTAACTTACCTGTGACTATGAGTATTTTCATTGTTATACCTCACCAATAAAAAATCCATTAATTTGTTTGAGGTTTAAAAACAAAAAATTTATAAATAGAATTTATACAAAATTGTTATTAGTAAATAATTTTTGGAGGTGGAATTTAATGCTTAAATTCCTTAAAGATGAAAAAGGTCAAGGTGCAGCTGAATATATGCTATTGATTGGCGGAGCTCTTGCAGTAGTGCTTGTTGCTCTATTCATATACGCTCAATACATGAACAGTGCTAAAGGACAATTAGCTAATCAGGGTGGTCAAGACATAAACACTGTACGTAATAAAACCCAACAATGGGCAGGTGTACCATAAAATCATGACTATATACAGTTGTTTTGTTTTTTCCTTTTTTAATTTTTGGAGGTGGAATTTAATGTTTAAATTCCTTAAAGATGAAAAAGGTCAAGGTGCAGCTGAATATATGCTATTGATTGGCGGAGCTCTTGCAGTAGTGCTTGTTGCTCTATATGTTTATGTTTCATATGCAAATGCAATAAAAACTGGATTAAATGCTGAAAAAGATATTAATGAGGTGCGTAATAGACCCTTAAAGTGGATACAACCATAACATTTAACTATATACTTTTTTTAGTTCAGCTGCCATCCATTCAGGAGCTTTTTGTGTTGGCACCACTAGCATAATTTTGTCCATGTTCATCATAATAACAGGCGCATGTTTTCTTGGAACTTCTATAATCAATAAATAAGTAGCATTAAATTCACCTATGTTTGAAACTCTTTCATATTCAGAAAGTCTAATTCCATAATGTTGTAATATTTGTGAGACATCACTTTCACTTAATCCTCCAGCTGAAAGTGCTTGCAATGCCTTTTCAATATCACCACTTGCACCTCTTGAAGTTGAAACACCAACAGAAGAACCTGGAGAAGATAAAAATTTACTACTAGTTAGATTTACATCGTATTTTCCACTTTCTCCTGATCTCAATATAGCTAAAACTGTTGCTCCACTAACTAAAGGAAGATCACTTGAATATTCTGCTCCTGCTGTTCTGTTAGTTGGTGCAGACACATTACCTGCGGGCATGCTAATATTTGTAACATTTGTTAGATATATATCAACACTGCTTCCAACGCCTATAAGTCCACCAGCGGCTTGCAAACGATTTATAAGTATTGGTATAGCAACTGTATCTGGTGTTTGTATCTCTATATTTGATAATACTGATGCATCTGCCTGACTTACAAATCTTTGCGCATCAGGGACTCTCATAATAACTTCTCCACCTTGTATTGTTTGCAATGTTGTACTCTGATTCCCTGCACTATACACGATCATTACTCTATTGAACATATCTTTTTTTGCCTGTATCTGTTGAAGTTGATAGGTTCTCCAAGATTGGGTAGCAGGTCCAAGTACATCAATTGCCAGGACTTCTTCAGGTGTAGTAGCACTTTCTATTTGTGCAAGAAGTGCCTGTTTTCTAGGATCTGTGGCTAATGGTCCCTTATAATATGCATTAACTTCAGCTATTTTTTGAGCTTTTGCACTTTCCAATGCTTCCTGATATGGTTGGTAATATAAGAACCAATAACCTAATACAGCAATAAAGATGATAATACATGCTATTACAGCAGCCCCGATTAATGTCCTCTTATCTGCCTCAGGAATGCCTGTTGGTGGTCTTCTTGGTGGTAATGGTTTAGGCTTCAAATCTACTTTTTTATTTGGTTTTGGCTTGGGCATTGTTCTTTTTGGCTTTTTTTCAGCTCCTTCACTTGATCTTTGTTTCAATAATCCTCTTATTCTCTTTACAATGCTGTCCTCCTTTTTTTCACTTTTTTTGAGTTCAGGAACTTTTTTCTTTTTATCATTTTTTCCAAACATTTAGACCACTATTGAAGATGAATTTAATAATTTGCTATCAAATTATGTATCAGAAAATTCATTATATAAACTTTCATGCATGCAAAATGAGAAACATGTTTTGTTGTGAAAATTATATATAAAAACCATTAAATAAAATTTTTATTGTAGTTAGGCCCTTTTTAACAAAGATGGAGGTAAATAAATGAAATATGGAACTGAGAGACTCAAAAGAGGATTCGCAAAAATGGTCAAAGGCGGAGTGATAATGGACGTTGTAAATGCAGAACAAGCAATGATAGCCGAAGATGCCGGAGCAGTTGCAGTTATGGCACTTGAAAAAGTACCTGCAGACATAAGGGCTAGCAAAGGAGTAGCAAGAATGGCAGATCCAAATAAAATTGAAGAAATAATGGATGCTGTTTCAATTCCTGTGATGGCAAAAGTAAGAATTGGACATTTTGTTGAAGCACAAATACTGGAAGCATTAGGGGTTGACATGATCGATGAGAGTGAAGTTTTAACACCGGCTGATGAAAGATTCCATATAGATAAAAGAAAATTTAAAGTACCTTTTGTTTGTGGTGCAAGAAACCTTGGGGAAGCATTGAGACGTATAGCTGAAGGAGCTGCAATGATAAGAACTAAAGGTGAAGCAGGCACAGGAAATGTTGTAGAAGCTGTAAGACATATGAGAATAATTATGGGACAAATTAGAGAAATAATGAATAAAGATGAAGAAGAGTTATGGGAATACAGTAGGAAAATTGAAGCCCCATTTGAGTTAGTAAAAGAGACGGCTGAGTTAGGTAGATTACCAGTTGTAAATTTTGCTGCTGGAGGTATTGCTACACCAGCTGATGCTGCATTAATGATGCAATTAGGAGCAGATGGCGTGTTTGTTGGATCTGGAATATTTAAATCTAAAAATCCAGAAGCATATGCAAAAGCTATAGTGGAAGCTGTTGCAAATTATGATAATCCTGAAGTGTTATTAGAAGTATCAAGAGGACTTGGTGAAGCAATGCCTGGTATAGAAATAAGTGAGATACCTGAATCAGATCGTATGCAAGAAAGAGGTTGGTAATTGAGGAGTTGAGGTGAATATTTGCATCCCAGACCTAGTCCAATTGCAGCTGCACTTTACACACTCCGGGATTTAGATGTTGATTTAATAGTTTTACATGGACCTAAAGGTTGCTGTTTTAGGACTGCAAGATTGTTGGAACAAGATGGTGTAAGAGTTGTAACAACAGGCATGTCAGAAAAAGATTTTGTATTTGGAGCAGAAGAAAAACTCACAAAAACACTTAAAAAAGCTTATAAGATGTTTTCACCAAAACTTATTGGTGTAGTTGGTACTTGCGCCAGCATGATTATTGGTGAAAACCTTAAAAGAGCTGTGGAAAATGCTAAAGTTCCTGCAAAGGTTTTAATAGTAGAATCTCATGGAGGTTTTGGTGAAGGGGATAATACTGAAGGAGCGATAGCAGTATTAGAGGTTGCAGCTAAAGAAAGATTAATATCTGAGGATGAAGCTAGAAGACAAATAAAAATGCTTAGAATGGCAACTGCTATTGAAAAAACTAGAGGGATGGCACAAGGAAAGTATATTCCTCCGTTGGAAGGAGATAATAAAAAAAAGGTAGCTAAAATAGTTATAAATGCATTTAAAAATGGAAAAAAGGTTGCAATGGTTTTAAATGCAAAAAAGGAAACTGCATATTTATTTGCAGATGTATTAAGATTACCCTATTCAAAATTAAATGGAAATCCAGTAGTAATTGCTAATCTTGATGAAAACATTGGTCTTCCAAGAATAAGAAATCATGCGAAAAATATTAAAAAAGAATTAAAAGATAATGGAGTCAATATTAACTATATAACAGGAGGGTTAGATGAATATCCTGTCACAGGGAAAAAAGCCATGGAAATACTTGAAAAAGAAGAAATAGATTTTGCAGTTGTTTCGGGAATACCTCATGCACTCCCAATTGAAAAATACAATAATATTGAAATGGTAGCAGTTACTGACGGTCCAAGACTTGTAGAACCTCTTAAAAATATTGGTTATAAATATGTAGTTTTGGAGTTAGATGCTCATGCGAAAACTTTAGGTAAAAGAAGGATTGTAAATTCTGAATTTGGAAATATAATAAGGAGTGAGATATCATGAAATCTCCTGTTGGAATGATATTATGTGGTGGATATGGTAAAAGATTGAGGCCAATAACAGAACGTATTCCTAAACCTTTGATAGAAATAAAAGACGGATATACAATTCTTGATAAACAACTTTTTGATTTTAAAAGTGCTGGAATTGATAAAGTTTATTTATTAACAGGTTTTTTAAGTGAAAAAATTAAGGAAAGATATGGTAACGAATACAAAGGTGTAAAACTTGAATATGTGGAAGAAGAAAAACCATTAGGAACATTAAATGCAATTAGATTAGGAATGGAACATGTGGAAGATGATGTTGAGTGTGTAATAAGAAATGGTGATGTTGTAGCAGATTTAAATCTTAAAAAAATGATAGAAATGGGAAGAAATTCTGATTATCCCTTAACAATTTTTATTACTAAAATGAAATCCCCATATGGAATAGTTGAAATTACAGGAGATCGCATAACTTCATTTAAAGAAAAACCTTATTTAAAATATTATATAAATGGTGGTATTTATTTTGTGAAGGAAAAGTTAGATTTTGAAGAATTTGAAAAAGGAGATATTGAAAAAACATTGTTTCCAAAATTAGCCCGTGAAAACAAATTAGGATATTATAAAGAGGATGACACATTTTGGATGTCAGTAGATACCTCTAAAGATTTAGAAGAAATTCGTAAAGAATATGAAAATAGGACAGACAAACCTTGGGGATACGAAAAAATACTGATTAAAACAAAGAAATACTTAACAAAAGAATTATTCATAAAAGAAGATTATAGGACTTCCTTCCATTATCATGAAAAGAAAGATGAGACAATGTTCATTGTTAAAGGTTCTGGTTATATAGAATTCGAAGATAAGAAACAATACTTTAGTAAGAATGATACAATACATATACCTCCTAAGACTCCTCATTCAATAGTTGCTACAGAGAATTTAAAAATATATGAAGTTTCAACTCCACATCTTAAGGATACTATCCGTATAAAAGATTATTACGATGTGAGATAGCAATGATTGCAGTGGTAGATTATGGTAGTGGAAATTTAAGAAGTATTATGAATGCCTTTAAAAATATTGGAGTCAATGTTAATGTAACAAATGATAAAGAAATATTGAAAACTGCAGATGTATTGATAATTCCTGGTGTAGGGGCCTTTAAAAAAGCCATGGTAAATATAGAACCTTTCAAAGATATAATAATAGAGCATGTTGAGGATGGAAAACCAATATTAGGAATATGTTTGGGATTACAAATATTATTTACAGAAAGTGAGGAAAGTCCCGGCGTAATGGGATTAAATATTATTCCTGGTAAGGTTGTAAGGTTGTCAGCTGAAAAAGTACCTCATATGGGATGGAACAAAATTAAAATAAAAAAAGAATGTCCATTGTTAAATGACATAAAAGATGGTTATTTTTATTTTGCTCATTCTTATTATGCAAAACCTAAAGATTGGAATGTTGTAGCTGCAACTACTTATCATGGTTCTGAGATACCTGCAGTTATTTGTCATAAAAATATCTATGCTACACAATTTCACCCTGAAAAAAGTGGAACATTAGGATTAAAAATATTAAATAACTTTGTAGAATTGGTGAAATAATGGACATGGAAGGTTTTGTAAGAAAAATGCTTAAACAAGAAAACGAAAGAAAAGTTAAAAATAAATTAATAAATAGAATAAGAGAATTTAAGGAAATAGATAAAGAAAAGGCTGCAAAATTGGCCTCAGCTGTAATTGAAGAAGTTAAAAACACTTTTAAAATAAATGAAGAAGATAAAGAACTGAAAGAATTAGTTGAATATCCAAAAGCTAATGTTACAATGGGCGAAATGGGAGTTGGATCTAGGGGAAAAGGAGATTTTTTTGTACATAGAAAAATAGCTGAAATTTCTTTGAGTAAAGGTAAAACTGTTGTTGATCCTACCTCACAAGATGATGGTGGTGTAGTTAAAACCGAATCAAAATTTGGAAACATCTATGTTACTACAGCAATTGATGGTATACATTCTCGTTTGAGTGAATATCCTTTTCTTGGTGGATTTCATGTAACAAGGGCTGCACTTAGAGATGTCTATGTGATGGGTGCCAAACCAATAGCCATAATAAGTGATTTACATCTTGCAGATGATGGAGATGTAGGTAAGTTATTTGATTTTACAGCAGGAGTTTCTGCAGTTTCAGAGTTAACAGGTGTTCCAATAACTGCTGGAAGTACATTACGTGTAGGCGGAGACATGGTATTAGGTGATAGGCTTGTGAGTGCTGTTGGGGCTGTAGGTATTTCTAACATAGCTCCAACAGCTAGAAAGAAAGCAGAAGTTGGAGATAAGATTTTAATGACTGAAGGTTCTGGAGGAGGCACGATAACTACTACTGCAATTTATCATGGCTTTTTTGATGTAATATATGAGACTTTAAATATTGATTTCATGAAAGCTTGTGAGGCAATTATCAATGCTGGACTGTTAAATGAAATTCATGCCATGACTGATATTACAAATGGTGGTTTAAGAGGGGATGCCCACGAAATATCTTCAACAACAGGATTAGGATTTGTATTTAATAAAGAAAAAATATTTGATTTGATAAATCCTAGAGTCTTAGAAATGTTAAATAAATTGGACATTGATCCATTGGGAGTTTCAATAGATTCATTGATGGTAATAGCCCCCAAAGATGTTTGTGAGGAAATTAAAGACGTTGTGTCTAAAGTTGGAGTAAAAATAGATTATGTTGGCTATGTAGATGATTCAGGAGTTCCTAAGCTTAAGTCAAAAAATGAAGAAAAAATATTAAAACCATTGTTTAGAGAGGCAGCATATACAAAAATCAAAAAAGTTGTTGGAGAAAAAACTCCTGAAGATTTTGAAGAAATGAAAGAGAAAGTTAAAAATGCTGCATTAAAAGCTATTAAAAAGAAAAATAAAATTGTAGAAATGATCCGGAAGAAAGAACATGGAAGATAAAGGATATATATTTACAATTGATGCAATACTTTCTCTACTTATTTTATTTATTTTTATTTCAACTATCTGTAATATTAAAATGCCAGTTTTCTATGAGAGTAACGCTGATGAAATATTATCAACGATGGCAAATTGTCCTTCTCCTTATAATTCCACACTTGAAAAAGCATGTTTTTATTTGGATTCAAATGATAAAGAAAATGCTAAAAGAGTATGTGAATGCTTTTTTAGAAAAAATTTTCCAGGGTTAAGTTATAAGTTGATAGTTGATAATAGAAGTGAAGTTCTTGCTTCCAGTGGAACTCTAAATAATACTGATTCAGCAATTAGAAATTTTGGATCACATACTTTCTATCTTTTGCTTAATGCTTAATGTTCATAATTTGTCGTAATATTTTGTTACGACTTTAAATTGACAATAAGGATATCCTTGAGCTTTGCATTTTGTTTCTCTTACTTTGACTTTTTTATCTAAAATTTCCTGAAGTACACCCTTAAATAGACCAGTTTCATAGTGACAAATTGGTTTTCCAATATTAGGCAGCCCTGAAACTCTTAAAGATTCATAAACTCTTAATTCAATCTCTTTATCTAAAATTTTATATATATCTAGGATCATGATTTGGTTTTCAAATAAAAATCTTTGTAAAGATTCTAGAGAAGTTACAAGTCCTTCCCTCACTAATAACTTCCCAGTTTTAAATCCATTTAAGAACATGTTAGCTCTTTGATGTTCGTCTCCATGTAAAATTGACATTACTGCTGGATCTAGTACTCTAAAACCACTAACACCATACGATAATAAATATTTCCTATCAGAAGTGATGACATTTTTTAGAGAAACCTCTTTGTCTTTTTCATCTTTTTTCATTTTTGTAGAATTTTTTCTATAAAATTTTATACTTTCTTCGATAATTTCTTCAAGGCGTGTATTTAACATATCTATTCACCATTTTGTTCTATAACATTCGAACAATATATATTTTCCTACTATTCGGGAGTCATATGTTTTTATTTTTTTTATTAAAAAAAATTTTGGAACTTTAGTTCTTAAATTTTGTACTTTTTTGATAAATTTTTTTACATTTATTTAAGTCGAAATGTATTTATAGACACTACACTAATGATATTATGTCATTCAAAAAAAGGTTGTGAAATTTTGAAGTGGCAAGGATTGTTAGGAATATTAGTAGTAGTATTAATACTGACAATGTCTAACACAAGTTCAGCAGTTAACAATGTAAATTCAACAAGTTTAATGTATATATCTGGCCAAAAAATAGCTAAAGATGCATTAAACGATAAAATATTGGACCTAACAAATTCTAAAAGAAATTTATTAATAACCACTGCAGGCAGTATTTCTTTCAATAGTAAAGATTCTACAGATAGTATACAAGCAATCATTGATACATTTTCCAATTCAAATTTAACAGGAGAAAAAGGGATCACATATAGCAATGGAAATTTAATTTTATTAAATAATCCTAGGGAATTAATGTATGTTCTTGTTTCACAAAAAAGCAATGGAGATCTCTATGCAAAAAAGTACACAATTAATAACAATATTATTGAAAGTAGTAAAACATTTTACATCTCCATATCTCAAATGTCTGAAAAACAACTTACAAATGTTGCAAATATTCTGGGCAGGAATATAATAAGGATTGCAAATGCTTGGGCAGTAGGATGTCCACCAGATTTGTTAGCAGTGACTTTTTCAGCGAATGATATTAGAGACGTAGATATAGCTAGCTATGCAATGTTAAAAACCTTTGCATTGACTTTTGGACCTTCAGGATTTTACTACATAATTATGCCAATGAATACTACTGATCTTCCTATGTATGGAATATTTGGATTTGACGTTAAATCTTATTATACAAATGATCCCAATTTGAAGCATGGTGAAATGGTAGCAATATGTTATAATAATACATCAAAATCAGGAGTATTGGCATTAATGAGGACTAAAATCTTTGATGAAGATTTTAAACAAAGATTTAGCTATGAAACTGGTATTCCTTGGCAACATGAGAAATATTTCATGTGGCTTTTAAAATTACTACAAAAAGATCCCAAATCTTTATTTGAAATTGAAGCGTTGAAAACAATTGAAGAAAAAGATCTTAAATATTTATTGTCTGGTGTAGATAAGGACTACATCAAAAAACTAAGAGATACTCAGGTTTCATGGGCTACAGATATATTTCCTATAATAAATTATTCAAAAATGTTTAATTTAGGAGTTGAGACATTCAACAGTGTATATAATAAAGGATTATTTAAAATAGATGAATTAGCAAAAGGGTATGTTGGAGTAGTTGTTCCTCCTTATTATTGTAACGTATTTGGAAAATATTCATTAGTCGGATACATAGATGGCATATATTTAGCTGCAAAAAAATTATTAAAAAATGCTGGATACAATGAAGGTGGTTTTACAATAAGAAATATATTACAAATAAGAAATCCTTGGACTTGGTTTTCAGGAATAAAAACAGCATTTATAAAAGTAGAACCTGAATCTACAAAATATTATGAAAATACTCGTAACATTGACCAGCTAAAAATCAGTGGTATAAGAATAGACATTGACCCTGTAAAAGGTGCATTAAATACAACAAAAATATTTGATATTAGCCCAGCAATATCCTCATCATTTATGGTTGGAAATGCACTAATACCAGCAGTTGCCGGCATTGCCTATGCATGGGCCGCAAATGCACCTCAAAGTTTTATAACTGTGATTGGTAGAGTTGGATGCATTTGTTCACTTAAATACTATGACCTAGCAGAATATGCATGGAAAAAGTTACCACCATCATCTCAAGAATATTATATATTTATTGCACTGGTAACTCCAGATGAGACTAATCGTCAAATATCTGGAAGGACAACTGCATTTGCAGTGTCTCCTTCTCAATCCACATATTATGCATTACCAGCTTTAAGAAATGCGTATGCTGATTATTCAATTTTAATATTATGGGACAAAATAAAAAATACAGGGAAAGCAATGCTTCTATATTATAATGAAAAATCAATGGATGAGTTAATGACATTAGAGGGGTATGTTAGCAGTAAATATAGTAATAGAGCATCATTGTTTTGGCATTTAGACAAAATATACAATGAAGGAATTCACCATGACATATTAAATTCTATTATTAGTATAGAAAAGGTAATTCCAGTTACCTCAAAATATTTAAAAGAATTAACGACTCTTGGAGTAGATCCTATAAGAATGTTGATGACATATATACTGAGTGAAATTTCTACTTTAACAAGACCTCCCATCCAAACAATGACCATACAGTTTCTTCATTTTCCCATGATAATCAGTAAAACAAGTAGAATTTTCAACATACATCCATATATTTCACATTTAAAGATTTACACATTTTCTTATAGACATAAATTTGCAACTGCAACATCTCTATACAGAACAAACTTAGCAAAGAAAATACAACCACTCATTAGTAATAAAAAATTAAATTATCCATCAACGAAAAATACAAGCTTAATAATTCTGTTACTCCTAGTATTTGTCATTGCATTGTTGACCAGCTACGTTAAAAGAAAAACTATTGTAACTTCTTTGAATAAAATTCTTCATAAAAGACATGGAAAATAATTTTTTCTTAATTTTTTTCCATGACTACAAAAAAGATCATTTACCAAAAGTTAGCTTTGGATATTTTAGAAATTTCCAAAATTAATGAAGGAATATGTATAGATGTAGGCACAGGAAATGGATTTTTAGCTATAGAACTTGCCAAACATTCAAATTTGAAAGTCTTTGCTATAGATATATCTCCAAAAACGATAGATATCGCGAAAAAACATGTAGCTAAGAAAAAATTATTGAAAAAAGTAATAGTAAAACATGCTGATGTCCATAGAATGCCATTTCCCACAAATTTTGCAGATCTGGTTGTTAGTCGTGGTTCTATGTTCTTCTGGGAAAACAGGACAAAAGCATTTAATGAAATATATCGAGTTTTAAAACCAGGAGGATTTGCATACATAGGAGGAGGATATGGTTCAGCAGTTCATTTAATTAATTTTAAACATAAAATTCACAAACATAAACGTATAAAAGTAAACGATTTAATTTTTGAGCTTGATTCTTCTATAATTCCAAAATACAAGATTACTAACGATGAAACTGGCTTATGGGTACAATTTAAGAAAAATAAATGATGCCGGGGGCGGGATTTGAACCCGCGACCTCACGGTTTCTCAGGCTCAGCCAAGCCCTATGAGCCGTGCGCTCTAACCAGCTGAGCCACCCCGGCTACTAATTTCAATGATTTATTCTGTAAAATTAATAAAGGGAATTTTTGATATATATATTTAACGTTTTTATTGGTTTTAAGTAATAAGTTTTTTAATTGCATGCGCCGCCTGCAACACTTTATAATCTTCACAAGCTTTTGCCTGTATTTGAACTCCTACTGGGATATTTTTTATTTTTCCAACATCTACACTTGCTGCAGGTATTCCCACAAGATTTGTAAGACAAGTTAATATATCGTATTTATACATTTCTAAAGGTTCAATTTCTGTTCCTATTTTATGAGGTAATTTTGGGAGAGTAGGACCTATTATTATATCCACATCTTTTAACAATTTCATAAATTCTTTTCTTATTAATGAACGTGCTTGTAAAGCTCTTCTATAGTATTTTCCTGAATATTCTTTCTGGCTTATATATGATCCAATCTGTATTCTACGTAACACTTCTTCACCACAAACTTCTTCAATTCTATAACCATATTTACGTCCATCATATTTTCTAGTTGCAGAGAAAAATTCCACAAAGTTAATTAAATAATATGTTGGTAAAACCAAGTCAATGTAATCAAATTTAAGTTCCTGAATTTCAACGCCATGTGCATCAAGCTCAGAAACAATATCATTCACAACCTTAACTATTGAATCTTGTGATACTTCTTGAAATTCTTTTACTATACCTACTTTCATATTCTCAATATTTCCTTCTAGATTATTAGTAAATGATGGTTTTATTTTCATTGTTGTTGGATCAGCAGGATCATATCCAACGATAGTATCTAGCATTAAAGAAATTCCTGTAACATCATTTGCGAAAGGACCTATTTGATCAAGACTCATTGCGAGGTCTATAAGTCCATATCTTGATACAAAACCATATGTTGGTTTAAATCCTATTACTCCACAACATGCAGCAGGATTTCTTATTGATCCACCAGTATCTGAGCCTAAAGCTATATCACACATATCAGCTGCAATTGCAGCTGCACTACCACCACTTGATCCACCAGGAATATAACCAGGAGCTGAAGGATTATCTGTAGGACCATAATAAGATGTTTCTGTTGATGAACCACATGCAAATTCATCCATATTAGTCATACCAATTATTATTCCATCTTCATTCTTTATTCTTTTTATTACAGTGGCATCATAACCACTTACATAATTTTCTAATGTTTTAGAACCTGCAGATACTGTGAAACCCTCTACATTGATATTACTTTTTATTGCTATCACTAAACCTGCTAATTTACCTGTTTTTTCACCTCTTGCTATCTTTTTGTCTATCTCTTCTGCAGTCTTTCTTGCACCTTCTTCATCTATTTCTATAAATGCATTTATTTTAGGATCTTTCTTCTTTATAGTATCTATGAAATTCTCTAGATTTTCTACAGCGCTTATTTCTTGATTTTTTATAGCTTTTACCTTCTCCAAGATTTCCATACATACACCTCATTATAAATTAAAGTTATTAATACAGAAAACCAATAAATAATGTTTATGTTAAGGAAATTGATTTTTATAGTTTTAATTTTATCTTTATCATCCTTGTTAACTATATGTTTTATTCCTATCCAAAAAGTGCCAAAACCTGAGAAACCTATCAATATTACTTTTACTGGAGACGTGATGTTAGGACGTGGTGTAGATTCAGTTTTACATGAAAATCCACAACCATTTAAATACATTCTCAATATTACAAACAATACAGATTTAACAATCATTAATTTAGAATCACCTGTCACTTATTCAAATAATCAATCTGAAAAATTAGTTACATTTAAAGCAGATCCGCAATTTATAAAATTTCTTAAAGAAGGTGGTGTCGATGTTGCATGTCTTGCAAACAACCATATCATGGATTATGGAATGTCAGGACTTAATGATACAATGAAAAATCTTAAAAACAATGGTATAATGTATGTAGGAGTAGGTTCCAATATTCAAGAGGCCTATAAACCACTAATTGTAAATATTAAAGGAAAAAAGATAGCAATCATAGAAGCTTCAGAATTTGTTGACGAATATTCACAACCTGCAACCAAAAACAGGCCAGGATTTGCACCAATTTCTTGGGATCATATAAAATCTGCAATACATCAAGCAAAAATAATGGGAGCTAATTATATTATTTGTGAATTTCATTATGGAAATGAATATCATCGAATTCCAAATGAATTTCAGAGAATGATATCGCATAAATGTATTGATGAAGGAGCTTTCATGGTTATAGGACATCATCCCCATGTTGTTGAAAGTATAGAAAAATATAAGGGTCATTTAATATTTTATAGTCTTGGGAACTGTGTATTTGACCAACAAAACCCAGAAACAAAAAAATCTATGATAATAGTTGTGACTATTAAAAATACTAGTACTACTGTTCATATTTATCCTATAAAAATTGTAAATTGTTATCCTCAACCAATGGATGCAAAAGAAGCCAAAATATTTCTTAAAGAACTTGAGTCATATTCAAACATAAAAATTAAATATGAGAATGGGATAGGGATAATTAATAATTAATTTTTAATAGGTGTTAAAAATGTTAAATTCTGAGAGAAGACAACTTGGTTCTACAGTGAGTATTGATATTTTTAGAGGTTTAAGGCATATATCTCTGGCAAAATATATTGGAGAAGATGCTGCAAAGTCTCTTCTTTATTATTCAGGTAAAGAATTAGGAAAAAAATTAAATGCAAAAAGTATTGAGGAACTTAAGGAAATTTCTAAAAAAAAAAGATTGGGATTAATTTCAGTTGTAGATGTAGATCCTCTAAAAATAAGAATTGATGAATGTGTAACTTGCTATGGATTACCAGAATGTGGAAAAACTCTTTGTGATTTTGAAGCTGGAATAATTGCAGGTGCATTAGAAAAAATACTTAAATGTAAGGTCGTTGCAAAAGAAACACATTGTTTTGGATTAGGAAACGATTTCTGCCAGTTTGATGTAAAATTGATTAAACGTTAAAAAAATTATTTTTTATTAGAAAACCAATAAAATAATATGGAAAGAGGACAGGCATCTGCAGAACTAATACTTGTATTAGGGATAATAGCCATAATAATTTTGATTTTTGCTTTCAATGTAGCTAACCAATTTCGTGAAGATAAGGTAATTTCAGTTATTAGAGAAGGAGCATCAAAATCTATCTCAGAACTTCTATACAATGGCACTATATTAGAACCTGTTAAGATTACAAAGATTTATGTCAATGGGAATGAAACAAATAAAAATGTTAGTATTTTCCTTAACAATGCTTTAAGCAACGATCAAAAGTCAATAGTTGTCAATGAAACAATAAAATCATTAGTTGGTTTAGGAGCTGAGCAAATTAGTGATGACACTGTGAAAGTTGGCAATGTATATTATAGAATTGTTATTTATCCATAAAAATTTAAAAATATAGAGGTAATTTTTTTGTTAATACCTTTGCTCTTTTTTTCTTTACAAGAACCATGTCTTCAACTCTTACACCAAATTTTTCAGGAATATAAATACCTGGTTCTACTGTAATAACCATGTTTGTTTTAAGTTTTGTATCATCTTTTTTTGATAAAGAAGGTCTTTCATGAACTTCCAATCCAACGCCATGACCAGTAGAATGTATAAAGTATTTACCGTAACCATATTCCTTAATTACATCTCTAACAATTCTATCTATTTTAGATGCAGTTATACCAGAACGAATAGCATCTATACCTTTTTTTTGGGCTTCAAGCACAATTTCAAACATTTCTTCTTCTTTTTCGGTTTTTACAATTGTTCTTGTCATATCTGAACAATAATGGTTGTATCTGGCTCCCCAGTCAATTAAAATAGGATTTTCTAACTTTTTGTTTGATGGTGACACGTGAGGATAACTTGATCTTTTTCCTGATGTAACTATTGTTTCAAATGCTGGTTTTTCAGCTCCATTTATACGCATATTATAATCAATGGATGCTGCTACTTCATTTTCACTTCCATCAAATGCCATTTCTTTTATAATTTTTTTAGATATAGAAATAGCTTTTTTTATTTGTTTTATTTCATGTTTGGTTTTTATCATTCTTAAGTAAGAAATAAAATCTTTTATAACAAAATCCCAATTACCTTCCAATTTTTTAACAATTTCAAATGGTGTTGAAGGTTCTATAAATACCTTATCAAACCCATTTTTTTCAAATCTTTTTTTAATTTCCTTAAGAGATTTGAATTCATCTACCTGAACATTTGAATATTTTTCAGCTGCAGTTATATCCATTTTACTAACTAAAAGTAAAGGTTCTTCTTTTATAATTAAAATTGAAAAACTAGAAGGTTCAAAACCTGTAACATAATATATATTTTCTTTTTTTGTTATTATTCCTGCATGAATGTTTTCTTCTGTCATTTTAGTTAATAATTTTTCCACGAAATTTCCTCCTTAATATTTTGAAAATTAATTTTTGTTTAAATTAAAAAATAGTATTTAAGGTAACTTCAAAGTGTGGGAGTATCAAATGTTTAATGGAGAAATTAATCTTAAAAACAGGAAAATACCTAGATTGTTATTAGGGACGTCTTCTTTTATTGGAGCAGGACAATTTGGAGCAAAAGCAAGCTACTATTATTCTACTTTATATAAAAAACCTCACAACATGTACAAAATAATAAAAAAATCATGGGAAATTGGTGTTAAAGGCATACAACTTCTACCATATAAACCAATAATTAAAGCACTTGAGATGGCAATAAAAGATGGATGTAAAATGAAAATTGTTGGAACAATACGTCCAAACACAGAATTAGAAGATATAGAATTGTTAGATGACTTAGAAGCAGAATCCATGGTTTTACATGCTAGTTTAGTTGATGGAGGTAATTTTAACTACGTTGAAACGTTACTAAAGAAAATAAATGATAAGGGAGCAATAGCAGGACTTGCCACTCATGCCCCTTATAAAACTACTAAAAGAATTTTGAACTCAAGTATTAGAAAAATGTTCGACATATACATGCTACCATTTAACAGTCTTGGATATTTGATGGATAGGTCTATAGAAGAGATAGAAAATTTAATTGAAAGATTAAATAAAAAAATAATTGCAAAAAAAGTGCTTGCAGCAGGTAAATTAGAACCAAAAGAAGCTTTAAATTATTTAAAGCTTAAAAAATGTGTTGACATTGTTACTGTTGGTGTAGCATCTCCAAATGAAGCTAAAGAAACTTTTAATGTTTTTCTTGGTAGGTATTAATTTTTAGCAAAATTAGTAATATCGCAACATTTATATATAATGAATTCCTTAGTTGATAATGTCGGAAGTAGGTTGCCGATTTCCTATATATTTCCGGGAGGTAAAAAGAATGAACATAATAGACGAAAAAGTGGTTTGCGTTGTATTGCCTACAATATTGACGTTTTTAATAACATTGCCAAGCATTGCAATGTTTTACGGAGGATTAGCTGAATTAGAAGAGTCAATATAAATAATAAAAACAAAGGGTCTTAAAATGCTAATCTTAAAAATTCAAAAACAAGATTTTGAAAGAGAATGGGAAAAAGTTAAGGAAATAAACAAAATTATTGATTGCTTGATTGCAGAACTCAAAATCCCAGAAGAATATTTAGAACTTTACAGGAATTCATCAATTTTACCATTGGAAGAGGCTATCAACATTGCTGAAGCAATAGGTGATGAGAAAGCATGCTCTTACCTATATTTTTTATATTCAATTAGAAATTTGAGAAGAGGTTGGTATAAGCATGCAGAAAAATCTTTGGATAAATGTATAAAATATTCAAAGGAGGCAGGCTTGAGAAAGATAAATAGTTTTGCAAAAATGCTTCGTAATGTAATGTTGGCATTTCAACCATTTACCAAAATTTAAGAGGGTGTAAAAATGAAAATAGCAATTTTTTACAGTTGAGGAGGGATGGAGTATGAATAAGGAAGAAATGCGTAAACATATACTGGCAGCCAAAGAGTCTAAAAATCTGACTTGGGAACAAATTGGAAACGAAATTGGCAGGAATGCTTTAGGTGCAGCTATGTTAGCATATGGATATAGTGTAGCTAACGATAAAGAGGCAGAAAAATTATGTAAATTATTAGAGCTTTCTGAAGAGGTAAAAGAAGCTCTTAAAAAAATTCCCTATCGAAAGCCTATTCAACCTTGGCCCCCAACAGATCCTTTTGTTTATCGTTTTTATGAAATTGTGATGCTTTACGGACCCGTTATTAAAGAAGTAGCTCATGAGATGTTTGGAGATGGTATAATGAGTGCTATTGATATGAAGTTAGATATCAAAAAAATAAAAGAAGATAATAAAGAAAGAGCAATGTTCATCTTTAATGGCAAATGGTTAAAGTATAGGAGATTTTAGAGGTTATTATGACACAGACGGCAGATGCAGAAATCTTTGTGTCTGTGTACAGTAAAGTGATAAAAAATTGTATAAAAGTGAATTTTTAACAAAAGAGATTAATAGGAAAGTCTTACAAAAAAGTCATGTAGATAATAATAATATTTACTTTTCATTGTTACCTGCATGACAGAAACGATTAACCATAGCTTGAATATTTTAGTGAGTGGCAATAGAATTTTCAGAAGCTGGACATGATGCAGTTCTAGCTGAGAAGAATAGAGAGGTGATGGAAGAGGAACATTGGAAGAAAGTTGAGGATGCTGGAGTTGAAATAACTGATAAAGATGAAGAAGCAGCGAAAGATGCTGAAGTAGCAATACTTTTCACACCATTTGGGAAAAGAACTTATGAGATAGGGATTTCATCTTTACATCCTGCAGCAGTTCCAGGGACACCTCAGCATGGACATTATGTTATATCTGGGAAAACTACATCGGGCTTGAAATAGCTTCTGAAGATCAGATTGGGAAATGTGAAAATATTAAAATTGAAAATAATAATCAGGAAGAAGTTCCATATATTTTGATGTTCCAAGAATTTATTAGAGATGTCAAAAAACTTATTGGTAAAGATGCAACTTTAAGTTTAATGAAATATTCATTTAAAAATTTTTGGTGACAGAAATGGTGTTTCAATGAAAAGAATCGGTCTATTATATATAAAAGGATCCCTACCAGCATTTGAAGATTTTGGGAATCTTCCAACCGACATAATCAAAAAAAATGGGATGGTAAGAGGTATACCAGCCCATAAAGTACTTGATGGTGTTATCATACCTGGTGGAAGTATTATAGAATCAGGTACTATAACTCCGGAAATAGAAAAAGAAATAAAAAAAATAGCAGAGGACGGCGGATTTGTTTTAGGAATATGTTCAGGATTCCAAGTTTTAGGTAAAAAAACTGATGTAGGTCGTAGGTCTCCAATACCAATTTGGAAGAAAGGTATAGGACTCCTAGATGTAAAGTTTGAGCCTTTAATAAACAATGACCGTGTCAAAGCAAAAATTGTAGGCGATTGTTTTTTGACAAAAGGTTTAATTAATAAAACAATAGAAGGATTCCATTGCCATACATATGGAAAAATAACAACAACAGAAAAACCAATATTTTGTTCTATTTTAAAAAGGACTAATTATAAGGACAAAAGAAGAGAGGTAATTTCTGGTGTTAGCAATGATGATGGAAATGTTGTTGGAACTTTAATACATGGTTGTCTTGATTATAATCCGGAGTTGGTTGATAATATATTTTCATTTCTTGATCTTAATGAAAAGGAAATTATAAAAATTAAGGAAGAAAATAAAAAGCTAAAAAATAAAATAAAAAGAGAAATTGGTGTGGACACTAATATATTTGCTAAGAAAAAAGAAAAAAACTCTAAAAATACCCGTTTTTTAATGATTGCAGGTATTAGTTCTGGAGCTGGAAAAACTTTTATAACAACAGGGCTTGCGGGAGTTTTACGTAAAAAAGGATTTGATGTAGGTATTGCAAAAGTAGGTCCAGACGTTAGGGACATTACACCTGCATTATATCTAACAAAAGAAAAAATGGGTAAATATTCATCTATCAAAATAGGACATCTTGGATGGATGGAATTAAAGGATGTTATCAATCATATGAAAAGAAAATTTGATATAGTACTTATAGAGGGCGTTATGAGTATATTGACAGGAATGTTAAACGAAAAAGTACCATATTCGGCTGTAGAGATTGCAATGGCTGCTAATATACCTGTTATATTAGTAGAAGCTTGTAACAAGGCAGGTATTGAAACTGCAACTTTAAATTTAATTTCACATGCAAAATTACTAGAAAAATTAGGAATTAAAGTGAAAGGCATAATTCTCAATAAGGTTTATGATGAAAACATAGTTAAAAGAATTAATTTAAGTAATTTCAATGGATATGTGTTTACAATGCCTAAAGTAATTTTAAGGGAAAGGAAGAGTACTCCTGAAGTTGAAATAAGCCTAGAAAATTTTTCTTTAAAAGCTTTAGAAGTTGTAGAAAAGAATATTGATATAAATAAAATTATAAAAGCCGCTGAAAATGTTAAATTTGAAGGTTATGTACCTTTGGAAAATTTAGTGGAAAGAGTAAGAGAATTTATTGATGATTATCTGTTAGGAACTGGAACTCCAAGATATTCATAATAAGCATTTATTAATTCTTCACCTTTTAGAAACACTAAATCATTTCTTTCAGCATATCTTTTTGCATCTTGCATACTTAATGCTCTTCCAGTCTCGTCATCCATCATCTCACAACATACTGCAACTTCAGTTAATCCAGCCATTTCCATTAATGCTATACTCATTTCAGTGTGCCCTGTCCTCTCTAATAAATTATTTTTGGAAGCTATGAGTAAAGTTACATGTCCAGGAGATCTAAAAAATTTTCCAAATTTATCATATTCTTTGTTTTTACATAATAATGCGAGTTCTCTTATTGTTTTGGCTCTGTCTCTATCTGTTATACCTGTAAATGTATTTCTATGATTTATAGTTATTGAAAATGCTGATTTCTCATCATATGGGATGTCATGTGGTGATAATTCTGAAAGAACTGGATATTTGTTACTTGCAGTCTCTAATATAGATGTCATATAAGGAATTCCTAATTTCTCAGCATTTTTCGCTGATATTGGTGCACAAATTAAGCCACCTGCATCATTTCTTAAAATAGCAATGTCTTCATGAGTCACGAATTCGGCAGCTTTTATCATGTCTGTTTCGCCTTCTCTATCTTCACTATCAAAAACCAATACCATTTCGCCTTTTCTTAAAGCTCTTAATGCCTCTTTTATCATTTTATCACAATACCTTTATGCATACTTTGTCTCCATCTTTTAACCCAAGTTTTTCTCTAACTTTAACTGGTGCTATATACTCAATAATACTATTATCATGTTTTGTTTTTAGAGGGAAAATTATTGCACCATCTATATCATTTAATTTTGCTTCAATATATAAAACATCGCCAAATTTTCCTTCACCCTTTATTTTTTTACATTTCTTTTTAATATCCTCTACAGCCACAGAATTGTCTACCTTAATGTTCAAAGTTCCTTTGAATGGTGTAAAACCTAATTTTTTCTTAAATTGTGATAAATATATTTTTTGTGACATATAATACGAACCTTCGCCACAACCTGAAACCACTTTACCTTTTATTTTCATTCTTTCACCTTGCACTCAATAGTAGCAAAAATTGGACCCCTCACATCAATTTCTTTATTTTTCTTTGTAATATATTTCATTGCAACTTTGTCTAATTTGAGATTTACATCTGAAAGCGAACGTGCGATTGCAGTTCTTAATTTTAAATAATCCCCACCGCTAACAACTAATTCCTCTATTTTATATGACACCTTAGCAGCTAGTGAATCCATATAACTTATATTTGTATTTATTCCATTTTTCTTTGCTTTCTCTGCTAAAGGACTTTTCACACCTTTCTTTGGAACTCCAACTATATTGCCATCGTATACATATACTTGGTTTTCAATAGCAGGTCCTAATAGTTTAGTATTTTTTTCAGGCTCTATAGCCTTAACAACTATTTTTTTATTAAGGAATTTTCCAGAAAATATTTTAAATTCACAAGGAGAAGGTTCATCCTTATACCTTTTCCAACCCTCAATAATTTTTTTCATAAGTTTTCTTCCTTCTTCAGTTACTGGATACAAATCTATTTTAAGCATTGATGCTAATTCTCTATCAGATATCTTCCATTCTCCATAAAATTGTGGGTAAACTAATTTTCTAACATCTTTTTCATTTTCCAATACCATTGCAAGTCTTTCAACCCCAATACCTAAATTCATGACTTCTTTATCTATATTATATTTTGCCAGTGCGATTGGTGAATATAATCCAAAGGTAGCTACTTCTATCCACTTCTTTATTTTTGGATGATAGGCATAAACCTCTGTTTGTGTATCAGGTATATAATATTTGGACCTTTTTTCATCTGGAATAAATTTAAAATTGGAAAAGCCAAAATATCTCAATATTCCCTCAGCTACTGCTTTACCAACATCAATTGATACTTCTTCATCGACAAAAACACATGATGCAGAAAAGTATGTCATAAGGTGACTTTCATCTTCCCTCTGTTCTCGTCTAAAACATCTATCTATTGAAAACAATTTTATTGGTAATCTATATTTATCATGAATTTTCGAAAGTGTTACAAACCAACTAGCTGTCATATGAGAACGTAATGTTACGTCACTTACTTGTGGTTTCAATTTTTTAATTTCTGGAAAAATTTCCAAAATACGCAATGCTGTTTCGTCATCAACATCTAAAGCATTTGAAATTTCATATACTAAGTCGTCACCAGCAATATTTCCTAACTTATATTCTCTAAATACTTCTTTTAATTTACCGATATCAGCATCACTTTTTAAATTTTTAATTTTTTTAATTTTATCTTTTTCAATTCCTATATCAGGCCTAGGTAGCCCCGCTAAATAAAAACAACGATCTAAAATAGCAGGAGCTTCTGGCCCAAATTGTTTATAAACTTCATCCTCATTTATAAAAACAGGGTTTACAACTTCGTCAAACCCTAATTTTAAATAAGCTTCTCTAAGCTTAAATATTGTATCATATAATGGGTGGGACTTCCCATATCTATAATATAATCTTGGATATTGTAAGTCATGGTGTGGTTCTTTTAAGGTTTTTTTGCTTAATTTCCATGCTTTCTCAAAATCTTTTTCTGCTAAAGCTATAATTTTTTTCTTCTTCAACATTACTCCTCCTAAGTTATAAGGTGGATGTTACCAATGTCCACATTTTTTAAATATTTTTTAGCCTCGTTAAAGCATTCATACACTTGTTTCCTTGGAGTTATAGGAAGATCCATCATCATATAATCTGGATGAAAAACTAATAATTGATAAGGTATCTCATCATTTATTTCAGCTATAAATTTAGAAATTTTCCTAACTTCATCTTTATCTACATATCCCGGTACAAGAAGCGTTGTCGCTGTTAAAACAGGAATATCATATCTATCAAAGAATTTTTCTCCTATCATTTTAAAATTTTTGTATGCTTGCTTATTTGATACTCCACTTAAAGCTATGCTTAAATTTTCATCAAAGCATTTTAAGTCAAATTTTATTATTCCACCACTTTCCCCTGCTATTTTTGCAGCTCTTTTGACTAATTTTTCGTTACCACATCCATTCCATTCCCAACAAATTCTTAATATTTTCTTTCCAAGTTTTAAGGCTTCTTTTGATGCTTTTATTGCAAATGGTAATTGGGGTTCGGGAGATCCTCCAAAATAACATATACATGTTATTTTTTCATTTTTAACTTCATTAACAAATTTTTCTATTGTCATTTTTGGAGCTTTCCATAAATTTTTATGTGAAATATTTTGGCAATATACACAATCAAAATTACAGCCATAAAAGAAAGAAGCTAAATTATAAAATCCATATTCTGGTCCATTTTTATAGGCATACTTTGGGTATCCACGTCCCGTACAACCTGGACAGAACCAGGCTGCACAACAGTTGGTTGGTATTGGATCTAAATATGTGTAAAGTAAAGCTTCTTCATCAGAAACTAAAGATCTTAATTTTCCCCTAATATTCATCCTCAATCCACAATATCCTACTTCATTTTCCTTCATACGACATTTATTTGAACATATATTACATTTTACATTTCCATCTTTAGGAGGCTCAGGAGGTAAATTAAATTTTTTTCTTATTTCCCCATGTATTTTTCTTACATGTTTAATAGCTTCTCCACCTTCTAAAATACATTCCTTACATATACCAAAAACTTTTGAGATATAAGGACGGCTTTCACCACAAATTTTGCATTTCATTTCTACCATCTCAAAATTAGATTTTAATAATAAAATAGAAATTATAATTAAAGGATGATGAAGCTAGGGACGTGCTGAATTTTATGATGAACCCCCAACTACTGATATTGAACAAATTTAGCCTCTAAAATATCCTGGATTTTATTTATTTTTTTCTGTCCATTACCTCCAATGAATATTTTTTCATATTTTTCTAAAACAAATTCAAACATTTTAACAATCTCATCTATAGTTTTAACTGTAACTACATTTTTGAATCCTAACTTTTCAAGTCTTTTCTTAGCCATATCCACGGTATCTTCTAGTCCTGGAAACAATACTATCAACTTTGGTGAACTTTTATATGCAACATCAAGAATTTTGAATCTCCAATATTCATTTCGTCTGGGAGTACCTATAAACATTGCATCAAATTTCATTTCATTTAATACTGCCTCTAAAGCTGTTTTGTTATCAGTTTTTCCAATTATTATATGTTTGTTATTAATATTATAGTGTTTTAACCTCCCTTTTGGCAATTTAAAATTTTTTAATGTATGAGATATGATTTTAGGATCAATGCCAAGAAATTTTGCTGCTGCAGCAGCAGCACCAGCATTTAACTTATTAAATCTACCAAAAAGTGGAACATCATATTCATCATAAAATATGTAATTATCGAGTTCTTTAGCTAATTTCACTAAATTAGGATCTTTAGAATTTAGTATGGCAATTTTATTTTTTAAAAATTTCTTTAGCTTCCTTCTGAAATTTTCTAAAGTTTTATGATAATTTAAGTGATCTTCACCTATATTAGTAACCACAACCATATCCAAGTCAAAACAATCATCTACAAAATCTAGAGTCATGTCGCATATCTCAATAACCATATATTCATAATTTCCTTCATTGGCTTCTAATATAAGTTCAGTGTATCCTTCAAAACCTCCGCCAGCATTTCCACCAATTAAAACATTCTTTTTGGAATTTTTTAAAATTTCATAAATCATTAAACTTGTTGTTGTTTTACCGTTTGTCCCAGTGACTCCTATTGTATATATTGATTTGTGTTTATTAAATACATCGCAAATAACTTTTTTCTTCTTTTTAATTAAAGATGCTAATTTAGTATTCCACATACTTGGGCTAATAACAACAAAATCACAGGATAGTATTTTGTTTATATCATGCTTACCTAAATCTACTTCTACTTCCTCATCCTTAAAATCAATTCTATTTTTATCTGATGCATATATCCTATATCCTCTTTTTTTTAAGGATTTTATGGCATTCTTACCTTCAACTCCTAAACCTAAAACTGCAACTTTTTTTGTGTCCATGTATCAACCTTCTTTGATCTCTGAAATGCCTGCAGATTTTTCTACTCTGTACACATAGTCAGCTAATGCCTCAAGTTCTCTTTCATGTGAGACCAGTATAATCTGAGAACATTCTAAATCATCTAAAACATCTCTTAATTTGTTTATCTGTTCTCTACTAAATCCATCTGTAGGTTCATCTAAAATCAAAACATCGATGTCACCACTTTCTGAGAAATCTCTAACCACCTTATTGAGAGCTAAACGATATGCTAATGCAACGCTTGTCCTCTCTCCACCACTTAAATATTCAATGTCTTGTTCGTATCCATCTTGCTCTACAACAGGTTTAAATTTCTCATTAATTCTTACAGATTTTTCAGGATCATCAATGAGCTTGTTAAACCATTCTTTAAATTTCTCATTAAAGTTTTCATATATGTTCATAAGTATATGTTCTTCAATTTCTTCAATAGATGGCATGAAGTAATCTTCAATCCATTCTTTGTATTCTTTATATTTTTCACTTAATTCTTTGAATTCCTCTTTTTTCTTAATTTCCTCCTTAATTTCACGTATATTTTCTTTCAGATGTCTTTCACTGCTTTTACATGAAGACAATTCTTTCTCTACTTTTTTAAGCATGTCTTCTTTTTCTTCAAATTCTTTTTCGATTCTTTTAACTTTTTCTTCTACTTTTGGTTTTTCTTTAATTTTCTTTTCTATTTTTCTTTTTCTTAGTTTTAATTGGTTAATTTTATTTTTAATATTTTCAATTTCGATTTTACGTTCTTTTAAATCACTTTCTTTTTCTTTTTCATCGCTCTTTATTCTACTGATATTAGCCTTGAGATTATCCTTACGCTCCTCATATTTGGATAGTTTATTACTAACATTTTCAAGATCTTTACTTATCTTTTCGTATTTTTTGTTTATTTTTTCAAATTTTTCTTTTACTTTCTCTTTTTCTGCAATCTTCTTTTTTTCTTTTTTCAGTTTTTCTTTTAATTTATGTATATTTACATCAATTTTTTTAATTTCTTTTTCATTTTCTGCATATTTTTTCTCATTTTCGTTTATGTATTCTTTTAATCTCGTTAATTCGTTTTTTATTTCATTATATTTTCTATTTTTATCTTTTAATTTCCTAATCATTTCAATTTTTTCTCTAACTTTCTCAATTTTATTTTTTACTCTATTTTTCTTTTCTAAATATTTTTCTACTTTATTATCTACCTCATATTCTTCTATGGGCCTTTCACAAGTAGGACATACACCCTTTTCCTTGAGAGATTTTATATTTTTGATATTATTTTCTATCCTTCCAATTTTTTTGTTTAGTTCTTCTTCAAACTTTTCTAGATCTTTTTCTATGTCTTCTAAATTTTTTTCCATTATTTTTCCATGTATTCTTGCCCTTAGATCAGATATTTCTTCTTCAATTATTTTTAATTCTTCATTTTTCTTTTGATATTCTTGTTTTTGCTCCTTCAGCTTTCCTGATAAATTTTTATTTTCTTTTATCAACGATTCTTTTCTTTCTTTTTCCTCTGTTATTCGTTTCTTGATTTCTGGGATTTCTTTTTCCCTATACTTGATCTCCCTATACTTCTCCTCAATTTTCTCCTTCCTTTTCTCTAGCTCCTTAACTTCATTCTTAAGTTTTTCCCTATCTTTCTCCAACTCTTTAATTTTGGATGTTATTGTGCTTAATTCTTCTTTACTGGCTTCAAACTCTCTTTTTAATTTTTCCAGGGAATTCTTAATCTTGTTTTTCTCTTTTTTCACTTTTTCCAATCTTTCTTTTTCTTCCCTCATTCTTTCCTCAATCTCTGGAATCTTCTCCTCCAGATTTAAAATCTCCCTATACTTCTCCTCAATTTTCTCCTTCCTTTTCTCTAGCTCCTTAACTTCATTCTTAAGTTTTTCCCTATCTTTCTCCAACTCTTTAATTTTGGATGTTATTGTGCTTAGCTCCTCCATTTTTTTCTTATATTTATTCTTAAGCTCATCTAGCCCCTCTACCTTTGACTTATATTCAATGTAGCGTGTATTCAATAAATTCTTTAACAACTTACAGTTATCTCTAGCATTTTTATATTCATCCAATCTTAGAGCTTTCCTTATGGTATTCAAACGTTCATCATCTGATTTTGTTAAAATTGATTTCATTTCTTCTTGTGGTGTAAAAACAGCATATCTATATATTACACTTTTGGATCTTGGATTTACAGGTTCATTAAAATTTAAAATTTTTAAAATTTTCTTCTTTAATTCGGTAGGTGATAGTAATTGTTTTTTTCCATCTTCCACAATCCAACATTTATCTTGGCCTATTCTACCATTTTCATTTTTTAAACTTCGATATACAATATATGGTTTGCCATTGCTTTCAAATTCCAATTTAACGTGACCTTCTCTTACATGTACACCATTTTCAATACGTAATAATCCAGAACCTGTGTAATTACCTAAACCAAAAAGTGCAAATTCTATAGCTAACAATATTGTTGATTTTCCACTACCAATATCTCCTTCAAAAAGTGTAACTCCGTCATTAAATTCTAATTTTTCATATTTATAGCTCCTAATGTTTTTCAATTCTAAAGATTTTAATTTCATGTGAAATTCCCCAAAAAATAATATTTTTCCACAGCTATTATCTATGATAAGATTTATAAAAAATTTATTGTTAAAAAATCTGAGAAGGGGATGGTATTATTACATATAAGTTTGCACATATTGCAGATGCTCATATTGGATCTCATAGACATCCAACATTGAAAGAAATGGAGATCAAAGCTTTTGAAAATGCTATTGATGAGGCCTTAAAATCAAAAGTTGATTTTATTATAATATGTGGTGACTTGTTTCATTCCAACATACCCAATATGGAAGCTGCAAAAAGAACTACAAAAAAACTAAAAGATGTTAGAGACAAAGAGATCCCAATATATGTTATTTATGGAAGTCATGATTACAGTCCCACTAATACCTCAATGATTGATATTTTAGAGAGTGCAGGCTTAATAACAAAGGTTTTCCATGCTAAAGCTGGTGGTAAAATAAAATTAGAATTTATAGAGGATAATACTGGGGCTAAGATATGTGGTATAAACGCAAGGCAAAGATCTATAGAAAAGGAATATTTTAGGCTTTTAGACATGGAATATTTAGAAAAAGAAAAAGGATTTAAAATTTTCATGTTTCACACTGCAATAAAAGAACTTATACCAAAAGATTTACCTGAGATTGAAGGCATTGCTAAGAGTTCACTGCCAAGAAATTTTAACTATTATGCTGGTGGCCATCTACATGAGAAAATAATAGATGAAGAAGAGATGATATTTTATCCCGGAACTCTTTTTGGACCTTCATTTAAAGATTTAGAAAAAACAGCTTCTGGTTTAGATAGAGGATTTTATATTGTGGAATTTGATGATGAAGTAAAAAAATATGAATTTAAAAATGTAGATGTAGCAGAGTATGAATATATAAAGCTAAATTTTGATAATATGTCTCCTTTAGAAGCTAGAACTGAAATAATTAATAAATTAAATGAGAAAAATGTTGAAAATAAAATTGTATTAATTAAAGTTTATGGAGAATTGAATGGTAAAGTCTCCTCTATTGATTTTCAAGGAATCAAAAGACATGTTCTAAACAATGGTGCAATTTATGTCGCGATTAACTACCATAATCTTAAGAGCAAAGAGCAGGCAAAGGTAAAGGTAAGAACATCTGATGCTAACAAAATAGAGGAAAAAATATTTTCAGAAAAGATAAAAAACATCGACGTTAAAAATCCTTTGCTTAAAAATAAAATAGGAGTTCGTGTTTCTAAGGAATTATTGAGAATTTTAAGGCAACCAATGAAACCTGGAGAAAAGAAAAAGGATTATGAAGAAAGAATTCTAGAAGAATCAATGTCAATATTCAACATAAAATAGCGGAGGTAAGAAATGTCAAAAATTCTTGTTATTGGGGCAGGAAATGCTGGTAGGCCTGCAGCATTGCTTTTACACTATTTAGGTAACGAAGTATTGGTCAGTGAAATTAAAAAATTTGAGGAATTACCACCTAAGGCAAAGAAAAAAATAAAAAAAATGAAAAAAATGGGCATAAAATTTGAATTTGGGCATCATAATCCTAAAAGTTTGGATTGGGCTGAAAAAGTATTTATTTCACCAAGTATACCCACAAACTCTGAAATTGTTAAAATTGTTAAGAAATCAGGACTAGAAATAATAACTCCCGAGGAAATTGGCAAAATTTTAGGGAAATTTATCAACATGCCTATGGTTGGCGTTGCAGGCACTGATGGAAAGACAACGACCACAAACATGATATATTATCTGTTAAAAGATAAATATTCAACACTCGTCTTTTCTTCTCTTCAAGATTCTTTAGTAATAGAAGGTCTTGCAGAGATTGTCGTAAATCAGGATTACAAAGATAAAGAATTTGCTGTTTTTGAATTACCTCATGGAACTATAAGAATGGTTAAAGGTTTGGAGTTATCTGTAGGTGTTTTAACAAATTTAACACCTGACCATTTGGATGAATTTGATGGATATTGGGATTATGTGAAAAGAAATTTTTTAGTAAAGGATTTAGTGCATAAAAATGGTCTTTTGGTCTTCAATAGTGACGATCCAATTATATATAAGTTAAAAAATTCTGTTAACAAAGAAATTGTATTTTATGGGTTAGGCAAGCCACAAAAAATTAAATATAAATCAAAAGTTTATAGTTTTGATGGAAAGAAGCCTAAACCTGATGTAACAGCAAAAGATATTGTTTTGGAAGGATTAGACGGATCCAAATTTAAAGCTGTGGTTAATGAGATACCAACAGTCATTTGCGAAAATTGTGGTGAATTATTATGCAAATGTGGAGAATTTAAAAGAAGATATGTTGGACCTTTTGAAAAAAACATAAAGTTGCAAATTCCAGGGATAGTAAATATTGAAAATTCTCTTGCAACTATTACTGTTGGTTTGGCTTTAGGACTTAAAATGAAATATATAAAAGAAAAATTAGAAAATTTCAAAGGTATAAAAGGCAGATTTGAAAAAATAGGAGAAATTGATGGTGTTAAAATATATATGGACGCTGCACACAATCCAGAAAGTATGGAAAAAGTCATTGGAAACTTAGATGTGAAAGGTAGACTTATTATAAGTCTTGATAATCCAGATACTCTCACAACTAGAGATAAATTTAGAATTGGTAGAATTCTGTCAAAAAAAGCTGATATACTTATATGCAGTGCTAAAAATGAAACCACTGGAGAAATAGACTGGAATGCTGCTGAAGAAGTTGCTAGAGGAGCAAAAGAATGCAAAACAATAATAACATCTAATGTACGTGATTCAATACTAAAGGCTATCGAATTATCAAAAAAAGGAGATTTGATTCTACATATAGGTCCAGGCGTTGTCAATGCTTATGATAATGTAAAAGGAGACATATTAGATGCAATTAAAAAATAAAAAGATAGTTGTAATTGGTGGTTGTGGTACAGTAGGTAGTTTGATGGCAAGAATTTTAAAATCTAAAGGTAACGATGTTACAGTGTCAGATATTAGAAAAGATACATATTTAAAAGATATATTTAAATCTGAAGGTATAAAATTAGATTTAGGTGGGCACGATTTATCTTTAATAAAAAAAGCAGATGCTATAGCAATTGCACCAAGTTTAACAAATAATAAAAAAGTATTAAATTTAATAAATAAAAATCCAAAAGCAGAATTAATTAAAATAGAAGATATTTTAAAATATAAAGTTAAAAAACCAGTAGTTGGTATTACAGGTACAAATGGAAAAACTACAACAAGGGAGATGTTAAAAAACATACTTAAAATATCTGGGCTTGAGGTGCCAGAACATCATTTAAATATTCAAGGTAATACAGAGTTTATACCTCCATTACAGGCAAGATTGCCTGGAGACGTTGCTGTTGTTGAAATAGGAACCTTTGGAGTAAAAAATGAAATAAAAAGATCTGCAAAAAATAGCAACGTAACTGTTGGCGTCATTACAAATATATCAAGAGATCATTTAAAGAATATTTCTTTCCAAGAATATGTTGAATGTAAAAAAGAAATTACGGAAGTTGCAAAAAAACTAGTTTTAAATGCTGATGATCCAATAGTCGCAAGTTTTGGCAATGACAACACAGTCTACTATGGGATTGAAAATTTAAAAATTAAAATAAAACATTTTTTTGAGGATAGAGATTGTCCTTTCTGTGGTAAAAATTTAAAATACGAAGAAATATTTCTAGGACATCTTGGAAAATATGAGTGTGAATGTGGGTTTAAAAGACCAAGACCAACAGTTAAAGCTATAGATGTGGAGAATAAAAAATTTATTTTATCCATTGATTCAAATGAAGGCCTTGTAAAATTAGAATATGGTGGTATATTTAATGTATACAATGCCTTAGCAGCTGCTGCAGCTGCATTTATTCTTAAAATTGATTTTGATAAAATAATTGAAGGTTTAAATACATTTAAAAAAGTTCCTGGAAGAATGGAAAAAATATATAAAAAACCAGAGATAATAATTGATTATGCACACAATGTTGCAGGTGTAAAGGCAATACTTCAAACAATAAAGCCAAAAGGCAGGTTAATAGTTGTCAATACAATATCATCTGAAAGTGGAATCAAAGAAGACATTAAAATTGCAAAAATTCTAAGTAGTGCAGATATATTGATACCGGCATCATATTCTGCTAGAAAAGCATCGAAATACACAAATACTGCCGTAATAAATGTAAAATCAACAGAAAAAAAATTTAAAAAAGGAACTTTAGGTGCAAGTAAATTTCAAGTAGAAGAAGCTATAAAGAAAGCCCTTAGTTATGCAGATAAAAATGATACCATACTTATTATTGGAGAGGGAGGAGTAAAATATGGGCGTGAAATCATTGAAAAAATTAAATAAATTTATTATTTTATTTTTTGCATTAGCAATAATCACAGCCCCTATTGGGTTGTATGCAGAAAAAGGTAGTCCCTCCCAAAATCCAAAAGAAGTTTCGTCTTTTGATGCAGGAGATACAATACTTCCAGGAATGAAAGTTGTGAATAGAGATAAAGTATGGAAAGCACCATTAATTCTTCATCCCACAAACTTAATAGAAGATTTTAAAGAACGACAATATGATGAAGTCATGATTTCCATTTTAACAGGAGTAACACCAAATATGGAGAAAGTATTGGGAGAACATATATCTAGAAGAGGAATAGCTGTAGGTTATGAAGGACCTGGTATATTAAAAATTAAAAATGGTAAAATTTGTGTAGATTCTCCATCTAATTTTGTTTGGGGTTATAAAGTTCCATATACATATGGCGTAAAGACGAAAAATTCCTTAGCAATAGTCGAAAAAAATAGAATTGTTAAAGTTGTTAGTTTTTCAGATATAAATAATGATACAGTACCTCATGATTATGTTTCTGTCCAAGAAATTAAAAAATGGTATATGAATGCATATGAAGGTGAAAATATAACTTTAGATTATTCATTGAATTATTTTAATGATAATAGGCGCGAAGTTCCTCCAAATGAGATTGAAAAACTTTTTGGTAAAAATGTGAAAGAATACATGAAAAATTATCCAAGCTATTCTCCTATAATGGTTTACATGCATAATTACAAGGAAAAAGTTGCAATACACGTAGTTGATTATTTAGGATCTTATCCTGAATATAATGATTTAAAAAGAGAGTTAAATGCAAGATCTTTTATTAAAGCATGGAATAACACAATAATACCACCAGGTACAGCATCCTCTGGTAAAGAATCTGTTGGTTTTGAACTTTCTAGTGATCCAAAGGCACCGACAGGCACAGCTTCTCATGGTACTTGTCCACCAGCAAGAGCTTTAAGAGATGCCGTAACTAGTATTGGATTTCCATTGCCTACAGGATTGACTTGGGAATATACGGCAGTTAAGTATGGTATAAACCCTGCAACAGATATTAAGATAACAAATACAGGTAAATATCCAATAAAGATAATAATGTGGTCAGAAGGCCATGGTCCTAGCATGGAAATACATGTTAAAATAATATATTTAATTCCGGAGTGATAATTTGAAAGTTTCAGCAATAGTTGCAGCAGCTGGTCAAAGTAAACGAATGAAAAAACACGTGTCAAAAAATAAATTGTTATTAAAAATTGGAAACAAGCCAATATTGCTTCATACTTTAAGCAATGTTTTTAACTCTAAAATTGATGAGTGTATCATTGTATATAGAGAAAAAGAAATTTTTAATTTGATTAAAAACCTTGATATAAAAATTGTTAAGGTTGATAAAGTTCCATTGTCTTATTCACTATTATCTGGTGTCAAAGAATGTAACAATGAAATTTGTTTGTGTGTGGCAGGAGATCAACCATTTGTAACCAGCGAAACATTCAATAATTTAATAAAAACTTCTATAAAAAAAGACGTATTGTCGATATTAGGTAGAAAAGGAAAAGAAGGATATGTTGAAAATGTGGAAGGACTTGGCATGCCGTTTGTAACTAGGAAGGAATTACTTTTGAGATATTTACCTCAATATCCTGGGAATATCAATCCAATTCTTAAAAAAATGCTCAATAACAATGTAAAAATTTATGCAATTCCTCCTCTAAAAGAAATTGAACTGTTAAATATAAATACATATAAAGATTACCTACTTGCTAAACGTCTATCAAGTTCATAATGCACAATGGTAATGACTTGTGATGCTAAGTATTCTATTTCACCAACAGATATCTTTTTTATTCCTAATTCATCCAAAAATTTTTCTGTTTTTTTAGGAATTCCCTTATGGTCTCCAAGAATAAAACAAAGATCATTTTCAAGATTAAATTTAAATTTTCTAATATCTTTGCCATCTTTTGATAAATAATAAATATCTGCTTTTTTATTTTTTTCTTTTATTAATTCTTCAAAACTTTTTTTAGCAATGAAAATTCCAGGCTCTGTTTCAGTGAAAATTTCTTTTTTATCAAATTTTTTCAATGCAAGTCTTATATGAGATGCAATGTTCCTCTCATCAGGATATACTCTTTTTAGATTTTTTGCATCAAATAATATTGTTACTGGCGGTGAAGGAGGACCATTTAAGTTGACATAAATTTTAGAGTTTTTTCTTATTGAATGAGAAAGAAATAGGGCTGAAGATACAGCCCTACAAGCTAAATCTAACCTTCCAACACCTGTAAGATTATTTAATGAAAAATTTGGACTAGTAGTAGTATCGTTCATCCTTACAATAAATTCTCTAGTTGCCATGGTTTCAAATGGATTCTAATGATTCAACTACACAACAGAGATTTTCGCCATTTAAACCTACGATAATTTCCTCATCTTTAATTCCTGTGTATTGTCTAGATCCACTACAGCCTAATGTAAAGTTGGGTTTTCCTCGTGTGTATGGACCTGCCACTGCATCAGCACATACTGACTGAATTCCAGAAAAGTCTGATGTTACTCTTTCACCTAATTTATAAACTAATGCTTGCACAAGTTTCATTGCTTGATTTGGCTTGCAAATTATTACTACAACATCAGGGTCAAAATCTGCTTCTTCTAGGGGAGCATACACTGATGCATAAAATCTTTCTTTTATTTTTGGGATTGTATTTACACATCTGTTGGCGGCTGGAAAACTTGAGAATCTTCCTAATTCTAGGTAAAACTCTCCACTTTTTACTTTACTTGGCATTTCACATATTCCAATTGCACCTGCTCCTCCCTTACATAAGTGATATTCGCAGGTGGCATAAAATTTTCCTCCTTTAGATGCTTCCTCAACCATCTCACAATGTCTTTTTTCTTTTTCAACGCTCTTTATACCGGAAGGTATATCTTCTTTTTTCTTAACAAGCTTTATAGCAACTGGAGATCTTTCTAATTCTAAAATTTTTTTGATTTTTTCAGCTAATTCTTTGTTATTGGCACATTTTGTCAAATATTACCCTCCTGTTTTATTAGTAGAATTGTATTCTACATTCACTTTTGATTTTGGTATATATGTATCGTTTTCTCCACCTTTATAATATGATTGGTATTTATCATTTTGTTGATATTGTGGGATAGATGTAGATGTATTATTGGTTTTATTTTCAACAATTTTTATTGTTGGGATCTGTTGTGGCTCTAAAAACATTATTATAAAACTAACAAACATGCCTAATAACATAACCCCTGATATCACAATTAACAAATTTTTTTGCATTTCCACACTTCCTACATTTTTTGATTTTTTTATTGTTTCAAAACCAAAAAAATAATTTTGTAGTAATACAAATAAAAAAATTGTAATTAAAATAAAGGAGGTGAAAAATATTAAGAAAATTTATATATTGGGTCTCATAGTGGTTGCATTGTTTATGTTACCCGGGTTGACATATGCTGACTCTTATTATGGTGGCAAACCACTAGAAACTGTTAAACATGGAAAGGTGACTGGTGGGCTTTATATAGACAGTTATTTAGGGTTCACAGGGAATGCAGAAAGTGCAAATCAAAGTATAGGAAATGCCTATGTTTACTATAAATTTAAACCATTGCCTGAAAATGCTATTGTAAAAAATGCAACACTTTATGTTCTAGTATATTCTGGACACATGCAAGAAGCTAAGGAAACATATGTTAATGTAACTTACAATGGAAAATTGCTAGATAGTCAATTCCTCAATACAACTTACACTTATCCACCCGCTGGAAACAATAATACAGCAATTCTTGGCCCTGGTCATGACAATGATCCTTACTTAATGGTCAACAACCATACAATGAGAGTAACAAGTGATTATCTAATGTGGTATGATGTAACTAGTCTTACAACAGCAGGATATAATACTGCACTAATAAACACCACTGGATCTCGTGATGGCAGAATAAAATTAATAACACTTGTTGTTGCATATGACATTCCAAACAGCACAAACATTACTGAATATTGGATCAATCTAGGACATGACGTTGTAAGTTATAAAGATAATAATTACATAGGCAAAACAAAATTTATAGCAAATATTAGAGAAAAAATAGAGAATGCTACACTTACAGTTGTGCATGCTGCAAGTCAAGATGGAATGTATACATTCAATGATGTTATACTTCCTGGGGGCCAAACTACAGCTGATTATGCAGGATACAATGTCTGGGACGTAACTAACTACTTCAATAAGACTGGTGAAAACATATTAACATATAATAGAACAGGAAAATTTTATAAGATAATACTTGCAGGATTATCAGCAAAATATTCTGGAAACAAAACCTTCACAATAACCCTAACAAACTTAGGAAAATCAACAATAACCATAAAATATTACATCTCAATCTACACAAATCCAGTTAATGGAACTAAAGTCAGCTACAGAGAATTAACAATAACTCTAAAGCCAAATGAAACAAAAACAATAGAGTTAGGTAAATATCTATTTAAATATGCAGTATCTGGAACAATGATTGTCAAAAATCCATCAAGATATAGAATTCCATTAAATCTAAGAATAAAATATGAAATTGAGGGATTGAATCCACAGATGAGGGAGATAAGTAAATACATAGCTCCAAGGGGAGAATTTAGGTATATAGCTAGATACACAGGAAAAGAAGAAGGATATGCTGATGTTTGGTGATTCTTTTTTTATTTTTTTAAATTTTTTGTTTTTTAGGGAAAAATTTATTTTTTTAGGCTAATAATAACTAAATCAAAAAAATTGGGAGAGTAAATTTATATGCGAAATATTATATTCATGTCAATAATTATTATCTCTTTTATAATTTTTATTTCAGCTAACTCTACGCATGTATATGCATTAAATACAACAGATTTTAATAACTCAAGTAGAGATAAAATTACAGTAGTTATTTTAAGTGATAATCAAGGAGCTATAATAGCCAACCAAGCTGTACATGAATTAATAAAAAATAACACTACCCTAACTAACAACGTACAATTTCAAGTAAGGAGTTGCTCTCAGATCGAAAAAATCCAAGACGATGAATTTGTTAATTTGATTTCTAATTCTAAAATATTTATTGGAGAATGGATCAGTGACTCAGTGTCAAAGCGCTTACAAGAAATATTTTCAAAAAATAAACAAATAACAAATAAAAAAGATGGAATATTTCTAATTCTTGAACCTGCTCCAGGGTATATTAATTTGATGAGATATTCAAACATCAAAGGAAAATATCTCTTAGAAAATTTTTCAGACGAAGAATTATATAACTTGTATCAAAACACCAAAAGAGGTTTATCATACGATTATGTTAAAAATTACCTTTCATCTATAAAATCTCCTGAAGATTTCAATAGGGCTGTTTTATATAAAGATTTAAACAATGTTTTGGCACTCAAAGAACAAATATTATGGGCATTGAATAGGTTAGGATTTTCAGTAGAATGGCACGAACCTGACTGGGCTAAAACTTCTTCTGGTGAAAAAATTTATGGTATATACCGCTATGGATGGTATGATAATCTCACAGTTTATGCACAACATTACTTTAAAACAAGTGCCATCGGATGTGTTGGTATTATTGAAAGTACAATGTATGTAGGTTCTCAACAATTAGGACCTTATTATGCACTCATCGATGCACTAGAAAAGCGGAATATAAATGTCATACCAGTAGTAGCATATGGTGCTACACCAGATCAGTTAAAAGTTATGGTAGAATCATTTACAGATGCTCCTAATGTTGAAAGTTTCTTTGCAAACCCATCTAAGTATAAGGTTTATGTTGATGCTATAATAAGCATGCCAGCCTTTGGTTTAGGCGGTGATAATTTTACAGACGTAATTAAATTTTTTGAAATATTGAATGTACCTGTTTTTAGAGCAATACATTCTGATTATATAAGTGCAGAACAATGGGAAATTAGTTCACAAGGAATTAGGTATCTTACAGGTGACAAATGGTGGCATATAGCAGTTCCAGAGGCACAGGGGATTATAAATCCAACAATAGTTGCAACGCTTGCACCTCCTAGTAAAGATCCCATCACAGGCTTAGTTTTCAGTGATTACAAGGTGATAGACAAAAATATTGAGCTTTTAGCAGACACAATAAAAAATTGGATACTTTTAAAAAGAATGCCTAACTCTGAGAAAAAAAATTGCTTTAATCTACTACAATTATCCACCAGGTAAAAGCAACATAGGGTCAAGTTATCTTAACACTATAACAAGCATTTATAATCTACTTCATATTCTTAAAGAAAATGGATATAAAGTTGAAAACATTCCTACAAATACAACAGAATTGCTTGATTTGATATTGAAAAAAGCTATTAATATTGCGCCATGGGCACCAGGAGAGCTTGAAAAGCTGGTAGAAAATGGTGCAATTCTTTACCCAGTTGATAAATATATAGAATGGTTCTCAAAATTAGATAATATTACAAAACTTCAAGTTATTGAAGGTCCTGTAGGATATATTGGAGAATTATGTAGAAAAGCTGTAGAATTGAATTATACACAAGAAATGTTTGATAGATTAGATTCATGGTACCAAGGGTTAGTATCATTGTTACCAGAAAATAGAACCAAAGATGTGTTACCTTTACTAGATAAGATAGTAAATATTTTAAAAGAATATCTTTTAACCCAAAACGAAAGTTATTATCAAGAATTTATGGATTATAAAAAACGATTTCTTTCTCTTAAAGTTCCAGGAATTTGTGGATGGGGTGAACCACCAGGAAATGTAATGACAATAGAAAAAAATGGCACAAAATATTTTGTTATTCCTGGAATATGGTTTGGTAACATTTTTGTTTGTCCAGAACCTCAACGTGGATGGGAAGGAGATATCAACAAATTATACCATAGTATGGTTGTAGCTCCACCACACCAATATCTTGCAGCATATTTATATCTCCAAGAAAACACTCATGCAATGGTACATCTTGGAAGACACGCTACTTATGAATGGCTACCAGGAAAAGAAGTATTGCTTGCACCATATGACTTTCCAAAAGTTGTTGTTGGAAGCACGCCACAAATTTACTACTATATTGTGGATGGACTTGCAGAAGGTATTCAAGCTAAAAGAAGAGGATCAGCAGTTATGATAGATCATTTAACTCCTCCAATGTCATTCACTGAATTATATGGAGGTTATGGAGAACTAGCATCTTTAGTAAGCCAATATGATGGTGCAGATCCATCGGTAAAACCACAAATTATAGCTAAAATGAAAGAAGTCATCAAGAATAATAACTTTACAAAAATAATTGAGGCTTACATTGGAAAAAGATTGGATGAATTAAAGGATGATGAATTTGTAGATGCAATTGAAGATTATTTAACATCCCTACAAAATACACTTTATCCTTATGGTTTACATGCCATTGGTAAAAATTGGACAGATGATGAGATTGCAATGTTAGTTACTTCAATACTTTCAGTACCTATCGAAATTTCACCTAAGGTTGAAACAACTTTACAAGATGAAATATCAATGCTTATTTGTGGAAAAAAATACAACAACCTTACATTTACACAAAAAGAAGAAATAAACAAAAAATGTATTGAAGTAGTTAGAAATTTAATTAGAAATGGTCTTACATCAACAGTAAATAATTTAACTTCAAACCCAACAGAGGGATTAAAAAAAGTTCTTGAAGAAGCATTGAAATATGTAAACCTAATAAAAGAAAGCATTGAAAATGAAATAAAAGCACTGTTAAATGCGTTAAATTGTGGTTTTATACCACCAGGGCCTGGAAATGATCCAGTAGTTAATCCAGACGTGTTACCAACGGGAAGAAACTTTTTCCAAAATCAGGCGGAAGAAATACCAACTAAAAAAGCTGTTGAATATGGTAAAATATTAGCAATGCAAACACTTGAAGGTTTAGCAGAAAAAATTTCAGAAAAACTCTATAAAAAGAAATTTACAAAACTTAAACCCAATCAAAAAAGAAAAGTTATTGAAGAAGCAAGTAAAGTCGAAAAGATAGCTGTAGGGATTTTTTGTACAGAAACTGCACGTGATGATGGAGCATTAATATCAATGGTACTTCATCTTATTGGAGCAAAGCCAGAATGGTCAAGCTCTCCAAGTGCTGGTGTTGGAGGCGCTAAAGTCAAAGAAATTCCAAGACTTGTAGAATTAAAAGATCTTGCTAGGCCAGAAGGATGGCCAAAGAAAAGAATTGACGTAGTTATAGTTACAACCGGTTTATTTAGAGATTTGTACAGTAGACAAGTTGGAATATTAGATAAAGCATTTAGATTGGCTCTTGCAGCAGCATATTATACAATACTTAATAATGAAACACTTAAAAAGAAATATGGTGAAAAACTAAAAAAAGCTCTAGATTATGTATTGACACCTGTAGGATTTTATGGATTAGGATCCGAATCATTAAATGATAATTATATAGCAAAACACTGGGTGGGAGATTTTGCATATTACCTGTCCCTTAACATGACTCCAGAAGAAGCTGGAGAACTTGCAATATCTCGAATATTTGCACCACCAGAAAATGATTATGGGGCTGGTATATCAAAATCTGTTGAAATGGCATGGACATGGAGTAATAGGACACAGCTCGCAGATTTTTACATAAATAGAATGAGTAATATTTACTCAAGCACGAAATGGGGAGTTAACAATCCAGAAGTATTTAAGAGAGCATTAAGTGGAGTGTCAATAGTATATACAAGTAGAAACACAAACCTTTATGGAGTTCTTGACAATGATGATTTCTTTGATTATTGGGGCGGACTTTCAATGGCAATAGAAAGAATAAATAAATCTCCACCAACAATAATGGTTTTAAGTTATGCAAACAGAAATAACCCAAAGGTATTTGATTTACAACAATTTATGGTTAAAGAGATGGCAACACGTTACTTTAATCCTTCATGGATAACAGGAATGATGAAAACAGATCCAACTGGCAGATACTTCAGCCGTAAATTTGTCTCAAACCTTTGGTTATCTCAAGTAACAACACCTCACCTAGTCCAAGATTGGATGTGGAATGAAATTGTAGATGTATATGTGAAAGACAAATACAACATTGGAGTATCACAATGGCTATCAACTGGAAATAGAGCATATGCAATGATAAGCATCATAGGTACATTACTTACAGCAGCCCACAGAGGCTTCTGGCATCCATCTACAGAAACTCTTAGATTAATTGCAAATAGATGGGCAGCTCTAATAGCCAGATATGGACCAGCATGCTGTGATTGCAGTTGTGGAAATATAGCTATGATAAGATGGGCATTAAACTATGTAAATCCAAATCTATTAAATTCAGTAAGATCTCAGCTATATATAGCAACAAAAAATGCTGCATTTGCTCCTTCAATCCCAGGAGCTCCAACAACACCACAACCTTCAATCCCTGGAATTCCAACAACTACACCACAACCTTCAATTCCAGGAGCACCATCACAATTAGGAGCTCCAACTGCATTAGGAAGAGTAGGAATTGGAACTGCAGCAACAAGGGGAGTTTCACCAGGAATTTCAGGTCCTTCAGGTAGAGTTGGTGGTGAAGTTGGTGCAAGAGGAGCAGCTCAAGCTGCTGGAGCAGGAGGTAAAGCAGGAATTACAGGTGCTGCAGCAGGAAAAGCATATGAGATTACACCAGTGTCTAAAGGAATTGGAAGTCCATCATCAGTGCCATTCGCAGGAATAATCGGAGTTATAATATTGATTGCATTGATGGCGGTAGGATATCTATTGAGAAGGCCTGAGCAATAGTCTTTTATTTTTCATTTTAAAAAGTTAAAAAGAAAAGGTATTTATATAAAATTAAACAAAAAAGCCTTTAAAAAATTTTGGTGAAATAAATGGAAGAAGAAAAGAAAGTTAAAGAGATAAGAAAAATACGTGTTATACCTTTTGCAATAATAATCGCATGTATTTCAGCTATAATAAATTTAATAATTACTGTTATTTGGTCTTCTATTCTTTATACATCTATGTCAATGATGCCAATGCCTTATGCAATTAATTATAATGCAATGATTGTTGGGATACTCAGTGCACCTGTAATTGGATTTATAGTCGGATTCATAATTTCTGGATTGGCGGCAGTAATCTACAATTACTTATCACCCAAAATTGGCGGAATAAAAGTAGAGGTGAAATAATGGAAAAAAGACATGTATTCCTTAATTCACTATTTTATGGCATTAATTCTGCATTATATGAATTATTAGGTGAAAGTGGAAAAACTGTAGGCATGACAGTCGCAAAACATATGAAGAAATTTCTTGAAAGGCATGGTTACATACAAGACAAAATGAATATCAGCGACTTAAAAAATTTATTTTTAAAATTTAACTTAGCAGAAAGTTTTGAAATAAAAGAAAATGACAAAAATGTTATATTAATTGTTAAAAAACCTTATTTAAGTGAATTTTTGCAGGAAATGTTAAAAGAAGGTAAAACTCCATATATATGTCCCTATGTACATCTGATGTCTCTGCTCTATATGGATATCACTGGGAAAAAAATTTCATTTGACAGACCCTATATAGACAAAGATGAAGTACAGCTTATTTTTAAAGTTTATCAGTGAAGTCTTGGTAAATTCTTTCACTTCTAATATAAAGTTAAAAAACCTAGTATTCGAGGAGTTAAATGCAGAATATCAGAAGACATGTGTAAAATAAAAATGAAGGGAAAAGATAGCCTAATAACCTGTCTGAAAGAAAAACCTCTACTCAGAATTATTTCCTATAGAGAGATAGTTTTTGACAAATTTCCCCATAGTAGAAGCTCCATAGGAGTGGTTCACAGGTTATAAGATTTTTAGTTTCTACAATTTTTATCGAATAAAATTTTCCTTAAAGAAGGTGGTTAGGTGAGATCTAGACCACGTGATTTTATATACACGAAAGATGACCTCTTTTTTGCAACTGTGTCTTATTTACATCCTAAAGATAGATTTATAGCATTTTTAAGATATGTTCCAGATCCTAATGGTGATAGGCAAATAAACAACAAAAAATATTCAAAGGTAAATTCAAAGGAAGCCTACGAACTTCTAGAAAATACTGAGTACATTTATTATCACAATAATATCAAAATGTTATCAGTTCCTAAAAGAAAGGTTAAAAAAATACTACAACCAAATGAAAAACTAAAGAAAATTTTAAACGAAAATCCTGAGGTGGAATTGCTCCAAAAAGTTATAAAACTTGCAGAAATTTTTCATGATGAAGTAGGACTTCAATATAAATATATGGGAGTCTCTGGTTCTATATTACCAGGACTTTATGATCCAAAAAAATCTGATATTGATTTTGTTATTTATGGCTTGAAAAATCATAAAATAGTTAGAGAAAAACTTGCAGAAATAAAAAATAAAAATCATGGCTTGAGAGATTTAGATTTGAAGACTTGGAAAAAAGTGTATAAAAAACGTATAAAAGATAATACATTATCATTCAAAGAATTTTGCTGGTATGAAAGAAGAAAAAATAACAGAGGATTGATAGATGGAACTTTATTTGATGTCTTAGCAACAAGGAAATGGAGTGAAATAGAAGGTAAATGGGAAGAAATAAAGTATAAACAAATTGCTGATATAAAGCTTGAATGTACAGTTGTCGATGATATAGCATCATTTGATACACCTGCTGTATATAAAGTTGAAAATACGAAGGTTTTAAAGGGTCCTGATGTTGGTGCAAACATTGATGAAGTAGTTTCATTTACACATACTTATGCAGGCCAGGCAAAGAACGGTGAAAAAATTGTTGTAAAAGGAAAATTAGAGAAAATGATTGGTAAAGAAAAATATAGAGCAGTGGTAGGCACAACAAGAGAAGCAATAGGTGAATATATTAAATTAAAAACTAAAAACGGGACATAAATGAAAATAATTGTAAATGATAAATGTAATAGTTGTGGTGTATGTAGGCTGGTATGTCCAAAAGGTGGTAAAATTTGGAAAATTAATAAAAAAGCAAAAGCAACAAATTTAGAATATTGTCATCTATGTATGATATGTGCTACCAGGTGCCCCAGACAAGCAATAAAAATAATAAGATGATCTTCTATGAGGAAATGTAAAATTGAGAGAGAAACATTGGAAACAAAAATATCAATATTATTAAATTTGGATGGCGATGGAAAATATAAAATAAATACATCTTTAAGATTTCTTGATCATTTATTAGAGACATTTGCAAAATATGGTAATTTTAACATCGAAATAACTTCTAAAGGTGACATAGATGTTGATGATCACCATTTAGTTGAAGATATAGGAATCGTACTTGGTAGAGCATTTAAAAAATGTACTGGTAGTAAGAAAGGTATAAAAAGAATATCAAGTGCTATTGTACCTATGGACGACTCATTAGCTATGGTTGCCGTAGATATAAGTGGAAGAGCATTTTTTAAAATAAAAGGTAGTTTTAAAAGAGAAAAAATTGGAGATGTTTCAACAGAAAACATTCCTCATTTTTTAGATAGTTTTGCAAAAAATTATGGAATCACCTTACATTGTGAAGTTGAGGGTGTAAATGATCACCATAAAGCAGAAGCATTGTTTAAAGCATTGGGAATTGCAATTTCAGATGCACTTACTTTAGAGGATAACAAGATTAAAAGTACTAAGGGATTACTTGATTGAACTACTTAATCGTTATATTTTCTTTATAACAGCTGTAGATAAAGCTTTAAATCCTATGTAAACCTCATCTTCTAAATCTAACTTTAATTTATCCCACGAATATTTAGTTATATCTGCAAAGAAATGTAGATTATTAGCTAGCAACTTTAAACTTACAATTCCATTTTTTACTTTGACACCAACTATTTTTGCTTTTATAATATTTCTAACACTTGATTTATGTACATCTAAAGTTATAAAAATATCTTCAGGATCTATGAAAACTATAACTTCATCTCCCTCTTTTACTTTAGGATCTAAAGGGACTTCAATTTCAATGTTATCGACACCAATGATCATTAATCTCTTAGATTTATCTATCTTCTTTACAACACCCTCCAACTCATTTACATGTTTGTGCTTTTTAATCAAATAATTCAATTTTTGATATTCAAGTAAGATTCTCTCACCAGTAGTTGTTAATCTAGTTTTCCCTCCTCCTCCAAGCCCACCTCTTTTTGTAATAACTATCTTAGACTCTAATTCATCTTCCATAGATTTAATATACTTTAACGCTGTCCTATATGGAATTCTACAATTTTCCGATGCCTTTTTAATTGAACCATATCTTTTAATACCTCGGAGTAATCTAATTTTTCTTTCGTCAATCGTTACAACTTTACCTTCAATTTGTAATTGATACCTCAAAATCCCCTTGATCATGATTTTTATATTAAATTTTAATTATTATAAATAAGTAATGGAGGTGTGTATTTTTGTATGTTGGAAGATTTTTAGTTGTTGGAAGCAATGAAAATGGATATTATGTAGCATATCGTGTGTCTAGTAGATCCTTTCCAAATAGAGTAGCAAAAATATTTAAAAATAAAATAAGTATTGTTCCTAAAGAAGGACATGAAGAAGAAATTTTTAAAAATCCATATATTTCCTATAATTGTATAAGAATAGTTGATGATGTTGCAGTTGTTTCAAATGGATCACACACAGATATTATAGCTGAAAAGATTGAATCAGGCATGAACATGAAGGATGCAATGACTTTAGCACTTCTTGTTTTTGATTATGAAAAAGATGAATATAATACACCAAGAATTGCAGGTGTAATAAATAATAAAAAAGGATACATAGGAATTGTTACAAAAGATTTCATAAGAATCGAAAAAATTAAACCAATGAAATCATATTATATAGCAGTGTATAAGCATAATGTACCTAAAGAAGTAAAATTTGAAGCAAAAAATGCTAAAGAAGCTGTAGATTTTATTTTAAATAAAGGTATTTTTAAGAAATTTACACATCCAGTAACTGCTGCAGCTGCTTTTAAAAAAGAAAAATGGGAAATGTATGCAAGGTGCTTAAATGCAGAAAATTGAACTAATAGGTATTAAATTACCAATGATTAAAAAAGGAGATGATTTAGGTAAATTAATAATAAAATGTGCAGAAAAGGAAAAGGTAGGAATAAAGAATAATGATATTATTGTTGTCGCTGAGACAATTGTGTCTAAAGCAGAAGGTAATTTAATAGATTTAAATAAAGTTGAATGTAGTGAATTTGCTAAAAAACTCGCAAGAAAGATAAATAAAGATCCTAAATTAGTGGAAGTTATTTTAAGAGAATCTGAAGAGTTGGTAAAGATAGGTCATGATTTTGTAATTACAGAAACCCATCATGGTTTTGTATGTGCAAATGCAGGTGTAGATGAGTCCAACGTTAAAAAAGGTTTTGCAAAACCACTTCCCAAAGATCCAGATAAAAGTGCTAAAACGATTTATAATAAAATAAAAAAAGAAACTGGGAAAGATATAGCTGTAATAATATCAGATACACAAGGGAGGCCATTTAGAGATGGAGGAATAGGTGTTGCAGTTGGCGTGGCAGGAATAAATCCACTATGGGACAGAAGGGGTGAAAAAGATCTTTATGGCCGAAAATTAAAAACAACGAAAATTGCGGTGGCAGATGAAATTGCTTCGGCAGCATCAATGGTTATGGGGCAAGCAAATGAAGGAATACCTGTAGTTATAGTACGTGGATATAAATTTGATCATCTTAAAGGCGATGGAAACGCTAAACTTTTATTAAGAAAAAAAGAATATGATGTGTTTAGATGATAACAGTATTATCTGGAGGAACAGGTGGGCCTAAGTTAATCCAAGGATTAAAAAAATTAATAAAGGAAGAAGATTTAACCATAATTGTCAATACAGTTGAGAATTTTTACTATAGAGGTTTGTACATTGCTCCAGATGTAGATACAGTGTTATATACTCTTGCAGATATTGTAAATGAAAAAACATGGTATGGTAGAAGAGATGACACATTTGTTACTCATGAATATCTCAAAAAATTAGGTTGTCCAGAATTACTTAAAATTGGAGATAAAGATAGAGCTTTTAAAATTCAAAAAACAATTTTAAAGGAAAAATATGACTTATCAAAGGCTGTAGACATACAAAGAAAAATACTTGGTATTAAAGCACAAGTCTTACCAATGAGTAATCAAGAGTCAAATATTAAGATAATAACAGATGAAGGTGAGATGAAATTTCACGAATTTTTAATAGAAAAAAATGCAAAACCAAATGTACTTGATGTTTCCTATAAAAATGTTAAACCTGCCCCTAAGGTTATAGAATCAATAGAAAATTCTGATATAGTTGTAATTGGTCCCTCAAATCCGGTTACATCTATAGGACCAATAATATCGATGAAAGGTGTAAAAAAAGCATTAAAAAAAGTTTATGTTGCAGCAGTTTCACCATTTTTGGGTAATAAACCTTTTAGTGGACCTGCAGCTAAATTTATGAAGGCAATTGGATATGAACCTACATCTTATGGTGTGTGTCTCATGTATAAAGATTTTTTAGATAGATTTGTACTAGATAATAAAGATATTCATTTAAAAAAAGTAGAAAAAATAATAAAAGATGTTAAAACGACGAATATATTAATGAGAAATATTAAAGACAAAGTAAGAGTGGCGAAAGTAGTGTTAGGTGGAATATATGATACAGATGACTTTGATACAGATAGATAATTATGGTCCTTGGACAGTGACTCCTTCTCCAAAAGCAGAATCCGATTTACAAATATTACAAGCAGAATTGTATGCAGATCTTGAGCAACAATTCGCCGCAAGAGGAGGATTAGTTTTTTTTACACGTTTTGATAACATGCTTGCAATTAGCAATAATATATCTATTGAAGACCATAAACACATTCAAAAATCTATAGGGAATAGATATCCAATCACAATAAGTATGGGAATAGGGGCTGGAAACACGCCATATGATGCACAATACAATGCCACAAAGGCCCTTCAAAAATATGGTAGTGCACAATCTCCAAAACGTAAAGAAATTTTAGCTGTAGATAGTATAGCTGAAAATGGATTTGTACAGATAGCTCATATTGACATTAATGGTATAACTAAAAAATTGACAGATACGGTATCTGCATATGACACATTTCTCTTTGTTAATAAAGTATATCAAATATTAATGGATGAACTTTTCAAAAAAGGGGCGCTTATATTCTTTATTGGTGGAGATAACTTTATGTCCTTATGTAATGGTGTGAAAACAAATGCTTTATTAAAAATTTTAAAAATTGTTGATGAAGAACTAAATATAGAATTAAAAGCAGGTGTGGGAAAAGCATCTACAGCATATAAGGCTGCAAATCTTGCAGATTTAGCACTAGAAGCAATAAGAGAAGGTAATACATCCAGTCTAGTCCACATGATTGAAGAGAAGGAGATGATAAATTGAAGTCTTGGCACCAATGGCTGGAATAACAAATGCTGATTTTTGTTTAAAATTGATACCATATGGATTTGATATGGTTACTTTAGGAGGCTATAACGCTGATAATCTCACTGCTACTGCTGGAAAAAAAATGATTAAAAGAGGAAGGCCTGAATTTGACATCGAACCCCAAAAATTACCTCATATTATAAAAAAAGAATCTGAAAAAATTAAAAAATACTATAGTGATGTATTAGTTTCAGTGAATTTGCGTTCTGTGACTCCTGATCCAATAATCAAAATATCTAAAATTAAAAGTATTGACATAATAGAAATAAATGCCCACTGTAGACAAAAAGAAATAATAGAATTGGGTTGTGGGCAGGCATTACTTTATGATTTGGATTTTTTAGAAGAATATGTTACAGAGGTTGTAAAAAAAGCACATAAACCTGTTTCTGTTAAATTTAGAGCTAATGTTCCAGGGGTCGATGAAAGAGAGGTAGCATCATTACTTGATGATATAGGTTGTGATTATATACATTTTGATGCTATGAAGCCAGGCGCTGATTGTGCAGATTTAAATTCTGTAAAAAAAGTTAGCAGTGCCATAAAAAATGCATTTTTAATTGGTAACAACTCCATAAGAGACATCAAATCAGCTAGAAATATGTTGAAAAGTGGTGCAGATGGTATATCCATAGCACGTGCAGCTCTTGGTGGAAAAATTGATTTCGACCTGAAAAAAATTTAACTATACCTAAACATAATACTTTTCATGAAGGTGATTTTTCATGAACTTCATAGAATTAAAAAATGTTAGTAAGGCATTTAACGGAAAATATGCTTTAAAAAATTTAAATTTAAAAATAGATGAAGGAAAAGTTGTTGGAATATTAGGAAAAAGTGGAGCCGGTAAATCAGTATTAATAAACATGCTAAGAGGGATGAGAGATTATAAACCAACAGAAGGCAGTGTTATATATAATATAGCGATATGTCCTAAGTGTATGCGTGTAGAACCGCCCTCATATAAAGGTAAAGATTGTCTATGTGGTGGAAAATTTAAATTTAAAAAAGTAGATTTTTGGAATTGTGATAGAAAATTATTTGCAGCTATTAGAAAAAGAACTGCAATAATGCTACAAAGAACTTTTGCTTTATATGAAGATGAACCTGTAATTGACAATGTAATTAAAGCAATTGATGAGCTAGAATATGAAAAAAGTGTTCCAAAAGCTATAGAATTATTGGAGATGGTACAATTAACACACAGGATAACACATATAGCAAGAGACTTAAGTGGTGGTGAAAAGCAAAGAGTTGTTCTTGCTAGACAATTAGCTAAGAATCCAATGTTATTTTTAGCTGATGAACCAACTGGTACATTAGATCCAAGAACTGCCGATTTAGTACATTCAGCACTTGTTAAAGGTGTTAAAGAAAAAAATATTACGATGGTTGTGACTTCTCACTGGCCAGAAGTTATGAAAGAATTGCCTGATTATGTTGTATGGTTAGATGAAGGTGAAGTTGTTGAAGAAGGAGATCCTGAGACGGTTGTGGGTAAATTCCTTGAACATGTCCCAGAATTAAAAGAAAGAAAACGTGTTGAATTTGTTAATCCAATAATTAAAGTAAGAAATCTTAAAAAACATTATTATTCAATTGAAAGAGGCATGGTCAAAGCTGTTGATGGTGTATCTTTCGATGTTTATGAGGGAGAAATATTTGGAATAGTTGGATTAAGTGGTGCAGGAAAAACAACATTGTCTCGAATGATAGCAGGATTAACAGATCCTAGCGATGGCGATGTTTGTATCCGTTTAGGTGACGAATGGATAAATATGAAAGAAAAGGGGCCCACAAAAAGAGGAAGAGTTATTCCTTATATTGGTATATTACATCAAGAATTCAGCTTATATCCTCATAGAACAATACTAGAAAATTTAACTGATGCTATAAATCTTGAGTTACCTGCAGAATTTGCTAGGATGAAAGCTGTATATGTACTTAAAGCAGTAGGATTTAATGAAAAAAAAGCAAAAGAATTGCTACATAAAATGCCAGATGAGTTAAGTGGTGGTGAAAGACACAGAGTTGCTTTAGCTCAGGTATTAATAAAAGAACCTAAAATTGTAATTCTAGATGAACCTACAGGTACAATGGATCCAATTACGAGAATACAGGTTAGTGATTCAATTCTTAAATCACGAGAAGAACTTGATCAGACATATATTATAGTATCTCACGATATGGATTTTGTTTTAGAAGTTTGTGACAGGGCAGCGTTGATGAGAGGTGGAAAAATATTGAAAATCGGCGACCCTGAAGACATTGTAGAAGAATTAACTCCAGAAGAAAAAAAGAAAATGTCTGTGGAAGGATGATGGAGGGTAAACATGGGTTGGGAAGATGCACCATCACATATTTGTAGAGGAGGAGATATCAGAGGTTTAGCTTTTTGTTGCCCTCCAATAAAACCATGTCCAATCCATGATGCACTTAAAAAAGCAAAATTAACACCAGAGGAATATGTTAAAATCAAAAAAGAATTTGCAAAAAATACTAGGTTAGGGGCAGGTAAAGAAACATGTTTTGGATCATTAGTATGGTGTTGTAAACCATCGAAACCTTGTCCAATCAGAGACCATGTTCTAAGGAAAATAAACATGGATGTAGATGAATACATGGAGTTAAAGAAAAAACTGGCAGAAAAACTTACTAATAAGGCGAAATATAGTGAAGAAGATACAATAAAGGCATTAGCAGAAGCTTTTAATGTATCAGTTGAAGAAGCAAAATCGACTTTAGAAGATTGTGATTATGATATTAGAACCGCAATGAAGCTTTTAAGGCTTAAAAATTTAAATAAATAGATAAAAATGGCTTGGATACCTATTTTTTTAAATGTAACTGGAAAAAAAATATTTGTACTTGGTTCTGGAGAAGTTGCAAGAAGGAGAGCAAAAAAATTTATTAAAGCTGGAGCAGAAGTTATTCTAGGTAGTAATAAATCTTTAAGAAATTTTAATACTAAACCACTTCATGAAATGGAAAAATGGATAAAATGGGCAGACATTGTAATTGTAGCAACTCCTGATAAATATTTAAATGAAAAAGCCACTAAACTTGCTAAAAATAAATTAGTAAATCGTGCAGATGACTTAATTAAAGGTAATATAGCGATTCCTTCGGTTTTTTCTATTAATGATATTCAAATTTCTATTTTTACTAAGGGTAAAAGTCCACTAATGGCTAAATATTTAAAAGAAAAAATAAAATCCTGTATCAATGAAGAAGATGTTTTAAATGTTGAACTACAAAATTATGCACGAAAAAAAATTAAAAATTTATTCAATGACCATAGAGAAAGGAAAAAAATATTATACAAACTATTTAATGACAAAAAAATCAAAGAATATCTAAAAGATGGAAACTTAGAAAAAGCCAAAAATTATGTTGATAAATTATTGCAGAGGTGAGGAAAATTTCAATGATCATCAACATTAGAGTTGACCACAAGATGGCAGATGTAAAAACATTGGAGGAATCTGCTCCAAGGATGGCAAAAATCATTAAATCTTTATGGAAAGCAGGTAAAATAAAAGAATGTGTCAGCATAAAAACTTGTAATCGCGTGGAATATTATATTGTGACTGATAACTTTGATGAAAATATCTTTAAAAATATGGATGTAATCATTGAAAAAAATAAAAAAGCAATATTGCATTTATTAAGATTAGCGTCTGGCCTAGAATCAATGATAATAGGTGAAACACAAATTTTGGGACAAATAAAGGATGCTAAATTACAAGCACAAAATAATGGAACATGTGGTGACCTTTTGGAATTAATATTCAATAAGGCGATCCATGTTGGACAAGTAGTAAGGAAAAAAACAAAAATTAGTGAGGGATCTGTATCTATAGGATCTGCAGCAGTTGAGTTAGCAGAATCTATATGTGGAAGTTTGGAAAATAAAAAAGTTTTAGTTGTTGGAGCTGGAGAAATGGGTACATTGGTTGCTAAATCATTGGCAGATAAAAATCTTGAAGCAATTTTAGTTGCTAATAGGACATATGATAGGGCTGTAAAATTAGCAAAAGAATTAGGAGGACGTGCTATACGTTTTGAAAAATTAAAAGATGTAATAAAAGATGTGGACATAATCATAAGTGCTACAGGAGCTCCACACCCTGTAATAACTCGGGAACGAATTAAAAAAATTCCTCCTGAAAGGCGGAAGTCTGTAATAATAATCGATATAGCAAATCCTAGAGATGTAGAGGAAGGAGTAAAAGATCTTGGAGTTAATGTATTTGACATAGATAGCCTTAGAGTTATAGCTGAAAAAAATCGTAAAAAAAGAGAAAAAGAAGCAGAAAAGGCGGAGAAAATTATAGAGGAAGAAATGATATCTCTTGAAAAAATGTTAAAACATAAAGAGGTTGAAGAAATCATATCAAAAATTAGAATTAAGGCAGAGAAGATAAGAAATAAAGAAGTTAAAAAAGCTTTAAAAATGTTGGAAACTTCTAATAATCCCGAAAAAATTTTTAATGATTTAACAAGATCTATAATTAACAAGCTATTCCATGATATTACTGTCAAAATTAGAAAAGCTGCTGAAGAAGACAAAAAACATGTTATAGAGGCTTGTGAATTTTTATTTACTTAGTTTAAGTTTTAAAAGGAGGTGAGCTAAATGAACTTAGAAAAATATTATGAAATACGTTACAACTTTTTTAAATGGAGGACATCGCAAGGCGTTGTAGTTAAGACTATTATGTCACTGGCAGTTGCAGCCATGACTGGCATTATGGCACAAATTGTCATACCATTACCTTGGACTCCTGTACCTATAACCGGACAAACTTTCGCTGTTTTATTGTCTGGAGTTATTCTTGGTAGATATTGGGGAGGTATTAGCCAACTATTTTATGTAATTTTAGGAGCAGCAGGTATTTCATGGTTTGCAGGTGCAAAAGGAGGTATTACAGTATTATTAGGTGCAACAGGAGGATACTTAATTGGATTTATCCTTGCATCATTATTTATAGGTCATTTCATTGACAGATATATTTCTGCAAGAAAATTTAAGCATATATTGATATTAATGTTGATAGCTAACTTTGTACTTATTTATGTACCAGGTGCAATTGGTTTAGCATTTTGGCAAATGAGCAAGGGCATCCAACCCACAATTTGGAATATACTTGCAATGGGTATTTTACCATTCATACCTGGTGATTTAATAAAAATTTTTGGTGTTTCCATTGTTACTAAGGCAATAGTACCAAAAGAAGCTTATGGAGATGAAATAGACAGGAGGAAGTAAAATTAGTACAAAATTTAATCTTTTGGTTACATTTGCTGGTCGTAAAGGAGAAGAAATTGTTGGATCAGAAGAGATAGAATTATTGTTAAAAGATTATGAACCAGTTTTAGATATAAAAGAATCAAATTTTCCAAATCTTCTTTTAATAAATTTGACGATGGATCCTAAATTAGCAGTGAAAATAATAGCAAATGCAAATTTACCAAATATTTCTAAAATTATTCCCATTGAAGCCGTAGTAAAAACAAATATCAACAGTATTGTCAATAAGGTGGTCAATTTATGTCGTAAAAAAGTAAAGGCTAATGATACTTTCAGTGTTAGATGTGATTTAAGAGGAAGTGAAATAAACAAAGATGAAGTTGTGGAAAAGGTGGAAGAAGCTTTAACAGATGAATTAAACTTAATCCCAGACAAAAATGGAAAATGGGTTATTCAGATAGAAATTGTGGGTAAGATAACAGGAATAAGTGTTTTAAAACCTGATGAATTCTTTAAAGCCAAAAGTTAAACATAGTTATTCCTAGTGATTAAGATGTTTGAAATGACTGAATGCCAATTTTTGAGAAAAAGTCAAAAAACTATTACAGATACTACATATGTAGTTTTATCCTTGTTAAAATCATTTAGCAAAAATTTAAAAGATCTTTCAGAAAGAGAAAATGAAATAGAAAACTTAAATATTTTAAAGAAAAATATTGAATCAATATTTTTTGATTATGAAAAAATAACACCTCCTGGACAATATAAGAAATTGTATATGAGCATTCTACGAATGTTAATATCTTTAGATGAACTTGTTGCATCTAGGCAAGAAGAATTAAAGAAAGGAGTTTTAATTACAAATTTAAAGGAATTTGAAAAGACCAGAGAAAAATTCAGAAAACTAAAAAGTGAAGTAAAAAAAGAATTAAAATTAAAATGCGGGAAAAGGGTGAAATAGAATGTATATACCAAGATGTATGAGTACTCAACACCCTGACAATGTTAACCCTCCTTTCTTTTCACCTAACAGTGAAATAAAAGGTGAAGATGAAGTTACAGAAACTTACTATGTTTTTTCACATTTGGGTTGCGATGAACAGATGTGGGATTGTGAAGGAAAAGAAGTAGATAACTATGTAGTAAAAAAACTTTTAACAAAATATGAATTATTCTTTAGAGAAAATAAATTAGGAAAAGATGTATTTTTGACATTAAGAGTACCAAATCCCGCAATAGAAAGAGCCGAATCTAAAATTTTAATTGAAACATTGGAAAGTATACCTCGATCCTACGATACAGCAAAGGTATTCTATGGTGAAGATATTGCCCCTATTTTTGAAGTAATTTTACCAATGACAACTTCAGCCAATGATTTAAATAGGATATATTATTATTATAAGAAGTTTGTAGCTGGAAAAGAAAAGATGTTAATTAGGAAGAAAGATATAACTGTAAAAGAATGGATTGGGAGTTTTAAACCTAAAGAAATAAACGTAATACCTTTATTTGAGGATTACAAATCAATGTTAAACTCTGATAAGATTACAGAAAATTATCTTAGAGATAAAAATTTTGAATATCAAAGAGTTTTTCTTGCACGTTCAGACCCAGCCATGAATTATGGAATGATTTCTGCCTTGTTATTGAATAAAATAGCATTAATGAAGTTAGATGAACTAGCTGAAAAAATATCCATAGATATATATCCCATTATAGGAATTGGATCTGCTCCTTTCCGGGGAAATTTAAAACCTAAAACAGTTGATCAAATTATAGCGGAATACCCAAGTGTTCATACTTTCACAATTCAATCTTCATTTAAATATGACAATCCACCTAGTGATGTTTCAAAGGCCATTAAAAAACTCAAATCAAAAAAGAAAAAAAATGCTGACATTGTTGACATTGAAAAATCCCTAGATATCATAAATAAATATACTGAACAATATCAAAAACAAATTACAAATGTTGCATCTATAATCAATAGGTTATCTAGATTTGTACCTAGTAGAAGAAAAAGAAAACTGCATATAGGTCTTTTTGGATACTCTAGAAAAATGGGAAATATTGTATTACCAAGAGCAATAACCTTTACCTGTGTGTTGTATTCTATTGGAGTACCACCAGAAATTCTTGGTTTTGATGCATTATCAGAGAAAGATATAGATTTTCTGAGCGATATATATGTTAATTTTGAAAAAGATTTTTATGATGCATTAAAATATCTTGACTGGGAATCTCCACTTATAACAGATTCTTTAAAAAAATCTGTTAGAGAACATTTCCCAGAAGTTGAAGAAGATAGAAAACATGTGAACATTAGTAGAAAAATATATCATCTCTTAGCAACAGATGGAACAGATAGCATAAAAGAAAGTATACTTGAGGCTGCAAATCTTAGAAAATTCTTAGGTTAAGTTTAAGATAATTGCATTGATCCATAATTTTTTATACATTGAGCTGCTTTTTGATGCCCAAATCTTAAACAATTTTTTAAATTTTCATTTTTTAGCCATTTAGCTATAAATCCTGCCGCAAATGCATCACCGGCTCCTGTTGTATCTACAACTTTTAATTTTTTTGCTGGACATCTAACTATTTTATTTTCTGTTATTGCAATTGCATCCTTTTTTCCTCTTGTAATTACAACAATCTTCACACCTAAATCTAGTAAAATTCTAGCACCTTTTTCAATATTTAAATTTGTAAGTTTTTTCAATTCTTTTTCATTTGCAAACAAAATATAGGTGTGCTTGAAAATTTTTGACAATGTTTTTGTTCCAAAGTTCGCTATAATAGATCCTGGATTATAGATAAAAATGTTTGCTCTTTTAGAAACTTTTAGTGCAGTTTCCCAATAAGTTCCAGATAAATATACTACATCAGCAGTTTTGATACGTTTAATATCTTTTTTACTGAAATCTAATGTTGCATTTGCACCCATATATGAATATACGGATCTTCTACCTTTTTTATCTACACTAATAAATGCTACACCTGTAGGAATTTCTGATTCCTGTAAATATTCGATATTCACACCTTCTTTTTTAAGAGTTTTTTTAATTATCTCTCCAAATCTGTCCATGCCTATTCTTGCTATTATCCATGTATTAAATTTCAAACGAGCCATGTTAACTGCAAAATTAAAAGCAGGGCCACCTGGTTGCATATATATTTTTTCTACATACATTTCACTGTCTGGCTCTACAAATGATGGTACTCTTAAAATAATATCCATATTACAGCTTCCAATACTTACAACATCTAAATCCAAAATTATTCACCTTCTTTTAAAAACTGAAATTAATTTTTCAATAACACTTGTCTTATCAGGTAGTTTTGGTTTATATTTTTCACCAATTAAATCTGCAGCTAATTTCATTATACTATTTGCGGCTGGAGATTTTGGATTTTTAGTAACTAATGGTTCTCCAAATGCACTGGCTCTACTAACTTCAGGATCTTCAGGTATTATTGCTAAAACAGGTGTTTCCAATATTTTCTCAACTTCTTCTGGAGTTAAAAACATGTCATTATCTTGATATCTGTTTATAACAACGCCTAAGATATCAAGGCCTAGTTTTGATGCAACAATTTTTGTTTTGAGTGTATCACTGACTGAAGGAATTTCAGGCGTTGTTACTAATAAGGCTTCATCTGCAGCTGCTAAAGCTGTAATTGCATCCTTTTCAAGTCCAGCAGGTGCGTCAATTAGCAATATTTCAGTTTCTTCCAACAATTCTTCCAAAACTTTCTCTAATCTTTCTAATTTAACTTTACGAAGACTACTGAGAGAAATACCTGCAGGTATTACTTTTACACCTTCTGGTCCTTCATAAATAGCATCTTTTATTGGAGCTTCGCCAGCTAAAACATTGTGTAATGTAACAGGTTTTCCTTCCATTCCAAGAATCAATTCTAAGTTAGCCATTGCAACGTCTGCATCTAAAATTACAACATTTTTACCAAATTTTGCTAGTGCAACACCTAAATTTGCTGTAACTACAGTTTTTCCAACACCGCCTTTTCCAGAAGCAACAACTATAACTCTCGTCATTTTTTCACCTTATTGTTACCTCGATCTCAACTTTTTTAAGAATCTTTTCACTGCCGAAAACATCGACAAGAATCTTTTCTACAGTGTTTATAATTTTTTCTTTTAATTTTTTAATTTCCTCCTTTACATCTTGTAATTTCAATAATAATCCTCTTTTGTATTTAGCAGCGATTTTAATTTTCCCTTTAAAATTAGGTTTATTTTCAAAGGTCAACAAAACATTTACATCCCTTATATTTGGAATGTTAGAGACCGATTTTTTTATTTTTTGAATTAATTTTGGCTTTATTTCATCCAATTTTATATTTATGTTATTTGACTTTACTTCTTCCTTTTTCTTTTTTGGTAGAAATTCACCTAAAATCTTTTCAACTTCTTCTTCATTTAATTCTTTTATACGATATTTCTTTAATAATTCTTCGCGACTAACACTACTTTTCTTTATTTTTTCAGCTTTCTCCTTCTTCACTTCAGCTTTTTCTTTTTTCAATTTTTTCTTGCTAGTTGATTCTGAATATTTAACTGGTTTATCTAATTTGTAAAATTTGTTTATATCTATTAAGTAGTCAATTTGATCATTTTTTAATTTAAAAACTTCTATAAACGATTTTTCATCATTGGATACTTCTAATATTTTATTTAAAGCTTTTTCCCTAACATCCGAACTGTATGATGCGGCAACCTGATAGCCTTTCTTAAAAAGAATGTAACCCTCATCAGAACCATGTGTAACTCTAATAAAACCTGTAAATTCTTCCTTTGTCAAATTTTCCAGAAGTTTTTTGAAATTTATTTCGTCCCCAAACCCCTCTTTAATTGGCCTTGTTATAGGTAATTCCAAACTAAACACCAGGGCTAGATTTTTTGACAATCTTGATTTCAGGTGGTGTAATCATTAATACTTTTTCATTTTTACATAGTAATATAGTTTCAATATCTAATTCTTTCTTTATTTCCTTTATTTTTTCGCCGACTTTTTCAACATCTTCAGGAAAATTTTTCTCTAAATAATCTAAATTTAAAATTAACGTGTTTCCATCTATCAATTCATCAATAAGTTCATCTAACTCTTCTGCCGTAGTTATCTTTGAGAGTATTATTTTATAAGGTTCATGTTCTGGCACTATAACTTCTTTTTCTGTAATTTCTTCATTTAAACCCAAATTTTTTTTAAATGTATCAATTAATTTTTTCATTTGACCCACCTATATATTCCAGAATTATATCTAATAATTCAGATGCTCCATCATTCTTAACATCAAACACAGGTAAATTATACCTTTCTTTATATTTTTGAATTAAATCTTCTTTTTTCACTATATTTCGAAGATTTAAAGAAATAGCAATTACTTTAGTAGGCTCTAATGCCTCTATAGCTCTTATTTCATCTTTTATACCACGAGGTTTTCTAAATGGGTGATTTGGACGATGACATAAAACTGTAACATCTGGACTTGATCCTATGAGTATTGAGGCTGACAATCCTCTTGGGTGCGGATTCCCTCTTTCTGTTAAGCTTGCTTGACTTTCAACAAAAATTATGTCGGGATCTTTTTTTTCTTCTATATATTTTATTGCGCCCATGACAGCTGAAGCTACATCCATAGCTGATAGGCTACCTGCTCTGAAATTAAAATCTATATCTCTTTCTATCCCCATCTCGTCAGTTGAAATCACCGCCGCATTTATACCTCTTTTTTTAGCTTCCTTTCCTAATAATCTTGTAGTTGTGCGTTTTCCACATTCTTGTGAAGTACCTCCAACATATACAACAGGAGATTTATGTTTATAAGTTATTTTAGGTAAAACTTCTGTACATTTAGAAGGTGCAACTCCAAAAATCTTTTTTACATTGTCTAACCTAGGACTTATTTCTTTTATAACAACATTTCTTTCTTGTGCCAGTTTTACTAATGAAGGATTTTCAGACAATGGTAGGGACCTAAACGATGTTACTACATTTTTACCATGCTCGATAGCTTGTACAGCATATCTTAATGCAGAAGCTTCAGCACCTATTGGCAACATTATAGCAACACTTTTAGCATCTGTTGTTTTTAATAAATATTCTAAACTTGAATGTATTTTTAGTCCACAAAATTTTTTCCCTTGTTTCTTTGGATCATCATCTACAAAACCTACAGTTTCCACTCCTTCAAAACTTGCAAATTTTTCTCCTCCACCTCCACATCCAACTACTATAAATGGATTAAGTTCCCATAACTCTTCAACTGATGATATTGTAAACAAAGAACCACCCTTAGTTTGTTGTATACCTACCAAATTATTTTAATTTCATGATAAAATAAATATTATTACATCAACAATAAAAAGATTTTAGAGGGAGTAAAATGATCTCAAGAGTGTTAAGAGATTTAACTAGAATAGATGGTGTTAATGGGTCGTTGGTTGTTGGTAAGGATGGATTGATAATTGAGAGTGAATTGGGTTCAGATATGGATGCTGAAATTGTTGCTGCAAGGTCATCAGTTATTTTTGGGGCTGCAAAGGAATCTGTTGAAGAATTAAAACAGGAACCTTTGGAACAGGTAATGATTGAAGGATCAAGAGGAAAAATGCTTATGAAGGATGTTGGTGAAGGAATATTGGTCGTTTTGACAGATGAGGATGTTAATTTGGGATTAATAAGGTTGGAGATGAGAAGGAGTGCTGAGAGGATAAAGGATTTCCTCAAGTAACTGCAGGGTCCGGCTCTTTATGATATTCATTTAATGATTTAACATTTATCTTACCTTGTTTAACAGCTTCAATTGCATTTAAAGCTGCTCTG